>NZ_AP023189.1:0-1208750 GCF_012767755.2 Pseudomonas tohonis
GTGGAACTTTGGCAGCAGTGCGTCGAGCTACTGCGTGACGAGCTGCCCGCCCAGCAATTCAACACCTGGATCCGCCCGCTGCAGGTTGAGGCCGAGGGAGACGAGCTTCGTGTCTATGCGCCCAACCGTTTCGTGCTGGACTGGGTCAATGAAAAGTACATGGGGCGCCTTCTCGAACTGCTCGGTGAGCGTGGCAACGGGCTTGCACCCGCCCTCTCCTTATTAATAGGCAGCAAGCGCAGCATGCCGCCGCGTGTGGCGCCGGTCCCTCTCTCCGCCCCTCCGGTCATGACGGCGCCCCCCGTGGCTCCGGTCGCCGCGCAGCGGGTCGAGACGGTGGAAGACTCCCGTGGCGGTTTCGATCCCCTCGCCTCGGTATCCGCTCCTCCGGCCGTGCGCACCGAGCGCGCGGTACAGGTTGAAGGTGCGCTCAAGCACACCAGCTACCTGAACCGTACCTTCACCTTCGAGAACTTCGTCGAGGGCAAGTCCAACCAGCTGGCCCGTGCGGCGGCCTGGCAGGTCGCCGACAACCCCAAGCACGGATACAACCCGCTGTTCCTCTATGGCGGCGTTGGCCTGGGCAAGACGCACCTCATGCACGCGGTGGGCAACCACCTGCTGAAGAAGAACCCCAACGCCAAGATCGTCTACCTGCATTCCGAGCGTTTCGTGGCGGACATGGTCAAGGCGCTGCAGCTGAACGCGATCAACGAGTTCAAGCGGTTCTACCGTTCGGTTGACGCGCTGCTGATCGACGACATCCAGTTCTTCGCCCGCAAGGAGCGCTCCCAGGAGGAGTTCTTCCACACCTTCAACGCCCTTCTTGAGGGTGGCCAGCAGGTGATCCTCACCAGCGACCGCTATCCGAAGGAGATCGAAGGCCTGGAGGAGCGGCTCAAGTCCCGCTTTGGCTGGGGCCTGACCGTTGCCGTCGAGCCGCCCGAACTGGAGACCCGCGTCGCCATCCTGATGAAGAAGGCCGAGCAGGCGAAGGTCGACCTGCCGCACGATGCCGCGTTCTTCATCGCCCAACGCATCCGTTCCAACGTCCGTGAGCTGGAAGGTGCACTGAAACGGGTGATTGCCCACGCCCACTTCATGGGACGCGACATCACCATCGAGCTGATCCGCGAGTCGCTCAAGGACCTGTTGGCCCTGCAGGACAAGCTGGTCAGCATCGACAACATCCAGCGCACGGTGGTCGAGTACTACAAGATCAAGATCTCGGACATGCTCTCCAAGCGCCGCTCGCGCTCGGTGGCGCGTCCACGCCAGGTGGCCATGGCTCTTTCCAAGGAGCTGACCAACCACAGCCTGCCGGAGATCGGCGATGCCTTTGGCGGACGAGACCACACCACAGTTCTGCACGCCTGTCGTAAGATTGCGGAACTCAGGGAATCCGACGCGGATATCCGCGAGGACTACAAGAACCTGCTGCGTACGCTCACCACTTGATAGCTCAAGCGCAGCCCATTGAGGCAAGGGACTAGACCATGCATTTCACCATTCAACGCGAAGCCCTGTTGAAACCCCTGCAACTGGTCGCCGGCGTCGTCGAGCGCCGCCAGACCTTGCCGGTTCTATCCAATGTCCTGCTGGTGGTCGAAGGCCAACAGCTGTCGCTGACCGGCACCGACCTCGAAGTCGAGCTGGTTGGTCGAGTGACCCTGGAAGAGACCGCCGAGCCTGGCGAGATCACCGTACCGGCGCGCAAGCTGATGGACATCTGCAAGAGCCTGCCGAGCGACGCGCTCATCGATATCCGTGTCGATGAACAGAAGCTGTTGATCAAGGCCGGGCGCAGCAAGTTCACCCTGTCCACCCTGCCGGCCAACGACTTCCCCACAGTCGAGGAAGGCCCGGGTTCCCTCACCTTCAGCCTGGTACAGAGCAAGCTGCGTCGTCTCATCGAGCGCACCAGTTTCGCCATGGCCCAGCAGGACGTCCGCTACTACCTGAACGGCATGCTGCTGGAAGTCAGCGCCAACCTGCTGCGTGCCGTCGCCACCGATGGCCACCGCCTGGCCATGTGCTCCATGGAATCCGGCATCGAGCAGGCCGACCGTCACCAGGTCATCGTGCCGCGCAAAGGCATCCTCGAACTGGCCCGCCTGCTCACCGAGCAGGACGGTGAGGTACGCATCGTCCTCGGTCAGCACCACATCCGCGCTACTACTGGCGAGTTCACCTTCACCTCGAAACTGGTGGACGGCAAGTTCCCCGATTACGAGCGTGTGTTGCCTCGCGGTGGCGACAAGCTGGTGGTCGGTGATCGCCAGGCACTGCGCGAAGCGTTCAGCCGCACTGCGATTCTCTCCAACGAGAAGTACCGGGGTATTCGCCTGCAGCTCGCCTCCAGCCTGCTGAAGATCCAGGCCAACAACCCGGAGCAGGAAGAGGCCGAGGAAGAAGTGGCCGTCGAGTACAACGGCAGCAACCTGGAAATCGGTTTCAACGTCAGCTACCTGTTGGACGTTCTGGGCGTAATGACCACTGACCAGGTGCGTCTGATCCTCTCCGACTCCAACAGCAGCGCCCTGCTCCAGGAAGCGGGCAACGACGACTCCGCTTACGTCGTCATGCCGATGCGCCTGTAGCCACTCGATGTCCCTTAGCCGCGTCACTGTCACCGCGGTGCGAAATCTGCACCCGGTGACACTCTCCCCCTCCCCTCGCATCAACATCATTCACGGCGCAAACGGCAGCGGAAAAACCAGCCTGCTCGAAGCGATCTATCTCCTGGGTCTCGCCCGCTCCTTCCGCAGCGCCAAGCTGCAGCCAGTCATCCAGTACGAACAACCGGCCTGCACCGTTTTTGGCCAGGTCGAACTGCTTGAAGGGCGTACCAGTAGCCTGGGCATTTCCCGAGATCGCCAGGGTGAGTTCCAGATCAGGATCGATGGGCAGAACGCCAAGAGCGCCGCGCAACTCGCCGAAACCCTGCCGTTGCAAGTGATCAATCCGGATAGTTTTCGCTTGCTGGAAGGCGCGCCGAAGATCAGGAGGCAGTTCCTCGATTGGGGAGTGTTCCACGTGGAACCTCGTTTCCTTCCGGCTTGGCAACGCCTGCAGAAGGCCCTGAGACAGCGGAACTCGTGGCTCCGGCATGGTACACTTGACGCCGTTTCGCAAGCGGCTTGGGACCGGGAACTGTGCTTGGCCAGCGATGAAATCGATGGCTATCGAAGGGCCTACATACAGGCGCTGAAGCCGGTTTTCGAACGCACCCTGGGTGAGTTGGTCGAGCTCGACACCCTCAGCCTGAGTTACTACCGCGGCTGGGACAAGGACAGAGAGCTTGCAGAAGTACTCGCGTCCTCCCTCCTCCGGGATCAGCAGATGGGGCACACCCAGGCTGGCCCTCAACGAGCCGACTTGCGACTGCGCCTTGGAGCGCACAATGCGGCCGACATCCTCTCGCGTGGTCAGCAGAAGCTGGTGGTCTGTGCGTTACGAATCGCACAAGGTCATCTGTTGAACCAGGCGAAGCACGGCCAATGTATCTATCTGGTCGACGATCTTCCGTCTGAACTGGATGAGCAGCATCGACGCGCGTTGTGTCGATTGCTGGACGATTTGGATTGCCAGGTGTTCATCACCTGTGTCGATCGAGAACTAATGAGGGACGGCTGGCGAACGGATACGCCGGTAGCCATGTTCCACGTGGAACATGGCGGTATCACCCAGACCTTTGATCATCGGAGTGAAGCATGAGCGAGAACAACACGTACGACTCTTCCAGCATCAAGGTGCTGAAGGGACTGGACGCCGTACGCAAGCGCCCCGGTATGTACATCGGCGATACCGATGATGGTACCGGTCTGCACCACATGGTGTTCGAGGTCGTCGATAACTCCATCGACGAAGCGCTGGCGGGCTTCTGCTCCGAGATCAGCATCACCATCCATACCGACGAATCCATCACCGTCCGAGACAATGGCCGTGGTATTCCTGTGGATATCCACAAGGAAGAAGGCGTCTCGGCGGCCGAAGTCATCATGACCGTGCTTCATGCCGGCGGTAAGTTCGACGACAACACCTACAAGGTGTCCGGTGGCCTGCACGGTGTCGGTGTGTCGGTGGTGAACGCGCTTTCCGAAGAGCTGCGCCTGACCATTCGCCGCGCTGGCCAGGTCTGGGAGCAGATCTACCACCATGGTGTCCCGCAGTTCCCGCTGCGCCCGGTCGGCGAGACCGAGGGCACCGGTACGGAGGTCCACTTCAAGGCTTCCAGCCAGACCTTCAACAACATCCATTTCAGCTGGGACATCCTGGCGAAGCGCCTGCGTGAGCTGTCTTTCCTCAACTCGGGCGTAGGGATCGTCCTGCGTGATGAGCGCTCCGGCAAGGAGGAGCTGTTCAAGTACGAGGGCGGCCTGAAGGCGTTCGTCGAGTACCTGAACACCAACAAGTCCGTGGTGAACCAGATCTTCCACTTCAACATGCAGCGCGAGGAAGATGGCGTTGGCGTCGAAGTGGCCCTGCAGTGGAATGACAGCTTCAACGAGAACATCCTCTGCTTCACCAACAACATTCCCCAGCGCGACGGTGGCACCCACCTGGCGGGCTTCCGCTCGGCGCTGACCCGTAACCTGAACAACTACATCGAGCAGGAAGGGCTGGCGAAGAAATTCAAGATCGCCACCACCGGCGACGACGCTCGCGAAGGTCTCACCGCCATCATCTCGGTCAAGGTTCCGGACCCGAAATTCAGCTCGCAGACCAAGGACAAGCTGGTTTCCAGCGAGGTCAAAACCGCGGTGGAACAGGAAATGGGCAAGTACTTCGCCGACTTCCTGCTGGAAAACCCCAACGAAGCCAAGGCTGTGGTCGGCAAGATGATCGATGCCGCGCGCGCCCGTGAAGCAGCACGCAAGGCCCGTGAGATGACCCGCCGCAAAGGCGCCCTGGATATCGCAGGCTTGCCCGGCAAGCTGGCGGACTGCCAGGAGAAGGACCCTGCCCTCTCCGAACTCTACATAGTGGAGGGTGACTCCGCGGGCGGTTCTGCCAAGCAGGGCCGTAACCGCAGGACCCAGGCGATCCTGCCGCTCAAGGGCAAGATCCTCAACGTCGAGAAAGCCCGTTTCGACAAGATGCTGTCCTCGCAGGAAGTCGGCACCCTGATCACCGCGCTCGGTTGCGGTATCGGGCGTGAGGAATACAACATCGAGAAACTGCGTTATCACAACATCATCATCATGACCGACGCCGACGTCGACGGTTCGCACATCCGTACCCTGCTGCTGACCTTCTTCTTCCGTCAGATGCCCGAGCTGATCGAGCGTGGCTACATCTACATCGCCCAGCCGCCGCTGTACAAGGTCAAGCGCGGCAAGCAGGAGCAGTACATCAAGGATGACGAGGCCATGGACGAGTACATGACCCAGTCGGCCCTGGAAGACGCCAGCCTGCATGTCAACGAGAGCGCCCCCGGACTCGCCGGTGAGGCCCTGGAGCGCCTGGTCAACGAGTACCGCGTGGTGATGCGCACCCTCAAGCGCCTGTCGCGCCTGTACCCGCAGGAACTCACCGAGCACATGATCTACCTGCCCCGCGTGAGCCCGGAACAACTGGCTGACCAGGCTGCCATGCAGACCTGGCTGGAGGCCTTCCAGGAGCGCCTGAGGGCCTCCGAGAAGTCGGGCCTCACTTATTCCGCCAGCCTGCGTGAAGACCGTGAGCGCCACCTGTGGCTGCCGGAAGTGGAGCAGGTTGCACACGGCCTGTCCCACTACATCACCTTCAACCGCGACTTCTTCGCCAGCAATGACTACAAGCTGGTGACCGCCCTCGGCGACCAGTTGAACAACCTGCTGGAAGAAGATGCATTCGTACAGCGTGGTGAGCGCCGCAAGGCCATCTCCAGCTTCAAGGAAGCCCTGGGCTGGTTGATGACGGAGAGCACCAAGCGCCACACCATCCAGCGATACAAAGGCTTGGGCGAGATGAACCCGGAGCAGCTCTGGGAAACCACGATGGATCCGAACGTGCGCCGCATGCTCAAGGTCACCATCGAGGACGCCATCGGTGCCGACCAGATCTTCAACACCCTGATGGGTGATGCGGTCGAGCCCCGTCGCGACTTCATCGAGAGCAATGCCCTGGCGGTGTCCAACCTCGACGTCTGAGTCCGGGTCTGGAATGGCTCGAAGAAGAAGCCCCGGCATGTCCGGGGTTTTTTATTGGATTGGAAAGAAGGAAGACGCGATGAGCGATGCAGATCGGAATGCAGTGCCCAGCGACGAGGAGATCGCCGCCTACATGCAGCGGCTGGTGCGTTCGGGAAGGGTGAAAGCGGCGGTGCTAGTCGCCCAGACGGAGAAGCAATTCCCGACGGCGGGGAGAGACAGGATCATTCGCTGCTACAACGCCCTGGACTCGAAATACCTCAAGGGTTAGCGCGATCGGAAAGAAGCTTATGCACTTTTTCCCGAGATTTCCTGCTGCTGCTGAAAGCCCCGCCGATCGGGGCTTTCAGCGATTCAAGTGGCACAAAGCCGGTATTTAATCCACAGCTTATCCACAAATTCAGGCCTGGCTGGAAACCGGCTCGTCCAAGGGCTGCTGCTGGCCCTCGATCTCACGCTGGGCTTGTTCTACCCAGGCGTGTGCGCGGTCGTTGAGCTCGGCGATGGCGCGGGGGCCGGTGCCTTCGGCGAACATCAGCGGGCCGATGACGACCTGGATGGTGCCGGGGTACTTCGCCCAGCCTTCCTTGGGCCAGAAGCTGCCGGCGTTGTGGGCGATGGGCAGTACCGGCATGCCGGCATTCACCGCCAGCGCCGTGCCGCCACGGGAGAACTTGCCCATCTGCCCCACCGGGACGCGGGTCCCCTCCGGGAAGACCAGCACCCAGGCACCCTGCTTCAGGCGTTCGTCACCCTGCTTGGCCAGTTGCTTGAGTGCAGCCTTGGGGTTGTTGCGATCGATGGCGATCGGCTTGAGCAGCGCCATGGCCCAGCCGAAGAACGGCACGAACAGCAGCTCGCGCTTGACCACCTGGCTCAGCGGCTCGAAGAAGCCGGAGAGGAAGAAGGTTTCCCAGGTGCTCTGGTGCTTGGCCAGGATCACACAGGGTTCGGCGGGTACGTTCTCCAGCCCGTGCACTTCATAGCGCACGCCGGCGACTACCCGGGCCAGCCAGGTCGCGAAGCGACACCAGCGCCAGACGACGAAGCGGTAGCGGGCCCGGAACGGCAGGAAGGGGGCGACGAAGAAGCTCAGCGTGCCCCAGACGAAGGCGCTGGACGACAGCAGCAGGTAGAAGAAGAAGGTTCTGATTGCCTGCACTGTCGTCATGGTGTCCTTGGCCTTAGTTGAGAAGGTGCGCGGCTATCGCCGCCAGATCGTCGAATAACAGGGTATCGCCCGGCAAACCCTTCGCCAGGGTGATCTCGCCCTTGCCGGTCCTAACCAGAACGGGCTGACAATCGACGGCCCGAGCGGCTTCCAGGTCACCACTGCTGTCGCCGACGAACCACACGCCGACCAGAGGTACACCGTAATGCGCAGCGATCTGGTGCAGCATGCCGGGCTTCGGCTTGCGGCAATCGCACCCGTCGTCCGGGCCATGGGGGCAATGCACGATCAGCCCCACTTCCCCGCCCTGCTCCGCCACCAGCTCGCGCAAGCGTGCGTGCATGGCGTCGAGGGTCGCCAGGGGGTAGTAGCCACGGGCGATGCCCGACTGGTTGGTGGCCACGGCCACGGTCCAGCCGGCACGTGACAGGCGCGCGATGGCCTCGATGGAGCCCGGGATGGGGATCCATTCGTCTACCGACTTGATGTACGCGTCGGAGTCCTGGTTGATGACACCGTCGCGATCGAGGATGAGTAGTTTCATGACTTCAGCTTGAAGCTAGAAGCCGGAAGCTGAAAGCGGAACCGTTGCCGCTTCAGGCTTCCAGCTTCAGGCTCTCTTACCCCAATACCGAAATATCGGCGACGCCGAGGAACAGCCCGCGAAGCTTCGCCAGCAGGGCATAGCGGTTGGCGCGGACGGCGGCATCTTCGGCGTTGACCAGCACCGCTTCGAAGAAGGCGTCCACCGGCTCGCGCAGGCTCGCCAGGTGGGCCAGGGCTTCGCTGTAGCAGCGAGCCGCCGCCATGGGCTGCACGGCACGCTCGGCGGCCGCCACGGCCTCGGCCAGGGCCTTCTCGGTGGCTTCCTGCAGCAGGGCTGCATCGACACTGGTCGGCACCGCGCCTTCGGCCTTGCTCAGCAGGTTGGACACGCGCTTGTTGGCGGCGGCCAGGCTGGCGGCTTCCGGCAGCTTGCGGAAGGCCTGCACGGCCTGCACGCGCTGGTCGAAGTCCAGGGCCGAGGTGGGTTGCAGCGCGCGCACCGAGAGGTACACGGCAACATCCACGCCTTCGTCTTCATAGCGTGCGCGCAGGCGGTCGAAGATGAAGTCCTGCACCTGGGCGGACAGGCCTTCGGCCTTCACCTTGGCACCGTACTGGGCGATGGCGAAGTCCACGGCGGCGGCGAGGTCCAGGTCGAGCTGCTTCTCGATGAGGATGCGCAGCACCCCCAAGGCCTGGCGACGAAGGGCGAAGGGGTCCTTGCTGCCGGTGGGCAGCATGCCGATGCCGAAGATGCCCACCAGGGTATCCAGCTTGTCGGCCACGGCCAGGGCGGCCCCGGTCAGGGTCTGCGGCAGCTCGGCGCCGGCACCGCGCGGCATGTACTGCTCGTTCAGCGCCCGGGCGACGTCGTCGGCCTCACCGTCGTTCTTCGCGTAGTAGTAGCCCGCGATGCCCTGCATCTCGGGGAACTCGCCGACCATCTCGGTGGCCAGGTCGCACTTGGCGAGGATGCCGGCACGGGCCGCCTTGACCGGGTCGGCGCCAACCTGCTCGGCGACGTAGGCGGCGAGCGCGGAAACGCGCTTGGCCTTCTCGAACACCGTGCCGAGCTGGGCCTGGAACACCACGTTCTTCAGGCGCTCGTTGAAGGTCTCGAGCTTCTGCTTCTTGTCCTGCTTGAAGAAGAACTCGGCGTCGGTCAGGCGCGGGCGCACGACCTTCTCGTTGCCCGAGATGATCTGTGCCGGGTCCTTGCTCTCGACGTTGGCCACGGTGATGAAGCGCGGCAGCAGCTTGCCGTTGGCATCCAGCAGGCAGAAGTACTTCTGGTTGTCCTGCATGGTGGTGATCAGCGCTTCCTGGGGCACCTCGAGGAAACGTTCCTCGAAGGAGCACACCAGCGGTACCGGCCACTCGACCAGCGCGGTGACCTCGTCCAGCAGGTCGGCGGGCACCACGGCGCTGCCCTTCTGCTCGGCCGCCAGCTCGGCGACGCGGCGGGCGATGATTTCGCGCCGCTCTGCGAAGTCGGCCAGCACGTGGGCGGCGCGCAGGTCGTCCAGGTAGCTGGCGGGGCTGCCGATGCGCACCTGGTCGGGATGGTGGAAGCGATGGCCACGGGATTCGCGGCCCGCCTTCTGGGCGAGGATCTCGCACTCGACCACGTCATCGCCGAACAGCACCACCAGCCACTGGGTGGGGCGCACGAATTCCTCGCGACGTGCCGCCCAGCGCATGCGCTTGGGGATCGGCAGGGCGGCCAGGGAGGCCTCGATAATGCCGGCCAGCAGGCCGGCCGCGGCCTGGCCGGGGATGGTCTGGCTGAACTTCAGCTTGGGGCCGCTCTTGTCGATCTGCTCGAGGTCGACGCCGCACTTCTTGGCGAAGCCGAGGGCGGCCTGGGTCGGGTTGCCGGCGGCGTCGAAGGCGGCCTGCAGCGGCGGGCCGTCGAGGTTGATGCTGCGGTCGGGCTGCTGGGTGGCCAGTTGCTCGATCTGCACCGCCAGGCGGCGCGGGGCGGCGTAGACGCGGGCGGCGCCGTGGCTCAGGCCGGCGCTCTTGAGGCCGCCGAGGATGCCGGCGAGGAAGGCGTCACCGAGGGCCTTGAGGGCCTTGGGCGGCAGCTCTTCGGTGCCCAGTTCGACGAGGAAATCTTGTGCACTCATTCTGCCGCCTCCAGCTTGGCCAGTACTTCGTCACGCAGTTCGGGGGTGGCCATGGGGAAGCCCAGGCGCGCACGCGCCTGCAGGTAGCTTTGCGCCACGGCGCGGGCCAGGGTGCGTACGCGCAGGATGTAGCGCTGGCGCTCGGTCACCGAGATGGCGCGACGGGCATCCAGCAGGTTGAAGGTGTGGGAGGCCTTGAGGACCATCTCGTAGGTCGGCAGCGGCAACTGCAGCTCGATCAGGCGGTTGGCCTCGCTCTCGTAGAAGTCGAACAGCTCGAACAGCTTCGGCACGTTGGCGTGCTCGAAGTTGAAGGTCGACTGCTCCACTTCGTTCTGGTGGAACACATCGCCATAGGTGACGGTGCCGAACGGGCCGTCGGTCCAGATCAGGTCGTAGACCGAGTCAACGCCCTGCAGGTACATGGCCAGGCGCTCCAGGCCGTAGGTGATCTCGCCGGTCACCGGATAGCACTCGATGCCACCGACCTGCTGGAAGTAGGTGAACTGGGTCACTTCCATGCCGTTCAGCCAGATTTCCCAACCCAGGCCCCAGGCGCCGAGCGTGGGGGATTCCCAGTTGTCCTCGACGAAGCGGATGTCGTGAACCAGCGGATCGATGCCGATGCGCTTGAGCGAGCCCAGGTACAGCTCCTGGAAGTTCTCCGGGTTGGGCTTGAGGACCACCTGGAACTGGTAGTAGTGCTGCAGGCGGTTGGGGTTCTCGCCATAGCGGCCGTCGGTCGGACGGCGGGAGGGCTGCACGTAGGCGGCGTTCCAGGTTTCCGGGCCGATGGCACGGAGGAAGGTTGCGGTGTGGAAGGTGCCGGCGCCAACTTCCATATCGTAGGGCTGCAGCACCACGCAACCCTGCTCCGCCCAGTACTGCTGCAGGGCGAGGATCAGGTCTTGGAAGGTGCGCACGGCAGGCATAGTCTGGCTCACGAAATTTACCTGTGCTGAGGCTGCGACAAAGCCGGGGAGTATACCCGATCGAATCCCGCCGAACCCAGCAGCCACAGGCGTTTCGCTGATTGATCCACAGGCGGCCGGCGCGCTCTTCCCGCGCTCGCTTTCCGGCTCTTCCATTACTGGTTTTTTATACAGTCTGTTGCGTATAGTGCGCTTTTTCCCGTTCCAGGAAGGAATGCCATGCCCCGCTGCTTCTGGTGCAACGACGACCCGCTCTACATCGACTACCACGACACCGAATGGGGCGTGCCCCAGCGCGATCCGCAATGGCTCTTCGAGATGCTGCTGCTGGAAGGCTTCCAGGCCGGGCTGTCGTGGATCACCGTGCTGAGGAAGCGCGAGCGCTACCGCCAGGTGATGTTCGGATTCGATGCGGCGCGCCTGGCACGCATGAGCGACGAGGAGATCGAGGAGCGCATGCAGGACCCCGGCATCATCCGCAACCTGGCCAAGCTCAGGGCTGCGCGGCAGAACGCCCAGGCCTGGCTGCGCCTGGAGGACCCGGTGGCGCTGCTCTGGTCCTTCGTCGGCGGCACGCCGCGCATCAACCACTTCAGTGGGCGGGGCGAGGTGCCGGCAGTGACGCCCGAGGCGGAGGCCATGAGCAAGGCGCTGAAGAAGGCCGGCTTCACTTTCGTCGGGCCGACCATCTGCTACGCCTTCATGCAGGCCGCCGGGATGGTCATGGACCACACCACCGACTGCGATCGCTACCAGGCGCTGAAGGGCTGAAGTCTCCGTCGGGACCAATTGGTCATCGACGCTGGCGCGCGGCTGGTTAGAATACGCGCCTCGTCGATTCCTGGAGTTGCCCGTGGAGAAGTTCAAAGGCGCGCTGGTCGTGGGGTTTCTGCGGCTCTTCGCTCTGCTGCCCTGGGGCGTGGTCCAGCGTCTGGGGGCCGCCATCGGCTGGCTGATGTGGCGCCTGCCCAACCGCTCGCGCGAGGTGGTGCGCATCAACCTGTCCAAGTGCTTCCCGGAGCTGAGCGCCGCGGAACTGGACGAGCGCACCCGCCTCAGCCTCATGGACATCGGCCGCACCCTGACCGAAAGCGCCTGCGCCTGGATCTGGCCTGCGCAGAAGTCCATTGGCCTGGTGCGCGAGGTGGAAGGCCTGGACGTGCTGCAGGAGGCCCTGGCCAGCGGCAAGGGCGTGGTGGGCATCACCAGCCACCTGGGCAACTGGGAAGTGCTCAACCACTTCTATTGCGACCAGTGCAAACCGATCATCTTCTACCGCCCGCCGAAGCTGAAGGCGGTGGACGAGCTGCTGCGCAAGCAGCGTGTGCAACTGGGCAACCGCGTGGCCCCCTCCACCCGCGAAGGCATCCTCAGCGTCATCAAGGAAGTGCGCCGGGGCGGTGCCGTGGGCATTCCTGCCGACCCGGAGCCGAGCCTCTCCAGCGGCCTTTTCGTGCCCTTCCTCGGCACCACCGCGCTGACCAGCAAGTTCGTCCACGGCATGCTCGCCGGCGGCAAGGCCCGTGGCGTGTTCCTGCATGCGCTGCGCCTGCCCGACGGCACAGGCTTCAAGGTCATACTCGAAGCGGCCCCCGAAGCGATGTACAGCGAGGACGTCGAGACGTCGGTCGCGGCCATGAGTGGCGTGGTGGAGCGCTACGTGCGTGCCTACCCGACCCAGTACATGTGGAGCATGAAGCGTTTCAAGAAGCGCCCCGAGGGCGAGCAACGCTGGTATTGAGGCGCCTTATGGCGCCTTTTTTCCGTCACCGCTGTGCGGCGCCCCGGTTTTAGGCTATTAACGGCACACCACGGCTGAGGATGGCGAACAAACGATGTCGAACCAGCGGCAGTACCCGCGCACTCCGATGAAGTGCCGGATCAAGATCAGTCACGAGAGCTTCGGTGAACTCTTCGCCCAGACCCGCGACCTCTCCGACGGCGGCGTCTATGTGCGTCATCCCGATCTGGTCGCGTTGCCCCTGGGCACCGTGGTCACCGGCCAGGTGCAGGACCTGCCCTTCGAGGCGCCGGTGTTGCAGATGGAGATCATGCGTGCCGACGGCGAAGGCGTCGGGTTGCGCTTCCTCGACCGCTAGTCCGCTTCGGCCGCCATCAGCACCAGGTCTTCACAGCCCTTGCGGCGGCAACCCCAGCGATACTCTTCCCGCGTCGGCCCGTCGCCGCGCCAGGTGGTGGCCGTGGCGGCGCCGTTGATGCGGAAGTTCCACACCTGCCCCGCCCCATCGTGCAGGCGCCCCTCGATGCTGCACGGCAGCCAGTAGAACTGGTGGTGCAGCACCACGCCGTCGAGCAGCTCGCCCAGCTGGAAGAAGCGCTCGACCTGTTTCGGCGACAGCGACCACTGCTTGCAGGCATCGGCCATCGCCATGTCGGAATTGCTGACCCCCTCGAACAGTGGGCGCGAGGCGTCGAGCACCGTGAACGGGCCCCTGGGGTCGGCGGCCTGGGCACCCAGCGGCAGGGCCAGCGCCAGGGCGAGGGCGAAGGGACGATGCATCTGCATGAGGGCGCTCAACTGGCGGGCGCCTGGCGGTCCAGGCGCTTGAGGAACACCGACATCTCCTTCTCGGCCTGCTTGTCGCCATGGGCCCGGGCGGCGGCCAGGCCGCGCTCCCAGGCATCGCGGGCAGCCGAGTCGTCGCCACTGGCCTGCAATGCCTTGCCCAGGAGCTTCCAGGCGGCGGAGTACTTCGGGTCCTGCTCCACGCAGCGGGCCAGGTGCCCGGCCGCGCGGGTGGCGTCGCCCTGGTCGAGGTAGCCCTTGCCCAGGCCGAAGCGCAGTAGCGGGTTGTCGGTGCCCTTGGCAAGCATCTTCTCCAGTCCTTCGAGCATGGCGCTCTCCTTGTTGGCGGCGATCCGGCGGGCAGGCCTCAGAAGAAGGTGAGGCCCACCTGGAACAGACGCTCGGCGTCACGGATGTACTTCTTGTCGACGAGGAACAGGATCACATGGTCGCCGGACTCGATCACCGTATCGTCGTGGGCGATCAGCACCTCGTCGTTGCGGATGATGGCGCCGATGGTGGTGCCCGGCGGCAAGGCGATGTCCTCGATCATGCGGCCCACCACCTTGCTCGACTTGGCGTCGCCATGGGCGATGGCCTCGATGGCTTCGGCAGCCCCGCGGCGCAGGGAGTGCACGCTGACGATGTCGCCACGGCGCACGTGGGTCAGCAGGGTGCCGATGGTGGCCAGCTGCGGGCTGATGGCGATGTCGATGTCGCCGCCCTGCACCAGGTCGACGTAGGCGGGGTTGTTGATGATGGTCATCACCTTGCGCGCGCCCAGGCGCTTGGCCAGCAGCGAGGACATGATGTTGGCCTCGTCGTCGTTGGTCAGCGCCAGGAAAATGTCGGCATCGTTGATGTTCTCCTCCACCAGCAGGTCGCGGTCGGAGGCGCTGCCCTGCAGCACCACGGTGCTGTCGAGGGTGTCGGAGAGGTAGCGGCAGCGGGCCGGGTTCATCTCGATGATCTTCACCTGGTAGCGGCTCTCGATGGCCTCCGCCAGGCGCTCGCCGATGTGGCCGCCACCGGCGATGACCACGCGCTTGTAGCTGTCCTCCAGGCGGCGCATCTCGCTCATCACCGCACGGATGTGCGCCTTGGCGGCGATGAAGAACACCTCGTCGTCGGCCTCGATCACCGTGTCGCCCTGGGGCGTGATC
Organism: Pseudomonas tohonis; assembly: GCF_012767755.2. Taxonomy (NCBI): domain Bacteria; kingdom Pseudomonadati; phylum Pseudomonadota; class Gammaproteobacteria; order Pseudomonadales; family Pseudomonadaceae; genus Pseudomonas; species Pseudomonas tohonis. The sequence continues at coordinate 14,603 of NZ_AP023189.1, forward strand.
GGGCGGTTGCGACGGAAGATCGCGGCGACGCGGGTGTCGACGTTGGGCATGTGCTGGCGCAACTGGCGCAGCTCCTGCCCCACCAGCGGGCCGCCGTAGTAGGCCTTGACGCCCACCAGTTGGGCCTTGCCCTCGGCGAAGTCGATCACCTGCAGCGCACCGGGGTATTCGATCAGGCGCTTGATGTAGTTGGTGACCACCTGCTCGGGGCTGATCAGCACGTCCACCGGGATGGCCTCGTTGTCGAACAGGCCGGCGCGGGTGAGGTAGGCCGCCTCGCGCACGCGAGCGATCTTGGTCGGTGTATGGAACAGGGTGTAGGCGACCTGGCAGGCCACCATGTTCACCTCGTCGCTGTTGGTCACCGCCACCAGCATGTCGGCGTCGTCGGCGCCGGCCTGGCGCAGCACGGTGGGGAAGGAGCCCCGCCCCTGAACGGTGCGGATGTCGAGGCGGTCGCCGAGGTCGCGCAGGCGGTCGCCGTCGGTGTCCACCACCGTGATGTCGTTGGCTTCGCCGGAAAGGTGCTCGGCGAGGGTGCCGCCGACCTGGCCGGCCCCGAGAATGATGATCTTCACTGATCGCTCCGTTAGCCGCGGGGAGACGCGGCGATCTTCATCAGCTTGGCATAGTAGAAGCCGTCATGGCCGTCCTCCCGGGCCAGCAACTGGCGCCCGTGGGGCTGCTTGAGGCCGAAGGTGCCGGCGATGTCCAGTTCGCGCGCGCCAGGGGTGCGCTGGAGGAAGGCGGCGATGTTCTCGCTGTTCTCCATCGGCAACGTGGAACAGGTGGCGTACACGAGGATGCCGCCGACCTCCAGGGTCGGCCAGAGGGCATCGAGCAGCTCGCCCTGCAGCTGCGCCAGGGCGGGTATGTCCTCGGCCTGGCGGGTCAGCTTGACGTCCGGATGGCGGCGGATCACGCCGGTGGCCGAACAGGGGGCATCGAGGAGGATGCGCTGGAACGGCTTGCCGTCCCACCAGGCGCCGGTATCGCGGCCATCGGCGGCGATCAGCGTGGCCTCCAGGCCGAGGCGCTCGAGGTTCTCGCGCACCCGCGCCAGGCGGCTTTCCTCCAGGTCGACGGCCACCACGCCAGCCAGGCCGGGCTCGGCTTCCAGCAGGTGGCAGGTCTTGCCACCGGGGGCACAGCAGGCGTCGAGCACGCGCTGGCCGGGGGCGAGTTCGAGCAGGTCGGCGGCCAGTTGCGCGGCTTCGTCCTGCACGCTGACGCGGCCTTCGGCGAAGCCGGGCAGGGTCTTCACGTCACGCGCTTCGATCAGACGGATGCCGTCGCGGCTGAATTCGCAGGGCTCGGCTTCGATGCCCGCCGTGCGCAGTTCGGCGAGGTAGGCATCGCGCTCGCCATGGCGGCGGTTGACCCGCAGGATCAGCGGCGGGTGGGCGTTGTTGGCCGCGCAGATGGCTTCCCAGTGCTCGGGCCAGGCGGCCTTGAGTGCCTTCTGCAGCCAGCGCGGGTGGGCGGTGCGTACCATCGGGTCGCGCTCCAGTTCGGCGAAGATCGCCTCGCCATCGCGTTGCGCATTGCGCAGCACGGCGTTGAGCAGGCCCTTGGCCCAGGGTTTCTTCAGCTTCTCGGCGGCGCCCACGGTCTCGCCGATGGCGGCATGGGCGGGGATGCGGCTGTAGAACAGCTGGTAGAGGCCGACCAGCAGCAGCGCCTCCACGTCCTTGTCGGCCGTCTTGAAGGGCTTTTGCAGCAGGCGCTCGGCCAGCGCGCCGAGGCGTGGTTGCCAGCGCGCGGCGCCGAAGGCCAGGTCCTGGGCCAGGCCGCGGTCGCGCGGGTCGACCTTGTCCAGCTGCGCGGGCAGGCTGCCGCCCAGCGAGGCCTTGCCGGAGAGGACGGCGGTCAGTGCGCGGGCCGCGGCGAGACGTGGGTTCATGCGCCGAGCACCTGGCCGGCGGCGAACTGCTCGCGGCGGCTGTTGAACAGATCGGCGAAATTCAGCGGCTTGCCGCCGGGCAATTGCAGGCGGGTCAGGCGCAGGGCGCCGCTGCCGCAGGCCACGGTCAGGCCATCCTTGCTGGCGGCGAGAATCTGCCCCGGCTGGCCGCTGCCGTCGGCGAGCTGCGCGGCGAGCACTTTCAGCGGCTCGCCGCCGAGGGTGCTGTGGCAGATCGGCCAGGGATTGAAGGCGCGAACCAGGCGTTCCAGCTCATCGGCGGGGCGGCTCCAGTCGAGGCGTGCCTCATCCTTGTTCAGCTTGTGCGCGTAGGTGGCCAGGGCGTCGTCCTGCACGTCGCCCACCAGGGTGCCGGCGGCGAGCTGGGCGATGGCCTGCACCACGGCCTGCGGGCCGAGGCTGGCGAGACGGTCATGGAGGGTGCCGCCGGTGTCTTCGGCGGAGATCGGGGTGGCGACCTTGAGCAGCATCGGCCCGGTGTCCAGGCCCGCTTCCATCTGCATCACGGTCACGCCGCTCTCGGCATCGCCGGCCTGCACCGCACGCTGGATCGGCGCCGCACCGCGCCAGCGCGGCAGCAGCGAAGCGTGGCTGTTGATGCAGCCGAGGCGCGGGGTGTCGAGCACCACCTGGGGCAGGATCAGGCCGTAGGCGACCACCACCATCAGGTCGGCATCGAGGGCCTTGAGCTCGGCCTGGGCGTCGGCATCGCGCAGGGTCGGCGGCTGCAGGACGGGAATGCCGTGCTGCAGGGCGAGCTGCTTGACCGGGCTCGGCATCAGCTTCTGGCCGCGACCCGCCGGGCGATCGGGCTGGGTGTAGACGGCGACGATGCTGTGCGGCGTATCGAGCAGGGCCTTGAGGTGCTCGGCGGCGAATTCCGGGGTGCCGGCGAAGACGAGGCGCAGGGCTTGGGTCATGCGGGGCTCACTTGGTCACTCTGAAAAAGAAAAAGGCTTGCCGGAGCAAGCCTTTGGGGTTCGGCGATCAAGCCTGCTGGCGGTGCTGCTTTTCCAGCTTCTTCTTGATCCGGTCACGCTTGAGGGTCGACAGGTAGTCGACGAACAGCTTGCCGTTGAGGTGGTCGCACTCGTGCTGGATGCACACCGCGAGCAGCCCTTCGGCGACCAGTTCGTAAGGCTTGCCGTCGCGGTCCAGGGCCTTGATGCGGACCTTCTGCGGGCGGTCGACGTTCTCGTAGAAGCCCGGCACCGAGAGACAGCCTTCCTGGTACTGGTCCATCTCGTCGGTCAGGGATTCGAACTCGGGGTTGATGAAGACCATGGGCTCCGACTTGTCTTCGGACAGGTCCATCACCACCACGCGCTTGTGCACGTTGACCTGGGTGGCGGCGAGGCCGATACCCGGTGCGTCGTACATGGTTTCGAACATGTCGTCGATCAACTGGCGCACAGCGTCGTCCACCACGTCCACCGGTTTGGCGATGGTACGCAGGCGTGGATCGGGAAATTCGAGGATGTTCAGGATCGCCATATGCGTTTGTGATGCACTTGTAGAATAAAGTCAAAATCCGCTGCTAAGATGATGAGCAGCATTGAAAAACGCCTGCAAAGCCCGGTTGGGGCGGCTTTCAGGCCGTTTCGCGTGAACGCACATAATAAAGGGATTCACCGCATGAGGAAATCACTACTCGCCCTGCTGCTCCTTGCTGCCAGTGGGTTGGCACAGGCTGCGGTGGAACTCAAGGATGGCCACCCGGAGCACTACACGGTAGTGCGCGGGGATACCCTCTGGGATATCTCGGGCAAGTTCCTGCGCGAACCCTGGAAGTGGCCGGAAATCTGGCACGCCAACCCGCAGATCGAGAACCCGCACCTGATCTACCCGGGCGACACCCTGAGCCTCGTCTACGTCGACGGCCAGCCTCGCCTGATGCTGGATCGCGGCGCCTCCCGCGGCACCATCAAGCTGTCGCCCCAAGTGCGCAGCACGCCGATGGCCGAAGCCATTCCGACCATCCCGCTGGAAGCCATCAACAGCTTCCTGCTGAGCAACCGCATCGTCGACACGCCCGAGCAGTTCAACGGCGCTCCCTACATCGTCGCCGGCAACGCCGAGCGCGTGGTGAGCGGCGCGGGTGACCGCGTCTACGCTCGCGGCAGCTTCGACGAGCAGAACCCCACCTACGGCATCTTCCGCCAGGGCAAGACCTACATCGATCCCGATACCAAGGAATTCCTCGGTATCAACGCCGACGATATCGGTGGCGGTGACCTGGTCGCCCAGGAAGGCGACGTGGCGACCATGACCCTCACCCGCTCGACCCAGGAAGTCCGCCTGGGCGACCGCCTGTTCCCCACCGAACAGCGCTCGGTGAACTCCACCTTCATGCCCAGCTCGCCGACCACCGACGTAAAGGGCCTGATCCTCGACGTGCCGCGCGGCGTGAACCAGATCGGCCAGTTCGACGTGGTGACCATCAACAAGGGCAAGCGCGACGGCCTGGTCGAAGGCAACGTGCTGGCGGTCTACAAGACCGGCGAGACCGTGCGCGACCGCATCACCGGCGAATCGGTGAAGATCCCCGACGAGCGCGCCGGCCTGCTGATGGTGTTCCGCACCTACGACAAGCTCAGCTACGGCCTGGTCCTGGCGGCCAGCCGACAGCTGGCGGTGATGGACAAGGTGCACAATCCCTAAGCAAACCAAGCCCCCGTCCTACGGGGGCTTGTTGTATACAGGGCGGCCCTGCCGCCCTGCGCGGCGCTGGTCAAGGACGATCCCATGCCGCCCCCCTCCCCGGCCGAACTCGAAGCACGCCTGCGTCTGCACAGCCTTCCCGAACTCGGCCCCCGCCGCTTCCGCATCCTGATCGACGCCTTCGGCAGTGCCTCCGCCGCCCTCAGCGCCCCTGCCGCCGCCTGGCGTTCGTTGCGCCTGCCCGACGCCTGCGCCGGCCCTCGACGCAGTGAAGAGGTGCGCACCCGCGCCGCCCGGTCACTGGCCTGGCTGGACGCGACGGACAACCACCTGCTGATGTGGGACGACCCCCGCTACCCCGCCCTGCTCGCCGAGCTGCCCGACGCGCCGCCGCTCCTGTTCGTCCGTGGGGTCCCCACGCTGCTCGAGCGCCCGCAGCTGGCCATGGTCGGCAGCCGTCGCGCCTCGCGGGCCGGGCTGGATAACGCCCATGCCTTCGCCCGCAGCCTCGCGGCCGGAGGCTTCTGCATCACCAGCGGCCTCGCCCTCGGGATCGATGGCGCCGCCCACCAGGGCGCGCTGGATGCCGGCGGGCACACGGTCGCCGTGCTCGGCACGGGCCTGGAGCGCATCTACCCGAACCGGCACAAGGGCCTGGCCGAGGCGATAGTCGCCGGCGGCGGCGCGCTGGTTTCCGAGCTGCCGCTGGACTGCGCGCCCCAGGCCAGCAACTTCCCCCGCCGCAACCGCATCATCAGCGGGCTCTCCGTGGGCGTTCTCGTGGTGGAGGCCAGCCCGGCCAGCGGCTCGCTGATCACCGCGCGCCTGGCCGCTGAGCAGGGCCGCGAGGTCTATGCCATCCCCGGCTCCATCCATCATCCCGGGGCCCGTGGTTGCCACCAGCTGATCCGCGACGGCGCCACGCTGGTGGAAACCGTCGGCCACGTGCTCGAGGCCCTGCGCGGCTGGCAGGCGCTCGCGCCCGATCCCGCCGAGCCGAGTGCCCAACTGCATGACCACCCCCTGCTCGACCTGCTGCGCGCCGCGCCCTACAGCAGCGAGGCCCTGGCCGCCGCCAGCGGCTGGGACCTGCCCCGCGTACTGGCCGCGCTCACCGACCTCGAGCTCGATGGCTGCATCGCCCGTGACGCCGGGCTCTGGGTTCATCGGCGCGGTTGAGGCCTGTACACTCGCGCCATCGTTTTTCCGGGAGTGGGCAATGGTCAGCAACTGGCAGGTTCAGCAAGTGGCGCGGGTGGTACGGGGCGGCGGTGTGATCGCCTATCCGACGGAGGCCGTGTGGGGGCTCGGCTGCGACCCCTGGAATGAGGAGGCCGTCTATCGCCTGCTGGCGCTCAAGGCGCGCCCGGTGGAGAAGGGGCTGATCCTGGTGGCCGACGCCATCGAGCAGTTCGATTTCCTCCTCGATGACCTGCCCGATGCCTGGAAGGAGACGCTGGCCGCCTCCTGGCCCGGTCCCAACACCTGGCTGGTGCCGCACCGGGACATGCTGCCCGAGTGGATCACCGGCAAGCACGACAGCGTCGCCCTGCGCGTCAGCGACCACCCCCTGGTGCGCCGCCTGTGCGCCGAAGTCGGCCCGCTGGTCTCCACGTCCGCCAACCCCGCCGGACGGCCCTCCGCCGTATCGCGCCTGCGCGTGCAGCAGTACTTCCCCGGCGAGCTGGATGCCGTGCTGTGCGGCGCCCTCGGTGGGCGCCGCAACCCCAGCACCATCCGCGACCTGGTCACCGGGCGGGTCGTGCGCGCTTCCTGATCAGGGCAGCAGCACGCTCGAACCGCGAGTGCGCCGGCCGGCCAGGTCGGCATGGGCGCGAGCGATGTCGGCCAGTGCATAACGCTGGCCGATCTCCACCTTCAGTGCGCCGCTGGCGATCATCCCGAACAGCTCGTCGGCCATGGCCTGCAGGTTCTCCGGGGTGTCGGCGTAGCTGCCCAGGGTGGGCCGGGTCACGTAGATCGACCCCTTCTGCGCCAGCACCCCGAGGTTGACCCCGGTGACCGGCCCCGAGGCGTTGCCGAAGCTCACCAGCAGGCCGCGCGGGGCCACGCAATCCAGCGAGGTTTCCCAGGTGTCCTTGCCCACCGAGTCGTAGACCACTGGGCACTTGCGCCCGTCGGTCAGCTCCAGCACCCGTTGCACCACGTCCTCGCGGCTGCTGTCGATGCACGCCCAGGCGCCCAGCGCCTTGGCACGCTCGGCCTTCTCAGGGGAACCGGCGACCCCGATCAGGCGCGCGCCGAGGGCCTTGGCCCATTGGCAGGCGATGGAGCCGACACCCCCGGCGGCGGCATGGAACAGCACCGTCTCGCCGGCCTTCAGCGCGTGGGTCTGGCGCAGCAGGTACTGCACCGTCAGGCCCTTGAGCATCACCGCGGCGGCCTGCTCGTAGCCGATGGCATCGGGCAGCTTCACCAGGTTGGCCGCCGGCAACACGTGGTACTCGCCGTAGGCGCCCAGGGGGCCGGTGCCGTAGCCGACCCGGTCGCCCACCTTCAGGTGCTCCACGCCCGCGCCCACGGCATCCACCTCGCCCGCGCCCTCGTTGCCCAGCCCGGAGGGCAGCGACGCCGCCGGGTAGAGCCCGCTGCGGAAATAGGTCTCGATGAAGTTGAGGCCGATGGCGTGGTTGCGCACCCGCACCTGGCCAGGGCCGGGTTCGGCGACTGGCGCCTCCACCAGTTCGAGCACCTCGGGACCGCCGTACTGGGAAAACTGCACACGCCTGGCCATGGTCGACTCTCCTTCCGGGAAAAGCCTCAATCCAAGCCTTCCGCTTGATCGGCGTCAAGCCACCGCGAGCCCTTCGCGGTGGTATGCTTGCGCCCTCTTTTTTCCCTGCAAGCCCCGTCCTGCGGCGCGCGCAAGCCGATCCAAGGTGCATTCGACGTGAGTAAACACATTGAGGCCGTGAAGGCCTACCTGCTCGATCTGCAAGACCGTATCTGTGCCGAACTGGCGGCCGAGGACGGCGGTGCCGGCTTCGTCGAAGACGCCTGGGAGCGCCCCGCCGGCGGTGGCGGCCGCACCCGCGTGCTGGAGAACGGCAAGCTGATCGAAAAGGGCGGGGTCAACTTCTCCCATGTGTTCGGCAGCAGCCTGCCGCCTTCGGCCAGCGCCCATCGCCCGGAGTTGGCCGGCCGTGGCTTCCAGGCCCTCGGCGTGTCCCTGGTGATCCACCCGGAGAACCCGCACATCCCCACTTCCCACGCCAACGTGCGTTTCTTCATCGCCGAGAAGGAAGGCGAGGAGCCGGTCTGGTGGTTCGGCGGCGGCTTCGACCTGACCCCCTACTACGCCCATGAGGAAGACTGCGTGCTCTGGCACCAGGTCGCCCGCGACGCCTGCGCCCCCTTCGGCGCGGACGTCTACCCGCGCTACAAGGAATGGTGCGACCGCTACTTCCACCTCAAGCACCGCAACGAGCCGCGCGGCATCGGCGGCCTGTTCTTCGACGACCTGAACCAATGGGACTTCGACACCAGCTTCGCCTTCATGCGTGCCATTGGCGATGCCTACATCCAGGCCTACCTGCCCATCGTGCGCAAGCGTCGCAACACCCCCTTCACCGAGCAGCAGCGCGAATTCCAGGCCTTCCGCCGTGGCCGCTACGTGGAATTCAACCTGGTGTTCGACCGCGGCACCCTGTTCGGCCTGCAGTCGGGCGGGCGCACCGAATCCATCCTCATGTCCCTGCCGCCGCACGTACGCTGGGGTTATGACTGGAAGCCCGAGCCGGGCAGCGAGGAAGCGCGCCTGACGGAGTATTTCCTCCAGGACCGCAACTGGCTCGGGGAGGCGGGGCTCTGATGGACCGCTACGCCGTCTTCGGCAACCCCATCGGCCACAGCAAGTCGCCGCTGATCCACCGCCTGTTCGCCGCGCAGACCGGCCAGGCGCTGGAGTACGAGGCGCTGCTGGCGCCCCTGGACGACTTCACCGGTTTCGCCCGCGCCTTCTTCGCGCAGGGCCTGGGCGGCAACGTCACCGTGCCCTTCAAGGAACAGGCCTTCCAGATGGCCGACAGCCTCAGCGAGCGCGCCCGTCGCGCCGGCGCGGTGAACACCCTCAAGCGCCTGGATGACGGCCGCCTGCTGGGCGACAACACCGACGGCGCCGGCCTCGTGGGCGACCTGGTGCGCAACGCCGGGCTCGAGCTCGCCGGCAAGCGCATCCTCCTGCTCGGCGCCGGTGGTGCCGTGCGCGGCGTGCTCGAACCCCTGCTGGCGCAGCGCCCGGCGGCGGTGGTGGTGGCCAACCGCACAGTGGAGAAGGCCGAGCAGCTGGCCCGTGAGTTCGCCGACCTGGGGCCGGTGCTGGCCAGTGGTTTCGACTGGCTGGAAGAACCGGTGGACCTGATCGTCAACGGCACTTCCGCGAGCCTGGCCGGCGAGCTGCCGCCGATCTCGCCAAGCCTGATCGAGGCCGGCCACACGGTCTGCTACGACATGATGTACGGCGCGCAAACCACCGCCTTCAACCGCTGGGCCCATGAGCAGGGCGCCGCGCGCACCCTCGATGGCCTGGGCATGCTGGTGGAGCAGGCGGCCGAAGCCTTCCTGCTCTGGCGCGGTGTGCGCCCGGATACCGCACCGGTCCTCGCCGAGCTGCGCCGGCTGCTCGCCCAGGGCTGAGTGGATCGTCCCGGACGCAGGATGGGTAGAGCGCAGCGAAACCCATGCTGCTGTGCCCGTTCTAGCCCTCGATCACCAACCGGCTCTGCTCGTCCTCCAGCTTGCGCAGCTCGCGTTCCACCTGCGGCCGGGCGCGGCGCAGCACCAGGGTGCGGCCCTGCCCATGCAGGCGACGGGCCTCGTTGTGCAGCAGGCTCACCCCGGCGAAGTCGATGAAGTTGATGTGGTGGGCGTCCAGCACCAGGCGCTTGCCCTGGCTGCGCTGGATCAGCCGCTGCACGTAGGGGCAGGCGCCGAAGAAGATCGAGCCCTCGATGCGCAGCACCTCCTCCTCGGCATCACCCGATTGCAGCACGCGCGGCCGCGAGGTGCGCTTGAGGTAGAAGAACAGCGACGCCAGCACCCCCGCATAGATCGCCGTCTGCAGCTCCAGCACCAGCGTGGCGAGGGCCGTCAGCGCCATCACCACGAACTCCGCCCGGCTCACCCGCCACAGCTGGCGCATGCCCGGCACATCGATCAGGTTCCAGCAGATCAGCAGGATGCTCGCCGCCATCGCCGGCAGCGGGATATGCGCGATCAGGCCGGCGCCCACCAGGGCGAACAGCGCCACCCAGAGCGCCGAGGACACCCCGGCCAGGGGCGAGCCGGCGCCGGCCTGCAGGTTCAGCGCCGAGCGGGTGAAGGAGCCGCTGGAGAGGTAGCCTGAGAACCAGGCCCCGACCAGGTTGGACAGGCCCTGGCCACGGGTTTCCCGGTTGGCGTCCAGCACCTGCTGCGACTGGGTGGCCAGGGCCCGGGCGATAGACAGGCTCATGACCAGGCCGAGCAGCCCACAGGCCACCGCCGAAGGCAGCAGGCGGAGGATGTCGTCGAGGTCGAAACGCAAGGCCGTGAACGGCGGCAGGCGGCCCTCGAAAGGCGGCACCAGCGGCACGCCGGCCATGCTGCCGGGCAGTGCCAGCACCAGCAGGCTGCCCGCCACCAGGCCCAGCAGCAGCGCCGGCAGGCGCGGGGCGAAGCGCCGCAGCAGCAGTGTCACCACCAGGGTGGCCATGGCCACCAGCACGGATGGCCCATGCACCTCGCGCACGTGCCGCGCCAGCTCCAGTGCACCTTGCAGCGCCGTGGCGCGGCCCTCCAGGCTCGGCAGGCCGAGCAGGTTGGGAATCTGCCCCAGGGCGATGACCAGCGCCGCGCCGCCGGTGAAGCCGATCACGACCGACTGCGAGACGAAGTTGGCCAGTGCGCCGAAGCGCAATGCGCCGAGCAGCCACTGGAACAGCCCGGCGAGGAAGGTCAGCAGCAGCACCAGGGCGATATAGTCGCCGCTGCCGGGCAGGGCCAGGGGGCTGACGCTGGCGAACAGCACCACCGAGATCGCCGCCGTCGGGCCGCCGATCAGGTGCCAGGACGAGCCCCAGAGGCAGGCGATGATCACCGGCACCACGGCGGCGTAGAGGCCGTATTCCGCTGGCAGGCCGGCGATCAGCGCATAGGCGATGGATTGCGGCAGGGCCAGGATGGCGCCGGTCAGGCCGACCAGTGCGTCACGCCCCAGGCTGCGCCCGGTGGTCCGGGGCAGCCAGTCGAGGAAGGGGAAGAGGGTGGTGATCTTCATCGTGGGACGGGGCACGGTCTCGTCGGCAGTGTGGGAGCGAATTCCTTCGCGATGGGCAGCGCTCATGAGTCATCGGCTCTGCCTGTGACGTAAGAACCCAGCAGGATGAATCGGTGCCGTAGGGGTGTGCCGTGCGCACCGCCGCACGGTGCCTCCGGCGGGTCCCAGGTGCGCGCAGCACACCCTACGTCCGTACGTTGAAGTCTGCTTGCGCCTCCTTCCCCAGGGGCCAGCGCACGTCCGCGTTCCAAGAACCTGGATTTTCACTCGCGACGGGCGGCGACCATACGCCACCTCGTGTGGAAGGGGCCATTCCATCGGCCCCATGAATCACAGTTTCGCCTTCACCGCCGCCAGTGCGTCGCCGCCCTCGCGGGTGGTCACGCCCTGCAGCCAGCCCTCGACCACCTGCGGGTTGGCCTTGAGCCAGGCCTTCACCGCCTCGTCGTTGCCGGCGTTCTTGCTCAGCACTTCGTTCATCACCGCGTTCTCCATCTCCTGGGTGAACGCCAGGTTGGCCAGCAGCTTGCCGACGTTGGGACACTGCTGGGCGTAGCCCTTGCGCGCCAGGGTGTTCACCGTGCCGCTTTCACCGAAGTACTTCTCGCCGCCCTTGAGGTACTTCATGTCGTACTGCACGTTCATCGGGTGCGGCGTCCAGCCGAGGAACACCACGAAGTCCTTGCGCTTCACCGCACGGCCCACCTGCACCAGCATCGCCTGTTCGCTGGATTCCACAAGCTTCCAGTCGCCGAGGCCGAATTCGTCGCCCTTGATCATGTCCTGGATGGAGATGTTGGCCGGGGAGCCGGCGGCGATGCCGTAGAGGGTGTGCTTGAACTTGTCGGCGTGCGTGTCCAGGTCGGCGAAGGTCTTCACCCCCGCGTCATAGGCGTAGCTCGGCACGGCCAGGGTGTACTCGGTGCCGCCGAGGTTCTGCGCCACCTTGTCCACCTCGCCGGAGGCGACGAACTTGTCGTAGTTGCTCTGCTGGGCCGGCATCCAGTTGCCGAGGAAGACGTCCACCTGGCCCTTCTGCAGGCCGGCGAAGATGATCGGCACCGCCAGGGTCTGGGTCTCGGCCTTATAGCCCAGGCCGTCGAGGAGCAGGCGGGCGACGCCGTTGGTGACGGCGATGTCGCTCCAGCCCGGGTCGCCCAGCTTCACGGTCGCGCAGCGGGCGTCCTCGGCGTGGGCGGTGGCGATCATTGCGCTGCAGAGCAGCGTGGCGGCGAACAGCGTGGTGGTGGTCTTCATGCCTTTTCCTTGTGGGTGGAGGTGTGGCCGGCCGTGGGTTCGTCCCCTCTGGTCATGGCTGTGGATAACGTGCGCGGCGCTCCAGATCGTCGAGGTCGATGTGGTTGCGCATGTACTGCTGGCTGGCGTCCACCCAGGGCTGGTGGTCCCAGCTGGTGAGCCGGCCCTGCTCCAGGGCACCGGCGACGAAGCGGCGGCGGCGCTGGCTGGCGAGGGTGGCGCCGTGGATCGCGGGGATGTCCCAGCGTGCCCGGGCTTCGGCGAGGAAGGCCGCGAGCACCTCGCGGTGGCTGGCGGAGGCAGCCAGGTTCTCCAGCTCGCGGGGGTCGCTTTCCAGGTTGAAGAGCAGCAGCGGGTCCTGCTCCGAGTAGATGAATTTCCAGGGGCCGCGACGGATCATCATCAGCGGGCTGGTGGTGCCTTCGGCCATGTATTCGCCGAACACCTCGTCGTGCCCGCCCTCGCCCGCCAGGTGCGGCAACAGCGAGCGGCCATCCAGTGGCAGCTGCGGGTCCAGGGTGCCGCCGGCCAGCTCCACCAGGGTCGGCAGCAGGTCCATGGTCGACACCGAGGCCTTCACCCGGCGTGGCGCGAAACGCCGTGGCGCATGCACCAGCATCGGCACCCGCGCGGCCATCTCGAACCAGTGCATCTTGTACCAGAGGCCGCGCTCGCCAAGCATGTCGCCGTGATCGCCGGAGAACACCACCAGGGTGTCCTCGGCCAGGCCGCAGTCCTCCAGCGTCGCGAGCAGCGCGCCGACCTGCGCGTCGACGTAGCTGCAGGCGCCGAAGTAGGCGCGGCGGGCATCGATGACCTTGGACTCGGGCAGCGGCTTGTCCCACAGGTCGATGACCTTGAGCAGGCGCTGCGAGTGCGGGTCCTGCTCGTGCTGGGCCAATTGCACCGAGGGCAGCGGGATGTCGTCCTCGCGGTACAGGTCCCAGTACACGCGGGGGATGGTGTAGGGGTCGTGCGGGTGGGTCATCGACACCGTCAGGCAGAACGGCCGCCCGGCCTGTTCGCGCACGTGGTCGTAGAGGTACTGGCGGGCCTTGAACACCACCTCCTCGTCGAAGTCCAGCTGGTTGGTGCGCACGCAGGGCCCGGCCTGCAGCACCGAGGACATGTTGTGGTACCAGCTCGGGCGCACGTCCGGCTCGTCCCAGTTCACCGCCCAGCCGTAGTCGGCGGGGTAGATGTCGCTGGTCAGGCGCTCCTCGTAGCCGTGCAACTGGTCCGGGCCGCAGAAGTGCATCTTGCCCGACAGCGCGGTGCGGTAGCCCAGGCGGCGCAGGTGATGGGCGTAGGTGGGCACGTCGGCGGGGAAGTCCGCCGCGTTGTCATAGGCGCCGATCTTCGAGGGCAACTGGCCGCTCACCAGGGTGAAGCGCGAGGGCGCGCACAGCGGGCTGTTGCAGTAGGCGGAGTCGAACACCACGGCCGCTTCGGCCAGGCGTGAAAGGTTGGGCATGTGCAGGGGCAGGCCGCCGTGGAAGGGCATCAGCGGCGCGGCCATCTGGTCGGCCATGATGAAGAGGATGTTGGGGCGGGTCATGGGGCCTTCATCCATACGATCGGTTTATGCGAGAGTGCTGGCGTCGATCATGGAATCCCGGAAGTCATCCGGTAAACCGCATGTGCGCACATGCCTCGGATAAGTGAATCTTATGGCAGACCTGCAACCCGAACTCTCCCTCGACCTGCTGCGCGTGTTCGAGGCGGCCGCGCGGCACCTGAGCTTCACCGCTGCGGCGGTGGAGCTGGGCACCACCCAGCCGGCGGTTAGCCAGCAGATCCAGCGCCTGGAGAAGCAGCTGGCCACGCGGCTGTTCGACCGTGTCTACCGCGGCATCGAACTGACTGACAGCGGGCGCCTGCTCTTCGTTCATGTGCAGGACGGCCTGCGCGCCATCAACCTCGGGCTCGAGGCCGTCGGTGCGCGGACCCAGCACGAGGTGCTGCAGGTGGCCACCGACTTCGCCTTCGCTGCCTACTGGCTGATGCCGCGCCTGCACCGCTTCCACGAGGCCCACCCGGAGATCGACGTCAGCCTGGTGACCAGCGACCGCACCATGAACATGCTGCGCTCGGAGATCGACGTCGGCATCGCCTTCGGCGACGGTCGCTTCAAGCACGGCGATGCGCTGCTGCTGTTCCGCGAGGAGGTGTTCCCGATCTGCAGCCCGCGCCTGCTCAAGGACCAGGCAGCCCCCCTGCCCGCCGCCGCGCTCGCCCAGCTGCCGCTGCTGCACCTCAAGCCCGAGGTGCGCACCCGCTGGTTCGACTGGGAGGCGTTGTTCCGTGGCTTGGGCATCGACCGGCCACCGGGCTCCGGGTCGCTGCGCTTCGACAACTACACCCTGCTGGTGCAGGCCGCGATCGCCGGCCAGGGCGTTGCCATCGGCTGGCGCTACCTGGTCGACGAACTGATCGACCAGGGCCTGCTTGCGCGGGTGATCGAGGGCAGCCTCACCTCCGACTTCGGCTATTACGTGGTGCTGCCCGAGCGCAAGCGCCGTGCACGGGTGGTGGCCTGTTTCGTCGAATGGCTGCAGCAGGAGCTGGGTGACGGCGCCGACCCGGTGCAGAGGATCCGCCATCGCGAAGGCATCGCCGTCTGAGCCCTGCCCCTGGCGAACCCCGAGCGGAGCCGCTCGGCTTGCGGGTACCATGCGCGCTTGCCGGTACCCGAGAGAGGCGAACATGCAGGCCGCATCCCAACCCCGCATCAAGGGCTTCCACGCCCATGTCTACTACGACGCCGAAAGCTTCGAGCAGGCGCGCCAACTTTGCGAAGAGGCCGCGCGCCGTTTTCCCCTGAAGATGGGCCGCCTGCACCGCGAGCCGGTCGGCCCACACCCGGACTGGAGCTGCCAGCTGGCCTTCCGCCCCGAGCTGTTCGGCGAGCTGGTCCCCTGGCTCGCCCTCAACCGCGCGGGCCTCAACGTGCTGGTGCATCCCATCACCGGTAGCGACCTGCGTGACCACCGCGACTACCCGTTGTGGATGGGCGAGGTGCGGCCGCTGGACCTTTCCGACCTGCGCGACGGCGAGATCGAATACCAGCTGTAGCCCACGACTCGACCCCGGAACAGGTGCGGCCTATGATCCGCCGCCTGTTTTCGGAGACCCCCGCCCATGCGCTACCTGCTCGTCGTCACCCTGCTCTGGGCCTTTTCCTTCAGCCTCATAGGCGAGTACCTGGCCGGGCGGGTGGACAGCGATTTCGCCGTGCTGGCGCGGGTGCTGATCGCCGCCCTGGTGTTCCTCCCCTTCACCCGCTGGCGCGGCTTGCCGGCAAGGCTGCTGGCGGGGTTCTGGCTGGCCGGGGCGCTGCAGTTCGGCATCACCTACCTGTGCCTGTACCGCAGCTTCGCCGTGCTCACGGTGCCGGAGGTGCTGTTGTTCACCGTGGTCACGCCCATCTACGTGACCCTGCTGGACGATGCCCTCGCCCGGCGCTTCAGCCCCTGGGCGCTGCTGGCCGCACTGGTGGCGGTGGGCGGCGGGGTGATCATCCGCTTCGATCGCCTGGAGGGTGACTACCTGCTCGGCTTCATCCTCCTGCAGGTGGCCAACGCCACCTTCGCCGCCGGCCAGGTGCTGTGCCGCCGCCTGCTGGTGCGTCACCCGGTGGAGCAGCCGCTGCACCGCTTCTTCGGCCACTTCTTCCTCGGCGCATTGCTGCTGGCGCTGCCCTCCTTCCTGCTCTTCGGCAACCCCGAACGCCTACCGCAAACGTCGGTGCAATGGGGCGTGCTGGTGTGGATGGGCCTGTTCGCCACGGCCCTGGGCATGTTCTGGTGGGTGAAGGGCAGCACCACCGTGAGCGCCGGCACCCTGGCGGTGATGAACGAACTCCACGTCCCCGCCGGCCTGGTGGTCAACCTGCTGATCTGGAACCGCGACGCCGATCTCCCCCGCCTCGCCCTGGGCGGCGCGGTGATCCTCGCCTCCCTGTGGATAAGCCGCTTGGGCCGGCGCAAGGTCTAAACCTACATTCTTAGAACGTGGCTTTGCTTTCGGCCTCCTGGAAGGGAACGCAACCAGACCTCGGAGCATGCCACCGCCGCTTACTTCGGCCGTAGGGTGTGCTGCGCGCACCTCGGACTCGCCGGAAGCTCCGAGCGGAGGTGCGCACGGCACACCCTACGACACGCGTTCATCCTGCAGGGCTCTCAATTCAAATCGTCACAGGCAGAGCCGATGACTCATGACCACGCCCTAAGGACGTGTTTCCCACGTTCAAATGAAAAAAGCCGCTGCCCCCAATGGGAGCAGCGGCTTTTTCATGGCTGTGTCGTGGTCAGGCGCGTGCGCCGCGCACGCCGTCGGCCAAGGATCTGCAGAGGGTGAGGACGCCGTCGACGGCCTGTTCGGCGGTCTCGGCCTTGGCGATCTGGTCGACCAGGGCGGAGCCCACCACCACGCCGTCGGCGAGGCGGGCGATGCTGGCGGCGTGTTCCGCGGTGCGGATGCCGAAGCCGATGGCCACCGGCAGGTCGGTATGGCGACGCAGGCGGGCCACCGCGTCCTGCACGTGCTCCAGGGTGGCGGAGCCGGCACCGGTGACGCCGGCCACGGAGACGTAGTAGACGAAGCCGGAGCTGCCCTCGAGCACGGTGGGCAGGCGTTTGTCGTCGGTGGTCGGAGTGGTCAGGCGGATGAAGTCGATGCCCGCGGCCTGGGCCGGGAGGCAGAGGTCTTCGTTATGTTCCGGAGGCAGGTCGACGACGATCAGGCCGTCCACGCCGGCTTCCCGGGCATCCCCGATGAAGCGCTCGACGCCGTAGTGGTGGATGGGGTTGAAGTAGCCCATCAGCACCAGCGGGGTGTTCTGGTTGCCTTCGCGGAACTCGCGGACCAGCTGCAGGGTTTTCACCAGGTTCTGCTTGGCCGCCAGGGCGCGGATGTTGGCCAGCTGGATCGACGGACCGTCGGCCATCGGGTCGGTGAAGGGCATGCCCAGCTCGATCACGTCGGCACCGGCGTCCGGCAGGCCCTTGAGGATCGCCAGGGAGGCGTCGTAGCCCGGGTCGCCGGCGGTGACGAAGGTCACCAGGGCGGCGCGGTTCTGCTGTTTCAGTTCGGCAAAGCGGGTCTGCAAGCGGCTCATGCCTGGGGCTCCTGTTGCATGTGGTGCATCACGGTCTGCATGTCCTTGTCGCCACGGCCGGAGAGGTTGACCACCATGATGTGGTCCTTCGGCAGGTTCGGCGCGCGCTTGAACACTTCGGCAAGGGCGTGGGAGCTCTCCAGGGCGGGGATGATGCCTTCGAGGCGGCAGCACTGGTGGAAGGCGTCCAGGGCTTCGTCGTCGGTGATGGAGGTGTACTCGACGCGGCCGATGTCGTGCAGCCAGGCGTGTTCCGGGCCGATGCCGGGATAGTCCAGGCCGGCGGAGATGGAGTGGGCGTCGATGATCTGGCCGTCTTCGTCCTGCAGCAGGAAGGTGCGGTTGCCGTGCAGCACGCCGGGGATGCCGCCGTTGAGGCTGGCGGCGTGCTTGCCGGTCTCGATGCCGTGGCCGGCCGCCTCGACGCCGATGATCGCCACGCTCTGGTCATCGAGGAAGGGGTGGAACAGGCCCATGGCGTTGGAGCCGCCGCCGATGCAGGCGACCAGGGAGTCGGGCAGGCGCCCTTCCTTCTCGGCCAGCTGCTCGCGGGTTTCCTTGCCGATCACCGCCTGGAAGTCGCGGACCATGGCCGGGTACGGGTGCGGCCCGGCGACAGTGCCGATCAGGTAGAAGGTGTTGTGGACGTTGGTCACCCAGTCGCGCAGCGCTTCGTTCATAGCGTCCTTGAGGGTGCCGGTGCCGGCGGTGACCGGGATCACGGTGGCGCCGAGGAGCTTCATGCGGAACACGTTGGCCTGCTGGCGATCGATGTCCGTGGTGCCCATGAAGATCACGCATTCCATGCCGAAGCGCGCGGCCACGGTGGCCGTGGCCACGCCGTGCATGCCGGCGCCGGTCTCGGCGATGATGCGCTTCTTGCCCATCCGCTTGGCCAGCAGGATCTGGCCGATGCAGTTGTTGATCTTGTGCGCGCCGGTGTGGTTCAGCTCTTCGCGCTTGAGGTAGATCTTCGCGCCGCCGCAGTGCTCGGTGAGGCGCTCGGCGAAGTACAGCGGGCTCGGGCGGCCGACGTAGTCGCGCTGGAAGTAGGCCAGTTCCTTGAGGAATTCCGGGTCGTCCTTGGCGGCTTCGTACTCGCGGGCCAGGTCGTGGATCAGCGGCATCAGGGTTTCGGCGACGTATTGGCCGCCGAAGGAGCCGAACAGGCCCTTGGCGTCGGGGCCGGTGCGCAGTGAAGTCATGGTGGAACTCCTGGGAGTGGTATCCGATGGCAGCCATTCTAACGCTGGCCGCTCCCGGGAAAAGCGATTAGATTGCGCTGACCTGTCAGTAAAACTCACATATAGCCATGAGCCGAGACCTCCCTCCCCTGAATGCCCTGAAGGCCTTCGAAAGCGCCGCCCGCCTGCTCAGCGTAAGCCGAGCGGCAGAGGAGCTGCATGTCACACACGGCGCAGTGAGCCGGCAGGTGCGTGCGTTGGAGGATCAGCTGGGCGTGGCCCTGCTGGCCAAGGACGGGCGTGGCATAAAACTCACGGATGCCGGCCAGCGCCTGGCCGAGGCGGCGGGGGATGCCTTCGAGCGCCTGCGCGGCGTCTGCGCCGACCTGCGGCGCCAGGAAGAGGACCGTCCCTTCGTCCTCGGTTGCCCCGGCAGCCTGTTGGCGCGCTGGTTCATCCCGCGCCTGGACCGCCTCGACCGCGAGCTGCCGGAGCTGCGCCTGCAGCTGTCCAGCAGCCAGGGCGAGCTGGACCCGCGCAGCCCGCAGCTGGACGCCACCCTGCTCTTCGCCGAACCGCCCTGGCCGGCGGACATGCAGGTGTTCGAGCTGGCCGGCGAACGCATCGGCCCGGTGTTGAGCCCGCGCTACGCCGGGTTCGCGGAGCTGGAGCAGGCACCGCCGCAGCGCCTGTTGCAACGCCCGCTGCTGCACACGGCGTCACGCCCCCAGGCCTGGCCGCAATGGGCCCGGGCCGAAGGGCTGGACGAGGGGGGGTTGCAGCTGGGCCAGGGCTTCGAGCACCTGTACTACCTGCTGGAGGCGGCGGTGGCCGGCCTGGGCGTGGCCATCGCGCCGCAGCAACTGGTGGCCGACGACCTGGCCGCCGGCCGCCTGGTGGCGCCCTGGGGGTTCGTCGACACCCCGGCGCGGCTGGCGCTGTGGGTGCCGCTCGGGCGACAGGGCCCACGTGCCGAGCGCCTGGCGCAGTGGCTGCGCCAGGCTTTTGTCCAGCCTGGCTGAGGTCCCCTACGCGCAGCATGGGAGAAGAGGCGGGCACGGGAGAGGACGGATGAAATGGGGATTGGTCGCCTTTTGTAGAGATGGCGGCCGCTCTCGTGATCCTCCCCGTTCAAGCACCGGGCCGGCCCCGTGGCGGGGCCGGCCCGGTGAGGTACTGCATGGGGCCGGATGGCCCCGCAGGTGCGTCGGGCTCAGCTCCGCTGGCGCAGCATGTAGGTGGCCAGTGCCACCACGCCCACGGCGCCCGCTGCCATTCCGGCGGTGGCCAGCGGGTGCTCGCGGCTGTAGTCGCGGGTGGCGATACCGGCCTTGGCGGTGCGCTCCCAGGCCTGGCCGGCGAGGTCGCGAGAGCGGCTCAGGGTATGCAGGGCGCCGCTCTGGATGGCGTCGAGCGAGTGCTGCGACTCGGCCTCCACCACGTTCTTGATGCGTTCGATACCGCTGCGCAGTTGTTCGATTTCCTGCTCGATGCCCTGCAGGGTGGATTTCTTGCGAGACATGAAGAGAGCCATGTCGTACCTCCTTTTTCGGGTTGGGGTATGAGGTCCGACCGCCGTATCGCCGAGGAGTGCAGCTAATCTGAACTTATTCGGGGAATCCCGGGCCTGAGATGGCAAGTGGCCCATTTCTGAAGCACAAGGAGAACATCCATGTCGGATCATCACACCTACAAGAAGATCGAGATCGTCGGCTCCTCCCGCAACAGCATCGACGAGGCGATCAACAACGCCCTGGCCGAGGCGGCCAAGTCCATCCGCAATCTCGACTGGTTCGAGGTGGTGGAGACCCGGGGGCACATCGAGAACGGCAAGGTCGGCCACTACCAGGTCACCTTGAAGGTCGGCTTCCGACTCAGCGATAGCTGATCGTCTTACAGATAACGCCTGCCCGCTGGGCTAGGCTCACACAGGTTTGGCCATGTGGTGTCGGATCGAACAAGACCACAGATGCCATCCCCTTGGAGACGACTGGTCTCCGCGGCTCGCTCGAGCCTTTTCTTTTCTACAACGAGGGAGCGTTACCGATGAAGAAACTGTTGTTGGCCATTGGCCTGTTCACCCTTGCCGGCTCGGCCTTCGCCGCCGCCAAGCCCTGTGAAGAGCTGAAGTCCGAGATCGACGCGAAGATCAAGGCGAACGGAGCGACCTCCTACACCCTTGAGATCGTCGACAAGGGCAGCGCGACCGACAAGAAGGTGGTCGGCAGCTGCGAAGCGGGCAGCAAGGAAATCGTCTACCAGCGCAATTGATCGCGCGATGAGCTGTCAAGCCGGCGTCCGCGCCGGCTTTTTCATGGGCGCTCGTCGGCCTGCCTTGCTTACCCGGAGGTGCCCTGGTTACCGAAAAGTGCCTTCTGGTGGCTGCCTGCGGGTCGGCCTAGAGTAGGACCCCTGTGTCACGTGGAAGGCGCGAGTCTTCCCCTCAGTAAGGTCCCTTCGCTATGTCAGCCCTTTCTTCCCTGCCCCTTTCCGTCCTCGACCTGGCGCCCATCCGCGACGATGGCGGCCCCGCCCAGGCGCTGCACAACTCCCTGGCCCTGGCGCGCCATGTGGAACAGCTCGGCTTCTCGCGCTTCTGGGTGGCCGAGCACCACAACATGGAAGGCATCGCCAGTTCCGCCACCTCGGTGCTGCTGGGTTACCTGGCGGCCAATACCTCGACGCTGCGCCTGGGTTCGGGCGGGATCATGCTGCCGAACCACGCGCCGCTGGTTATCGCCGAGCAGTTCGGCACCCTCGCGACGCTCTACCCGGGGCGCATCGAGCTGGGCCTTGGCCGTGCGCCGGGCGCCGATCACCTGACCGCCCGCGCCCTGCGCCGCGAGCGCTCGGGCAGCGCCGACGATTTCCCCCAGGACGTGGAAGAGCTGGAGCTGCTGCTCGGCCCCCGCCTGGAAGGGCAGAAGGTCATCGCCATGCCCGGCATGGACACCCGGGTGCCGATCTGGCTGCTCGGCTCCAGCCTGTTCAGCGCCCAGCTGGCCGGGCAGAAGGGCCTGCCCTACGCCTTCGCCTCGCACTTCGCACCGCGCTACATGCACGAGGCGATCCGCGTCTACCGTAATCATTTCCGTCCCTCGGCGGTGCTCGAGGCGCCCTACGTGATGCTCGGCGTGCCGCTGGTGGCGGCGCCCACGGACGAGGAGGCGGACTTCCTCGCCACCACCGTCTACCAGCGGGTGCTGAGCCTGATGCGCGGCGAGAGCCTGGTGCTGCGCCCGCCGGTGGAAAGCATGGCCGGGCGCTGGTTGCCCCACGAGAAGGAGGCGGTCGGCAGCTTCCTGGCGATGGCCATGGTCGGCGGGCCGGAGAAGATCCGCGGCAAGCTGGAGGTGCTGCTGGAACAGACCGGCGCGGACGAGTTGATCTTCACCTGCGACGTCTACCAGCACGAGCACCGCCTGCGTGCCTTCGACATCCTCGCCGGGTTGCGCGGCTGAGGTCAGATCGGCCCGCAGCCCAGCGTCTCGCCACGCGCCACCACCTGGCGTCGGGCGTCGTACATCAGCACCTGCGGGCGCATGACGATGGGGCGTGCGTCGATGCGGTAGCGCTCGCCGGCGGCGAACCCGTCATAGCGGATGCGCACATGGCAGGTGAGCTGGAAGGGACCCGCGTCGCTGTTGAGGCCGCTACCGCTGGCAACCTCGAACTGGTAGCGCATCTCCAGTTCATGGCGGCCGGGAGTGACCTGGTAGTAGCGGCCGTCGGCGGTGCGCCCGCCGTCCAGGCGGTCGGCCATGAAGGTGGTGCCCGGCTCGCCGCGCAGGTCGATCCAGGCCTGGCCGGGGTCGGGTTGGGGAAGCGGGCCGGCGCAGGCCGTCAGGCTGGCCAGCAGGCACGCGGCGGGTAGCTTGCGCATGGCGGAATCCTCGGAAGGGCGTGGCGTTCAGGATAAACCTGGCGCCCGTTTTCAGACATCGCCGCAGCGACTTTCCCGTGCCCGCGCCACTTCGCGGTTGTCTTCGCTGTAGAGCCGCGCCCAGGGGCGGAAGCCGATGCCGCCGGCCTTGAGCTGGTAGCGTTGGCCGGCGGTGAATTCCGGGTAGTCCAGCTTCAGCAGGCAGGTGCGGGTCATGGGCTCGCGCTGGGGGCCGATGTCGTCGCCGTCCACGTCGAAACTGAAGCGCACTTCCAGCTCGTGGTTGCCGGGGGTGACCTGGAAGTAGCGGTCGTCCTGCAGCGGCTGGCGGTCGACACGGGTCGCCTGCAAGGCATGCCTTTGCGGTGGGTCCAGGTCGATCCAGGCCTGGTCGGGGTCGGGGCTGGGCATGATCAGCGAGCAACCGCCGAGGTTGAGCAGCAGGACAGTGGGAAGCAGGCGACGCATGCGGCAACTCCTTGTGGCGTGCTTTGGGGCCATGCGCTAGCTTCACGCCATGCCGGCCCCCATTCTTCTAGCCTCTCTCGACCGCGCCCGCGCCCTTGCGGTTCCGTTGCTGCTCGCCCTGGCGCTGAACGGTTGCTCCAGCCTGGACTACTACGGCCAACTGGCCAGCGGACAGTTCCAGCTGCTGCGCGCCCGCGAGCCGGTGGCGCAGGTGCTCGCCGACCCCGCCCGTGATGCCGCGTTGCGCCAGCGCCTGGCGCTGTCGCAACGTGCGCGGGATTTCGCCAGCGCCGAACTGGCCTTGCCGGACAACGGCAGCTACCGCGTCTATGCCGATATCCACAGGCCCTTCGTGGTGTGGAACGTCTTCGCCACGCCGGCGCTGTCCCTGGCGCCCATCACTCATTGCTTCCCCATCGCCGGTTGCGTCGCCTACCGCGGCTACTACCAGCCCGGCCGAGCACGCGGCGCCGCGGCGCTGATGCGTGAGCAGGGGCTGGATACCTGGATCGGCGGCGTCGAGGCCTATTCCACCCTGGGCTGGTTCGACGACCCGATCCTCAGCAGCATGGCGCGCTGGGACGATGACCGGCTGGCGGCGGTGATCTTCCACGAGCTGGCGCACCAGAAGCTGTACGTCGCCGACGACAGCGCTTTCAACGAGTCCTTCGCCAGCTTCGTCGAGCGCGAGGGCCTGCGCCAGTGGCGTGCCAGCCAGGGCCTGCCGGCCGGCGGCGAGGACGGGGTGCGCCAGCGCGAGCAGTTCACCGCGCTGGTGCTGGCCTGCCGCGAGCGCCTGGAGCGGCTCTACGCCAGCGACCTGCCCGAGGCGCAGAAGCACAGGGCCAAGCAGGCCGAGTTCGAGCGCCTGCGCCGCGACTACCGGCAGCTGCGTGACAGCCAGTGGCAAGGCGTGGGCCGCTACGACGGCTGGATCGAAAGCCCGCTGAACAATGCCAAGCTGCTGCCTTTCGGCCTCTACGACCGTTGGGTGCCGGCCTTCGCCGAGCTGTATCGGCGTAGCGCCGGCTGGACGGATTTCCACGGGCGGGTGGCGGCGCTGGCGGCGCGTCCGCCGGTCGAGCGCCAGGCCGCCCTGGCCGAGCTGATGCCGGAGAACTCGCCGGTGGCCGCATCGGTCGAATGAACGCGGATTCGCCTGACAGGAGGTGTGCGATGAACAGATGGGGATTGGCCGTGCTGCTCGGCCTGCTGGGGAGCGCCGCCGTAGCGGCGCCCAAGCCTTGCGAGGCGCTCAAGCAGGAGATCGAGGTGAAGATCCAGGCCGCCGGGGTGACCGCCTACACCCTGGAAATCGTGCCGGCCGCGGAGGTGGAAGACCCGAACATGGTGGTCGGCACCTGCGAGAACGGCACGAAGAAGATCGTCTACCAGCGCAACGGGACCTGAGCCCGCCGCCCTGGAATCCCCGGGCTGAAGCCCGGCCTACACGCCTTCGAAGGCCTGGTGCATTTCCGCGAGCGTGGCGAAGTACCAGGCCGGCGATTCCGCCATCAGCTCCTCGTGGCTGCCGAAGCCGTAGCCGACGCCGATGGCCTGCAGGCCATTCTCCCGGGCGCCGATCAGGTCGTGCTTGCGGTCACCGATCATCAGCGTCTGCGCCGGGTCCAGCCCCTCCTCGTCGAGCAGGTGGCGGATCAGCTCCACCTTGTTGGTGCGGGTGCCGTCCAGCTCGCTGCCGTAGATCACCTTGAAATGCCTGGCGAAGTCGAAGTGCCGCGCAATCTCGCGGGCGAACACCGCCGGCTTGCTGGTGGCGATGTACAACGTGCGGCCCTGCTCGCCGAGCATCCCCAGCAACTGGGCGACGCCGTCGAACACGCGGTTCTCGTAGAGCCCGGTGACCTTGAAGCGATCGCGGTAGTGGTTCACCGCCTCCCAGGCGCGGGGCTCGTCGAAACCGTAGGTCTGCATGAAGCACTGCAACAGCGGCGGGCCGATGAAATGCTCCAGGCGGGTGAGGTCCGGCTCGTGGATATCCAGCTTGCCCAGGGCGTACTGGATGGAGCGGGTGATGCCCTCGCGCGGGTCGGTGAGGGTGCCGTCGAGGTCGAAGAGGATGTTCGGCTGGTGCATGGCGGTCAGGGCTCTTTCTTGATCTTTTTCTGTTCGGATTCGATCTGCTGGATGCTGCGATCCGGCGTGGGAAGTGATTCGGGCATCGTGCCGCCGAGGTCCTCGATGGTCTGCCGGACCTTCCTGCCAACGTCGTGATGGACCTGATTGGCGAGCTGTTTGCCCTGCACATTCTCCCTGCGCAACTTGTCCTCGGTCTGAGTGGCGCGGAACAGGTTGGCGGCCAGTTCCGTGCTGCCCATGTGGTCGAGGATCTTCTGGCTCTTCTTCAGCTGCTTGCGCGCGTGGATGTCACGCGCTGAGAGGCCGCCATACAGGCCGCGGTAACCGTGGTCCTGGAATATGGCGTAATCCAGGCTGCTGGCTACACCGGCATCTCTGGCCGCTGCGGCCAGGTGCTTGTTGTGCTGGGCCAGCTCATTGCTTATCGCCAGACGCTTTTCGTCTTCGTCAAATCGGGCGAAGCGATCATCATCGGCCAACTCCTGGCGGCGGGTCTGGATGGCGAAGTAGGTCTGACCATTGGCGATGACCGGTTTGCTTGGGTCGCCGTTCTGCACGATCAGGTAGCAGGCGTAGCGGGACAGGCGGATGTCAGGCACCTGGCGCCGTGCACCGGAGCCGATCTCGACCATTGTGAGGATGTCCTCAATATGGTCCTCGACCGCGTGGCCGCTGCGCAGGCAGGCCTCCCGCGCACGTGCCACCACCGGGGTGAAGTGACGGTACTGGGAGTAGCCCAGCACCTCGGCCAATTGCCTGGCCAGCCAGAACTCGTTGCCTTGGGCATCCATCTGGCGGAGGCCTTCGAAGGTGGCATGGTGCCGGTCGGTGATGTTCCGTTTCATGAAGCTCTCCTTGCCTTTGAACAGGTCAAGGCATTCTCACTCGCCGTACCCCTCGGCGATATGCAGGTCCTTCAGCTTCACGTAGTTGGCGGCGCTGTAAGTGAAGAAGGCCCTTTCCTTGTCGCTCAGCGGGCGGGCCTGTTTCACCGGGCTGCCGACGTAGAGGAAGCCGCTCTCCAGGCGTTTGCCCGGCGGCACCAGGCTGCCGGCGCCGATCACCACCTCGTCCTCGACCACGGCGCCGTCCATGACGATGCTGCCCATACCCACCAGGATGCGGTTGCCGAGGGTGCAGCCGTGCAGGGTCACCTTGTGGCCGATGGTCACGTCGTCGCCGATGAGAAGGGGAAAGCCGTCCGGGTTGAAGGGGCCGGCATGGGTGATATGCAGGACACTGCCGTCCTGTACGCTGGTCCGTGCCCCGATGCGGATGCGATGCATGTCGCCGCGTATCAGGGCGAAGGGCCAGACCGAGCTGTCCTCGCCCAGCTCGACATCGCCGATGACGACCGCGGATCGGTCGACGAAAACCCGCTGACCCAGCTGGGGGGCGGTGCCGCGGTAGGTTCGTATCGCGCTCATAGAAAGTCCTGTGGCTGCGTTGTGCGCCGATTGTAATTAAGATGTTCGCTGTCGACCCGGGTTAAACCTCGCGGCTCGATGGTTGTCCCACTCTTCAGTCCCTTCCCGAAAGGCCCGTCAAAATTCTGGCATAGTGGCCGGCCGTCTCTGGAAAGGAGAGTGTCCATGACCACCTTGCGTTTCAGATCTTCCGCGAATCGTTCCAAGGCCGCAGCGGCCACGGTGACCCGCGAAGCCCTCGAGGCCCATGTAGCCGCCTATCTGCGGCGCGGAGGGCAGATCCAGAAGATCGCCAAGGGCGTGAGCGGTATGCCACTGAACGGCTCCTGGCATCTGTCCAGGCGCGGGAAATGATTTGCGGAGGGGGCCTTGTGCCCCCTCTCTCTTTCCCGGTATCAACGATCCATCAACTTTCCAGACGCAACAGGTGAATGCCGTGAGTTCCAGCAATCCCCTCCTTCAGGATTTCGACCTGCCGCCCTACTCCAGCATCCGTCCGGAACATGTAGAGCCCGCCATCGACACCATCCTCGCCGACAGCCGTGCCGCCATCGATGCGCTGCTCGCCGGCCAGCAGGGCACGCCGACCTGGCAGGGCCTGGTGCTGGCGCTGGACGAGCTCGGCGAGCGCCTGGGTCGTGCGTGGAGCCCGGTCAGCCACCTCAACGCCGTGTGCAACAGCGCCGAGCTGCGCGGCGCCTATGAGGCCTGCCTGCCCAAGCTCTCCGAGTACTGGACGGAACTCGGCCAGAACCGCGAACTGTTCCAGGCCTACGAGGCACTGGCCGGCAGCCCCGAGGCCGCCGGCTTCGACGTGGCGCAGAAGACCATCCTCGAACACGCCCTGCGTGACTTCCGCCTCTCCGGCATCGACCTGCCCGCCGACAAGCAGCAGCGCTACGGCGAGATCCAGATGAAGCTCTCCGAGCTCACCAGCCGCTTCTCCAACCAGCTGCTGGACGCCACCCAGGCCTGGACCAAGCACGTCACCGACGAAGCCGCGCTCGACGGGCTCACCGAGTCCGCCCGTGCGCAGATGGCCCAGGCCGCCCAGGCCAAGGGCCTGGATGGCTGGCTGATCAGCCTGGAGTTCCCCAGCTACTACGCGGTGATGACCTACGCCAACGACCGCGCGCTGCGCGAAGAGGTCTACACCGCCTACTGCACCCGTGCCTCCGACCAGGGGCCGAACGCCGGCCAGAACGACAACGGCCCGGTGATGGAGCAGATCCTCGACCTGCGCCAGGAGCTGGCCGGCCTGCTCGGTTTCGCCAGCTACGCCGAGCTGAGCCTGGCGACCAAGATGGCCGAGTCCAGCGACCAGGTGCTGAGCTTCCTCCGCGACCTGGCCGTGCGCAGCAAGCCCTTCGCCCGGCAGGACCTCGACGAGCTCAAGGCCTTCGCCGCCGAGCAGGGGCTGGACGACCTGCAGAGCTGGGACACCGGCTACTACAGCGAGAAGCTGCGCGAGCAGCGCTACAGCATCTCCCAGGAAATCCTCCGCGCCTATTTCCCCATCGACAAGGTGCTCACCGGCCTCTTCGCCATCGTGCAGAAGCTCTACGGCATCGAGATCCGCGAGCTGTCGGGCTTCGACACCTGGCACCCGGACGTCCGCCTCTTCGAGATCCGCGAGAACGGCCAGCACGTCGGCCGCTTCTTCTTCGACCTCTATGCCCGCGCCAACAAGCGTGGTGGTGCGTGGATGGACGGTGCCCGCGACAAGCGCCGCACCTCCGCCGGCAAGCTGATCAGCCCGGTGGCCAACCTGGTGTGCAACTTCACCCCGGCCGTCGGCGGCAAGCCCGCGCTGCTGACCCACGACGAAGTCACCACCCTGTTCCATGAGTTCGGCCACGGCCTGCACCACCTGCTGACCCGCGTCGAGCACGCCGGGGCCTCCGGTATCAACGGCGTGGCCTGGGACGCGGTCGAGCTCCCCAGCCAGTTCATGGAGAACTGGTGCTGGGAGCCGGAAGGCCTGGCGCTGATCTCCGGCCACTACCAGACCGGCGAACCCCTGCCCCAGGACCTGCTGGACAAGATGCTGGCGGCGAAGAACTTCCAGTCGGGCCTGATGATGGTGCGCCAGCTGGAATTCTCCCTGTTCGACTTCGAGCTGCACGCCACCCACGGCGATGGCCGCAGCGTGCTGGAGGTGCTCGAAGGCATCCGTGCCGAGGTCTCGGTGATGCGCCCGCCGGCCTTCAACCGCTTCGCCAACAGCTTCGCGCACATCTTCGCCGGTGGTTACGCGGCCGGTTACTACAGCTACAAGTGGGCGGAAGTGCTCTCCGCCGACGCCTTCTCCAAGTTCGAGGAAGAAGGCGTGTTCAACGCCGACACCGGGCGCGCCTTCCGCGAGGCCATCCTCGCCCGTGGCGGCTCCCAGGAGCCGATGGTGCTGTTCGTCGATTTCCGCGGTCGCGAGCCCTCCATCGACGCCCTGTTGCGCCACCTCGGCCTGTCGTCGGAGGCCGCATGAGCGAAGGTCCCGTGAACGTCACCAAGAAGCGCTTCATCGCCGGTGCCGTGTGCCCGGCGTGCAGCGAGCAGGACCGCATCCAGATGTGGGACGAGGACGGCGTGCCGCACCGCCAGTGCGTCGCCTGCGGCTATGCCGACACCCTCAATGCGCAAGGCCAGTCGGTGCCCAAGGAACTGGGCACGCGGGTCAACAAGGCCGTGCCCAAGCCGGCCGACCCGAAGGTCCAGGGCGTGCAGTTCTTCCCCAATCCGAAACTGAAGAAGCCCAGCGAGTAGCGTCGAGGCCAGGGAGGGCGTGATGTGGCACCTGGTATGCGGTGACAACGCGGTCGAAGGCGTCGCGTCCGTGCTGGGCGAAGACGTGGCGCGCAGCTTCCTGCGGGTGCTGCGCGACGACCTCGCGGTCGGTCCGCTGAGCGGCATCGAACAGCCGCCCTGCACCCGCCGCGCCGCCTTCTGGCGCGCGGTCTGGCCGGTTGCGGTGCAGCCGGTGCCGGACTTCGAGGCCGGCCTGGGCGAAGACGCCCAATGGCTCGCCGGCCTCGCCCTGCAGAGCCACGCGGTGACCGTCTGGCATGGCGACAGCGCCTCCGAGCAGCTGTTGCTGGCCCGGGTCGCGGCGGCGCTGGAACACAGCCAGCTGCCGCTCTGGGAAGTGCCCTGCGGCAGCGGCGATAGCCGCGTGGCCAGCCGTCGCGCCGTGGCCATGCATGCGCCGGACGA
Source organism: Pseudomonas tohonis (assembly GCF_012767755.2). Lineage (NCBI taxonomy): Bacteria > Pseudomonadati > Pseudomonadota > Gammaproteobacteria > Pseudomonadales > Pseudomonadaceae > Pseudomonas > Pseudomonas tohonis. Next base: position 44,113 of record NZ_AP023189.1, read on the forward strand.
GCTGGCCGAGCTCTACCTGCCCAGGCCGATCGAGGCGGAGCGCCGGCAGGCGCTGGCCGCCCAGTGGCGCGGCGCGCTGGCCGAGGGCGCGGGCATCCGGCGCTGGCGCGAAGGGGCTTTCCATGGCGAGGACTTCAGCTTCATCGATGCCGACCTGATCGGCTCCTGCACGTCGGAGTGGCGCCCGCTGGGCCGCGCGATGGCCGACGTCATGGCCCGTTGCGATGGCTTCTTCGCCACCGACTTCTTCCTCTTCTGGCGCGCCCGTGAATTGGCCGCCCAGGGCCGTGTCGAGATCCAGGGCGAGCCCGGGGCCAATGGCTACGGCGGCCTGCAGGTGCGCCTGCAGGGCTGACCCGGGCGGCACCCACCCCCACGAGCCGGAGGCTCCATGCACGGACCCGACCCCCGCAACCCGCACCCCATGGCGGGCTTCCCACAGGTCTGCTTCATCCGCAACACGGTCAGCAACCCGCAGATCGAGATCGGCGAGTACACCTACTACGACGACCCGGAAGATTCGGAGAACTTCGAGCGCAACGTCCTCTATCTCTACCCCTTCATCGGCGATCGCCTGGTGATCGGACGCTTCTGTGCCATCGCGCGCGGCGTGAAGTTCATCATGAACGGCGCCAACCACAAGCTTTCCGGCTTCTCCACCTACCCCTTCCAGATCTTCGGCGGCGGCTGGGAACAGCACATGCCCGACCTGTCGGAGTTCCCCAACAAGGGCGACACCCGGATCGGCAACGACGTGTGGATCGGCTACGAGGCGCTGATCATGCCCGGGGTGAAGATCGGCGACGGCGCCATCATCTCCTCGCGCTCGGTGGTGACCCGCGACGTGCCGCCCTACACCGTGGTCGGCGGCAACCCGGCCGAGCCGCTGAAACAGCGCTTTTCCGACGCGGTGGGGGAGCGCCTGCTGGCCATTGCCTGGTGGGACTGGCCGGTGGAGAAAGTCAGCCGGCACCTGGCGGCGATCATGGCGGCGGACCTCGATGCCCTGGAGCGCTGCGCCCGCGAAGACTGAGGCGAACTGCGTCACTTCCGCCGACCGGGCGCCTTGCCGCAGCGCGGGGCCGGGAGTAATTTTCCCTGCGGTGCCCCGCTGCACAGGGAGCCGCCGCAGAGGGCGGCGATACAGCAAGGAGACCCAGGTGCCCACCTTTACTCGCAACAAACTTCCGGTCGTCGGCAGCCTCGAACTGGTGGTCGGCAACGTCCTCAAGCTGAAGCTCAACGGCCTGGGCCCGGGCAAGAAGCACTACCGGATCAAGAGCGCCAACACCTGCCTGGAAGTGAAGCAGGACGCGAACGATCGCCAGAGCGAGCAGAGCATCACCATCAAGGCGTTGCGCGCCTGCCAGTCGGTGCGCGTAGAAGCCTTTTCCGCCACCGATGACCTGCCTTCCGGCATCCACGTGGTGATCACCGTGCTGGAGGCGTTGACGCTGCCCGATGCCAGTACCGACGAAGGCTGCCTCGCGCGCCTGCTGCTGGCCGAATCGGTGGTGCCGAAGAATGCCGGTGGCCTGGAGGAAGCCCTGTTCTCCATGCAGCTGATGCGGCAGGTCATCGAGAACCGCATGGCGTTCTCCGAACCCAAGCACTTCGGCAAGCCGGCCAACAAGACCATGACGGGCTTCATCACCGCCCGCGACCCGCTGCAGTTCGAGGGGTTCGGCAACTACCCGTCCATCGGCAGCAAGGAAGGCAAGATCGACAGCTACCTGCGCCTGGCCAACGACGGCTCCGACCTGCGCTTCTCCTTCGTCCGCCAGCATGTGCAGAACGCGCTGGACGTGGCGGCGGGCAAGAGCCTGGCCAAGCCCTACAAGCCGCCGGTCTACGGCTGGATGACCGAAGGCAGCAACCCGGGCGGCTATTTCATCAAGGCGGTCGACAAGGGTGGCCAGACCTTCTTCAGCCTCACCCAGGCCTTCATCGACAACCCCAACAACCCCGGTAAACCGAAGAAATGAACAGCCCACGCCTGGCCGGATTCTTCTCCGGCACCCTGCTCCTCGTCGCCCTCGGTGCCTGCGCGGCCGAGTCCTTCGGCCCGTCGATCTACAGCGGCCAGGTGGCGCGTTTCGACATCGCCCAGGACAAGGCCTTCGCCGATCCCGAGCAGGACATGCGCTTCCTGCTGGTGCAGGCCAGGCGCAACGACAGCGCCAACCACTTCTGCGTGGTCGGCTACCAGTGGCCGGACGGCAAGCGCAAGGCGGCCGTGCACTGGCAGGAAGGCCAGCGCATTGTCCTCTGGACCGGCAAGTCCGGCTGGGGCGATGACTTCAAGTACGCCGACTCGATGGCCATGGCCAACAGCGTGGACCTGAAGGACGGCCTGGTGGATACCGACGAACAGCGCTTCGGCAGCAGCTTCCTGCAGTTGCGCTCCTCCGCCGAAGGCACCCTCGCCGACTGCAAGGCCCATGGCCGGCAGTACCTGATCGAGCCGTTCACGCCGCCGAGCGAGGACGAGTAGGGCTTTCCGACGAAAACCGGCTGGCGCAGGACGCTGTAAGAATATACTGTTCATGAATACAGTATATTCGGAGCGCCTCGCCATGTCCGTCACCCTTCCGCCCCGTGGCCGTGGAACCGGTAGCAACCCCTACAACCGCTTCGCTCCGACCCTCTCGGTGGCCGAGGACGACGGCTGGTACCTGGAAGTGCCGCCGACCCGCGCCACCGAAGTGCGCATCGAGACGGCCAAGAGCATCATCGCCCGCAACCAGTCGCCGGACCTGCCCTTCGATCGCTCCATCAACCCCTACCGCGGCTGCGAGCACGGCTGCATCTATTGCTACGCGCGGCCCAGCCACGCCTACTGGGACCTGTCGCCGGGCATCGACTTCGAGACCCGGCTGATCGCCAAGACCAACGCCGCCGCCCTGCTGGAGCAGCAGTTGAGCAAGCCCGGCTACGCTTGCGCGCCCATCGCCCTGGGCGCCAACACCGACCCCTACCAGCCCATCGAGCGCGAGCACCGCATCACCCGCCAGGTACTGGAAGTGCTGCTGCGCTACCGCCATCCGCTGACCATCGTCACCAAGGGCTCGCTGCTGTTGCGCGACCTCGACCTGCTGACCCAGCTGGCCGAGCAGCGCCTGGTCAAGGTGATGATCAGCCTCACCACCCTCGACGATGAGCTCAAGCGCATCCTCGAACCGCGCGCCGCGGCGCCCTCCGCGCGGCTGCGGGCGATCCGCGTGCTGCGCGAGAACCGCGTGCCGGTGGGCTTGCTCTGCTCGCCGATGATCCCGATGATCAACGACAGCGAACTGGAGAGCCTGCTGGAGGCGGCCCGCGATGCCGGCGCGCGCAGTGCCTCCTACATGCTGGTGCGCCTGCCCCGGGAGGTGGCGCCGCTGTTCGAGGAGTGGCTCCAGGCCCACTACCCGCAACGCGCGGCCCACGTGATGAGCATCATCCGCCAGTGCCGGGGCGGCGAGGTGTACGACAGCCGCTTCGGCAAGCGCTTCAGCGGCGAAGGCGCCTTCGCCGAGCTGCTGGCCCAGCGCTTCGCCGTGGCCATGCGTCGTCTGGGCCTGGAGAAGCGCGGCGACGTGGCGCTGGATTGCTCGCGCTTCTGTCCGCCCGGCGGGCAGATGGCCCTGCTGTGAGCGAAAGGATGGGCGGAAGGGCTTTTGCGGGGCCGGAGTGTGACCGGAACGCGCCGAACGGTGTCCTGTAGGGGGTCGGATAAATCCGACCTTATCGGTAAAGTAATCCCACTTACCCCTACAGAGTCCCAAGGCGAACGAGGTCGGCATGAGCGACGAGCACGATACCCCGCAAACCCAGGAAAGCGCCGAAGAAGCGCTGCGCAACATCGTCGAAGGTTTCCAGCGTTTCCGCGACCAGGTCTACCCGGAGCAGGAAGAGCTGTTCAAGCGCCTGGCCCATGAGCAGAAACCCCGCGCCATGTTCATCACCTGCGCGGACTCGCGCATCGTCCCGGAGCTGATCACCCAGAGCTCCCCCGGCGACCTGTTCGTCACCCGCAACGTCGGCAACGTGGTGCCGCCCTACGGCCAGATGAACGGCGGCGTTTCCACCGCCATCGAGTTCGCCGTCATGGCCCTCGGCGTGCACCACATCATCATCTGCGGCCACTCCGACTGCGGCGCCATGAAGGCGGTGCTCAACCCCGAGCAGCTGGAGCGCATGCCCACCGTCAAGGCCTGGCTGCGCCACGCCGAAGTGGCCCGCACCGTGGTCGCCGAGAACTGCGGCTGCGCCAACCACGAGACCCTGGGCGTGCTGACCGAGGAGAACGTGGTGGCCCAGCTGGACCACCTGCGCACCCACCCCTCGGTGGCGGCGCGACTGGCCAGCGGCCAGCTGTTCATCCACGGCTGGGTGTACGACATCGAGACCGCCGCCATCCGCGCCTACGACGCCGAGAGCGGTCGCTTCCGCACCATCGGCGACGGCCCGCTGCCGATGGCCACGCCCCGCGCCCGCTACCTGTGAGCCCCGGTGCCCCGGTTTCGGCCGGGGCACCGTCCGTTTCTTCCTTCCCTTCGCGGCTGCACCTTCGCCGCGTCGAGCGCCTGCACGGTCGTCCCATCGCCGGCCCGGGCTGGCAGACTGCTATCGGCCATTCGTCTGTAATGCTCATTCCAGAGCGGTTTCTTCAGTTTGAGTTAAGTCTTCGCGCCTAAGGTTTTTCTCCATCCGACCGCCCGGTCGGGTTGCAGGCCGCCGTCGACCGGCAGGTCACCAGGGCCATCGGCCCGCTCGGAAAGCAAACAGGAGAAAGCATGAAACAGGACATCCGCAGCATCCCGCCCGCCCCCCTGGCAGAGAGTGACGCCGCAACCACCTTCGACACCCTGGTGCGTGGCTGCCGGCGCTTCCGGGAGGAGACCTTTCCCCAGCAGCGCGGCCTCTTCCAGCGCCTGGCCCGGCAGCAGTCGCCGCGCGCCATGTTCATCACCTGCGCCGACTCGCGGGTGGCGCCGGAGCTGATCACCCACAGCTCGCCCGGTGATCTGTTCGTCACCCGCAACGTCGGCAACCTGGTGCCGCCCTACGGCCAGATGAACGGCGGCGTTTCCACCGCCATCGAGTACGCGGTCATGGCCCTTGGCGTGCATCACATCATCGTCTGCGGGCACTCCGACTGCGGCGCGATGAAGGCCGTGCTGGCCCCGGATGCCCTGCACGGCATGCCCACCGTCAGCGCCTGGCTGCGCCACGCCGAGGTGGCCCGCAGCCTGGTGGAGCGCAACTGCGACTGCGCCGGGCACGATGCCCTGGGCGTGCTGACCGAGGAGAACGTGGTGGCCCAGTTGGACCACCTACGCACCCATCCCGCCGTGGCGGCGCGCATGGCCGCCGGGCAGCTGTTCATCCACGGCTGGGTGTACGACATCGAGACCGCCGCCATCCGCGCCTACGACGCCGAGGCCGGGTGCTTCCTGCCGCTGCAGCAGGGCCGCCCCGCCATGGCCACGCCCCGCCCGCGCTACCTGGCGTCCTGACGCCCTCCCCATACGCCGTGGCGGCCGAGATCGCCGCGCCCCCCTTCGTGCCGCAGGAGATCGCGACATGCGCCTTGCTTCCTTGAAATCCACCGTGCCCCGGGACCTGCTGGCCTCGGTGGTCGTCTTTCTCGTCGCCCTGCCGCTGTGCATGGGCATCGCCATCGCGTCCGGCATGCCGCCGGCCAAGGGGCTGATCACCGGCATCGTCGGCGGCCTGGTGGTCGGCTGGCTGGCGGGCTCGCCCTTGCAGGTCAGCGGCCCGGCCGCCGGCCTCGCCGTGCTGGTCTTCGAACTGGTGCGCGAGCACGGCATGGCCATGCTCGGGCCCATCCTGGTGCTGGCCGGGCTGTTGCAGTTGTGCGCCGGGCGCCTGCGCCTGGGCTGCTGGTTCCGGGTCACGGCGCCGGCGGTGGTCTACGGCATGCTCGCCGGCATCGGCGCGCTCATCGTGATGTCGCAGGTGCATGTGATGTTCGATGCCAGGCCCCAGGCATCGGGGCTGGAAAACCTGCTGGCGTTTCCCGAGACGCTGATCAACGCGCTCGCCCAGGTCGGTCCCGGCGGCGGCCTGGCGGCTGCCGCGCTGGGCCTTGGCACGATCGCCTGCATGTGGGGCTGGGAGCGCTGGCGCCCGCAGTCGCTGCGCTTCTTGCCCGGCGCGCTGATCGGCGTCGGCCTGGCGACCCTGGCCAGCCTGGCCCTGGCGCTCGATGTGCAGCGGGTCAGCGTGCCGGCCACCCTGGGCGAGGCCATCGACTGGCTGCGCCCGGCCGACCTGCTCGGCCTGGCCGACCCGCAGATCCTCCTGGCGGCGCTGGTGGTGGCCTTCGTCGCCAGTGCCGAGACGCTGCTCTCCGCCGCAGCGGTGGACCGCATGCATGGCGGGCCGCGTTCCGACCTCGACCGTGAGCTGTCGGCCCAGGGCGTGGGCAACCTGCTGTGTGGCGTCCTGGGCGCGTTGCCCATGACCGGGGTGATCGTGCGCAGCTCCGCCAACGTCCAGGCCGGCGCCCGCACGCGCCTGTCCGCCGTGCTGCACGGTGGCTGGCTGCTGGCCTTCGTCGCCCTGCTGCCGATGGTGCTGCAGAGCATTCCGGTGGCGGCGCTGGCCGGCGTGCTGGTCTTCACCGGCTGCAAGCTGGTGGATGCCAAGGCCATGCGCAATCTCTCGCGCTATGGCCGTGCCCCGCTGCTGATCTACTCGGCCACCGCGCTGGGGATCGTCGCCCTCGACCTGCTCAGCGGGGTGCTGATCGGCTTCGCCCTGACCCTGGCCAAGCTGGCCTGGAAGGCGTCGCGCCTGAAGATCGCCCTGGTACAGGGGGCTCCCGGCGAGGCGGAGTTGCGCCTCGCCGGTGCCGCCACCTTCCTGCGGGTACCGCAGCTGGCGCGGGTGCTGGAGGGCGTGGCGCCAGGTACGCGGCTGCAGGTGCCGCTGGCTAACCTCAGCTACATCGACCACGCCTGCATGGAGCTGCTGGAGGACTGGGGGCGGGCCGCGCAGCGACAGGGTGGGGCCCTGCAGATCGAGCCCCGTGCCCTGAACCGGCGCCTGGAAGGACGGCTGCTCAGCCTGCGCGGCCGCGCCGTCTGAAGTTCAGCCGGCGGCGCGTTGCGCCTGGTCCAGCTGCAGTTCGACGCCGAGCTGGCGCGAGAGGCAGGGCCAGCGCTTCCACGCCGCTTCCACCTTTGGGTCGTGCAACCTGTCGCGGTAATGCTGCACGGATGCGCGTTCGAACACCGCCTCGTCGAGCATGCCGTCCACCGCGTGGTGCACCGCCTCGTCGAGCTGGTTGGCGAAGGGTTCGCCGATCAGCTGGTGGGCGATGAGGTTGGCCACGGTGGTGTCCAGGGGGATCAGCGGCTCGCCCAGGTGGGCAATGTAGCGATCGTTCACCTCCTCCACCAGGCGGTGGGCGAGGTAGGCCTCGTCGAGCAGGCCGTCCAGGCCCTCGTGGCCTTCCACCAGGCTCGGCGGCTGCAGGAAGAACTGCTCGGCGACCTTCAGCACCGGTTTCACCTGGGCCTCGATGCCGGCCTCGCGGGCGACGTTGGCGGCGGCGTCGAGCACATCCGGCACCTGCTCGATGTAGGCGCTCACGAAGCGCGCCAGCACGCCTTCGGCATCGCTGGCGGGCAGGCGGATGGCGGGGTGGAGGCGGTCCATCTGGCTTGCGAGGATGCGTGCCAGATGCCCGCTCCGGGCTTCCTGTTCGTGGGCTCGCTGGATGAGTTCGCGCAGGGCGAGGGTATTCATGACTGCTCCTGGGTAGGACATGGATCGAAGGGAGGGGAAGACACAACTTAGCTCGCCGTCGCGGGCAGCTAAGACCCGATTGTCATAATGCCGCAATGCTTATGCGCACTCGCGATAACGGGGTGCGCGCATCTTCGCCAACCCCGCGCCAGCCGTGGCGTTTAGGACAAGGCTTGTGGCCCTTGCGCCAATTTTTCCAGCGCGTTGCCAGCTTCAAGTCGGTGTCTATACTCCGACTCGAAAGGCGTTACCTGATGACACCCGACTGCGCACCACCGTGCTGAAGGTCGGCCGTTAAAGTCAGCCGTATTAACGACCGCTCCCTTAGCCGCTGGCCCAGCCGGCGGGATAACAAGAACGATAAGGGGAACCCGCAATGATGCGACATCCACGAGTCTGGATGGGACTCCTGCTGTGGTCGATTTTCAGCCAGGCGCAGGCCGCCTGGACCGTCAACATGGCACCTGGTGCCACCGAGGTCAGCCGTACCGTTTTCGATCTGCACATGACGATCTTCTGGATCTGCGTCGTGATCGGCGTGATCGTGTTCGGCGCCATGTTCTGGTCGATGATCATCCACCGCCGCTCCACCGGCCAGGAACCTGCGCATTTCCACGAGAGCACCACGGTGGAGATTCTCTGGACGGTCGTGCCCTTCGTCATCCTGGTGCTGATGGCGATACCCGCCACCAAGACCCTGATCGACATCTACGACAGTTCCGAATCCGAGCTGGACATCCAGGTCACCGGCTACCAGTGGAAGTGGAACTACAAGTACCTGGGCCAGGACGTCGAATTCTTCAGCAACCTCGCCACGCCCGCCGAGCAGATCCACAACAAGGCGGAGAAGGACGAGCACTACCTGCTGGAGGTGGACGAGCCGCTGGTGATCCCGGTGGGCACCAAGGTGCGCTTCCTGATCACCGCCGCCGACGTGATCCACTCCTGGTGGGTGCCGGCGCTGGCGGTCAAGCGCGACGCCATCCCCGGCTTCGTCAACGAGGCCTGGACGCGCATCGACAAGCCCGGCATCTACCGCGGCCAGTGCGCCGAGCTGTGCGGCAAGGACCACGGCTTCATGCCCATCGTGGTCGAGGCCAAATCCAAGGAGGACTTCGCCAAGTGGCTCGCCGGTCGCAAGGAGGAGGTCGCCAAGCTCAAGGAGCTGACCGACAAGGAGTGGACGCTCGAAGAGCTCTCCGCCCGTGGCGACAAGGTCTACCACACCACCTGCGCCGCCTGTCACCAGCCCGAGGGCCAGGGCATGCCGCCGATGTTCCCGGCGCTCAAGGGCTCGAAGATCGCCACCGGGCCGAAGGAAGACCACCTCAACATCGTCTTCCACGGCAAGCCCGGCACGGCCATGGCCGCCTTCGGCAAGCAGCTGTCGGAAGTCGATATCGCCGCCGTCATCACCTACGAACGCAACGCCTGGGGCAACGCCAAGGGCGACATGGTGACGCCGAAAGAAGTGCTTGCGCTCAAGCAAGCCGAGGAGAAATGACATGAGTGCAGTGATCGACCACGATCATGCCGGGCATGATCACCACCACGGCCCGGCCAAGGGCCTGATGCGCTGGGTGCTCACCACCAACCACAAGGACATCGGCACCATGTACCTGTGGTTCGCCTTCACCATGTTCCTCCTCGGGGGTTCCATGGCGATGGTGATCCGCGCCGAGCTGTTCCAGCCCGGCCTGCAGATCGTCGAGCCGGCCTTCTTCAACCAGATGACCACCATGCACGGCCTGATCATGGTCTTCGGCGCGGTGATGCCGGCCTTCGTCGGCCTGGCCAACTGGATGATCCCGCTGATGGTCGGCGCGCCGGACATGGCCCTGCCGCGCATGAACAACTTCAGCTTCTGGCTGCTGCCGGCGGCCTTCGGCCTGCTCATCAGCACGCTGTTCACCGCCGGCGGCGGGCCCAACTTCGGCTGGACCTTCTACGCCCCGCTGTCCACCACCTACGCGCCGGAGAGCGTCACCTACTTCATCTTCGCCATCCACCTGATGGGCATCAGCTCGATCATGGGCGCGATCAACGTGATCGCCACCATCCTCAACCTGCGCGCCCCGGGCATGACCCTGATGAAGATGCCGCTGTTCGTCTGGACCTGGCTCATCACCGCCTTCCTGCTGATCGCGGTGATGCCGGTGCTGGCGGGTTGCGTGACCATGATGCTGATGGACATCCACTTCGGCACCAGCTTCTTCAGCGCGGCCGGTGGCGGCGACCCGGTGCTGTTCCAGCACGTGTTCTGGTTCTTCGGCCACCCCGAGGTGTACATCATGATCCTGCCCGCCTTCGGCGCGGTCAGCTCGATCATCCCGGCCTTCGCGCGCAAGCCGCTGTTCGGCTACACCTCGATGGTCTACGCCACCGCCTCCATCGCCTTCCTGTCCTTCATCGTCTGGGCGCACCACATGTTCGTGGTCGGCATCCCGCTGACCGGCGAGCTGTTCTTCATGTACGCCACCATGCTGATCGCCGTGCCCACCGGGGTGAAGGTGTTCAACTGGGCCAGCACCATGTGGCAGGGCTCGATGACCTTCGAGACACCGATGCTGTTCGCGGTGGCCTTCGTCATCCTCTTTACCATCGGCGGCTTCTCCGGGCTGATGCTGGCCATCGCCCCGGCGGACTTCCAGTACCACGACACCTACTTCGTGGTGGCCCACTTCCACTACGTGCTGGTGCCCGGCGCCATCTTCGGCATCTTCGCCTCGGCCTATTACTGGCTGCCGAAGTGGACCGGCCACATGTACGACGAGACCCTCGGCAAGCTGCACTTCTGGATGAGCTTCATCGGCATGAACATGGCGTTCTTCCCCATGCACTTCGTGGGGCTGGCGGGCATGCCGCGACGCATCCCGGACTACAACCTGCAGTTCGCCGACTTCAACATGATCTCCTCCATCGGTGCCTTCACCTTCGGCGCCACCCAGCTGCTGTTCCTGTTCATCATCATCAAGTGCATCCGTGGCGGCAAACCCGCACCGGCCAAGCCCTGGGACGGTGCCGAGGGGCTGGAGTGGACCGTGCCCTCGCCGGCGCCCTACCACACCTTCAGCACCCCGCCGGAGGTGAAGTGAGATGAGCGGGGAACTGAACAATCGCCGCCTCATCCCGCGCCTCCTGGTGCTGGTGGTGGCGATGTTCGGCTTCGGTTTCGCCCTGGTGCCCATCTACGAAGTGATGTGCGTGGCCTTCGGCATCAACGGCAAGACCAACGCCAACGCCTACGAGGGCAGCCAGGCGCTGGACGAGAAGCGCCAGGTGCGGGTGCAGTTCCTCGCCACCAATGCGGCGGACATGACCTGGGAATTCCGCTCCAAGGCGGACGACCTGGTGGTGCACCCGGGGGCGAGCAACGAAATGCTGTTCATCGCCCACAACACCACCGACAAGCCCATGACCGCCCAGGCGGTGCCGAGCATCTCGCCGTCCAAGGCCGCGGCGTACTTCCACAAGACCGAATGCTTCTGCTTCACCCAGCAGGTCCTGCAGCCGGGCGAGCGCATCGAGATGCCGGTGCGCTTCATCGTCGACCGCGACCTGCCGCCCGACGTGCACCACCTGACACTCGCTTACACGCTGTTCGATATCACGGCCCGCAAGCCCCCGGTCGCCAAGACCGGCAGCTGACGCGCCGACAAGGAGAACAACAACGATGGCAAGTCACGAGCAGTACTACGTTCCCGCCCAGAGCAAATGGCCGATCATCGCCACCATCGGCATGCTCGTCACCGTCTACGGCCTGGGCACCTGGTTCAACGACCTCAAGGCCGCGCGCCCGGATTCCAACGGCCCGCTGATCTTCTTCGTCGGCGCCCTGTGCCTGGCGTACATGCTGTTCGGCTGGTTCGGCGCGGTGATCAAGGAAAGCCGCGGCGGACTCTACAGCCCGCAGATGGACCGCTCGTTCCGCTGGGGCATGAGCTGGTTCATCTTCTCCGAGGTGATGTTCTTCGCCGCCTTCTTCGGGGCGCTGTTCTACGTGCGCGCCTGGGCCGGCCCCTGGCTGGGCGGCGAAGGCGACAAGGGCGTGGCCAACATGCTCTGGCCCAACTTCCAGTACACCTGGCCCCTGCTCAACACCCCCGACCCGAAACTCTTCCCCGGGCCGAAGGAAGTGATCGACCCGTGGCACCTGCCGCTGATCAACACCATCCTGCTGGTGACCTCCAGCTTCACCGTCACCTTCGCCCACCACGCGCTGAAGAAGGCCAACCGCAAGCTGCTGAAGATCTGGCTGGGGCTGACCATCCTCCTGGGCGTGTCCTTCCTCGCCCTGCAGGTCGAGGAATACGTCCACGCCTACACCGAGCTGGGCCTGACCCTGGGCTCGGGCATCTACGGCGCCACCTTCTTCATGCTCACCGGCTTCCACGGCGCCCACGTGACCATGGGCACGCTGATCCTCACCGTGATGCTGGTGCGCATCCTGCGCGGCCACTTCGACGCCGACCACCACTTCGGCTTCGAGGCCGCCAGCTGGTACTGGCACTTCGTCGACGTGGTCTGGGTGGGGCTGTTCATCTTTGTGTATGTGCTTTGAAGAGGCAGCTGCAAGGGGCAAGCGGCAAGCTGCAAGTGGTGGCTGAGCCCGGCTTTTCTTGCAGCTTGAAACTTGCAGCTTGCAGCTTGCAGCTCCGACCTACCAGGTCGTATGCGACACCAGCTGTCCGCTGTAGAAGCCCCAGGCCACCAGGCCGATGGTGAGGGCGGCAAGGATGACGCGGACGGTGAGGGCGTTGACCACGCGTGAGCCGCGGCCCTCGTCCTTGACCAGGAAGAACAGGCCGCTGAACAGGCTGACCACGGTGGCCAGCAGCAAGAGAACGATGAGCGCCTTGAGCATGGGGCGACTCCGGGGGCTAAGGGGGATGTCGTGCAGTATAGCCAGAGCTTTCCAGGCTCCAGGCCGCGCCGGGTGAGGGCCTTCCGCCCCGGCCTCGTGCCCACCCTCGTGGTGCTGGCGCTGCTGCCCGTGCTCGTCGGGCTGGGCATCTGGCAGCTGTCCCGCGCCGAGGAGAAGCGCCAGCTGCTGGCCGGCTACGAGGCGCGCCGCAACGCCGAGCCCATCGCCATCACCGATCTCGAGCGCCTGCCCGACCCGGCCTATGTGCGGGTGCGCCTGCAGGGCCACTTCGACGACCAGCACAGCCTGCTGCTGGACAGCCGCATCCGCGCCGGCAAGCCCGGCGTCGAGCTGCTGCAACCCTTCTACGACCAGGCCAGCGGGCTCTGGCTGCTGGTCAACCGGGGCTGGTTGCCCTGGCCGGACCGGCGCACTCCGCCGCAATTCGACACCCCGCACCAGGCCCTGGCCCTCGATGCCTGGGTCTACGTGCCGCCGGGCGCCAGCTTCGAGCTCAAGCACGTCGAAGGCACCGAATGGCCGCAACTGGTCAACCAGGTCGAGCCGCGCACCCTGTGGCAGAAGCTCGGCCGTGGCGGCCTGCCCTTCGAGCTGCGCATCGAGCCCGGCCTCGCCGCCTACGAGGCCGACTGGCCGGTGGTGGCCATGGGGCCGGAGAAGCACCTCGGCTATGCCGTGCAGTGGTTCGCCATGGCGGCGGCCCTCTGCGCGCTCTTCATCTATTTCGGTTTTCGCCAAGCACGGGAGACAACGGATGAACCCAGCCCTCGCTCTGCCTGATACGCCGCCGCGCCGCTCGCGCGGGCGCCTGCAGCTGCTGCTGATCCTCGCGGTGGTGATCGGGCCCATGGTGTTGGCCTCGGCCATGTACCACCTGCGCTTCTGGGTGCCGGACGGGCGCAGCTACCACGGCGCGCTGATCGGCAACGGCCAGACCCGCGCCGACCTCGGCGTGCAGGGCGCGGGGGACGAGGCGCTGTGGCAGCTGCTGGTCACCGCACCGCAAGGCTGCGAGGCCGACTGCCAGGAACTGGTCTACGTCGCCCGGCAGATCCACATCGGCCTCGGCCGTGAGGCCGGGCGGGCCAGCCACGCCTTCGCCGTCGGCCAGCCCTTGTCGGCGGACTACCAGCAGACCCTGGAACGCGAATACCCGCGCCTGCAGCGCTACGGCCTGGACCCGGCCGTGTACGGCAAGGCGGTGGAGAGCGACGTCACCGGCCCGCAGCTGTGGATAGTCGACCCCCACGGCAACCTGGTGCTGCGCTACGACGCGAAGATCAAGGGCAAGCAGATCCTCAACGACCTGCGCCACCTGATGAAGCTTTCGAATATAGGTTGAGGGCAGCGGCAAGCTTCAAGCTACAAGCGGCAAGAGGGTCAGCTTTCTCTTGCAGCTTGAAGCTTGCAACTTGCAGCTGAGAACGGAGTTCTCCCATGCCAAGATCATCCCGTCCCGGTTTCTACCTTGCGGTGCTGGCCACCGCGCTGGCTGTCGTGGTGGTGCTGCTGGGCGCCTACACGCGGCTGACCCATGCCGGCCTCGGTTGCCCCGACTGGCCGGGCTGCTATGGCTTCATCAGCGTGCCCAAGACCGAAGCCCAGCTGGCCCACGCCGAGGTGCATTTCCCCGAGGCGCCGGTGGAGGCCGACAAGGGCTGGAACGAGATGATCCACCGCTACTTCGCCGGCACCCTGGGCCTGGCCATCCTCGGCCTCGCGGTGCACGCCCTGTTACGGCGCGGGCGTGACGGCCAGCCGCGCAAGCTGCCGCTGCTGCTGCTCGGCGTGGTCATCGCCCAGGCCGCCTTCGGCATGTGGACGGTGACCCTCAAGCTCTGGCCCCAGGTGGTCACCGCGCACTTGCTCGGCGGCTTCACCACGCTGGCGCTGCTGTTCCTGCTCAGCCTGCGCCTGTCCGGTGCCTTCGCCCCGCTGCAACTGCCCGCGCACCTGCGCCGCCTGGCGGCACTCGGCCTGTTGCTGGTGATCGGGCAGATCGCCCTCGGCGGCTGGGTCAGCTCCAACTACGCGGCGGTGGCCTGCGTCGACCTGCCCACCTGCCATGGCCAGTGGTGGCCGGCGATGGACTTCGCCAACGGCTTCCACCTCAGCCAGCACATCGGCCCCAACTACCTGGGCGGGCAGCTGGACAGCGACGCCCGCACCGCCATCCACATGACCCACCGCCTCGGCGCCCTGGTGGTGACCCTGACCCTGCTGGTGCTCGCCTGGCGCCTGCGCGGGGCCGGTCTCGGCCGCCTCGCCGCGCTCGTGCTCGGCGCCCTGGCGCTGCAGGTCGGCCTGGGCATCAGCAACGTGATCTTCCACCTGCCGCTGCCCGTGGCAGTGGCCCACAACGGCGGCGGCGCGTTGCTGCTGCTGACGCTGGTGCTGGTGAACTACCGCGTGCGCGCGCCGGCCCTCGCCGCCGAACGCTCGCCAACGGCTGTCCGGCTGCACGCCGGCAAGCCCGCCTGAACACAAGAAGAAGGAGAGACGCCATGGCCATTCTGCTCAGTGAACGCCAGGCCCGGGTCCACGCCAGCTGGCGCGATTACCTTGAGCTGACCAAGCCCAAGGTGCTGGTGCTGATGCTCATCACCTCCCTGGTGGGGATGTTCCTCGCCACCCGCGCGGGCGTGCCCTGGGAGGTGCTGGTCTTCGGCAACCTCGGCATCGCCCTGTGCGCCGGGTCGGCGGCGGCGGTGAACCACGTGGTGGACCGGCGCATCGACTCGATCATGGCGCGTACCCTCAAGCGCCCGGTGGTCAATGGCCGCGTCTCGCCCGCTGCGGCGCTGGTCTTCGCCCTGATCCTGGCGGTGGCCGGGCAGGTGCTGCTGCTGCACTTCACCAACGAGCTCACCGCCTGGCTGACCCTCGCCTCGCTGCTGGGCTACGCGGTGATCTACACCGGCTTCCTCAAGCGCGCCACGCCGCAGAACATCGTCATCGGCGGTCTCGCCGGCGCCGCCCCGCCGATGCTCGGCTGGGTCGCGGTCACCGGCCACCTGTCCGCCGAGCCGCTGCTGCTGGTGCTGATCATCTTCGCCTGGACCCCGCCGCACTTCTGGGCCCTGGCCATCCACCGCAAGGAGGAATACGCCAAGGCCGACATCCCCATGCTGCCGGTGACCCATGGCGAGCACTACACCAAGGTGCACATCCTGCTCTACACCCTGGTGATGTTCGCCGTGAGCCTGCTGCCCTACGCCATCCACATGAGCGGCATGCTCTACCTGCTCTGCGCCATCGCCCTGGGCGGGCGCTTCCTGCAGTGGGCCTGGGTGCTCTACCGCGACAGCCGACCGCACGCCGCGATCAAGACCTTCAAGTACTCTATCGCCTACCTTTTCCTGCTGTTCATCGCCCTCTTGGTGGATCACTACCTGCTGCTGAACATCTGACTCCAAAGGCTGTTACACCGCGGACCGTGCCATTGGCACGCTTCGCGGTTAGTCTTGCCGCCACCGAATTCCCGAGTGAAGACCACCCATGACCCGTGTGCAGAAAACCGTATTCGTCCTCATCGCCCTGGTGGCGCTGGTGCTCGGCCTGACCGTGCACAAGGTGCTCAACAACCAGCGCCAGGCCGACCCGACCCAGTTGCTCGACGCCGGCATCGTGCTGCTGCCGCAGAGCCGCACCCTGCCGTCCATCAGCCTCACCGACCAGGACGGCAAGCCGGTGGCGGTCAACGAGCTCAAGGACAAGTGGAGCCTGCTGTTCTTCGGCTACACCTTCTGCCCGGACATCTGCCCCACCACCCTGGCGCAGATGCGCGAGCTCAAGGGCCTGCTGCCGGAAGCGGCGCGCAACAACCTGCGCGTGGTGCTGGTCAGCGTCGACCCCAACCGCGACACCCCGCAGCAGCTCAAGCAGTACCTGGGCTACTTCGACCCGGCCTTCGTCGGCTACACCGGCGAGCTGGCCTCGATCCAGAAGCTGGCCAATGCCGTGAGCATCCCCTTCATCCCGGCCGACACCAGCAAGGAAAACTACACCGTCGACCACAGCGGCAACCTCGTGGTGATCGGCCCGGATGGCACCCAGCGCGGCTTCATCCGCGCGCCGCTGAACAACCAGAAGCTCAAGGACCAGTTGCCGACCCTGCTGGCGCCGGCCAGCTGAGAAGCTTCTTTCTCAATTGCAACTAATTCTCAATAAAAATAAGATGGCGCTCCCTCACCCTCCGCCAGTCAGGGAGCGCGCTTGTCGGAGCCCGATCTCAAGAGCCTTTTCATCAAGCATGCGAAGGCCCTGCAAAGCCTGTTGACGCGCAAGGTGCGCGACCCGCAGCTGGCCGCCGACCTGGTCCAGGAGAGCTTCCTGCGCCTGGCCGAACAACGCGGCAAGGAACGCATCGACAACAGCCCCGCGTACCTCTACCGCACCGCCCACAACCTGATGATCGACCACGCCCGGCAACAGTCGCGGCGCAGGACCGAGTCGGTGCCCCACGAGGCGCTGGAGGAGATAGTCGAGGAGCGCCCCGGTCTCGATGACCAGGCCGCCGAGGCCCAGCGCATGCGCAGGCTGCGCGAGGCGGTGGCGGAACTGCCGCCGCGCACCCGCGAGATCTTCCGCCTCAACCGCCTCGAAGGCCTGACCCACGCCGAGGTCGCGCGGCGACTGGAGATCTCCGACAGTTCGGTACAGAAGCACCTGTCCCGGGCTCTCGCGCATGTCATGCAGCGCCTGCAGGACGACGCCCGGGACGCCACATGACCAACGGTTTACCGAGTATCGGCGCCTCGGACGTCAGCATTCCCATAACGAGAACTCGAGAGACCGACGTGATCAGCCACGACCTGCGCGAGCAGGAAATCCGCCAGCAAGCCGCCGACTGGGCCGTCCGCCTCTGCGCCGGGCCCCTGGACGCCGAACAGGCGCGGGCCCTGGCCCTCTGGCAGGCCGAGGACGCGCGCCACCCGCCCGCCTTGCAGTTCGCCCAGCGCACCTGGGCCGACCTCGCGCGCCTGGGCGAGATGCCCGCGCCCGCCCAGGCGCCCGCCCCCCAGGCGACACACCTGGCCCGGCCGCGCCTGTCGGCACGCCGTCGCCCGCGCCTGCGCTGGGTGGCCAGCGCCGCCGCCGTGCTGCTGCTGGCGGGGCCCGGCGTGGAGCAGGGCCGGCAGATGCTGCGGCCGCTGCTCGCCGACCACGCCACCGCCAAGGGCGAGGTGCGCCAGGTGCAGTTGCCGGACGGCAGCCGGGTGGAGCTCGACACCCGCAGCGCCATCGACCTGGAATTCAGCGACACCGAGCGCCGGGTGCGCCTGCTCGGCGGTGATGCCTACTTCACCGTGGCACCGCTGGGGCCGAACGAGTCTCGCCCCTTCGTGGTCGAGAGCGCCGGGGGCACCACCCGCGCGCTGGGCACCCAGTTCCTGGTCAGCCAGGACGATGCGCGCGGCGCCTGGGTCGGCGTCACCGAACACAGCGTCGCCGTGGCGCTGGAACAGGCGCCCGAGCGGGGCGCGCGCGAGCAGATCCTGCAGGAGGGCCAGAGCGCCCGCTACGACGCCCATGGCGGCATCGAGGCCCTCGCCCCGCGTGACTTGCAGCGTGCCACCAGCTGGCGACGCGGCGTGCTGGTGTTCGAGCGCGTGCCCCTGGGGCAGGTCGCCGAGCAGCTCAACCGCTACCGGCCCGGCCGCGTGCTGATCAGCGACTCTGCCCTGGCCGGTCGCGAGGTCAGCGGCGTGTTCCGCCTCGACATCCTCGACGAGGCCCTGGACACCCTCACCCACGAACTCAAGGTCAGCCGCCTCGACCTGCCCGGCGTCACCTTCCTCTACTGAGCCGGCGGCCCGCCCGGTGCGGGCTCCGGCGCCCCCGCTGCAAGAATCCCGAAAAAACCTTACTGAGTTTTCCCGGCTGGCTCGTCTTGGTGTTGAGAGTGATTTTCATTCACCAAAACAACGAAGCCGTAAGGAAGACCGATGAACGTATGCAAGGGGCCGGGCCAGCGATGCCGTCGTGCGCTGCTCGCCTTGGGGGGAAGCTGGATGCTGGCCTGCGTGGGGGCGCTGCAGGCCGCCGAGTCCGATCCGCTGGCGACGCAGGCGCAGCAGGTCCTGGTCGCCTTCGACATTCCGGCGCAGCCGCTGGACAGCGCGGTGCTGGCCTTCGCCGAGCAGTCCGGCGTGCAGGTGATCTTCGACGCCGCCCTGCTCGAAGGGCTGCGGGGCAATGCGGTGCACGGTCGCCTCGACGTGCGAGCGGGCCTGCGGGCCCTGCTGCTTGGCCACCCGGTGAGCTACAGCTTCGCCTCGCCGCGCCAGGTGAGCCTGAGCCGTACCTACGCCGAGGCGGATGGCCGGGCCCTGCAACTGGGCGCCACCCATGTACAGGGGCAGGCGATCGCCGATGACTGGGTCTATGAGGCGCCCCGCTCCGTCGCCGTGATCGGCCGCGAGCAGATCGACCGCAACCCGCCGCGCCATGCCGCCGACATGCTCGAACAGAGCGCCGGCGTGTACACCGCCGTCAGCCAGCAGGACCCGGGGCTTTCGGTGAACATCCGCGGCCTGCAGGACTATGGTCGGGTCAACATGAACATCGACGGCATGCGCCAGAACTTCCAGCAGAGTGGCCACCAGCAGCGCAACGGCACGATGTACATCGACCCGGAGCTGCTCTCCGCCGTGACCATCGAGAAGGGCGCCACCTCGGGCATGGGCGGCGCCGGGGTGATCGGTGGCGTGGCCGAGTTCAGCACCCTCGATGCCCGCGAATTCATCCACCCGGGCAAGGAGTTCGGGGGCCGCCTGCGCGCCACCAGCGGGCTCGGTGGCCATGCCAATGGCACCGACTTCATCGGCAGCAGCGCCTTCGCCCTGGGCAACGAGATCGGCGACCTCCTCGTCGCGGCCAGCGAGCGCCACCTGGGCGACTACGATCCCGGCACCCACGGCAGCATCGGCGCGCTGCGCACCGGTTCGGCGAGCGACCCCGGCATCGCCGACCGCATCAAGCACTCGACCGTCGCCTACTCCGGCTCCACCCTGCGCTCGCGCCTGGCCAAGCTGGGGTGGAACCTGCCCGCCGACCAGCGCCTCCAGTTCGCCTACCTGCGCACCCAGGTCTCCTACGACGACGCCAACATGATGAACGTGCAGAACGCCGAGCTCTGGGAAAAGCTCGGCAGCAGCAACGTGGTGTCGCAGAACTTCGCCCTGGACTACAGCTACGGCCCGGACGACCCGCTGGTCGACCTCAAGGCCAAGCTCTATTACGTCGACAATCGCAACGAGCAGAGCACCCTGACCCGCGGCACCGCTGCCGGCTACGACGTCACCTACCAGACCGACACCTATGGCCTGCAGCTGCAGAACACCTCGACCCTCGCGCTGCTCGACCGTGCCGGCCTGAAGGCCAACTACGGCCTCGAGTACTTCCTTGACAAGGTCCGCCCCGACTCCACCCAGGCCACGGCCGCCAGCTCGGCTGTGGACTATCCGGTATCCGAAGGCATGACGCCCCGGGGCGAGCGCGCTATGGGCAGCCTGTTCGGCAACCTCGAATTCGACTACGACGACTGGCTGACGCTGAGCGCGGGCCTGCGTTACGACCGCTATCGCCTCGAGGGCGAGACCGGTATGAACATCAGCACCTTCACCCTCGGCACCACCCAGCAGGTCACGGTGCCGCTGCGCTATGACGTGGACCGGGAAGAGGGCCGGTTTTCCCCGACCTTCGGCATCTCGGTCAGGCCCGGAGTGGATTGGCTGCAGCTGTTCGCCCGCTACGTCGAAGGCTGGCGCCCACCGGCGGTGACCGAGACGCTGATCTCCGGCCGCCCCCACGGCGGCAGCGCGGAGACCCTGTACCCCAACCCGCTCCTCGAGCCGGAGCGCTCCCAGTCCTGGGAGGTGGGGTTCAACGTCTTCACACGGAGCCTCATCACCGAGGGCGATGCCCTGGGCCTGAAGGTCGCCTACTTCGACACGCGCATCGAAGACTTCACCTTCATGTCGGTCGGCCTGCAGCGCCCCGGCTATGGCCTGCCCGCGCTGGGCACCGCCGCCTACGTGAACGACCTCAGCAGCACGCGCTTCCGGGGTGTCGAATACGCCCTCGACTACGACACGGGCGGCTACTACGGCAACCTCACCTACACCCACATGATCGGCGAGAACCAGTACTGCCGGAACCAGGCCTGGCTGGGCGGCGTCACCTCGCCGGTGTACGGCACCGGGCGCCGCCCGCCGGTCATCGGCATGGTGCCGAACCAGGCCGCGAACGCCATGGTCGGCTGTGGCGGGATGATGGGCACCGCCGAGCACATGCCCATGGACCGCGGCAGCCTCACCCTCGGCACCCGCCTGCTCGACCGCCGCCTGGATGTCGGCATCCGCGCCCGCTACAGCGAAGGCTACGCCCTGGACAGCGGGGACCCGGATGCCCGCGACCAGATCTACCCCGCCGACTGGAAGTCCTACACCGTCTACGACCTCTACGGCAGCTACCGGGCCAGTGACTCCCTGACCCTGCGCCTGGCCCTCGACAACGTCACCGACCGCGCCTACCTGGTGCCGCTGGGCGATGTGCTGGCCTTCACCCTCGGCCGTGGCCGCACCTTGCAGGGGACCGTGGAATACAGCTTCTGAGCCGCATTTGCCCATGAAGGGCAAAACCGCCGTGCGGCTGCCTGCCGTGCGGCGCCAACCTGTGAAACCTCAATCGGAGAACGAGCATGAGCCTTTCCATCACCTACTCCACCACCTACTCCAGCTGGACCATCAGCGATTACCTGGCCGACTGGGCGGGCTACTTCGGTGACGCCAACCATCGCGTCGGTGAAGTCGAGGACGGCGTGAACACCGGTGGTTTCTACCCGGGCACCCTCAGCGGTACCCAGTACGCGCTGACCAGCCCGAACAGCGATGCCGGCTTCGTCGCCGAAGGCAACCTGACCTACTCGCTGTTCTCCGCGCCGGCCCACACCCTGTACGGCTCGCTGGACACCGTCTCGCTGGGCACCGACGTCACCCGGGATGCGTCCGGCTTCGGCTTCAGCGGCGGCGCGGAAGCCAGCTTCAGCGGCCTGGGCCTGTCCAGCCTGCTCAGCGAAGGCCATGCCGGCATCGTCCACCAGGTCGTCTACGGCCTGATGAGCGGCGACGCCACCGCCTTGCAGGGTGTGCTCGACGGCCTGCTGGACGACTACGGCGTGGACACCGGCGACACCTTCGACGTGGTGGCCGCCGCCCTGGCCGCCGGCCCGCTGAGCCTGGCTCCGGCCGAGGCGGTGGGCGTGCAGGCGCCGGTCGAGGACCTGGCCCTGGCCGCCTGAGCCCGGGCGTAAAAAAAGCGAATGGAAGATCGCTCCTCCATTCGCTCCGTTGTCGCCACCGCAGCCCGTGTCTTGCAGGGCCCAGGCTGCGGTGGCGCGAATTCTGTGGCCGCACCCGGCAGGCGTCAATCGCCGGGCGCGGCCCTTCTGGGGTCTTCGATGAAGCGCATGCCTTCTCCCAAGCCGGACGACCTGCTGCAGGCCCTCGGGGGTTGCAGGGCCGCCCTGCTCAACATCGGCCTGTTCACTGCCGTGACCAACCTGCTGATGCTCGCCCCGGCGATCTACATGCTGCAGGTCTACGACCGGGTGCTGTCGTCCGGCAACGAGATGACCCTGCTGATGCTCAGCATCATGGTGCTCGGCCTGTTCGCCTTCATGGGCGTGCTGGAGTGGGTGCGCAGCCTGGTGGTGATCCGCCTCGGCAGCCGGCTGGACATGCAGCTCAACCCGCGCGTCTTCGCGGCCGCCTTCGAGGCCAGCCTGGCGGCCGACGGCCGGGGCGCGGCGTCACAGGCCCTGGGCGATCTCAATGCCTTGCGCCAGTTCGCCACCGGGCAGGCGCTGTTCGCCTTCTTCGATGCGCCCTGGTTCCCGCTCTACCTGCTGGTGATGTTCATGTTCAGCCCCTGGCTGGGGCTGCTGGCGCTGGTCGGTGCCCTGGCGCTGATGGCGCTGGCCTGGCTCAACGAGCGCGTCACGCTGGAGCCCCTGAGCGAGGCCGGGCGGCTCTCGCAGCTGGCCGGGCAGCAGGCCGCCGCCGACCTGCGCAACGCCGAGGTGGCCGAGGCCATGGGCATGTTCGCGGCCCTGCGCCAGCAATGGGCGGGCCTGCACCAGGGCTTCCTGGCGCGGCAGAGCCAGGCCAGCGAGCGCATGGCGGCCATCACCGCGCTGTCCAAGGTCGCGCGCCTGGCCCTGCAGTCGCTGGTGCTGGGGCTGGGGGCCTGGCTGGCCATCGAGCAGCTGATCAGCCCCGGGATGATGATCGCCGGCTCCATCCTCATGGCCCGGGTGCTGGCGCCCATCGACCAGCTCATCGCCGTCTGGCGGCAATGGAGCTCCGCGCGCCTGGCCTACGCCCGGCTGCGCGACCTGCTCCAGGCCCAGCCGCCGCGCAGCGCCGGCATGCCGCTGCCGCCGCCCGAGGGGCGCCTGGCGGTCGAGCAGCTCGCAGCGATGCAGCCCGGCACCCGCAAACCCTGCCTGGCCAACATCGGCTTCGAGCTGGCCGCGGGCGAAACCCTGGGCATCCTCGGCGCCTCCGGCTCGGGCAAGTCCACCCTCGCGCGCCTGCTGGTGGGCGCGGCGCAGCCCGCCTCCGGCAAGGTCCGCCTGGACGGCGCCGACCTGCAGCACTGGGACAGGGGCGCACTCGGCCCGCATATCGGCTACCTGCCCCAGGACGTGCAGCTGTTCGCCGGCAGCATCGCCGAGAACATCGCGCGCCTGGGTGCCGTCGACCCGGACCGGGTGGTCGAGGCCGCCCGGCTCGCGGGTGTGCACGAGCTGATCCTCAAGCTGCCGCAGGGCTACGACACCCGCCTCGGCGAAGGCGGCGCGGGGCTCTCCGGCGGCCAGCGCCAGCGTATCGGCCTCGCCCGCGCGCTCTACGGCCTGCCGGCGCTGATCGTGCTGGACGAACCCAACGCCAACCTGGACGAGGCGGGCGAACAGGCACTGCTGGCCGCCATCGCCCGGCTGCGCGCGTGCGGGCGCACCCTGGTCCTCATCACCCACAAGCCGGCCCTGATCGCCGGTGCCGACCAGTTGCTGGTGCTGCGGGGTGGGCAGATGCAGGCCTTCGGGCCCGCCGCCCGGGTGCTGCAGGACCTGCAGCGCGGCGCCCGGCCCGCGCCGACCGCCCCTCAACCGGCCCCGGCCCTGCGGGTCGCGCCCACCATCAGCATGAGCTACGGCTCCCCGGGTAACTGACCGATGACCGCCTTGCACAGCCCGCCCCTCCCGCCGCGCCCCGCCCTGCACGAAGCACCCCCGGTGGATGATCGCCAGCCCGCGCGGCTCGGCCTCTGGCTGGTGCTGCTCGGCTTCGGTGGCCTGCTCCTGTGGGCCGCCCTGGCCCCGCTCGACAAGGGCGTACCGGTGGCGGGCACCGTGGTCGTCTCCGGTCATCGGCAGGCCGTGCAGCACCCGCTGGGCGGGGTGGTCGAGCGCCTGCTGGTGCGGGACGGCGACCGCGTCCAGGCCGGGCAGGTGCTGCTGCGGATGGACACCACCCGGGCGCGCGCCCAGCGCGATGCCCTGCGGGCGCAGTACCTCAACGCCCGCGCCAGCGAGGCCCGCCTGCGCGCCGAGCGCGAGGGCAGCGTGCGCATCGCCTTCCCGGAGGCGCTGCGTGCCGATGCCGGCGAGCCCTGGGTGAACGATGCCCTGGCGTTGCAGGAAGCGCTTCGCGCCAGCCGCCGCGAGACGCTTGAGAGCGAACTGGACGGCCTGCGCGAAAGCATCGCCGGCGCCCGGGCGATGCTCCAGGGCATCACCGCCTCGATGGCCCACAAGGAAGAGCAGCGCGCCGCCCTGCAGGAGCAGTTGGGCGGCCTGCGCGCCCTGGCCCGGGACGGCTACATCGCGCGCAACCGCTTGCTGGACAACGAGCGGCTCTACGCCCAGGTCAACGGTGCGATCGCCGAGGACCTCGGCAACATCGGCCGCACCCGGCGGCAGATGCTCGAGCTGAAGCTGCGCATCCAGCAGCGCCGGCAGGAATTCCAGCGCGACGTGCACCAGCAGCTCGCCGATACCCAGGCCAGCGCCGAGGACCTGGCCAGCCGCCTGCGCAGCGCCGAGGCCGAGCTGGCGGCCACCCGGGTGCGGGCTCCGGCCAGCGGCACCGTGGTCGGCCTCGCCGTGTTCACCGAGGGCGGCGTGGTCGCGGCCGGCCAGCAGCTGATGGAGATCGTCCCGGCCGATGCGCCCCTGCTGGTGGACGCGCGGGCACCGGTGGAGCTGGTGGACCGGCTGCGCCCCGGGCTGCCGGTGGAGCTGCGCTTCGTCGCCTTCAACCAGAGCCGCACGCCCCGGGTGAGCGGCGAGGTGGCGCTGGTCTCGGCCGACAGGCTGCTGGACGAGGCCACGCAGCAGCCCTACTACCAGGTGCGGGTCAAGGTCGCCGGCGAGGGCATGCGCCAGCTCGCCGGCGAGGAGATCCGCCCCGGCATGCCGGTGGAGGCCTTCGTGCGCACCGGCGAGCGCTCGCTGCTCAACTACCTGTTCAAGCCGCTGACCGACCGCGCCCACGTCGCGCTGGCGGAGGAGTGAGCCCGATGCGCCTGCTGCTGGCCATGCTCCTGCTGCTGCCCGGCCTTCCCGCCGCGGCCCTCGACCTGCGCGACGCCTACGCCCTGGCGCTGCGCAACGACCCGACCTTCCACGCCGCCCTCGCCGAGCGCGACGCCGGCCACGAAGAGCGGGTGATCGGCCGCGCCGCGCTGTTGCCCAGGCTGTCCTACAGCTACAACAGCGGTCGCAACGACTCCGAGGTGACCCAGTCCACCGCCCTCGGCGACATCACCAGCGAGCGCGACTACCGCAGCTACTCCTCCACCTTCACCCTGCAGCAGCCGCTGTTCGACTACGCCGCCTGGGCCGAATACCGCCAGGGCCAGGCCAAGGCGCTGCTGGCCGACGAGCGCCTGCGCAGCCGCAGCCAGGAGCTGGCGGTGCGCCTGTTCAACGCCTATTGCGAGGCGCTGTTCGCCCACGAGCAGATCGCCCTCGCGCAAGCCCAGCGCCGCGCCTACGCCGAGCAGCTGCAGCTCAACCAGCGCCTGTTCGAGGCCGGCGAGGGCACCCGCACCGACCTGCTGGAGACCCGTGCCCGCCATGACCTCGCCCAGGCCCAGGAGATCGAGGCCGCGGACAACCTCGATGCGGCCCTGCGTGAGCTGCAGGCCATAGTCGGCGAGCCCCTGGATATCCAGGACCTCGCGCCCCTGGCCGACGGCTTCCGCGTGCCGCCGCTGCAGCCGGCGCGCTTCGAGACCTGGCGCGACCTGGCCCTGGCCAGCAACCCGGAGCTGGCCTCGCAGCGCCACGCCCTGGACGCCGCGAGCTACGCGGTGGAACGCAACCGCGCGGGGCACCTGCCCACCCTCAGCGCCTACGCCAGCACCAGCAAGACCCGCTCCGGCTCCGAGAGCACCTACAACCAGAAGTACGACACCGACAGCGTCGGCATCCAGATCAGCCTGCCGCTGTTCGCCGGCGGCGCGGTCTCCGCCTCCACCCGCCAGGCCGCCGCCGAGATGGAGCGCGCCAGCCACGCCCTGGATGCGCAGACCGCCGAGACCCTCAACCAGCTGCGCAAGCAGTTCAACCTCTGCGCCAGCAGCGGCGCCAGGGTCCGTGCCTACGAGCTGGCGGTGGAATCGGCCACGACCCTGATCGAAGCCACCAGGCGCAGCGTGGCCGGCGGCGAGCGGGTCAACCTCGACGTGCTCAATGCCGAGCAGCAGCTCTACGGCGCCCGCCGCGACCTGGCCCAGGCGCGCTACGGCTACCTGCGCGCCTGGCTGCAGCTGAAGGTCCACGCCGGGTTGCTGGAGGCCGCAGACCTGGACGTGCTGGCGGGGTATTTCCGGGCGCGGGGGTGAGGCCCTGGGTGGGTTTGGTCGGCCCCCACGTTCGCGGGGAACGCCCGGACGGGCAGCGCGCCGGGCCCTTGAGAGATCACGGAATATTTTTTACTGAGTTTCATTCGCTACAACGTCATTCAGTGCAAAGCCCGGCCGTTCGACCGGGCATGCCACCCGAATCGAGACACCGTCATGACCGCTTCCCAGCCGCAACTCTCCCATCCCCTGCGTTCCCAGCGCCTCAACCAGTTGACCCACGAGCCCCACAGCCGCCTGGACGCCCTGGTGAAGAGCCACGACCCCTTCGGCAATCGCGAGAACTTCGCCCGCTTCGTCGCCGCCCAGTACCTGTTCCAGTACGACCTGGCGGCGCTCTACGCCGATGCCGGGCTGGGTGCGATCTTCGACGGCCTCGCCGGCCGGGCCCGCCATGAGCAGGCGCGCCTCGACCTGGCCGACCTGGGCCATGCGCTGCCGGAGGGCGACGAGACCGTGCGTGGCGCAAGCCACGGGCTCGGCGCCGCCCTGGGCTGGCTGTTCGTGTCCGAGGGTTCCAAGCTCGGTGCCGCGTTCCTCTACAAGCGCGCCGAGGCACTGCAGCTGTCCGACAGCTTCGGCGCCCGCCACCTGGGCGACCCGGAAGGCGGTCGCGCCCAGGGTTGGAAAAGCTTCGTCGCCACCCTCGACGGCATCGAGCTGGATGCCGAGCAGGAACGCCAGGCGGAAGCCGCGGCCATCGCCGCCTTCAACCGCTTCGCCGACCACCTGGAGCGCTGCTTTGCCTGAGGCCGTTGCGCGGGGGCCGCTGCGCTGGTTGTGGCAGGCCCTCGCCTACCTCTTCATCGGCCTGGCGCTGCTGGGCGTGGTGCTGCCGGGGCTGCCCACCACCGAGTTTGTGCTGCTGGCGGCCTGGGCGGCGGCCAAGGGCTCGCCGCGCCTCAGTGCCTGGCTGGAGAACCACCGCCTGCTCGGCCCCTCGCTGCGCAACTGGCGCAACGGCGGGGTCATCACCCGGCGCACCAAGGTCGTCGCCAGCCTGAGCATGAGCCTGGGCCTGACGCTGATGGCCTGCACCGTGCCGCACACGCCCTCGGTGATCATGGCCGGCATTGGCATGGCGATCGGCGCCGCGTGGATCTGGTCGCGCCCGGAGACGCTGCCGGCGCGGGTTGAAGGCCCTGGCACCGCCTCGTAGGTCGGGTGCAACCCGACGGCAGGGCACGATGTACACCCGGGTTTCACCCGCCCTACGGTGTTGATCGACGCCGTTCCGCGCCCACAAAAAAGCCCGCTCGATGAGCGGGCTTCTTCATGACCGGGAAGCGATCAGAACGCCGGTACCACGGCGCCCTTGTACTTCTCGAGGATGAACTGCTTCACCTCGGGGCTGTGCAGGGCCTTGGCCAGCTTCTGCATGTCGACGCTGTCCTTGTTGTCCGGGCGGGACACCAGGATGTTCACGTAGGGCGAGTCGCTGCCTTCGATGGCCAGGGCGTCCTTGGTGGGGTTCAGCTTGGCTTCCAGGGCGTAGTTGGTGTTGATCAGGGCCAGGTCGACCTGGGTCAGCACGCGCGGCAGGGTGGCCGCTTCCAGTTCACGCACCTTGATGCCCTTGGGGTTCTCGGCGATGTCCTTGGGGGTGGCGGTGATGCTGGTGTTGTCCTTCAGCTTGATCACGCCGACCTTGTCCAGCAGCAGCAGCGCACGGCCGCCGTTGGTGGCGTCGTTGGGGATGACCACGGCGGCGCCCTGGGGCAGCTCGTCGAGCTTCTTGATCTTGCTGGAGTAGGCGCCGAAGGGCTCGATGTGCACGCCGGCGACGCTCACCAGCTGGGTGCCCTTGGCCTTGTTGAACTCATCCAGGTACGGCTGGTGCTGGAAGAAGTTGGCGTCCAGGCGCTTCTCGGCCACCTGCACGTTGGGCTGCACGTAGTCGGTGAAGACCTTGATTTTCAGGTCCACGCCTTCCTTGGCCAGCTGCGGCTTGATGAATTCGAGGATTTCCGCATGCGGCACCGGGGTGGCGGCCACGGTCAGGGTGTCGGCCTGGGCGGAGAGGGCAGCGAAGGCGGCAGCGGCCACCAGCAGTTTTTTCATGGAACGCTCCTTATGGGAATGCGAGGGCCGGGTCGGGTGGACGCCGGCCATCCTTTCACTTGCGCGAGAAATGCACCACCAGCTTGTCGCCGATGGTCTGCAGGATCTGGACGAGCACCAGCAACAGCACCACGGTGACCACCATCACGTCGGTCTGGAAGCGCTGGTAGCCGAAGCGGATGGCGAGGTCGCCCAGGCCGCCCGCGCCTACCACGCCGGCCATCGCGGTGTAGGACACCAGGGTGATGGCGGTGACGGTGATGGCGGCGATGATGCCCGGGCGCGCTTCCGGCAGCAGGGCGTTGACCACGATCTGCCGGGTGGTGGCGCCCATGGACTGGGTGGCCTCGATGATGCCGCGGTCCACCTCGCGCAGGGCGGTTTCCACCAGGCGCGCGAAGAATGGCGTGGCGCCCACCACCAGCGGCGGGATGGCGCCGGCGACACCCAGGGAGGTGCCGGTGATGAACACGGTGAAGGGGATCATCACGATCAGCAGGATGATGAACGGCAGCGAGCGCAGCACGTTCACCACCAGCGACAGCAGGCTGTAGACGGCGCGGTTCTCGAACAGCTGGCGCGGGCTGGTGAGGAACAGCAGCACGCCCAGCGGCAGGCCCAGCAGCACGGTGAACAGCAGCGAACCGCCCAGCATCAGCAGGGTGTCCAGGCTGGCCAGCCAGATTTCGTACCAGTCGATGTTGGCGATGAGCTCTTGCATCAGCGCAGGACCTCCAGGTGCACGTCCGCTTCGCGGAAGCAGGTCAGCGCGGCCTCGATGTCGCCGCCGGTCAGGGCCAGGGTGAGCTGGCCGTAGGGGGTGTCCTTGATGCGGTCGATACGCCCCGCGAGGATGCTGTAGTCGACGCCGGTGCGGCGCGCGACGGTGCCCAGCAGCGGCGCGTAGGTGGCCTCGCCACGGAAGGTCAGGCGCAGGATGCGGCCCTGGACGTGGGCGAAGTCGTCACGCTGCTCGCCCTCGTCCACCTGCTCGTCTTCCTGGACGAAGCGCTGGGTGGTGGGGTGCTGCGGGTGGAGGAAGACATCGGCCACCGGGCCCTGCTCGACGATGACGCCGGCATCCATCACCGCGACGCGGTCGCAGACGCGACGGATCACGTCCATCTCGTGGGTGATGAGGACGATGGTCAGGTTCAGCTCGCGGTTGATCTCCGCCAGCAGCTGCAGGACCTGGCCGGTGGTCTGCGGGTCGAGGGCGCTGGTGGCTTCGTCGCAGAGCAGGATCTTCGGCTGGGTGGCCAGGGCGCGGGCGATGCCGACGCGCTGCTTCTGGCCGCCGGAGAGCTGGGCGGGGAATTTCTTCGCGTGGTCGCTGAGGCCGACGCGGGCCAGCAGTTCGGCGACGCGGGCGTCGATCTCGGCGCGGGACAGCTCGCCCGCCAGCTTCAGCGGCAGGGCGACGTTGTCGGCGACGGTCTTGGACGACAGCAGGTTGAAGTGCTGGAAGATCATGCCGACGCGCTGGCGGAAGCGGCGCAGGCCTTCGGCATCGAGGGCGGTGACATCCTCGCCGGCGATGACGATGCGGCCGCCGCTGGGTTCCTCCAGGCGGTTGATCAGGCGCAGCAGGGTGCTCTTGCCGGCGCCGGAGTGGCCGATCAGGCCGAACACCTCGCCCTGCTCGACGCGCAGGTCGGTGGGCTGCAAGGCTGGAATCTCGCGGCCTTCGACGCGATACGCCTTGTGGACGTCATGGAATTCGATCACGGGGGGAAACCTTGTGGGTTCTCGGGGGCCGGGTGGGCCTAAAAAGCCGGGTAGTTTACCTGTTCGCGCATAGGCGCCGAAAATCTTTGTCGGCCTAGGGCTATAGCCAGATGGAATATGGGTGGCGTGCGCGCGACCCCCTGCGGTGATGCCGCAGGGGGGAGTGGATGCAGGTTTCACCCGCCCTGCGCAAAGGCGTCGCGCTTCACGTCGCTCGGGTGCCACCCGGCGCGGGAGGGGCTCAGCTTCTAGGGCTGAGTACCAGGCTCGGCACTTTGGCGGGGTCGACGCTGTGGTCGACGCGCAGCTTGTAGGCGGGGTCGAGCTTCTTCACCCGGGCGGACAGCAGGGCCACGACCCAGGGGTACTGCTTGGCTTCGCGCACTTGCAGGCGCACGCCGCAGTCGAAGGCGACCACGTCGGCGGCGACGGCGTCGAGCAGGCTGCGCAGGCGCTCGTTGTCATCGTTGTCGAGCATCGGCAGGGCCACCTGGTTGGCCACGCGGCGCACGGGTTTGGCGGGCTCGGCCTTGGCGGCGGGCTGGATGGCGACCAGTTTCGCCGCCTCGGCGGCCTGGCGCTCGAGGGCGAGGCGCTGCTGGCGGGCCTGCTCGGCGGCGCGGGCGGCGTCCTTGGCGGCGGCCTGCTCGCTGGCGGTGCGGGCCTGTTCGGCACGGTCCAGCTCGCTGGCGCGGGCCTGGGCGATGGCGCCGTCGAGGCCGGTGGTCAGCGCCGGTGCCTGGGGCATCAGGCTGCGGGCGTGGCTGAGGGCGGTGGTGGCGGTGTCCAGGTCACCCTGCTGCAGCGCGGCCTGGCCCTTCTTCAGCCAGGCTTCGGTGAGCTGGCGCTGGTACTGCTCCAGGCGGGTGTCGCCGGTGGCGCGTTGCTGGAGATCCTTGAGCTGGGTTTCGGCGTCGGCCAGCTGGCCGTTGTTCAGGCTCAGGTCGAGCTGGCGGAAGCGGGTGACCAGGTCGTCGGTGGGCAGGCTGGCCACCTGCGGTTTGCTCTGGCACGCGGCTAACAGCAGGGAAATCGCGATAACGGGAAGGTATCGGGTTGCGAACTGCATCATTCCTGCAAGTCTCGTGTTGCTCAAAAAATGCGCAATTCTACACTGCGCGACCGGGCAGGACAAAAGTCGGGTCCACTTTTTTGCCATCTGCGTGCTATCAGACCAGGCGGCCTGCGCGCCGTTCGCCGTTGGTCCTGTATTTCTGCGGCGGCTTCCCTACCATGGTGAACGACAACAATTACAAGCGCTGGCGAGGTCCCCATGCAGCCTGACAACAGCCCTTACGACTACCTGATCGTCGGTGCCGGCCCCGCCGGTTGCCTGCTGGCCAACCGGCTTTCGGCCGACGGGCGGCATCGGGTTCTACTGCTGGAAGCCGGGGGACGCGACAACCACCCCTGGATCCACATCCCCGTGGGCTACCTCTATTGCATCGGCAATCCGCGCACCGACTGGTGCTACCGCACCGAGGCCGAGCCGGGCCTCAATGGCCGCGCGCTGGGCTACCCGCGTGGAAGGGTGCTGGGCGGCAGTTCGTCGATCAACGGGATGATCTACATGCGCGGCCAGGCGGCGGACTACGACCACTGGGCCGCCCTGGGCAACCCGGGCTGGGGCTGGGATGACGTGCTGCCGCTGTTCAAGCATTGCGAGGACCACCACGGCGGCGCCTCGGAGCACCACGGCGCCGGCGGCGAATGGCGGGTGGAGCGCCAGCGCCTGTCGTGGGACCTGCTGGATGCCTTCCGCGCGGCGGCGGGCGAAACCGGCATCGCCCCGGTGGAGGACTTCAACACCGGCGACAACGAAGGCTGCGGCTACTTCCAGGTCAACCAGCGCGCCGGGGTGCGCTGGAATGCGTCCAAGGCCTACCTGCGCCCGGCGCGGCAACGCCCCAACCTCACCGTGCTCACCGGCGTCGAGGCCGAGCGGGTGCTGCTGGAGGATGGCCGCGCGCGGGGCGTGCTGGCCCGCTGGCAGGGCCAGGCCCGCGAATTCCGCGCGCGCGAGGTGATCCTCAGTGCCGGGGCCGTCGGTTCGCCCACCCTGCTGCAGCGCTCGGGAATCGGCCCGCGGCCCTTGCTGGAGGGGCTGGGCATCGGCGTGCGCCACGCGCTGCCGGGTGTCGGCGGCAACCTGCAGGACCATCTGCAGTTGCGGCTGATCTTCAAGGTCAGCGGCGTGCCCACCCTCAACCAGCTGGCCGGCAGCCTCTGGGGCAAGGCCGGCATGGGCCTGCGCTATCTGCTCAGCCGCAGCGGGCCGCTGGCCATGGCGCCGAGCCAGCTGGGCGCCTTCGCCCGCAGCGGCCCGGAGCAGGACCGGGCCAACCTCGAATACCACGTGCAGCCCTTGTCGCTGGAGCGTTTCGGCGAGCCGCTGCACGCCTTCCCGGCCTTCACCGCCTCGGTGTGCAACCTGCGCCCGGCCAGCCGGGGGCGCGTGGACATCCGCGCCGCCGAGGCCAGTGCCGCGCCGCTGATCCAGCCCAACTACCTGAGCGAGGACGAGGACCTGCGCGTCGCCGCCGACGCCATCCGCCTGACCCGGCGCATCGCCGCCGCGCCGGCCCTGGCGCGCTACCGCCCCGAGGAATACCTGCCGGGTGCGGCACTGCAGAGCGAGGAGGAGCTGCGCCGGGCGGCGGGCGACATCGGCACCACCATCTTCCATCCGGTGGGCACCTGCCGCATGGGCCAGGGCCGCGAGGCGGTGGTGGACGCGCGCCTGCGGGTGCACGGGGTGCCGGGGCTGCGGGTGGTGGACGCGTCGATCATGCCGACCATCGTTTCGGGCAACACCTGCTCGCCGACCCTGATGATCGCCGAGAAGGCGGCACGGATGATCCTGGAGGATGCCGCCACGGGCCCCCTGAAGGCGGCCGTGGCGCAGGCGGTGAGCGGCTAGGCGCGCTTGGGCAGGGCGAAGCTGAGGAGGAACAGCGCCGCCGCCGAGACGACGATGGAGGGGCCGGCGGGGGTGTCCTTGAACCAGGACAGCGCCAGGCCGGCGCACACCGCCACCAGGCCCAGCAGGCTGGCGCCGGCGGCCATCTGCTCCGGGGTGCGCGCGTGGCGCTGGGCGGCGGCGGCGGGAATGATCAGCAGCGAGGTGATCAGCAGCACGCCGACGATCTTCATGGCGACGGCGATGACCACGGCGATCAGCAGCATCAGCGCCAGGCGGATGGCCGCCACGGGCAGGCCTTCCACCCGCGCCAGCTCCTCGTGCACGGTGATGGCCAGCAGCGGCCGCCACAGCGGGATGAGGATCAGCATCACCAGGGCGCTGCCGCCGAGAATCCAGGCGAGGTCGGTGGGGCTCACCGCCAGCAGGTCGCCGAACAGGTAGCCCATCAGGTCGATGCGCACTTCGCTCATGAAGCTCAGGGCCACGAGGCCCAGGGACAGGGTGCTGTGGGCGAGGATGCCCAGCAGGGTGTCCGAGGCCAGCGGCTGGCGCTGTTGCAGGGTCACCAGCAGCACGGCCAGCAGCACGCAGCCGACGGTCACCGCGAGGGTCGGGCTGACGTCGAGCATCAGGCCCAGGGCGACGCCCAGCAGGGCGGCGTGGGACAGGGTGTCGCCGAAGTAGGCCATGCGCCGCCAGACCACGAAGGAGCCGAGCGGGCCCGCCACCAGGGCCAGGGCGAGGCCGGCGAGAAGCGCGTTGACGAGGAAATCAGCCATGGTTGCAGTCGGGGCCGTGCGTGTGGACGGGCGTGAAGCGGGTGCCCTCGGGGAAGGTGGGGGTGGCCACGACCTCGCCGTGCAGGTCGTGGGCGTGATCGTGGTGGTGGTGATAGACCGCGAGGCTCTTGGCGTCCTGGCCGAACAGCTCGACGAAGGCCGGGTCGAAGCTGACCTGCTCGGGGTGGCCGGAGCAGCACACGTGGCGGTTCAGGCAGACCACCTGGTCGGTGGTGCTCATGACCAGGTGCAGGTCGTGGGAGACCATCAGCACGCCGCAGCCGAGGCGGTCGCGCAGGCGGGTGATGAGGCGGTAGAGCTCGGCCTGGCCGGCGACGTCGACGCCCTGCACGGGCTCGTCGAGCACCAGCAGCTCGGGCTGGCGCAGCAGCGCGCGGGCCAGCAGCACCCGTTGCAGCTCGCCGCCGGAAACGCTCTGCAGCGGGCTGTCGATGACATGGGGGGCGCCCACTTCCTTGAGTGCGGCCAGGGCGGCGTCGCGGTCCACCCCCGGCACCAGGCGCAGGAAACGCAGCACGGAAAGCGGCAGGGTGGCGTCCACCTGGAGCTTCTGCGGCATGTAGCCGATGCGCAGGCGCGGCTTGCGCCAGACGCTGCCGCGCTCGGGCTTGAGCAGGCCGAGCACGGTGCGCACCAGGGTGGTCTTGCCGGCGCCGTTGGGGCCGATCAGGGTGACGATCTCGCCGGGCTTCAGGCTCAGGCCGACGTCCTGCAGCACCGCCTGGCCGGCGAAGCTGACGCCGACGCCGTCGAGGCGGATCAGCGCATCGCTCATGCCGCCTCCCGGCAGGTGGCGCAGAGGCCGACGATCTCCACGGTCTGCCCTTCCACGGCGAAGCCGACGGCCTGGGCGCTGGCGACTATGGCGTCGCTGATGGTCGGCTGTTCCAGCTCGATGGCGGTCTGGCATTCGCGGCAGATGAGGAACTGGCCCTGGTGGGCCTCGCCCGGGTGGTTGCAGCCGACGAAGGCGTTGAGGGACGCGATGCGGTGCACCAGGCCGTTTTCCAGGAGGAAATCCAGCGCCCGATAGACGGTGGGCGGCGCGGCGCGGCGACCGTCTTCCTCGGTGAGCACGCCGAGGATGTCGTAGGCGCCCAGCGGCTTGTGGCTGGCCCAGACCAGCTCCAGCACGCGCTTGCGCAGGGTGGTCAGGCGCAGGCCGTCGCGAGCGCA
This sequence comes from Pseudomonas tohonis, assembly GCF_012767755.2. Taxonomy (NCBI): domain Bacteria; kingdom Pseudomonadati; phylum Pseudomonadota; class Gammaproteobacteria; order Pseudomonadales; family Pseudomonadaceae; genus Pseudomonas; species Pseudomonas tohonis. Next base: position 79,382 of record NZ_AP023189.1, read on the forward strand.
GAGCACCTCGGCTTCGGCCAGGGCATCACGCACGCAATGGGAGTGGTCGTGGGGCAGGCAGGCCAGGGGGGCTTTGGTCTTGATGGGCTTGAGCATGGGCGGCGACGTCCGGGCAAAGAGACGTTATTCTATTACGCTTTCGAGCCGGAGTCTTTTCCCGTGTCGCGTCTGTTCGTTCTCCTCGTCCTTGCCTGCCTGGCCATCCCGGCCCAGGCCGAAGTGCGCCTGCTGGCCAGCATCAAGCCGCTGCAACTGATCGCCGCCGCGGTGCAGGACGGCGTCGGCGAACCCGAGGTGCTGCTGCCTCCGGGCGCCTCGCCGCACCAGTACGCGCTGCGCCCCTCCGACGTGCGGCGGGTGCGCGAGGTGGATCTGCTGTACTGGGTCGGCCCGGACCTGGAAGGCTTCCTCCCCCGCGTGCTCGAAGGGCGCGGCAAGCCGGCGGTGGCGGTGCAATCCCTGCCCGGCATGACCCTGCGCCACTTCGAGGCCATCGGCCATGACGAACACGAGGCCGAGGACGAACACGAGCATGACCACGATCACCGCCCCGGTTCACTCGACGCCCACCTCTGGCTGCTGCCGGCCAACGCCCGGGTGATCGCCGCGCGCATGGCCGCCGACCTGGCCGTCGCCGACCCCGCCAACGCCGCCCGCTACCAGGCCAACCTCAAGGCCTTCGGCGAGCGCCTGGACCAGCTCGATGCGCGCCTCAAGGCACGCATGGCCGCTGTCGCCGGCAAGCCGTTCTTCGTCTTCCACGAGGCCTTCGATTACTTCGAAGCCGCCTACGGCCTGCGCCACGCCGGGGTCTTCAGCGTCGCCGCCGAGGTGCAGCCCGGTGCCCGCCACGTCGCCGCCATGCGCGCGCGCCTGCAGCAGGCCGGGCCCAGCTGCATGTTCAACGAGCCGCCGGTGCGCCCGCGCCTGGCCGAGACCCTGACCGCCGGCCTGCCGGTGCACCTGGCCGAGCTGGATGCCCTGGGTATGCAGGCGCCGCTGGACGCGGGGGGCTACGAAGCGCTGCTGGAGAGCCTGGGCAACGGCCTGGCGGGCTGCTTGGAAAAGCTCTGAAGGATCGGACGGAACGCCCGGCGCAGGAGCGTTCCGACGGCTAAGGTGTCACCGAGGGTTTTGCGGCGGTGACACAAGATGTTGATATGCGTCATCGAACTGGCACTACATGTTGATAGGGTGAGCCCCTTCCAAAGGTTCATCCAGACGACAGGAGGTTCCGGCGAATGGCCAAGACAGGCACCACGATCCAGGCGCGCGAGGGCATCGCCCTGCAGGCCGCGTCCGAAGACATCTGGGACAGCAAGTACCGGCTCAAGCACAAGGACGGCACCCCGGTCGACGCCACGCTCGACCACACCTGGCAGCGGGTCGCCAAGGCCCTGGCCGAGGTCGAGACGAACGACCCCGAGCACTGGTACGAACGCTTCCTCTGGGCGCTGCGCAACGGCGCCATCCCCGCCGGGCGGATCATCTCCAATGCCGGCGCCCTGGGCCACAAGCCGGCCACTTCCACCATCAACTGCACGGTCTCCGGGATCATCCACGACTCCATGGACGACATCCTGGCCAAGGTCCACGAGGCCGGGCTGACGTTGAAGGCCGGTTGCGGCATCGGCTACGAGTTCAGCACCCTGCGCCCGCGTGGCGCCTACGTTTCCGGCGCCGGCGCGCATACCAGCGGGCCGCTGTCGTTCATGGATATCTACGACAAGATGTGCTTCACGGTGAGCTCCGCCGGTGGGCGCCGGGGCGCGCAGATGGGCACCTTCGACGTCAGCCACCCGGACGTGCGCGAGTTCATTCGTGCCAAGCGCGAGGATGGCCGCCTGCGCCAGTTCAACCTCAGCCTGCTGATCACCGACGGCTTCATGCAGGCGGTGGAGGCCGATGGCGACTGGCCCCTGGTGTTCCCCGTGCACGCCAAGGAGCTGGATGAGGTCGACCTGGGCGACCCCGAGCAGGTGGTCTGGCGCGAGTGGCCGGTGCACGAGGGCTACCAGGTGCGCGAGGACGCTCTGGTGGCCTGCCGCGTCTATGGCCGGCTCAAGGCGCGGCACCTGTGGGACATGATCATGGTCTCCACCTACGACTACGCCGAGCCGGGCTTTATCCTCATCGACCGGGTCAACGACCTGAACAACAACTGGTGGTGCGAGGCGATCCGCGCCACCAACCCCTGCGGCGAGCAGCCGCTGCCGCCCTACGGCTCCTGCCTGCTGGGCTCGATCAACCTGACCCGCTTCGTCGAGGCGCCCTTCAGCGAGGACGCGCGCTTCGACTGGGACCGCTTCCGCGAGGTGGTCGGGGTCTTCACCCGCATGCTCGACAACGTGGTGGAAATCAACGGCCTGCCGCTTGCGCAGCAGCGCGAGGAGATCACCGGCAAGCGCCGCCACGGCATGGGTTTCCTCGGCCTGGGTTCGGCACTGACCCTTTTGCGCCTGCGCTACGGCAGCCCGGAGGCCTGCGTGTTCACCGAGGAGGTGGCCCGCGAGATGGCCCTGGTGGGCTGGCAGCAGGCCCTGGAGCTGGCCCGGGAGAAAGGCCCCGCGCCGCTGCTGGCGAAGCGCTTCGCGGTGACCGCGGAGATGCTGCGCAAGCGCCCGGAGATGGCCGCGGACGGCCTCAAGGTGGGTGACGAGGTGCCGGGCAGCGTGCTGCACGCGCGCTACTCGCGCTACATGCAGCGCATCGCCGAGTACGCGCCGGAACTGGTCGAGGAGCTGGCCCGGGTCGGCGCGCGTTTCACCCACCACAGCTCCATCGCGCCCACCGGCACCATCAGCCTGAGCCTGGCCAACAATGCCTCCAACGGCATCGAGCCGAGCTTCGCCCACGCCTACTCGCGCAACCTGATCCGCCCCGGGCGCAAGACCAAGGAGAAGATCGAGGTGTGCAGCTACGAGTTGCTGGCCTATCGCACGCTGGTCAACGCCCGCGCCGTGCCGGGGGCCGAGACGGCGGCGCAGAAGCTGCCGGACTACTTCGTCGCCGCCGACGACATCAGCCCGGCCGAGCACGTGGACATCCAGGCGGCGGCGCAGAAGTGGGTGGATTCGTCCATCTCCAAGACCGCCAACGTGCCCACCGACTACCCCTTCGAGGACTTCAAGGACATCTACCGCTACGCCTGGCGCCAGGGGCTCAAGGGCTGCACCACCTTCCGCTTCAACCCGGCGGCCTTCCAGGGCGTGCTGGTGAAGGACGCGGACCTGGAGAAGACCCGCTACCGCTTCGAACTGGAAGACGGCAGCGTGGTGGAGCTCAAGGGCAACGAGCAGGTGGAGTACGACGGCGAGCTGCACACCGCCGCCAACCTCTTCGACGCCTTGAAAGAAGGCTATTACGGCAAGTACTGATTCGCGGAGGCAGCGATGAGCGTGAAGATCAGCCAGAAGATCAAGGGCTTCAAGGTGGTCGACGTCGAGGCCGAGCGCGTGCGCCTGGCCGCCGAGGAAGCGGCCGCCGTGGTGCAGATGGACGAGACCCTGCAACGCCCGGAGACCCTGGTCGGCGCCACCTACAAGATCAAGTCGCCGCTGTTCGAGCATGCCCTGTACGTGACCATCAACGACGTCGTGCTCAACCCCGGCACGGCCTACGAGCAGCGCCGGCCCTTCGAGATCTTCATCAACTCCAAGGGCATGGAGCACTTCCAGTGGATCGTCGCCCTCACCCGCATCATGTCGGCGGTGTTCCGCAAGGGCGGCGACTGCACCTTCCTGGTGGAGGAGCTGAAGGCGGTGTTCGACCCGCGCGGCGGCTACCTCAAGCGCGGCGGCATCTACATGCCCTCGCTGGTGGCGGAGATCGGCGCGGTGCTCGAACGCCACCTGATCGCCATCGGCCTGATGGAAGGCCAGCAACTGGACGAGGGGCAGAAGCTCTACCTCGCCGAGAAACGCGCCGCCTACGAAGCCAGCCTGGGGACCAGCACCGCCGAACCCGGCGAAGGCTTCCCGCCCGGCTCCCAGCTCTGCGGCAAGTGCAACACCCAGGCGGTGGTGCAGATGGACGGCTGCGCCACCTGCCTCAACTGCGGGCATTCCAAATGTGGGTGAGCCCGCTCAAAACGCATGCGTTTTGAAGGGCGAACGCCCGGCCATGGATGGCCGGGCCGGGGTTGAACCGAGGCAGCGGAGCACCGACAGGGATGTCCACAGCGAGCTTCACCTTCACTCGGACACGCATGCGTTGCGCCTGGTCGCATATTTCCTGGGCTGAAGCCCAGGCTACATCGAGTCTCAATCCGGGCTTCGGAGCCCACGTAGGGTGTGCTGCGCGCACCTGCGACGTTCCAGCCCATGCATCGTCTATCCCTGATAGCGAGGCCTGGGGTAGCTGCACCACCTTCGGCAAACCGGCAACATGTCGCCTTTTCCAGGTTCAGGGAGAACCCGAATGATCCGCTTCACCCTCTCGGATGTTGAACACGGCGCGCGCTATCGGCCCGTGCCGGCGGATACGGTCATGCGCGCGTTGCTCAACCGGCCGGTGGAGGCGCTGGACTGCATGGCCGCCGAGCTGCTGGAGGAGGACAACTGCAACGCTTTCGCCAAGGCCGCCTGCCGGGCCTTCTATGGGCACCACCCGCTGGTCCTCCGCCCGGACGACATCTGGTTCTGCATCGCCCAGGGTTTCGCCAACCACATGGCGCTGCACGGCGAGCAGCTCCGGCCCGATCTGGTGAGCCACCAGGGCAAGAAGAAGCTCTCGGTGCTCTGCCCCGACTATCCCTTTGCCGACAAGAGCCGGTGGGTCGAGCTGTTCGGTGATTTCTCCCGGAGAATCGCCGGGGAGATCCCGCAGTTCTCCGACTTCATCGCCACCGCCTTCTCCACCACCGGGCCCATTGAGCAGGCGGCCTTCTCGCTGTGCTGGATGGATGCCTTCAGCGGCTATTTCGACTACGAGATGCTGGCCGGCTGCGGCATCCCCGAGATCGAGCTGCAGGGCAGCGAGGATGACTGGAACCTGATCATCGAGCGCTTCACCGTACTGGAGGGCTACGGCCTCGGCGCCTGGGTCGCGAGCCTGAAGCCGGTGCTGGAAGCCATCGCCCGCACGGCCTCCGGCGAAGTCGACCGGGCCTTCTGGGAGTCCTTCTTCCGCTATCGCAGCGGTTCGGGCCCGTCGGAGCTGACCGGCTGGATCCTCACGCTGTTCCCCTACCTCACCGATCCCTGGACGGACGCGCTGCAGCCGAACCCCTACCTGGGGGATTGGCAGGCGCGCTTCGAGCAGGCGCGTGCAGCGGCGATCCCGGGGGATTGGCTGATGGCGGACCAGGCCCAGGGGCCGGGCCTGCAGGCGATACCCAAGAGCCTGGTGAGCGCGGCGCTGCTGATCGATGACCTGACGACCGGCACCAGGCGCGACGCGCGGCTGGTGGGCGGGCTGTTCGGCGTGGCCCAGCGCGACGCGGACGGCGCGCTTTACCCGGCGTTCGGCTGGGCGGTGGTGGAGGAGCCCGCCGCCTAGAGGGCGAAGGGCAGCGGCAGGTGCACGTCCTGGCGGTGGGCCAGGCGGCGCTGGAACTCGGCGGGGTCGTGGATCAGCACGTCCTGGCCGGCGAAGGCGTTGGCGGCGATCAGGCGCGACAGCCAGAAGCGCACGCAGGCGACGCGCAGCAGGGTCGGCCAGAGTTCCGCCTCGGCGGCGCTGAAGGGGCGCAGGGCGGCATAGGCGCCGAGCAGGGCGCGGGCGCGCTGGGCGTCCAGGCGGCCTTCGTCGTCGGAGCACCAGTCGTTCAGGCAGATCGCCAGGTCGTAGAGCATCGGCCCCGAGCAGGCGTTGTAGAAGTCGATCAACCCGGCCAGGTGCGGGCCGTCGAACAGCACGTTGTCGCGGAACAGGTCGGCGTGCAGGTTGGCGCGGGGCAGGGCGAGGATGCGCGGCTTGAGCTCGGCGATTTCCTTCAGGGCGTCACGCAACAGCGGCAGCGCGGCGTCGTCCAGCTGCAGGGCGAGGGACGGGCCTTCTTTGATCATCCAGTCCAGGCCGCGGTCGCTCTTGCGCTCGATGGGGTGTTCGCGGGTGGCCAGGTGCAGGCGGGCCAGCAGTGCACCGACTTCGCTGCAATGGTGCGCGTTGGGCTCGCGCACATGCTTGCCGGCGAGCCGGGGTTGCAGCAGCGCGGGCTTCCCGGCCAGCTCGCGCAGGGCCTGGCCGTCGCCGGTACGCAGGGCGTAGGGCACCGGCAGGCCGGCGTCGTGGAGCACGTCGAGCAGTTCGATGAAGAACGGCAGGTCGTGGCTGGGGCCGCGCTCCACCAGGGTCAGCACGTATTCACCCCGCTCCAGGCTGACGAAGAAGTTGCTGTTCTCCGAGCCTTCGGCGATGCCCTTGAAGTCCTTGAGGCGCCCCAGCCCGTAGGGGGCCAGGAAGGTTTCGAGTTCGGGGCGTTCGAGCGGGGTGAAAACGGACATTGGACTACCTTGTTACGGTCGGCACGGCGGCCTTACCAACTGAAGATTTCCCACTGCGGGATCAGCATGTCCGGGTTGTCCGACCGGATGAAGTTGCTGTCGCCGTCTGCGCGGACCAGGAAATAGGGCTTGCCGCCCTTGGGGGTGACCTTGATGGCATAGAGGAAGCCGTTGACGCGGTATTCCTGGATGGTCTTGTCGCCGTCCTGGCGGATGGTCACGTCGGGCTCGGCAGAGGGGGCGTCGTCGGCGGCGAATACGCCGGCCGGGGCGACGACCAGCAGGCTGGCAAGCAACAGGCGGTTGATGGCGCGCATGGTGGTAACCTTGTCCCTTATCGTCAATGATCGGGCCATTCTACTGCGGGTCCGGCGAATAAAGGTTGAATTCACGCATGAGCCAAGCCCCTCTCGTCCTGGTGGACGGTTCCTCCTACTTGTACCGCGCCTTTCATGCCCTGCCCCCGCTGACCACCTCCGCCGGCCTGCCGACGGGCGCGGTCAAGGGCGTGCTGAACATGCTGAAAAGCCTGCGCAAGCAGTACCCGGAAAGCCCCTTCGCGGTGGTCTTCGACGCCAAGGGCGGGACCTTCCGTGACGAGATGTTCGCCGAGTACAAGGCCAACCGGCCGTCGATGCCGGACGAGCTGCGGGTGCAGGTCGAGCCGCTGCACGCCACCGTGCGCGCACTGGGCCTGCCGCTGCTGTGCGTGGAGGGCGTGGAGGCCGACGACGTGATCGGCACCCTCGCCCGGCAGAGCGCGGCGCTGGGGCGCGCGGTGGTCATTTCCACCGGCGACAAGGACATGGCGCAGCTGGTCGACGGGCACATTACGCTGGTCAACACCATGACCGGAAGCGTGCTGGACATCGATGGCGTGAAAGAGAAATTCGGCGTCGGTCCTGAGCTGATCATCGACTACCTGGCCCTGATGGGCGACAAGGTCGACAACATCCCCGGCGTGCCCGGCGTCGGCGAGAAGACCGCCCTGGGCCTGCTGACCGGCGTCGGTGGCGGCCTGGACGTGCTCTACGCCAGCCTCGACAAGGTGCCCGAACTGGCGATCCGCGGCGCCAAGGGCCTGCCGGCCAAGCTCGAGGAGCACAAGGAGATGGCCTACCTCTCCTACAAGCTGGCCACCATCAAGTGCGACGTCGAGCTGAACGTCGAGATCGAAGCGCTGCATCCCGGCGAGCCGGACCTGGAAGCCCTCGCCGAGCTGTACCGCACTCTGGAATTCAAGACCGGCCTGGACGACCTGCAACGCCAGGCGAAGTCCGCCGGCGAGACGCTGCCGCCGCCCGTGCAGCCGGCCGAAGCGGTCGAGACCCGCTATGAAACCGTGCTGGATCAGGCGCAGTTCGATGCCTGGCTGAAGAAGCTGCAGGACGCGCCGCTGTTCGCCTTCGACACCGAGACCACCAGCCTCGACCCGCAGCAGGCGCAGCTGGTCGGCGTGTCCTTCGCCGTCAGCCCGCACGAGGCGGCCTATGTGCCGCTGGCCCACTCCTACATGGGCGTGCCCGAGCAGCTGGACCGCGACGCCGTGCTAGAGGCCCTCAAGCCACTGCTGGAGGACCCGGCCAAGGGCAAGATCGGCCAGCACGCCAAGTACGACATGAACGTCCTGGCCAACGCCTCGACGCCCATCCTCATGCAGGGCATCGCGTTCGACACCATGCTCGAGTCCTATGTGCTGGATTCCACCGCGACCCGCCACGACATGGACAGCCTGTCGCTGAAGTACCTCGGCCACAGCACCATCCGTTTCGAGGATATCGCCGGCAAGGGTGCCAAGCAGCTGACCTTCGACCAGATCGCTATCGAGCAGGCCGGCCCCTACGCCGCCGAGGACTCCGACATCACCCTGCGCCTGCACCAGACCCTGTGGCAGAAGCTCGAGGCCACGCCGTCGCTGGCCTCCGTGTTCCGCGACATCGAGATGCCGCTGGTGCCGGTGCTGGCGCGTATCGAGCGCAACGGCGCCTACGTCGACGCCAGGTTGCTCGGCCAGCAGAGCATCGAGCTGGGCGCGCGCATGGTGGAGCTGGAGCGCCAGGCCTACGAGCTGGCCGGCCAGGAGTTCAACCTCGGCTCGCCCAAGCAGCTCGGTGCCATCCTCTACGAGAAGCTCGGCCTGCCGGTGCTGTCCAAGACCGCCACCGGCCAGCCGTCGACCGCCGAGAACGTGCTGGCGGAGCTGGCCGAGCAGGACTTCGAGCTGCCCAAGGTGATCATGCAGTACCGCACCGTGAGCAAGCTCAAGAGCACCTACACCGACAAGCTGCCGGAGCAGATCAACCCGCGCACCGGGCGCATCCACACCTCCTATCACCAGGCGGTGGCGGCGACCGGGCGGCTGTCCTCCACCGACCCGAACCTGCAGAACATCCCGATCCGCACCGCCGAGGGCCGGCGCATCCGCCAGGCCTTCGTCGCGCCCAAGGGCTACAAGCTGCTGGCGGCGGACTACTCGCAGATCGAGCTGCGCATCATGGCCCACCTGGCCAAGGACGAAGGCCTGCTGGACGCCTTCCGTCACGACCGCGACGTGCACCGGGCCACGGCGGCGGAAGTCTTCGGCGTCGAGCTGGAGCAGGTGAGCAACGACCAGCGTCGCAGCGCCAAGGCGATCAACTTCGGCCTCATCTACGGCATGAGCGCCTTCGGCCTGGCCAAGCAGATCGGCGTCGACCGCAAGCAATCCCAGGCGTACATCGACCGCTACTTCGCCCGCTACCCCGGCGTGCTCGCCTACATGGAACGCACCCGCGAGCAGGCCGCGCAGCAGGGCTTCGTCGAGACACTGTTCGGGCGGCGCCTGTACCTGCCCGAGATCAACTCGAAGAACCAGGCCATGCGCAAGGGCGCCGAGCGCACCGCGATCAACGCGCCGATGCAGGGCACGGCCGCCGACATCATGAAGCGCGCCATGGTGGCTGTGGATAACTGGCTGAGCGAATCCGGCCTGGACGCGCGGGTCATCCTCCAGGTGCACGACGAACTGGTGCTGGAGGTGCGCGAGGACCTGGTGGAGCAGGTGCGCGAGGCCATCCGCCCCTTGATGAGCGGCGCGGCGCAGCTGGATGTGCCGCTGCTGGTGGAAGTCGGGGTGGGTGACAACTGGGACGAGGCGCACTGAGGCGGCGCCAGCCCTGGCTTAGGCCTCCGGCGCATAACGCCGGCGGCCTTCATAACGAACGGATTTCAGAGAGAGGGTGAACTTTTCCGCTGGGCACAGAGTCAGAGTTCGGGAATGGCTGGTGAAGCCTTCGATGCTCCTTTTGCTGTGTTTAGTGTTGGCAGATATCTGGACCCCGCCCTAGCGGTTCAGACTTGAACCCCGAACTTCCCCCTCCCCATACGAAGCTCGGGGTTTTTTTTGCCTGCGATTCAGGCTTCCGGCTCGACCTGCTCGAATTCCTCGCCCAGTTGCAGCCAGTTGGCCAGCACCGCTTGCGCTTCCTCGACGCCCTGGCGCTTGGGCGCCGAGAACAGCTGGATGGTCACGCCCTCGCCCCACCCCTTGCGGATGTCCTGCTGGACCTTGAGCAGCGCGTTCTTCGCGGCGCCGAACGCCAGCTTGTCGGCCTTGGTCAGAAGGATGTGCATGGGCATGTTGCCAGCGGCAGACCAGTCGAGCATGAGGCGGTCGAAGTCGGTCAGCGGGTGGCGGATGTCCATCATCAGGATCAGCCCGGCCAGGCTTTCGCGGCTGCTCAGGTAGGCTTCCAGGTGGCGTTGCCAGTGCTGCTTCAGCGGGATCGGCACCTTGGCATAGCCGTAGCCGGGCAGGTCGACCAGGCGCCGCTGCTCGTCCAGCGAGAAGAAGTTGAGCAACTGGGTGCGCCCCGGGGTCTTCGAGGTGCGCGCCAGGCTGGCGTGGGTGAGTGTATTCAGCGCGCTGGACTTGCCGGCGTTGGAACGCCCGGCGAACGCCACTTCCAGGCCTTCGTCGGGAGGGCACTGGTCGACCTTGGCGGCACTGATGAGAAAGCGGGCCTGTTGGCACAGGCCGATGATCGGGTTCTTGAATGACATGAGGTGTCCACGGGTGCGACGCGGTGTCGCAGGGGGCTGTTTCGTTTCCGTTTGAGCATCGCCAGTATATAATGCCGCAGATTTAGTGTGCGCTTTATCCCCCAGGGTTCAGTGTCCACGGGACTGACCGTTGCGCGACAGAACGCATGGCAGGGCCCCTCTGATGAGGTTGATCATGAAGAAAGTGCTACTCGTCGCAAGCCTTGCGGCGCTGGCCTTTGGCGCTCAGGCCGCCCAGGATCCGGAAGCGGTTTTCAACCGGGCCTGCGGTGCCTGTCACAACGGTCAACTGCCTATGGCGCCGAAAAAGGGCGACAAGGCCGCCTGGGAGCCGCGTCTGGCCAAGGGCAACGATGCTCTGGTCAAGAGCGTCACCAATGGTTTGAACGCCATGCCTCCCCGAGGCTTGTGCATGGACTGCAGTGCCGAGGACTACCAAGCGGTCATCCAGTGGATGAGCCAATAATCAAGGTAGCCCGGCGCTAACTCTTTCACCCTTAGCCGTAATTGGATTAGCTGATGAACAAAGTACTCGTGAGTCTGCTGTTGACCCTGGGCATCACCGGTCTGGCCCACGCCGCTGGCGACGCCAAAGCCGGTCAGGCGAAAGCTGCCGTATGTGGTGCCTGCCATGGTCCGGACGGCAACAGCGCCGCCCCCAACTTCCCGAAACTGGCCGGCCAGGGCGAGCGCTACCTGCTCAAGCAGCTGCACGACATCAAGTCCGGTAACCGCCAAGTGCTGGAAATGACCGGCCTGCTGACCAACCTGAGCGACCAGGACCTGGCCGACATCGCCGCCTACTTCTCCAGCCAGTCCGGCAGCGTCGGCGCCGCCGATCCCAAGCTGGTCGCCCGTGGTGAAGCCCTGTTCCGTGGCGGCAAGCTGGAAGAAGGCATGCCCGCCTGCACCGGTTGCCACTCCCCGAACGGTGCCGGCAACGCCGCCGCCGGCTTCCCGCACCTGGGTGGCCAGCACGCCCAGTACGTGGCCAAGCAACTGACCGACTTCCGCGAAGGCAACCGCACCAACGACGGCGACAGCATGATCATGCGCGCCATCGCCGCGAAGCTGAGCAACAAGGACATCGAAGCCGTGTCCAGCTACATTCAGGGTCTGCACTGAGTCCGACCCAGCGGTAGAAATCGGTAAATAAAAGGGTGGCCATGGCCACCCTTTTTCATTGGTTCCGCCGCTACAATTGCCGGAACCCGACGCACCGCGATCGGTCGAAGCAAGGCCCGCCGCAGAACCATACTGACCGCTTAGGAGTTAAGCATGCGTAACCTGATTCTTTCCGCCGTTCTTGCCAGTGCGAGCCTCTTCGGCATGACCGCACAGGCCGAGGACATCCAGGCCGGCAAACAGTACGTCGAACTGAGCAGCCCGGTCCCGGTGTCCAAGCCCGGCAAGATCGAAGTGGTGGAACTGTTCTGGTACGGCTGCCCCCATTGCTACCAATTCGAACCCACCCTGAACGCCTGGACCGAAAAGCTGCCCGAAGACGTCAACTTCGTGCGCATCCCCGCCATGTTCGGCGGCGTGTGGAACGTCCATGGCCAGCTGTTCATCACCCTGGAGAGCATGGGCGTCGAGCACGCCGTGCACAAAGCCGTGTTCGAGGCCATCCACAAGGAAGGCAAGAAGCTCTCCACCCCCGACGAGATGGCCGAGTTCCTCGCTGGCCAGGGCGTCGACAAGGCCGCCTTCATCAAGGCCTACAACTCCTTCGGCGTGAAGAGCCAGATGGAGAAGGCCAAGAAGCTCGCCATGGCGTACCAGATCTCCGGCGTGCCGACCCTGATCGTCAACGGCAAGTACCGCTTCGACATCGGCTCCTCCGGAGGCCCCGAGCAGGCCACCCAGGTTGCCGACTTCCTTATCGCCAAGGAGCGCGCCGCGAAGTAAGCGGCGCCCGGCAGAGCGAAGATGCTGCGCCGCTGGAGCAATGATCGCACCGCTGGCCTGCGGACCCCGCAGGTCAACCCGCATTGCGACTCCAGCGGCCTGCCCCAGGACGGCCGGCTCCGGCTGCTCAGCTTCAACATCCAGGTCGGCATCAGCACCGGCCACTACCGCCACTACCTGACCCGCAGCTGGCAGCACCTGTTGCCCCATGCCGGCCGTGCAGGCAACCTGCAGCGCATCGGTGCCCTGCTCGGCGATTTCGACCTCGTGGCCCTGCAGGAAGTCGATGGCGGCAGCCTGCGTTCGGGCTACGTCAACCAGGTCGAGCACCTCGCCCACCTGGCCGCGTTTCCCTTCTGGTACCAGCAGCTCAACCGCAACCTCGGGCGCATCGCCCAGCACAGCAACGGGTTGCTCAGCCGCCTGCAGCCCACGTGCCTCGAAGACCACCCCCTCCCCGGCCCGCCCGGTCGCGGCGCCATCCTCCTGCGCTTCGGCGAGGGCGAGGACGCGCTGGTGGTGGTGATGATGCACCTGGCCCTCGGCACCAAGGCCCGTACCCGCCAGCTCGCCTACATCCGCGAGCTGATCGGCGGCTACCGCCACCAGGTGCTGATGGGCGACATGAACACCCACGCCAACGACTTGCTGAAGACCTCGCCCCTGCGTGATCTCGGACTGCTCGCGCCGCAGGTCGAGGCCACCTTCCCGAGCTGGCGCCCACAGCGCTGCCTCGACCACATCCTGCTCAGCCCCAGCCTCACCCTGGAGCGCGTGCAGGTGCTCAGCCAACCCATCTCCGACCACCTGCCAGTGGCGGTGGACATCCGCTTGCCCGCCTCCCTCGCCGGGGATGCGCTGCCGGCCCTGGTGGACACCCCCCACGGAACACCTTCATGAGCGACGACGGCCAGCGCTGGAAAGAAAAGTACCTGCAGAGCCTCGAACAGCAGGAGAAGCTGGAGCGCCGCTGGGACGCCCGCCTCGACCTCTTGCGCCGTGGCCTGGTGCGCAGTTCCCTCGCCGCCGAGGGCACCGACAAGGCCGTCGACCAGTGCATGCAGGAGCTGCGCGAGATCATCCGTGGCGACCAGATCGACGCCGGCCTCTCCGCTCTGATCCCGCGCCTGGAAAAGGCCGTGCTCGATTCCGAGCAGCGCCGCCAGCAACGGATCGACCAGAACGTCGGCGCCCTCACCGGGCTGACCAACCAGCTGCTCAAGCTGGATGTGCCGCGTGACGTGCGCAAGGCCCTCAAGCAGTTCGCCAAGCGCATCGACGAGCGCGCCAGCCAGGCGCGGGAGATGCCCGCCCTCCTAGGCGAGCTCAGCGGCCTGCAACAGCGCGCCCTCGACGAAATCGTCAATGCCGAATCCGCCACGCCCAGGCCCGGCCTGCTGCAGCGCCTGTTCGGAGGCCAGGGCGACAGCGCCGAAGAGCCCCAGGAAGCCGGCGCGCCGCTCCCGGGTGGCGAAGCCCTGGCCCCGCCGCCGGCCGTCCCCGCACCCGCCGCGTTGCAGGCGGCTGCGACGCCTGCCGAGGACGACGGGCCCGCCGCGCCGGTTGCCGGCGCACCCGTCCCCGCGCCTGCCCAGGCCCCGGTGGCCCAGCCAGCGCCGGCCGCCCCTGCGGCCCCCGAACAACCGGCCCCGCTTCAGGCCGCCGCCGAGGTCGCGCCTGCCGCTGTCCCGGCGCCTGCACCCGCAGCGCCCGCCGCCGCCCCGGTCGATCCGCTCGCCGTGGAGCCCGTGGCGCCCGTCGCCGCTGTCACCGGCGGCGTGAGCCCGAGCCTGTCCCCGCGCCTCGACAGCCTGCCGCTGCCAGCGGCGCTGCTCACCGGCGAAGGCGACCCGGGCTACGCGCTGCCCACGCCGCCCGAGCCCGGCTACAGCGCCGTCGCGCCGCACGTCGCCGCCAGCCTGCGCGGGCTGCTGGACGAACTCGACCTGCCCGAGCGCCACAAGCCCCAGGGCGAAGCCCTGCGCGAGCGCCTGGAGGGCGGCCTGAACTGGTACGAGCTGGTGCCGGTGCTGGACGACCTCGCCGTGCTGGTGCTGGCCGTGACCAACAGCGAGCACCGCGACTTCGCTATCTACCTCAAGCAGCTCAACGAGCGCCTGGTCGCCTTCGTCGCCTCTATTTCCGCCGCCCAGGAGGGCTACAGCGAGACCCTGGAAAGCGCCCGCGTGCTCGACGACCAGTTGCGCGAGCAGGTCAGCGACCTGCAGAGCAGAGTGCAGGACGCCACCGACCTGGACGACCTCAAGCGCGCCGTGGAAAAGCGCCTGGACGGCCTGCTCAGCACCATGAACGACTACCAGCGCCAGCGCGCCGCCCGCGAAGAAGAAGTCGGCGGCCGTCTCAAGATGCTGGTGGACCGCGTCGCGACCATGGAGCAGGAAGCCAGCGCCTTCCGTGACCATCTCGAGGAGCAGCGGCAGAAAGCCCTCAGCGACCCCCTCACCGGCCTGCCCAACCGGGCCGCCTGGAGCGAGCGCCTGGAGCTGGAGGTGGCGCGCTGGAAGCGCTATGGCGGCGAGCTGCTGCTGGCCGTGCTGGACATCGACCACTTCAAGCGCATCAACGACAACTACGGCCACCTGGCCGGCGACAAGGTGCTCAAGATCATCGCCGGCGAGATCGCCAAGCGCCTGCGCAAGACCGACTTCATCGCCCGCTTCGGCGGCGAGGAGTTCGTCCTGCTGATTCCCGCGACCCCCCTGGAGGGTGGGCAGCAACTGCTCGACACCCTGCGCGGGGCCATCGAGCAGTGCCCGTTCCACTTCAAGGGCGAGCCCGTGACCATCACCTTGTCGGGAGGGCTGGTGTCCTTCGTCGAAGGCGAGAAGGACGACCAGGCGTTCGAGCGCGCCGACCAGGCGCTCTACCGCGCCAAACGCGACGGCCGCAACCGCATCGAGCTGGGCTGAGCCGCCTCAGGCGGCGTAGGTGAGGTAGGGCTTCCAGTCTTCCGGCACGCGCTCCAGGCGCGGGTAGTCCAGGGCGTCCAGTTGCAGGCGCGACAGCTGGAAGGGCGTGTGCCGCAGCTCCGGCGGCAGCGCACGCAGCTCCGGCAGCCAGAGGCTCACGTAGCTCGCATCCGGGTCGTAGTGACGGGCCTGGCGCAGGGCATTGAAGGCCTGGCTGCGCTGCGGGTCGCTGGCCACGCCGGCCAGGTACGCCCAGTTGCCCCAGTTGCTCGCCGGGTCGTAGTCCAGCAGGTGTTCCTCGAACCAGGCCGCGCCGTGGCGCCAGTCCTGCTCCAGGTCGTGCACCAGGTAGGCGGCCACCACCTGCCGGCCACGGTTGGACATGAAGCCCGTGGCGGCCAGCTCGCGCATGCTGGCGTCCACCAGCGGCATGCCGGTGCGGCCCTGGCACCAGCTCTCGAAACGTTCATCCAGGTGCCGTGGCGCACGCTCGGTGGCCTTCAGCCCGCCGG
This sequence comes from Pseudomonas tohonis, assembly GCF_012767755.2. Taxonomy (NCBI): domain Bacteria; kingdom Pseudomonadati; phylum Pseudomonadota; class Gammaproteobacteria; order Pseudomonadales; family Pseudomonadaceae; genus Pseudomonas; species Pseudomonas tohonis. Next base: position 95,219 of record NZ_AP023189.1, read on the forward strand.
CCTCGAACAGCGCGCTGCCGTGGCGCAGCAGGGTCCAGCGGAAATAGTCGCGCCACAGCAGCTGCTGCCAGAGCTGGTGGGTGGAGGCATTGGCGCCGTACTGCGCCTCGTGACGACGCAGCTCGGCGGCGACGCGCCGTGGCGAGAGGCTGCCGTTGGCCAGCCAGGGGGAGAACTTGGAGGAGTATTCGCTGCCCACCATGCCGTTGCGGCTGTCCTGGTAACCGCGCACGCCCTGGCTGGTCCACAAGTAGTCGCGCACCCGTGCCAGCGCGGCGGTCTCGCCACCGGAGAAGGGGAACGCACTGATCGACAGGCTGACCGGCTCGCCCAGCCCCAGGCGGGTCGGCGTCGGCAGGGGTTCGAACAGCGCATCCACCGCCTCGGGCAGCGGTGGCAGAGACTCGGGGGCCGGCCGCGGCTGGTACACGCTGGGGCGCTGCTCGACCTGCTCGCGGAACTGGCTGAACACCGCCGGCAGCCGCTCCACCGGCGTCGGCAGCTCCTCGCGGCGCAACAGGCTGTTGCCGGCCAGCTCGCGCAGGCGGATATCGCCCAGGGCCTGGCGCACCTCCTCGACCAGGGCGCGCTCCCGGGGCGCCACCTCTTCGAGGGTCAGCACCTCGTTCAGGTCCAGGTGCTCCATCAGTGCCGGGATCACCTGCGCAGCGTCGCCCTGCACCACCAGCAGGCGCGAGCCGCGCTGGCGCAGCTCGGCGTCCAGGGCGGTAAGGCTTTCCAGCTGGAAGCGGGCGCGGTGCACACCCATGCGGCGGATGCCCAGGTCGCCCGGGCGCAGCAGCTTCGGGTCGAAGACGAACAGGGGAAGAACCCGGTCGGCCGCCAGCGCGGCCTGCACGGCGGGGGGGTCGTCCAGACGCAGATCCTGTTTGAACCAGAGCAGATGGCGGCGCATGACGTTGATCCTCGGCAGGCATTTCCCTATGCCAACGGATTCCGCTGGCCACTAGAAGTTATAGGCTTTTCGAAGGCGTTGAACAGTGCCGCCCGGAGGATGACCGGTGGCGTTGCTGCCCTCAGGCCGGGAGCTGCGTATAATCCGCCCCTTTTTTCGCGGGCCCTGCCCGCATTCACCTGTGGAGACATCGTCAATGCGTCTTTCCCTTTCGCGTATCGCCAGCTGGTTGGGTGGTTTTGCCCTGACCTTCGGCGCCGTCCAGGTCGCCGGCAACGAACTGCTGCAACTGCAGGACGGCAACCTGCAGTTCGCCACCCTTCCCTATTCCGCTGGCGAGAGCTTCCTCAGCTTCGCCGCCGAGCGCCCGGCTTTCACCGCCGGCCTCTCGCCCAAGGCCCTGGCCGACCTGCCCGGCCACACCCCCGCTCCCCTGCGCATGCGCATCGCCGGAGCCCACGCCACCCCCGCCCCCGGGCAGGGCGGCAACCTGCTCGGCCCCGCCTTCGACCTCCAGGCCCCGGGCTTCGACTACCTGACCCTCAGCCTCTACGACCGCGACGACCAGGACGAGCCCGGCCACAGCGTGCAGTTCAGCGGTGCCTGGGCCTACGCCTTCCGCCTCGGCGACGCCAGCTGGCTGCTGGACGGCGGCCTCGACTGGGCCGGCGCCGAAGGCGAGCGCGAGCAGGGCCTGAGCTTCAGCCCGCAGCTGAGCTTCGATGCCGGCGACTACTTCTTCGCCCAGGGTCGCCAGCTGTTCCTCGGCATCCAGTACCTGCAGCAGAGCGGCGGCTACAGCGAGCTGGACGACGTGCGCGGCAACGCCTCGCGCGACCAGCGCGCGGTCAACACCACCCTCAAGTACCACTTCTGACACCCGACCCGGCACGGCGGCGAGACGTCGCCGCCAGCGCCCTTTACACTTCGTCCTTCAGTTGAGGAGCGCCCATGGAAATTCTCGGCATCGCCGTGCTGATCTTTCTGGTCACCGACCCGTTCGGCAACATCGCCATCTTCCTCGCCGCACTGAAGAACGTCGCGCCGGAGCGGCGCCTCAAGGTGGCCCTGCGTGAACTGGTGTTCGCCCTCGGCCTGCTGCTGCTCTTCCTCACCTTCGGCGAGAACATCCTCAGCGGCCTCGGCCTGTCCCGCGAGGCCATCGCCATCGCCGGCGGCATCATCCTCTTCATCATCGCCCTGCGCCTGATCTTCCCGCGCCCCGAAGGCGTGCTCGGCGACCTGCCCGACGGCGAGCCGATGCTGGTGCCCCTGGCCACCCCGGCCGTGGCCGGCCCCTCCGCGCTGGCGGTGCTGATGACCCTGCGCAACACCCACCAGGGCGAGCTCTGGGAGCTCTACGTCGCCGTGCTGGTGGCCTGGGCCTGCACCGCCCTGATCCTGCTCCAGGCCGCCTTCCTGCAGCGCTTCCTCGGCCAGCGCGGCCTCATGGCGGTGGAGCGCCTGACCGGCATGCTGCTGATCATGCTCAGCGTCGACATGCTCCTGGACAACCTGCAAAGCGTGCTACACATCAGCCCATGAGAACCCTAGCCCTCGGCCTGTTGCTGGCCCTGCTCGCCGGTTGCGCCAGCGGCCCGCGCATCGACCGCAGCCAGACCTCGGTCAACCAGAACAGCCGCGTGCAGTACGTGGTGCTGCACTACACCTCGACCGACCTGGAGCACTCCCTCGCGCTGCTCACCCATGGCGAGGTCAGCGCCCACTACCTGATCGGCGCCCAGCCGCCGACCATCTACCAGCTGGTGGACGAGAACCGTCGTGCCTGGCACGCCGGCCAGAGCGAATGGCAGGGCCGCACCTGGCTCAACGCGAGCACCATCGGCATCGAGCTGGTCAACGAGGGCTACGAGCAGACCGCCACCGGGCGCAACTGGCAGCCCTTCGACGACCAGCAGATCGACGCCCTGATCGTGCTGCTCAAGGACATCGTCAAGCGCCACAACCTGCCCCTGGGCAGCATCATCGGGCACAGCGACATCGCCCCCCAGCGCAAGGTCGATCCCGGCCCCCTGTTCCCCTGGAAGCGCCTCGCCGACGCCGGCCTCGTGCCCTGGCCGGAGGCTTCCGCCGTGGCGGTGGAGCAGGCGCGCTTCGCCCAGGCGCTGCCCACCGTCGGCTGGTTCCAGATGCAGCTGGCCCGCCAGGGCTACCCGGTGCCGCGCAACGGGCAGCTGGACGAGGCCACCCGCAACGTCATCGCCGCGTTCCAGATGAAGTACCGCCCGCACCTGTTCGACGGCCAGCCCGATGCCGAGACCGCCGCCCTGTTGCTGGTGCTCAACCGCACCCCGGGGGAGAGCCTGCCGCCCCGCCCCGTGACGTTCAATTGACGCAATGACGCCGACGCGCGCCGGTCGGCGGCCGGCGCGATGATTTCCTGGCGGTGGGCTATACCTCACTGATCTCGCCAGGACGCGCTTGTCATCATGCAGCCCCCACTTTCCCGTTGGCGCCGCACCCTCTACCAGCCCCTGCCCGTGGCCATCCTGGCCGGCCTGCTGAGCGCCTGCCTGTTCGTGCTGGCGAGCCTGTGGCTGGCGGCCCAGCAGGCCCAGCGTGCCGAGCAGGAACAGATGAAGGTCCAGGGCGAACGCTTCCTGCAGCGCCTGGAGCAGGTGTTCGGCCAGCTCCACGAGGCCCTCGACAAGCTCGAAGCCCAGCCCCTGCGTGGCTGCGACATGGCCATGGTGGAGACGCTGCGGCAGATCAACTTCCGCTACCGCTTCATCTACGAGGCGGCCTTCATCGGCGGCGGCCAGTGCTGCTCCTCCTGGCCGCGGCAGAACTCCTTCGGCCCGGAGCGCCCGGCGGACATCGTCGGCCAGCGCCAGAGCTACTGGCTCAACAGCACCGACCAGCCCGACGACAACCTCGCCGCCCTGGTGGTGGGGCGCGGCTACTTCCGCCTGTCCACCTCGCGCGGGCACCTCAGCGACATGGTCGAGCTGCCCGCCGGCGCCAGCCTCCTGCTGCTGCCGAAAAGCACCGGTGCCGCCCTGCCCATCCTCGGCCTGGCGCAACCCTGGCCGCCCGGCTCCGAGTGGCCGATGCCCAAGGACTACGAGCTGGAGGTCAACGCCGATCGCCTGGCCTACCGCATGCCCACCCAGACGCCGGAGTTCGACCTGCTGGTGATGACCCCGCGCGGCGAGCTGCTGGCCCGCGCCCGTGACGCGCTGCTCGGCTGGCTGCCGGTTGCCGCCCTGCTGTCGCTGCTCTGCGGCGTGCTCGCCTACTACGCCATGTGCCGCCGCCAGTCCCTCAGCGGCGAGCTGCAGGGCGCCATCCGCCGGCGCGAGCTGCGTGTGCGCTACCAGCCGCTGTTCGACCTGGCCAGCCGCCGCTGCGTCGGCGCCGAGGCCCTGGTGCGCTGGCGCCGTACCGACGGCAACATGATGAGCCCGGACCTGTTCATCCCCCTGGCCGAGAGCACCGGGCAGATCCGCGACATCACCGATTTCATGATCGAGCAGGTGCTGGCCCAGCAGAGCGCCTTCCTGCGTGACAACCCGGAGCTGTACATCTCCATCAACCTGGCGGCCTGCGACGTCGGCTCGCCGCGCATCGCCCCGCTCACCGCCGCGCTGCTGGCGCGCTACCAGGTGCCGGCGCGGCAGATCGCCTTCGAGGTCACCGAGCACGGCCTGGCCGATATCCAGGCCGCCCAGGAGGTGCTCGGCCAGCTGCGTGCCCAGGGCCACCGCATCCTCATCGACGACTTCGGCACCGGCTACAGCAGCCTCGCCTACCTGCAGGCGCTGCCGGCGGATGTGTTGAAGATCGACAAGGCCTTCGTCGACGCCCTCGGGCACGATGCGGCCAGCAGCGGCGTGGCCCCGCACATCGTGCACATGGCCCAGGCGCTGCAACTGAAGGTGGTGGCCGAAGGCATCGAGCACGAGGCCCAGGCGCTGTTCCTCGCCAGCGAGGGTGCCCACTACGGCCAGGGCTGGCTGTTCTCGCGGCCGCTCACCGCCGCGCGTTTCCGTGACCTGGTGGCCGGCCAGCTCGACCTCGCCCAGGCCCTCAACGACGAAACCCTGCCCGCCGCCTGATCGCATTGGGAAACCCGTCGCTCCGAGGTGATGGGTTTCGCTTCGCTCTACCCATCCTGCAAGGACGTTCGAGCCCGCCCTCGTAGGAGCGAGCTCTGCTCGCGAAGCGCCCCCGCCTGTGCGGGGATGAAGGGAAAGGCGCGCCGCTAGAGCGGCAGGGCCAGGTAGAACTGCGCGCCTTCGCCGGGTCGCGAGTAGATGCCGATGCGCCCGCCATGGAGCTGGACGATCTCCTTGCACAGCGCGAGACCCAGGCCGACGCCGCCGGTGTAGCTGCCCAGCTGCACGAAGGGCTCGAAGATGCGCGCCTGCTGGCTGTAGGGCACGCCCTCGCCGTTGTCCTCGACGCTGAGGATCACCCGCTCGCCATGGCGCCGCGACTGCAGGCGGATGTGCCCGCCGTTGGGCGTGTGGCGGATGGCGTTGCTCACCAGGTTGTCCAGCACGCGCTCCACCTGCGGCCGGTCGATGGGCACGCGGGGCAGCGGCTCCAGGAGGTCCAGCTCGATGCTGATGCCCTTGGCCTGCGCCGGCTCCTGGAACCGCGCGCGCAGGCTGCCGAGCAGGTCGTCGATGTCGCAGGGCGCCAGGTTCAGGGTCTGCATGCCGTTCTGGTAGCGGGAGAAGTGCAGCAGGTCGTTGATCAGCCGCACCAGGCGCTGCATCTCCTCGTCCACGGTCAGCAGCAGGTCGGACTCGCGCGACTCCTCGGCGAAATCCAGGCGCTCGCGCAGCAGGCCGAACGCCATCTGCATGCCGGTCACCGGGGTGCGCAGCTCGTGGGAGGCGCGCAGCACGAACTCGTTGCGCACCCGCTCGAACGCGCGCTGCTCGGTGACATCGCGCAGCACCATCACCGCCCCGAGGATGCGCTCCTCGTCCAGGCTCACCGGCGTCAGGCGCCAGCTCAGCAGGCGGCTCTCGCCGTCGGCCTCGATGCTCAGGTCGTCCGGCTCCTGGGCCAGGGTCTCGCCGCGCAGCACCTGTTGGGTGGGCAGCTCCATGGCGGGGTTGTTCATGGCGTGGCTGAGGGTCTGGCCGAGCTGCTCGGTTTCCCAGGCCAGCTGGCGCTGGGCCACCGGGTTGGCGTGCTCGATGCGGCCCTGGCGGTCGAGGATCAGCAGGCCGTCGTCGATGCTGTCGAGCACTGCCTTCAGGCGCCGCTGCTCGGCCAGCAGCTTCTCGATATTGGTTTCCTTGAACAGCCGCAGGCCCTCGGCCATCAAGCCGAAGCGACGGCTCAGCGAGGCCATCTCGCTGACCGTGGAAATCGGCAGGGTCACCTGGAAGTCGCCCTGCCCGATCCGGTCGGCCGCGCGCGCCAGTGCCTCGATGGGCTGGCCGAAGCGGCGGGCGATGCCGTGGGCGGTGACGAAGCCGATCATCAGCACGGCGATGCCCAGCACGCCCAGCAGCGTCGCGACCAGGCTGGCGCGCTCGCGGGCGGACTGCTCGGCCTCGGCGGCGCTGTGCAGCGCGTGCTTCTGCAGCGCCAGCATGGCGTTGCGGGTGGCGTTGAGCGCCTGGCTGAAATCGTCGTCGCGGCTATCTCCGTCCACGCGCTCGCTGACCCGCAGGAAGTCGCCATAGGCATCGGCGATGGCCTGGAAGCCCTGGCGGGTCTGCTCGTCGCGGGCATTCATCAGGCCCTGCTGGAGGATGCCGAGGAAGCGCTTCTGCGAAGCCTGCAGCCCCGGCACGTCGGGGCGCTCGCGCGTCAGGTTGACCAACTGGTCGCCCAGGTGGGTGCGCAACTGCTCGCCCAGGCCGATGGTGGCGAAGTTGTAGGTGATCAGCTGCTCCTGCGAGCGGGCCAGCTGCATGACGCTGGTCAGCCCCAGCAACAGGCCCAGCAGGGCGACGGTGATCAGGGCCGAGATGCTGAGAAAAAGCCGCGTACGCAGCTTCATCGGCAGTTTCATAGACCGTACTGCTTGCGTTTTCGATAGAGCGTCGAGGCGTCGATCCCCAGGGTCCTGGCGGCCTGGTCGAGGGTTTCGCTGGCCGCGAGGACGGCAGCGATATGGGCTTTCTCCAGGTCTTCCAGGCTCATCGAGGCGCCTACGCGCGGTGCGTTGTTGGCCGGCGCCTCGCTCAGGCCCAGGTGGGCGATCTCCACCAGCTCCTGGCCGCAGATGATGCTGGCGCGCTCGATGACGTTGCGCAGCTCGCGTACGTTGCCGGGCCAGTGATAGCCCAGCAGGGCATCGCGCGCGGCGTCGCTGAAGCCGCGAGCCGGGCGCGCGTAGTCCTTCACGAAGCGGGCGAGGAAGCGCTCGGCCAGGCCGATCAGGTCCTCGGTGCGCTCGCGCAGCGGCGGCAGGTGCAGGGTGATGACGTTGAGGCGGTAGAGCAGGTCCTCGCGGAAGCGGCCCTCGCGGACCATTTCGTCGAGGTTGAGGTTGGTGGCGGCGAGGATGCGCACATCGGCGCGGCGGGTCACCGCGTCGCCGACCCGCTCGTATTCCTTGTCCTGGATGAAACGCAGCAACTTGGGTTGCAACGTGAGGGGAAAGTCGCCGATCTCGTCGAGGAAAAGCGTACCGCCGTCCGCCTGGTTGACCCGGCCGAGGGTGCTCTCGCTGGCCCCGGTGAAGGCTCCGCGGCTGTGGCCGAAGAGCTCGCTTTCCATCAGCTCCGCCGACAGCGACGGGCAGTTGATGGTCACGCAGGATTTCTTCGCCCGCTTGCTCCAGCCGTGGATGGCGCGGGCCAGCTCGCCCTTGCCGGTGCCCGACTCGCCGAGGATGAGGATGTTGGCGTCGGTGCTCGCCACCTGGCGCGCGGTTTCCAGCACCGCCATCATCGCCGGGCTCTGCGAATCCAGGCCGTCGCCGGGCTTGCGCACTTCGCCTTCCAGGGCCTCCAGGCGCGCCGTGAGCTGGCGCACCTCCAGTTGCTTGGCGGCCGAAAGGCGCAGCTGGTCGGGGCTGCACGGCTTGACCAGGTAATCCGCCGCGCCGGCCTGCATGGCATCCACGGCGGTGTCCACCGCCGAATGCGCGGTGACGATCACCACGCGCATCCAGGGTGCCTGCACGCGCATCTGCGCGAGCACATCCAGGCCGTTGTCCTCGCCCAGGCGCAGGTCGAGGAAGCACAGGTCGAAGACCTGGCGCTGCAGGATGGCTTCGGTCTGCGCCGCGCTGCTGGCGGTGGCCACGCTGTAGCCCTCGTCCTCCAGGCAATAACGGAAGGTGCGCAGGATCGCCGACTCGTCGTCGACCAGCAGGATGCGTCCCTTGGTTTCCGTCGCTGTTGCCATTTTTTCGCTCCGCATTGTTCAGTCGTACCGCTTAGTCCAGGAATTATCGTGCAAGTTGCATGGTTCTTTCATACATGTATTGCAGCCTGCATGCAGTGACTATCTGCAGGTTGTGACCAAGTAGCTGATTCATAAGGAAAAATAAGGCCAAAAAGGGCTGGCATGACCCTTGCCGTTTCCCTGTATCGGAAGGCGCCGGAGCGCCGGATCGCATGACAGGGGGTTTCCATGTGGCACTTGCGCAGGCTCGCGCTGGCGGTGATCGGCAGCACGCTGATGGCGGCCCCGTCGGCTCCCTCGCTGGCCCGCGAGGGCTGGAGCCAGCGTTTGCACGAGGCTCGCCAGGAAGGCTCGGTGTGGACGGCCTTCGCCTTCAACCGTCATCTCTCGCCCTTTTCCCTCAACGTCGATGTCGAAGGCAGCCTGGCCACGCTCACCGGCACGGTGGAGAGCGAGGTCAAGCGCGAACTGGCCGAGCAAGTGGCGCTGGGCATCGAGGGCATCGAGACGGTGGACAACCGCATCCGCGTCGATCCCGGCGTACGCCCGCACCTGGTCTCGGTCGCCGCCGCGGACGAGCGCCTCGACGACGCCACCGTCAAGGCACGCGTGAAATCCAGGCTGCTGTGGAACACCCGCACCGAAGGCCTGGATATCGGTGTCGAGTCCCATGCCGGCCTGGTGACCTTGAGCGGCGAGGCGGACAGCGCGCAGGCCCGCGAGCTGGCCGGCAGGCTCGCCGCCAGCACCGAAGGCGTCGAGCGGGTGGACAACGCCATTCGCGTGACCGGCGAGCCGGACAGCGCTCCCCGCGCCCAGGATCGGCCCGCCGCCCTGCTGGGCGACGCCTGGATCACCGGCCGGGTGAAGACCCGTTTTCTCTCCAGCAGCAGCCTTGGCGCCCTCGACATCTCCGTGGAGACCGAAGGGGGTGTGGTCCGCCTTGCCGGCACCGTGGCCACGGCTGCCGAAAAGGAACTGGCGGTGGAAACCGCGCGCAATGTCCGCGGCGTGCTCGACGTGCAGGCCGCATCCCTCAAGGTCGCCGGCTGAGGCGATCACCATCGGCAAGCAAGGAGAAACTCCATGACCCGAACCACCGCGCAACTCAACGAACTGATCGAGATCACCCGTGATGGCGAGCGCTTCTACCAGCACGCCATCGAGGAAGTGAAGGACCCGGTCCTGCAGGGCCTGTTCCGCGACATGGCCCAGGCCAAGACCCAGGTCATCCAGGCCCTGGCGGTGAAAGTCGCTGCCAACCACGAGGACCCGTCCACCGGCGGCACCTTCGTCGGCAAGCTGCGCCAGGTCTATGCCGATACCCGCGCGTCGCTCTCCAGCGACGAGAAGGCCACCTACGTCGGCCAGTTGGAGGAAGCCGAGGACCGCATCCTGCACGCCTTCGAGGATGCGCTGGAAAGCGCGGAGCCCGAGGTCCGCGGCCTCATCGCCCAGGAGATGCCCCGGGTCAAGGCGTGCCACGACCGCATGCGCAGCCTGAAGCAGGCGATGAAGTGAGCCGGGACCGGACAGGGATGTCCGGCCATGCAAAACGCACGACGCCGCACCGGCGATCATGCAAGTTGCCAGTCACGATGCCCGCTGATTGATAAGTAAGTTATTGAATTTAAAGGGATTTAGTTGGAAGCAAAAACTGGCATGCGCTCTGCAATCTACAGATCAGGAAGCGTCGCCAGGTGGCGATGAAAGCAGAACAGGCGGGGGGCTCCGGTCCCCCGATCGATCAACGGCCCAGGAGGTGTTTCAGGATGAACCGTCGTCACGCACGTATCGCCCTCGCGGGCAAGCTACTGCTGGCCACCCTCGCCGTGGCGCTGGTCGTGCTCGCCGGTCAGTCCTGGCGCCTGCACCTGCAGGCCGGGGAGCGCCAGCAGCCACTGCCGGCGCGGATCGACATTCTCCCGACGCCTGCCGCCTTCCATGCCAACGGGATGCTCCACGACGGCTCGCTGCAGAGCGTGGCCCAGGAGCGCTGGAACGACCAACCCCAGCAGCCCCGCTGGGTGTTCTGAGCCAACAAGGAGATTCGAGATGTGGACCATCGCCCTGTTCCTGGTAGCCCTTCTGGCCCTTCCCCTGCTGATGCTTGGCAGCGCCCTGGCGGTCGGCCAGGCCCTGCAGGACAGCAATGATTTCAGCGGCATCGATTTCGTAAACCCGGCTGCGGAGGAAACGTCCGAAGCGCAGCCCACTCAGCCGCAACCGGCCTGGTCGCCGGCGCACTGAGAACCCGACAAACCGAAGAAGGAGAACCACCATGCTCAGCTGGGCACTTACATTCCTCGTCATCGCCATCGTCGCTGCGGTACTGGGCTTCGGCGGCATCGCCGGCACCGCTGCGGGTATCGCGAAGATTCTCTTCGTGCTGTTCCTGGTCCTGTTCGTGGTGTCCTTCATCTTCGGCCGCCGCCGGGGCTAGGGAGGCGCGATGCACATCCTGCGCACCCTCTGCGCCGCCACCGCGTTCGGTTTCGCCAGCACCCTGGTGCTGGCGGCCGACACGGACGCGCAGCATAGGCTCAACGAACTGCTGGGCACCGACCCTCAGTACCGCGAGACCTGGCAGGCGCTGGTGGAAGATGAAAGCCGTCTGCCCGATTGGGTGATGAACCTGAGCGGGACGGCACCGCCGATGAAGGCGGTGGACCAGGACGGTGACAAGTTTCTGGTCGGCGAGTTGTGCGAGCCGCACGCCTGCGCCAGCCAACGCCTCCTGGTCGCCTTCAGCTGGGACAAGGAGGACGCCTACGCCCTGCTGGTGCAAGTGCCGGAAGGCCTGCCCCAGGACAAGTCGCCGAGCCGCCACGCCAGCTTCCGCTGGCTGGGCGAACCGGACGCCGAGGTGAAGGCGATTCTGGACGAACAGCTCAAAAGCGATCCGAACTGGTACTGAAGCCGTTCAGACCACAGGCCCCGCAGGCGGGGCCATGACCAGGGGGCCGGGTTGTACCGCGTCGGTAGAGCGGCATGACCTAGGGGTAAAGGGGTTACCTCCGCGACTGCGGGCCGGGTCAGGCGAAGCCGCCGCCGGGAAGCTGCGATCCAGCTTCTCGGGGGCAGCGTTATCAAGAGCAGCTGCAAGCTGCAAGCTGCAAGTTACAAGCTGCAAGTTACAAGCTGCAAGTCAAGCCAAGAACAGAAGCCCCGAGCCACTCGCTTTTAACTTGGCGCTTGTAGCTTGCCGCTTGCCGCTATCCCTCTATTGCAACCTGATTGCCAACTTGGCCACATGGGCGCCCTGGAACTTGGCGAGTGCGAGTTCCTTGTCGGTCGGCGTGCGCGAGCCGTCGGCACCGGCGATGGTGGCCGCGCCGTAGGGCGAGCCGCCGCGTACTTCGCTGATGTCGGTCAGCTCGGGGGCTGCGTAGGGCAGGCCGACGATGAGCATCCCGTGGTGGGCCAGGGTGTTCCAGAACGAGGTGATGGTGGTTTCCGAGCCGCCGCCGGTGCCGGTGGAGGTGAAGACGCTGCCGAGCTTGCCCACCAGCGCGCCCTTCGCCCAGAGCCCGCCGGTCTGGTCGAGGAAGGTGCGCATCTGCCCGGCCATGTTGCCGAAGCGGGTCGGGGTGCCGAAGAGGATGGCGTCGTAGTCGGCCAGCTCCTGCGGGCTGGCCAGCGCGGCCGGCTGGTCGAGCTTGGCGCCGGCGTTGCGCGCGATGTCCTCGGGCATGGTCTCGGCGACGCGCTTGAGGGTCACCTCAACGCCCGGCACGCTGCGCGCACCCTCGGCCACCGCTTCGGCCAGGCGTTCGATATGGCCGTACATGGAGTAGTAGAGCACCAGGACCTTCTTCATCGTCATCTCCCAGGTCTGAGGTCATAAGCGACCGACCCGGTTCAGCCTAGATGGCTTTCATGACATTGCCGGGTGGCTTCCTGGCGCGGGCCGGCTTCGCGCCGCTATCATCCGCGCATCGTTTTTCGGGGGATCGTCCATGCTCAACGGCCTTTGGCTCGGCTTCTTCATGGTCGCCGCGACGGCGGCGCTGGTGCGCTGGATCGGCGGCGACCCGGGCGTCTGGGCGGCCATGGTGGAAAGCCTGTTCGCCATGGCCAAGCTCTCGGTCGAGGTGATGATCCTCCTGTTCGGCACCCTGACCCTGTGGCTGGGCTTCCTGCGCATCGCCGAGAAGGCCGGCCTGGTGGAGGCGCTGGCGCGCCTGCTCGGCCCCCTGTTCCACCGGCTGATGCCCGAGGTGCCGCCGGGGCACCCCGCCCTGGGGCTGATCACCCTCAACTTCGCCGCCAACGGCCTGGGCCTGGACAACGCCGCCACGCCCATCGGCCTCAAGGCCATGCGCGCCCTGCAGGAACTCAACCCCAGCGCCACCACGGCGAGCAACGCGCAGATCCTATTCCTGGTGCTCAACGCCTCGTCCCTGACCCTGCTGCCGGTGTCGATCTTCATGTACCGCGCGCAGCAGGGTGCCGGCGACCCGACCCTGGTGTTCCTGCCCATCCTGCTGGCCACCAGCGCCTCCACCCTGGTGGGCCTGCTGTCGGTGGCCGTGATGCAGCGCCTCAGGCTGTGGGACCCGGTGGTGCTCGCCTACCTGGTGCCCGGCGCCCTGCTGCTGGGCGGCTTCATGGCGGTGCTGGCCGGCCTCTCCGCCACGGCCCTCGCGGCCTTGTCGTCGCTGCTGGGCAACCTGGTGCTGTTCGGCCTGATCCTGTCGTTCGTGTTCGTCGGGGCGTTGAAGAAGGTGCCGGTGTACGAAACCTTCGTCGACGGCGCGAAGGAAGGCTTCGACGTGGCCAAGAGCCTGCTGCCGTACCTGGTGGCCATGCTCTGCGCGGTGGGCGTGCTGCGCGCCTCCGGTGCCCTGGAGTTCGGCCTCGACGGCATCCGCATGCTGGTGGAATGGGCAGGGCTGGATACGCGCTTCGTCGACGCCCTGCCCACGGCGCTGGTCAAGCCGTTCTCCGGCAGCGCCGCCCGCGCCATGCTCATCGAGACCATGCAGAGCCAGGGCGTGGACAGCTTCCCCGCGCTGGTGGCGGCCACCGTCCAGGGCAGCACCGAGACCACCTTCTACGTGCTCGCGGTGTACTTCGGCGCCGTCGGCATCCAGCGCGCCCGCCATGCCGTGGGCTGCGCCCTGCTGGCCGACCTGTCCGGCGTCATCGCCTCGATCCTGGTGTGCTACTGGTTCTTCGGCTGATGCCGGTTCGGCGATTCCGGGCTGAAGCCCGGGCTGCATGCCGAGCCTGTGGGAGCGGATTCATTCGCGATGGGCGGCGGGTTTCACCCGCCCTACGGGACGCCATCTGCCCAGGGGCCCTGTAGGGGCGCCTTCAGTCGCCAAGCGATGCGTGGCTCCGCTGCGCCGGGGCTCAATGGGGCTTGGGCGGCAGCGGGTCGTCGGTGACCTCGAAGCGCAGGGTGCCGATCATCTGGCCGGCCTCGGTCACCACGCGCACCTGCCAGCTGCCCACCGGGTTGGCGGGGAAGTTCTGCTTGTGGGTCCAGGCGCGGTAGCCCTTTTCGCGGCCGCCGTGGATGTCCAGGGCGATGCGGTCCACTTCCTTGCCCTCGAAACGCCACAGGTGATAGATGCGCTCGTTCAGCCCGCGCGGCGCGTTGATCGCGGTGTAGGCGTAGAGGCCGTCGCTGCGCAGGTCGGCGGCGGTGACGGTGTGCACGCCCTTGCCGGGGGTGCGCTGGTGGTCGTCCAGCTCCGGGGTCACCGCCACTTCGGTCAGCCACAGGGTCGCCGGCGGCACCATCACCCGGGTCAGCCAGCCGGTGGCACCCAGTGCCAGGGTCAGCCCGACCAGGGCCAGCCCGCGCCACCAGCGCTGCACGCGGATGATGCTGTAGAGGCTGAGGAAGGACAGCAGCACGGCGATGCCCAGGGACCACTCGAAGCTCTGCGCGGTGGTCAGGTGGAGGATGATCGGCAGCGCCGTGAGCAGCACGGCGAACAGGGTCAGGGTGTGGTAGGCGAGGAACAGCCAGCGGTGCGGCGCCAGGAAGCGGTTGTACAGCGGGTCGGTGATGGAGATCACCGCGGCCACCGCCAGCATCCCGGTGAACAGGGCCTGGCCGCTGTTCCAGCTGGTGGTGATGAGGAAGAAGGGCAGCACGAAGAACAGGCTTTCCTGGTGGATCAGCTGGGTCAGGAAGCGTGTCAGCGGTGGCGGCAGCTCGATCTTGAACAGGCGCTCGATGCTGCTGCGGAACAGATTCTCCAGCAGCAGCCATACCCAGCTCACCAGCATGATGATGGCGATCACCTTGGCCAGGCGCGCCCCGCGGTCCACCAGCAGGAAGCTGCCGACCCCCGAGCAGAAGCCGTAGAGCGCGATGAGCCGGGGGTGGCGCTGGATCAGCGCGATCAGGGCGAGCAGGCGGTTTTTCCAGATCGACATGGGCAGGTCGGACGAGGCTGCGGGGGCCGCAGGATACTGCCCGTCCGCCGGCCTGAGAAGGCGCGCGACGGCCGGGCCGACGGCCTGCGGCTCAGGCGGGCGCGGTGCGCGGGGCCTTGCGGCGCCGGTGCCACAGCAGGGCGCCGGGCAGGGCCAGGGCGAGCAGCGCCGGCAGCAGCCAGCCCAGCTGGTCATAGCCCAGCAGCGGCTGTTCGATGCGGATGTAGCCCGGCTGGCGGAACAGCTCGCGGGCGATCGCATCGACCTGCTGCGGCGTCACCGCGCGCAGGGCGGCGGCTTCGTCGCCGAAGTGGCCGTCCTGGTAGTCGCCCAGGGCGCCCCAGTAGTAGTCGGCGAGCGCGGTGTTGCCTTGCGCCGCCCAGGCCTGGCGGCTGATGGCGAGGCCGCGCAGGCGTTCGAAGGTGGCCGGGTCCAGCCCCTGGTCGCGCAGGCGGGCGGTGATCCGCCGCAGCACCGCGAGGGCGGGCTCGACGTCGTCGCGCTCCAGGTCGGCGTTGAGGCTGAGGAAGACCTCGGCGCCGAAGGCGCGGCGCTCGGTCCAGGGCCCGTAGGACAGGCCGCCCTGGATGCGCAGCTGCTGGTAGAGCTCCCAGTTCAGGTAATCCTTGAGCAGTTCCCAGGCGGCGTAGTCGGCACCCGCCACCTCCGGTTCCGGGAAGATCCAGTGCAGCGTGGCGCTCTCGCCCACCAGGCCGCGACGCAGGATGCGGCGCTCGGCGGCGTTGCCGTTGCTGGTGGGCAGCTCCGGGTGCTCGCGCACCTCCACCGGCGCCAGGGCGCCGAAGCGGCGCTCGATGAAGGCCGGCAGCAGGCGATCGAGGTCGCCGACGACGATCAGGCTCATGTTGTTCGGCGCGTACCAGTCGCGGCGCAGGGCCTCCAGGGCCTCGCGCTGCAGGTGCGCCACCTGGGGCCGTTCGGCGCAGGCCAGGCCCAGTTCGACGGCGAGCTGCTCGTGGGCCTCGCGGCCGAGATCCTGCTGGTCCAGCAGGCGCTCCAGGTGCGAGTAGTGGCCGCCCCCCTCGCGCTCCACCACCTGCTTGGCGGTGGCGATGCGGGCGTCGTCCAGGGGCGTGTCGCCGAGCACCTGCAGCAGCAGGTCGAGCACCTTGCGCTGGTTCTGCGCCGGCGCCTCGATGACGAAGGCGGTGTCGCTGGTGCTGGTGAAGGCGTTCCATTCGCCGCCCAGGGCCTGCATGCGCGCCTCCAGGCCCGCTTCGCCCTCGCCGTCCAGGCCGCTGAAGAACAGGTGCTCCAGCAGGTGCGGCAGCTCCTTGTCGCGGCAGGCGAAGTCGTCGAAGCCGACGCCCACCACCAGGCGGATGGCGACATGGCCGCGCTCGGAGGTGGGCTTGAGGATCACCTGCAGGCCGTTCTGCAGTTCGTAGCCCTCGACCCGGTTGCGGTCGGCGGCGTGCACCGTGGCACCGAGCAGGAGCAGCAGGCAGAGCAGGTAGCGCATGGCGTGGGTCTGGTGGCGAGGAAGCGCCGAGCATAGCGGATCGCCCCCGCCCCTGCGCAATCACCCCAGGCCGCGGCGGCTGCTCCAGAACTGCAGGGCCAGCTGGCGCAGGTCGGCGGCCAGGCCGGCCACCTCGCCGGCGCTGCGCTGGCTGCACAGGCCGCTGTTGGCGTTGTCGTCGGCGGCGCGGCGGATGGTCGCCAGGCTGCGCTGGATCTCCTCGCTGGCGGCGCTCTGCTGCTCCACCGCGCTGGCGATCTGCAGGCTCATGCCGTTGATGGCGCCGACCTGCTGGTTGATCCGCTCCAGGGACTCGGCCGCGCGCTGGGCCTGGGCCAGGCTGCTCTCGGCCTGGGCGCAGCTGCGCTGCATGGCCGCGACGGCCTGCTCGGCGCCGCTCTGCAGGCTGTTGATCATCTGGTTGATCTGCGCGGTGGACTGCTGGGTGCGCCCGGCCAGGGCGCGCACCTCGTCGGCCACCACGGCGAAGCCGCGCCCGGCATCCCCGGCCCGCGCGGCTTCGATGGCGGCGTTCAGGGCCAGCAGGTTGGTCTGCTCGGCGACGCCCTGGATCACGTCCAGCACCTGGCCGATCGCGCTGCTGTGGTCCTGCAGCTCGCGTACCACGCGGGTGGCGTTGCGCACTTCCTCGTCCAGTTCGGCGATGCGGGCGCGGGTCGCGCTCACCTCGTGCTGGCCGATGCGTGCGGCATCGTCGGTCTGGTCGGCGGCGCAGGCGCTCTGCTGGGCGCTGCGCGCCACTTCCTGGACGCTCCCGGCCATCTGCCCGACGGCGGTGGCCACCTGGTCGGTCTCCAGCTGCTGGCGGTGGCTGCCGGCACTGCCGTGGGCGACGGCGGTGGCCAGCTCCTCGGCGTGTTCGGCGAGCTGGCGCGAGGATTCGGCGATGCGCCCGACCAGCGCGCCGGTCTCCATTTCCAGCATCTGCAGGCAGAAGCCGAGCTGGCCGAATTCGTCGCTGCGTTGGCCGTAGACCGCCTGGCTCAGCGGGTTGTCGGCGATGCCCCGGGCGCGGCCCAGGAGTTCGCGCAGCGGGCGCAACTGGCGGCGCAGGGTCAGCCCCGCGCAGCCCAGCGCCAGGCCCCAGGCCGGCACGGCGGCGAGCAGGCCATAGGGCGCCAGGGCCTGGTACAGGCCGATGCCCAGCGCCATGCCCAGGGCCGGGCCGGCGAGCAGGCGCAGGTGCAGCGGCAGGCGCGAGCGGGCGGGCATGCGGCCGGCCTCGAGCCCGGCGTAGAGCCGTTCGGCACGCTGCACCTGCTCGGCGCTGGGGCAGGTGCGCACCGACTGGTATTCCAGCACCTGGCCGTCACGCACCACCGGGGTGACGAAGGCGCTGACCCAGTAGTGGTCGCCGTTCTTGCAGCGGTTCTTGACCAGGCCCATCCAGCTGCGCCCGGCCTTGAGCGTCCGCCACAGGTGGGCGAAGGCGGCCGCCGGCATGTCCGGGTGGCGCACCAGGTTGTGGCTCTGGCCGATCAGCTCGGGGCGGCTGAAGCCGCTGATGTCGACGAAGTCCTGGTTGACGTGGGTGATCACGCCCTTGAGGTCGGTGGTGGAGAGGATGTTGGCGTCGTCGGCGAAGGCGACGGCGCGCCCGCTGACCGGCAGGTTGCGTTTCATGGGGTGGCTCTCGTGGTGGCTTCGGGCAGCAGGCACCAGTGCCCGTCGAAACATTCCTCGCCGTTGAACAGGCGCTCCAGTGCCTCGGGCGGACGCGGGCGGCTGAACCAGAAGCCCTGGGCGTAGTGGCAGTCCTCGGCGGCGAGGAAGTCCAGGTGTTCGGGGCGCTCGACGCCTTCGGCGATCACCTCCAGCCCCAGGCTGCCGCCCAGGCCGATGATGGCGCGGGAGATGGCGCGCAGCTCGGGGTCCTCGGGGGCGCCCTCGATGAAGCTGCGGTCGACCTTGAGGATGTGCAGCGGGAAGCGCTTGAGGTAGCCGAGGGAGGAGTAGCCGGTGCCGAAGTCGTCCAGCGCCAGGCGCACGCCCTGGCAGGCCAGTTCGCGCAGGCAGGCGAGGGTGTCGGCGCCGTCCTGCATCAGCAGGCTCTCGGTGATCTCCAGCACCAGGCTGGAAGGGGGCAGGTCCGATTCCTCGAGTATCGCCTTGAGCCGCGCGGCGAAGCCCGGCTGGTGCAGCTGGCGGCTGGAGAGGTTGACCGAGCAGCGCAGGCCGCGCTGGCCGTCCAGTTGCCAGGCGCGGGTCTGGCGGCAGGCCTCGCGCAGCACCCAGTCGCCGACGGCGATGATCTCGCCGGACTCCTCCAGCGCCGGGATGAACTGCGCCGGCTGCACCAGGCGGTCGCCCTGGCGCCAGCGCAGCAGGGCCTCCACGCCAACCAGCAGCGGCTGGCCCTGGTCGGTGCGGCAGATGGGCTGGTAGTGCAGTTCGAACTCGTCGCGTGCCAGGGCCTGGGCCAGGGCGCTTTCCAGGTCCAGGCGGTTCTTCGCGGCGGCCTGCAGCTCGCTGCTGTAGCGGGCGATCTGCGCCTTGCCGGCCTCCTTGGCGCGGTACAGGGCAAGATCGGCGGCCTGCAGCGCGTCGATGGTCTGGCCCTCGGCCTGGAGCCCGGTGATGCCGATGCTGGCGCTGACCACCAGGGTGCGCTCGTCCAGGTGCAGCGGCTGGTGCAGGCTGTCGAGCATGCGCTGGGCCACGACCTCGGCGTCGCCCAGGCAGGCCAGGTCGTCGAGCAGCACGACGAATTCGTCGCCACCGAAGCGCGCCAGGTGGTCGCCTGGACGCAGGCAGCGTTCCAGCCGATGGGCCACCTCCACCAGCACGCGGTCACCGACGGCGTGGCCGAGGCTGTCGTTGATCAGCTTGAAACGGTCGAGGTCGATGAACAGCAGCGCCGCCTGGCGCGCACCGGGCTTGAGCTGGCGCTGCAGGGCCTGCTGCAGGAGCTCGTCCAGGCGCAGGCGGTTGGCCAGGCCGGTGAGCGGGTCGTGCCGCGCGGCGTGGCTGAGCTGGTGCTCGGTGGCCTTGCGCTGGCTGATGTCGGTCTGCGAGCCGGCCATGCGCCTGCCCTCGGCGACGCCGCGCACCAGGACCCAGAGGTAGCTGCCGTCCTGCTGGCGCATGCGGTACTCGTGGCTGAGCCAGGGGCTGTCGCCGCGCAGGTGGGTGTCGATGGCCTGGCGCAGGGCCGGCAGGTCGTCGGGGTGGACGCGGGCGAACCAGCCGGCGCTGCTCTCGCCGAAGGCATCGCGCGAGCGGCCGAGCATGCTCGCCCAACGCTCGGAGATGTACAGCCGGTCGTGCTCCAGGTCCCAGTCCCAGAGGCCGTCGTTGGCGCCGCGCAGGGCCCGGGCGAAGCGCGCCTCGCTGTCTTCCAGGGCCTGGTGCTGGGCGGCGCTGTAGGTGTCGATGGCCAGGGCGATGTCGAAGAACACCGCCTTCATCAGGCTGCCCAGGGTGCGGGTGGTCTCGTTGTCGCCGAGCAGGCCGGTGAGCATCTGGTCGAGATACAGGCGGTAGGCGCCCAGGTACCACTTCAGCTCGACGCCGACGCGCTGGTGCACCAGGCCGACCTTGAGCCGGTGCATGACGTAGTCGCGGTCATAGGGGCCCTTCCACAGGCGCTGGTAGTAGTCCAGCTGGCTGGCCTTCAGGCGTGCGAGGGTCGCCGGGTCGCGGAGGATGCTGGCGGTCGGCTCGAAGTGGCCGAGGTGTGCGTAGAGGCGCTCGACGAACACCTCGTGCAGGGCCTCGACCGACTCCGCCTGGCGGTTCAGACGCGCGGCGTCGAGCGCCTGCCAGTCCAGGTAGCGGCAGCGCTGGTCGATTTCGCGGCGGCCGAGGCCGATCCTGCCGAGCATCCCCTTGAGCTGTGTTTCGAACCCCATCCCTCGTCCCCCGTGAAAACCTGCGGGCAATAAAAAAGGCGCCACGCGTGGCAGCTCCAAGTGGAACTGCCACGCGTGGCGCCTTGTCTTGCAGGCCCTTGCGTCCTGCCCGGCAAAGCCGGTTTCCGCCCTTGGCGGAACCTTGCAGCGCGAGGTTGTACACCAGTCAGGCCGGGCGCGACAACTCTTCCAGTGCCTGCTCCAGGCGCCTGCGCAAACGCCCGAGTTCCCTGGACTTGAAGGCGTGACGGGTGCGGTCGAGCACGGTCACCGCCTCGTCGAGGAGCAGGCGCAACCGGGTGGTTTCGCTGAGGGGCGCGTCCTTGAGCCATCGGCACAGGGGCGCACGCTGGCACTGGCCGGTCTCGGTGATCACTTCGCAGACGACACCCATGGCGGGCAGCATCTCGCGCAGCAGGCAGGCGAGCGCAGGATCGGTGATGGCGGCGATCGGCGGATCGGAGCTGTCCATGGTCGGGGCTACGGCTGATGGCAATTGGCTATGCACTCTAGCCATCACCCGGTCGGCGGGCATTGATCGGCGTCAGTCTGTCGCGAATCGCCACAGAGCATGGCGGCGTCGGCCACTGCCGCCTGTAGGAATCTGCCGTTACATTGGCGGCCATAACAAGAACCACGGGCGGCCTTGCCATGAACTACGACGCGAACCAGCAGCTGATCCTCGCTCTGGTGCTGGCGGTGATGATCTTCGGTGTTTCCCTGGAGCTGCGCATCGGCCAGTTCCTCGCCGTGCTGCGCCAGCCGCAGCCGGTGCTGGCGGGCATGCTCGGGCAGTGCCTGATCCTGCCCTGGGCGACCCTCGCGGTCACCCTGCTGGTGGACCTGCACCCCGGCCTCGAGCTGGGCCTGCTGCTGGTGGCCTGCTGCCCCGGCGGCAACCTCTCCAACGTGATGACCCACCTGGCGCGCGGCAACACCGCGTTGTCGATGAGCATGACGGCGCTGTCCAGCCTGCTGGCGCTGGTGCTCCTGCCGCTCAACTTCGCCCTCACCAGCGGCCTCAACCCGGAGGCTTCCGCCTACCTCGCCGGGCGCCTCAGTGCGCTGCAGATGGATCGCGGCAGCATTCTCGTCAGCGTCGTCGTGCTGCTCGGCCTGCCGCTGCTGGCCGGGATGCTGGTGGGCAACCTGTGGCCGCGCCTGGCGACCCGGGTGATGCCCTGGTTCAAGCGTTTCTCGCTGCTGGCCTTCGTGGTCTTCGTCGGCGGCGCGGTGGCCGGCAACTGGCGCCTGTTCGTCGACAACCTGGGCCTGGTGTTCTTCATCGTGGTGCTGCACAACGCCAGCGCCATCGTCCTCGGCTGGGCCATGGCCAAACTCGCCCGCCAGCGCGGCGCCAACCTGCGGGCCATGGTCATCGAGATCAGTATGCACAACTCCGGCCTCGCCCTGGGGCTGATCTTCGCCCAGTTCGGCGGCGAGCCGAACATGGCGCTGGTGGCGGCCTTCTGGGGCACCTGGCACCTGGTCAGCGGCCTGCTGCTGGTGGCGTTCTGGCGCAACCGACCGCTGCCGGTCGACGAGGAGGCCCTGCCATGCGCGTCCTGATCACCGGCGCCGCCGGCTACATCGGCCACCAGTTGCTGGAAGCGCTGGTTGCCCGGCATCCCGACTGGAGCCTGGTGGCCGCGGACATCCGCCCGCTGCCGGCCAGCGCCCGGGGGGCGAACGTCGAGGAGGTGCAACTGGACATCGCCCGGGCCGAGGCGGTGGAAGCCTGCATCGCCCACTGGAAGCCCCGGGCCATCGTCCACCTCGCTTCGGTGGTGACCCCGCCGCCGGGCATGAGCGAGGCGACCCTGCACGCCATCGACGTCGAGGGCACCCGCGCGGTGGTCGCCGCCGCCGCCGCCCATGGCGTCGAGCAACTGGTGGTGACCAGTTCCGGCGCCGCCTATGGCTACTACCCGGAGAACGCCGAGTGGATCGACGAAGCCGACCCGCTGCGCGGCCATGATGCCTTCGCCTACGCCCGCCACAAGCGCGAGGTGGAGGAGCTGCTGGCTGCAGCACGCGAGCGCCACCCGCAGCTGCGCCAGCTGGTGCTGCGCCCGGGCACCATCCTCGGGCGGCGGGTGGACAACCAGATCACCGCGCTCTTCGACAAACCCTCGGTGATGGGCGTGCGCGGCCACGACAGCCGCTTCGTGTTCATCTGGGACCAGGACGTGGTGGCGATCATCCTCCAGGGCCTGGAGCGCGGCGCCGAGGGCATCTACAACCTGGCCGGCGACGGCGCGCTGAGCATGGCCGAGATCGCCGCCATCCTCGGCAAGCCCTACCGGCCGCTGCCGGCGACGCTGATCCTCGCCAGCCTGGCGCTGCTCAAGCCCCTTGGCCTGACCCGCTACGGACCCGAGCAGCTGGACTTCCTGCGCTACCGGCCGGTACTCGCCAACCGGCGCCTGAAGGAGGAGTTCGGCTACCAGCCGCGGTACTCCAGCCGCGAGGCGTTCCTGGCGTTTCTCGATGCGCGGGGCCTGTCGCCGCGTGCCTGAGCCCGGCGGTGCGCCTGGCGCCCGCTAGGCCCCGGACGGGGGCCTCGCCAGTTGCTGGCGATACTCCCCTGGCGTCTTGCCGGTCCACTGGCGGAAGGCGCGGAAGAACACGCTGGGCTCGGAGTAGCCCAGCAGCACGGCGATCTCGGCGATGGGCAGGCTGCCTTCCTGCAGGTGGCGTTCGGCCAGTTGCAGGCGGGTGTCGCCGAGCAGTTGCTGGTAGCTGCTGCCCTCTTCGGCGAGGCGCCGCTGCAGGGTCCGTTCGCTGAGGCCGAGGCTGGCGGCGAGGGCGCTGCGATCGGGTTCGCCGTGGGCCAGCTGGGCGCTCAGCAGCGCCACCACGCGGGCGCGCAGGCCTTCGCTGGGCAGGCGCGCGAGCAGGGCTTCGGCGTGCTGGCGCAGCAATGCCTGGAGCGGCGGGTTGGCCTGGCGCAGGGCGGCGCCCCGCAGCTTCAGCGGCAGCACCAGGGCGTAGTCGGGGGCGTCGAACTCCAGCGCGCAGGCGAAGCAGTCCTCGTAGGCGGCCAGGCTCTTGGGCCGCGAGTGGATGAAGCAGGCACGCAGCAGGCGGAAGTCATCCAGCAGCGGCTGTATCAGGCGCACCCAGAAAGCCATCAGCGCCAGTACCCGCGTGCGGGTGGCGGGCACGTGCGGGTGCAGCGGGCGGTACAGGGTCCAGAGCTGGTCGCCACGGATCTCTACCGCCAGGGTGCCGCCTTCGCCCACCAGGCGCTGGTAGCGCAGCTCGGCGTCCAGGGCGTCGCCCAGGGTCGGGCTGCTCTGCAGCAGGTAGCCGAGCACGCTGAACTGGCCGGGCGCGAGCGCCTGGCCCAGCACCAGGCCGGGCTCGGGGTGGGCGAGGCGTGACTCGATGGCGCTCCATAGCGCTTCCTGGGCCGGGAAGGGGATGCGCGCGTCAGGGTCACGCAGCTGGGCATCACCCAGGCCGCTGGCGGCCAGCAGCTCGGCACGCGGCAGGCCGAGGCTCTCGGCGGCATGGAGGATGGCCTGGGTGAGGCTGGCGCTGACCGAGGCCTGGTCGGGTGATGCGGCGGTTGGGCTCATGGGATGGATTCTGCCCAAGCCGCCGTTACTCAGGAAGGGCCGTGTTCAGCGATGCGAGCCGATCTCCGGCTGGTAGTCCACGTCGTCCTCGACCAGCGGCTCGACGCCCCCGTCTTCCAATGCCACCGGCGGTGCGTCGGGGTTATCCAGCACGGCGTAGGAGATGGCGCAGAACAGCGAGTTGAGGCGCTTCATGTCGCTGATCAGGCCCAGGTGCAGGGCGCTGGTCTCGATGCTCTGCACCACCTGCTGGTGCAGGCGCTCCACGTGGGCATGGGACAGGCGCCGTTCGAGGATGCGGAAGCGCTGCTTGGCGCGGCGCAGGCGCTTGGCGTTCTCCAGGTCGCCGTTGAGGAACACCGAGAGGCTCAGGCGCAGGTTGTTGACCAGCTGGTTGTGCAGCTCGGCGATGTCCGCCAGGCCCGCCTCGGAGAAGGAGCGCTGCTGCGAGGTCTTCTTGTGCTGCACATCGCCGACCATGCGCTCGATCAGGTCGCCGGCCTGCTCCAGGTTGATGGTCAGCTCGATGATCTCGGCCCAGCGCCGGCTGTCGCGCTCGCTCAGGTCCTCGCGGGGCATGCGCGCCAGGTACAGCTTGATGGCGGTGTAGAGGGCGTCGATGTCGTCGTCGAGGCGGTGGATCTCCTTGCCCAGCAGCGGATCGCCACCGCGCATCAGCTTCAGCAGGTTGTTCAGCATCTGCTCGACGATATCGCCCAGGCGCAGGGTCTCGCGCACGGCGTTGGCCAGGGCCAGGCTCGGCGTGTCCAGGGCGCTCTTGTCGAGGTGGCGCGGCTTGGCCACGTCGCTGGCCTGCTCGCGGTCCGGCAGCAGCCAGTCGCAGAAGCGCGCCATGTAGGGCGTCAGCGGCAGCAGCAGGAGGCAGCGCACGCTGTTGTAGAGGACGTGGAAGGCGATCACCAGCTCGGCGGTGGAGAAGGACCAGGTGTCCAGCCACTCCGCCGCCGGCCCCACCACCGGCAGCACCAGAGCGCAGCCGACCAGCTTGAACAGCAGGCTGCCGAGCGCCACCCGGCGGCCGGCGGCGTTCTGCGAGGTGGCGCTGATCATGGCGAGGATGCCGCTGCCGACGTTGGCGCCGATAACCAGGCACAGCGCCACCTTGAGCGGGATGACCTTGGCCGCGGCCAGGGTCGCGCTGAGCAGCACGGCCGCCAGGCTGGAGTAGGTGACCATGGCGAACAGCGCGCCGGTCAGGGCGTCCAGCATCACATCGCCCGTGAGCGAGGAGAACAGCACCTTCACGCCCTTGGCGGTGGTGATGGGCTCGGCGGCGGCGACGATCAGCTGCAGCGCGAGGATGATCAGCCCCAGGCCGATGGCCACGCGGCCGAGCTGGCCGAGGCGGGTCTGCTTGCGCGAGAGGAAGAAGATCACCCCGAAGAAGATCAGCAGCGGCGACAGCCATGACAGGTCGAAGGTCAGAACCCGCGCCATCAGCGCGGTCCCGACGTCGGCACCGAGCATGATCGCCAGGCCCGAGGACAGGCCCATCAGGCCCTGGGCGACGAAGGAGGTGACCAGCAGCGCAGTGGCGTTGCTGCTCTGCACCAGGGCGGTGACGCCGATGCCGGCGGCGAAGGCCAGGGGCGCGCGCTTCATGCTGTGGCTGAGCCAGCGGCGCAGGTCGCTGCCGTAGACCCGGAGGATGCCGGTGCGCACGATGTTGGTGCCCCAGACGAGCAGGGCGACGGCGGAGAGCAGGTTGAGCAATGTCAGCATCGGTTCCCTCCTGACGGTAACGACGTAAGCCGCTCCTGGAGGTGGAGCGACTGTTTGGGGGCGCGGGTTTGTAACATGATCGTCATATTCTGACTTGCCGGCCAGCGTCCCGTTCGCCCCTGTCGGTCACCTTTTCTATCCGTCAGTTAAGTCGCAAAAAGCCCTCTGCGCTTCGTCGAACGCGGGCGACGGATCGTGTCGCGCGATGCCGGTAGCCTCGGTGAACTGATAACCTGTGGCATCCCTGCGGACGCGATCTTCCGATGCTCAACCTCTACCACGCCAATGACCTGGAAAGCCTCGGCGAGCTGGCCTGCACCCTGCTCGTGCAGCCCCAGCGCGACCCGTTGGCGCCCTCGCGCGTGGTGGTTCCCAGCCAGGGCATGGGGCGCTGGCTGACGCTGCAACTGGCGCGGCGCGAGGGCATCGCCATGCAGCTCGACATCCAGCTGCCCGCGCGCTTCATCTGGGACCTGACCCGCCAGGCCCTGGGCGCGCTGCCGCCGCAGTCGGCGTTCAACCCGGTGACCCTGTCCTGGCGCCTCTACGACTGGCTGTGCGAGCCCGCCAACCTCGAACGCACGCCGCGCCTGGCGCAGTACCTGGACGGCGGCGACGAGCGCCGCCGCCTGACCCTGGCGGCGCGCATCGCCGACGTGCTCGACCAGTACCTGCTGTACCGCGACGACTGGCTGGCCGCCTGGGAGCGCGGCGAGCTGCTCGGCCTCGGCGCCGACGAACAGTGGCAGGCGTTGCTCTGGCGCGAGCTGACCGCCGACGGGCACCCGCACCGGGCGCGCCTGCTCGGCGACCTGCTGGCCCGGCTGCACGACGACGCGCCCATCGAGGGTCTGCCGGAGCGGCTCATCGTCTTCGGCATCAGCAGCCTGCCGCCGCACCACATGCGCGTGCTGGAGGGGCTGGCGCGGCATTGCGAGGTCATCCTCTTCGCCCTCAACCCCTGCCGCGAGGCCTGGGGCGACATCCGCGACATCCGCGAGCTGGCCGCCCTGCCGGAGCCCGGCATCGACGACTGGTACCTCGATGTCGGCCATCCGCTGCTGGCCAGCCTGGGCAAGCAGGGGCGGGATTTCTTCGATGCCCTCTTCACCCTCGGCGGCCAGGAGGTCGGCATCTACGCCGAAGACCAGGACCTGGCCGACGACAGCCTGCTGCGCGCCATCCAGAACGACATCCTGCGCCTGCGCACCCGCCGCGCCGACGAGCGCATGGCCCTGCGCGCGGGCGACCGTTCGCTGGAAGTGCACGTCTGTCATTCGCCCCTGCGCGAGGTGGAGGTGCTGCACGACCAGCTGCTGGCGCGCTTCGCCGCCGACCCCGGGCTGACCCCCGACCAGGTGGTGGTGCTGACCCCCGACATCGAGCGCTACGCCCCCTACATCGAGGCGGTGTTCGCCCCGCGCGAAGGCGTGCCGCGCATCCCCTTCAGCCTCGCCGACCGCAGCCTGCGCGCCGAGCTGCCCTTGGTGGAGGCCTTCCTCGCCCTGCTCGACCTGGCCCAGAGCCGCTTCGCCGCCGAGGAACTGCTCGGCTGGCTGGAGCAGCCGGCCCTGGCCGTGCGCGCCGGCATCGAGGCCGAGGATTTGCCCCTGGTCCGCGACTGGCTGCGCGAGGCTGGTGTGCGCTGGGGCCGCGATGGCCGCCATCGCGCGCGCCTGGGCCTGCCGGAAGAGGACGCCTTCAGCTGGCGCCAGGGCCTGGAGCGCCTGGTGCTGGGCTTCGCCGCCCCGCCCCGGTTGGCTGGCGATGCCCCGCCCCTGCTGGGCGACAGCTGGCCGCTGGACGCACTGGAAGGCGCCCGCGCCCAATTGCTCGGGCGCCTGGCCGGCTTTATCCAGCGCCTGGGTCATCTCGCCGACGACCTGGCCCGCCCGCGCCCGCTGGCGGACTGGGCCGAGACCCTGCAGGGCCTGATCGACCAGCTGTTCGACGAGCGCGAGGCCGGCGAAACCCTGCTGCTGCTGTCCCAGGCCTGCGGCGATTTGCGCAAGCAGGCCGAGGCGGCGGGCATCGAGCGGCCCATCGACATGAGCCTGGTGCGCCAGCAACTGGTGGCCGCGCTGGATGCCGGCAGCGGCGCCTCGGGCTTCCTCACCGGCGCGGTGACCTTCTGCACCATGGTGCCGATGCGCAGCCTGCCGTTCCGCCTGGTGTGCCTGCTCGGCCTGGACGACGGCGCCTTCCCCCGGCGCACCCCTGCCGCCGGCTTCGACCTGATCACCCGCAAGCCGCGCCGGGGCGACCGCGCGCGGCGCCTCGACGACCGCTACCTGTTGCTGGAAACCCTGCAGTCGGCGCGCGACGGCCTCTACCTCAGCTACGTGGGCCGCGACCCGCGCGACAACGCGCACCTGCCGCCCTCGGTGCTGATCAGCGAGCTGCTGGAAACCATCGACCTCACGGCCACCGCAGGCGACGCCAAGGCCAGCGAGCAGGTGCTGATCAGCCACCCGCTGCAGCCCTTCGCTTCCGGCAACTTCGCCGGTGGCAGCCATGCCGGCTTCTCCGCCCCCTGGTTCCGGGCGGCGCAGCGCCTGGCCGAGGTGCCCCGCGAGCCGGACGCGCCCTTCGCCCTGCCGCTGCCCGAGCCCGACGCCGACTGGCTGACCCTGGAACCTGCGCAACTCATCCAGTGCTTCCGCCACCCGGCGCGCTTCCTTCTCGAACAGCGCCTGGGCCTGCGCCTGGCCGAGGCCGAGGAGGCGCTGGCCAGCGACGAGCCCTTCGCCCTGGAAGGCCCCGCCTGGCGCGGCCTGCGCCAGCTGGCCCTGGACGCCGTGGAGCGCGGCTGGTCGGAGGCGGACGAACGCCGCATCGCCCGTGCCGCCGGCTGGCTGCCCACCGGTGAGCTGGGCCATGCGCTCTGGGGCCAGCTGCGCGGCCCGGTGCGCGCCTTCGCCCCGCGCCTGTTCGAGGCGCGCCCGGACAGCGCCCCGCAGCCGCTGCTGGTGGACATCAGCCTGGCCGGGGTGCGCATCCACGGCTGGCTGGACGGCGTCACCGAAGACGGCCTGTTCGGCTGGCGCCTCAACCGCCTCGGCGAATGGGAGCTGGCGCCCTTCTGGCTGCGCCACCTGCTGCTCAACCTCTCGGCCACCCCCGGCATCGCCCGTGAAAGCCGCCTGCTCTCGCCCGCCGGCGACTGGCAGGCTGGTCCCCTGGCCAACGCCGGGGCGCTGCTCGAGCCCTGGCTGCGCGCCTACCGCGACGCCCTGTGCGAACCCCTGCCGCTGCTGACCAAGGCCAGCCATGGCTTCGCCTCCGGCTGGCGCAAGCCCGGCCGCAAGGAACCCCTCGACGCCGCCCGTAGTAAGGCGCGCATCGCCTGGGACGGCATCGACTTCGGCCCCGTGGGCGAATCCCGCGACCCCTGGTACGCCCTCGCCTTCCGCGACCGAGACCCGCTGGACGCACGCTTCGAACTTCTCGCCGAAACCCTCCTCGGCCCGGCCCTGGACGCCCTGGCGGACGACGGGGAGGAGGACGCATGAATGGCGTCAATAGTCATGCGTTTGCGCATATTCCTATGCATTTCAGGTCCGACATGCATAGGAATCAGCCTTTTTCTATACGTATTCGTATCGGGGGGCCGGAAAATCGTGATTTCCGTCGCATGAAGGGAGTCTGTCGCAATGGCTGATCTGCGCGGGTTGCACGAACTCGACCCGGCCCGTTTCGAGAGCAGGTCGATACTCCGCAAACTGACCACGGCCAGCCGCGCGCTGGCTGAGCTCAAGGGCGTGGCGTCGTCCATTCCCCATCAGGGCATTCTGATCAACACGTTGGGCATGCAGGAGGCCAAGGACAGCTCGGCCATCGAGAACATCGTTACCACCCATGACGATTTGTTCCGTGACGATGCATTCCCCGATTCCTCCAACAGCCCCGCTGCCAAGGAGGTCCTGCGCTACCGCCAGGCGCTCCACGTCGGATTCGCCTCCGTGCGCGAAACCGGCTTGTTGACGACCAATCAGATCATCGATATCCAGGCCGAGCTTGAGCGCAACAATGCAGGTTTGCGTCGGCTTCCGGGAACCACGCTCAAGGATGGCCTGGGGCGGGTGGTCTATACGCCTCCTCAGGATGCCGAACGTGTTGTCGAGCTGATGCGTGACCTGGAGCGATTCATCAACGACGACGAGCTTTTCGATGCCGACCCGCTGGTGAAGATGGCGCTGATCCACCACCAGTTCGAGAGCATCCACCCGTTCTACGACGGCAATGGCCGGGCGGGCCGTATCGTCAACGTCCTGTATCTGCTCAAGTGCGGAATGCTGGATATCCCGGTGCTCTACCTGAGCCGCCATATCGTGCGTCACAAGGCCGAGTACTACCGCTTGCTGCAAGCCGTGCGCGACGATGGGCAATGGGAAGACTGGGTGCTGTTCATGCTGGCGGCGGTCGAGGAAACCGCGCGCCAGGCCATCGGCACGATCGAGGCAATCAAGGCTGCGCTGCTCGACTACAAGCACCGTATACGGGCGCAGCACAGGTTCTACAGCCAGGACCTGATCAACAACCTGTTTACCCATCCCTACACCAAGATCGAGTTTGTCATGCGCGATCTGGGCGTATCCCGCCTGACCGCCACGCGCTACCTGCAGGAACTCACCGACAGTGGGTTCCTTGAGAAACGCCGGATCGGTCGCTCCAACTACTACAGCAACCTGGCGCTGAACGCGGTGCTCACCGGCGACGACCTGAGGGACGACGCATGAGCCTCGACCTGCTCAACGATCCCTTCACCGGGCGCAGCCTGATCGAGGCCAGCGCCGGCACCGGCAAGACCTGGACCCTGACCGCGCTCTACGCGCGCCTGCTGCTGGAGCGCCGGCTGGGCGTGGGGCAGATCCTGGTGGTCACCTACACCACCGCCGCCACGGCCGAGCTGCGCGAGCGCATCCGCGCGCGGCTGGCGGCGCTGCTCGCCGTCTATGAAGGCGCGGAGGCACCCGACCCGGTGCTCGCCGGGCTGCATGCGCAGTACCCGGGCGAGGACGCCCATCGGCGCCTGCTGCTGGCGGTGCACGGCTTCGACGAGGCGGCCATCTTCACCATCCACGGCTTCTGCCAGCGGGCGCTGCAGGACGCGGCGTTCGAGGCCGGTGGCGATTTCGACAGCGAGTTGACGGCGGACGACCGCGAGGTGCTCGACGGCCTGCTCGCCGACCTGTGGCGCGCCGAGCTGGCGGCGGCGGAGCCCGCCTGGGCGCGGTTCCTCGCGCAGAAGCGCATCACCCCGCAGTCGCTGCGCCAGCGCCTGCGCTCGCACCTGGGCAAGCCCTACCTGCGCATCGAACCGCGCGACGGCGAGCTGGGCGACCTGGGTGCGGCCAGCGAGGCCTGGACCCATGCCCGCGATATCTGGCTGCGTGATGCACAGGCCTGCCTGTCGGACCTGGCCGCCTTCGACGGGCTCAACAAGCGGAGCTACGACGCCGCCAGGTTCGCCCTCTGGCAGGGTGAGCTGGACGCCTATTTCGCCGACCCGGCGGCGCTGTTCGCCGCGCCCACGGGCCTGGAGAAGCTGGGTCGCGAAGCCCTGTCCAAGGCGTGCAAGAAGGGCTTCGAGCTGCCCGGGCACGCGCTCAATGCCGCGCTGCAGGGTCTGCTGGAGGCGCTGGAGGAAGCCAGGCCCGCCGGCGAGGCCCGGCTGATCGACCTGCAGGTGCGCCTGCTCGACACCCTCAACCGCGAGCTGCCGGCGCGCAAGGCGGCGCAGCGCATGCTGGCCTTCGACGACCTGCTCAACCGCCTCGACCAGTCGCTGCAAGGCCCTGCCGGCGAGGCGCTGGCCGCCGCCCTGCGCGAACGCTACCCGGTGGCGCTGATCGACGAATTCCAGGACACCGACCCGGTGCAGTACGCCATCTTCCGGCGCATCTACCCGGGTGGGGACGAGGGCGGCGACCTGTGCTTCGTCGGTGACCCCAAGCAGGCGATCTACGCCTTCCGTGGCGCCGACCTGGCCACCTACCTCAAGGCCCGCGACGAAGCCGCGCGGCAGTACAGCCTGAACACCAACCACCGCTCGGTGCCGGCGCTGATCGCCGCGCTCAACCGGGTCTTCGACCGGCCCCTGCCCTTCGCCGAGCCGGGCCTGGCCTATCCGCCCGTGGGCGCCAGCGACAAGGCCCGCGCGCAGCTGGTGCTGCCCGAGGCGGGGGCGCCGCTGGAGCTGGTGTGGCTGGGCGACGAGCCCCTGGGCAAGGGCGAGGCCGGCAACGCCGTGGCCATCGACACCGCGCGGCGCATCGCCGCCCTGCTGGCCGCCAGCGGCCGGGGCGAGGCTTATTTCGACGAGGCCGGCGTGCGCACGCCCCTGCGCGGCGGTGACATCGCCGTCCTGGTGGCCAGCCACCGCCAGGCGGGCGACGTGGCCGAGCAACTGGCCGCGCGTGGCGTGCCCAGCGTGCGTCGCGGCCGCGACAGCGTCTGGCACAGCGCCGAGGCCGAGGAGCTGGCCGCGGTGCTCGCCGCCTATGCCGAGCCCGGCCGCGAGGGCGTGCTGCGCTATGCCCTGGCCACCCGCCTGCTGGGCCGCGACGCCCAGGCCCTGGCGCGCTGCCAGGACGACGAGCACGCCTGGGACCAGGAGCGCGAAGACGCCGAGCGCTACCACCAGTTCTGGCAACAGCAAGGCTTCATGCGGGCCTTCCGCGCCTGGCTCGACGAGCAGCGCGTCGCCGAACGGCTGATCGCCCTGCCCGACGGCGAGCGCCGCCTGACCAACCTCCTGCACCTGGCCGAACTGCTGCAGACCGAGAGCCTCCAGCGCCCGGGCCTGGAGCCGCTGCTGGCCTGGTTCAACGCCCAGCGCGCGGCCGAGAGCCATGGCGACGACGCCCTGCTGCGCCTGGAAAGCGATGCCGAGCGGGTGCAGATCGTCACCGTGCACACCAGCAAGGGCCTCGAGTACCCGCTGGTGTTCTGCCCCTATCTCTGGGACGGCGCGCTGCTGCGCCGCGACGAAGACATTACCTGCCACGCCGAGGACGGCACCCCGTTGCTGGACCTGGGCGGCGCCGACTACGACGACAACCGCGAGCGCGCCCGCCGCGAGCGCTTCGCCGAGCGCCTGCGCCTGGCCTATGTGGCGCTGACCCGCGCCCGTGATCGCCTCTGGCTGCACTGGGGGCCGGTGGCCCTGCCCAGGGCGAAGAAGGACGGCGAGCTGCCCGAGGATGGCTTGCACAGTAGCGCCCTCGCCTGGCTGCTGCACGGCCGTGAATTGCCCGGCGAGGCGTTGCTCGGCGAACTGGCCGGCCACCTCGCCGCGCTGGATGGCGCCGGCCTGCGCCATGAGCTGCAGAGCCTGGCCGATGCCAGCGGCGGCGACATCGCCCTGGTGCCCTGCCGCGACGCCGAGGCCAGCGCCCAGGGCGAAACCCGCGCCGCGCCGCCGGCCGCCCTGGCGCACCTGCAGCGTGGCCTGCACAGCGCCTGGCGGGTCGGCAGCTTCTCCGGCCTGGCCGCCGGCATGCACATGGAGGCGCCGGACCGCGATGCCTTCTTCGTCCCGCCGGCCACCGACCCGGGCGCCGGCTTCTACGGCTTCCCCCGGGGCGCCCGTGCCGGCACCTGCCTGCACGCGATCCTGGAGGACTGGGTGCGCGGCGAGGGCGAGCTGGAGGACCTGGTGCCGCTGCACCTGCTGGGCCACGGCCTGCCGGAGGACTGGGCGGCGATCGCCATCGAGCAGCTGCGCAAGGTGCTGGATGCCGACCTGGACGGCCGGGGGCTCGCCCTGTCGCGCCTGGAGCCGAGCCGGCGCCTGCCGGAGCTGGGCTTCACCTTCCCGGTGGCGCAGCTGGACATCCAGGGCCTGCGCACGGTGCTGGCCGACCCCGCCCACGGCCTGCCCGAGCCCATGCGCCTGGCCGCCGAGCGCCTGGAGTTCGACACCCTCAACGGCTTCATGAAGGGCTTCATCGACCTGACCTTCGAGCACCAGGGGCGCTGGTACATCGCCGACTACAAGTCCAACTGGCTGGGCCCGGACGCCAGCTACTACGGCGGTGAACGCCTGGAGCAGGCCATCGCGGCCGAGCACTACCACCTGCAGTACCTGATCTACCTGGTGGCGCTGCGGCGCTTCCTGCGCCTGCGCCTGGACGGCTTCGCCAGCGAGCAGCTGGGCGGCGCCTACTACCTGTTCCTGCGCGGCATGCCGGATGCCGGCGTGTACTTCCATCGCCCCGGCGATGCGTTGCTCGATGCCCTGGATCGCCTGTTCGAGGAGGGCCGCCCGTGAAGCTCGCCGAATGGCCGCTGGGCCCGCTGGAGCGTTTCTTCGCCGAAAGCCTGCTGCGCCTCGACCCTGACGCCGGCGAGGCGGTCACCGCTGCCGCCGCGCTGTGCTGCCAGGCCCTGGCCAACGGCGACGTCTGCCTGCCCCTGGCGCGCCTGGCCGGGCAGCGGGTGTTCGACGAAGGCGCCGCCGGGCTCGACCTGCCGGCCCTGCCCGACTGGCTCGCCGCGCTGCGCGCCTCGCCGCTGGTGGCCAGCCCCGGTGGCTACGCGCCGCTGACCCTGGATGGCGAGCGCCTCTACCTCAGTCGCTACCACGCCTACGAGACGCGCCTGGCCGCCAGCCTGCTGGCCATGGCCGGCGCCCGCCCGCCGGTGGACGAGGCGCGGCTGGCCGAATCCCTGGCCCGGCTGTTCGCCCGCAACACCCAGCAGCCCGACTGGCAGCGCCTGGCCGCCGCCCAGGCGGTGCGGCGCAACCTGGCGGTGATCTCCGGCGGCCCCGGCACCGGCAAGACCACCACCGTGGTGCGCCTGCTCGCCGCGCTGCTCGAACAGCCCGGCGGCGAGCGCCTGGCCATCGGCCTCGCCGCACCCACCGGCAAGGCCGCCGCGCGCATGGCCGAGGCCATCCGCAACGCCAAGGCCGAGCTGCCGGTGGACGATGCCATCAAGGCCCTGCTGCCCGAGGAGGCGCGCACCCTGCACCGCCTGCTGGGCAGCCGTGGCGACAGCCCGCAGGTGCGCCACCACGCCGACAACCCCCTGCCGCTGGACGTGCTGGTGGTGGACGAGGCCTCGATGGTGGACCTGGCGCTGATGGCCAAGCTGCTCGACGCCCTGCCGCCGGGCGCCCGCCTGGTGCTGCTGGGCGACAAGGACCAGCTCTCGGCGGTGGAAGCCGGCGCGGTGTTCGCCGAGCTCTGCGAGGGGCGTGGCCTGGACGCCGCCGCCAGTGCCGACCTGGAGCGCATCACCGGCCAGCGCGTGCCCGTGGAGCAGCCGCGCTCGCGCCTGGGCGACGCCGTGGTGCTGCTGACCCACAGCCACCGCTTCGCCGGCGACAGCGGCATCGGCGAGCTGGCGCGGCGCATCAATGCGGGTGACGCGCGGGGCACCCTGGAACTGCTGCGCGAGGCGCGTCCCGATCTCGGCTGGAACCCCGGCCCGCTGCAAGGCCCGCTGCTGGAGCGCCTGGACGCCGGCTACGCGCCCTTCATCGTCGCCGCGCGCACGGGTGATGCGCAGGCTGCCTTCGCCGCCTTCGCCGACTTCCGCGCCCTCACCGCCCAGCGCGAGGGGCCCTGGGGCGTCAATGGCATCAACGAGGCGCTGGAGGCGCGGATCAAGCGGCGCCTGGGCATCGCCAGCCGCGAGCGCTGGTATCCGGGGCGCGCGGTGATGGTGCGGCAGAACGACTACGCCCTGGGGCTGTTCAATGGCGATATCGGCATCTGCCTGCCCACGCCCCACGGCCTGAGGGTGTTCTTCGAGGGCGAGGCTGGCCATCGCCCCTTCGCCCCGGCGCGGTTGCCCAGCCACGACAGCGCCTTCGCCATGACGGTGCACAAGAGCCAGGGGTCGGAGTTCCGCGAGGTGCTGCTGGCGCTGCCGGAGCAGCCGAGCCCGTTGCTCAGCCGCTCGCTGTTCTACACCGGCATCACCCGCGCCAGGCAGCGCGTGGAGGTCTGGGGCCTGCCGCAGCGCCTGGCCGAGGCGGTGAGCACCCGCGCCGAGCGCGCCGCCGGGTTGGCCGCGCGCCTGGCCGAGGCCCAGCCGGTGGTGGCCGAACCGGCCCCCGTCCCGCCCCCGCCCGCGCCGCCTGCGGGCGGGCAGATGGACCTGTTCTAGCGGGCTGCTCTCACAGGGTGACGAAGCGCTGCAGGCCACCGGCGAAGCTGGCCTGGATGTAGTCGTACACCGCCGCCGCGCGCTTGTAGCCGCCATGGTTGGAGACCACCTTCTTGCAGTTGGCGACGAACACCGTACGGGTGGCCACCTCGATATAGGTCTTGTCCTCGGGGCCGTAGAGGCCCAGGGCCAGGTCGCGCTCGGAGGAGGCGTAGGCGAAGCGCAGCACCTCGTCCCGCGAGGAGTGGAAGATGTAGACCCGCTCGCAGGAGGGGATGGCGTCGGCGAACTCCTCGTCGCTCTCGAAGCATTCGTTGTCCACCGCCGGCGCGGTACAGAAGTAGTTGCGCACGATGCGCCCGGGCGAGCCCTTGAGGGCCTTGAGCGTGACCCGCGCGCCGAGGCTGTGGGACATCACGTCCACGGCGCCGGCATCCCCGGCGAGGCTGTCCAGCAGGAAGCGGAACATCCGCGCCACGGCATTGGCGCGCTTCTTCGCCTGCCACCAGTCGAGCTTCTGGTCGCCGCCGGGCCAGGAGTAGCCGAGCACCATGTCGTAGGCATTGGCGAGGTGGACCATGGCCTGCTGCTCGATCACCTGGTAGGAGTCGAACACCTCGTACTGCTCGTTGTTGTAGCCGTGTACCAGCAGGAGCAGGCGCTTGCCCTTGACCAGGTGCAGCAGGTCCTTGAAGTCCAGCACGGCGGTGACGGTGTCGTTGGCCAGGTCCACCTCGCGAATCAGGTGGCCGGTCTCGGAGAGCTGGTCGGGATTGGAGAAGTCCTTGCGCGAACTGATGATGATCATGAATGACTCCGCGTTCCTTGCGGCGAGGGGCCGGTCGCGGCCCGGCGATGAGCCGTCATGACCGGAACCCGTGGCACACCGCAGCGTTGATGGGGGTTCAGCACGGGCGGCCGACGGCATCGCACGCCAGCGCCGGGGCCCAGGCGCAAGCGAAACGGCGGGTGCAGGTGAACTCTAGATCAGGGAAGGGCGGTCAGGGGGCGAGTGCGTGGGCAGGAACGAGAACGGGGCCCTTGGGCCCCGTCTTTGCTGCCGGATGGCGGGTCAGTCGATGCTGACCACCTTGGCGAGGACGATCTTCGGGCCTTTCATCTTCTTGACGATGATGCGCAGGCCTTCGGTCTCCAGCACTTCCTCTTCCTCGGGCACGCGGTTGAGGGTTTCGTAGATCAGGCCGGCGAGGGTGTCCGCCTCGACGTGGTCGAGGTCGATGCCGAGCAGGCGCTCGACCTTGAACAGCGGGGTGTCGCCGCGCACCAGCAGCTTGCCGGGCTGGTAGGCGAGGATGCCGCGCTCGGTCTTGCGGTGTTCGTCCTGGATGTCGCCGACCAGCACTTCGAGCACGTCTTCCATGGTCAGGAAGCCGACCACCTTGCCGTCGGCCTCCTCGACCAGGGCGAAGTGCGCGCCGCCCTGGCGGAACTGTTCCAAGAGGCGCGACAGCGGCATGTGCTTTGTCACGCGCTCCACGGGACGGGTCAGTTCGGCCAGGTCGAAGGACTCGGGCAGGCTGTCCAGCGCGGAGAGGGCCAGGAGCAGGTCCTTGATGTGCAGCACGCCGATGAACTCGCCGGTCTGGGCGTTGTGCACCGGGTAGCGGCTGTACTTGTGGCGGCGGATCACGCTGAGGATGTCGGCCAGCGGCGCGTCGTGCTCCAGGTAGATCAGGTCCTCGCGGGAGTTGGCCCAGTCGACCACTTCCAGCTCGCCCATCTCGACGGCGGAGGCCAGCACGCGCATGTCCTGGTCGCTGGGGTCGCGGGCGCGGCTGGAGTGGAGGATCAGCTTCAGCTCGTCGCGGCTGTAGTGGTGCTCGTGGTGCGGGCCGGGCTCACCTTGCCCGGCGATGCGCAGGATGGCGTTGGCGCTGGCGTTGAGCAGCCAGATGGCCGGGTACATCAGCCAGTAGAAGAGGTACAGCGGCACCGCCGTCCACAGCGACAGCAGCTCGGGCTTGCGGATGGCCCAGGACTTGGGCGCCAGCTCGCCGACCACGATGTGCAGGTAGGAAATGATGAAGAAGGCGGTGAAGAAGGAGATGCCGTGGGCCAGTTTCTCCGACTCGATGCCGACGGCGCCGAGCAGCGGGCCGAGCAGGTGGGCGAAGGCCGGCTCGCCGACCCAGCCGAGGCCGAGCGAGGCGAGGGTGATGCCCAGCTGGCAGGCCGAGAGGTAGGCGTCCAGCTGGTTGTGCACGGTGCGCAGGATGCTGCCGCGCCAGCCGTGCTTGTCGGCGATGGCTTCGACACGGGTGGCTCGCAGCTTGACCATGGCGAACTCGGCGGCCACGAAGAAACCGTTGAGCACGACGAGGAACAGGGCGAACAGAACGAGGCCGAAGTCGGCGAAATAGGAAGTCAGTGAACTAGCGGGGGACGGGTCCATTGGGGGCTTTGGTCAGCGAATGATCAGCTAAGGGTGAGGGCTGGGACGGCAGTTTGCAAGACGCCGGGCCCTGTCCGGGCCCGGTGCCGCCTGGCGCGCGCTCAGGCGCGCGGCGCGACCTGGCTGGGCGGGAAGTGGCAGGTGAAGGTGCTGCCGTGGTTGAGCACGGAGCTGATGTCCAGGCGGCCACGGTGGCGGATCAGCACGTGCTTGACGATGGCCAGGCCCAGGCCGGTGCCGCCGGTGTTGCTGGCGCGGCTGGAGTCGACCCGGTAGAAGCGCTCGGTCAGGCGCGGCAGGTGCTTGCCCTCGATGCCGATGCCGGAGTCCTGCACGGCCAGGTGCGCGCCCTGTTCGTCGCTCCACCAGCGGATGCGCACGTCGCCACCGTCGGGGGTGTACTTGACCGCGTTGAACACCAGGTTGGAGAAGGCGCTGCGCAGGTCGGCCTCGCTGCCGCGCAGCCTGCAGGCGGCGTCGGCTTCCAGGGTGATCCTGTGCTGGCGGCTGCCGGACAGGGCGATGGCGTCGTTGCGGATGCTCTGCAGCAGGGCGTCGACCACCACCGGCTGGTTGTCCGAGGGGTAGTCGGTGGCTTCGAGCTTGGCCAGCAGCAGCAGGTCGTTGAGCAGGTTCTGCATGCGCCCGGCCTGCGAGTTCATCTGTTGCAGGGCGCGGGCCCAGCGCGGGTTCACGTCCTCGACGTTGTCCAGCAGGGTCTCCAGGTAGCCGGCGATCACGGTCAGCGGGGTGCGCAGTTCGTGGGAGACGTTGGCGACGAAGTCCTTGCGCATCTGTTCCAGCTGGTGGATGCGGGTGACGTCGCGCACCAGCATCAGGTGCTCGCGGTTGCCGTACTGGGTGATGTGGAACTGCAGGCGCAGGCGGTCGTTGACCGGCGAGGGCAGGTCGAGGGACTCGCGGTAGTTTTCCTGCTCGAAGTATTCCTTGAAGCGCGGGTGGCGGATCAGGTTGGTCACCGGCTGGCCGCTGTCCTGCGGGGTCTTGAGGCCCAGCAGGTTCTCGGCGGCGCGGTTCCACCAGTCGAGGTTGCCCTCGCTGTCGAGCATCACCACGGCGTCCTTGAGGGCGGCGGTGGACTCCTGCACGCGGTCGATCACCGCCTGCAGGCGCCCGCGCACGCGCTGGTCGCGGCGCTGCAGGTGGTAGATGCTGTCGAACACTTCGCCCCACAGGCCGTAGCCGTCCGGCGGCGGCTCGTCGGGTTTGTGTTCCTTGAGCCACTTGTGCAGGCGCAGGAGCTGGCTGAGGGTCCAGCCGAGGTAGGCACCGAGGCCGACGGCCAGCGCCCAGCCGTACTCGCCGGTGATGAATCCGCCGAGCAGGCAGGCGACGAGGAGGAGGAGCAAACGGCGGATTACGGCGCGACGCCAGTCCTGGTTCAACGGTCGCTTCCTTGTTCGGTGGGA
Organism: Pseudomonas tohonis; assembly: GCF_012767755.2. NCBI lineage: Bacteria > Pseudomonadati > Pseudomonadota > Gammaproteobacteria > Pseudomonadales > Pseudomonadaceae > Pseudomonas > Pseudomonas tohonis. Next base: position 134,522 of record NZ_AP023189.1, read on the forward strand.
TCAGCCCTTGGTGGAAAAACGATAACCGGTGCCGCGCACGGTCTGCACCAGGTTTTCGTAGGCATCGCCCAGGGCCTTGCGCAGGCGGCGGATGTGCACGTCCACGGTGCGCTCCTCGACGTACACGTTGCCGCCCCAGACCTGGTCCAGCAGCTGGCCACGGGTGTAGGCGCGCTCCTGGTGGGTCATGAAGAACTGCAGCAGGCGGTACTCGGTCGGGCCCATCTCGGCGGGCTTGCCGTCGATGGTGACGCGGTGGCTGATGGGGTCCAGCAGCAGGCCGCCGATCTCGATCGGCGCTTCGCTGTCGGTGGGGCCGGCACGGCGCAGCACGGCCTTGAGGCGGGCCACCAGCTCGCGGGGCGAGAAGGGCTTGGTGATGTAGTCGTCGGCGCCGACCTCCAGGCCCTGGATCTTGTTGTCCTCCTCACCCTTGGCGGTGAGCATGATGATCGGGATGTCGCCGGTCAGCTCGTCGCGCTTCAGGCGGCGGGCCAGCTCGATGCCGGAGGTGCCGGGGAGCATCCAGTCGAGAAGGATCAGGTCGGGTTTGCGGTCGACGATGATGGCGTGCGCCTGCTGGGTGTTCTCGGCCTCCAGGCACTCGTAGCCGGCCATTTCCAAAGCCACCGCGATCATTTCGCGGATGGGCGCTTCGTCGTCGACTATCAGGATGTTCTTGCCAACCATGTATCCGCCTCGGGTCGCTTGTTCAGCTGGTTTGCGCGCATTAGATAACGGAATTATTGCAGCTATATGACATCGGGATGTTGCCGCCGGGCCCCGCCTCGCATCGACGGGCGGCGCCCCGCCCTCGACTATGCTCAGCGGGCCACCGGCGCAATGCCTGAGCCCGGCGTGACGACGGCGCCAGCCAGTGGCTCTATGACGGCAAGCCGCTCTACACCTTAGTCATGGACAAGCAGGCCGGCGACAGGACCGGGGACGGCAGGATGCAGGTCTGGCACGTGGCCGGGCCCTGAGCCTCCGGTTCGCCCTGGAGTCCGCGCTGCGCGGGTTCAGCGCAGCGCGTAGTCGGCCACCAGGCCGATGAAGATCGCCATCCCCGCCCAATGGTTGTGCAGGAAGGCCTTGAAGCAGGCTTGCGGATCGCGCGTGCGCGTGCTCCAGGACTCCCAGGCGAAGCAGGCGGCGGCGCCGAGCAGGCCGAGGTGGAAGCACAGGCCCAGTTCGAAGCGGCTGCCGGCCAGCAACAGGCACAGGAGCGCCAGGCCCTGCAGGGTGGCGATGATGATGCGGTCGGCGTCGCCGAAGAGGATGGCGGTGGATTTGACGCCGATCTTCAGGTCGTCCTCGCGGTCGGTCATGGCGTAGTAGGTGTCGTAGGCCACCGTCCACAGCAGGTTGGCGATGTACAGCAACCAGGCTGCCGCCGGCAGCTCGCCGGTCTCGGCGGTGAAGGCCATGGGCATGCCCCAGGAGAAGGCCGCGCCGAGCACCACCTGGGGGTAGAAGGTGTACCGCTTCATGAAGGGGTAGCAGGCGGCCAGGGCCAGGCCGCCGAATGACAGCCAGATGGTGGTGGCGTTGGTCAGCAGCACCAGGCCGAAGCTGAGCGCCACCAGCGCGGCGAAGAACAGCAGCGCCTCGCGCGGCCTGATCGCGCCGCTGGCCAGGGGGCGGGCCTTGGTGCGGGAGACGTGGCCATCGAAATGGCGGTCGGCGTAGTCATTGATCACGCAGCCGGCTGCGCGCATCAGCACCACGCCGAGGACGAACACCAGGACGTTCTTCAGGCTCGGGCGGCCCTCGCCCGCGACCCACAGCGCCCAGAGCGTCGGCCAGAGCAGCAGGTAGATGCCGATGGGCTTGTCCATGCGCGTCAGCTGGACGAAGTCCCAGGCACGGGGGTGCAGGCGGTTGAGCGATTGCAGGAGCTTGAGGTACATCGGCGGTCTCCGCTGGGCGTGGGCGGATTATACGGGCTCGATGCCGGCGTGCTGCCACAGGGTGGGCAGGAATATCTCGGCCACCAGCACCGCCAGATCACCCCGGCGGAAACAGGAGCGGCGCCCCCACAGGCGCTCGGCGCGTACCTCTGCAGGCAGCCAGGCGGCGGGATATCGGGTGACTTCGATGGGGCCGCGGGCGAAGGCGCGGTCGCTGAACAGCAACTCGCCGAGGGAGCGGCTGCCCAGCTCGCCGAGAGCGAGGCCGGAGCCCTCCAGCGCACTGCGCGCCGCCACGCTGCGGGCGAATACCCAGGCTTCGCCGTGGCCGCGCAGGTAGACCTCGCGGACCCAGCCCTGGCTGCCGTCCGGCACGCCGAGGGCGGTGCATTCGTCGGTGCGCAGCACCTGCCAGCCCTCCACCAGGGGGGTGACGCTGAAGGCGTCGGCCGAGAGGGCGGTGAGGCGACGGGTCAGCGAGCCCTGGTCGAACAGCCAGTCACGCAGCCCGGCAGGGGGCGCGGGGTGCAGTTGCGTGGCGCTGAGCCAGCGGGGCGGATGGGCGAGGGCGGCGTCTGGCACGATGGTCCTGGCGGTCTGGGCGGCGCGGGAGTTTAGCACGGGGCCAGAGGCGTTTCGTGGGGTGGCGCTTTGCCGCAGGAGCTCTTCATCCCGTCGCCCGGCGTCTTGGCGCTGTGGCGCGTTTGGTATAGGTTGCGCGCCAAACCGTGAGTTCCGCCGAGGACGATAATGAAAAAGTGGCAATGCGTGGTCTGTGGTCTGATCTATGACGAATCCCTGGGCTGGCCGGACGACGGCATCGCGCCGGGCACCCGTTGGGAAGACGTGCCGGCCGACTGGCTGTGCCCCGATTGCGGCGTCGGCAAGCTGGACTTCGAGATGATCGAGATCGGCTGATCCACCCCGGGCCCCCGTGCAAGGCGGCGGGCCCGTATTACCTTTCGCTTCAGCCCCTGGCCAGTGCCGCGAAGTGTTCGCAGGCCTGGTCGTAGAAGCGCTCCAGGCGCTCGATCACCGGCTCGGTCAGGGCCACCTGGCGCACCCGCCTGTCATCTTCCGAACCGGTTTCCTCCAGCAGGCCCTGGTCGATCAGTTGCTGCACGTATTTCACCGCGGTGCGCCGGCTGATGCTGGGCATGCAGGCGTAGAGGTCGGTCTTGCGCAGCAACTGGTCACGGCGCAGCCACATGTGGGTGAACAGGTCGCTGTAGCAGAGGTCTCCCAGGCCGAGGTCGGCGAACAGGGCGATCCAGCTTTCGTCCATGTCGATGATCGCCTGGGCGACGGCGCGGCGATTGCTCTGGCTGTGGCGGCGGGTCATGGATCGAGGCTTCCTCGGGTGTGGTATTTATGGTGCAGATTTGCATGTTCTTGCACGGTCTTCGTGCAGGGGCGCGAAGAGGCGCGAGCCGGCCGCTCGCCCATTAATGTGCAAATTTGCATTCAAAACAACGGCTTTGTCCGCTTGCCACCTGGCTGGCACGGCCGTTGCTCCCGCCTCTCCATCGGCCCATCCCGGGCGTGGAGAATGCGATGCAGTTTAAGTTATTCAAGACCCTGTGGGGGGTCCACGGAGCGCCCGATGAGGCGGCCCGGCTGGCGCTGGAGGCCGGCTTCGACGGTCTCGAAGCAGCGGTGCCGGAAGCGCCCGAGGCCCGTGATGCGTTGGGCCAGGCGTTGAGCGAGCACGGCGTGCCCTTCATCGCCGAGGTCTGCACCGGCGGCAGCTATGTTCCCGATCGCCATGCGACCCCTGCCGAGCACCTGGCGGACCTGCGGCGCAAGGTGCGGGCCGCCCAGCCGCTGGGCCCGTTGCTGTGTAACGTGATCGCCGGTTGCGATGCCTGGCCGCTGGCGGTGCAGCGCGATTTCTTCGCCGCCGCCCTCGAACTGGAGGCGGACCTGGGCGTGCCCTTGAGCTTCGAAACCCATCGCGGGCGCTCGATGTTCAATCCCTGGGTCACCGAGACGCTGCTGCGGCAACTGCCGGAGCTGCGCCTGACGGCGGACATCAGTCACTGGGTGGTGGTCGCCGAGCGCCTGCTGGACGATGACTGGGACCTGCTGCTGGCGGTGGCCGAACAGGTCCGGCACGTGCACGGGCGGGTGGGTTATCCACAGGGGCCGCAGGTGCCGCACCCAGCCGCGCCGGAGTACGCCGATTGCCTGGCGTTCCACCAGCGCTTCTGGGAGGCGGTATGGCGTGCCCAGCGGCGACGTGGCGCAAGCCTGAGCAGCATGACCCCGGAATTCGGTCCCGATCGCTACCTGCACACCCTGCCCTTCACCGACCAGCCGGTGGCGGACCTGTGGCAGGTGAACCGCTGGATGGGCGACACGGAGCGCGAGCACTTTTGCCGCTGGATCGGAGGTGACGCATGAACCTGCCCCGCCTGCGCCATGACGACGGCCTGTGGCCGACCCTGCTCGCGACCCTCTATGCCTTCGCTGCCTGGGGCGGCGGCCTGGCGCTGATGGTGCGGGCCGAACCCTGGAGCTGGCCCCTGGGGGTGCTGGCGCTGGCCCACGGGATGGTCATCGGTGCCTACCTGATCCACGACTGTGCGCACCAGGCGGTGTTCCTCCAGCGCGAATGGAATGCGCGCCTGGGCAGCCTGCTCAGCGTGCTGGTGGGTGGCTGCTACGGGGACTACGACGGGCTCCGGCGCAAGCACATGCGCCATCACGTCGACCGCGCCGACGTGGTCGCTTTCGACTATCGTGCCCTGCTCCTGGCGCGGCCCGCCCTGTTGCGCACGGTGCAGGCGCTGGAGTGGCTGCATGTGCCGGCGGTGGAGCTGCTGATGCATGCCTCGGTGATCGCCAGCCCCTTCCTGGTCGAGGGCTATCGCGCCCGTCGTCGCCGCGTGCTGGGCTGCCTGGTGCTGCGCGGGGCCGCCTTCGCCGCCCTGGGCGTGCTGGCCTGGCCGGCGCTGCTGGGCTACGGCCTGGCCTACCTGTTGTTCCTCTGGGTGATGCGCCTGATGGACATGCACCAGCACACCTACGAGGTGGTGATCGGCCTGGACCAGCCGGCCGGCGCTCGCCCCGATGCGGCGTATGAGCAGCGCAACACCTTTTCCAATCCGTTCGGCCATTCGCCGTTGCTCAACCTGCTGGTGCTCAACTTCGGCTACCACAACGCCCACCACGAGAAGCCGACCCTGCCCTGGTACCGCCTGCCGGCGTTGCACCGCGAGCTGTATGGAGCGCAGGACGAGCCGGTACTGCCGGCGCGTCGGCTGCTCGCCAATCTGCACCGGCATCGCGTGGAGCGGGTGCTGAACGTCGACCAGGGCGACCAGGTGGCGGGCCTGCCCCACCGCGAAGGCCCCGGGTTCATCGGTGTCTACGGGGTGTCGTTCCTCACCGCGATCTGAGCCCAACCTCCGTCGGGCGGGCCGCGCCAAGCCTTGGCGAGGGGTTGGCAATTGGAGTAGGGTCTCAACGTTTTTCGCCTGGAGGAGGTGCTCATGCGCAAGTGGCAATGCGTGGTTTGCGGCTTCATCTATGACGAGGCCCTGGGCCTGCCGGACGAGGGCATCGCCCCGGGCACGCGCTGGGAAGACATCCCGCCGGACTGGGTCTGCCCCGACTGTGGCGTGGGCAAGATCGACTTCGAGATGATCGAGATCGCCTGATCCGCGACATCCCCCCGATATTCAGCGACGGCCCCTGGGCCGTCGCGTCGTTTTGCAGCTGAGGAGTGAGAGATGAGTGCACCCGTGGTGATCGTCGGGACCGGCCTGGCCGGCTACAACCTGGCCAAGGAGTTCCGCAAGCTGGACGGCGAGACGCCGCTGTTGCTGATCAGCGCCGACGATGGTCGCTCCTACTCCAAGCCGATGCTGTCCACCGGCTTCGGCAAGAACAAGGACGCCGACGGCCTGGCGATGGCCGAAGCCGGCGCCATGGCCGACCAGCTGAAGGCCGAGATCCGCACCCACACCCGCATCACCGGTATCGACCCGGGCCACCGCCGCCTGTGGATAGGCGAGGAGGCGGTGGAATACCGCGACCTGGTGCTGGCCTGGGGCGCCGAGGTCATCCGCGTGCCGGTGGAGGGCGACGCCGGGGACGCGGTGTTCCCGATCAACGACCTCGAGGACTACGCGCGCTTCCGCAACGCGGCGGCGGGCAAGAAGCGCGTGCTGGTCCTCGGCGCCGGCCTGATCGGCTGCGAATTCGCCAACGACCTGACCCTGGGCGGCTATGAAGTGGAACTGGTGGCGCCCTGCGAGCAGGTGATGCCCGGCCTGCTGCACCCGGCGGCGGCCGCGGCGGTGCAGGCCGGCCTCGAAGGGCTGGGCGTGCGCTTCCACCTCGGCCCGGTGCTGGCCAGCCTCAACCACGCCGATGGTGGGCTGGACGCGCACCTTTCCGACGGCACCCGCATCGCCTGCGACCTGGTGATCTCGGCGGTCGGCCTGCGGCCGCGCACCGCCCTGGCAGCGGCGGCCGGGCTGGACGTCAACCGCGGGGTGATGGTGGACCGCCACCTGAAGACCTCCCACGCCAACATCTACGCCCTGGGCGATTGCGCCGAGGTGGATGGCATCAACCTGCTCTACGTGATGCCACTGATGGCCTGCGCCCGGGCCCTGGCACAAACCCTGGCGGGCAACGCCACCGCCGTCAGCTACGGACCGATGCCGGTGACGGTGAAGACACCCGCCTGCCCGCTGGTGGTCTCGCCACCGCCCCGTGGCCTGGAAGGCGCCTGGACCGTGGAAGGCGCGGGCGCCGATATCAAGGCCCTGTGCCGCGACACCAGCGGCCGTCTGCTGGGCTACGCGCTGACCGGCGCGGCGGTTCAGGAGAAGCTGGCCCTGAACCGTGAACTGCCTCCCTTGCTGGCGTGAATGGCCGGCCTTCTGTCGGAATAGTCATCGGGTTCGCGTCCAAAACTGTCGGACAACACTGGCGCGGCCCTTTGCGGCATGCCATCCTCCCTCTGGTCTGCCGCAGCGCAGAGCTGTTGCGGCGCCTTGGGCGCTGTTCTGGATGGACAGCGCGGACACAAAAACAACAAACCGTCAAAGAGGCATCTATGCGTAAACCGGAACTCGCCGCCGCCATCGCCGAAAAGGCCGATCTCACCAAGGATCAGGCCAATCGTGTACTCAACGCCGTTCTCGAAGAAATCACCAGTGCGCTGAACCGCAAGGACAGCGTGACCCTGGTCGGTTTCGGCACCTTCCTGCAGCGCCACCGCGGTGCTCGTACGGGCAAGAACCCCCAGACCGGCCAACCGGTCAAGATCAAGGCCAGCAACACCGTCGCCTTCAAGCCGGGCAAGTCCCTGAAGGATGCGGTGAATTAAATAGAGATTATCTCATTTTCTGTGGATAACTCTCTGTAAGCCCCGCTAGTCGGGGCTTTTCATTTTATGCATTCTCTACAGCGGCTTGAAACGTGTTTCATTTTTTTCATCTCGGAAAAAATGATCGTATAGCTGTTAATTCGTTTCATTATTGACTCCTCATCTAGCTGCCTCTAGGCTGCCGCGCTCGTTCTTGTGCGGTGTGTCATTTGAAGCCCTCTCGATATTCATTAGTCCAAGTTGAGTTCACTAAGTTAGGTGGGCTCAAACTCCAGCTCGTGGCTGAAAACGATCAAATTGATCTATTTGCCGGAGCATATGCACTACAACGATTCGATAATGGTGCGAAACCTAACACAATAAGGGTGGACCAGAATTCAATTCTGGCCCTGTATAGGTTCTGCGAGAGCAAGAATATTAATTTGATTCAGCGGATAGTGGATCTTGTGCCGTTCACTATCGGTGAGATTGAGTCATTCTCCTCATATTGTGGATACGGCCTACAATCCGGGGAGCGAGTGGGCGAGAACTGGTATAGCGCTAGAATGCGGGGAGCAAGAAAATTTTTAGAATACCTTTGGCTCTTTTACGAGGGGCAATATTCGCGAAATATACAGCAGCTAAAGGCAGCAAAGCGTTTATATGAACGAATGGACGCAGGATTTAAGCTGTACCTTAAGTCTCCTTACAAGGGCGACAGGAAAGACAAGATTGGCCTTACTCCTGAGCTGCAGGTGAAGTTCATAACTATCATCGACCCTGATTATAGTAATAAGAGTAATCCTTGGAAGTCGTCAAAGGTGAAGTGGCGGAACTATATATTTCTGCTGCTTCTGATGCTTGCGGGGAATAGAAAGGGTGAGACGCTACTATTAAAGCTGAACGATTTTCAGCTTACGGGTAGGAGGAAGTATTTCGATATATTGAAGAACACTGATGTAATCAACTATCCGCGCGCAGAGTCTCCGTCCGTAAAAACCTATGGTCGGCAAGTTGAGTTACACGATGATTTCGCATCCCTGATTGAGCATTACATAGTCCATGTAAGAAAAGAGTTCGAAGGCTGGCAGAGATCTAGCTATTTATTTCTTTCATGCCGTGATGGAAATCCATTGTCGGTCCAAACGCCAAACTCGATATTGAATGAACTTATCCTGCGGCACCCTGAGTTTTCTGGATTGTTAAGCCCCCACCGCCTACGTAACACATTTCATGATCTTCTGAATCAAGCGCTGGATAAGAAATTCAAAGGAGCTAGTGGATTAAGCCGCAAGATAATGAAGGCGCCTATTCAGGAGGCAGCGGGAGGCTGGGCTAGAAACAGTGATATGCCTGACCGTTATTCTAGAGGGTCAATACAAGCCAAAGTTGCAGGCCTGCAAGTTCTTCTACAGGAGGAGATACTTCGTTCGCAGGAAAATAAGCAATGATTTCAGCTAAGGATGTACGCCTTTCACCTACTGCTGAAATTATTTCAGATATCCAAGAGAATGAGAGATTCGTAAGCAGTCGTCTAGGTTACCGAGTTGAGCTACTTGATTCTAAGGGTGACTTTCGAAACGTAATAATAGTTCCCGATGATACTAGTGAGTTCACATATCTCAGGTCTGAGTATATAAATTATCTGGATTATGACTTAAAGGGAATCGTTGCAAGCTATTTGCGATATATTTTAGAGCGGAATCTTTCTTCAACTGTCCGGCATAAATTCAAATTCATCGACAGGCTTGCTAAAGAGTTGACTAGAGGGACTAGTCTAAATGACTTCCTTGATGAGGTTTCTGCGTTAAACGGAAGACATAGGCAGCAGTTTATTTCGACTTGCAAAGAATTCTTGCGGTTCGCTCTCTTGCATGAATATGAATGGTTGTGTCTAGATAAGTACGAAGATTTTATGAGGCTTCGTGACTACTCGGGAAGAAAAAATTCGTATTTGTCTCTCTTTATGATGGATGAGGAAAGAGGTCCATTTAGCAAAGAAGAGATCACCATACTATCTGCTCAAGTAGACAACGAATCGCTCCCGCTAGCTTTTCGTCTGATCTTGGACCTCTGTTTGTGTTTCGGCTTGAGGCCTATTCAGCTTTCTATGCTGAAGCGAAAAGACTTCATCAAAGACGTTGTAACTGGCGTTCGATACTTGAACGTTCCGCGTGTGAAACAGCGATCTGCTAAAAGAAGAAGTAAGTTCAGCTCCAGGCTTCTCTCAGAAAGAACAGCCAATCTACTAGAATTTTATATTAATTCTTCCGATACCCCGATTGGTTTCGATCCTGGGGAGTTACCCATATTTATTTCGCCTAAGGCTATAGATCTAGAGGCCGACGGTAATTCCCGAGGGAGTCACTATTGGGAAGATGACGAGAGAATTTCGAGTGATTATTTCGCGGATGAAGCGAAGATGTCCGTGCAGTATCATAAATCTTCATGCCGAATTAATTATATGCTTTGGGGTAATGAGCATAGACTGCCTCTGTCGCCTAGAACCGGTAAGAGATTCAACTTGTGTGCTTATAGATTTCGATACACGGTAGGGACCCAGGCTGTTATGTCTGGTTGCACCCCTGAAGAAGTAGCTGATCTTTTGGATCATGAAGGCACAAGTAGTATTAAGCATTATTTTCGCTTTACTCACGAAATGTGGGAAATTCTTGAGGCTGCGACGCTGAACCGCATTGAGCAGAAACACTTTACGGCTGCATGGATGAAGGAAGGTGAGCTCAAGGGTAATGTATATAGCCAGGTTTGTGAGCCCAGAAATTTCAATGTTATTGGGAAGTGTGCATCAAAGTCGATTTGCTTTGAGGAGCCAGCCATTACTTGCTACTCCTGCAGTAGATTTTGTCCGAACAAAAGTACTGTAGCGCATGAGGCCGCATTGGAGGGACTAATAGAGAGAAAGGAACAATTACTTATGATTAGTACAGCCAATGTCGTGTCAGTAATTGACCAGGCAATTGCCGGTTGTCATGCCGCCATAGCGTATTCAGAAGGCAATGAAGTTTTGCTGATTAATTCTAAGGAATTCTAATGCAGGTTAAAGTGGTTAGAGATATCCTGCATGAAGAGTTGCTGCTAAAGCTAAAGAAACTTGCAAGCAGTGCTGAGGTGCAATTTTCAAAGCTTGTTGTCTTTAAAGGCTCTACCTGGCAGGAGGATGTTTGGAGATATAAGGGGCGGGAAAAATTAAACTTATTTGCTAGAGGCTCATGCAGCCAAGAGCTGACGCTATTGAATAAGGTCTTTATTGTAAATTATTTATGGGAAAGACGAGCCTCAAGCAAGCAAGTTTCTTTCTCGCGCGTGCGCGATTTGATTTCACCCATTAAAAATTTCGTATCGCAAGGCTCCACTTCCCTGGTAGACCTAGATCAGGACTATTACTTTCGCACCTTTGGCTTTTTGCAGTCGAGGTACAAATATCCCGCAGGTCCTTGTAGAGCGATTAACTACTTTGTTCGTTTCTTATTCGACTCCGGGTTGGCACCGCAGAACTTCGATCTGATTGGTGCACACGACCTTGAGGAGAGAGATAAATATGGCCGCTTGGAGGCTGGTGACAAACTGCCCCTTCCAGAGCTTATTAAGGCAATAATCGCGTTAAAATGGGCTATCAAGACGCAGTGGGATGGGAGCCTTAGAGCGCAAATTGATTATCTTGCAGTTTTAACTCAGGTCTTTCAGTTTGGATTGGGTCTGAGAATAGGTGAAATTCTTCGTCTCCCCAAAAATTGTTTGGTTGAGATAGGCGGAGAAATGTATTGCCGGGTCTGGACCGAAAAAGGGTCTGAGCCCATTGCTAGATATGTCCCTACCATATGGCGGTCTGCATTCAGCGATGCGGTTGATAGCATCAATAATATTTGCCAGCCCTACAGAGCTCGGGCTTTGAGCATTGAGAACGGCTCCTTTGCTGACGAGTTGAAAGAGCGATTCCACGCAAGAGCAAATAAAATTGAGTCCGAAGTGCAGAACGCTCTCGAGAGGTTGCACTGCAAGGTCCGCTCGAATGTCGCCGACACAAAATCTCGTCTGCATCTTTTGAAAAGCGTTTCAGACGATGAAATGATTGAGCTGAAGAATCTTGCTGAATATCTACCAGTTGCTTCGAGTTCTACGTCTGCTGCTTCGCTTCTGAAATTCTATAGAGCCAATGGCTTCAATTTGATTTCTAAGCCATTAGGCAAGAAAAAATGCGCTCACTATGTGCAAGGTAGGGATCTTAAGAAGCGCATCAAAGAGCTTGTCGAGTTAAGGCGCGGCTTTTTGCTTTACGATGAGGTTTTCGAAATCCTCCATGGCCGTCAGCCGGCTAAGAACGGGTCTAAAGATCGTTTCGCATTCAAAGATAAATTGAAACTCTGGATCATGTCATCCTTTGAATGTTTTGCATTCACCGGGGAGCCCTCTTTACACGGGCGTCGAACTGTCTATCTAAGTCGCGCGGACGCCCTACTTGCAGTGCGTACGGTTGTGGGTGGCGGATATGATAAAGCCAAGTACATTCCTGTGCTTGATGCTGAGCAGTTATTCCCTGAGTTTTTTAACCAGAAGACACTGACCTCAGTGGCACTCGATTCAGAGAGAAGCTTTTACTCATTTTTAAAGCTTTCTAGTGCGCGAAAAAATTTCTATAGACCATCACCTCTGCCATCAGAGCTTAGATATCGTGCTGCGTATGGCTTTCTAATTGATCAAAGCAGTATTATTGATGCTGTGGAGAGCTCTTTTGTTTCAATTAACTCTAGAGTTTCTGCGGCGCTAGTTGAGGATATTAAGGAAGAATTCTTGGCGGATGGGATGCAAATAAGCTCTGCATCCTTTGGAATAAATCAGCAGGTATCTGATTACCTGTTCTTGGTTCCGGCCTCTCTGGGTGGCGTGTATAATGAATACTTACCTTCCATCTTTGATTATCATGCTGTACTGCATGTAATAAAGCCGACCAATATTGCCCGCTCGGCGTTCTTCCGCTATGGCATTGCTGCAGATGAGAAGCTGATTAAGTCTTTTCAAAGCCACAAGGGAAGGCATTGGCAAACCAATTCTCTTTTTCGCGCGGGCTTAGCTGCAAGTATCGTGAATAAATGGATGGGTAGAACTGACAGTCAAGGCGATCATTATGATCATCAGACTCCACGAGAGCGGGCCGCTAAAGTAAGTGAATTGATGCTCTCTGAGCAGTCTAGGTTCATTGGTGAGCTAGCCAATAAGGTCAAGTCTTGGTCTGGGACTAATGTTTCAGATGAGCATATCCAAGGCTACCTCAACAACACTCTGCAAACTGTTCATTATGGCCCCCTCGGTCATTGTTTTCGCGACATCAACCTCAAGCCCTGTGAGTTTCACCTAAAATGCTTAACCGGAAATGCTGGGAAAGGTTGTCGGGAATTTGTAGTGGATATGTCTGATCCAATACAAGTAAAGCAGATCGAGGCGGAGCGCAGTCGCGCAGAGAATGAGCTTTCCAGGTTATTCGAAGCAATTAATAGGCCGGACGTTCCGGTTGAGTCTGTTGAGATGCATATTGAGCATCAAATGACGGTTTTCAGAAATGCAAGTTACATACTGGATCGTTCTGATATTGTTCTCACTCAGGAGCAGGTTGAACAAAGTCAAGACTATCAACCATTTGTTCATGAGGGTTCTATCCCGAGTGACTGTGTCTTTCAGTGCGGGGCGACTTGATAGTGACTATATCTGCTAATCAATGGGATGTTGCTTTCTCTACTCTCCAGCAGTTTGAGAGGCAATTGATTTCACCAGAGCTCTTCTGCTGGAATTACATGGTGGAGAAATGCGGTATATCCAAGCCTACTCTCTGGCGAAACAAGGATTTTGTCCGCGAGTTTCAGCGTGTTAAAAGCCTGACAAAGAACTACGCAGGAGGAGAGCAGTACTTTGATCAGGTAGTTTCTTTGGAAACTGCCAGGATCCGCGAATACGACCAACAGATCGTTAAGCTGAAGGCGCAGGTCGAAGAATTAACCCGGCAGCTGAGCAGGGAGCGGGAAAGAGTGCTCTACGCCTCGATGATTGCTAGGAGAAAGAATATCGACCCTGCTGAGTTCTTGGAGGAGACCCCGCTGTTCAGGAAAGCAGGCAAAGCAGCCAAGGTGATCAAGCTTCCATCAAAGGAAACCTAATAGGCTCACTGTAGGGCGTTAGGTGGTGAGTCAGAAGACTGCGGGAAGTAGTGCCGCTGGCTCGCACTGAAGTATTTCTGCAATTTTGTACAGCTTTTCAACAGTGAGGTTTACCTCGCCTCGCTCGATACGTCCCATGTAGCTCCGATCAATTTTGCATGCCAACGCTAGGGCATCCTGTGGAATGCCCTTGGCTTTCCTATGTGCTCGGATTGACTTGCCCAATGCGATCGCAAGCTGACCCATGGCCGCCTCGGCTCTTGTGAGCCGGCACTATCCTGTGTTTGCGGACTATTCGGCCACGGACTATAATCCGTATTTTCGGCTGTTCCGCGCGACCCGTTCCAGGTACCCGCATGAAATCGGATTCATTCACTTTCGATAGTCGGCTGTACCAGCTGCTGCAGCAGGATAGGTTCGCGAAATTTACGACTCGTGATCTGCGTGACGCCTACGCCCAGTGCTTAGGCAGCGTGAGCTTTGACATCACGGAAGTTCGTTATTACGTGTATGAGCAGATTCGACGGATGCTGCGCGTGGGCTGGGTTACCTACGACGAAGTGCGACGAAAGCGCGGTCAGGTCTACCATCTAGGACCAATCCCTTCAGGTCTTGATCTTGAGCTTGTGGATGGCAGATTCACTTCGACTTCTCCTCCACTGCTGGAGTTACCACAGGTTGGGAGTTCAGCTTCGGTGTCCCCTTCCGTCACGGAGGCAGACGTACTAGAGCATTTGGAATCACTGCAGAAGGAAATTCGCCTCGACTTTCTGACGTCGATGGGCGAAACGGAGCGGTACAAGCAACTCCTTGATGACATGCCCCACCTAAAGCCTAGGGTTGAAGTGGAATATTTCGACGCGCGAGATCGAAGCTCTCGGCTTCTTGGGCACCTTCGAGCGGTCGAGAAAACTCTAAAGACCTTCGCACCCAAAGCATGAAGTCGACGCTAAGAGAATGGCAGCGTCGATGCATTGATGCTGCCCTAGAACGGTACGCTGTTGCGCCGCACTTCTTCTGTCAGGCTACGCCTGGGGCTGGAAAGACTTGGATGGCTGCAGAGCTTGCCAATCGCTTGCTCCAGCTGGACAAGATCGATCTTGTGCTCTGTTTCGCACCCTCGTGCCAAGTCGTCGAAGGTTTCCGATCTACCTTTTCCAAGGTCTTGGGTAGGCGCCTTGATGGTCTCATTGGTGCTGTGGGAGCTGCTTGTACCTATCAGGCAATGGACTACCAGGATGAAGCTTTCTGGGCGCTCCTAGAAAACTATCGAGTGTTGGCTATTTTCGATGAGATTCATCATTGCGCCGGTCATGATCTCCTTCTGAGCAATGCTTGGGGCCAGCAAATCATCCAGAACGTCCAGGATCAGGCAGCCTTCACCTTGGCGCTCTCAGGGACGCCTTGGCGTTCCGATGATAAGGGCATTGCACTGGCTCGCTATTCGACAGCAGAAGGTCGATTAGTCTGCGACTACCGCTACGGGCTCCGCGAGGCCATTTCAGATAATGTTTGTCGCGCCCCTCGCATCGTGCTGCTGGACAATCACTCTGTGAAGCTGACGGAGGAGTCCAGTGGTGACAACCCAGTACGACTTTTCCCTAGTTTTAATCAGTTGCTCTGTGAGTCCCCGGTTTCCTATGAGGAGCTGCTTCGGAACCCTGAAATCATCAGTCAGATGCTCGGTCTTGCGATCGCAAAACTCGATGACCTCAGAAAGGTTAAGCCGGATGCAGGCGGTCTGGTGGTTGCCACTGATGTTGAGCATGCGCACCAAGTAGCGCTGGCACTTGAGGCTAGGGGTGAATCATGCCGAATCGTGACCAACAGAGATAAACGTGCTCAGGATGGAATTAACGAGTTCAGGCATGGCGCTTCTCGTTGGATCGTAGCTGTGGGGATGATCAGCGAAGGGACAGATATCCCCCGATTGCAGGTTTGTTGCTACCTCAGCCGTATTCGCACGGAGTTGCATTACCGCCAGGTGTTAGGGCGTGTTTTGCGTCGAACTGGAGCGGCTGATGACCAGGCTTGGTTGTATGTGTTGGCAGAGTCGACCCTTGAAGGGTTCTCTCAACGAGTGGCTGATGACCTGCCCGAAGATTTAGCCATTCTCAGTCGGGTGCATGCTCCGCCTGACATAGTCGAAGATCTGATCAGCGAGCTGGCACCAAGCTACGAGTTGAGGTGCCCGTCGAGCGATGATGCTGCGCCATCAATTTGCGGGTTCTCGTTGGGGCTTTCCCCGAGCGACTCCGATTCCACTTCGCTCTACCGACTGAGTTTCTCACAGCGCTATCACTATCAGTTGTTAGCGCTTTTCTAAGTCTTCATCTGAGGCTTGTGGGGCACTAACTTCTTGCTTTTGGAGGCTTGTATGAGCTGCGTCGAGTTACTAGCCCCAGTTACCAAGTGCGTGCAGTTGGCTGGCAAACTGCTGGCTGCTGAGTGGAAGCGCTCAGGTGGGCCCAGGGGCTCGGGGGATAAAGCAAGCGTGGACACAGAGATCGAAGTACTTCTACGCAAAAGCTTGCTTGAACTGCTGGGCTGCGATTTCTGGGGAGAGGAAACCGGCTATCACCTTTCTGGGCATGAATACTGTTGGGTTGTTGATCCCAACGACGGGACTAGAGATTTCCTGCTCGGGCGACAGGGATCAGCTATTTCTGTCGGGCTACTGCGTGGTTCTAGGCCGGTTCTTGGCGTGGTCTATGCGCCGATCACGGTCGACCGTGGTCCTGATTGCATTGCTTGGGCGGAAGGATGCTCCCGCGTCATTCGCAATGGGGAGGAAGTTCTTTCAGGGTTGCAACGTGGGCCACTAACGTCTGGTAGCCAGGTTCTGATGAGTACAGCTGCAGGTAGTAAAGCTGACCTGAATGCAGAGTTATGTTCGCCCGCTAATTGTTGTCCCATGCCAAGCATTGCCTATCGGTTAGCACGAGTTGCCGTCGGTGATGCAATCGCAGGTGCGTCCCTTGTATCGGTGGGCGCGCATGATGTCGTAGCCGGCCATGCTCTTTTGACAGGCGCAAATGGTGTGCTTCTGAACCAGGATGGATTACCGGTCACATACCACTCCGTGGCGCAAATGATGAGCGTATCGAGGCGATGCTTTGGTGGCGCCCCTGAAGTGTGTAGAGAGCTCGCTAACAGGGACTGGCAACGCCTTTTCTGAACTCCTCGAGCGCTCTCGCGGGATGGCTCTTGGCGGCAACGCTAGGTCTGACCTTATGACATCTTTCACCAAAACCAGCCTCCAAGTAGAGTGGTGCTCCCCAGCCATTCCTTAGAAAAGGCCGATGTATGTCCAAACTTGCTGAATTCAAGGCACTTGAAGCCCAACTCGCCGCCCAACTTAAACAGCTAAATGAGCTGAAAAATGACGATGGACTTAAGCGAGAGATTGAGTTTGAGGAGAAGCTTCGCGAATTGATGGCTGAATATGGATTTGGCCTGAAGGGAATCATTGCTCTGCTCGATCCGCAGGCCTGCTCTCTTGGAGCAACACCTGTTCCTACCACTAGAGGAAACCGCCGTCAGCGCCAGCTCAAAGTTTACAAAAACGAAGAAACTGGCGAGATTGTAGAAACCAAAGGCGGCAACAATAAAGTGCTGAAGGCTTGGAAAGACAAGTACGGGGCTGCGAAGGTTCAAGGCTGGTTGCAGTAGGGCCTATCTCGTTGGATGAAAAAGCCAGGTATTGCCTGGCTTTTTACTAGCTGCTGCGAGCGGCGGTTGGTCAGAACGAATGCTATACCGATAGAACTCTACGCTTAGAGAAAGCGTGGTAGAGAAAACCTGCCACTTGGCGGTTTGGCTCAGGAAGGAAAAACTCGATGCTCGCGATCCAGTAGAACTAAAAAGAATGCGGCTTTTGCTCGAAAACCATGAACGCGCATTTTTTGGTTCACTCGTAGTTCGAAGAATGTGATGTCGTCTCCGATCTGCTTTCGCACTCTCTTCAGATGTTCTTCGGCGCCATTTTTTATAGTGGCTATATCGTACTGCGTATAGGCTAAACCGGCTTTGTTATCGCCTTTCCCGCTGGTTTCTAAAACCTGGCGCCAGGTTCGATCGCGAAGCGCAGAAATAAAGTCGCTGAAACTTTTGAGCTCATCTTTCTCCCATGCAGAAAAGCACTCAAAGGCGTTGCAAAAATATTTTAGTGTGACAAATGGGTTTTCATTGTCAGCCGAGCCGCCGTTCATTGTGTTATTAAGAGAAAAGACTTTCTCTTCAATGGGAGATAGCTTGCTAGCGGACTGTGCTTGCTGGTGTATTTTATCCTTGGGTAGTTTCTTCACCATCTTCCAACTCCCCGTAAACCTCCTTATAGAAGCTAAGAATTGAGTCCTTTGAAATCACTTCCTCGCAACGCTCCTCAGGGTCGCGGCCGCCGCGGGCGCTGATCCAAGGACGCTCGGAGTGAGTCATAGCTTCAAGCTTCTTGGCAGCAAATGAGCCGTAAGCATCGCGAACCTGCTCCAATATATTAAGAGAGTCCGCATCAATACCTTCGGATGCGCCACCAGGTACGATCGGTTGCCAGCCGTAGCGCTTAAATTCGTGCCAAACGGAAGGTACTACCGGACCATGAGGCCATGCTTGCATGTCTTCATCAAACAATGGCCGATCTAAGGCCATCAAATGCCAAGCTTGCGCGAAGTAGAGAAGCTTCTGCACCTGCAGATGCGTTACGACCTCGCCAGCCGCATGGTCGCTTAGGTTGTTCACAAACCAGTTTGCGACGGCAACAGGCTTTGTCATCCCAATCTCCAATGTTCTAAATGGTCGCCCAGCTTGTCAGACGGATTCATTCGGAAGTGAGTCTCCTGACCAACTGCCTTTAGGCGACTATAGCTGATGCGCTCAACGGCTGAGCCTTCAGTGATCCTGCTCTCACTAGAGACGCTCAGATTAATCGAGCTCGAGCCGTTGCAAGGGGCGATAGAGTACTCGGCGAAATCGAGAAGGGACAATCTCAGCTTTAACCGACAGCCGGTAGCTGCCGCGTGGCATCGCCCCGCATTAGCTCTCTCCACACAACATGATCCGCCATGGGCAAGGCCGATAGGTGATCAACCGGTTGCCCCAGCCTTTTATAGAGAATTATTCCAGGCCAATAATTATCGCCCTGGAATAATTCTCTATAAAGTCGCAGGAGGACAGGAACGAGCGCATAACCAGGAGAATCGACAATTAATCACCGCGCAAGCCAGGAGTCCTGGCAATCGAAGCCTCATCATGAGAATTATGTGGAATTATGCGAAAATTCATAATGTCACTGACTGCCCAGTCACCTTGTCGCTCGGAGCGATACCCAAGGGCTAGCAGCTACCTGCGAGAAGCGGCCATCGATCATGAATCCAGGTGTACTCAGCCGGTGCGTTGGTAGTCACGATATACACCCGGCGCTGCTCGCCCTCCCCAATGACCAAGCACTCCAAAGCGGAGCCCTCCGGCACATCGAACCAGTGGGACTGTCGGTTCTTGTCGCCCGGATGACCGTCCTTCTCCATGAAGCGCTGCACCATTGCCAGCCCTTGCCGCGGCCGATACTTGGCCCACCCGCCGGCCTGCACAGTGCTGAGCCTTGCCCAGCCACCAGGTGGACCTTCGCCAGGCTCTTCCTTGCGCCGGCCCCACTGAATCCAATCGAGCTGGCCGGAGCCTTCCAGAAGCACTGGTAGGGCTGCCTTGGGATTGGGGAAGTAGATTTTCCAGACCTTCTCAGCCTCGCGGGCCTCAACACCTCCGCACATCGACTACCTCCTCGAGCTGCGCGCAGCTGCACATTTGGTGCTCGTCTTCCTGTTCTAGACTGCTCGCGCAGGACGCACATTCCCCAACCGGAAAAGGATTTCGCCATGGGATTTCTGACCGTCACTCGCCGCGAAGGCGAGACCATCCGCCTCACCATCGACCCCGGCGTCGACACTGAGAAACTACTCGCGCTGCTACTGCGCGATGGCATCACCATCCACATGCATCGAGGTCAGCACAACGGGCATATCCGCGTGGGCATCGAGGCGCCGAAGCAGATCCAGATCAGCCGCGCTGAGTTGGTCGAGGACTGAGACCGTCCACTCCACCTGTCGGCGTCTCTTCCGGTTCTGATTGACCGGCGTCGGATCATCTCAAATACTGTTTGTTCATACAGTATCGTTTTAGGTGTTCCGATGCCATCTCTCTCCATACTCCCCCGAGGTGAGTAGGTGTGTCCGCACATAGCCTGTACGCCTGGGTAAAGCGCTACAGCAAGCCCCAAGTACAGCGGCAGCAGGTAGATGATCAGCAAGCCGAACTGCGTCGTTTGCGCGCTGAACTCAAGCGAGTGACCGAAGAGCGAGACATCCTAAAAAAGGCCGCCGCGTACTTTGCCAAGGAGTCCGGCTGAAGTACGCCGTTATCAGCAAGCTGTCGGTGGAGTACCCGGTGCGGCGCCTCTGCCAGACCCTCCAGGTACATCCCAGCGGTTACTACGCCTGGCTGGCCGAGCCGAAATCTGCACGCGCCAAGGAGGATCAGCGTCTGCTCGGATTGATCAAGCATGCCTGGTTGGAAAGCGGCGGGGTCTACGGCTACCGCAAGATCCACGACGACCTGCGTGAGCTGGGCGAGTCTTGTGGTCGGCACCGCGTGGCTCGCCTGATGCGGGGAGAGGGACTGCGCTCGCAGACCGGTTATCGTCGGCGCCCCGGGTACTATGGTGGCAAGCCGACTGTGACCTCGCCCAACCGTCTGGAGCGGAAGTTCAACGTCAGTGAACCGAACAAGGTCTGGGTCACCGACATCACTTACATCCGCACCTATGAGGGTTGGTTGTACTTGGCGGTGGTACTGGATCTGTTTTCGCGCCAAGTGATTGGCTGGTCGATGAAGCCACGGATGTGCAGCGACCTGGCCATTGATGCCCTGTTGATGGCGGTGTGGCGGCGAAAGCCCAAGCAGGAAGTGATGATCCACTCCGACCAGGGCAGCCAGTTCAGCAGCTCGGACTGGCAGAGTTTCCTCAAGGCCAACAACCTGATCAGCAGCATGAGTCGACGCGGCAACTGCCACGACAACGCGGTCGCGGAAAGCTTTTTCCAGTTGCTGAAGCGGGAACGCATCCGACGGAAAACCTACGGCACCCGCGAAGAAGCCCGCAGTGATGTGTTCGATTACATCGAGATGTTTTATAACCCCAAGCGCCGGCACAGCAGCGCTATGCAGCTATCGCCAGTGGAGTTTGAAAAGCGCTATTTCCAGAGCTTGGAGAGTGTCTAGAAAACCTGGGGCGATTCAGCCTTCACCGATGCGTTGCAGCTGGCAGCCGCAGGCGCATTGGGTGTTCTCCGGTTCGTGGCGGATCACGGTGCGCGGAAATTGTGCCGGCAGCGGTGTGCGCTTGGGCTGTTGGCGGGGTTCGGCTGGAGCAACCGGGGGATTGACAGCTTTCAGCTCCGCCTCGATGGCGGCGATGTCAGTGTCGAGCAGGTCGTCCAGCAAGCTACCCTGGTCAGGGCTCAGTTGCTCGCTACGCTTGGCAAACTTGTGCCGTTTGTACCAAGCGATTTCGTGTGTGAGCTGCTCAATGATGGTTTGATCACGGTGGATTTTCTTGCCCATCACGTCGACCTGCGTCAGCAACTGCGCGGCCAGTGTGCGCAGTTGCTCAGCTGTCAGTTGGTCGAGATTGGGCGAGGAGTTCATGCTGCTGATTGTGCCAGAGCAGACGCTCTGCGCAGATACACCGATGGGCTAATAGCCGGTGCTACAGCACTGTGATCGCGCCGCCCGCACCGACCCGCTGCCAGGGCAGCCCCAGTACCAACGCCTGAAGTTGCTCGGTGTCGAGTTCAACTTCCGAGCCGTGGCGGATGCCTGGCCAGTGAAACTTGCCCTGGTTCAATCGCCGCGCGGCCAGCCAGATACCCACGCCGTCATGCACCAGGACTTTCATGCGGTTGGCGCGGCGATTGGCGAACAGATAGGCGCAGTGCGGCTTCGCCGCACCGAACACCGCCACCACGCGGGCCAACGCGGTTTCAGTGCCCGCGCGCATATCCATGGGTTCGGTGGCGAGCCAGATACTATCGATACGGATCACTGGGCGAGCCCCCGGACAAAGCGGGCGCATCCTTCAGGATCGGAAGCTGGCCATTTCACTGTGATCGATTGCTCGCCCAGCGGTAGCTCGATAATCACAGCTGGTTCAACTGGTCGTTTTGGCGTAACTCTCGCAGGAACGAACGCCGGCAACGCCGCTGGCAGTTGATCTCGATAAAGCGGTAGCCACTTGCGAATGACGTTGGCATTGATGCCGTGGCGGATGGCAACGCTGGAAACGGTCGCACCGGGTTGCAGGCACTCCTGAACAACCTGGGCCTTGAACGGTTTGGGGTAAGAGCTTCGTTGGCGCATGGAAATCCCGGCGATAAGGGCTATCGCGTCCGCTTAAAAATACGCGGACACCATCGTCCTTAATGCTGGAGTTCGGAAGGTGAGTTGGCCGGACGGATACGCTGCAAAGCATCACCCTCGAACAACTCTGTCCTTGATCTCTAGCGTGGTATCGGAACAACCGACTACCCCTACCTGCCCCTTTGGATGCCAGCCTCAGTTAATCAGCTTGAGCTGTGCGCTCAGCCTGGCAGGGAAGAAACAGATCTAGATCTCGCTGGTATGCAGAGGTCTTCACCTGCATCAAGCTGAGCACCGAGTGGAACAGATAGTCCTGGGACACCTCCGTCTCAGCATGCTGCTTCATGCACTGACTGCTCACCCCACTACTCTCTTCCATGCCGCTGGACAACCACAGAACCATTGGGACATGGGTCTGCTCGCTAGGCGCCATCGCATAAGGTAGACCGTGCAGGTAGATCCCACCCTCCCCCAAGGACTCACCATGGTCAGAGACATAAAGCATGGCGGTGTCCAAGCGCTTCGAGTTGCTTTGCAGTAGATCGATGGCCGCGGACAACACGTAGTCCGTGTAGGTAATACTGTTGTCGTATGCATTCACAATGCTTTCTCGAGAGCATTGGTCTAGCTGGTTGCTCTCGCACACCGGAGTGAACGTCTCAAAAGCCTTGGGATAGCGCTTGTAGTAAGCAGGCCCATGGCTGCCCTTCATATGCAATACGATTACCGCGTCCTTATTCAACTGATCAAGGTAGCGTTGTAGGTCATACAGCAAGATCTCATCCTGACACTCTCCCTCGGCACATAGCGTTGGAACGTCCAGATTCGATAGATCTTCATGGGGTACTCGATCACAGGCACCCTTGCACCCGGAATTGTTGTCACGCCAAAGCACTTCGACCCCGGCTCTCTGCAACACATCCAGCAGCCCCTCACGGTTCCCCGCCATGCTGTCCTTGTAGTTGTCATGCCCCACGTCGAGGAACATGCACGGCACAGAAACGGCTGTTGAGGTACCGCACGAAGTAGTCTTAGGGAAATTCACCACGCCACGCAGCCCTAGCTCCGGGTTGGTCTCACGGGCGTAGCCATTAAGGGAAAAGTTGGCAGCGCGCGCCGTTTCACCAACCACGACCACAGTCACACGAGGCTTCCCACCAGAGCCTGCTCGGGCAACGCGATGGGCATCCTCGCCGACGAGCTCCAATTTAGTTGGGCTTGCTAACTCACGTTTGAGATAGCCATGTGCTGCCGCCACCACATTCGATGGGACAAGCAACAAACGAACCTCGCGGTGATTGCGGATTAGTGAGGCGTAAGGTTGGTAAAAAGCGAAGGCGACCGCTAGCAGGCAAACGGTCGCTACACCCATACCACCTAATTTGGCAGAGACCTCACGCTTCCAACCACGCGAGGTCAGCTGAGTGCGCAGAATTAGTAGCGCTGGAACCACGCCAAAACATGCAATCCAGGCAATCAGGCGCCCATTGACCAGGTCAAGCGCCTCTGCCTGATCGGTCTGTACCACATTGGTCAGCATCGAATAATCAATCACGATGCCGTAGGTATTCATGAAATAGCCCGCACCTGCAGAAACCAGAACCAACATGCAGAGTACCGGCTTACTTAACCGCCCCCATGCCAGCAGGCTGAGCAATAGGTAAAGCCAGCACAGCACGAAGATTGGCAGGCTGGCCAGAAACAGGATGTTCCCGTTACCCCAGCCACTAACCCCATCCCAGACAACACGCCAGAAAGACCAGTTTGCCGTCAGCATTAGCCACGCTGCGACTATCAAAACCAGCTTGCTGGGCGTCGCCCTGAAGCGCCAACTGCTAAGGCGTTGGGTAAGAGAATGTAGCGGAGAAGTAGACACTTAGGTCCCCCAGGAACTGCACTTGAAAGTTGGAGCGCAGCCTAGGGACGGGGATGTGAAGACAACGTCTGGAGTTTGTGAAGAATTCGTTGGTTTAACAGTCTGCTGAGCGTTCTATACACAGCAAATATCCAGAACCAAATAAGCATCAAACCAGAGGATTATCCGCTCTAGATCAATGCTTTCGAGCGACCTAGAGCGAAGCCAGGGAGAGTTATCGCACTCATCTCCAGCAGGGTCAGAAGTCGCTGATATCACGCTTATTTTAGGTTTTTTTCACGATTCTTTTATAAATGGCAGCCTAAAGTCTCAATTTATTCTGCCTAGCCCTCTCCTCCCACAGATGCTCAAAGTGCACACAGCCTTCCACCCGCAGCTTGTCGGTCCGTAAATGCTGCGCTCTGCATCACGAGCTTCGTCAGCGCATCCCCGAAGAATTTGCGAAGGTAGGCCAATGGCTTGCCATGAGGCGGAACCTTCACCGTGCTCTCCTGCTATAGGAAGTATGTCCATCAGACCAATCAGGGTCTGTGAGTGCCAAGCGGCACTAACCCACGACCGCAAACATGGAGCGCCGCATGCAGTCGCCAAATAAGCAGCCTCTTGAGCGCCGAATTGTCATTGCCTTTGCGCTGATGACATTGATCGTCAGTGGCACCTTCTCTCTAGGCATCGTGGCGATCGTGCACTTTATAGAAGAGCATCTTGTCTCCGAGGAGCTCAGCCACGAGCTCGAGTTCGCCATGCGCCAGGAGGCCAAGGGCATTGAGCCCGCCTGGATCGACGCCAGTACGAAGTACTACAGCTCTAGGAACAAGAACCTACCCGCTCAGTACGCGCACCTACCCGATGGATTTTCAGAGGTAGTGGCTACCAACAGTGAGGCCTACTACGTATTCAAACGTAGCCATGAGGGGCATCAGGACATTCTTGAACAGGAGCAGCATGAGTTTGAAGCTCGCGAGCAAGCACTGTTCGATGTCGTGCTGGGCGGTTTCCTGTTAAGCGTCGTTGGAGCCTGGGGGCTGGGACGCCTGCTGGCAAGGCGAGTAATGACGCCTGTGCGGCGACTTGCTCAACAAGTACGCCACAGGGACCAGTTGCTACCGATGGCCCCCAAGCTTGCCCCCGACTACCCGGATGATGAGGTTGGCCGATTGGCCGCGGCCTTCGATGAGACACTCGGGCAACTGCGACACTCACTCGAGCGAGAACGCCTCTTCACCAGTGACGTCAG
Source organism: Pseudomonas tohonis (assembly GCF_012767755.2). NCBI lineage: Bacteria > Pseudomonadati > Pseudomonadota > Gammaproteobacteria > Pseudomonadales > Pseudomonadaceae > Pseudomonas > Pseudomonas tohonis. The sequence goes on from NZ_AP023189.1 coordinate 159,444, forward strand.
CCATGAATTGCGCACTCCGCTGATGGTGATCTCTAGCTCCTGCGAGCTGTTATCCACTTCCCCTAGACTGACCGAGCATGAGCAGTCCCAGGTTGACCGGATTAGTCGTGCCGGCACAGACATGAAAGATCTGGTGCAGACTTTTCTGCAACTGGCGCGTGCCGGCCTTGGGCAGACCAGCCTGACCGAGGAGAAATCACTTAGTGAGTTGGCGGTTGAGCAGGCACGTCAATGGGGACCTCACTTCGAAGAGAAAGGCCTCTCCTTCCATCTGCTGGGTGAGCTTGATAACAACGAGCTCTACGACTCAGCCCTGCTACGCACAGTAATGTCCAACCTGCTACGCAATGCACTGCATTACACAGAAACAGGTGAAGTGCGTTTGATCGTGGAGGCAGGGGGCTTTCGTGTCGAAGATACTGGCCCGGGGATTTCGCAAAACGACCGTGAGAGGATCTTCAACTCATTTGTTCGAGGCGAATCGGCAAGGGGCGAAGGTCTTGGACTTGGCCTGTCTATAGTCAGACGAATCTGTCAGCAAAAAGGCTGGAAGATCCTGGTTGAGTCACAAGAAAAAATAGGGAGCCGCTTCTCGATTGTTCTATCAGAGAAGGCTTGACACTTTTTTCACGGCCTTTTAACGCCCCGCCGACAACTACCTCCGTAGATTGGCACCATCTTGCCAATCTCGGAGCTAGAGCTCATGTCGCAAACAAGTTCGAAACTAGTCGAGTTGGATCTCTCACACCAACGCGATCCACTCCATCAGCCTAATCACCAACTACCTGACATTGGTGTCGCTGACCGCTTCGTGCTGTGGCGCAAGAACAGGATGGCTCGTCGAGCACTCCGCGCCGCCGGCGACCCCAATCTTGTCCTCGATCTATCCAGCTGTGTGGGCACTTATTGGGCGCTGCTAACCAGTCACCCAAATCGATTGGTGCTCGCAGCCTACAGCTCGGCAGAGCAGCTGGCTCAAGCGCAGGAAAATCACTCAGTAGGCATCCCTGAACAAGTCTGCGCACTGCAGTCCACTGCATCAGCTATCCAGCTGGGAGAAAACGCCGTCGACTCTATTTTCTGCATGCATCTACTGCAGCAGGTTGAATCGGCCGACCAACGCCTGGCTCTGCTCCGAGAGCTCCATCGTGTTACACGCGACACGGTAATCCTGTCGCTTTGGATAGATGGGAAAGCCGCTTGGAAACCACTGCGCTTTCTATTACGCGCAGGCCACGGCATGTGCCGCCAGGTAGTTGCAAAAGAGCAGATAGAAACTGAGTTTCGCAGTGTCGGCTTCCAAATTTTGACCCACATGGACCTAGCACCAGGTTACGCAACCTGGCGTATCTATGTGCTCCGCAAGGAGTCCTGAGCATGTGGGAATGCACCTATAGGAGCTACGTATGAGCCCTGAAACTCCCTCCATCGCACACCGCCCGATATTGCCCTGGGCGAATGCAGAGCATCTACTGCGACCACTCACCTGGATCTGGTCACATCGAATATCAATAGCCCTGCTCCTGCTTCTCGCCGTCGCTGCGCTCCCCGCATGGCGACACCTGTACCCCGTGACCGCAGCCTCAGGCTGGGACTACAGCGTACGGCTAGATGCCGTTGAACGGGTTAGTGCATTGGTTGCTGACGACAAAAGAGGGCTCTACATAAGCCAAGAGATGCAGAACGGTGAAGGCCGCATACTGCGACTGGCTCCAGACCAGAAACTAAGTGCGGTAGAGCTAGGACTGTCTAAGCCTGATGGAATGGTCCGCTATCAAGGAGGCGTCGCCCTCAGCCAAGAGCAAGGTGAGCACCCTGTCCTTCTGATGGATAACCACGGAACACATGAGCTATTCAGCGCAAACAGCGTTGAAGGCTTGGCTACAGATGGCCACTACCTTTATGCCGTAGAGGATCTCCACGGCGACGGTCGACTGCTGCGCTACGACCCTCAAACGGAACGCGTCATTACCCTGCGTACCGGCCTCGATGAGGCCGAAGGTGTTGCCGCTGACCGAAAACTGACCCAGTAGAGGCTGTTCTGCCGACTGAAAACTGACCCAGGTGTTCAACTGCTTCTGCTCAATTTTTGAGCAGGAGAACACAGGGTGATCAGTATGGAAATGATGGGCAAAATTCGCCGGATGTATTTCCGCGACAAGCTGTCGCTGCATGAGATAGCCAAGCGCACCGGGTTGGCGCGCAACACGATTCGCAAGTGGGTCAGAGCACCTGAGGCCAAGCCGCCGGTCTACCAACGCCGCGCGATCTTTAACAAACTCAGCCCTTTTCACGCCACGCTAGAGCAGGCGCTAAAAGCCGATTCTCTGCGCCCCAAGCAACAGCGGCGCAGTGCCAAGGCGCTGTTGGCGCAAATCAAAGCCGATGGTTATGACGGTGGCTACAGCCAGCTCACCGCGTTTATCCGTGCCTGGCGAGGGGGACAGGGCAAGGCGTCGCAGGCCTTTGTGCCGCTGACCTTTGCTCTTGGCGAGGCGTTTCAGTTTGACTGGAGCGAGGAAGGCTTGCTGGTCGGCGGCATTTACCGGCGTATGCAGGTGGCACATCTGAAGCTGTGTGCCAGCCGTGCGTTCTGGCTTGTGGCGTATCCGAGCCAGGGCCATGAGATGTTATTTGACGCCCATACACGCTCGTTCGGCTCCTTGGGCGGCGTGCCGCGCCGGGGCATCTACGACAACATGAAGACCGCCGTCGACAAGGTCAATAAGGGCAAAGGCCGGGCGGTGAATGCGCGCTTTGCGGTGATGTGCGCGCATTACCTGTTCGATCCGGACTTCTGCAACGTCGCCGCTGGTTGGGAAAAGGGCATCGTTGAAAAGAACGTGCAAGACAGCCGCAGGCGTATCTGGCTAGACGCCCAGGACTGCCAGTTTCACTCCTTCGAGGAACTCAATGCCTGGCTGGGCCAGCGCTGCCGCGCGCTTTGGAACGAGCTGACGCACCCTCAATACAGCGGGCTGAGTGTGGCCGAAGTGCTGGAGTTGGAGCGCGCTGAACTGATGCCTGTGCCAGCGCCATTCGACGGTTACGTCGAGCGGCCTGCGCGGGTCTCCAGCACCTGCCTGGTCAGCGTCGGGCGCAACCGCTACTCGGTGCCGTGTGAGTACGCGGGTAAGTGGGTCAGCAGCCGTTTGTATCCGACGCGAATCGAGGTGGTGGCTGACGACGCGCTGATCGCCAGCCATGTCCGCTTGCTGGATCGCGACCAGGTCAGCTATGACTGGCAGCACTACCTCCCGCTGATCGAACGCAAGCCCGGTGCGCTGCGCAACGGCGCGCCCTTTGCTGATCTGCCGGCGCCGCTGCGTCAGCTTAAGCACGGTCTGGGGCGTCATGCCGGCGGTGACCGGATCATGGCGCAAGTCCTGGCTGCCGTACCGGTCGCCGGACTCGATGCCGTGCTGGTAGCCGTTGAGCTGGTACTGGAGAGCGGCAGCCTGAGCGCCGAACACATCCTCAATGTCGTGGCACGGCTGACAGCATCCGAACCACCACCCAGCGTCGAAACCCACTTATCGCTCAAGGAAGCCCCCGTCGCTAACACGGCGCGCTACGACCGCCTGCGTGGCCAGGCCGAGGAGGTCGGTCATGCGTGATTTGATGGCGGAACTCAAGGAGCTGCGCCTGCACGGCATGGCCACGGCCTGGGCGGAGTTAACTGCACAGGGTGAGTCGAACACAGCCTCGTCCAAGTGGCTGCTCGAACACCTGCTGGAACAAGAGCACACAGATCGCGCCATGCGCTCGGTGAGCCACCAGATGAACATGGCCAAGCTGCCGATGCACCGCGATCTGGCCGGCTTCGACTTCAGCGCCTCCAGCGCCGACGCTCGCTTGATCAGCGAGCTGGCCAATCTGAGTTTTACCGACACCGCGCAGAACGTGGTGCTGATCGGCGGCCCAGGCACCGGCAAAACCCACCTGGCCACCGCACTGGCCGTGTCCGGCATCACCCGGCATGGCAAGCGCGTGCGCTTCTACTCCACGGTCGATCTGGTCAATCTGCTGGAGCGCGAAAAACACGACGGCAAAGCCGGGCGGATCGCCCAGGCACTGCTGCGCATGGATCTGGTCATCCTCGACGAACTGGGTTATCTGCCGTTCAGCCAGGCTGGCGGTGCGTTGCTGTTTCACCTGCTGTCCAAGCTGTACGAACACACCAGCGTGGTGATCACCACCAACCTGAGCTTCGCCGAATGGTCGAGCGTGTTCGGCGACGCCAAGATGACCACCGCCCTGCTGGATCGGCTGACCCACCACTGCCACATCGTCGAAACCGGTAACGAGTCCTATCGCCTGCAACACAGTAGCTTGGCGGCCCAGGCCAAGATCAAATCACGGGAGCGAAAGCGTAAGGGCGGCCAGGAACCGGAGGACGATGAGTCGTTCTGATTTCATGGTGACGACGGCCTGCTGCATGGCTGCATGTGGCAGGTCTTCAACAGCTGAACTGGGACAGCGAGGGAGTGGGTTCAAAAGCAGCTGCGCTGGTAGACTTATCCACAGTTGCTGGTAACAAAATCAGCAATCCGCCCTGGGTCAAATTTCAATCGGCAGGGTGGGTCAATTTTCCATCAGCGCCAACACTCTCTATCCAATTTGCCGTCAAATCCCTGTTTTATTGAGGTACTGGCTATGGAATCGGTTCTTTTCTACAGAGGACTTGCCTATGTTAGCTTCGACAGCCAGAGCAGCCCTTCCGCGGTGGAGCTGACGGAAGTTTCCATCTTCCAAGCCGGCCATCTCTATGAGATTCATTGCAAAGGTCAGCTCCCATCTAAGCGCGTGATCATCACGCCGCTCCGCAACCCCACGCTTCATGGCCAGGTCGTGGAGCAGCTGTCCGGTGTCACCCGATTCGTCATGAGGCCAGGTTGATCACCCAGAAGGGCATTGATCAGAAAATAGCCGAACGGCTTTTCGTTCAAGGGTCCGCTTCGCTATTCTGACGTCATCTTACTGGCTCGAAAGGGATGGAGCTTCGGATGACCCTCACTACTGGCGATATCAGTAGACTGTTTGAGATCTACATGCCCGCCTACGCGTGTGAAGCGTCTCGGATGGCAGATGGCACTGTCACGCTGCAGTTCATCAACAAGGCCAACCGCGATGTGGTGACCCTGCCAAGTCTACCCACGGTGCAGCTCAGCTCTGCGCCGGCCATCAAAAAGCTCAGCAAATCACTGAATGAAGAGTTTGCTGTGGCTATCGCCCGACGAGGTGTCGGTGCGTGACTGGTGAGTGCGACTCCGGCAACGATCTCGCTGAAGAGCTCCAGGGACTGGTTCGGCAGATTGCGTGGTGGCGTCCTGACATGCATTCAGATGAGATTCGCAACCACATTGTGGAGCGCGCGTTAGCCACCCGATCAGACCCCAAGGCAGTGGCGCAGGCCTACCTCGTTAGAGCCAAGAACGGAATCGCCATGCCTTGGGAAACGAAGTGACACGGCGCGGGTACACCTGAAAGGCCAGTCCTGAATGGTAGTACTCACTGCAGAAGGGTCACGCTGAGTACAACGATGCCCGCGCAGAAAAGCCAATCGTCTATAGAGCCTGCCTCATCAGGAGGAGGTTTTCCTGGGAAAGCATCCGAGTAGACCGCGAACGCAATCGCTTCTGTGCTTGGAACATTCAGGGCGGATAGCTGCGCTTCACGCACGAGGCCCTGAAGGTCATATGTAACTTTCCAGACGTTCATCACCGTGGCCGACGAATGAATAGGCGTCGTCAAATATAGTTACTTGGACGTCCCATTCAAGCCCTTCATCGTTTACCGGCTTTTGCGTATGCCCCCCTGTGCAAGGCGCCTGGTGCGCTCAGAAGCACTTGGGAATCATCAATCTTGCGGAATAACGGAAATCTTCCCGTTCTTCTCGATAATCGCGAATTTGATCTGATCCAGCCGCTCCAGTCCCTGCTTCTCTCGAGCAGACTCAAGTACATCCTCGATTCGGAGGCGAGCAGCCTTTAGCCTCCCCTGAATAGGAACCCCGTTTTCCACCACAATTGTGGGCGAGCCCTCAAGCCAAAGGTCGAAGACTGGCCAACGCCATTTGATCAATGAAAAGCCCACATCAATAGCAATCAGAGTGGCAATCACCAGGACGGCATTGGTGATGGAGAAATCATCGCCCAGCAACGCCTGCTGGGTGGCCTCGCCAATGATCAGCAGCAGGACGAAGTCGAATATGGTCAACTCCGACAACGAGCGCCGTCCCGAGAACTTGAAGATCACTAGCAACGTGAAATAGATCGCTGCAGCCCTTAGCACGGAGTCCATGGCGAATCCTTCAGGGGTAAATGAACTGGCTCAGGTCGATCGTCTCGCCGCCACCTAGAATGCGCGAGCGATAAAGCCCCACCCCGTCGGCGCGAACGCCTAGGTGGACGCGAACGTGTCCCTGCGCATCTGGCTGCAGTCGTAGGCTGAGCCCCGTATTGCGATGGGTGGCACCGCTTTCCGGTTGCGGATGGATGCTTTCCACGGTGCTTCCCTCAAGCATTTCACCCTCAAGCTCCAGGCTTAGCGCCTCGCCCGGCTTGCCTTTGATGTCTATTACGAGGGTGCTGGTTGCACCATTTCGCAGGAAGCGTTCGTAATCTACGTGCAGCCGCCCTTGGGCTCCCCTGGCCTCAACGCTACTCAGCACCCCCTTGGAGAACAGGCCTAGCAAGGTGAGCAGGACGACGAGCAGAAGCAGCCAGCTACCGATTCGTTCCAGGGCCCACAAGCGACGCTGGACACGCATGCTTTCGTGAACCGGGTAGTCACGATCTCGGAGGTCTTCAGGGTCCAACTGCGGCATGCCCATCGTCCAGCCTCCAAGTCAGGCTGCGTTGCTTTGCAGTTCCTGCTTCATGGACTTCTTAAGAGCCTCCATCTCGGCACCAAGCTCTGCGAGTTTCTGCTTACCCAACAGCTTGGAGGCTTTAGGAAACATTTCCTTCTCCTCCTCCTCGATGTGGTGCTCCACCAGCTCTTTGAGCACTTTCGCCCGACCGGCGAATTCGAGGGAAGAGGGCGGGGTCTGTTTAAGGTCAGGTAGTACCAGGGAATCCACGGTCCGGTGCTCTTCCTTCGCCTCGGCCCACATGACGCTCTCGTCTTTCTCGCCGGCAGCCTTGAAGGCGGGGTAGAAGATCTGCTCCTCAATGGTGGTATGAATGAGCAGCTCGATTTCGATTCTGCGGAGCAGCTCGGTGCGGGTTTTCACACCCCGCTCTGTGGTGTTTTTGAGCTGTTCCAAGAGAACTTTTACAGTGACGTGGTCCTGTTTGAGCAGTTCGATAGCGTTCATCGTTTTGTCCTCATCTGCTTCACGGGCTCCGGTACGTGCCATTGCCTCTCTAAGTGACTGACGCCAGCGAAGCGAAGCCGTTCAAGCTTTTCATCCTTTCGCTTCAACGCCTGCGAAAGCATGCATACATGAAGGTTCCACAGGGGGTCGAGGCCGCACTCGCCAAGCAGAACAGCTTGAAAGACTGAGCAAGATTTTCGCGAATCGAGGGGCTATAGAGATCCAGCCAGGGCGAGAGGCACATCGGCGCTGGGCTAGACGACCAAACGCACGGAACACGGGGTCGCCCTCGTCTATGGTGTTTGTAGGACAAATGCCCAGGGACTTGGTCATGACCACAACGTATCGGTCCAAGCGCACCCGATTGATGAGCCGGACCATCCTCAGCTTCATAGCCCTTTTTTGCGCAGCCACGCTTGGCGCCATTCTCCTGCTCTTCCATATTGCCCGGAACCTGGATCAGGTCGAGCAGGACGAAAGTCGGTTTTACGCAGAGAAGGCCTTCGCTGAACGCAAAAGCGCTACGGCCGCCATGCTGCAGACCTATGCAGTTTGGACATCCGCCTATGAACATCTGAATGATGAGGTCGATGTTCAATGGGCGTTCGATGCGAACAACGTCGGCCCCTCTCTTTACTTCAACAATGGCTTCGAAGGCGTGTTTGTCCTCGGAGACGGCCAGACGAAGTACTCGTTGATGGAAGGCAAGCTGACTGACACCCCCTTCGAGAGTGTTATCACTTACCCCAAGGACGAGATCGTTGCTCGCGCGCGGAACGCCGCGCGAAAGCAGCAAAGCACTGCCGAATATGTTCTGTTTCGGAGCAAGCCAGCTCTTCTAACCGCCTCTGCCATAACGCCTGGTGACCGAGATCCAAGTGCTGTCATCGAGAGCGCGTCCGTTCTTGTCTTCATCGACACGCTGACCCCAACGAAGCTAATGAAGCTGGGGCGTTCATTCGGCGTGAAAGACCTGCAAGTTGTCGAGGGTGAGTTCGAGAGGGATAAAATCCCGCTGGGTGATACCGCCTTCGCCTTGACGTGGACAGCATCGACACCAGGCCTTGAGCTGTTATGGGCCGTTTTACCACCCCTGCTTGCAGCTGTTGCGCTGATCGGCATCTTGATGGCGCTCTTCATCCGCCAGGCCATCAATCATTCCAGAGAGCTGGATAAGAACTACGATTCGCTCAAACAATCCCAAGAGGATCTTCAGTACAGCGAAGAGCGCTTCAGAGCCGTCGCCGAATCCTCGTCCGATTGGATCTGGGAAACCGACTTTCAGCACCGGCTGATCTACCTATCGGCTCGCTTCACCGATCTGACTGGTTTAGCCATTAGCGATTGGATCGGCCGTCCTCTCGAAGAGCTGATGCTGGGCGATTCCACCAATCTCTCCAATTGGTTGGATTGCTTAAAAGACAGCGACTGTTCGGCCCGTAGCTTGCGCTGCGTCTATCGGGACCATCTCAGCCAGCAGCGCGTGTGTCGCCTCTCCGCGACCGCGATCATCACCGGGGAAGGCTTCGGCGGCTTCCGCGGAACGGCCAGCGACATTACTGACGAGGTCGCAGCCCATGCCAAGATCCAGCACCTTTCCCTTCATGATGCCCTGACCGGACTCCCTAATCGCAACGGCCTCGCCAGCTACACAGCGGAGAAGCTTGCCCCTTCCATCGATACTGACTTCGCGGTGATTCTGCTCGATCTGGATCACTTCAAGCCTATCAACGACAACCTCGGCCACCCAGCCGGCGACGCGGTCCTGGTAGAAATTGCCTCAAGACTTCGCGCTTGCGTGCGCGACAACGACTTGGTCGCCCGTCTTGGAGGAGACGAGTTCGTGGTAATCCTGACAGTGCCTGGTAACAAGCAGGCAATCGATCAGTTCTGCACCCGCCTGATCACTGAAATTCAGAGAGAGGTGCTCTACGAGGATCATGTTCTTAACGTGGGAACAAGCATCGGGATCGCATTGGCGAATGAGCATGGGCATGACGTGGTCAACCTTATGCGCTTGGCTGATGTGGCTCTGTATAAGGCCAAGGCCGATGGCCGAAACACCTGGCGCTACTTCTCGCCAGAGCTCAACAGCAAGATGGAGGAGAACCATCGAGTCGAGCTGCTGCTACGCCGGGCATTGAGCAAGAACCAGTTCGTGCTGCACTTCCAGCCACGCTACAAAATGCGTAACACGGAGATCGCTTCCATCGAGGCCCTGGTGCGCTGGCACCATCCCGAGCGGGGACTAATTGGGCCGGATGAATTCATCGGCATTGCCGAGGAGTCGGACATCATCGTCAAGCTAGGCCGCTGGGTGCTGAACGAAGCTTGTGAAACAGCCATGCAGTGGCCCTCTCACTTGGTGGTGTCCGTGAACGTCTCTCCCGCTCAATTCACTCGCAGCAATATCGTTGAGGATGTCCGCGAAGCGCTGAGGCTGTCGGGCCTGCAGGCGAACCGGCTTGAACTGGAGATCACCGAAAACGTGATGCTCAACGATATCGAAGGCGCGTTGAAAACCATGCATGCACTCAAGGAGCTTGGCGTGAAGCTCAACATGGATGACTTCGGTACCGGCTATTCGTCCCTGGGCTATTTACGGACCTATCCCTTCGACAGCATCAAGATCGACAAGCGCTTCATCGCCTCACTAGCCAAGGGGGGCAATGACCGCACCATTGTCCAAGCCATCATCCACCTGGGGCGAGCGATGGGTATGACGGTCACGGCGGAAGGCGTAGAGACTGAGGATCAATACGAAATACTGAAGAGTGATCAGTGCAACGAAGTGCAGGGATTTCTGCTCAGCAAGCCCATCGCCAAGGAACAGCTACTCTCCGTCTTGGCGGAACCACCCAAGCCCGTGAAAATCGCCAAGAAAGCATGATGGTGGACAGGCTACTGCAGCTCGTTCACGAAGCGGTTCTGCTTTGATACACCCTGCGGCTGGAGCCAGGTAGCGGAGCCCCCTGTCTGATACTCATCACACGCGCTGCGATCTCATTCGGGTACCAGCCAAACTCTTCTTCAAGTGCCGACCGGATATTTGTCCTTACGACCCGAGGGGCAGACCGGACGTAGAGCTCGGCATGGCGCTGAACATCCTCTGGCAAGTTTCGAAGGTGAATGAGCGCTTCCTCAACTGTTGGGCATCTTCCATTGATTTCCTTGAAACGAGCAGGAAGCGCTGTCCATACAACGCCCTCCACACCGATAGAACGGGCCCAGCGCGCAATTTCTTGTGCGTATGGATAGTGCCGACCATAGCTGGGGATACTACCGACGCACTTTGGCTGTGAGGATGGAATCTTCTCCCTGAGTCTTAAGAACTCCCTGGCTGCGGCCAGGGATTGGGTTTCAACTACGGTCCAAAGGACGCGTGACAGACGGGCGCCAGGCGAGATCACTGCGTCGAGCTCGCCGCCGTCGCCCACGCGAACGAAATCGATGGGAAGGTCAGGCCCGTCATGTCGCCAGCCTTCCCTCACCGGCAGGATCCCTGGTTTCCATATCAGCGATCCCCATCCAAGACAGGCAATTTTCATCGCTCAACGATTCCCATGCGTTACTGACTGCTTCCGGCGTCCGCCGGTGCGCTCCTCACTCCATGAGCCTGGCTGATCTCATTTCGTCAGAAACTACAATGAGCTGTCTCGGTGGCTGTTTTGCCCCACTTTTCAGAAGGCCGAAGCACTGGCTATCAGAGGACATCAGCTTTGTCCGGGTTGCATGTTTTTTGAGCACTATCGCCTCAATAAGCGCGGTCGGGCGTATGGGCTTATTGCAGTCCGGTGCGGGCCAGTGCAGCTCCAGTAGCCAGCACAAAGTCCAATAAGCCTTCGATTGCGGGCGCCGCTTTAGCGTCTACATAGAAATGCTCCGGGGTGCTCAGACTCGCCTGTGGCGAGTTCGCTGGTGGCAGCCCTACGCGCTGACGAACCGCTGCCTCATCGAGCACTGAGCCGTCGTCGAAGCGAATCTTTTCGATCACAAACGCCTGATTTAGGAAATAGTTTTTGATGGTAATGCGCTGGTTGGTATTCAGCTCCAAAACCAGATCGCCACGTTCCTCTCCAGTGACCCGGGTGTAAACGGGGCTTTCATCGCCTCGAATATGCAGGGTGTCGATATTGCCTGGTGTGGTGTCGTAGTCCTGGATTTCGGTGAGGCTGATCTCGGCGTGGCGCCAGTCAGAGTCGACTAGGTAGTAGTCGCCGCCCGGTCCGCCATACAGGCGGTCGCTACGGTGCGGGCTGATGGTAAACGACGGACTCTCACTATTGCCGGCGTTGAGCACATCGCTATAGCGGCTTCCGATCAGCAGATCGTGTCCCCAGTGCGACGAGATGTAGGTGGCCTGATCTCCCGCAGACAAATGATCTGGCTTCTCGCCGCCGCTCAAACGAATGCGCCCTTCTGTATAGCTCGGTGGTTCGTCGGCATGAGGCATAGATGCCGGATCGAAATGGAATGCGCGTAGCATGTCCTTATCGGTCAGCACTTTGCCATTAAAACGAAAGCGCTCGATGCGAAAAGCCGGATCGAGAAAAAAGTTATGAAAGACAGCCACATCTTCATCACCGCCATACCCTCGTATATGTAAATCATCTCCATGGCGTTCGATGCCCGCGATATTTTCCGCAGACTCACCGAAGTCAAAAGTATCGATGTTTCCCGGTGTGGGATCGAAATCGAGGATTTCCTGAGTGCCGCCGGCGTACTGGCCCATGTAGTAATCGTTACCTAGGCCGCCGTAAAGACGGTTGGCCCCCTCGCCCGGGTAGAGCGAGTCGGACCCGGGACTATCGATCAGAATGTCGTCACCAGCGCCGCCAACGAGGCGGCTGGGTTGGAACGGAGCCACCAGAAAATCATCATCCGGTGTGCCTTGCACGAGCAAGCGAGAGGGAGCGGCCATGATAGGGGCCTCATGTGTGGATAGAAGGCACGCCACTACAAGAAGGCCAGCCGGGACTGTTGAGCATAGGACAGTTAAAAGCTTTGTCAGGACCAAAGCTTTCCAGCCGAGAAGCTCAATCAGCCGACATTTAAGAGTGTCAGCTCTTGGCCGGTAGCTGCCTATGATCAGCGTCTGCTTTCGGCCAATAGAAGACATTCAATGCTTCTACGCTGTATCGCTCGGGGAAGTAGTGGTTGAGCAGCTATCGTTGCTCAACCAACATGCTTACTGCCTATTTACAGGGACGTTTCGGATCCAGGGACCATGACCAGCAAATCTTGCGCCCAGGCATCACGCGCCGAGTACACGCGACGCATGAACCGCGTGCTCAACTACATCGATGCTCATCTCGATCAGCCTTTGGATGGCGAGCGATTGGCGGATATCGCCAATTTCTCGCGCTTCCATTTCCATCGCATTTTCGCCGCGTGGATGGGGGAAACGCTTGGCAGCTATGCGCGTCGGCGTCGGCTCGAGAAGGCGGCCTTTCGTCTGTCCTGCGGCCCCATTGAAACTGTTCTCGAAACCGCGCTGGCCACTGGCTTCCGTTCGGGCGAGGCGTTTGCGCGGGCCTTCAAGCTCAAGTTCGGCTGCACACCGTCGGACTGGCGCAGCCATGCTCCGCTGCGTGTAGCTGCACAGGCGGCCGCCCTCGGCCAGCAACCTGGCGTACTGAATAGCAATCCTGATCAGGTCTTCGGCAATAGCAGTCAGGCATGCGAGGCTGCGTTCGGGGAGGCTGACGTCTCTTGTCTATCAACGGAAGAGACCTCCATGGACGTACGTATCATCGATCTACCCCGGGTGCGAGTCGCCTATCAACGCTTGATTGGCCCCTACGGCCCGGCAGTGAGCGCATTCTGGCGCGATACGATTGCGCCCTGGATGCTCTCGAACGGCCTCAGCGGGGAGGCTTGCTACGGCGTGGGTTATGACGATCCCTCGATAACGCCCGCCAGCAAGTGCCGGTATGACGCCTGCGTCGAAGTGCCCGCGCATTTCGTCGCCGGCGGCCAAGCCGATATAAGTACCCTGCCGGGTGGTCGTTATGCCGTCGCGAGCTTCAAGGGGAAGACGGAGAAGCTGGCGGACGCCTGGACGTGGCTGATGTGTGAATGGATGCCCTCGAGCGGCCTGCAATGCGACGACCGTCCATGCTTTGAGAGGTTCTCCGCTACCACGGCGGTCGACCCTGAAACCGGAGAGTTCAGCTGCGACATCTGTATTCCGGTGCGGGCGCTATAGCCCGGCGAGCGCTCTCACGGCCGCTCCTGTTCAATCTCGTCATCACTCACCTCTTCATGCCCGGCTGTGGTGGCCAATGGCGTGAGGGGAGGGCGCGCGCGTCGGCATCGGCGTTTGGAACGGCTGAGAGAAGGCGATCTACTGCATATCGCGGCCCTTGAACGGCAAGGGCCAATGTTCCAGCACCTCCTTGCCATACTCGCGAAGGTGCGGGTCCGCATGCATTGCTATGATCTCCAGTGCAACCTTCGATTCGAGCGTCCCGATGCGCGCCAGTGCATCGGCACACTTGCGCTGGAAGGCGTGAAGGTTTTCCCACTAGACGAGGTAATAGAAGCATTTCCGCCGCCTTGGCGATAGCCGCTGTCGTGCTCGGCGAACTTATGAGGCTCAGCTCGAAGCCGATGTCGTAGTGGTCTTCATGCCAATTCTCCAGCAGCAGCTTCGCTCACAGCGGCTTTACATGAAAACTTGAGGTATAAGTTGCCATGCCGAACAATTCCGCCCCATCCAAAACGGCTATTATAATTCGGCAGACGCTACACTTTATACAAGTGTAGCGCTGCAGTTGATATAGCATTACCTCTGAGAGGTCAGCTTTGGAAGCTCCATATTTGCACAGAACTGATCTCCTGCCAAACTACAGATTTCAGATAGCCTTTTTAAGTTCTCAAGATAGTTAGGCGATATTTCTTTCGTGCAGTGACGCACGTACCAAGTTGCTATGTTTTCGAGAAACCAGCGGTCTGCCGAATCAAATTCCGCATTATTTAAGCATGGGAAGATGCCATGGGCTAATTCAAGCTCGTAGTATTCCACCCCTCTTCGAATCCGCTCCCAGAATGGAAGTGTGGAGCGATTTCGCGAAATAATAACCGCATCCCTTACTATCGACATATAAATATCTAGCTTAGTCATAATCCGATCCTGTTGCGAATGCTTTCTATCAAGCCGCGGCCTGGTAAGGGTCTGCTATTAGCAGGCGCATCAACACCGGACGTCCATCGGCCATTATTGATCAGATTTCTAAGTGGCTGAGAGTTTCCAGTCTCTCTCAATATTTCTCTAGCAGCTGCAACGCGAGTATGACCTTCTCCGATATGGTACACGCCATTCACGTCCTTGAATCCTCCTATTTGCCCTTCGGATATCGAGTAATCATATCTGCCATTCAACATGTCGTTTTTTATGGCATCGACTTTACTTGGGTCACGCAATCCCACTTGCGTCCCTCTAATTTCAGGAGGAGTCCAGCGGTCATCATCGTCAGGTGGCGGAGGGGAAGCTGGAGTTGATATCCAAGTTGACGGACTGCCTATGTTGGATCCGGGGGAGGCTAATGGGTCACTATCTTCAGGGGTTGATATATTCATCGCACCACCCGACACGCCATGGGCAGCTAGAGACAGCCCTAGAGACGTCATCACAGAGGCCCAAAAGTTGGAAAGTGCACTTTTTCCTGTCGGGTCAATAAATGTGTATGGGTTATTGTTTCCGTAGGCGTATCTATTAAAGCTAAAGTGATCTCCATCCTTGGGCCGAAGCGGATCTGCACTTATGAATCTACCTACGCTCGGGTCATAGTACCTAGCTTTCATGTACACTAAATCTAAATCGGGATCGTATATATGCCCTGTAAAATTGGGACCCTTCACGGCGGGGGATAACTCCGTTGTACCATAGGGTCTATAGTCGATATTTCTTGTCACTACGCCAGCAGCATTAGTCTCCAGAACTGGACTTCCAATGGAGTCCACATGATAGTAGGTTATCGTTCCGGCTGATGCTTGGCTCGCCAGCAACAAACTCATAAATAGAGACAGAGAATAAGCAGAAAACAAGCTAAGTATATTCATTGTCGGCACACCCTATTCTTGCTCTTTGGCAACTAGTGTGCCGTTCACGTAGAAATAGTTTGTATATTTGCCTGAACTTAAGTCTCTTTCAAATAGCAATGCACCATCCTGGTTGTAGCCATAGATTGTGCGGACTCCGGTTGTGATTTCATCTTGTCCAACTCGGTTCCCATAAGCATCATAGTCGCTCCTTGATTTGAGCTGCTTAGTTAGTTGATCTGCCAAGTTGAAGGTTAAGATGGATGCATTTTTCCCGATCAGATTTCCTCTAGCATCATACTTATAGGTACTGATAGTCTCGCCATCTTGACTTACGGCCTCTAAAAGGTTTCTGGAGCTATAATTAAAATCCTTTGTTGTTCCTTTGTTTACTATTTTTCTTATATTATTAAGCGGGTCATACTGAAAAGTCTCCTTGCCCCAAATGGCTGGTGCATTTGCACTAGATAGACGATTCAGAGAATCATATGTCATGGACTTGTTTCGCAAGCCATTGCTCGTTGAATCAATTATTTGCGTTAAATTCAGGTTCTCATCTCTCGATACAACTTGCATGTAATGAGAAATTCCCGATTTTGCATAGGACATACCATCTATAAGCATCCGTGCGTTTTGAATCGCAGCATATTCGAACCCATTCCCGTAGGTCATGTGCTTAATTTGCCCATCGGGGAAGTAGCGGATATTTTTTACGTAGTCTCCAATTTTAGTAGGCTTGCCGTTAGGGTCCGGTGCTAATTCTATAGCGACTCCATTTGGGTATATGATTTTTGATCGGCTACCGTATAAATCATATTCGTAACCAACAACGGAGCCGCTACTTCCGGATGTCAATTTCTCAGAAGTTAATAGTCCGCGCTTGTTGTAGGTAAAGCTCCATTTGTTAGTCCCTGAAGTGGCTAGTACTGGTCGCCCCATCAAGTCGTAGACGTATTGGCGCCCTGGAGTCCCGTCCGGATAAGTGACTTTTATCAGACGATTTAGAGCGTCGTATTCATGACGAATTTTTTGCTCATTTGGCGCTGCCCTCTGGCATCCATCTCCAACTACTGCTTGTCCTGCTGCGTACCAGAGAATGTTTCCTACGCCATCTAAACCTTGCATGTAGCTGCCAGTTTCTGGTTCGCTAATCCGACAAAGTCGCATGTTCTCGTCGTAATAATAATTCTTTGTCAGGCTTAAATTTTGACCATTGAAACCACCGCCCTGGGTTACGCTCAGGACATTTCCATAGATATCTCTTCTTATGATCTGCTTAGTGCCCTGCAGTTGGACTTCAGTAGGTTCTGAATACGACGGTGAACCAAAGCTTTGGTATGAGACTGTCTTTGTGTACCCCTTGGCGTCCGTGGTTTCTGACTTTAATCCAGAAAGGTATTTGGTTGTCGTAACCAACCTTCCTAACTCGGAGTCCTGCTCAGTTCTGACAACTCGATCTAAAGCATCGTAGGATGTATAAAATCCCTTCAAATTTCCAAGCTGGCTAATGTCTCCTTCCTGAGGGTATGATTCAAATATTAGCCTACCTTTCCAATCGTACCTCTTGCCTTTGATGACGGTTGAACTTGGTGTGCTAACTACCTTGGCTATAGGGCGTAGCATTCCATCATAGTAGTTTTTCTCAGTTAATACGCCAGTGGTTTTTGTGACAATTAGGCGTGCTTCAGTTGAGTCGTAAGAATACGTAGTGTTATGCCATGGTGAAGAGTCATCAATGGGCTGGGTCTCAGATATCATCCAGCCAGACAAGTTATATTCGAAATTCCTCGTTGCATTACCCTGGTCCGTAACTGAGACCACTTCCCCGAACCCATTAACGACAGCAGTTGTAGTCGAGAGGTCTGGGTAAGTAACTGTTTGCGGAATCCCAAGCTTATAGTTACCTAGCTTTATCTCATTTCCATTGCCATCAAAGTAAGAGTGGAGATTGCCATCCACTCCCCAGTTGTACCTGGCCTGCAGAAGACCATACCCGTAGCGCTCGGTTAATTTTCCATTGGATGCGTCATACACATATCTGGCGATTTGATCGCCATTATCCGCATTCGATACTGAGTCGATTAGCGAAATTATCCATCTTGCTTTATTGCTGTAAAATGTGCTCTTCGTTCTAAGCTGTCTTGCAGGTTCCACTGAGCTGGTTTTAGTTGTCAATACTGGATCTGCGAACTCATTGAAGGACTGTATTTCTTTTTTAAAAACAACCCCATCTTGAGTTGTTTCCTCAGACACTATTGGGGCATAAATACTCGGCGCCTGCATGTTCCCATCAAACATAGCGGTGGTGCCCAGCGAAGTTGGAAAAGCGCTATTTGAAACAACATACTGTTTTTTGACTGTTCTTAACGAGGAAATCGGATTGTTAGAAGAGTCTAAAGTGACACCATAATAAACTTCTTCCAGCGTTCCCTCTAATGCTCCAAAGACATTATTAAATACGTATAGGTCTTTGGTGCCATCTGGATTTTCTATTGTCGTCCTTGCTTTCTCGAAAGAGCTATTATCTATTGTCGATCCAGTAGAGGCATCAGATGCACTGTAATTATATTTCCAAGTTGCCTGCGAGCCATTGTCAATATATGACTTCTCTAAAAGAGTTGCATGGAATTCTCTGTCTGGATCAGCTGCGTATGGTATTGGCTCGCCCGTCTCGGATAGGTTGGCACAGCTCGAATATGGTTTTTTTGATATATGCCACTGCACTTGTCCTGTGAATTTGCCCACTAACCCTGTAGGGTGTGTAATTGTCCCTTGGCCTATGTTGCTATACGGCTTATGAATACAATAAGGGGGGTAACTGTATCCACCTGGAGTCATTGGTATCGTTGAGGTTAAAGTGCCCAGAGATATTTTCCACTTTCTACCATCGGGCAGGACAACCTCTGTGAGATTCCAATCGCCAGTCGGGTCTCCTGGGCTAGCGTACGGAGAGTATTTATATCGCCAGGTTTTGGTAGAAGTGTCGGGCCCAGTTAATTTAATTTCATCTATGTAATATGCAGGATTGTATGCTTGCGTATATCTGTTGTAATACAATAGGCCGTGGTCACTCCACGAAAAATCTACTCGCTGCCCATCGCTAGATGTTACGGCTTTTATATATTTACCACTGTATGTAATGTCAACATAATTCCCGCTGGGGTCTTCAATTCGCGTTGGCATCAACTTTGAATTGGTCAGAGCCATGTAATCAACGCCTGGATCGTTATTTTCTATTATAGGAGCTCCGACGGTTAGCCTCCCTATGAAATCATGCGCCATCCAGTTTAGATAATATTTAATTCCATCGGGAGAAATAGCGAGAAACCCCTCGCCGGGGTCTCCATTAACGGTGCTGCTCAGGCAGTCAATTTTCCAGTTTTTTTGAGTAATCAAATATGGCGAATTTTGTCCGGGATTGACCTTTGACTTATATTCAACCGAAGGTTTCAGCACCTCCTGCGTGCCACCACCGGGTACGATTAACTGTACGCCATCTGCCCAAACTTCGCGATTAGGGGGGGTCTGATTTGGGTTTACGATTCCAGTATCCGAGTAGACCAAACCAAACTCTGAGCACCTTTTATATGAGCCCGATGAAACACCTACTCGCCAATCACCTACCCACGGGGCTGCAACAAGTCCAGCTTGCCCTGGTGCTTGGGTAGTAGCTCTTATATGCGGTAGCACCAATCCCCAATCGGCAAATTCCTGCTGAGGGCGATTAAAGCCTGCCACTTTATCAGGGTTATAATTTCTTGTGAGGCCTAGCAGTTTTAATGCGCCGGTTTTAGGTAAGTCGGCATGTACAAACTGAAAGGACCCCTTATGGGGGCTGAGAGTCTCACCAAAACTGTCCTCGCCCAAACTTTGAATTTCAAAAGATGGCGTTAATCTCTTTATTATTTTTTCGGGTGAAACTTCATCAAGAGCAAAAGCGTTAGGACAAGAAACAATCCCTATCAATGCTGCAAGTTTAAATTTGGACTTGCTCATAGGTCCTCCTTGAGATTTCCGAATTAAGATTCCGTTCGTGGCTAAGCAGTCGAAGTCGTTATTTGGCTGGCTGTTTGAGCCGTGCGACTCTGGAGTGTCTGGTCTGCGGTGAGGCGACGATTTGACGCTGCTTCCTAACACGGAGTTCCGCTCGAGCTACCCTCCTTGCGCAGGCTGCCATTTCGGCTATACGCCCGTTATCCGCTGAAACCGGACTTGCCCGGAAGCCTGCTCATTGAGAAGCCAGATCAGCATAGCTACCAGGCACGTGGCTGCTTGCCTCCCTTGGCTGTCGGTGAAACAAGGGTTATCCGACTGGCATGTGAGCCGGAGACTCCCGCCGAGCAATGCCTCCACCATCTAGAGTTCAAGGTTTTCCAGGATAACTAACCTTGGCCTCTCCCAAGGCTCGGCGATCCACGATCTGCTGCGTGGGTCGCCGGGACGGGAGAATAGGGAGCATGTGAATGGTGAAGAAAGGACCAGGTACCTACAGGCCTCAAATTTTTTTTATCACAGGTACCGACGATAGAGTCGCTGAGCATTAGCTTTGGCACATCTTCCACAGGTAGGTAACTCGAACAATGGGCACCCCATCTCAAGCCGTTCAAGTCTGCGAAGCGATCCTTCGATCGGAATTGGAGTACAACCAGGCACACAAAATCTGGCCAAGCGTAAACCGGGTTATTGAGCTCATGCTCGCTCGGCGGAACGAATTGAGCGACGCATACGAGGAGCTCTATGCGTCGCTATCGCACCGCCATCGAGCCCTGGAGGCTTTCTTTGACGTATTCGCCTCGACGCCCATGGCGTGGAGCCCTGAGAAGCTCAACAAAGCGCGCCAGGCGCGTAAAGAGCTCACCGACATCAACACGCGGATCGCCGCAGTAGCAGATGATCTCGTCGAACTGCTCGCGCGGCGCGACGAAATTAAAGAAACCTCCAGTTTCAGTTGCGACACCTTCTACCACGCCCTCGATCCTATAGAAGCTGCGGCCGAGTCAGAGGAAATTCACCTTTTCGAGTGGCATGTAAAAGAGCACTTGGACTCTCTGAAGGACCAGTACGACCTGAAATACTGGCCATCACTGAGCGCCGTCGTTCAGGCCATCGGTGAAGATGCCCAAAACGCAGAAGTCTACGCGCAGGATCCTGCCACCGCGTCGGCCACGGAAAGTCGTCGCCCGGGTCTGTCTGATTTTCTGAAGGCATACTTCGCTCGCATCAAAAACAACAGCATCAGCGCGCACGGCTTCATTCCGAACGACTTTAGCGTGTCTGATAACACCCTAGCGTCGCTGGTTAACTGCGCCCTTGATCTTGATACCGACAAGCTTATTGATGGCGATTTCGTTAAGCGCTTCCGGCAGCGCGAGCGCGAACGCTAGCGATATCTTGCCTACATCGGAGCAAACGCCCTTGAGTCATCCGACAGCTCATTCCCTGCCTTTTTCACCATTTCCAAAGAGCAGACTTCCAGTGCGCCACTCGAGCGGACAGCGTGCCGGCCGTGATTCCCAGAAGGGATCACGCCGGAGGAACTGCGGGAACCCAGTACTCCTCTCCACGTAGGAGCACGGTGAAACCGGCTTGCCCACCATGCTCGGTGGGGGCGTATTTGAAGACCCTCGTACCAATACGACCCAGGCCGTGGAAACAGGACAACGCCATGCTGATCCAGCGCCGCTCATAGGCCTCACCAGTTCCGGCCTCAGCATACAACTCCAACAGCCTCCTCTCCTTCAGAGCATGAGCTGCCCTACATAACCAGGCGGGATCTACCCATGGGGTTAATTTCAGGGAGTGCCGCCGGTTCAAGTGCCCAACGAAACCGTAGAGCGACGCCCACAGCCCTGGCCGTTTGCGTAGTAGCTGCAGCAGATCCTTCTGATCTGGGAGACGCTGTCCATCCGCATCGGTACTGAACAGTAACCGAACGGCGCTGCTCAACGCGATCCTCATCGATCGCAGTTGGAGCTGCTCCAGATCCAGGCGCCGCTCAAGACAATGGTAGTACCCAAGCAGGGCTGTACGCCCAGGTCCCTCCGGCAACACCTTCAGTAAGTGAGCAATCCGTCTACGCTCGCTGGCTCGCTCTCGAACCTCCGGATCAACGTTCAACTGGCCAGTTTCCTGAAGCCAGTTAACCACGGAGCGAACACGGCGCAGCCCCTCCGCACTGAAGTGATCAACCAGCACTGCGTAGCTGGGCATCTCGGCCCAATGCTGGTGAAGCTCACTCAGGAAGGGGAGATAGCGTTGAAGATTGAGAGCTGCAAACTGAGCGCCTCTGCGTGCCTTGAGCCAGATCGCGAAACCAAACAAAGCCGCCTGTACCTGGGCGCTCTCGGTACCGTACTGCAGACGCGTCAGACGCGCCTCGAATGAACTATCCCAAGAACAGGCCTGGCATGACTTCACTCTTCCTGCAGGCATCATTTGCGTACACATCGGGCAAGGCACCTCTCCAAGAGCAAAGCACCTTTTGCAGAGCGGCGCCCCCTCTGTCGTGACGGATGCCCTTGGAAGTCGGCACGACGAGCAAGTCGTACTGTTTTGCTTGGATATGCAGGTAGGACAGCATCTCAGCACGTTCCCATCGATCTCTCGCCGGACCAATCGTGTCGAGGCCGTAGAGCAGCGCTCGCAAGGTTCAGCTTCTCGGAAGTAGTGAGAACATGAGGCGCAGGCCGGGCCTGCAGGGGTCAGCTTGCCGATGTTGCCACCAGTCCGCTTGCATCGGACGCAGGGCTTCTGGACCTCACACCTCCGACAGACCGTGCTGGTGTCGAACACGGGCAGTCGCGAGAAATTCCCACAGCCGGAACACAGCTGGCGTTTGAACAGCCGGGCGTAACAGGTCATGCAGAACTTGCGCCCGCGATGCACCTTCTTGGCCTTGGCCATTCCGCGCCGACACTCATCGCACCTGAGGGAGGGGGTGTGAGCAGCCTGATGGTTGTTCAACGTCGTACTCTCTCTTGCTACCTTCATCTACCGAATGACTCCTGCACGGCTAGCCTTCCTTTGAAACAGAAGCCAGGACCGCAGAACTGAATTCTTACTGCGAGGTGAAAGGCGATCTGGTGCGCCATGCACGTGAGCCCGAGGAGTTGTCTTGGGCAGCAAGTGAGTCAGGCATGAGAGGTTCCGGCCGATGGCCGCCTGACAGCTCGAATGGCATAAGTGAGCTGTGTCAGCCGCCTCTGAGAATCTTGCCGAACCAGCCCTCAGAACCGAGTTCACCGCCGATAGGTAGGCGACGCGATCTGGTACAGGCAAGCACTCCAACGCCAGCCCCAAGCTCACGCTTGGAAGATCATCGATATCCACATCCAGGTGCTCTAGGAACTCCCTGGCTGGGCCTGTGCGATGGATCGACAACGCTCGCATCAGCCGGTGCAGCCCTCGCATCAGATCAAACCAATCCTCGGGGCTCAGCCTCAAACCGCCGAAGCCATCAGATCGACCTCGCACGATCGAATCAGCGAACAACTCCAACTCTTCGGCACCGGCTGATGAGTGCTCAGGATCTACCTCAGAAAGCAGCCCATGGCATTGGTGGCAACGCCTCAAGTCTAGAGCCTGATAGTCGAGGCGATGAGGGGCTAGGACTGCATGACAATGCGGGCAACGATCCCGGAGTAACACCCCGTGCTCAGAACAGCAGGTATGCCATGCCAGGCGCCATTGCACCTTGTAGTAAGGCCGAGGCCCCGTGAAACAGATGGGGCAGTACTGAAGCCCACCAGCACGCCTGGTATTTCTACCACCGAGAGTGAGCACCCATGGAGTAATGCCAACTCGCCGCAGCTCATGGCCAAGCAGCTTGCAGACCGGCTCCAGAGTTGCCTCCCGCAGTATTTCTTCTCTGAGACCCGACTGCTTGGAGAGTGTCGCAACAGACAACCCGCAAATCCCCAGATCGCAGTCGCGTGTCCAGATACGACGGTCAGGCCATAGCAGCTGTGCCAACTCAAGCGGATCACAGCCATGGCAAAGAGCGCAGCGGATCAGCCAAGACGAGAAAAGCTCATCCTGGCGAAGGGCTGGAACGAGGGGCCAACGGGGATCTATAGCACGACTTCCCGTATGCCAAAGTTGACGTCCTTCTTCCACTTGGGTGCACCCAGTAGGTCGAGGTCTATGCACTCTTTGCCGGAGGTAATCGCCAGTCGAGCGCACCCAAGCAAAAGCTCCTCAACCTTCGAGGTGTTGCCTTCCGTAATGCGCAGAATAAGCGAGGCTTTTTCCTTGCTGGACAGGTGAGAAGCATGTTTCAGCGGGAGCCATGACTCGAAGCCTTTGAGGAACTGTCGGAAAGCTGGAGAAGCCGTCCAATCAGGCACGTTCACCGCCACAAACCGATTGGCGTACTGCTCGTCCTTTTGCAACAGTTGCTTGGCAGACTTCACCCCAACTCCAACGATGGATATGCCGGTTTTATTGCTTACCCGCTTGATGAGCCTCGAAATTGCTGTCATCTCACGAGCGGTGCCTTGGGTAAGCGACTGGACCTCGTCAATGATCAGCATCTTCGTTTTGCAGTTCTCCAGCAGATTCATTGCTTTGAAGAAGAGATTCTCGAAGGGTGCGTCGGGATTGAAGGGTGAGATTGAGGTGCTAAGAATTTCTATCAGAAACTGCTTAGGACTTGGCTGGTCCATCTCAATCATGAGGACAGGTTTCTCTCGAATACCCTCTTCATTGATGAACTGCGGTGCGCGAATATCAATAAATCGCTTAATCAAAGTTGTTTTGCCCATTCGAGAGTCGCCCAGAAGAAAAATGTCTGGCTGATCCCGATGACCCGAGAGTTTCGCGAAGAGCATGTTATGGAGCTTGTCTGCAAACTCATAATCGATCCATCGCGGGGCGATCTGAGATAAGCGCTCGGAATCCGAAAGGCCAAACTGCCACCGAAATTCTGGAAGAACATGACTGAAGTCTGTCATGCGACGCCTCCATATAGACCAACCTCAGTATCATCACCCCAATCATCTACAGCAACTACAGGAGCAGTCTGGGTTGAGTTATTTATCACTCCCTGCTCGCCGGCAAGGACAGTTCCTGGAGACTTTAATTTGGCATTGTTCTTGGCGTTCTGTTGCGTTCTGCGAGCAGATTTCGTCTTTGCAGCCGCATCAGAAACAATGTTCTTTTGGAGAGCGATCATTTTTCTGACAAGAGATGAATCTGCCATCCCCATGCCTTCCTTCTTCACAATAAGCTTCGCTTTTCGATACTCCTCCACAGTTACACCTGGGTAAGGCTCGTCTGAGATAGGTATCTTATGGTACTTCCCCTCTACCGGCTCAAAGAACCAAATATAGTTGATGTCTCTTGGGTCACGCCTAAATACCAACCTTTCAGTTTTGTTCGTAGCAGGATCCTTACGGCCTATGTATGGACGTAGAACCTCTGCATAGTAAAAGGCATTCCACTCAACCCCATAAGTCTGCACTGTTTTATAAGCAGATGGCAGAAAATCAATTTCCAAAGTAACAGGACACTGCGGCACTGGCGGAAGGCCGCAGATAGGCTTCCTCAAACTACTACCAAAAAATGCTTCGTGCCACTTACTGGCTGGAGACATAAAAGCTATACCACTGTGCGGCTTATTGTTGTATTTAACTATTTCTGCAATTAGCCACTTCTCCAGGTCAGCAAAAGTCAGAATCGCCTCGTTATCTGAATTTACCTCACCGCGCTCATTGATATTCCGCCAGGTGGCACCAGGCAGCGTCGCAAACGCTCGCGCTTTGGTGTTCATCAAAGACTCAATATGCCCCCCCCAGTGGGGCGTGTCTTTTGGCCTAAACTCACGCTCTATGTTGTGGAGAGTGCATGATTGGATAAGAGACCCAGTTTTGAAGTCGGGACCGTTGTCACTATGCACTTCATAGGGCTTCCCCCATGCATTCCATTCTGCATCTATTTCGTGAAGATTAAGCCATTTATGTTTAGGCAACATGGCCTGAACTAGACACATGGCGACAGATAGTGCAGACGGCCCATGCAAGGACAAGTAGTAGCCAACTATAAGTCGCGTATACATGTCGATTGCGAGAGTTAGAGTTGGGCGACCGATTGGACGTCGATACACATCATCAACAATTATTACGTCTGCAGGAGTATGGTCGATCTGGATGCGGTGAAGAGGATAGTTTGCCTCATAACTGTTAGGTGTTGGCTCATAGGTATCCTTGGCAATATCTCCGTGACCACGAGCCTTTAATCTAGTTTTCCTTGGCACCTGCTCAATTCGCCGGGAAACCGCTGGCAAAGAAGGTGGTGGCAGGCCTTGCATCTCACAGGCATCTGAGATAACGCCGTGTACCTCTAACTTCGTCGGCCTACTCGTAGACAGATATGATGTTTGAATAACATTGGCAATGATGAGCTCTACTTGCTTGCTTAACCTCGCAGAGCCCCCTCTCCAGCCTCGTCGGCGAGGTACTAACGATAAAAATTCACCAGTGCTCTGATAGCGTTCGATCCAACGGTAAACAGAAGCCCTACTGACATTGCACGCTTGCGCTCGTGTTTCCACAGCGCCAGCCTTGTAAAGGTCACCTTTAATTAACGGCAAAATGATTGCCCAACGCCTCTCAGCCTCCGCCCAATCTTGATCTGCAATGTGGTCGAGAGAGGAGCTAGAGGAGCTGACCTTCACGTCCTCAGAAGTGACACGCCTTAGCTCTTGAATTGGCAAAAGTTTGGATATACCAGAAACGACATGGATACCAATCATGTGGTGGTAATCCATGTTCGCTGACAGCCGATAATTCTGACCTTTGAAGTTTACGAACTCGCCGATCAGAAGACTCACCGCTGCTCTGCTGGGAGCAAACCCTTTGGTTTCAGCCCCTTTCATTTACGCGCCCTCATAATAGTGAACTCGTCCAATGGCTCTTCGAGATCAGCGAGCGCCTGGCCGGTGGCAATGAGGTGCCAGAGATGCGAACGGCCAATGGCCTCGTTCCCCGTAAAATGCCGCGCTATGAGATGGTGGAACGGCGCCGCTTTCATGTTCGAGAGCGTGTTCAGCACAGCCGAAGTGAAAGTCGGATCGAAATTCAGGTTTCGGTACCGCTGGAGGAACTCGACGCTCTCAAGCACAGGGCCGCGAATCCGCGTCTCGTCATAGATCCGAAACTCCCATCCCCGATCACAGGCATAGCGGTATGCGGCCTTCCATTTGGGGAGCCATTCGCGCCAGTTGGGCACCCACTGCTCCCGCATTTTTACTTCAACAAGCAGCGGCTTACGGCCCGTCCGCTCATCAAACTGGACGAAGAAGTCAGGTGGATAGATGTAGCTGCGACCGTTACGCGCAGTAAATGGGATCTGAGCCGGCTGCGCGACAATCGCAACGACCTCCGGATCCAGGAGCCAGATTCGGATGAAATCACGCTCCAGGCCCGACTCGTACGAAACGCCCTGACCGCGGAAGGGCAGCACTCCTGAGAGGCTGCGGGTCATGGACTTGCTACGGCGGGTCTGCGAGATCAGCTCGCCATTATGGACAGTAGAAGACATAGGGCACCCATCGGCTGTATTGCCAGAGATGCTACCCAGCGACGTGTGGCGAAAAGGCCCAATCTGTGCCCATGGAGGGATCAGAACTAGAGAAGAGGGCGAAAAACTGCGGGTTTTCGCTAGCCGGAACGCAATTCTTGCCTTGTGTAGCAAGAGCTACGGCATGAGCGTAGACACGAAAACCAACTCGAAAACGAGCTGCTTAGACTCTCTCGCGATGACCTTCATGCCTGGATATGAGCCTGAGACAGATGGCTCCTCGGACATGATCTCAGCTATTTCGTACTTTTCTGGACCTAGTCGCAGCTATTGCGTTAATTCGTCTCATAAATTGGGTATAAAAAAAACGAAGGAATGCGGGCTCCAGGGCATTTTTGTCTCATCTATTTCGTTTTGCCCTAGAGGCAGCAAGCCAAGGCCCGGCGAGATCACCCTCGCGCATCAGGGCGTGCTGTTCCTCGACGAGTTGCCCGAGTTCGATCGCAAGGTGCTCGAAGTGCTCAGGGAGCCCCTGGAAAGCGGCGAGATCGTCATCGCCCGCGCCAACGACCGTGTGCGCTTCCCCGCGCGCTTCCAGCTGGTCGCCGCGATGAACCCCTGTCCCTGCGGCTACCTGGGCGACAGCGCCAACCGCTGCCGCTGCACGCCCGAACAGATCCAGCGCTACCGCGCCAAGCTCTCCGGCCCGCTGCTCGATCGCATCGACCTGCACCTGACTGTCGCCCGCGAAGCCACGTCGCTGGACGACCCGCCTCCCGGTGGCCAGGACAGCGCCAGCGCCGCCGCCGACGTGGCCCGCGCCCGCCAGCGCCAGCTCGATCGCCAGGGCTGCGCCAACGCCTTCCTCGATCTCCAGGGCCTGCGTCGCCATTGCCCGCTGCCCGAGGAGGACCGCCGCTGGCTGGAGGGTGCCTGCGAGCGCCTCGGCCTGTCGCTGCGGGCCGCACACCGCATCATCAAGGTCGCCCGCACGCTCGCCGACCTGGAAGACACCGAGGCCGTCGCCCGCCACCACCTCGCCGAGGCACTGCAGTACCGTCCCTCCTCGGAGCCCTGAGCCGGCAAAGCAGGGAAACACTTGCCCCCAGGTGCCCGCCGGGGCCGATGGCATACTGCGGCCCCACCCGCCCAGCCCAGGTCCCGCGCGATGAACAGCCTGCAACTCGGCCCCCTGGCCATTTCCTCCGCACAAGCCCTGTTCTACCTGGGCTTCTTTGCCGCGCTCGCCTGCGGCTGGTGGCAGGGCCGCCGACGCGGAGGCAATCCCGAGCCCGTGCTGTTCGCCATGCTCTTGGCCGGCGTGCTGGCGGCGCGACTCGCCTTCGTCGCCCTCTACTTCGCCGAGTACCGCAGCGAACCCTGGCGCATGCTGGACATCCGCGATGGCGGCTTCCTGTTGCTTCCCGGGCTGGCGATGGCAGCGCTGGTGGGGTTCCTGCATGCCCGCCGCCAGCCGGCCGTGCGGCGCCCGCTGGGCATCGCGCTGCTGGTGGGCGCCCTGCTCTGGGGCGGCGGCAGCGCGGTGATCGCGGCACTGGAGCGTGGCCGGCAACTGCCGGAGGTGGCGCTGACCGACCTGGCGGGCAGGCCCGTCGACCTGCGCGAACGGGATGGACGCCCGCTGGTGGTCAACCTCTGGGCCACCTGGTGCCCGCCCTGCCGACGCGAGATGCCGGCCCTGCAGGCGGCCCAGAAGGCCCGGCCCGACCTGCGCTTCGTGCTGGTCAACCAGGGCGAGAACCGCGAGCAGGTGCAACGCTTCCTGCGGGAGCAGGGCCTGGACGTGCAGGACGTACTGATCGACGGCAGCAACCGCTTCGGCGCCCTGACCGGCTCCTACGGCCTGCCGACCACGCTGTTCTATGACCGCCAGGGGCGCCTGCTCAAGAGCCACATGGGCGAGCTGTCCAGCGCCAGCCTGAGCCGGGCGCTCGAGGACCTGGCCGGAAAGTGAGCGCCGGCACGACCGGCCCCCATGAAAAAGGCGCCCCGGGGGGCGCCTTTTCTCATCGCGGTGAAACCGGGGCCTAGCGGAAGCGCCCCACTTCCTGGCGCAGCTCCTCGGCCAGGCGATCCAGCTCCTGGGCGGTCTGCGCCAGGTTGGCGACCACCTCGCGCTGCTCGCTGTTGGCCAGGGCGATGCTCTGCAGGTTGCTGCTGAGCAGGGTCGCGGTGCTGCTCTGCTCCTGGGTGGCGGTGGTGATGGCGGCGAACTGCTCGCCGGCGGCGCTGCTCTGCTGGGCGATCTGCGCCAGGGCAGCGGCGACCTTGGCGTTGCGCGCGAGGCCGTCCTGCATCAAAGCCTTGCCGTGCTCCATGGTGCTGATGGCGCTGGCCGTCTCGTCCTGGATGCTGCCGATCATGCTGGAGATCTCGGTGGTCGCCTCGCGGGTGCGGGCGGCCAGGTTGCGCACCTCGTCCGCCACCACGGCGAAACCACGGCCCTGCTCACCGGCCCGGGCCGCCTCGATGGCGGCGTTGAGCGCCAGGAGGTTGGTCTGGTCGGCGATGGCGGTGATCACGCCGACGATGCCGCCGATCTCCTGGGAGCGCTGGCCGAGGGTGTTGATCACCTCGGCGGTGCCGTTTAGGGCTGTGGATATCTGTTCCAGCGCCGCCGAGGCCTCGCCCATCGAGCTCTGGCCGATGCGGGTCTGCTGGGCGTTGTCACTGGCCAGGCGCTCGGTGGCGCGCATGTTGTCGGCGATGTTCAGCGAGGTGGCGCTGAATTCCTCCACCGCACCGGCCATGCTGCTGATCTCGCCGGATTGCTGCTCCATGCCTTCATAGGCACCGCTGGAGAGCCCGGACAGCACCTGGGAACGGCTGCCGACCTGCTGCGCCGAGCTGCGGATGTGCGCCACCATGGTCGACAGCGCCTCGCCCATCTGGTTGAAGCTGCGCGCCAGATCGCCGATCTCGTCGTGGCTGGAAACATCCAGGCGCACGCTGAGGTCGCCGGCGCCCAGTGCCCGGGCCTGTTCCACCAGCTCGCCCAGCGGTCGCAGGCGCTTGCGCAGCAGCCAGATCACCGCCGCCACCGCCAGCGCCATGGCCAGCAGGCTGCCGAAGGCCAGCTGGCCGCCGACGCTCCAGGTGACCTCGCGGATCTCCGCCTTGGGCATGCTCGCCACCACCTGCCAGGGGCCGTCGGCGAACGGCACGGCGACGCTGAAGAAATCCTGCGCGCCGTCATTCCAGAAGCGGCCATGGCCGGACTCGCGGGCCAGCGCGGCGAGGGTGTCGCCGATGGCCTCGGGGCGGTGCACGCCGGCCGGGGTCACCAGCCACTTGCCGGTTTCGTCCATCAGCGCCAGGGAGCCGGTCTTGCCGATGCGGAAGCGCTGCAGGTTGGCGAACTGGGCGTTCTGCGCGTCGGTGTAGTCGAAGCCGACGAAGAGCACCGCGATGACCTGGCCGCCGCTGTCGCGCACTGGCGTGTACTGGGTCATGTAGTAGCGATCGAAGAGCAGCGCCCGGCCCACGTAGTTCTGCCCGGACAGCAGGCGCTGGTAGGCGGGGTGGGCGTGGTCGAGCACGGTGCCGATGGCGCGGTTGCCGTCCTGCTTGTTCAGCGAGGTGGTGATGCGCACGAAGTCCTCGCCATCGCGGACGAACACCGTGGCAACACCGGCGGTGAGGTGGCGGAATTCGTCCACCAGAGTGAAGTCGTTGTTCAGCGCCTGGCCGTTGAGGTACAGGGCCGGCGGGTTGAGCGCGGCGACCGGCACGCGCTCGTCGGCATGCAGGGTGACGCCACTGGCGAAGCGCTGCTCGAACAGGCTGGCCAGGCGCTGGGTGCTCTCGCGCAGGCTGCCGTGGAAGGTGCTCAGCTGGTCGGCGAGCAGGCGCGCTTCGCTGGCCAGGTGCTCTTCACGGGTCGCGATGTTGGCCTGGTCGAGGGAACGCAGGGCGAAGAGCGTGCTGCCGCTGATCAGCAGCACGAGGATGAGGGCGAGGGCGGCGGCGAGCTGCCAGGCGATTCGTGACCTGGGCGGGTTCATGGGGTTTTCTCCAGTATTTTGCAGGCAAGGCTGGCGAGGAACTTCTGTGGCTCCTTCGGCGGGCGGCGAGAATACTTGACCGCCCTAGTGAGGTATAGGACGCATCTGCTCAAAGCACCGGAAAAATCTGTAAGCAGACGCCACGCGGTTCTAGCGTTTGAATTCCACCGCCGGCAGGCGCATGGCCGCCACCTCGGCCAGCAGGTAGTCGCGCAGGCGACGCAGGCGGTCCTGGCCGCTGCGTACCTTCGGCCAGACCAGGTGGTAGCTGTCGCCACTGGGCACCGCCGTGGGCCAAGGCAGGCCGATGCGGCCCTGCTCCACATCCTCGGCGACCATCACCAGGTCGCCGATGGAGACGCCGTAACCCCGCGTGGCGGCGACGATGCCCAACTCCAGGGTGTCGAACACCTGCCCGCCCTTGAGCGGGATGTCCTGCTCCAGCCCCATCGCCTGCAGCCAGCGCCGCCAGTCACGCCGGTCCGGCGTCGGGTGCAGCAACTCGGCCTGCTTCAGCCGTGCCAGGTCCCAGGGCCCGTCGGCGGCGGCCGAGGCCGCGCTCACCGGGATCAGCCACTCGGCAAACAGCTCGACGCTTTCCCACTCGTCGCTGAAGCCGCCGCTGCTCAGCAACACCGCGCAGTCGAAGGGCTCGTGGTTGAAGTCGACCTTGTCGACGTCCATCCAGGCACTGGTCAGCTGCACCTCCACGTCCGGGTTCTGCAGGCGGAAGCGCGACAGCCGGGCGAGCAGCCAGCGCATGGTCAGGGTCGAGGGTGCCTTGAGGCAGAGGATGCTGTCGTCGACCCGCAGAGTGGCGCAGGCACGCTCCAGGGAATCGAAGCCCTCGCGCAGGCCGGGCAGGATCATCCGTGCCGGCTCGGTGAGCTGCAGGTTGCGCCCCTTGCGCTCGAACAGGCGGCAGGCGAAGTGCTCCTCCAGGGTCCGGATGTGCCGGCTCACCGCGCTCTGGGTGATGGCCAGCTCCTCGGCGGCACGGGTGAAGGAGGCGTGGCGCGCCGCAGCTTCGAAGGCACGCAGGGCATAGAGCGGTGGCAGGCGGCGCGTCATGATGAATCCACTCATGAGTCAAAGTCATGGAAGGCATCATTTTTTTCCCTTTGTGGCGCGGATTCAAGCGCTGGAGAATCCATCGTCCCTGGCCCGGTGCGTTTTCGGGCTCCGCTCCCCACAAGTGACCCAGACTCATGCCACAGCAGATCCGCTCCGAACTCCTGGCCATTCTCCGCCTCGCCGGCCCGCTGATCGCGGCGCAACTGGCCAACGTGCTGATGGTGTTCACCGACACGGTGATGATGGGCCTGCTCGGCCCGGCGGAGCTGGCCGCCGGCGGCCTCGGGGCGGCGAGCTACTCCTTCGTCTCGATCTTCTGCGTCGGCGTGATCGCCGCCGTGGGCAACCTGGTCGCCATCCGCCATGGCGCGGGCGACAGCGCCGGGGCGGCGCGCCTGACCCAGGCCGGCCTCTGGCTCGGCTGGGGCCTGGCCCTGGGCGCCGGGCTGCTGCTGTGGAACCTGGGCCCGCTGCTGGCCCTGTTCGGCCAGGAGGCGCACAACATCGAGGGCGGCATGCGCTTCCTCTCCACCCTGGTGTTCGCCCTGCCCGGCTACATGACCTTCATGGCCCTGCGCGGCTTCACCAGCGCCATCGGCCGCCCCGGGCCGGTGATGGCCATCAGCATCGGCGGTGCGCTGGCCAACTTCGCCCTCAACTACATGCTCATCCATGGCTGGTTCGGCTTGCCGCCACTGGGCCTGGCCGGCATCGGCCTGGTCACCGCGCTGGTGATGAGCGCCATGGCGGCGCTGCTGGCCTGGCACGTGACCCGCCACCCGGCCTACGCCGCCTATTCCCTGCGCCATGGCCTGCTGCACCCGCGCCTGGACGACCTGCGCGAGCTGCTGCGCCTGGGCCTGCCCATCGGCGGCACCTATGCGGTGGAGTCCGGGCTCTTCGCCTTCGCCGCGCTGTGCATGGGTGCGCTGGGCAGCCTGTCGCTGGCGGCACACCAGATCGCGATCATGTCCGTGTACGTGGCCTTCATGGTGCCGGTGGGCATCTCCTACGCGGTGACCTTCCGCATCGGCCAGCACTTCGGCGCCGGCCGCCTGGAGGACGCGCGCCGCGCCGGGCGCCTGGGCATCGCCGTGGGCGCCGGCTGCATGCTGAGCTTCGCCGCGCTGTTCTGGCTGGCGCCGGAGTGGGTGGTGGGGCTGTTCCTCGACCGCACGGCGGGCGAGTACCAGGAGGTGGTCGCCCTGGCCGTGAGCCTGCTGGCCATCGCCGCGCTGTTCGAGCTCTTCGATGGCATCCAGACCATCGCCATGGGCGCCATCCGAGGGCTCAAGGACGCCAAGACCACCTTCCTCGTCGGCCTCGGCTGCTACTGGCTGGTGGGCGCCCCGGCGGCCTGGCTGCTGGCCTTCCCGCTCGGCATGGGCGCCCAGGGCGTGTGGTGGGGGCTGGCTTCGGGGCTGGCTTGCGCAGCGGTCGGGCTGACCCTGGGCTTCGAGTGGAAGACCCTGCGCATGCTGCGCCCGCAGGTGCCGCTGGCCGGGGCCTGCAAGGCCCCCTAGAGGCTCGGCAGGTTGCCCAGCAGCGGCTGGCGCACGCCGAACACCAGAAAGCGCGCGAGGTCGGCCAATGGCAGCGGCTTGCTGATCCAGTAGCCCTGCACCTGGTCGCAGCCGAACTGGCGCAGCAGGGCCAGTTGCTCGGAGGTCTCGACGCCTTCGGCCACCACTTCCAGGTTGAGGTTGTGCGCCAGGTTGATCATCGCGCGCACCAGCTGGCGGTTCTCGGGACGATCCTGCATGCCGCCGACGAAGCTCTTGTCGATCTTCAGCAGGGTGATGGGCAGGCTGTTGAGGTGGACGAAGGAGGAGAAGCCGGTGCCGAAGTCGTCCAGGGAGAAACGCACGCCGACCTTGCCCAGGGCCTGCATGGTCTGTTGCACCTGCTCGCTGCGGCGCATGACCGCCGTCTCGGTGAGTTCGAACTCGAGCCACTGGGCGTCGACGCCGCGCTCGCTGATCAGGCGGTTGAGGGTCGGCAGCAGCTGGCTGTCCTGGAACTGGCGGAAGGACAGGTTCACCGCCATGTGCAGCGCCGGCAGGCCGCGTCCGCGCAGCCATTGCATGTCGCGCAGGGCACGGGAGATGACCCAGTAGCCGAGCGGTACGATCAGCCCGCTTTCCTCGGCCAGGGGCACGAATTCGTTGGGCGAGAGCAGGCCGCGCTCGGCGTGGCGCCAGCGCACCAGGGCCTCGAGGCCGACGATGCGGCCGGTCTCCAGGCACAGGCGCGGCTGGTAGTGGAGTTCCAGCTCGTCGCGGCGCAGGGCCCGGCGCAGCTCGCTTTCCAGGTCGGCGAGGCTGCGGGCGCTGCGGTTGATGCGTTCGTCGAACACGTGGAAGGTGCAGCCCTGCACGGCCTTGGCCTGCTGCATGGCGATGTGCGCGTGCCACATCAGCGGGTCGGCGCCCTCGTCGGAGCGGGCATGGGCGATGCCCAGGCTGCAGCCGATCAGCAGGCTCTCGCCATCGACCCAATAGGGCTCGCCGAGCGCTTCGGCGATGCGTTCGGCGACCTTCTCGGCGCGGGACGGGTCGCGGCGGGTGTCCAGCAGCAGGGCGAACTCGTCGCTGCCCAGGCGGGCGAGCTGGTCGCCGGCAGCCAGCTCGCCCTTGAGCCGCGCCACGACCTGCAGGATCAGGCGGTCGCCGGCCTGGTAGCCGAGGGCGTCGTTGGCGTGGCGGAAGTTGTCGAGGTCCAGGTGGCCCAGCGCCAGGCCGCGCCCGGCGAACTCGGCAAGGCGGGCCGCCAGCAGGGTCTGGAAGCCCTGGCGATTGGCGATGCCGGTGAGCGGGTCCTGCTCGGCCAGGCTGTGCAGGGTGTCCTGCAGGGTGCGGCGCTCGCGCAGGTAGCGCAGGCTGCGGCGCAGCAGGTCCGGGGTCAGTTGGCCATGCACCAGCCAGTCGCTGACGCCGGCGGGGGCCTCTTCGGGCTCGTGCTCCAGCAGCAGGATGGTGGGCAGGTGGCAGCGGCCGGGGGCCGGCAGCAGGCCGGGGGTGCACAGCAACAGGCCGCCGTCGGCATCGTCGAACAGGCTGCTCGCGGCTTCCCAGGAAGGGGCGGTGATGAGCGGGGCGACGCTGCCCAGCGAGCCGAGCAGCTCGCGTAAGGATTCCGCCCAGCCAGGCGTTTCCGCCAGCAGGAGCATGCGCGTGGGCTCGGCAAGCGCGGACAAATGACCTCCCCGGGGTCACAAAACAATGGCTTCTAAGGCCTGATTCGCGTCGTGATCGACGTCGTTCTTCTAGTGCGGTCCTGGCACATTGCCGCGAACTCTGCGCGAAATGTGAACAGCCATCAACACCGATTGTCGGAACAATCGTACTTGATGAATGGAAATATCCAAGCATGACCCTTCATCAAGGGGCGCTGCGTCACACTGTTCGGCACACATCGGCATATCCGGGCCGGCCTGCTAGAATGCGCGGCCATTCCCCCGTGATACATCCAGCATGTCCCGACTCAATCCCCGGCAGCAGGAAGCCGTGAACTATGTCGGCGGCCCTCTCCTGGTGCTCGCCGGCGCCGGCTCCGGCAAGACCAGCGTGATCACCCGCAAGATCGCCTACCTCGTGCAGGAATGCGGCATCCGCGCCCAGTACATCGTGGCCGTCACCTTCACCAACAAGGCCGCCCGCGAGATGAAGGCGCGTGTCGGCACGCTGTTGCGCGGCGCCGAAGGCCGCGGCCTGACAGTGTCCACCTTCCACAACCTGGGCCTGAACATCATCCGCAAGGAGCACGCCCGGCTGGGCTACAAGCCGGGCTTCTCGATCTTCGACGAGTCGGACATCAAGGCGCTGCTGACGGACATCATGCAGAAGGAGTACGCCGGGGACGATGGCGCCGATGAGGTGAAGAACTACATCGGCTCCTGGAAGAACGACCTGATCCTGCCCGAGGAAGCGCTGGCCAACGCGCGCAACCCCAAGGAGCAGACCGCCGCGGTGGTGTACCTGCACTACCAGCGCACCCTCAAGGCCTACAACGCGGTCGACTTCGACGACCTGATCCTGCTGCCGGTGAAGCTGTTCCAGGAGAACCCGGACATCCTCGAGAAATGGCAGCAGCGCGTGCGCTACATGCTCGTGGACGAATACCAGGACACCAACGCCAGCCAGTACCTGCTGGTGAAGATGCTGGTGCAGCACCGGGCGCAGTTCACAGTGGTGGGTGACGACGACCAGTCGATCTACGCCTGGCGCGGCGCGCGACCGGAAAACCTGATGCAGCTCAAGGACGACTTCCCGTCGCTGAAGGTGGTGATGCTGGAGCAGAACTACCGCTCCACCAGCCGCATCCTCAAGTGCGCCAACGTGCTGATCGCCAACAACCCCCACGTGTTCGAGAAGCAGCTGTGGAGCGAGATGGGCGTCGGCGACCCGATCCGGGTGATCCGCTGCCGCAACGAGGATGCCGAGGCCGAGCGCATCGCCATGGAGATCCTCACGCTGCACCTGAAGACCGAACGCCCCTACAGCCAGTTCGCCATCCTCTACCGTGGCAACCACCAGGCCAAGCTGATGGAGCTGAAGCTGCAGCACCACCAGGTACCCTACAGGCTGTCGGGCGGCACCAGCTTCTTCGGCCGCCAGGAAGTGAAGGACCTGATGTCCTACTTCCGCCTGCTGGTGAACCCGGACGATGACAACGCCTTCCTCCGCGTGATCAACGTGCCACGCCGGGAAATCGGTTCCACCACCCTGGAGAAGCTCGGCAACTACGCCACCGAGCGCAAGATCTCGATGTACGCCGCCGCCGACGAGGTCGGCCTCGGCGAGCACCTCGACAGCCGCTACACCGAGCGCCTGCAGCGCTTCAAGCGCTTCATGGACAAGGTCCGCCAGCAATGTGCGCAGACCGATCCCATCGCCGCCCTGCGCAGCATGGTGATGGACATCGACTACGAGAACTGGATCCGCCAGAACGCCTCCAGCGACAAGGTCGCCGAGTTCCGCATGGGCAACGTCTGGTTCCTCATCGACGCCCTGAAGAACACCCTCGAGCGCGACGAGGACGGCGAGATGACCATCGAGGAGGCGATCGCCAAGCTGGTGCTGCGCGACATGCTGGAGCGCCAGCAGGAAGAGGAGGAGGGCGCCGACGGGGTGCAGATGATGACGCTGCACGCGTCCAAGGGCCTGGAATTCCCTTACGTGTTCATCATGGGCGTGGAGGAAGACATCCTGCCCCACCGCTCCAGCATCGAGGCCGACACCATCGAGGAGGAGCGCCGGCTCGCCTATGTCGGCATCACCCGCGCCCGGCAGAACCTGGCCATGACCTTCGCCGCCAAGCGCAAGCAGTACGGCGAGATCATCGACTGCGCGCCGAGCCGCTTCCTCGACGAGCTGCCGCAGGAAGACCTGCAGTGGGAAGGCATGGAGGACACGCCGGTCGAGGTCAAGGCGGTGCGCGGCAACACGGCGCTGGCGGACATCCGCGCCATGCTCAGGAAGCCCTGAGGCCCTCGGCCGCCTGGCTGCCGGGGATGCCCGCGCGGGCTGTCACAAGGGCATCGCGCGATGCCCCCGCGCCGAGGTAGAATGCCGCGCTTCATCAGCGACAGCAGCTTCGCAGGAAGCCCCTCCCGTGAACATTCTCAAAGAAAAGATCCTCTCCGAAGGCATCGTGCTTTCCGACCAGGTGCTGAAGGTGGACGCCTTCCTCAACCACCAGATCGACCCGCAGCTCATGAAGCACATCGGCCATGAGTTCGCCGAGCGCTTCCGCGGCCAGGGCATCACCAAGATCGTCACCATCGAAGCCTCGGGCATCGCCCCGGCGGTGATGGCCGGCCTGGAGCTGGGCATCCCGGTGATCTTCGCCCGCAAGTTCCAGTCGCTGACGCTGAAGAACGACCTGCTGATCTCCAAGGTGTTCTCCTTCACCAGGCAGACCGAGAGCACCATCGCCATCTCCGCCAAGCACCTGACGGCCTCCGACCATGTGCTGGTGATCGACGACTTCCTCGCCAACGGCCACGCCGCCAAGGCGCTGATCGACCTGATCAGCCAGGCGGGCGCGAGCATCGCCGGCCTCGGCATCGTCATCGAGAAGTCCTTCCAGGATGGCCGCGCCCTGCTGGAAAGCGAAGGCTACCGGGTGGAATCCCTGGCCCGCGTCGGCTCCCTGGCCGACGGCAGCGTCACCTTCATCGATTGACGGGGCGCCTGCGACAACGGGTCGCAGCAGCCGGACACGAAAAAGCCGCCCGAGGACGGCTTTTTCATTGATGCAAGGTCCCTGTTACAGGCCGGACATCTTCTTGATGGTCGCTTTCAGCTCGTCATCGGTGCAGTCGGCGCAGGTGCCTTTCGGGGGCATTGCGTTGATACCGGTGATGGCCTTGGCCAGGATGCCGTCGAGGCCGCCCTGGTGGTCGGCACGCTCTTTCCAGGCAGCGGTGTCGCCGATCTTCGGTGCACCCAGGACGCCGGCGGTGTGGCAGGCGCCACAGTGCTTGGCGATGATGTCGTCCGGCGTCTTCGCGCCACCGCCAGCAGCGGCGGCTACGGCTTCGACGCCTTTGCATTCCTGGCCCTGGACACAGACTTCGCCCACCGGCTTGATGCGTTCGGCGATGGCATCGTCGGTCGCGGCCTGAGCGCTTACAGCCCAAAGGGCCAATACGGCAACGTGCGCTGCCAGCATTTTGTTTATTAGGTTCACCCTTACACCCTCATCGTGGCTAGTGACGCCCGCGGCCACGGTTTCGCGGGCGGGCGCCAGTATAACGGTTAGCCCGCCAGGCTGAAACAACCCAGCTTGTCGCACGACCAAAGCATGAGGCCGCTGCGACCAGGGTCGGGGGTCAGCCCGCCGCGGTCTCCTTTTCGGCAACGCGGACATAGGTGCCGAAGACGTGATCCCAGAGCGGCGAAGAAACGCCGAAGTTCTTCTCGATCCCCTTCCTGTGGTGCAGGTCATGGTTGAACACCAGGCCGGGAATGAAGCGGTAGAACCAGTGCCCGGGGCGATGCATGACGTAGTGCAGGGAAATGTAGAGGAAGTAGCCCGCGACCAGCCCGGCATAGAGCGAGGCCAGGCCGAGGTACGCGCACAGCGGGAGCAGCAGCGCGTAGACCGCACTGGTCTTCCAGCTGGAGATGCCGATGAACGCCAGCACGTCGAGGTGGTGGGTCCAGTGCTCGCGGCGATACAGCGAGTGGAACAGGAAACGGTGCACGCCGTACTCGATGAACGACCACAGCAACAGGCCGCCGACCAGCTGCCAGGGCAGGACCGGGCCGATCAGCAGTGCGCCGAGGACGAACAGCGGGGCGGTGAAGAAGTCCAGGTAGTAGGCGAGCGAGGACATCAGCCATTTGTTGGAGGCGGCCATGGGATCTCCCTGTCATGGGCCCGGCGCAGGCGGCACGACTCTGGTGTACGGGGTCAGGCCGCCCTCTGGCGGCGCATGCGGGTGCTGCAGGCCGGTGCAGAGCGGTTGGCTGCACGGCATGCACCGCGCAGGCGGCGCGAAGCCCCTGCGCAGGAATGGAACGGGTTAGAAATTGGCCGGCGTGGTCGCGCTGATCAGGCGGGCCGGCAGGTCGAACGGATTGCGGAAGCGGTGCGGCTTGCTGCTCTCGAAGTAGTAGCTGTCGCCCGGCTCGAGGATGAACAGCTCGTTGCCGACGGTCAGTTCGAGGCGGCCCTCGACCAGCATCCCTGCCTCTTCGCCTTCATGGGCGTACATCTCGTCACCCGTGTCGCTGCCCGGCGGGTAGGTCTCGTCGAGGAAGGCGATGGCGCGGCTGGGATGGGCCTTGCCCACCAGCTTCATGGTGATCGCACCACTGCAGATATCGGTAAGTTCGGAAGCCCGGTAGACGACCTGGGTCTGGTTGTCCTGTTCCAGATCGAGGGAAAAGAATTCCACCAGCGACATGGGGATGCCCCCGAGCACCTTCTTCAGCGAACTGATGGAGGGGCTCACGCTGTTCTTTTCGATCATGGAAATCGTGCTGTTGGTAACGCCTGCACGTTTGGCGAGTTCACGCTGGGAGAGGCCTTTGAGCTTGCGGATAGCTTGCAGTCGAACACCGACGTCCAATGGTGGGATCCTCCTTGGGATTCTTGTTGAGGGGGGCGGTCACGGTGGCCGTATCATGCGGCCAGCGTTCAGTATTTACAACACTTCGGCCGTAAATCCTGCGCAAACTTTCACCACCCCGGGAAACCCCAAGGAAAATCAGATAGTTGGACCATCATCAGCGCGCCGGATGACCGCCGGCCGCGGGTTTCAGCGGTAGATCAGCGGCACCCGGCGCAGGTTGCAGAAGATCTGGTAGGGAATGGTGCCGGCCTGGATGGCGACCTCGCTGGCCGGTACCTGAGCGCCCCAGAACTCGACGCGGCTGCCGAGCCCGGCCTGCGGCAGATCGGTGAGGTCGACGGTGAGCATGTCCATGGACACGCGACCGATCAGGCGCGAGAGCTGCCCGTCGATGGCCACCGGCGTGCCGGTCGGCGCATGCCGGGGATAGCCATCGGCGTAGCCCATGGCGACCACGCCGACGCGGGTCGGCCGCTCGGTGACGAAACGCGCGCCATAGCCGACCGGCTGGCCGGCCGGCAGCTCACGCACGCTGATGACCTTCGACTCCAGGGTCATCACCGGCTTCAGGCGCGCAGCCAGTTCGTGCGGTTGCTCGAAGGGCGTGG
Organism: Pseudomonas tohonis; assembly: GCF_012767755.2. NCBI lineage: Bacteria > Pseudomonadati > Pseudomonadota > Gammaproteobacteria > Pseudomonadales > Pseudomonadaceae > Pseudomonas > Pseudomonas tohonis. The sequence continues at coordinate 200,115 of NZ_AP023189.1, forward strand.
CGCCGTAGAGCATGATCCCGGGTCGCACCCAGTCGCTCGGCACCTGTGGCCAACCCAGCACCGCCGGGGAGTTGCGCAGGCTGACCTCCGCCGCGAGGCCCGCGCGGGCCTGCTCGAATACCGCGACCTGCTCGGCGGCACTGCCGCTGTCCAGCTCATCGGCCCGGGCGAAGTGGCTCATCAGCACGATCTTGCCGACCTTGCCGCTGGCCATCAGCCGCTGGTAGCCGTCGCGGTATTCGGCGGGATGCAGGCCGACCCGGTGCATGCCCGAGTCCATCTTCAGCCACACCGTGAGCGGCTGGCGCAGGCTGGCGCGCTCGATGGCCTCCAGCTGCCAGGTGGAATGCACCACGCACCAGAGTGCGTGCTGCTCGATCAGGGGGAGCTCGTCCGCCTCGAAGAAGCCTTCCAGCAACAGGATGGGGCCGGTGATGCCCGCCTGGCGCAGCTCCAGCGCTTCCTCGATGCAGGCCACGGCGAAGCCGTCGGCCTCCGCCTGCAACGCCTGGGCGCAACGCACCGCACCGTGCCCGTAGGCGTCCGCCTTGATGACGGCCAGGGCCTTGGCGCCGGTGGTTTCACGGGCGAGGCGGTAGTTGTGGCGCAGCGCTTCGAGGTCGATCAGGGCACGGGCGGGACGCATGGCAGGGGCTTCTTCTGGTTATGTAAAAACCCGGCGCGGACGCCGGGCAGAGCAAGGGTTCAGGGCAGGGCGGCGACCACGGTCATTTCCACCAGCACCTCGGGCGAGTACATCTTCGCCTCGACGCAGGCGCGGGCCGGGGCGGCGCCCTTGGCGACCCAGGCGTCCCACACGGCGTTCATGCCGGCGTAGTCCGCGTCGATGTCCTTGAGGTAGATGGTCACCGAGAGGATGCGGCTCTTGTCGGTGCCGGCCTCGGCGAGCATGCGGTCGATGGCATCGAGGGTTTCGCGGGTCTGGCGCTCGATGCCCGGGTTCAGCGCTTCATCCAGCTGGCCCGCCAGGTAGACGGTGCCGTTGTGGATGACGATCTCGCTGTAGCGGGCTTCAGTGCGCAGGCGCTGTAGTGACATGTTTCTGGCTCTCCTTGGTGTTGCCATAACGGAAGATGTCCAGGCCTTCGGCGCTGATCTGCGGACGCTTGCGCGCCATCAGGTCGGCGAGCAGGCGGCCGGAACCGCAGGCCATGGTCCAGCCAAGGGTACCGTGTCCGGTATTCAGGAACAGGTTGCGGAACGGGGTCGCGCCCACGATCGGCGTGCCGTCCGGGGTCGCCGGGCGCAGGCCGGTCCAGAACTCGGCGCGGGCCAGGTCGCCACCCTGCGGGTAGAGATCGGCGGTGATCATTTCCAGGGTCTCGCGGCGACGCGGGTTCAGCGACAGGTCGAAGCCGGCGATCTCGGCCATGCCGCCGACGCGGATGCGGTCGTCGAACCGGGTGATCGCGACCTTGTAGGTCTCATCCAGGATGGTGGAGGTCGGGGCCATCTCCGGGTTGGTGATGGGCACGGTCAGCGAGTAGCCCTTGAGCGGGTAGACCGGGGCCTTGATGCCCAGCGGCTTGAGCAGCTGCGGGCTGTAGCTGCCGAGGGCGAGCACGTAGCGGTCGGCGGTTTCCAGCTTGCCGTCGATCCATACGCCATTGATGCGGTCACCGGCGAAGTCCAGGCGCTGGATGTCCTGGCCGAAGCGGAACTCCACGCCCAGGTCACGGGCCATCTGGGCGAGGCGGGTGGTGAACATCTGGCAGTCGCCGGTCTGGTCGTTGGGCAGGCGCAGGGCGCCGGCCAGCTTGTCGGTGACCTTGGCCAGGGCCGGCTCGGCGCGGGCGATGCCGGCGCGATCGAGCACTTCATAAGGCACGCCGGAGCTTTCCAGCACGGCGATGTCCTTGGCCGCGGCATCGAGCTGGGCCTGGGTGCGGAACAGCTGGGTGGTGCCGAGCTGGCGGCCTTCGTAGGCGATGCCGGTCTCGGCGCGGAGCTCGTCGAGGCAGTCGCGGCTGTACTCGGACAGGCGCACCATGCGCTCCTTGTTCACCGCGTAGCGGGCGGCGGTGCAGTTGCGCAGCATCTGCGCCATCCACAGGTACTGGCCGATGTCGCCGGTGGCCTTGATGGCCAGGGGCGCGTGTTTCTGCAGCAGCCACTTGATGGCCTTCAGCGGCACGCCCGGGGCGGCCCAGGGCGAGGCATAGCCAGGAGAGACCTGGCCCGCGTTGGCGAAGGAGGTCTCCATGGCGACGGCGTTCTGCCGGTCGACCACCACGACTTCGAAGCCTTCCCGGGCCAGATAGTAGGCACTCGCCGTACCGATCACACCGCTGCCCAGCACCATCACTCGCATGTCTGCCTCCAGCGCAACGGGCATCACCGTTGCGTTTGTTATTTTGAGCGTAGATGCCGCGCAGTATATGAAGAGCGCCCCAGTGATATTCACTATATAGCCAGCTATATTTGGCGATAATTCTTGGCCAATACGGCTTTTGCGGAGGGGCATCCACCATGCGTACCCAGCATCAATCGCGTCGTGAGTTAGACAAGATAGACCGGAATATTTTACGAATCCTCCAGGAGGATGGCCGTATCTCCTTCACCGAGCTGGGCGAGCGCGTGGGCCTTTCCACCACACCCTGCACCGAACGGGTACGCCGCCTGGAACGCGAGGGGATCATCATGGGCTACAACGCCCGGCTGAACCCGCAGCACCTCAAGGCGAGCCTGCTGGTGTTCGTCGAGATCAGCCTGGACTACAAGTCCGGCGACACCTTCGAGGACTTCCGCCGCGCCGTCCTCAAGCTGCCCCACGTGCTCGAATGCCACCTGGTTTCCGGTGACTTCGACTACCTGGTGAAGGCGCGGATCAACGAGATGGCGTCCTACCGCAAGCTGCTCGGCGACATCCTCCTGAAGCTGCCGCACGTGCGCGAGTCGAAGTCCTACATCGTGATGGAAGAGGTCAAGGAATCCCTCAACCTGCCCATTCCCGAGTGAACCCGGGGGCGCCGACGCGCCCCTGGATAGTTGCCTGCGGGGCACAGGGATTTTTCCTGGGCGCCCCTTGGCGGTTGGCGTGCTTCGTGCTTATCCTCCGTCAAATTTTCCAAACACAATAATCAGGATTCCGCACATGAACGCCCGCGTTCGCCATTCGGTCCACAGCGACCAGCACGCCCCCTCCTATTACGCCGCGACCGCCAACCGTCGCATCGAGCATCCGCCCCTGGCGGGCGAGGAGGTGGCCGACGTCTGCGTCGTCGGTGGCGGCTTCTCCGGGCTGAACACCGCCATCGAACTGGCCAGGCGCGGCTTCTCGGTGGTGCTGCTGGAGGCGCACAAGATCGGTTGGGGCGCCAGCGGGCGCAACGGCGGCCAATTGATCCGCGGTGTCGGCCACGACGTCGAGCATTTCGAATCGGTGGTCGGCCGGGACGGCGTGCGCGCGCTCAAACTGATGGGCCTGGAGGCCGTGGAGCTGGTGCGCCGCCGGGTGGAGGAGTTCGCCATCGACTGCGACCTCACCTGGGGCTATTGCGACCTGGCCAATACGGCCCGCGACCTCGCCGGCTTCGCCGAGGACATGGAGGACCTCAAGTCCCTCGGCTACCGCCACGAGATGCGCCTGCTGCAGCCGGGCGAGATGCGCAGCGTGGTGGGGTCCGACCGCTACGCCGGCGGTCTGATCGACATGGGCTCCGGCCACCTGCACCCGCTGAACCTGGCCCTGGGCGAGGCCGCCGCCGCCAGCTCGCTGGGCGTGCGCCTGTTCGAACACTCCGCGGTGCAGCGCATCGACTACGGCCCGGAGGTCAAGGTGCACACCGCCCAGGGCCAGGTCCGCGCGAAGACCCTGGTGCTCGGCTGCAACGCCTACCTCAACGACCTCAACCCGACCCTCGGCGGCAAGGTGCTCCCGGCGGGCAGCTACATCATCGCCACCGAGCGCCTGCCCGAGGCGCTGGCCAGGCAGCTGCTGCCGCAGAACATGGCGGTGTGCGACCAGCGCGTAGCCCTCGACTACTACCGCCTCTCCGCCGACAACCGCCTGCTGTTCGGCGGCGCCTGCCACTATTCCGGGCGCGACCCGGCGGACATCGGCGCCTACATGCGGCCGAAGATGCTGGAGGTGTTCCCTCAACTGGCCGATGTGCGCATCGACTACCAGTGGGGCGGCATGATCGGCATCGGCGCCAACCGCCTGCCGCAGATCGGCCGCCTGCCGGACCAGCCCAACGTCTACTTCGCCCAGGCCTATTCCGGCCACGGGGTCAACGCCACCCACCTGGCGGGCAGGCTGCTGGCCGAGGCCATCAGCGGCGAACAGGGCGGCGGCTTCGACGTGTTCGCCAAGGTGCCCCACATCACCTTCCCCGGCGGCAAGCTGCTGCGCTCGCCGCTGCTGGCCCTCGGCATGCTCTGGTACCGGATCAGGGAAAGCGTCGGCAACAGCCTGGCGAAATGACCCACGACCCGCGCCAGCCGCGGGTTTACCTGAATCTTCCGGCTGCGCTGGCGTCTGAGCTCAAGGACCCGGCGAGTCGGAGGCCGACGTGCGCATCTCCCTTCTGTTCATCTGCCTGCTGGCCACGCTCACAGGCTGTGTCACGCCACCCCCGGCGTCACCGAGCCAGGCCATCGCCGCTGCAAAGTCGCCCTTCGGTCAGCGCCTGCTGGCCCTGGCGGCCAGGCATCCCGGGCAATCCGGCTTCCGCCTGCTGCCGGCCAGCAACGAGGCCTACAGCGCCCGCGCCGAGTTGATCCGCTCGGCCCGCAGCAGCCTCGACCTGCAGTACTACATCGTCCACGACGGCCTCTCCACCCGCGCCCTGTTCGATGAACTGCTGCGCGCCGCCGACCGCGGCGTACGCGTGCGCCTGCTGCTCGATGACACCAGCAGCGACGGCCGCGACGCCAGCATCGCCCTGCTCACCGCACACCCGAACATCCAGGTGCGGCTGTTCAATCCGCTGCACCTGGGCCGCGCCACCGGCGTCACGCGCACCCTCGGTCGCGCCCTGGACCTGGCCCAGCAGCACCGGCGCATGCACAACAAGCTGTGGCTGGCCGACAACGCCGCCGCCATCGTCGGCGGGCGCAACCTGGGGGATGAATACTTCGATGCCGAGCCCAGCCTCAACTTCACCGACATCGACCTGCTGGCCATCGGTCCGGTGGCGGAGCAGCTGGGGCAGAGCTTCGACCAGTACTGGAACAGCGCCCTGAGCAAGCCGATCCAGCAATTCCTCTGGCGCCAGCCGGAACGCCAGGAGCTGGACGAAGCCCGCCAGCGCCTGCGCGGCTACCTGGCCCAGGCGCGGGCCCGGCAGAAGACCCTCTACGATCGGCTGCACACCTACCGCGACGACCCGCGCCTGGACCTCTGGCTGCGCGAGCTGATCTGGGCGCCGGCCAGCGCCCTGTGGGACGCGCCGAGCAAGGTGCTGGCCAGCGGTCCACCCGACCCGCACCTGCTGCTGGCCAGCCAGTTGCAGCCGGTGCTGGACGAGGTGAAGGAGGACCTGGTGCTGGTCTCGGCCTATTTCGTTCCCGCCCCGGAAGGCATGGACTACCTGATCGGCAAGGCCGATGGCGGCGTCGACATCCGCCTGCTGACCAACTCCCTGGAAGCCACGGACGTACCCGCCGTCCACGGCGGCTACGCGCCCTATCGCCAGCGGCTGCTGGAGCACGGCGTGCACCTGTTCGAGCTGCGCCGCCAGCCGGGAGATGGCGCGGGCAGCGGCCAATACAGCTTCAGCGGCTCGTCCAACTCCAGCCTGCACAGCAAGGCGATGATCCTCGACCGGCGCCGCGCCTTCATCGGCTCCTTCAACTTCGATCCGCGCTCGGTGCTATGGAACACCGAGGTCGGCGTGCTGATCGACAGCCCCGAGCTGAGCGCCCACCTGCGCCGCCTGGCACTGCAGGGCATGAGCCCCGGGCGCAGCTACCAGGTAAGGCTGGGCCCGGGCGGAGAGATGCTGTGGATAACCGGGGAGGGTGAGCGCCAGCAGGAGCTGCGCCGCGAGCCGGGCAGCCTGTGGCGGCGCTTCAATGCATGGTTCGCCGAGCGTGTGGGGCTCGAGCGGATGCTCTGACTCAGCGGTTGCCCGCGACGGCCGACTCTTCGCCTTCGTCGTCGAACAGCTCGCGGGTCCAGGCCAGCCAGACGAAGCCGGCCGCGCCGATGGCCATCATCAGCGGTAGCGCGTGGCCGCTGATCCACTGGCTGGCGGCGCCGGTCACCAGCGGGCCGATCAGGCAACCGATACCCCAGAGCTGCGCGACGTGGGCGTTGGCGCGGACCAGTTCATCGTCGCGGTAACGCTCGCCGATGAGGATCAGCGCCAGGGTGAAGAGCCCACCCGCGCTGGCGCCGAACACCACCCAGATCGGCCAGATCAACGGCGTGTGCAGGAACAGCGGGATGCTCAGGCTGGACACCAGCAGGGCCAGCCCGCAGCCACGGAACAGCGTGCGCCGCGACATGTGGTCCGCCAGCAGGCCGATGGGCAGCTGCAGTGCCGCATCGCCGACCACCACCACGCTGGCCATGAGCAGTGCGATCTCCTGGTTGAAGCCCTGGCGCAGCCCGTAGATGGGCAGCAGGGTCAGCATCATCGCCTCGAAGGCGGCGAACAGGACCACCGCCCAGGCGATGGTCGGCAGCCGCGTGCAGAAGGTCAGCAACCCGCGCCCGGAGGCACTGTGGGCGTCGACGCTGGGCGCGCCGGTGCGCCCGAGGAGCATCAGCGAACCGCCCACCAGCAGCCCGGTGCCGGTCCAGAAGCCGAGGTCGTTGCCGGTGCCCAGCACGCTGAGCAGCAGCGGACCGGACAGCTGGCTGAGGGCGTAGCCGGTGCCGTAGAGCGCCACCAGGCGACCGCGCCACTTCTCCACCGCCAACTGGTTGATCCAGCTCTCGCCGAGGATGAACACCACGGTCAGCGCCACGCCGATGAACAGGCGCAGGGCCAGCCAGATCGGGTAGCTCTGCACCAGCGCCAGCATCGCCACCGACACGGCACTGACCAGCAGGCACAGCTGCATCAGGGTCGTGGTACCGAAACGCGCGGCCAGCCGGCCGGCCAGGGAGGCACCGAGCAGCACACCGACCGCCGGGGTGCCGGCCATCACGCCGATGGCGAAGGCGTCGTAGCCCCAGCTTTCCAGGCGCAGCGAGACCAGGGGCATGGTCACCCCCAGCGCGAGCCCGATGCTGATCACCGCGCCGCAGACGGCGAAGTAGGTCCCCCAACGCATGCAGGTGTCCTCCATTCCATGGGCCGGTATCCCGGAGGATCCTGGCAGGCAGAAAAGCAAAAACGGCCGGGCTCCTGTGAAGGAAACCCGGCCGCAGGCTTGGCTCCGTGGAGCCGGCCTTCCCGAAGGAAGGCGGACCTTTATGGGGCGGTCGCGCCGCCCTGGTTCAGAGCTTGATCCAGGTGGCTTTCAGCTCGGTGTACTTGTCGAAGGCGTGCAGCGACTTGTCGCGGCCGTTGCCCGACTGCTTGAAGCCGCCGAAGGGCGCAGTCATGTCGCCACCGTCGTACTGGTTGACCCAGACGCTGCCGGCGCGCAGTGCCTTGGCGGTCAGGTGGGCCTTGGACAGGTTGCTGGTCCACACCGCGGCAGCCAGGCCATAGACGGTGTCGTTGGCGATGGCGATGGCGTCCTCGACGTCGTCGAAGGCGATCACCGAGAGCACCGGGCCGAAGATTTCTTCCTTGGCGATGCGCATGGCGTTGTCCACGCCGTCGAAGATGGTCGGCTCGACGTAGGTGCCGCCGGTTTCCTCCATCACGCGCTTGCCGCCGGCCACCAGCTTGGCGCCGTCGTCATGGCCGGCCTGGATGTAGGACAGCACGTTGTTCATCTGGGTGGTGTCGACCAGGGCACCGACGTTGGTTTCCGGGTCCAGCGGGTTGCCCGGCTTCCAGGCCTTGATCGCCTCGACCACCATGGGCACGAACTTGTCCTTGATCGAACGCTCCACCAGCAGGCGCGAACCGGCGGTGCAGACCTCGCCCTGGTTGAAGGCGATGGCGCCCGCGGCGGCCTCGGCGGCGGCCTGCAGGTCCGGCGCGTCGGCGAAGACGATGTTCGGGCTCTTGCCGCCGGCTTCCAGCCAGACGCGCTTCATGTTGGATTCGCCGGCATAGACCATCAGCTGTTTGGCGATCTTGGTGGAGCCGGTGAACACCAGGGTGTCGACGTCCATGTGCAGTGCCAGGGCCTTGCCCACGGTATGGCCGAAGCCCGGCAGGACGTTGAACACGCCCGCGGGGATGCCGGCCTCGATGGCCAGCTGGGCGATGCGGATGGCGGTCAGCGGCGACTTCTCGGACGGCTTGAGGATCACCGAGTTGCCGGTGGACAGCGCCGGGCCGAGCTTCCAGCAGGTCATCAGCAGGGGGAAGTTCCACGGCACGATGGCGGCGACCACGCCCACCGGCTCGCGGGTCACCAGGCCCAGCTCGTTGTGCGGGGTGGCGGCGACTTCGTCATAGATCTTGTCGATGGCCTCGCCGCTCCAGCGGATGGCGCGGGAGGCGCTGGAGACGTCGATGTTCAGCGAGTCGCTGATCGGCTTGCCCATGTCCAGGGTTTCCAGCAGCGCCAGCTCCTGGGCATGGGCGTCGATCAGGTCGGCGAAGCGGATCATCACCGCCTTGCGCGCGGTGGGCGCCAGGCGCGACCAGACACCGGACTCGAAGACGGCACGGGCATCCTTCACCGCCAGTTCGGCATCGGCCAGGTCGCAGCTGGCGACCTGGCCCAGCACGCGCCCATCCACCGGGCTGATGCAGTCGAAGGTCGCGCCGGAGACGGCGTGGGTGTACTCGCCATGAATGAAGGCGCGGGTTTCGATCTGCAGGGACTTGGCGCGCTGTTCCCAGTCGGCGCGAGTCAGGGTGGTCATGGGGCGTTCCTCTTATTAGTCGATAAGTGCCGGATTCCAGACCCGGCACTGTCAAGAATTCTGCAAGGCCGGCATGCGGCCGGACCTGATCGCAACCCTAAACCAGAGGGCCCTGGATTTTCAATATTTTTGACAAAATTCAGCCAAACGCCCTTGTCATGTTCGTTTTATTAAACATAGACTCCAAGTCGGATCGCCCAGGCGTTTTTCCTCTCGCTCTTCGGGAGCGTGGAAAGACCCCACAGCCGGGCAGAATAAAAAACAGGCCCAACGAACGAGGGCCATCCGCCAGCCGCAACGGAACCGCCATGAACATCGAATCCATCGTCGACTTCGCCAACAGCCCAGCCGCCGCCGAACACTACCGTCCCGCCCCCGAGAAAATCCTCAAGGGCGACCCGGAGCAGAGCGTGCGCAACCACTACGGCAGCCCGTGCGGGCAATTCAACGTAGGGATCTGGGAGGGCGCCATCGGCCAGTGGACGGTGAATTACACCGAACACGAATACTGCGAGATCCTCCAGGGCGTCTCCGTCATCCGCGACGCCGCCGGCAATGCCAAGACCGTTCGCGCCGGCGACCGCTTCGTCATCCCGGCCGGTTTCTCCGGCACCTGGGAAGTGCTCGAGGCCTGCCGCAAGGTCTATGTGATCTTCGAACAGGCCAAGTGATCCACCGCTTCACCTCCATGTTTGTCACCCCCTTGAGCCCGCGCAAGCGGGCTTTTTTATGGGCGTCGTCGCAGTCGACGGCAAATCGCGGGCATGAAAAAGCCCGCCATGTAGGCGGGCTTCTTCGACAAGGGCCGGATCAATTACTTGATCTTGGCTTCCTTGTAGATCACGTGCTTACGCACGACCGGATCGAATTTCTTGATTTCGATCTTGTCGGGAGTAGTGCGCTTGTTCTTGTCGGTGGTGTAGAAGTGGCCGGTACCGGCGCTGGACACCAAACGGATCAGTTCACGCATGATTAGCTCCTTATACCTTCTCGCCGCGGGCGCGCAGTTCGGAGAGAACTACGTCGATACCACGCTTGTCGATGATACGCATGCCCTTGGCGGAAACGCGCAGACGCACGAAGCGCTTCTCGGACTCGACCCAGAAGCGGTGGTGCTGCAGGTTCGGCAGGAAACGACGACGGGTTTTGTTGTTTGCGTGGGAAATGTTGTTCCCGGTAACCGGACCCTTACCGGTTACTTGACAGACTCTAGACATGCCTCAGCCCTCTAAACCTCATGCCCAACCCGGCATGGGTTGGCCGCTTGAACTCTCACTTGTGGGCGTTTTAGCGCCCGTCTCGTCAGGGTCTTACCGGCCACACAAAGACTGCGAAAGACCGGGCCCCTAGAAAAGAGCGCTGCTTTATATCAGAAACCCCCTGGAGCAGCAAGGGCTGCGGCATCCGCGCGAAAGGCCTGGCATCGCAGGGGGCGCCTGCAACCGCATCGGCGCGGCCTGCATGAAAAATGACCGCTCGTCGCCAAAAGCGCGTTGCTCCGGCTCCGGCCATGGTCTAGCGTAAGGCCTTCGCCCGCAGCCCGCCCCGGGCCCTCGCACAAGGAGCACCCCATGCGTCTCGCCGCCCTGCCCCTGCTGTTCGCCCCGCTGCTCGCCCAGGCAGCCAGCCTGAGCGTCTGCACCGAGGCCAGCCCCGAGGGCTTCGACGTGGTGCAGTACAACTCGCTGACCACCACCAACGCCTCCGCCGACGTGCTGATGAATCGCCTGGTGGAATTCGACGCCCAGCGCGGTGAGCTGGTCCCGGGCCTGGCGCAGCAGTGGGAGGTCTCGCCCGATGGCCTGAGCTACCTCTTCACGCTGCGCCCTGGCGTGCGCTTCCATGCCACCGAGTACTTCAAGCCCAGCCGCGAACTGGATGCCGAGGACGTGCTGTTCAGCTTCCAGCGCATGCTCGACACCGCCCACCCCTGGCACAAGGTGGCCCAGAGCGGCTTCCCCCACGCCCAGTCGATGCAACTGCCGCAGCTGATCAAGGCCATCGACAAGGTCGGCCCGCTGCAGGTGCGCTTCACCCTGAACAAGCCCGATGCCACCTTCCTCGCCACCCTGAGCATGGGCTTCGCCTCCATCTATTCCGCCGAGTACGCCGGGCAGTTGATGCAGGCCGGCACGCCGGAGAAGCTCAACGCCCAGCCGATCGGCACCGGCCCCTTCGTCTTCAAGCGCTTCCAGAAGGACGCTGCAGTGCGCTACGTCGCCAACCCGGACTACTTCGCCGGCAAGCCGAAGGTGGACGGGCTGATCTTCGCCATCACCCCCGACGCCAACGTGCGCCTGCAGAAGCTGCGCCGCGGCGAATGCCAGATCGCCCTCTCGCCCAAGCCGCTGGATGTCCAGGCCGCGAGCCAGGATGCCAGCCTCAAGGTGCTGCAGACCCCGGCCTTCATGACGGCCTTCGTCGGCATCAACAGCCAGCACCCACCGCTGGACCAGGCCAGGGTGCGCCAGGCCATCAACCTCGCCTTCGACAAGCAGAGCTACCTGAAAGCGGTGTTCGAGGGCAGCGCCAGCGCCGCCAGCGGCCCATACCCGCCCAACACCTGGAGCTATGCCAAGGACCTGCCCGGCTACCCCCACGACCCGGAGAAGGCTCGCGCACTGCTGGCCGAAGCCGGCTTCAAGGACGGCTTCAAGACCACGATCTGGACACGCCCCTCCGGCAGCCTGCTCAACCCCAACCCCAGCCTTGGCGCCCAATTGCTGCAGGCCGACCTGGCCAAGGTCGGCATCCAGGCCGAGATCCGCGTGATCGAGTGGGGCGAGCTGATCCGTCGCGCCAAGGCCGGCGAGCACGACCTGCTGTTCATGGGCTGGGCCGGTGACAATGGCGACCCGGACAACTTCCTCACTCCGCAATTCTCCTGCGCCTCGGTGCAGTCCGGCCTCAACTTCGCGCGCTACTGCGACGCTGCGCTGGACAAGCTGATCAGCGACGGCAAGACCCAGGGCAGCCAGGCCGACCGCGGCGCCCTCTATATAAAGGCGCAGCAGATCATCCAGGAGCAGGCCCTGTGGTTGCCGCTGGCACACCCCACCGCCTTCGCCCTGGCCCGCTCCGGCGTCGACGGCTACCAGGCCAACCCCTTCGGTCGCCAGGACTTCTCCCACGTCAGCGTGAAGCCCTGATGGAGCTGGGCGAGCGCTATCTGCCGCAGTTCCAGTTCGTCGAGCGGCACCAGCTGCCGTTGCGGGCAACCGCGCGGCAGGCGCTGGACGCGGTGGGCGATCTCACCGTGCATGACGACCCGCTGGTGCGCACCCTGCTGCGCATCCGCGAGGCGCCAGCCCGCCTGGCCGGCGCACTGGGGCGCGAGAACCGCCTCAAGGACCGGCCACCGTTCGGGCTGCACGAGTTCACCCTGCTGGAGCGGGACGCCGACCAGGCACTGGCCTATGGATTGATCGGCCGTTTCTGGCGCAGCGACTTCGGGCTGGAGCGGGTGGATGACGCCAATGCCTTCAGCGCCTATGCCGAGCCCGGTGTCGCCAAGCTGCTCATGGGTTTCCACTGCAGCCCCGGCACCGACGGCGGCATCGTCCTGCACACCGAGACCCGCGTGCACTGCCCGGACCGCCGCAGCCGCCTGCTCTTCACCCCTTACTGGCTGGCCATCCGACCGGCCAGCGGGCTGATCCGCCGCCGCCTGCTGGCAGCCATCCAGCGCCAGGTCGACGCGCCCTAGAGCCAACCGTACTCGGCCATCGACAGCGGCTCGCCATCGCCCACCACGAAGTGGTCCAGCACCCGCACCTCGACCAGCGCCAACGCCTCCTTCAGACGCTGGGTCAGCGCACGGTCGGCCTGGCTCGGCTCGGCGACCCCGGACGGATGGTTGTGGGTGAGGATCAGCGCGGCCGCGTTATGCGCCAGCGCGCGCTTGACCACCTGGCGCGGGTAGACGCTGGCGCCATCGATGGAGCCATGGAACAGCACCTCGAAGGCCAGCACCCGGTGCCGGGAGTCGAGGAACAGGCAACCGAACAGCTCGTGGGGTTCGTGGCGCAGCTGCGCCTTCAGGTAATCACGCACGGCCTGAGGACTCTCCAGCACCGAGTCGCGGCGCAATCCTTCAGCCAGGTGCCGCCGCGCCATCTCCAGCACGGCCTGCAACTGCGCGTACTTGGCTGGCCCGAGGCCGAGCCGGAGGCAGAAGGAATCGATGTCCGCCTCCAGCAGGGGACGCAGGCCGCCGAAGTCGTTGAGCAGGTGGCGGGCGAGGTCGACCGCGCTCTGCCCGGAGACCCCGGTACGCAGGAAAATGGCGAGGAGTTCGGCGTCGGTGAGGGCCGCCGCGCCCTGTTCGAGAAGCTTCTCCCGCGGGCGCTCCGCCGCAGGCCAGTGACGGATGCTCATGGCACCTCCGTGGTTGAGCGGGGCCGCTGTTCCCATGCGGTCGCTGTGCTATCTTAATCCACCTTTTTTGCGCGGCGATTGGCCTGGGGAGGCGTCGTCGCCGCAGCGCAAATTCAAACATCCATAAGGCAGGCCTATGCAGCGGCTCTATCGGAAACGCATCGTACTGGGCGTGGGCGGCGGCATTGCGGCCTACAAGAGCGCGGAGCTGGTTCGCCGCCTGCGCGACCAGGGCGCGGAAGTACGGGTGGTGATGACCCATGGCGGGCGCGAGTTCATCACCCCGCTGACCCTCCAGGCCCTTTCCGGCCACCCGGTGCACCTGGACCTGCTCGACCCCGCAGCCGAAGCGGCCATGGGCCATATCGAGCTGGCGCGCTGGGCCGACCTGGTGCTGATCGCCCCCGCTACCGCCGACCTGATGGCGCGCCTGACCCAGGGCGTCGCCGACGACCTGCTGACCACCCTGGTGCTGGCCACCGATGCGCCGGTCGCCCTGGCCCCGGCTATGAACCAGGCCATGTGGCGCGACCCGGCCACCCAGGCCAATGCCGAAGCCCTGGCCAAGCGCGGCCTGCACCTGTTCGGCCCCGCTGCTGGCAGCCAGGCCTGCGGCGACGTCGGCCTGGGCCGCATGCTCGAAGCCGACCAGCTCGCCCAGGCGGCCGCCGATCTGTTCCAGCACAAGGCCCTGACCGGCCGCCACGTGCTGATCACCGCCGGCCCGACCCAGGAGAACATCGACCCGGTGCGCTACATCACCAACCACAGCTCCGGGAAGATGGGCTTCGCCCTCGCCGAAGCGGCGGTGGAGGCGGGCGCCAAGGTCACCCTGATCACCGGCCCCGTGCACCTGCCCACGCCCGACCGGGTCAACCGCATCGACGTGGTCAGCGCCCGCGACATGCTCGCGGCCTGCGAGGCGGCGATGCCCTGCGACCTGCTGATCGCGGCGGCCGCCGTGGCCGACTACCGCCCGGAAGTGGTGGCGGCGCACAAAATGAAGAAGGACCCCACCAGCGGCGAAGGCCTGCTGCTGCAACTGGTGCGCAACCCGGATATCCTCGCGACCCTCGCCGGGCGTGCCGATCGCCCCTTCAGCGTGGGCTTCGCCGCCGAGACCGAGAACCTGCTCGAATACGCCTCGCGCAAGCTCAAGGACAAGAACCTCGACCTGATCGTCGCCAATGATGTGGCCAACCCCAGCATCGGCTTCAACAGCGAGGAAAACGCGATCACCATCATCGATCGCGCGCTGCACCAGAACAGCTTCGCGCAGACCAGCAAGGGCAAGATCGCCCGCCAGCTGATCGCCTTCATCGCCGAACGCCTCAACCAGGCCTGAGACCCCATGCACTCACTGCAAGCCAAGATCCTCGACCCCCGCATCGGCCGCGACTTCCCGCTGCCCCAGTACGCCACCCCGGGCTCCGCCGGCCTCGACCTGCGCGCCATGCTCAAGGAAGACCTGACCCTGGAGCCGGGCCAGACCGTGCTGATCCCCACCGGGCTGTCCATCTACATCGCCGACCCGGGCCTCGCCGCGCTGATCCTTCCGCGCTCGGGCCTGGGCCACAAGCACGGCATCGTGCTGGGCAACCTGGTCGGCCTGATCGACTCCGACTACCAGGGCGAACTGATGGTCTCCTGCTGGAACCGCGGCCAGAGCGCCTTCACCATCGCCATCGGCGAGCGCATCGCTCAGCTAGTCTTGGTGCCAGTCGTGCAGGCGCACTTCGAGCTGGTCGACCAGTTCGACGAGAGCCAGCGCGGCGCCGGCGGCTTCGGTCACTCCGGCAGCCACTGATTCGGAACGACTTCAGGATGATCCGCGGGGGAGACCTTCAGTGAAACTCTTCAAGCGCAACGCCAAGGACGCCGACACCGAGATCCTGGCCAGCCCTGCTGAAAAGAAGACGCCAGCCCGGGACAAGGGCCTGGGCGAGCTGCTGCCCGGCGCCATCGCCGCGGCCCTGGGCGTGGCCGCCGCTGGCGTGCTGCTCTGGGCCGCACTGATCAACGGCGCCCAGCAGACCCAGCGCAACCAGCTCAGCCAGGCCTGGGGTGAAAGCCAGGCCGGTGCGCTGCGCCAGGCCCTGGCGCAGCTCGTCGCCGATACCGCCGCCGCCGCACGCAACCCGGCCCTGGCCGAGGCGCTGAACAGCGGTGATGCCGGCCAGGTGCAGGCCGCCGAGCGCGGGCTCGGCTACTGGAACGCCGTGGTCGACGCGCACCTCAACCTGCCAGGCCAGGCCCAGCAGAACAGCCAGCGCGCAGCCCCGATGAACTTCGCCGCCCTGGACATGCTGCGCCGCGTCGAGGCCGGGCAGAAGCCCGCGCCCGAAGCCTACCGGATCGGCCAGCGCTGGCTGGTTTACAGCGCCGCGCCACTGCGCCTGACCGACAGTTCGCCGGTGCAGGGCACCCTGCTGCTGGTGGTCGACCTCGAACGCCTGCTCGGCGCCCTTGCGCCGCTGCCCGATGGCGTCGGCCAGCTGCAGTTCACCCAGCAGTTCGGCAACGCACCGGCGCAGACCCTGGCCTCGCGCGGCACGCAAGCCGAAGGCACGCCCATCGCGCTGAACACCGGCAACCCGAACTGGAAGCTGTCGTTCACCCCTGGCGCGCAACTGAGCGATTCGGGCATGTCGCCGATCCTGCTGGCCATCGCCGGGCTGCTGGCCCTGGCCGGAGCCCTGGTCGGCCTCTATCTGCTGCGCGGCAGCCTGCAACGCAAGCTGCTCATGGACGTCGTGCAGCTCAATCAGATGGTGCAAGAACTCTCCAGCGGCAAAAGCGTCAAAGCCTTCAGTCTGCGCCTGTCGGCGCTTGACGCCCTGGCCCAGTCGCTCGCGCGACAGTCGCGGCGCAAGTCTGAGCCGGCGGCGGGCAGCGCTAACGGCGATCGGCAACCCGGCCCGGCGGTTACCCCCGCCCCGGCCCAGATGATCGAGCCACCCGTGTTGGCCGATCCGCTTTTCCAAGATACCGACATCCTCGATATCGACATCCTCGACGAAGACCAGGACCTCCTGGGATTGGAGCAAGCCCCCGCCATGAGCACCCCGCAAGCAGCACCCACCCTGCCCGCAAGCATCTTCCGCGCCTACGACATCCGTGGCGTGGTCGGCGATACCCTGACCGCCGAAACCGCCTACTGGGTTGGCCGCGCCATCGGCTCCGAGAGCCTCGCCCGTGGCGAACCGAACGTCTCGGTCGGCCGCGACGGCCGCCTCTCCGGCCCCGAGCTGGTGCAGGCGCTGATCCAGGGCCTGCTGGACTGCGGTTGCCAGGTCAGCGATGTCGGCATGGTGCCGACCCCGGTGCTCTACTACGCCGCCAACGTGCTGGCCGGCAAGTCCGGCGTGATGCTCACCGGCAGCCACAACCCGCCGGACTACAACGGCTTCAAGATCGTCGTCGCCGGCGAGACCCTGGCCAACGAACAGATCACCGCGCTGCACACCCGCATCAAGGAGAACGACCTGGCCAGCGGCGTCGGCAGCGTCGAGCAGGTCGAGATCCTCGACCGCTACTTCAAGCAGATCCGCGACGACATCGCCATGGCCAAGCCCATGAAGGTGGTGGTGGACTGCGGCAACGGCGTGGCCGGCGTGATCGCCCCGCAACTGATCGAAGCCCTGGGCTGCACCGTCATCCCGCTGTACTGCGACGTGGACGGCACCTTCCCCAACCACCACCCGGACCCGGGCAAGCCCGAGAACCTGGTCGACCTGATCGCCAAGGTGAAGGAAGAGAAGGCCGACCTGGGCCTGGCCTTCGACGGCGACGGCGACCGCGTCGGCGTGGTGACCAACCAGGGCACCATCATCTATCCCGACCGCCTGCTGATGCTGTTCGCCAAGGACGTCGTCTCGCGCAATCCGGGCGCCGACATCATCTTCGACGTCAAGTGCACCCGCCGCCTGACCGCGCTGATCAGCGGCTACGGTGGCCGCCCGGTGATGTGGAAGACCGGCCACTCGCTGATCAAGAAGAAGATGAAGGAGACCGGCGCGCTGCTGGCCGGCGAGATGAGCGGCCACATCTTCTTCAAGGAGCGTTGGTTCGGCTTCGACGACGGCATCTACAGCGCCGCCCGCCTGCTGGAGATCCTCAGCCAGGACAAGCGCGACGCCGAGCACGTGTTCTCCGCCTTCCCCAGCGACATCTCGACGCCGGAGATCAACATCACCGTTACCGACGAGAACAAGTTCCGCCTGATCGAGCGCCTGCAGCGCGACGGCACCTGGGGCGACGCCAACCTCACCACCCTGGACGGCGTGCGCGTCGACTATCCCAAGGGCTGGGGCCTGGTACGCGCCTCCAACACCACGCCGGTGCTGGTGCTGCGCTTCGAAGCGGACACCGAGGACGAGCTCGAGCGCATCAAGGAAGTGTTCCGCGCCCAGCTCTACACCGTAGCCCCCGACATCAACCTGCCGTTCTGATCCACCGGAGCCCTGCATGACCCTCAGCCGTGACGCCGCATCCCAAGTCGCCCAGGTCCTGTCCGAAGCGTTGCCGTACATCCGCCGCTTCGTCGGCAAGACCCTGGTCGTGAAATACGGCGGCAACGCCATGGAGAGCGACGAGCTGAAGGCCGGGTTCGCCCGCGACATGGTCCTGATGAAGGCCGTGGGCATCAACCCGGTGGTCGTGCATGGCGGCGGCCCGCAGATCGGCGACCTGCTCAAGCGCCTGTCCATCGAGAGCCACTTCATCGACGGCATGCGCGTCACCGACGCGCAGACCATGGACGTCGTGGAGATGGTCCTCGGCGGCCAGGTGAACAAGGACATCGTCAACCTGATCAACCGCCACGGCGGCAGCGCCATCGGCCTGACCGGCAAGGACGCGGAGCTGATCCGTGCCAAGAAGCTCACCGTCAGCCGCAAGACGCCGGAGATGACTCAGCCGGAAATCATCGACATCGGCCATGTGGGGGAAGTCACCGGGGTCAACACCGAACTGCTGAACATGCTGGTGAAGGGCAACTTCATCCCGGTCATCGCGCCCATCGGCGTGGGCCCGGATGGCGAGTCCTACAACATCAACGCCGACCTGGTGGCCGGCAAGGTGGCGGAAGCGCTGAAAGCCGAGAAGCTGATGCTGCTGACCAACATCGCCGGCCTGATGGACAAGCAGGGCCAGGTGCTCACCGGCCTCTCCACCGAGCAGGTCAACGAGCTGATCGCCGACGGCACCATCTACGGCGGCATGTTGCCGAAGATCCGCTGTGCCCTCGAAGCGGTGCAAGGCGGCGTGACCAGCGCCCACATCATCGACGGCCGCGTGCCCAACGCGGTGCTGCTGGAGATCTTCACCGACAGCGGCGTCGGCACCCTGATCTCCAACCGCAAGCGTCACTGAGCCTTCCCGAGGCCCAGGCGGTAGCCGAATAAGCCGGAGCGATCCGGCTTATTCATATCCGCGATCCGCCATCTCCGCTCTTGCCGTGGCGCGCCCGGGCGTCGAAGCTGGCCGCTCACTGCATGGAGCACGAGCATGGCTGCCACACCCCCCTCCCTGAACGACTTCACCTTCCTTATGCCGCTGCGCGTGCGCTGGGCCGAAGTGGACCCGCAAGGCATCGTCTTCAATGGCCACTACCTGACCTACGCCGACGTCGGCATCACCGAATACTTCCGCGCGCTGGGCGTTCGCTACCCGGAGGACCTGGCACAGGACGGCGGCGACTTCTTCGCCGTGCGCACGCTCCTGGAATACCTGGCCCCGGCGCGCTTCGACGACGAACTGTCCATCGGCGTACGGGTAGGGCGGCTGGGGGGCTCGAGCCTCACGTTCAACATCGGTATCTGGCGCGGCGAGGCGGCCTTGACGGCGGGCGAGATCGTCTACGTCCACGCGGACGGCACGAGCCGCAGCAGCAAGCGGCTGCCGGACTGGCTGCGGGAGAAGGTCAGGGCATTCGAGCGGCGCGCCGCCGAGGATTGATGCGGCTCAGCGCTGCAGCAGCTGGGCCAGGCGCTCACGGTCGGCGGCGAAGCCGGCCTGGGCATTCTTGCGGTCCTGCTGGTAGCGGGTGATGTCCTGCTCCAGGCGCTGCTGCTCGGCACGCAGGTTGTCGATCTGCGACACCAGTTGCTCCGGCACCTGGCGCCCGGCGCGCTCGTTGTCGGCGGCCTGGGCCTGCAGGTTGGCCTGCTGGGTGCGCAGGGATTGCTGGTTGCCACGGGCCACGCTGATCAGGCCGTCGAGCTCGGCCAGCTTGCGCTGCAGGGCGCGATCGACATCCTCGACGCTGGTGTACAGGCGCAGCAGCTGCGCATCGGAGCCGGCACGGGCCTTTTCCTCCTGCATGCGCTTGCGCTCTTCCAGGGTGGGCGCCGGCGGTATGGTCTTGACCACACGGCCCTGGTCGTTGAGGACCTCGTAGCCCTTGTCGATGTACTGCGAGGGCACCCCGAGCCGGTCGAGCACAATCACGCCCTTGTCATTGGTGTAGCGATAGAGCTCGGCTTGCGCCAGAGCAGGCATCAACACACCCATGAGCAAGGCAAAGCGGACTGCACCGGATTTCGGCATAGGGACACCCTGTCGTTGTTGGCGAATCAGATTCCGTAGCTGGCGCGGTAGCTTTCGACCGCCGGCAGATACGTCTTCAGTTCAGCATCACCTGCGAGATATTCCAGCACCTGCTCCAGGGAGACGATGCTCACCACCGGCATGCCGAAGTCACGCTCGACTTCCTGGATGGCGGACAGCTCGCCCTTGCCGCGCTCCTGGCGGTTGAGGGCGATGAGCACGCCGGCGGCCTGGGCCTGCTGCGCCTGGATGATCTGCATGACCTCGCGGATCGCGGTCCCGGCGGTGATCACGTCATCGATGATCAGCACACGGCCGGCCAGCGGGGCGCCCACCAGGGTGCCGCCTTCGCCGTGATCCTTGGCTTCCTTGCGGTTGAAGCACCAGGGGATGTCGATGCCATGGTGCTCGGCCAGCGCCACCGCCGTGGAGGCGGCCAGGGGAATGCCCTTGTAGGCAGGCCCGAACAGCACATCGAAGGGAATGCCGCTGTCGACCACCGCCGCCGCATAGAAGCGACCCAGCTGCGACAGCGCGAGCCCGCTGTTGAACAGGCCGGCATTGAAGAAATAAGGGCTGGTACGCCCGGACTTGAGAGTGAACTCACCGAAACGCAGTACACCGCGTTCGATGGCGAAGCGAATGAAATCGCGTTGATACGCCTGCATGTAAAAGCCCCGGACGGCACGGATTTAGCTAAATAGAAAGAGCTCGGGTATCATACACGCACGAGTTTTTAGGGGCCATTTATGCGGATCATCAGTGTGAACGTGAATGGTATTCATGCGGCAGCCGAGCGAGGACTCCTCAGCTGGCTGCAAGCACAGAATGCCGACGTGATCTGCCTGCAAGACACCCGCGCCTCTGCCTTTGATCTGGACGACCCGGCCTTCCAACTGGACGGCTATTTCCTCTATGCCAGCGATGCTGAAGTGCCAAGCCAAGGCGGCGTGGCGCTTTATTCGCGTTTGCAACCCAAGGCAGTGATCTGGGGTCTCGGTTTCGAGACCTGCGATCGTTATGGGCGCTACCTGCAGGCGGACTTCGACAAGGTGAGCATCGCCACCCTGCTGCTGCCTTCGGGCCAGGGCGGCGACGAGAACCTGAACCACAAGTTCAAGTTCATGGACGACTTCACCCACTACCTGAACAAGCAGCGCCGCAAGCGCCGCGAGTACATCTATTGCGGCTCGCTCTACCTCGCCCACCAGAAGCTGGATGTGAAGAACTGGCGCGACTGCCAGCAACTGCCCGGCTTCCTCGCGCCCGAGCGCGCGTGGATGGACGAGGTGTTCGGCACCATGGGCTACGTGGACGCACTGCGCGAAGTCAGCCGCGAAGGCGACCAGTACAGCTGGTGGCCTGACAGCGAGCAGGCCGACATGCTCAACCTCGGCTGGCGTTTCGACTATCACATCCTCACGCCGGGGATGCGCCGCTCCGTACGCAGCGCACGCCTGCCGCGCCAGCCGCGCTTCTCCCAGCATGCGCCGCTGATCGTCGACTACGACTGGCTGCTGAGCATCTGAAATCGCAAGCATGAAAAAAGCCGGCATCAGCCGGCTTTTTTCGTTTCCGCGATGGCTACTTCACCGGACGCCAGGTGAAGGGGTAGCGATAGGCCTGGCCTTCGTTGGCCTTGATGCCGCCGATGATGGTCAGTACCAGCGCTATCAGACCCACCAGCGGCAGCAGCACGAAGCCGATCAGCACCAGCATCAGCAGCATGCAAAGCAGGCCGGCGAGGGTCACGGTGATCTGGAAATTCAGCGCTTCCTTGCCCTGCTGGTCGATGAACGGATCGACGTCCTTCTTCACCTGCCAGAGAATCAGCGGGCCCAGCAGATTGCCGAAAGGCAGCACCACGCCGAGGAAAGCGGCGAAATGGCAGAACATCGCCCATTGCCTAACTTCCTGGTTGGGCTGCGGAACTTGGGTTGGCTCATTCATGCGTGTTTCCTCGGGTGGGTGATCAGTCGACCAGTGCGGCGCGCTGCAGCTCGAACAGCTCGGTGACGCCCTGCTTGGCCAGGGCCAGCATGGCGGTCAGCTCTTCCGGCTGGAAAGGCGCGCCCTCGGCAGTGCCCTGTACCTCGATGAAGCCGCCGGCATCGGTCATGACCACGTTCAGGTCGGTTTCGGCGGCGGAATCTTCAAGGTAGTCCAGGTCCAGCACAGGCTCGCCCTGGTAGATGCCGACGGAAACGGCGGCGACCATCTGCTTCAGCGGCTCGCCCTTCAGCGCGCCACGCTTCTTCAGGACCTTCATAGCATCCACCAGGGCGACCATGGCGCCGGTGATGGACGCGGTGCGGGTGCCGCCGTCGGCCTGGATCACATCGCAATCCAGGTAGATGGTGTTCTCGCCCAGCTTGCTCATGTCCAGCGCGGCACGCAGGGAGCGACCGATCAGGCGCTGGATCTCCAGGGTACGGCCACCCTGCTTGCCACGGCTGGCCTCGCGCTGGTTACGCTCGCCGGTGGCACGCGGCAGCATGCCGTACTCGGCGGTGAGCCAACCCTGGCCCTGGCCCTTGAGGAAACGCGGCACGCCGGATTCGACGCTGGCGGTGCAGATCACCTTGGTATCCCCGAATTCGACCAGCACCGAGCCTTCGGCATGCTTGGTGTAGTTGCGGGTGATGCGGATCGAACGCAGCTGGTCAGCCGCGCGGCCACTGGGACGTTTCATCTGGGAATACCTGTCGAGGGGAAAATCTGACGGCCATTATAGAGGGCCGCCAGCCGCTGGGACATCGCCGCGTTGGGAGGGCCGCCGCTCTGGGCTACAATCGCCCTCTTCAACCCTGCCAACACCGAGAGGAAACCCATGGTGCACAGCATGACCGCCTTTGCCCGCGTCGAGCAGGCCGGCACCCACGGCACCCTGATCTGGGAACTGCGCTCGGTCAACCATCGCTACCTCGAGCCCCACCTACGCCTGCCCGAGTCCTTCCGCGACCTCGAAGGCGCAGTGCGCGAAGCGCTGCGCCAGGGCATCTCCCGCGGCAAGGTGGAATGCACCCTGCGTTTCGCCGAGGAAAATGCCAGCCAATCCCTGCAGGTGGACCGCGAACGCGCCGCGCAACTGGTCGAGGCCGCCGAGGCCGTCGCTGCGCTGGTCAAGCAGCCGGCTCCGCTGAATCCCCTGGAGATCCTCGCCTGGCCGGGCGTCCTGGTCGCCGATTCGGCTGACCCGCAGGCGCTCAACGCCGCCGCCCTGGACGTCTTCGCCAAGGCCCTGGAGGAACTGCGCAATGGTCGCGCCCGCGAGGGTGCCGAACTGGCACGGCTGCTCAACGAGCGCCTTGACGGCATCCTCGAGGAGGTCGAGGCCCTGCGCAAGCTGGTGCCGCAGATGCTCGCCAACCAGCGCCAGAAGATCCTCGACCGCTTCGGCGAAATGAAGGCGGAGCTGGACCCCCAGCGCCTGGAGCAGGAACTGGTCCTGCTGGCGCAGAAGAGCGACGTCGCCGAAGAACTGGACCGCCTGAGCACCCATGTCGGCGAAGTCCGCCGCGTGCTCAAGGCCGGCGGCGCGGCAGGTCGTCGCCTGGACTTCCTGATGCAGGAACTCAACCGCGAAGCCAACACCCTGGGCTCCAAGGCCTTCGACCCGCGCTCCACCCAGGCGGCGGTCAACCTCAAGGTGTTGATCGAGCAGATGCGCGAACAAGTGCAGAACATCGAGTAAGAGACAGACACATGAGCGTCACTCCCGGCACCCTCTACATCGTTTCCGCGCCCTCCGGCGCCGGCAAGACCAGCCTGGTCAAGGCCCTGATCGACGCCGAGCCGCAGGTTCGCGTATCGGTCTCCCACACCACCCGCGGCATGCGCCCGGGCGAGGTGGACGGCATCAACTACCACTTCGTCAGCCGCGAACAGTTCGTGCAGATGCTCGAGCACGGCGACTTCCTGGAGCACGCCGAGGTCTTCGGCAACCTCTACGGCACCTCGCAGCGCTGGCTGCAGAAGACTCTCGCCGAAGGTTTCGACCTGATCCTCGAGATCGACTGGCAGGGCGCCCAGCAGGTCCGCCACCTGATGCCCCAGGCCAAGTCCGTCTTCATCCTGCCGCCGAGCCAGGAAGCCCTGCGCCAGCGCCTGGACAACCGGGGACAGGACAGCGCCGAAATCATCGAGCGGCGCATGCGCGAAGCCGTCAGCGAGATGAGCCACTACGTCGAATACGACTACCTGGTGATCAACGACGACTTCGACGTGGCCCTGGAAGACCTCAAGGCGGTCTTCCGCGCCAACCGCCTGCAGCAGGCGCACCAGCAACTGGCCCACGGCGCTCTGCTGGCGCAGCTGCTGGACTGACCGCCCGGAAGCGCTGTTAAATCAGCGCTTCCATAAATGCTGGTGATTTTTTAGACTATCCAGTCCGCTCGCCCACTCGGGCAAATGCTTCCGCATCCAAATCTAGTGCTACGAGGAACACCATGGCCCGCGTTACCGTTGAAGACTGCCTGGACAACGTCGATAACCGCTTCGAGCTGGTCATGCTCGCGACCAAGCGTTCCCGTCAGCTCGCTACCGGCGGCAAAGAGCCCAAGGTAGCCTGGGAAAACGACAAGCCCACCGTTGTGGCCCTGCGTGAAATCGCTGCCGGCCTGGTGGACTACGACGTCATCGCCCAGGACGACATCGTCGAGGACGAGCCGCTGTTCGCCGCATTCGAGGACGAGGCCAACGAGGCCCTGTAAGTCCATGCCGGGTCGACGTCGTACGGCGCAGGGCCGCAACAGCCGGGAAGGAGCATCACCTTGCCGAGCATAGACGCCCTCGCCGAACGCCTTTCGACCTACCTCGGCAATGACCAGGTCAACCTGGTCCGCCGAGCGTATTTCTACGCCGAGCAAGCCCATGACGGGCAGCGCCGCCGCAGCGGCGAGGCCTACGTCACCCACCCGCTCGCCGTCGCCAGCATCCTCGCCGACATGCACATGGACCATCAGAGCCTGATGGCCGCCATGCTGCACGACGTCATCGAGGACACCGGCATCGCCAAGGAAGCGCTCACCGCGCAATTCGGCGATACCGTCGCGGAGCTGGTGGACGGGGTCAGCAAGCTGACCCAGATGAACTTCGAGTCCAAGGCCGAGGCCCAGGCCGAGAACTTCCAGAAGATGGCCATGGCCATGGCGCGCGACATCCGCGTGATCCTGGTCAAGCTGGCCGACCGCCTGCACAACATGCGCACCCTGGAAGTGCTGTCCGGCGAGAAGCGCCGGCGCATCGCCAAGGAAACCCTCGAGATCTACGCCCCCATCGCCAACCGCCTGGGCATGCACAGCATGCGCATCGAGTTCGAGGACTTGGGCTTCAAGGCGATGCACCCGATGCGCTCCGAGCGCATCCGCGCAGCCGTCCGCCGCGCGCGGGGCAACCGCAAGGAAATCGTCAACAAGATCGAGGAATCGCTGACCCACTGCCTGGCCCGCGAAGGCATGGAAGGCGAGGTCATCGGCCGCGAGAAGCACCTCTACAGCATCTACAAGAAGATGCGCGGCAAGCGCCGGGCCTTCAACGAGATCATGGACGTCTACGCGTTCCGCATCATCGTCGACAAGGTCGATACCTGCTACCGCGTGCTCGGCGCCGTGCACAACCTGTACAAGCCGCTGCCAGGCCGCTTCAAGGACTACATCGCCATCCCCAAGGCCAACGGCTACCAGTCCTTGCACACCACGCTCTTCGGCATGCACGGCGTGCCCATCGAAATCCAGATCCGCACCCGCGAGATGGAAGAGATGGCCAACAACGGCATCGCCGCCCACTGGCTGTACAAGTCCGCCGAGGACGACCAGCCCAAGGGCACCCACGCCCGCGCGCGCCAGTGGGTCAAGGGCGTGCTGGAACTGCAGCAACGTGCCGGCAACTCCCTCGAATTCATCGAGAGCGTGAAGATCGACCTGTTCCCGGACGAGGTCTACGTCTTCACACCCAAGGGCCGCATCATGGAGCTGCCCAAGGGCTCCACGGCCGTCGACTTCGCCTACGCGGTGCACACCGACGTCGGCAACACCTGCATCGCCTGCCGCATCAACCGCCGCCTGGCGCCGCTGTCCGAACCGCTGCAGAGCGGCGAGACGGTGGAGATCGTCACCGCCCCCGGCGCGCGGCCCAACCCGGCCTGGCTCAACTTCGTGGTCACCGGCAAGGCCCGCACCCACATCCGCCACGCCCTCAAGCTGCAACGCCGCTCCGAGTCCATCAGCCTCGGCGAACGCCTGCTGAACAAGGTGCTGGCCGGCTTCGAAAGCGGCCTCGACCGCATCGCCCCCGAGCGTGTGCAGGCCGTGCTGGCCGAGTACCGCCTGGACGTGATCGAAGACCTGCTCGAAGACATCGGCCTGGGCAACCGCATGGCCTATGTGGTCGCCCGGCGCCTGCTGGCCAGCGAAGGCGAACAGTTGCCCAGCCCAGAGGGCCCACTGGCGATCCGCGGTACCGAAGGCCTGGTGCTCAGCTACGCCAAGTGCTGCACGCCGATCCCGGGCGACCCCATCGTCGGCCACCTGTCCGCCGGCAAGGGCATGGTCGTGCACCTGGAAAGCTGCAAGAACATCGGCGACATCCGCCACAACCCGGAGAAATGCATCCAGCTTTCCTGGGCCAAGGACGTCGCGGGCGAGTTCAACGTCGAACTGCGCGTCGAACTGGAGCACCAGCGCGGCCTCATCGCCCTGCTGGCCAGCAGCGTCAACGCCGCCGACGGCAATATCGAGAAGATCAGCATGGACGAGCGCGATGGCCGCATCAGCGTCGTCCAGCTGGTGGTCAGCGTGCACGACCGCGTGCACCTGGCCCGCGTGATCAAGAAGCTGCGCGCGCTGAAAGGGGTGATCCGCATCACCCGGGTGCGCGCGTAGCAGAACCCCCAGGACCAAGGAGTTCCGCATGAGCAAGACCGTGATCAACAGCGACAAGGCCCCCGCCGCCATCGGCACCTACTCCCAGGCGATCAAGGCCGGCAACACCGTCTACATGTCCGGGCAGATCCCGCTCGACCCCAAGACCATGGAACTGGTGGAAGGCTTCGAAGCCCAGACCGTCCAGGTGTTCGAGAACCTGAAAGCCGTCGCCGAAGCCGCTGGTGGCTCCTTCAAGGACATCGTCAAGCTCAACATCTTCCTCACCGACCTGTCGCACTTCGCCAAGGTCAACGAAGTGATGGGCCGCTACTTCGAACAGCCCTATCCCGCCCGCGCCGCCATCGGCGTCGCCGCCCTGCCGCGCGGCTCGCAGGTGGAAATGGACGCCATCCTGGTGATCGAATAACGATCGCCCGTGCGGGGCGCAGGCCCCGCCGCTCCACCCGCTTCAGGAAGGAACCCGCCATGCGCTCGACCCTCGCCCTGCTGATCGCCACGGCCGTCCTCGCCGGCTGCTCCAGCGCGCCCACCGACCCGAGCGGCATCTGGATCAACCAGACCGCCATCGACGAGGCCGCCAAGGAGGGCAAGCTGCGCGAGTCCCTGCTCGCCTACGGTCCCAACCTGGAATGGCAGATCGACGCCAAGGCCGGCACCGCCAACTACAGCAACGGCTTCGAGCTGGGCGAAGGCCGCCTGGTCAGCCAGGGCAAGGCACACTGGCGCGTCGACTTCTACGGCGATGAATTCCACGAGCAGCTCAGCCTCAATGGCAAGGAACTGGTACAGAAAGCCAGCGAGAACCTGCCCGAGCAGCGCTTCGTCCATCCCGCCAAGCCCGCCGCGGCCGACGCCCCGGAAGGCAGCAGTTTCGAATATGCCCTCTACCAGGCCTACCTCGGCGGCACCTGGAAGATCCTCGAAGGCACGGGCCAGGGCGGCCTGGTGCTGTTCCACCCCGACGGCCGCCTCGAAGGCCTGCCCGGCGCCGACCGTTTCGCCCTGTGCCTGGCGGGCGACTGCGCCGCCATGAGCGGCGAAAACGACAGCATCTGGCTGCAACTGGGCGCCCAGGGCAACCCCTGGATCTTCGTCCACGACGGCAACCGCCTGGAGATACTCGAGGCCGGCAACCGTTCGCAGATCGACGAGATGCCCGAGTACGCCCCCGGCAAGCGCGCCTGGCTGCTGGAACGCCAGTAGGCCCTCAGCAGGCGCCGGCCACCAGCCACGCGCCCAACGCCGCCAGCAAGGCCCCGCAGGCCCTGTCCAGCAGCGCCACCCGGCGCTGCAGCCAGAGCCGCCAGCGCGAATGCCCCAGCAGGCGCACCAGCCCCATGTCCCAGGCCAGCACCACCAGGGTCATCCATAGCATCGACAGCCCCAGCCCCCATCCGGGCATTGCCGCACCCCGCAGCGCGCCGAACAGCCCCGCGTAGAAGATCGGCAGCTTGGGGTTCAGGCTGCTCGCCGCCAGCCCCTCCAGCATTCCCCGCCGCCAGGAGCCCTCCGCTCCGGTATCGCCCTCCTCGGGCAGTTGCAGACGGCGCCGCGCCACCAGCGCCTGTCCACCCAGCCAGAGGAAGTAGGCGCCGCCCAGCAACTGCAGCCCCCGCCACAACCCGCCGCCCTCGGCCGGCAGCAGGCTCAATGCCAGCAGCACCAGCAGCATGCTCGCCAGGTTGGCCAGGGCGATGCCCGTCGCGCAGCCGTCGGCATGATGGCGGCCCCGGGTCAGGGCAGCGCGCAACAGCAGGAAGAAGTCCGGGCCGGGGGACAGCAAGGCGGCGAAGTGGGTGCCGGCGACCAGCAGGAACAGAGCGAACATCGAGAGGGCCTCCAGGGATCGAGGCACCAGTGTCATGGCCTGGGAGCGGCCCGGTCTTGGAGAAAACTCAGGTGCGCGCGGCGCGGCGGAACTGCCCCGGGGTCACCCCGGTGAAGCGCTTGAAGGTGCCGGAGAAGTGCGCCTGGTCGTAGAAGCCGAGGCCGAGCGCTACCTCCAGCGGCGTCTGGTCCCCCAGCAGCAGGCGCTTGGCTTCGCGCACCCGGCGCTGCAGCAGGTAGGTGTGCGGCGGCACGCCATAGGCACGGCGGAACGCCTCGATCAGGTGGCGTGGATGGCGCTGCACCAGCGCCGCCAACTGCTCCAGGCTGACGGCCTCGGCATGGTGGGCCTCCAGGTAGTCGCGCAGGAAGGCGGTCATGCCCCCATCCCGGCTCGCCGGCGCCGCCGCGCGCAGCCCGCCATGGCGCACGAAGACGCGCTCCAGCAGCGCCAGCAGCTCGCTTTCCAGGGTCAGCGGATCATTGCGCCCGAACTCCTCGGCCAGGCGCGCCAGCCCCGCCGCAACGGCACCGTCGTCCACCGGGTTGAGCGCGGTGAAGCCGGTCGGCAGGCGCTTGCGCCCCAGCAGCGCCGGGAGGCGCGCTTCCTCGACATAGAGCATGCGGTAGACCAGCCGCTCGCTGATGGCATGCCCGGTATGCGGCTCCTCGGGGTTCATCAGCGACAGCGTGCCCGCCGCCAGGGCATGGCGCGCGCCCCGGCACTGGTAGCCGCCGATACCCTGGAGGATCGCACCGATGGCGAACGCATCGTGGCTGTGACGGCCGAAGGGCTGCCCGGAGAAATCCGCATGGAACAACTCCACCCCCGGCAGCCAGGGGCGGGCGAGCATGCGATTGGCGTCCAGGCTCAGGCCCCCTTCAGCACGGCGGCGTAGCCTTCGCGGTAGCTGGGGTAGAGCGGTCGCCAGCCCAGCGCCCGGGCACGGGCGTTGCTGCAGCGCTTGCTGCCGGCACGGCGCACGGTGGACTCCTCCGCCCACTCGGTGACACCCAGGGCCTCGCGCAGCCAGCCCACCACCTCGTGCAGCGGCGCCGGCGCATCGTCGACGCCCAGGTAATCCCCGGCGAGCTCGACACCGCGGGCATCGGCCTGGAGCAGGTAGGCCAGCAGGCCAGCGGCGTCTTCGGCGTGGATGCGGTTGGCGAACAGCGGCGGCTCGCTCACCACGCGGTAGCCCATGCGCACCTGCTTGAGCAGCCATTCGCGGCCGGGGCCGTAGATGCCGGTCAGGCGCACCACGGTCGCCGGGATGCCACTGCTGCGGGCGAGGCGCTCGGCCTCCAGCATGATCCGCCCGGAATAGCTCTCCGCCTCGGCAGGCGAATCCTCGTCGACCCACTGGCCATCCGCCTGGGCGTACACGCCGCTGCTGGACACGAAGAGCAGGCGACGCGGGCGCTGGCCGGACTGCTCCAGCCAGGCCAGCACATGACGCAGGCCCTCGACATAGGCGGAGCGGTAGCCGGGCTCGTCGTGCCGGGTGGCGGCGGCGCAATAGACCAGGTAGTCCAGCTGGCCCTGGGGCCAGGCCTGCGGGCGGGCGGGTGCTTCAAGGTCACCCGCGACCGGCAGCACGCCGACAGGCAGTGCCGAGGCATTTCGTCGCAACCCGTGGACGGGCCAGCCCGCTTCGAGCATACGTACGGCGAGCCGGCTGCCGACATCGCCGCAGCCGGCGATCAGCAAGGAGGGGGAGGCGGACATAGGGGGCGGGCTCCAGGGAAAAGTGCAGAGCATAGGGGGCGCAGGAGCAATCGCCAAACCCCCGCCGCCGGGCCGGACAAAGGTAATAAAGTTACATTGTCACTTTTATAAACAAGAATTACTTGCAATAATGTTCGCCCTTTTGTCCGTGATACCTCTATCGAATACGGACGAAACCGCAATTTTCTTTTCAGGTCCGGCCATGAAACCTATTGCATCCCTCGTCCAGCCCACCCTCGTCTCTCGCTTTTCCCGCCCCGTCGCGGCGCTGATGATCAGCCTGATGCTGCTCCCGGCTGGCGCGGCGCTGGCAGAGGAACCCACCAGTGCCGCCCCGGCAGCGGTCGAGGCCCCGGCAACCGCAGCGGCATCGGATGCCGCGCAGGCCGCCCCGGCGCAGGCTGGCACACCGGAGTCGGTCGGCCTGACCGCCCTGCGCGAGTCCATCGACACCCTGGGCCCGCAGGCCACCCCGGAGCAGATCCGCGAGGCGACCCGCCAGAAGATGCAGGAGCGTGGCGCCTCCGCCGAGGAGATCACCACCACCATGGACCGCCTCGCCGAAGGCGAGAAGCTCGGCCAGGACCTGGCCGCCGCGCTGAGCGGCGCCGCCCTGGATGGCGCGCTGGCCGGCGAGGAAGCCGACAACGGCCTGGGCCACGACCTGTCGCCCTGGGGCATGTACCAGAACGCCGACGTGGTGGTTAAGGGCGTGATGATCGGCCTGGTACTGGCCTCGATCCTCACCTGGACCGTCTGGGTCGCCAAGGGCATCGAGCTGCTGGGCGCCAAGCGCCGCCTGCGCGAGGAGCTGGCCCGGCTGAAAGCTGCACGCAACCTGCCGGAAGCCGCCGAAAGCGCCAGCCGCGAAGGCAGCCTGTCACGCGTCCTGGTGCACGACGCCCTGGAAGAGATGAAGCTCTCGGCCAACACCCGCGAGAAGGAAGGCATCAAGGAGCGCGTCAGCTTCCGCCTGGAGCGCCTGGTCGCCGCCAGCGGCCGGCAGATGAGCCAGGGCACCGGCGTACTCGCCACCATCGGTTCCACCGCGCCCTTCGTCGGCCTGTTCGGCACCGTGTGGGGCATCATGAATAGCTTCATCGGCATCGCCAAATCCCAGACCACCAACCTCGCCGTGGTCGCCCCCGGCATCGCCGAGGCCCTACTGGCCACCGCCATGGGCCTGGTGGCGGCGATTCCAGCCGTGGTGATCTACAACGTCTTCGCCCGCTCCATCGCCGGCTACAAGGCCCAGGTGGCCGACGCTTCCGCCCAGGTCCTGCTGCTGGTCAGCCGCGACCTGGACCACCTGCCTGCCGACCGCAGCCAGGCCCCGCACATGGTCAAGGTGAGCTGATCCGATGGGCCTGCATCTGAACGAGGGCGGTGACGATCTCCAGGAAACCCACGAGATCAACGTCACCCCATTCATCGACGTCATGCTGGTGCTGCTGATCATCTTCATGGTCGCGGCGCCCCTGGCCACGGTCGACATCAAGGTCGACCTGCCGGCATCCACCGCCAAGCCCGCGCCGCGCCCGGACAAGCCGATCTACCTGAGCATCAAGGAAGACCAGAGCCTGTACCTGGACAACGTGCAGGTCCCGCAGGAGCGGCTCGGCGCCGAACTGGACAAGCTGACCAACGCCGACAAGGACAAGACCATCTTCGTCCGCGGCGACAAGTCGGTCGACTACGGCAAGCTGATGGAAGTGATGGACGCCATGCGCGGCGCCGGCTACCTGAAGATCGGCCTGGTGGGACTCGAGACGGTCGGGAAGTAGATGAGCCAGGCAAAACGCAACCTGTGGTGGGCCTTCAGCCTCCTCGTCGTGTTCGGCATCCATGCACTGGTGTTCGTCTGGGCCCTGTTCTGGCACGCCACCGTCGAGCCCATCGAGCTGCCGCCGGCGGCCATGATGATCGAGCTGGAACCGCTGCCCGCGCCGGCCCCCGTGCCCACTCCGCCGCCGCCCCCGCGCGTCGAGCCGGAACCGGACCCGCTGCCCAAGCTGGCCGAGGCGCCGAAGCCGACCATCGCCATCGCGCCCAAGCCGAAACCCAAGCCGAAGCCGCCGAAACCCAAGCCCCCGGAGCCCAAGCCCGAGCAGAAGCCCCAGGAGCAGGAATCGACCAAGGAGACGGTTTCCGCGCCGACCACGGCGGCACCGAGTGACGCCAAGCCGGCCGCGCCGCAACAGAGCATGGCCAGCGCGCCCTCCCAGGCGAGGGAAACCTGGCAGAGCAAGCTGATGGCTCACCTGGCACGCTTCAAGAAGTACCCGGAAGACGCACGTCGCCGGAACTTCGAGGGCGTCAACCGCCTGCGCTTCACCGTGGACGGAGAAGGCAAGGTCACCGCCTACAGCATCACCGGCAAGTCGGGCAGCGCCTCGCTCGATCGCGCCACCCTGGAGATGATCCGACGCGCCCAGCCGCTGCCGCCCCCTCCGCCGGAGCTGCTGACCGACGGCGTGCTGGAAGTGACGGCCCCCTTCGTCTACTCCCTGGATCGCCGCCGCTGAGTTGATCCGCCCCCGCAAAGGGGGCGGCTGCTGTTGGTTCCATTGAGAGCAGCCGCTATGCTTGGGCCACTCCAATGGAATAAGACTATGACCCTCACCGAACTGCGCTACATCGTCACCCTCGCTCAGGAACAGCACTTCGGCCGCGCGGCGGAGCGTTGCCATGTCAGCCAGCCGACGCTGTCGGTGGGCGTGAAGAAGCTCGAGGACGAGCTGGGCGTGCTGATCTTCGAGCGCAGCAAGAGCGCGGTGCGCCTGACCCCGGTGGGCGAGGGCATCGTCACCCAGGCGCAGAAGGTGCTGGAGCAGGCCCAGGGCATCCGCGAACTGGCCCAGGCCGGCAAGAACCAGCTGACCGCACCGCTCAAGGTCGGCGCCATCTATACCGTCGGCCCCTACCTGTTCCCCCACCTGATTCCCCAGCTGCACCGCGTCGCACCGCAGATGCCGCTGTACATCGAAGAGAACTTCACCCACATCCTGCGCGACAAGCTGCGCACCGGCGAGCTGGACGCGATCATCATCGCGCTGCCCTTCGCCGAAGCCGATGTGCTGACCAAGCCCCTCTACGACGAGCCCTTCTACGTGCTGCTGCCGGCCAACCATCCCTGGACGGCGAAGAAGACCATCGACAGCGAGCTGCTCAACGACAAGAGCCTGCTGCTGCTCGGTGAAGGCCACTGCTTCCGCGACCAGGTGCTCGAAGCCTGCCCGACCCTGCGCAAGGGTGGCGAGGACAGCGCCAAGCACACGACCGTGGAATCCAGCTCCCTGGAAACCATCCGCCACATGGTCGCCTCCGGCCTCGGTGTCTCGATCCTGCCGTTCTCGGCGGTGGACAGCCATCACTACGCCCCGGGTGTGATCGAGATCCGCCCGCTGACCCCGCCGGTGCCGTTCCGCACCGTCGCCATCGCCTGGCGCGCCAGCTTCCCGCGCCCGCGAGCCATCGAGGTACTGGCCGACTCCATCCGCCTGTGCTCGGTGGCCCGCCCGCAGCAGGCACAGGCCGAACCGCAACCGGCATGACCGAGCTCTCTCAGGTTCCCGTCACCGTGCTCAAGGGCGTCGGTGACGCGCTGGCGGAGAAGCTCGCCAAGGTCGGCCTGGAGAACCTCCAGGACATCCTCTTCCACCTCCCGCTGCGCTACCAGGACCGCACCCGCGTGGTGCCCATCGGCGCCCTGCGCCCCGGCCAGGACGCGGTGGTCGAAGGCACCGTCACCGGCGCCGACGTGGTCATGGGCAAGCGCCGCAGCCTGCTGGTGCGCCTGCACGACGGCACGGGCGCGCTGAGCCTGCGCTTCTACCACTTCAGCAACGCGCAGAAGGAAGGCCTCAAGCGCGGCACCCAGCTGCGCTGCTACGGCGAGGCCCGCCCCGGCGCCTCGGGCCTGGAGATCTACCACCCCGAGTACCGCGCACTCAACGGCGACGAACCGGCCCCGGTGGAGCAGACCCTGACGCCCATCTACCCGACCACCGAAGGCCTGACCCAGCAACGCCTGCGCCAGCTCAGCCAGCTGGCGCTCGCCCGCCTGGGCCCGGAAAGCCTGCCGGACTGGCTGCCGGAGGAGCTGGCCCGCGACTACCGCCTGGGCCCGCTCGACGAAGCCATCCGCTACCTGCACCGGCCGCCGCCGGACGCCGATCTCGACGAACTCGCCGAAGGCCAGCACTGGGCCCAGCACCGCCTCGCCTTCGAGGAACTGCTCACCCACCAGCTTTCCCTGCAGCGGCTGCGTGAAACCCAGCGCGCCCAGCAGGCACCCCAGCTGCCACCGGCGAAGAAACTGCCACAACGCTACCTGGCCAACCTCGGCTTCAAACCCACCGGCGCCCAGCAACGGGTCGGCGCCGAAATCGCCTACGACCTCGCCCAGCCCGAGCCGATGCTGCGCCTGGTGCAGGGTGACGTCGGCGCCGGCAAGACCGTGGTCGCCGCGCTGGCGGCCCTGCAGGCCCTGGAGGCCGGCTACCAGGTCGCGCTGATGGCGCCCACCGAGATCCTCGCCGAGCAGCACTTCCTCAACTTCAGCAAATGGCTGCAGCCGCTGGGCATCGAAGTCGCCTGGCTCGCCGGCAAGCTCAAGGGCAAGGCACGCGCCGCCGCGCTGGAGCAGATCGCCGCTGGAGCCCCCATGGTCGTGGGCACCCATGCGCTGTTCCAGGACGAGGTGCAGTTCAAGCGCCTGGCCCTGGTGATCATCGACGAGCAGCACCGCTTCGGCGTGCAGCAGCGCCTGGCCCTGCGCAAGAAGGGCATCGACGGCCGCCTCAGCCCGCACCAGCTGATCATGACCGCCACGCCCATTCCGCGGACGCTGGCCATGAGCGCCTACGCCGACCTCGACACATCGATCCTCGACGAGCTGCCCCCCGGACGCACGCCGGTCAATACCGTGCTGGTGGCCGACAACCGCCGCATGGAGGTGATCGAGCGGGTCCGCGCCGCCTGCCAGGAAGGGCGCCAGGCCTACTGGGTCTGCACCCTGATCGAGGAATCCGAGGAGCTGACCTGCCAGGCTGCGGAAACCACCTTCGAGGAGCTATCGTCCGCCCTTGGCGAGCTGCGCGTGGGGCTGATCCACGGCCGCATGAAGGCGCCGGAGAAGGCGGCGGTGATGGACGAGTTCAAGCAGGGCAAGCTGCAGCTGCTGGTGGCGACCACGGTGATCGAGGTGGGCGTCGACGTGCCCAACTCCAGCCTGATGATCATCGAGAACCCCGAGCGCCTCGGCCTGGCCCAGCTGCACCAGCTGCGCGGGCGTGTCGGCCGAGGCAGCGCCGCCAGCCACTGCGTGCTGCTCTACCACCCGCCGCTGTCGCAGCTGGGCCGCGAGCGCCTGGGCATCATGCGCGAGACCAGCGACGGCTTCGTGATCGCCGAGAAGGACCTGGAGCTGCGCGGGCCCGGCGAGATGCTGGGCACCCGGCAGACCGGCCTGCTGCAGTTCAAGGTCGCCGACCTGATGCGCGACGCCGACCTGCTGCCGGCCGTGCGCGACGCCGCGCAAGCCTTGATGGAACGCTGGCCCCAGCACGTGAGTCCGTTATTGGAGCGCTGGTTGCGCCACGGCCAGCAATACGGCCAAGTGTGACGTGGCGCACATTGCGCCGGTCGCCTGACCCATCAGTCACCCAGGCCGCTCGTTATACTCAGGGCAGTCGCTTTTTCGCTGGATGCTACCCATGACCGAAGTCGCTCTCGCTCCAGATTCAGAACCCCAAGCCCCATCGGTGATCCTGCAACTGCTGGACAAACTGGGCCTGGCCTACCAGA
The DNA here is from genome assembly GCF_012767755.2 of Pseudomonas tohonis. Classification (NCBI taxonomy): domain Bacteria; kingdom Pseudomonadati; phylum Pseudomonadota; class Gammaproteobacteria; order Pseudomonadales; family Pseudomonadaceae; genus Pseudomonas; species Pseudomonas tohonis. The sequence goes on from NZ_AP023189.1 coordinate 236,197, forward strand.
TACGCCTCGAAGAGCCCTCCCTGGAGCCGGCCCGTCGCGTACAGGCGGTTCTGTTGGAAGACGCGGTCGGCACCCTGCTGGTGTTCTACCCGCGCAACCAGTTGCTGGACCTCAACCGTCTCGCCGAACTCACCGGCCGCAAGCTGGTGGCGGTGAAGCCGGAGCGCTTCGACCGCATGCTCGGCAAGCACGACCTCAACACCCTGCCGGCCCTGCCGCCGCTGACCAGCTCGCCGTGCCTGTATGACGAGCGCCTGCTGCAGGAACCGCAGCTGCTGATCGAATCCGGCCACTCCGGCGTATTGCTGGAACTGGCCGCCGAGGATTTCCGCCAGCTGCTGAGCAAGGCCAGCGCCGCCCGCTTCGGCGTGCCGCTGAGCAGCATCCGCCTCAACCTCGATCGCCCTGACGACGACCGCGCCGAGATCACCCAGGCGGTGCAGGCCTTCACCGCCCGCCGTATCCAGCAGCGCCTCGAGGAGACCATCGAGATCCCGCCGCTGCCGGAAACCGCGCAGAAGATCATCAAGCTGCGGGTCGACCCCAACGCCACCGTCGACGACATCACCGGCGTGGTCGAGACCGACCCGGCCCTGGCCGCCCAGGTGGTGAGCTGGGCGGCGTCGCCCTATTACGCCGCGCCCGGCAAGATCCGCTCGGTGGAGGACGCCATCGTCCGCGTGCTGGGCTTCGACCTGGTGATCAACCTCGCCCTCGGCCTGGCCCTGGGCAAGACCCTGAGCCTGCCCCGCGAGCAGCCGCAACACGCCACGCCCTACTGGCACCAGGCGATCTACACCGCCGCCGTGATCGAGGGCCTGACCCGCGCCATCCCCCGCGCGCAGCGCCCCGAAGCCGGGCTGACCTACCTCGGCGGCCTGCTGCACAACTTCGGCTACCTGGTGCTGGCCCATGTCTTTCCGCCGCATTTCACGCTGATCTGCCGCCACCTGGAGGTCAACCCGCACCTGGCACACGGCTATGTCGAGCAGCACCTGCTGGGCATCACCCGCGAGCAGATCGGCAGCTGGCTGATGCGCTTCTGGGACATGCCGGAGGAGCTGGCCACCAGCCTGCGCTTCCAGCACGACCCGCACTACGACGGCGCCCATGCCGCCTACCCGAACCTCGTCTGCCTGGCCGTCAGCCTGCTGCGCTCCCGCGGCATCGGCACCGGCCCGGTGGAGGAAATCCCCGATGAGCTGTTCGAGCGCCTGGGGCTGTCCCGCGACAAGGCCGAGGAATCGGTGAGCAAGGTGCTGGAGGCCGAGGCCGCGCTGCGCGAGCTGGCCTCCCAGTTCAACCCGCCACACTGACGCGGGCAGTCGCAGAAAAGGGGCCTGGTGGCCCCTTTTTTCATGGCTGCGCTGGCGCCTCGCTGCGCACTACTTGAGCAGCGCCCGACGCTTGGCGAAGACCCCGGGCAGCGCCTCCAGGCTCAGCTCCAGCAGCTGCTTGACCGCAGGCCGCTCGTAGAGCTCCGCATAGGCCCGGACATCGTCGCTGGGCATCTGCCGGTAGGCGTACAGCATGAAGGACTCCACCGCCTGCTCACTGCTCGCGCGGATGCCTTCGGCCTGCTTGGCGGTCTGTTCGGCCAGGGCCTTCTCGCCGATCTTCTCGCCGCGCTGGCGCAGGGTCAGCATGGCCAGGGTCTTGCCCACTTCGTAGCGCAGCAGCGCGGCCAGGTCGGTGGTTCGCGCCGCGCGGTCGAGCCGGCGCACCAGCTCCAGGCGATCGGCACGCGGCGGCTTGCTCGCCAGCTGGGTGCGGTAGCTGGCCAGTCCTTCGCCCACATCGCGCTCAGCCGCAGTGAAGCGCTGCGCCAAGGGGCTATCGAGGGCGGCCTCGACCTCGGCGAGCTGCTCGGCGCTGACCTTGGGCGCGACGGCAGCGGCCAGGTCACGGCACATCGCGTCGGCTTCGAAGGCCTTGTTCAGCTGCTTGAGGTAGCGTTCCGGCGCGCCGCGCTGCAACAGCGGGCCGCTCTGCTCGCAGAGCAGGCGTACACCGGCCAGCTCGAAGGCCTTGGCCAGATCGTCGGGTTTCGGGGCCGCGAAAGCGGTGAGGCTGCCGAGCAGCAGCGGTAGGGCGAGGAGGGCACGCATGAGCTGGATTCCATCGATACGAGCACCCCTCGCCAGAGAGGGGCGCACAGGAATCAGCCTAGCGAAAGCACCGCGCGCCGACCAGCGACGACGCGGCCGAATGCGGATCAGGCAGCCTTTTTGGCCGCAGCCTTCTTCTTCGGCACCAGGTACTTGGTCAGGCCCTGGAACCAGATCACCAGCGCGGGGTTGCCCTGGATCTGGATGTCCTTGTTCTGGATGCCCTGCATGAAGGCCAGCTGCTTGTTCTTGGCGTTCATGGTGGCGAAGCCGTAGGCGCCGTCCTTGAAGCCGATGGCGAAGGCCGGGGCCTCGGCGGTGCCGCGCTTGCTGGTCACGCGCTGGTCTCTGACGATGAAGTGCCGCGCGACCTTGCCGTCCAGGGTATGCAGCTGGAAGACCAGGTCCTTGCCGGCGAGCTGCTCCTGAAAAGCGGCGTTGTCACGGCTGGCCTTGGCCATCAGGCGGCCCAGCATCCAGAGGAGAAGACGGAATTTCATGCGCACGAGCCTCGGCTGAAAATGGAACGGCGGCGCATTGTAGCGGTTTGCGAGAAGGACTACAGCCAGACTTGGGATGGGCAGAACGTGCTGTCAGATCACACCCGGAGCCTGGCGGCCCCGGGTGTCCATGGCCTTAGTTGACCGCGTCCTTCAATAACCATTGAGAAATACCGTTTCATTTTTTGAAACACCGCCACCCCCCACCAGATCAGCTCACCGTTGAGAATTCTTTTGATCAAGCAGAACATTCGTTTCATTTTATAGAAAAAAGCTTGCCCCTTCGGGCGAAAACACCCTCAGGTGCTTCTACCCGGCATGTCAAAATCGTCTCCATGTATCCTTTCGCCGCCCAAAAATGACAGCTATTGCAAAACTCATTTCGATCAAAATCCTTGTCGCTCACGATCACCCGGCACTGCGCTCACATATTCGAACCTGCCTTGAGAAGTTTGGCTACGAGGTAACAGAGACAGAAAGCTGCAAGCAAGCCACAATCGTCATGAATACATCAAAGTTCTCGGCGATGGTTTTTAATGGTGACGCGCCAGACTTTTTATCCGAAGCCCCTTTAATAATCAGGTGCTCAACTATAAACAAAGACACCCCATGCATTATTTTGGCGCAAGCTAATTCACTGATCATTAATAATAAAACCTTCAACCCGAAGATTGATGATTACTTGCTTAAGCCATTCAAAATTGAGGTTATTGCAAAGCGCATCGCCGCCATAATAAAACCGAAGAATCTAGGATCTATTACGTCTATAGGCAGCATGACACTTTGCGACAAAAAAGGGACGCTCACTATTGGCGGATCAACGTCGAGGCTTCCGAAAAGGCAACATCAAATACTCTTTACACTAGCCAAACATGCGCCTCGAGTAGTCCATCAAGATCTAATTATTGCTGCACTTGATGCTCAGAAAGAATGCAAATCAAGCGATGATACGACTATCAAGTCTACGATTTATCGATTGCGCAAGAGCTTGCGAGATGCTGGCAGTGATGTACGCATCAAAAACGTTCGGGGATGTGGATACAGAGTCCAAATCCCAGAATGCGAGCCATCGGACTGAAAGCCCACTCGGCCTCAGCTAAAATTCGCGGCAAATATTCAAATACGGATGAGGAACATATCCCCAATGGCATAGAGCGGGTAAGAGTCGTTACATCTACGCTTACTCTCGGCGAATTTTAAGGCCTCCCACTACCAATAAGGAATTCTGGTTTGGGTCTGACCGCATAATCCGAGCTGGCTTTGGTTTTTTATTTCCAAGCCTCCTCCACAGCGTGAGCGGGAATTTAATAATTAGAAGTGCTGCTTGGTGAGATGGCGCACAACATGGCTCACAAACTCGGCATGCGGAGCTCGATGCTCATCCCATCTTCTTGCGTTCTTTGGCCATGGCCTGTAATCCGCAGTTGTAAGCACAAGCCGGTTTTTGGCCCTAGAGATTCCAACAAAGAACACGCATCGCTCTTGGTCGAGTTGCCCCCAGAACGTTTGTTGCTCGACGCCAAGCACAACTACCGAATGAAACTCCAAACCTTTGCTTTTATGCATGGTTAGGAACCGAACTGCCGAATCGTCAGAAAGCCGTGCCAATGCTCTGAGTAAATCTGGCTCTGTAGCCAGTAGCCCTCTGATGCGCTCACGAACTTCGCGAACAATCTCTAACAGACGAGCCTTGGAGCGGTAGTCGGCGGAGAGTGCACTGACGGACGAGAAGCCTAGTTTTTTGAGGAATTCATTGGCCATATCCCACCATGAGGCATATGGATTCGCTGTTTTGCGCTCTTGCTTAACTTTCTTCAGGTGCTCACGATAGGTCTCTTCGAAGATCCGTTGGGCACTGCTTCGGCTGTCGTCGTCCTCGAACGGGGTGAAGTGGTCCATTAATCGAGACCATGCTTCTGCTTGCTCCTGGCCGTACAGGCAAGTGAGGTAGTCGACTACAAGGCTGACTGCCGGCTCTTTCAGGAGATCCTGAAGGTTGTGATCGTTGCGATGAGCGATTCCCAACTCAGTGAGTCGAAACATTAGGAATTCGCCGTACTCTTCAATCTGACGAGGCATCAAAACGGCGATCTGACTAGGTGGTATGCCTTCCTGAGAAATCCAGCGCTGAATAAGGTTCGCTACAGCCTGCGCTTCCTCCGCGGCATTTGGGAAACGCCCCGCCAAAATCTCCCCCCCATCACCCTTGGCAAGATCTTCCGGCATCACCGCATCAGCCTCAATCTCCCGAATGACGTCATTCTGCATCCGCAGAAGGGCTGGCTGGGACCGGAAGTTCAAGAACAGGCGCAGAGGGCGGGCACCAAAGTCGTCAGCGTAAGTTTTGAAGATTCCTTCAAGTGCGCCTGCCCAACCCATGATGGTCTGCTTGGTATCTCCTACAGCGGTCAGGATCGCTGGTGTACCGTGGAACAGCAGTTTTATCAGTTCGTATTGGTCTGCAGTGCAGTCTTGGAATTCGTCAAGGAACACATGTGAATAGGACTGACGTATTGCATTGCGGGCGATCACGCTCTCTTTCACGATCCGAAGGGCAAGCGGGAGCAGATGATTGAAGGTGATCTGTTTGCCTCGGATGTACTGTGGACCAATTTCGTAGTCTTGGCTCAACGCCTCATCCACCAAAATTGGGTGGAACCGATCAATGATCCTCTTCGCAAAGCCATGAAAGGTAACGCTGTCGAAGCGTGACGAGTAATCCCAGCCACAGCGAAGCTGAACCCGCTGTTTGAGATTCCGACTGGCATCGGTCTTGAACGAGACGGCAAGTATGCGTTTCGGGTAGCGGCAGGAGTTCGTACGTAGAAGAAAGTCCGCTCGCTGCGCAAGTACTTCTGTTTTGCCTGCACCAGGACCAGCAGTAAGCACTACTGACTCTTCTCGCTCCCGGATAGCCTCCCACGCATTTCTCTCCAGTCGAATTCCTGGGGAGGGAACCCAGCGTTCAGGCTTGATCATTCCGGTGACTCATCGAGCCGTTCGATAACTTTATCTGCGAGCCGATCCAGCGACTCAGGCAGGCCATCAAGAAGCTCCTGATCAGTGAGCCTTCCTAGCGCGCCCAAGTGGGCTGCAGGCTTGCTGCTCAACTTGAAAAGCTTGTGGTAAGCCTCGAACAAGCTCTGTTCATCTTCGTCGTATTGGTCGGGATTGAAATGGCTATCTCCTAAGACCTTGGTGTGGCTCTTTGGGGTTGCTGCGATGGCTTCAGCCTCATATGCCTGTGGGAAGGCACACAGCATTGCAAAGTCCAGATCCAAGGGGTCGGAGAAGAAAACGCTCCTTTTTTCGAGCTCGTTGAAGAGGCTTACTGTTCCACTCTCGAACCAGTTATGGGTTCGTACAGGCGTGTTGGGATCGTTCCATTCATGGTAAGGCCAGCCAGCGGGTAGGTTATTTTCAGGAGCATACTGAGCAAGCTGGTCCCTGACGTACTTCACGCGTCCCCACCCGCCCTGATGGCGGCCGACATCAAGGTCAAGGAGCGTGATGTAGGGAGTTCCGATCGCTGAGAGCAACCGCCAAAAGTGGTTCACATGGCGACCACCGAGCGGGGCAATTGCAACAGCAAATTCATCGACAGGTGCCCCCTTCGCCTGAAGGATTCTGGGCAGTACGATCTCTTCGCTATCACCTTCCCCCAGCACCACCAGTCGAGCGAAATAGATCTCAGGAAACGCCTGCACCGCCTCCCTAACAAACTTGTAAGCGTCGGTATGCTTCTGAGGTAGCTGAATAGTTGTGACTTGGGTGCGCCGATCTCCATTCAGTCGCAGGTACCGGATGTTTTCAGGCTCAACCCGCCGCAGCATAGAGGGCGCTTGAGTGGCTATCAGTGCTTGGGCATCCACGTCGACTGAGGACTTCAGCGAGTTGACGATGCGGCCGAGGTAATGTGGCGAAAGGCTGTTTTCCGGCTCTTCCACCGCGAGGATGGTGAATGCCGGCGGTTTCAATTTATGGGGATCGAAAGCCTTGTTCTCTCCCGACCTCACATCACGCCCTATCGTGAGTGCTGACAGGACCAGCGAGAGGTACAGCATGGACTTCTGCCCATCACTCAGGCGTGCAAAGTCAACCTGATTTTCTCCATGGCCAGGGCTGAAGGAGACAGTGAGGTGCCGAAGTAATGCTTCGATCTCAGAGTTCTCAAACGTCAGGCGGGGCGATGCAAAGAAGTCCCCCTTGTGCAGACGCTGCCAAGCAGTGGTGAGGCTATCGCTCAGTGTTTTAACTGACTCGTTCTCAACAAGGCAGTCAGTAATTTGCTCTGTGAGATCCTTTACCGTCTCTCGGTCTTCAGTCCAGTTGGCAGCTCGTAGGAGCCGCCCCAGAAGGGCTGTTGCGCCGTAGGCGACGTGATCGGAAGGATCGCGCTTGGCTGGGAGGTAGTGGAGATGGATTGTGTCACGATGCCGTTTTGGAACCGCCTGTTTCGATACAGGCTCGTCATTCTCGTCCGTCTTGGTGACGAAGAGAAATTGCTCTTCAATCTCCCCATCCTCGTACAGTGTTGCCTCTAGGCGAAAGCGTATCCAAGGGGTCCCTCCCACCTCGCGCATTGCCATTTGCCCGAAGAACGGCGGCACAGTGTCGTTATCATCGTCCTCGAGTGTTTCCTCAAACGTAAAATCTGCTTCAAGCCACAGATGACGCTGCTCGGGCTGCTTCGCTTCAGTGGCAGGGACGTGAAAGTCTGAACGGCGGATTCGGCGTAAGCTGGGATCAACTGAAAACATCCGGCAGAGTGCCTGCAGCGCGGCTGTTTTCCCTGCACCATTAGGGCCTAGGAGGTAGGTAACATCTTCGAACGAGATCTCCTCCGCTGCCGGCCCAAAGGACTGGAAGTTACTGATAAGCAGATTGCTCAGCCTCATCGCTCAGATTCCCTTCTGACTAATCTTGTTGTTCGTTTTCTTCGGGGCCGCAGGCTAGCGGATGGCACATCCTACAGCCGCTCTTGTTCGTCCCGAAGAAGTAGCTCTCTGAAGCATAAGTCAGGAATGAGCCAGCTTGCAGTATCAAATATGCCTGTCTGGCGAAGCTGCAGTCCGATCAGAGGCTGTTTCGTAAGCAGCTGGATTGTGGCCGCTCTAGCTGCTGAATCGCCCCATAATTCGTAGGCGCTGGAATGCCACTGTTAGTCCCTAGCTGTCCTCTACGGGATGTCCCTTTACGGCCGATTCTGTTGAAAAAGTCGGTTTCTGAGCGAGCTGCGTTTTGGTAGCTCAGAAAGCACTCGATTTCGGTGTTGCTACGTAAAAACCAAGACAGCTCTTCCTTCTGAGCAAGCCAGATTTCAACGTCGCTCACGCTCTTTCATGGGGAAAAATTGCGACGGGACTTTTTCAACAGAATCGGCCAATAGCGGACGCTGGACTATCACTCCCTCGGCTTCTGAGCTATCGAGCGAAGTGGCGACAGCACCTGCTTCTTGGTCTCACTGACTAACGACTCCTGCTCGAAGACTGGTAAGGCTGCTTTTATTTCCCTCGCTGGGCGGACCTGCCGAGTTTTGTTCAGGACAGCAGATCGCTCCTCCCGCGTAATGTTGCCAGGCCAACGAAAACTTCACGTGCACTTGACAGGCACTTCACACCTTCGCCTCTAACCTCCTTCGCATTTCTTGGCAAAGGCGGTGGGTGTACACGCATCCCGGCGAGCCTCGAACAACGACAACACGGAGGCTCCAGCATGCGAGTGGACAATAGTGATTGGGCCGATGCCCTGCAGAACAAGGTTCCAGTGGTGGCACTGGTGTTTTGGGTGATCAAGATCCTGTCGACCACGGTTGGGGAGACGGGGGCTGACTTCCTGATCTTCAAACTGCATTTCGGGCTACCGCTGACCTCCTTGATCATGGGGGCGTTGCTGGTGGCGGTCATGTTCATCCAGTTGCGCAGCGAGCACTACGTGCCCTGGAAGTACTGGTTGGCGGTGGTGCAGGTGAGCATCTTCGGGACTCTGGTTACCGACAGCCTGGTGGACACCTATGGTGTGGCGCTGACCACCACCACCGCGGTGTTCAGCGTACTGCTGGTACTGACCTTTGTGCTCTGGTTCGCCCAGGAGAAGACCCTGTCGATCCTGGCCATTTACCCGGGGCGGAGGGAGTTCTTCTATTGGACGGCGATCCTGATGACCTTCGCGCTCGGAACCGCCGCCGGTGACTTAGTCGCGGAAGAGCTGAAGCTGGGCTACGCGATCTCGGCCCTATTCTTCGCCGGGTGCATCCTCGCTGTGGCGATCGCCCACTATTTCTTCCGCCTGGATGTCGTGACGGCCTTCTGGGTCGCCTATGTGCTCACACGGCCGTTCGGAGCATCCGTGGGCGACTGGCTATCGCACTCAGCCAAGAAAGGCGGGTTGGGGCTTGGAACGGTCGGAACCAGCGAGGTGTTCGCCGTCATCATCATTGCACTGGTGTGCTACCTGAGCTGGCGCGATCGCCCACGGGTCCAAGCAGGCAGGTGACTTGGGAAGGCTGGCGGCGAGAATGCCGCCAGCCTGTTGTCATTCCAGTTCGGACAGTCGATTGCCACGTTGATCATTACTTGAATGGCTAACAGTGGTTGGCTGCCCGGCTGAGCACGAAGATTGAAATTCCAACCTGCGGCCAAACGAATACTACGTGTCCGGCAAGCTGCTGTTCACCGACAACTTTATCCAGCGTGTATGTGAGTCGCCTACAGGGCTCATTCACCAACCACCGCAGCAGCTGAGCCCACTGCTCGCCAACCCGGGCGAGTGGGCTTGCCCGGCAACCTAGGTGTAGGCAGCACCAGTAATTGAGGGCGCCCCCCCCGTATTGGCCGATCCTCGCGGCCATGATTTGACACAAAGTTGGGAGCTGCCTAGCAAACGATAATGCTTATATTTGCGAGCTGTGGTGTTCCAGGCCTCAGATCCATAAGCTTCGGCAAACGCTAGACAAGCCATTCGGCACGCCCTTGCTACATACTATTCGAGGCGTAGGGTTTCGGCTCGCTGATCTTAATGAGTAGGGCGAATGATCAAGGGGTGAACTTTTTCCGTTCCACACTACCTTATCAAGCTACGCATACCTGCCAGCATAGGTATTACGAAGCTCGTTAAGGGATAATGATGGATGCTCAATCCGCGCTACGCGCAAAATTGGCTTTGTCTGCTCGCATTGAGCGTGATCGCCTTCGAACTGCCATGCAGGCGCCAATTTCTGCGCCTCGGTACCGTGTGCTTTATCTGAAGGACGGTAAAGAAAAGCACTCTGCGTGGTTTTACAAGCATGACTACGCTAGGGTGGCACTTCAGTTAATGCAGAAGAAATACGGAGATAAGAAAGCAATTATCTACATCGATTAGGCGTTTTCGTGCCAAGCTAGAGCACATGCCAATCGATGATCATGGTTCTTTATATATCACCGCTTCTACGCGCTTGAGTGGGGTGCTTTGCCATGAAATGGGTGGGGAGGTATCAGGCTTCACTAGGCCGTACGGCATAAATTTAGTGCATTGGTCGACCTATTCGTCGTTAATTTCCTCGCTGCAGATGGCTCGTGTTAGAGTGATTTAATCCAATACACCCTAATAAAGGTTTGTCTATGTCTAAGCTTGCAGAATTCAAGGCTCTTGAGGCTCAGCTTGCCGCTCAGATTAAGCAGCTCGATGTGCTTAAAAATGATGGTGGTTTGAAGCGTGAAATTGAGTTTGAAGAAAAGCTACGCAAGCTCATGGCTGAATACGGCTTTAATTTGGGAAGCGTCATTTCTCTTCTCGACCCACAAGCAAGTCGCCGCTTGGCTCCGGCAATGCAGGGGCAGCGCCGGAAACGCCAGGTCAAGGTTTATAAGCATCCAGAAACCGGTGAAGTGGTTGAGACCAAAGGTGCCAGCAAAGTGCTGAAGGCTTGGAGGGCGCAATACGGAACTGAAAAGGTAGACGGGTGGTTGCAGTAAGTCAGCCGCGTCGATTGCGAAAGGCCAGGCATTGCCTGGCTTTTCTTTTGGAGAGCGGTTGGGTAGATATCACGTAAATTAGTGTTCGGAATCCAATTGCTTTTTCTTCGAGAAGGCCTCACCCATTCGAGATTTTACATGCCTACGCCACTCGTTATCCTCGTCGGTAGGCTTGTTGGCGATCCTGTCTTCCTCTGCTTGAAGTGCGTCTTTGCACTGGCTAAGCCCATCCTCCCACCCCATTTTGTACAGCGAGTCGTTCATGTACTGCCGTACATCTTTTCGAAATGGTTCTAGACCTCCTCCAGCATGCCGACCGCTGCTGCAGCCTGCATCGAAGCCATCAACATAGGTTGGTGGGTAGCCCTCGTATAACATCTGTTCTTGAGTGTTTTGGCAGCCAGATATGAGCGCTGCTGAAAAAATTAGACATGCAGCTAATAGGGGTGAATTTTCATTATTTAGTAATGAAAATGATGTATGCGGGCGATGCATTGACTGATTCCAGGGTGTAGCCTTGAAGTCAGTCTGTTCTTTCTGTTGTTAAGCAGTCGTCAAGATATTGTGAAAAAAACATCAAGCTTAATTGAGTGTTACTGCCACACTGCTCGACGCTGAAATATTAAGTAACCGTTGCTCCGCAGTTGACGAATTTTTCGCATTTTTTTAACGAGTGCTTGATGCCCGGATCTCTAGGGTGGTCAACCAGACCATCTGGAGCGCTATCTCATGCTCAAGCAAGACCCTATCGAGCTCGAATTTTCCCGCAAGTACGACCGCGACCATGCTCAGCAATACTTTGCTAAGCATCAGGATGGTCTGGCTCGACGAATTTCCCATTGGCGGGATGTGGAGGTTGCACGACAAGCACTTAAGCTTGCGGGCGATCCCGCACAAGTTCTGGATCTGCCTAGTGGCGCAGGCCGCTTCTGGCCGCTGCTCTGCGAGAACCCTAATCGAGTAATCCTTGCTGCTGACAACTCTGCTGAGATGCTTGAGATAGCTAGGCAGGGGCAGCCGAAGGATGTTGTCCGGCGGATCACTACCTTCCAAACCTCCGCTTTTGATATTCAACTCAATGACAGTGAAGTGGACTGCGTCTTCTGTATCCGACTGCTGCATCACATCGAGTCTTCAGAGCATCGCCTTGCGATGCTACGAGAGTTCTCCAGAGTTAGTCGCGATAGCGTCATCGTCTCTCTCTGGGTTGACGGCAATTTCAAGGCCTGGAGGCGCCGGCGCCTTGAGTCGAGACGAGCTCTGAAAGGTCGCCCAGCGCAGAACCAAAACCGCTTCATCGTTCCTCGATCGGTGATCGAAAGTGAGTTTAAAGAGGCAGGTTTCCAGGTCGTTGGCCACCTGGACTTCTTGCCGGGCTACGCCATGTGGCGCACATATGTCTTGCGTAAGGCTCCCAAGCTATGAGCCTGCATACGATTACCAGTGCTGCAGGGCGGGTGCAGAAGGGCGCCAAAGGCCTTCGCTCATTTGATCGTTGGTGGGACAGTGGTGGGGAATGGGTAGAGCCAGCCAATAAGCGGCGGGGAGGAGAGAGCGGAGTGCGCATTTTGCGCTCTCTTAACGATGAGCGGCCGGATCTCTACTGCAAGCGTCAGATCGGCCACATCTATCGTTCTCTTCAGCACCCAATGGGACTACCTACGGTGCTGCGTGAGCGAAAGGCGTACCTGGCATATGCTCGCCTCGGTATTCGAACACCAAACATTGTTTACTGTGGAGCCCGTCGCAGTGACGGAAATTGGCAAGCGCTACTGGTGACAGAGGCGCTTCGTGGTTTCGTTAGCCTTCAGGACTGGTATCGAGTTCAGGGTGAGACTCACGTTGCCCAACACCTCATGGCGGCGCTTGGCACAGAGCTGGCTCGGTTGCACAAGGGTAGGTGGCAGCATGGCTGCTTGTATCCCAAGCACATCTTTGTCAAAACCCTCACCAATACCTTGGGGGGAGTGCAGGTCGAAGTTGCTTTGCTCGATCTGGAGAAGAGTCGGCAGAGATGGAGTGTCGGCAAGGCCTCTCGAAAAGATCTATCCCAGCTGAGGAGGCACTGGGGAGAGCTCCCCAAGGATGATCTGCTAGCTCTCGAGGGATCCTACCAGCTTGCTCTAAGAGGGGCTTTGTAGGGGGCTGTGGCTGTATATCTGTGATGGCGGTGTCTGTGAAATGCGCCCCATGGCATTGCTGAATGCCAATTATTGGGGACGAAATAGTTGCAGATAACTCCTGCGGTCCTTGATCAGGCCGAGTGTGCTGGAGTCTTGTTTGATGCTCGGACGGGGACTTGGCTATCAGCCCTGCTACCTACCGGTGCGCACTCTGGAGCCACTGTTTCTATCTGGCTGAGCAATCTGCATTTTGGGGCTGCCTTACCGAGTCTTTGTCTGTGTGATGGGGTTGGGAGTAACCCTTCTAAGCATCACCGATGTAGTCATTTGTCAGACAAAACATCATGTCGGGGTTCGGACAGTTCATCGCTCAGTCAGTAGCAAAGAGCAGGCTCGTGCCTGTTCCTGAAGGGCGAAAATTCTCGCATAGCACTCACGTCTCAATCAGAAGTTACTGCTGCGTCATCAGAGTTCTAGATGCGCGCACGGCGTTGACAGCTTTTTCACATCTTCTTCACCAGTTTTCGACGGCGCACTTTGCAGACTGCCGGGCATTTCTACTGCTCGGACTCTCGTATGTTCACTCCCCGCACTGCGCCTATGCGTTTCCTACTACTGCTGCTGACCTGTTGGCTGGTGGTGTTTTTGGGTACTCGGGCAGTCTTGCTTGGTTCTCACCTTACTGAGGCTGGCGGCGCGTCCGCTGGAATCTTTGCTATTGGAGCACTTTATGATCTTGGCTTCCTGGCTTATGCAGCTTTCCCTCTAGGTTTGTATCTGCTGCTGTGCCCGCCAGTGCTTTGGCGACGTCCTGGGCATCGGATTTTTCTGATTACTCTGTTTTTGGTCAGCCTGTTTGCCATGCTTTTTGTCTCTACAGCCGAGTGGCTGTTCTGGGACGAGTTCGGAGTGCGCTTCAACTTCATCGCCGTGGACTACTTGGTGTACTCCGATGAGGTGCTTAACAACTTGCTTGAGTCTTATCCCATCGGGTTGCTACTGCTCGGTCTCGGCGCAGTTAGCGCACTGCTGGGGGGGATGCTCCGTCGCCCCCTCATTGCGGCCTTGAATGCACCTCTACCGACGTGGTGCTCTCGTGGCATCGCCGTGGCTGGGTTGGGTTTTGCTGTAGTTCTGTCCGCAGTGGCGCTCAATCAAGACAGTCCCCGAGGGATGGGGGGGAACGCATACCGCCACGAGCTAGCGAGCAATGGTCCATATCAGTTCTTTGCGGCGTTCCGGAACAACGAGCTTGATTATCAGCAGTTCTACAGCACGCTGCCTGATGCCCAGATCGGCCAGCAGTTGCGCCAGGAGATGAGCGAGCCGACTGCACAATTCACTAGCGATGATCCGGTGGATATTCGCCGGCAGATCAACAATCCAGGAGCGCCACGTAAGCTCAATATTGTCCTGGTGACCATCGAGAGCCTGTCAGCCAAATACTTGGGCAGCTTCGGTGATCCGCGGGGGCTGACCCCGAACATGGATGAGCTGCGTAAGCAGAGCCTGTTCTTCAACAATTTCTACTCAACCGGTACCCGGACAGACCGAGGCCTTGAGGCCATCACGCTTTCCATACCGCCGACGCCAGGGCGTTCCATCGTGAAGCGCATTGGGCGTGAGAGTGGCTATGGCAGCCTCGGCCAGCAGCTTGCGTCTCAGGGTTACGACAGCGTCTTTGTTTATGGCGGTCGCGGCTACTTCGACAACATGAACGCTTTCTTCAGCGGGAACGGGTACCGCGTGGTCGATCAGAGCAGTGTTGATGAGGCCGACATCCACTTTAAAAATGCCTGGGGCATGGCGGACGAGGATCTTTATGCTCAAGCACTTCGCTTAGCTGATGCTGATCATGCAGCTAGCAAGCCGTTCCTGCTGCAACTGATGACCACCTCCAATCACCGTCCATACACATACCCGAGTGGTCGCATCGACATACCTGCTGGCGATGGGCGTGAGGGGGCGGTTAAGTACACCGACTGGGCTATCGGTAACTTCCTTGAGCAGGCCAGAAAGAAGCCCTGGTTCGACAACACCCTGTTCGTCTTTGTAGCTGACCACTGTGCAGGTAGCGCCGGCATGGAAGATCTCCCGGTGGCCAATTACCACATCCCATTGTTCCTATACGCCCCCAAGTGGCTTCCGGCTCGCGAGGATGGTCAGTTGGCTAGCCAGATTGACCTAGCTCCGACCCTCCTTGGTTTGCTGAACCTTGACTACACCTCCACGTTCTTTGGCCGCGATTTGCTTAAGAGCAATGCTGCGCAGCCTCGGGTTCTTATTGGCAACTATCAGCACCTGGGCCTTTTCGACGGCAAAAACCTGGCCATTCTCAGTCCGCAAAATCATATGCGCCGGCATGACGATGCCTTGGGCGAAAGCCGGGAGTATCAAGTGGATGCTCAGGATCCTCTGATGCAAAGGAACATCAGCTACTACCAGGCGGCGAGTCATGCTTTCCAAAACGGTCTATTGGCCTGGAAGCCGTTTGAAAAGCAGATGGAGGTGGGGCAGCAATGAACCAGCAGCGATATTCAGTCCGTTTTGATAGACGATGGTGGTACGGCATCCCTCTCTTTTTCATTGCCCTGCTTTTAGCTTTTGAACCGACCAGGTTGGACTTCGCAATCGCGGACCTCTTCTAGGGGACGATAGAGAATTCGGAAAAAATCGTACGCTAAGCTTCGCGAGTTCTTGTAACCAATTCATTGTTTTTTCAATGGATGAAAGAAAATGGCGAAAGCTATTTGACAAACAAATCGGGATCTTATAACTTACCTACCAAGTAGTCGGTAGATGAAATAAAGCCATGAAACTCAATTCAGATCTTTCGCAGCGTGTTGTCGTCGAGCCTTCAAGCTTACAGTGGGTCGATTCGCCAGCGACCGGGATTCAACGCCAGTTACTGGAGCGTGATGGCGACGAAGTGGCGCGTGCCACCTCGATCGTGCGATACGCGCCGGGCTCCGCTTTTGAAAATCATAAGCACGACTTGGGCGAGGAGATTCTGGTCCTGGACGGCGAATTCAGCGACGAATCCGGGACCTTCGGGCCTGGGACTTACATCAAGAATCCACCAGGTTCTTCGCATGCACCGAGCTCCGCGACGGGTTGCACGTTGTTCGTCAAGCTGCGCCATCTTGATCTAGCCGACAGCCAACGCACCGTGGTCGACACCCGTAACGGCCCCTGGTTTCCAGGCCTCGTGCCGGGTCTGTCGGTGATGCCACTTTCTGAGTTCGACACACAACATACGGCTTTGGTGCGCTGGGCCCCGGGGACACGATTCAATTCGCATCGTCACTACGGCGGTGAAGAAATCTATGTGTTGGAAGGCGTCTTTGAGGATGAGTTCGGAAGCTACCCTACCGGCACATGGATGCGCAGTCCGCATTTGAGTGCTCACCGTCCCTTCAGCAATACAGGCTGCACCATCCTGGTCAAGACAGGCCACCTGCCAGTCGCCGAATCAAATGAGGCGCTTGCATGAAGCATTTCTCCGAAATCTCGCCGACCGCCGAGCGGGTGGTCGATGCCGCTGAAGGGTTGGTACAGCAGCACGGCTACAACGGCTTCTCATACGACGACGTGGCCCAGTTGGTAGGCATCAAAAAACCAAGTATCCACCACCACTTTCCCAAGAAGGGTGAACTCGTGGCCGTGGTCGCACAGCGCTACACGCACCGGTTTCGTGAGGAGTTGCTGAGCATCGAAGGGCAGCATGCGAAAGCGCCTGACAGGCTAACTGCGTATGCGGCACTTTTCGAACGCACCTTCGCCAAGGACCGGCGCCTTTGTGTCTGCGGCATGTTGGGTGCCGAGTCGGACTCGCTGCCGGACGCCGTTGTGAGCGAGGTCGAGCGATTCTTTAAAGTCAATCTCGACTGGTTGACTCTTGTCGTTGCCGATGGTCAGCGTGCCGCGCTGATCACCTCGAATTCCACCCCAGAGGCTCTCGCAGAGGCATTCTTGTGCGCGTTGGAAGGCTCGATGATGGTGGGCCGTGGCATGCGGTCGTCACGCGGACCGGCCGAAGTTGGAAACACTTTTCTTTCCACCGTGTTGACCTGAGGTCGGCACTTTTTTTGCAACACAACCCTACCATTTAGTTGGTAGTTAAGGAGATTATTATGAGTACTGAATTTAATGGCAAGAAGTTGTTGGTCATCGGCGGCACTAGCGGGATGGGACTGCAAACTGCCCGCATGGTTCTTGAGCAAGGCGGAAGCGTCGTCATCGTCGGTCACCGTGAAGACAAGGCCGAAGAGGCCCGCAAGGCGCTGTCGTCGTTGGGCACCGTGACCGCCCTGACTGCCGATCTCTCGCGAGCCGAAGATGTGAAGCGACTCCTGCATACCATCGATGAACACCACAAGGACATCAATCTTCTGGTCAACGCGGCTGGGGTGTTCTTCCCGAAGGCGTTTCTTGAGCACACGGAAAGTGATTACGAACAATATTTGACGTTGAATAAAGCGTTCTTCTTCATCACACAAAAAGTCGTGGCCAATCTCGTGGCCAGCGAGCGTCCCGGCGCCATTGTGAACATCGGCTCGATGTGGGGCAAGCAGGCGATTGCGGCTACGCCGTCGTCCGCGTATTCGATGGCAAAAGCAGGTTTGCATTCGCTGACCCAGCACCTTGCGATGGAGCTGGCATCCAAACAAATCAGGGTCAATGCCGTTTCTCCGGCGGTTGTCGAAACGCCGATTTACGAGGGATTCATACCCAAGGCCGAGGTTCATGGCGCCTTACAGGGATTCAACAGCTTCCACCCAATCGGCAGGGTTGGGACGCCACAAGACGTCGCCGAGGTCATCCTCTTCCTGTTGTCGGACAAGGCAGCATGGGTGACGGGCGCAATCTGGGACGTTGACGGCGGCGTGATGGCCGGGCGTAACACATAATGGGGGAACGAGAAATGAACACAAACATTAAAGGAACTCCCGGCAACGGGATCAACGTCGGCGCATTGCGTGAGTTTGCAGATCAGGTCGCAGCAAAGCCCGCCGCAGGCATCGCGACGTTCGGCGTCGTGACAACCTGGGAGGGTGGCACCCGGACGCGTGCGCGAACCATGCCGCTCGTACTAGGTGACACGGCCTTGGCGCGCGGCTTTGTCATCGACGCGGACGAACCGGCAGAATTGCTCGGTACCGACACGGCCGCTAATCCACAAGAATTGATCCTGGCTGCGTTGAACGCATGCATGACTGCAACCTACGCGGCAAATGCGGCGGCAATGAACATCGAGTTGCAATCGCTGACTATCCGCACAAAGGGAAGCCTCGATCTGAGAGGTTTTCTTGGAATCGATCCTGGGATCAATCCAGGGTACGACCAGGTCGAGTATGAGGTCGAAATGGAGTCGTCGGCGGATTCGGCGGCGCTGAAAGCATTGCACGCGCAGGTGCAGCGAACATCGCCGAATTACCACAACTTCGCGAGAGCCATTGATCTCAAGGCCAAGCTGACCATTCTCCAATGATCGAGTCAGTGTTGGGGTTTGGGGAGCAATGGAACCAAAAACCAACGTAAGCCCTACCAACGCTTTTCGGTGTCTTCTTCCCAGGCGCCCATCTCGACAAAACAGTTGCGCATGTCGGCCTCCTGGCTGATCTCGGTCAGCAGGTCATGCACGCTCTTGTCCAGCTCATCGTCGCTCCGATACGGAATGGTCAACTCATAGTGGCCGGCATCCAGCCGCTTCATGCCATAGGGCTCCAGGCAGTAGCGCTCAATGTTCTCCGTGGCCCGCTTCCGGCCGCGCACGAACTTGCTGTTATTCACCACCGCGAGGCGCAGGGTGACGGTGGCCACCCGCTCGGCGGCGGGCGGCTCTGCCGGCGACGCGGCCGAAGGCTGCTGGTCGCGTGACCTGGCGCTCTTCTGGTACGCGCCGATCTCGACACCACGGTGGCGCAGGTAGCTGTACAGCGTGCTCTTGGAGATGTGCAGCTTCTCGCCGATCGCGCTGACGCTCAGGCGACCTTCGCGGTAGAGGGTTTCGGCCGCCATGGCGGTGGCCTCAGCCTTGGCTGGCAGGCCCTTGGGACGGCCACCGATCCGGCCACGCGCCCGTGCGGCCGACAGACCCGCCTGAGTCCGCTCGCGGATCAGCTCGCGCTCGAACTCCGCCAGCGAGGCGAACAGGTTGAACACCAGGCGGCCTTGGGCGTGGGTGGTGTCGATGGGGTCATTCAGGCTCTGTAAGCCGACCTTGCGCTCTGCCAGCTCGCCGACCAACTCGACCAGGTGCTTGAGGGAACGCCCAAGGCGATCCAGCTTCCAGATCACCACGGCATCACCCGGCCGCACGTTGGCCAGCAGTTTGTCCAACTCCGGCCGGGCGCTTTTCGCGCCGCTGGCGATGTCTTGGTAGATGCGTTCGCACCCGGCCTGTTTCAGGGCATCGACTTGTAGGTCGGCTTTCTGATCCCGAGTGCTCACTCGCGCATAACCGATCTTCATCAAAAGTACTGTTTACTCGACTACGTTAGTAATAGTTGAACTTTGATTAAGCGTACCAGTTATTTGAACCGTAGCGCGGGGAGCTTAACGAACCGAGCCATTCCTCGATAGAGTTCGGCAAAACCTTCGTTTTGTCGAACCATTGCATCGCCCTTTGTGATTGGCGTATAAACACACAAACACCTATTAGCGGAGAACGCTATGAATACCATTCGCTGGAATGTCGCCGTCTCGGCCGACACCGACCAGTCGCTTCGGATGTTTCTGGCCAGCCAGGGCGGCGGCCGTAAGGGCGACCTGTCGCGCTTCATCGAAGAAGCGGTACGGGCACACATCCTGGAGCTGAGCGCTGAGCAGGCCAAGGCCGCTAACGCCCATCTGAGTGAGGCAGAATTGACCAACGCGGTTGACGAAGCGCTCGACTGGGCACGTAAGCGCTGATGCGGGTCGTGTTGGATACCAACATCCTGTTCAGCGCCCTGATCTCGCCACATGGCGCGCCCGATGCGATCTACCGTGCCTGGCGGGCGGCGCGTTTCGAGGTGGTGACCTCGCGGATGCAACTCGATGAAATTCGTCGAGCCAGCCGCTATCCCAAGCTTCAGGCCATCCTACAGCCCGCCAAGGTGGGCGCCATGATCAATAACCTGCAACGGGCTGTGGTACTGGAGCGCCTGACCATCGAGGTCGAAGCCGATGATCCGGATGACTCGTTTTTGCTGGCCATGGCCTTGGCGGGCGATGCGGACTACCTGATAACCGGTGATCGCCGCGCCGGCCTGCTGCAACGCGGGCACATCGAACGCACGCGGATCGTCACGCCCGCCGTGTTCTGCGTCGAGGTGCTGTGATCAATGCCGGTCGGTTTTCTGACTCAAGAGCAACGCGACGGTTTTGGCCGCTATGTTGATTCGCCCAGCCGTGAAGAGCTGGAACGTTACTTCCACCTGAGCGATGAAGACCGTGAAGCCATCCAGGTGCTGCGGGGTAACCATAACCGTCTGGGTTATGCCGTTCTGCTGACCACCGTCCGCTTCGTTGGCGTTCTGCCGGACAAGCCCGCCGCCGTGCCGGTGGAAGTCCTGCAGGTGCTTTGCCGACAACTGGCGATTCCAGACCCCGACTGCCTCCAGCGCTATAGCGATCATCGCCGCTGGATACATGCCACCGATATTCAGAACCGCTTTGGCTATCGTCATTTCACCGATCCGGGCATCGGCTTTCGCTTGAGCCGCTGGCTGTATGCCCTCTGCTGGACGGGCACCGACCGGCCGGGAGTGCTGTTTGAGCGAGCCACCTCGTGGCTGTTCACACAGAAAGTCCTCCTGCCTGGTGTGTCTCAACTAGAGCGCTTTATCGCCCAGTTGCGCAGTCGGGTCGAAGAACGCCTCTGGTTTACGCTGGGCCGCAGCGTGACTGAGGAACAGCGATTGCAACTGCAAGACTTGCTGACGGTGGCCGAAGGCAACCGCAGCTCCCGGCTGGATCAATTGCGCTCCGGCCCGGTCATGGTCAGTGGCCCCGCGTTGATTCGGGCACTGCGCCGGCTCGATGACGTGCGCGGCATCGGCATCACCTTGCCGGCGGCGGCGCACATCCCTCCCAGCCGTATCGCCGCCCTGGCCCGCTTCGCCAACACGGCCAAGGTCACCGCGATTAATCGGCTGCCGGCGTCGCGGCGGATGGCGACACTGGTGGCCTTCGCACTCTGCCTGGAGGCGACTGCGCACGACGACGCACTGGAAGTCCTGGAGGCCTTGCTGCGCGACCTGTTCAGCAACGCGGAGAAGGCCGACAAGAAAGCCCGCATGCGCAGCCTGAAAGACCTGGATCGGTCGGCCGCGACGCTCGCCGCCGCGTGCAAGGTCGTGCTGGACAGCTCGATCAGCGATGACAACGTGCGCGCCCGGCTGTTCAACGACCTGCCGAGGACCACCCTGGAAAAGGCCCTGGAAGAGGTCAACGCGCTGATCCGCCCGGTAGATGACGTCTATTTTCTTGCATTGGAAGCGCGCTACCGCAGCGTGCGCCGCTTCCTGCCCGACCTGCTCAAGCACATCCGCTTCGGCTTCAGCCCGGCCGGCAAGGGCGTGGCGGCTAGTCTGGAGTGGCTGCAACTGAACCTGCCGCGCCGGAAGCCAGAGGATGACGCGCCGCAGGAGATCGTGGCCAAGGCTTGGCAGAAGCACATCACCCGCGAAGATGGCTCCCTCGACATGGGTGCCTATGTGTTCTGCACGCTCGATGCGCTGCGCACGGCCCTGCGCCGCCGCGATGTCTTCGTCTCGCCCAGTTGGCGCTATGCCGACCCGCGCCTTGGCCTGCTCGACGGTGCCGAATGGCTGGCGGCGCGACCGATCATCTGCCGGTCACTGGGCCTGACCATCGACGCCAAAACCACCCTGGACGCCTTGTCCGTCGAGCTGGATGCAACCTGGCTGGCAGTAGCCGCGCGCCTGCCCGACAACCCGGCGATTCAACTGAGCGAGAACACCGAGGGCAAGACCGAACTGTCGCTCGGGGCGCTGGACAAGCTGGACGAGCCCTGCTCGTTGCTGCAACTGCGGGCGGCCGTGTCTGACCTGATGCCGCGTGTCGATCTGCCGGAAATCCTCTTGGAAATCGCCGCCCGCACTGGCTTTTCCGAGGCCTTCACCCATGTCTCCGAACGCAATGCACGCGCCGACAACCTGGTCACCAGCCTCTGCGCGGTGCTGTTGGGCGGGGCCTGCAACACCGGCCTGGAGCCCTTGATCCGCACCGACAACCCGGCGCTGCGCCGTGACCGGCTGTCCTGGGTCAGCCAGAATTATATCCGCGACGACACCCTGTCAGCGGCTAACGCCATCCTGGTCGGAGCGCAAAGCCAACTGGAACTGGCCCAAGTCTGGGGTGGCGGCGAGGTCGCCTCCGCCGATGGCATGCGCTTCGTCGTACCGGTGCGCACCGTGCATGCCGGCCCCAATCCGAAGTATTTCGGCACCGGCCGGGGTGTCACCTGGTACAACCTGATTTCCGACCAATTCTCCGGCCTCAACGCCATCACCGTGCCCGGCACGCTGCGCGACAGCCTGGTGTTGCTGGCGGTCGTGCTGGAACAGCAGACCGAGTTGCAGCCGACGCAAATCATGACCGACACCGGGGCCTACAGCGATGTGGTGTTCGGGCTCTTCCGCCTACTTGGCTACCACTTCAGTCCGCGGCTGGCCGATGTCGGCGGTACCCGCTTCTGGCGCACGCGCCCGGACGCGGACTACGGCAAGCTCAACGGGCTGGCCCGCCAGTCGGTCAAACTCGACCTGATCGCCGAGCACTGGGACGACCTGCTGCGCCTGGCCGGCTCGCTCAAACTCGGCCGGGTGCCGGCGACTGGCATCATGCGCACGCTGCAAACGGGAGATAGACCCACCCGGCTGGCCCAGGCGCTGGCCGAATTCGGGCGGATCGAAAAGACTCTGCACACGTTGACCTATATCGACGACGAGTCCAAGCGCCGCGCCACCCTGACCCAGTTGAACCGAGGCGAAGGCCGGCACAGCCTGGCCCGCGCCGTGTTCCACGGCAAACGCGGCGAGCTCCGCCAGCGCTACCGCGAAGGCCAGGAAGACCAGCTCGGTGCTCTGGGCCTGGTGGTGAACATCATCGTGCTGTGGAACACCCTCTACATGACGGCGGCCGTGGAACGGCTCAAGCAGCACGGCTATCCAGTGCTGGAAGAGGATTTGGCCCGGCTATCGCCGCTGATCTACGAGCACATCAACATGCTCGGGCGGTATTCCTTTGCGGTACCGGAAGAAGTTGCGCGCGGCGAGCTGCGGCCACTGCGTAATCCAGACGACGACCTGTGATCCCCCTAAACGCTATGAGCAACACCCAAGCTGCTGCTGGATCGGCGGGCACTTCACCGAGCCGAACGAACAGAAAACGCAGCAATCCCCTGGGTTGGGGCGCAGCAGCGCCTTGCAGTTGCTGCACTCGTAATAGAACTGGCAGGCGTCCGTGGGCATGGTTTCCGGCTTGGCGAAGCCGCAGCGCGGGCAAGTCAGCACGGACTCAAGGACAATGGCGCTCATCGTGACCTCACTTCTGCACTGTGGAGGGGTATCCCGCGTTCGCGGTCGCCTCAGTCAGTGCCTCGGGCTGGGCCTTATCGGGATCGTAGGTGACGGTCGCCGTCTTCTGGTCGAAATTGACCTGGACGTCACTCACGCCGGACACCTTCTCCAGCGACTTCTTGACCGTGATCGGACAGAGTCCGCACGTCATGTTCTGCACGTCGAGCGTGACGGTTTTCGGGGGAGCCGCCAGCGCCACGAAGGGCAAGGCGAAAAGCACGGCGATCAGCAGTTTGCGCATGGTTAATCTCCTTCAGTAGAACAGCGGGGCGAGCCACGGCACGGCCAATAGGCCGAGCAGCAGCACGCTGACGATCCAGAACACGAGTCGCTGTCGCACGAGCGTGCGCGGATCGGCGCAGGGTGTACCTGGCGTACAAACCTGTGGCACCAGGTAGAGCTTGCGGAATGCCAATCCCAGGAACAGTAGAGTCAACCCGATTAAGAGGGGGCGTAGTGGCTCCATCATGGTCAGAGCGCCCACCCACGTACCGCCGACACCGAGTGCCAACAGCACCAGTGGCCCGACACAGCACACCGACGCACCGATGGCGGTCAGCGAACTCGCGACCAGCGAGCCTTTCCCGGTGAGTTGCATCCCCATTCCCATCTCCTGAGCCTGATTGCCTAGGTGCTATTCTAAACTCCGTACCAAAGTACGGAATCAAGGAGAAAGTGATGGCCACAGAGCTGACCATTGGCAAGCTGGCAGACGCCGCCGGGGTGAACGTCGAGACGATCCGCTACTACCAGCGACGCGGGCTGCTGGATGAACCAGCCAAACCCTTGGGTGGCCATCGGCGCTATCCGGTGGACATGGTGAAGCGACTGCGTTTCATCAAGCGGGCTCAGGCGCTGGGTTTCACGCTCTCGGAAGTCGGTGGACTGCTGACGCTGGATGAGTCGTGCGCCTGTGCCGAAACGCGAGCACGGGCTGCACGCAAGCTCGCGTTGATCGAGCAGAAGATGGCCGACTTGGTCGTCATGCAGCAACTGTTAGGCGAACTGGTGCAGCAATGTGATGCGGGAGACGGCGGAACGATCTGCCCGATCATCGAGGCACTGATCAGAGAGTAATGCCTGGCGGGTGAGCTGGAGATCGGAAAGCCCCTTTACGGTGGGATTCAGAGCTTACGTTGGTTTTTGGTTCCATTGCTCCCCAAACCCCAGGTACTGTAAAATAGAAGAGTGAGCACTTGATTTGCTGGTGCTTTCAAACAACGGTGTTGTTTTTTTAACAGCCGAACTGGAAAGGGAGGCTGAGCTGCTCAGTGATCACTTTATCCGTTGGCTGATTTACGCCGGCATGTTCGCTACAGGCACTGAACGACAACGCAGATGGTATGGTCTGTGCGTTCTGACTCGTCAAGGATCGGCCAATGGATCGTTTGTCTAATTTGCTCTCGCGGTTCGGCGTGCGGGCCAATCTGTTCTATGACGGCGACCTATGCGGCTCTGCATCTTACGATGGCGCCGAGCGGCGAGGTTATATCCATCTGCTTCAGGCCGGCAGCGTGACGTTGCTTGGTCCCGATCGCAAGGATTTGCAGCTCACTCGCCCTAGCTTGATTTTTATGCCACGCCCCGCCAAGCATCAATTGTTTGCGGGTGAGTCCGATGGCGCAAAGTTGTTGTGTGCTTCCATGGAGTTTGAGGGCGGAATTGATAATCCTTTGTCGGCTTCATTACCGGACTGTTTGGTGCTCGCACTCGATGATCTGCCCATGCTGGCAGACACGTTGGAGTGGATGTTTGCCGAGGCGGCAAATGTGCATTGTGGAAGGGAAGCCGCGCTTGAGCGCTTATTTGAGCTCCTAATCATTCTGTTGCTCCGTTACCTGCTCGATCATCACCAGTTGCGCACCGGAATGATGGCTGGACTGGCCGACATGCGGCTTGCCCGATCGCTTTTACAGATGCACAACTCCCCGGAACATGCCTGGTCAATAGCAGAGCTGGCCAGTGAGTCAAATATGTCACGCGCTGCGTATGCCGTGCATTTCAAGAGTGTCATCGGACAGACGCCTGCTGATTATTTGTTGAGTTGGCGAGTTAGCCTGGCTCAGAAGCTGATGCGAGAAGGGCGCTCGATTACGCTGATTGCAGCTCAAGTCGGCTACGAAAGTCCTTCGGCGCTGTCTCGCGCATTTAGACGCAAGACGGGGTTGAGCCCTCGTGACTGGTTGAAAGATCTGGCGGGGGAAAATGATGGCAAAAAGGCCTAAGGCATTACTGCCTTAAGCCATTGAAAAAATTATGCATTAATTTTACGTTTTTCCAGTTCAACCAGCGAATGGCCTGCCACAAATATCGAAACAGCAAGCAACCCTAAGTCTTTAAGCAGAAACTGACCTGGCGCAACGGAAATCGCCGGAAACCCTAAACTAGGCTCAATGACGCCCGGAGTGGAAAACATAAAGCTAAGGGTTGTGAAGAACAGGCCTGCAGACAGAGCGCCTCCTACCACGGATAGTTTGGGCGACAGCATGCGGCCTGCGATCAGAGTGCCGATCGAAATCTCTAGTATGCCGAGCAGGCTGGAGAACATGTCGACCGAAAAAATGCTATACACCCATCCCAAAAGCGGGCTGTT
Source organism: Pseudomonas tohonis (assembly GCF_012767755.2). Lineage (NCBI taxonomy): Bacteria > Pseudomonadati > Pseudomonadota > Gammaproteobacteria > Pseudomonadales > Pseudomonadaceae > Pseudomonas > Pseudomonas tohonis. Next base: position 262,065 of record NZ_AP023189.1, read on the forward strand.
GCTCACCAGTGGAACCAGGCCCTCGGCCTCGTAGTGGGTAAATTTCATGCCGCCGAACCAGAAGTAAATAATAGCGAGAGCCAAGTACGCGCCATAGATACCTAGCCCCATAGTTTTGGTTCCAAGCGTTAAGTGGGCCTGTACGCTGGACTTCGAGTTTTCAATGCCTATGGTTTTCATGTCTGAGCTTCCAGTAGTGAGTGAGAGTGTGTTGGCTGCCGAACGCCGTATGCGTTGGCGATGAGATGATTATGGCTGGCATCTCTAATCAAGAGGCATCAGAAAGTATTGATTTCAGTGCAGATCGTCTTGGGCGGTGCAATTCGCGATGAAGGGATCGCCGTGGAGAGCGATGAGTGCACTATTTCGATAAAGGAGTCGTTTTACATAGGTCGATGAAGCGCGTTGCGGCATCGCCTACTGTCATTTCTCAAATCTGACTATGGGGCTTGGGGTGTTGGCGCTGATGGAAAATTGACCCACCCTGCCGATTGAAATTTGACCCAGGGCGGATTGCTGATTTTGTTACCAGCAACTGTGGATAAGTCTACCAGCGCAGCTGCTGTTGCCCCCACTCCTTCGCTAGCCCAGTTCAGTTGTTTAAGACCTGCCACACGCAGCCATGTAGCAGGCCGTCGTCGCCATGAAATCAGAACGGCTCATCGTCCTCCGGTTCCTGGCCGCCCTTACGCTTTCGCTCCCGTGATTTGATCTTGGCCTGGGCCGCCAAGCTACTGTGTTGCAGGCGATAGGACTCGTTACCGGTTTCGACGATGTGGCAGTGGTGGGTCAGCCGATCCAGCAGGGCGGTGGTCATCTTGGCGTCGCCGAACACGCTCGACCATTCGGCGAAGCTCAGGTTGGTGGTGATCACCACGCTGGTGTGTTCGTACAGCTTGGACAGCAGGTGAAACAGCAACGCACCGCCAGCCTGGCTGAACGGCAGATAACCCAGTTCGTCGAGGATGACCAGATCCATGCGCAGCAGTGCCTGGGCGATCCGCCCGGCTTTGCCGTCGTGTTTTTCGCGCTCCAGCAGATTGACCAGATCGACCGTGGAGTAGAAGCGCACGCGCTTACCGTGCCGGGTGATGCCGGACACGGCCAGCGCGGTGGCTAGGTGGGTTTTACCGGTGCCTGGCCCACCGATCAGCACCACGTTCTGCGCGGTGTCGGTAAAGGCCAGGCTGGCCAGCTCGCTGATCAGGCGTGCGTCGGCGCTAGAGGCGTTGAAATCGAAGCTGGCCAGATCGCGGTGCATCGGCAGCTTGGCCATGTTCATCTGGTGGCTCACCGAGCGCATGGCGCGATCTGTGTGCTCTTGTTCCAGCAGGTGTTCGAGCAGCCACTTGGATGAGGCTGTGTTCGACTCACCCTGTGCAGTTAACTCCGCCCAGGCCGTGGCCATGCCGTGCAGGCGCAGTTCCTTGAGTTCCGCCATCAAATCACGCATGACCGATCTCCTTGGTCTGGCCACGCAGGCGGTCGTAGCGCGCCGTGTTGGCGACGGGGGCTTCCTTGAGCGACAAGTGGGTTTCGACGCTGGGTGGTGGTTCGGATGCTGTCAGCCGTGCCACGACATTGAGGATGTGTTCGGCGCTCAGGCTGCCGCTCTCCAGTACCAGCTCAACGGCTACCAGCACGGCATCGAGTCCGGCGACCGGTACGGCAGCCAGGACTTGCGCCATGATCCGGTCACCGCCGGCATGACGCCCCAGACCGTGCTTAAGCTGACGCAGCGGCGCCGGCAGATCAGCAAAGGGCGCGCCGTTGCGCAGCGCACCGGGCTTGCGTTCGATCAGCGGGAGGTAGTGCTGCCAGTCATAGCTGACCTGGTCGCGATCCAGCAAGCGGACATGGCTGGCGATCAGCGCGTCGTCAGCCACCACCTCGATTCGCGTCGGATACAAACGGCTGCTGACCCACTTACCCGCGTACTCACACGGCACCGAGTAGCGGTTGCGCCCGACGCTGACCAGGCAGGTGCTGGAGACCCGCGCAGGCCGCTCGACGTAACCGTCGAATGGCGCTGGCACAGGCATCAGTTCAGCGCGCTCCAACTCCAGCACTTCGGCCACACTCAGCCCGCTGTATTGAGGGTGCGTCAGCTCGTTCCAAAGCGCGCGGCAGCGCTGGCCCAGCCAGGCATTGAGTTCCTCGAAGGAGTGAAACTGGCAGTCCTGGGCGTCTAGCCAGATACGCCTGCGGCTGTCTTGCACGTTCTTTTCAACGATGCCCTTTTCCCAACCAGCGGCGACGTTGCAGAAGTCCGGATCGAACAGGTAATGCGCGCACATCACCGCAAAGCGCGCATTCACCGCCCGGCCTTTGCCCTTATTGACCTTGTCGACGGCGGTCTTCATGTTGTCGTAGATGCCCCGGCGCGGCACGCCGCCCAAGGAGCCGAACGAGCGTGTATGGGCGTCAAATAACATCTCATGGCCCTGGCTCGGATACGCCACAAGCCAGAACGCACGGCTGGCACACAGCTTCAGATGTGCCACCTGCATACGCCGGTAAATGCCGCCGACCAGCAAGCCTTCCTCGCTCCAGTCAAACTGAAACGCCTCGCCAAGAGCAAAGGTCAGCGGCACAAAGGCCTGCGACGCCTTGCCCTGTCCCCCTCGCCAGGCACGGATAAACGCGGTGAGCTGGCTGTAGCCACCGTCATAACCATCGGCTTTGATTTGCGCCAACAGCGCCTTGGCACTGCGCCGCTGTTGCTTGGGGCGCAGAGAATCGGCTTTTAGCGCCTGCTCTAGCGTGGCGTGAAAAGGGCTGAGTTTGTTAAAGATCGCGCGGCGTTGGTAGACCGGCGGCTTGGCCTCAGGTGCTCTGACCCACTTGCGAATCGTGTTGCGCGCCAACCCGGTGCGCTTGGCTATCTCATGCAGCGACAGCTTGTCGCGGAAATACATCCGGCGGATTTTGCCCATCATTTCCATACTGATCACCCTGTGTTCTCCTGCTCAAAAATTGAGCAGAAGCAGTTGAACACCTGGGTCAGTTTTCAGTCGGCAGAACAGCCTCTACTGGGTCAGTTTTCGGTCAGCGGCAACAAGAGAGTGACTAGGCGTTCTAGTGCGCGCGCCGGATCGCCCAGAGACCACACCATAACGGCTATTTAATCAGCCCCCGGGTTGTTCTTCGTGTCACGAATCGGGCAAGGCGACGTTTCACATCCCTCCTCCTTCCCTAGACGAACGTACCTTTCTCGTAGTTCTTTCAATTCACTAGCGGTACGGTCGTCCAAGGCCATTAGTTCAGCTTGAGCCCCTTTTGTCGCGCGTAGTAGCTCGTCGAGTTTGATATGAAGCTCGTCAGTGTCGCGATTCTGCGTATTTTGCAGCAGGAAAACCATTAGGAACGTAATGATTGTGGTGCTCGTATTAACAATGAGTTGCCAGGTGTCGTTGAAATGAAAAAAGGGTCCCGTAATCCCCCATAAGGCGATTCCTCCTAACGCCAACCCAAAGGTCCTAGGGCTACCGCTACGTTCTGCTAACCACCTCGCCGCAGTTTCAAAGTTGCGCATAATATTCTCTCTTATTAGCGGGCCCTTTTAAGCGAACCATTCTCTCTGATCGCCGTCAAAGTGATGCCGTCTTTAGGTTGTACGGAGTCTGGGTTTGCCTCAACGCTACGCTCTCGCTTATAGCTGAGCAGGAAGACTCAAATAGGTAGACAGGGCAAACGAGCAGGAAATTCCGCATTTAACCAAGTCCAGCTGGAGGCGCATAATGGACTGGAAAATTCTATACCGTGGTGTAGACGGCGCTGAGCGAGCTGTCACCGTAAAGTGCAACCAGCTGCCAAATCTTAAAAAGGCCGCCCTTCACCTCGTTTACCATGCCTATGGAGAACGCCCGCCTAAGCCTCTGGGAAACCTATCAGCGTCCGCTTGGCTAAGGGCCTGTCAACTGGAGATTATTGATATCGTGCTAGTTGATAACTCTGTAGTGCCACAGAGCATCACCTTCTCTAAGCCAAAAGCATACTATAAGCGCGACCGCGATAATACGGAGGTCTGGTTTACTGTCAAAAACTTGGAGCCAAGCAGTGTCCGACATAGGCTTTAGAAATGACACTAAGCTATACTTTATTGATTAGCTCCAAGGAATGCTGGGTACATGACCACTGCCAACCATCCACCACGTCACTTAGAAAATCTGCGTCAACTCTCTGTAGGTCTACTGTGTGCTGGCTTTTTGGTGGTCGTGATTACACAGTTTGTTCAACTTTGGCACGCTTACAAAAACTATGTTCGCGAGGCTGAATACAATGTTTCCAACCTAACTAATGCCCTTGAAGGCATGGTGCAGGATACGGTTAGGCAAGCTGACGTGGTATTACTCGGAGTTGTAGATCGTGCTGAATGGGGGGATTTCAATATCGCGGATTCCTCCCAGATCAAGCGACTGCTGCGCCGTCAAATATCTAGCCTGCCACAGGTCCACGGCATATTCATTTATGACCATGCCGGGAATTGGGTCGTAACCGATAAGGAATCGATTCCTCCCAATGCGAACAATTCAGATCGTGATTACTTTGTTTATCATCAAACACACGATGATCGCCATGTGAGAGTGGGCAGCGCGATAATTAGCCGCTCAACCGGAGATTTGGTAATTCCTGTCTCTCGCCGGATAAACAACCCGGATGGCACATTTGCTGGCGTCGCTTTAATCACTCTGAAAGTCGATTATTTCACGAAATATTTTCAGCGATTCAGCATCGGTGACGATGGAAACATCACCCTAGCCTATAACGACGGCACTATCATGGCTCGACGCCCCGAAGTGGCCGGAGCAATCGGTTCAAGCATTTATAACGGGGTGATCTTTTCCCAGCTGTTACCGAAAAGCCCTATGGGTACTGCGCTGTTTAAATCGACCGTGGACGGGGTAGAGCGCGTTTACAGCTATAACGCCTTTCCCGAGTTGCCTATCGTGGCCATCGCGGGCGTGGACCTCAAGACGATCCTTCGCCCTTGGTGGGCGCAAGTCATCGCGAGCTCCATCGTGAGTGCTGCCATTTTCATGGGGCTCTTGGTTTTCTTCGCGGCTCTCAGGCGGGAAATCAATCGGAGCCTCGCTGTGGAGTTGGAGCTGGAACGTGTATCGCTCCAAGACCCTTTGACTGGGCTCTCCAATCGTCGGAACTTTAATCAGACCCTTCGACAGGAAATGAATAGAGTTGCTCGCAGCAATCAGCCGCTGGCTTTGTTGATGCTTGATATCGACTATTTCAAACGGTTCAACGATGAATATGGTCATGTCGAGGGCGACCGTTGCATTCAGGCCATTGCGAGGGCGTTAGCAGAGTCGGCACGGCGTCAGGAGGACTTGGCAGCTCGGTACGGTGGAGAAGAGCTGGTGATGCTGTTACCCGGGTGCGGGCCTGCTGAGGCTGAGCAGGTGGCGGAGAGAGTTAGGGAGCGCATCTGGAACCTGGAAATAGCACACCGAGGTAATCCAGCCGGACGTGTTACGGTCAGTGTTGGATTCCACACCGTGGACGCTCAGAGCATCCAGGGTGAAGATGAAGCAGGCTTCATCCAGAAGGCAGACGGGGCACTTTATCGCGCGAAGAATGGCGGGAGAAACCAGGTTTCGGGATACCAGGAATAGAAAAACGGCATATACAAGTGCATGAGCATGGGGTCGTCGCTCTCGGGACACTGATCAAAATGACGCCCCCCTGCCGTTACTTGGCCATGAAGGTGAAGGGCACCGTTCAAGATCCGCATCCCGTTGATACATCACGCCAGCAGGCAGTTCTCAAGCAAGAGAGCCCCTGCATAAGCTCCGAAGGGACTTAGTGTCGGCCCCTTGATGTTACTTGCCTACACCTGTTTTCGATCGAATCTCCTCTGTTTCCTTTTCCATTTTCTTAACTGATGTGGGCGTGATCACCTTGTCCACTGTCTCGGTCGCAGGATCGGGGGTCTCAAGTTTGCCGGCCCCTCTCTTCGACCCCTGTTGAGTTTCCTGCGAGCTTTCGGGAACGGGAGTTTTATCGTGGTCTGGGTTGTTCATGATTTTCTCCTTGATGGCTATGCAAGCTTCAATGGCTCTTGGGCTCTGCCGATACCTGGACGACGAGGTCAACCTTTGCTCTCGCGGGGATCAGACTTCCGAGGATAGGTCCGCTCTTCTTCGAGGGTGCCATCGGCCCGGTGGATCTTCACCGAGGCTTCCTTTCCAGCGAAGTGCATCGGTATCAGCAAAAGCATCTCGTCTTTGGTAGCTGCCTTCTTGAGTGACTTCGTGCTGCCTTCCTCATGCAGAACCCACTCGTTGTCTTTGGGTACCAAGTGGTAATTTTTCATCAGCCAACCCTCTTCGTGAGACCGATGCGCTCGCGCATCTCTTTGGTAATGACTTGCTTCGTTTTCGGGTAGCCCGCCCAAGGGTCGTCGCTTCCCAGTTCGGTCAATCGCTCGTGCAGGTTGTGGATGTTCCAGGCGTTCGCACCTTTGAGCTCTGCGACTTCCTCTCGGAAGATCGGAACTGATACGGGTAAGCCTTCACGGGTGCGCGCCGAGTAGGCGCCGATAGTCGTGGCACCCTGGCTGTTGCGTAGATAGTCGATGAAGATCCGGCCGATCCGGTTCTTGGGGCCGGAAACAGCGGAGAAGCGATCCGGCAGTAGCTTGGCCATGTGCTTGACGATGGCGTGGCTGAACTCTTTCACCTCGTCCCAACTGGCCTTTGGCGTCAGCGGCACCACTATGTGGATACCCTTGCCGCCACTGGTTTTCAGGTAGGAGGCCAGACCCAGCTCATCCAGAATGGTGAGCGTCAGTTGGGTCGCCTCAACCATGCGTTTCCAGGGCAGCGCAGGATCGGGGTCTAGATCCAGCACAAAGCGGTTCGGCCGCTCGAGATCTGCAGATGTTGCGTTCCAGGTGTGAAACTCGACCGTGCTCATCTGCACGGCGCCCACCAGCGCTTCGACTCGGTTGATCAGCATCACTGGTTGCCCCGAGTACTCCTTGCCCATGGTCTCGATTCCGGTAATAGCCAGGCGCTCGGCGTTTTTCTGGAAGAACAGCTCGCCAGCGATTCCCTCAGGGGCCCGAACCAGCGCAACGGGGCGATCTTTCAGATGGGGGTGTGTGAGCATCCACTGCGACACCCACGCGTAGTATTCGGCGAGCTGCATCTTCGTCGATCCGCTGGTGGCATCGATGACGCGCTCTGGGTGAGTGATACGAATCTGCTTTGCAGAAGGTGAAGGCTCTTCCCTGACACTCTTCTTCGTCCGTGGCTTCTTGGGAACAGGCTTCTCAACCTCAGCGGCTGGCTTCGCGCGCTCTTCAGTGATTGCCTTGGCGGGTTTGTCGTTACGCAACCCATGGAACACCGCGTGGCGAACGATTCCGTCCTTGGTGATCTCCGTGTACGCGACCTCGGCAAGTAGCTCCGGCTTGAGCCAATGGACACCTTTCGCTTCGAAGCCGGTCGGCGGGTTCACCAATGCCGTCTTTTTGATTTCCAGCGATTTGAGCTGCGAGAAGATTGAGCGCAGCGTTGATTCGTTGAATCCGGTACCGACCTTCCCGGCAAACCTAAGCTCGCCACTGTCAGCGTCGTGCAAACCGAGCAACAACGCGCCGAACGCGCTTCGCGACCCCTTCGGCTCGGTATACCCAACGACCACGAATTCCTGACGGTGCTTACACTTGAGCTTGATCCAGGTACTGCTTCGCCGAGAAACATACGGGCTTCCGGCCAGCTTCCCGATAAGGCCTTCGAGGTGCATCTGGCAGGCGCTGTTGAGCATCGTTTCAGCTGACTCAGCGAAGTCCTCGGAATAGCGAAGAACCTCATCCTCACTGCGCTCCATGACCTGCGCCAGGGCAGAGCGACGTTGCTCCAAGGGGACGTCTCGTAGATCCATGCCATTGAGGTACGGCATGTCGAAGGCATAGAAGACGATGTGGCCGCTACTGCCCGAATCGAAGGCATTCTGGAGCGCCTGGAAATCAGGCACACCGTCTTCGTTCGCGACGATGACCTCGCCATCCAGCCAGGCCGATTCCAAACCGAGACTGGCAATTGCCTCGGCCTGGCGGGGCATCTTGGACGTCCAATCATGCCCATTGCGGGTGAACAGCCTGACGGCGCCGTCATCGATCCGAGCCATGATCCGGTAGCCGTCGAACTTGATCTCATAGAGCCAATCGCCTTCCGGTACTGATTCAACCAACGTGGCCAGCTGGGGCTTGAGGGTTTCCGGTAGCGGCGCTGTGCGGGCGCCTTTCAGGGTGACGCTCTTGTTTTTCGTCGTCCTGCTCGACACAGTCTTGGCGGGTTTTGGTTCGGCCACCTTGCCGCCGCGCTTCTTCGGCACGATGGTACGGTCGCTCAACACGCTGTCGGGGAGGGCTTTTACGATGTCATAGTCAGAAGCAGGCCGAGCTGCCGCATCGTTGGACTTGATAAGAAACCACTGCTCCTGCTTCCCCTCGATATGGGTGCGAACGAGGTTCCAGGTACCGCTTAGCTTTTCGCCTTCGAGTTCGAACTTGAGCTTCCCTTTTCGGTAACCCTCGGCTGGATCTCCAATCGGGATCCACACCCCTCTATCCCAGACGATGACATCGCCAGCTCCGTAGTGGCCTTCGGGAATGTTGCCTTCGAAGGTGGCGTAGTCGAGCGGGTGGTCTTCCACATGAACTGCAAGCCTTCGCGACTTCGGATCGAGGCTCGGCCCCTTTGGGACTGCCCAGCTCTTGAGCGTGCCATCCAACTCCAAGCGGAAGTCGTAATGAAGGCGGGTTGCATCGTGCTTCTGGATGCAAAACTGCAGGGCATGGGCAGCAGGCGAGCGACGTTTCCTCGCATTTGAATTTCCCGATGGCTCGGGCGTAGCTGTGAAGTCGCGCTTACGGTTGTACTCGTCCAATCGCTTGGTCATGAGCAGGCTCGTACAGGTAGCCAGGAGCGGCGCATGCGCCGCGTGGATAGGGCTAGCTGTTATCCGCCGCCCTTAGAAGAGGACGAGGTATGGATCCCGTTCGTTCCAGGGTGAAGACAAACGGCTTCTTCTAGCCGGCAGCAGCCTGTCTCGAAGCGTTTTGGCCAGCAATTGGAAAACGGAAGCGCGCTGGGGAACATACAAGGCTCTTGATCGTAACGACCTGCTGATGGAGGCTGAAGCAATAGACCAAGGAGCGGCTCAACCATGCAGACATACTTCATAGACGCACTGCTTCCTGCCGAATTCGATGAGTTCGTCAACTATCTGGACGAGCATCTACAGGAGAACGGATCGCCTGAGGTTGGATATTTCCAACCGCTCTCCCGTGATGCTGGCTCGTTTCCTGAAGAGCGCAAAGCTGCGTTCCGTGCCGGGCTGGAGATAGCGGTGGGTGAGCCAGGCTGGCGCCGGGCGTGGGTGGCGCGAGGGGCGGAAGGGCAGATACTCGGGCACATCGACCTCCGAGCCCACGCAGAGCGCTACACGGCACACCGCTGCCTGCTCGGAATGGGTGTACATCGCTCCCTGCGCCGCCAAGGCCTGGGGGCTGCCCTGATCGAACACGCAAGGCTCTGGGCAGAGTCCTCGGGGCTTGAGTGGATTGATCTACAGGTCCTCAGTAACAACCAGGCCGCTCGTGCTCTCTACGAACAGGCCGGATTCCTCCAGATAGGGGAGGTGCCGAACATGTTCAAGATCGACGGGCGAGTGTTTTCGTACACCACGATGACGAGACGTTGCTTGAATCAGTAGCACTTTCTTTTACCACATGCAGCGTAGGACGGTTTTTGGCCGACACCGTAATAGGACGGCAGCTATCGGCCAGGAGCGGACAGTCATCCCAGGGGATTGGTTTCGCCTGCGAAATCATGCCATATAGCTACCTTTCATCAGGGATGAGTAATGCGTTGGCGGAAATAGCCAAGATAGGCGTCCCTGCCTCGTCATGAGTAACAGGGAGCCTAATCGTGTATCTATCCGTCTTGAAACTAGAAAATTTCCGCCAGTTTGGCCAGGCTAACTGTGGCTTGGAAGTCACCTTCAAGCCAGGTGTTACCGCGTTGGTCGGGGAAAACGATGCAGGTAAAACAGCCGTCATCGATGCGATCCGGTATGTACTGCAAACCCGTGATGCCGAATACCTGAAGCTTCAACTCCAAGACTTCCATATCGATGACAGCGGAGCTCAGGCCAGCACCATCACGCTGAGGTGCACATTAGATGGTTTGAGTAAGGCCGAACTGGGAGCGTTCGCTGAGTATGTCACCTACAAAAACGGCGTAGGTCGTCTACACATCCATTGGTCAGCCACGCGTGTCCAAGGCTCAACTCTAACCCGCAGATGGGTGGATATTTCAGTGCGTTCTGGTGAGAACGGGGAAGGGCCGTCCCTGGATGCAGGGGCCCGTCTTCTGCTCGCCACTGCGTACTTGAAACCATTACGTGATGCAGAGCGCGAGATGTCGCCAGGCCGCAATTCCCGGCTCTCTCAGGTCTTGAGCAGCTTCCCAAGCATTGATGTCGGAAACGCTTTCGATACCGCGACCCCGCCTGCTAGCCCCGTCGATGCAGAAGCGTTGAGCATTGCTGGCATGGGCGACTACATGCGCTATCTGGTGAACAAGCACAGCGCTATCGTCAGCGCTGAACATGCCATTAACCAGAACTACCTGGTCCCGCTTTCTCTTGCGGGACAGCCCCTGACAAGCCGTATCAGTTTCGGCGAGGGGGGTACCGAGGATGCGAGGCTCAAACAGATCCTTGAGCGCTTGGAACTCGGGTTGCTTGATCACGCTTCGGGCGAGTCCCGGGGCGTTTATGGTTTGGGCTCAAACAACGTACTGTTTATGGCCTGCGAGCTCCTCCTGCTTGGAAAGGAGCCAGACGGCCTGCCGCTTCTATTGGTAGAAGAGCCTGAGGCTCACCTGCACCCGCAGCGGCAACTGCAGCTCATGGAATTTCTTGAGAAGGCCGCGAAACCTGCGGACGGTTTGAGACCGGTTCAGGTGATTCTGACCACTCACAGCCCGAATCTGAGCTCAAAGATTCCGATCCAGAATCTTGTTCTCATGCATCGAGGGCGCGCGTTCTCGCTGGCTGAAGATCAGACCTGCTTGGGCGCCGATGACTATCGATTCCTCAGCCGCTTCCTGGACGTCACGAAAGCAGGATTGTTCTTCGCCAAAGGACTATTGGTGGTGGAGGGCGATGCTGAGGCGATCCTTCTGCCAGCCCTTGCGCGTAGGCTTGGAAAAGACCTGACCAAGCATGGTGTGTCGGTGATCAATGTGGGCGGCGTGGGGTTGCGTCGCTACTCCAAGATCATGCAGCGCCGAGATACGAGCAAGGGTGAAATCTCCATTCCTACGGCCTGCATTACCGACATGGATGTCATGCCTGACTGCGCGCCTGAGATTCACGAATTGGTAACGGGGCCAACAGATCCCAAGTGGAACAGTACTACCCGTCGCTGGAAGGCTGTGCGAGATTTCGGCGCGACGGCTGCAGAGCAAAAAGCCGGCATGGCTAAGCACCGCCAGAAGCGGATGGCAAGCGACGGGCAGTGCGTTCGAACCTTCGTTGCTGACCACTGGACACTCGAATATGACCTGGCCTTTTCCGGTCTTGCGCGGGAAGTGCACGCAGCGGCTTACCTCGCGGTCAACGAGGAAAAGGTTGATCAGGGAAAGGTGACTAGAGCAGCTCTTTTGGTTGAAGCTGAAACCGCATTCAAGGCCATCGAGACAGCCCACTCCACCAAGGAGGCTAGGTGTTCCGCTGTCTACAAGCTGGTCAAGAAAGCCTCCAAAACCATCACTGCCCAGCACCTGATCGACCTGATAGAAGAGCGTTTCGAGGCTAAGAAGCTAGATGCGGCAACTCTGCGTGGCTCGCTATCAAAGTCTGTGATTCACGCGATCGAATACGCCACCAGTGGCTCAGCTGTACCGCCGACGGAGTCTACGCTCACACCGGCTGCCATGGGCACGGTAGCCGGCACCTCAGCGGCTGTTGAGGAGAGCGAGGAATGAACCTGGCCCAGCTCATCGATCCGATAACCGATGGCGATGTGGAGTGGGTCACCAAGCTCATGAAGCTGGAGGCGTTGGACGAGCCTAGACGCAGCTTCCTGAAATCCATGAGCACACTGGACGTCTCTGCTTGCCCTGGTAGCGGCAAGACCACATTGGTGGTGGCCAAGCTGGCTATCCTCGCTCGCCATTGGAAGAGTCGAACTCAGGGTATCTGCGTCCTTTCCCATACCAACGCAGCTCGGGAGGAAATTGAGCATCGCTTGGGAGGCTCGGAGATTGGGCAGCGTCTGCTTCGCTACCCACATTACATCGATACCATCCATGGCTTCACTGGGCGATTCCTAGCTTCACCGTGGCTGCGCTCGAAGGGCATTCCACTCACTGCCATCGACGATGAACTTACGCATGCCGCCCGCCGGAAAGCACTGAAACCCTGGGAATACGCGGGCATGAAGAAAACGTTCGAATCGGCGTTCATCAAAGTGGAAAGTTTGCGCTTAAGAAATGTTGATTTCGACAACCCGCTAACCGGTTTGAGTCTGAAATTCGGGGCTCATACGGACACCTACAAAAATGCCTGCAAAGCGATGGCTCATGCAGCGAAGACAGGGCATTTTTGCTTCGATGAAGTGTTCGTCTTGGCTGATGCGCTGCTGGTTGACGAGCCTGAGGTAGCGAGCGCTTTGCGAGCGCGCTTTCCCTGCGTTTTGGTCGATGAGATGCAAGATACGCGGTATGAGCAGGCCAACATCTTGAGCAAGGTTTTCCCGCGTCAGGATCCAGATGTTTGTGTCATCAGGGTTGGGGATCCCAACCAGGAAATCTTCGAAGTGAAGGTGGAGCTACCAGAGCCGTTCCCGGATCAATCGAGCACCATGGAAATCGCTAGTAGCTTCCGTTTCAATCAGTCGATCGCGTCCATCGCCAATCCCTTTGCCTACCTGCCAATCACTGGCGGCCTGGTAGGGTTACGGCAGAGTGGTGCAAACCAGGCTGCTCCCAACACCATCATCGTCTTCCCTGATGGCGACGTGAGTAATGTCCTGGATGCCTATGGGCAGCTGTTGATCCAGCACCTACCTGCAAGTGTCCGGACATCAGGTGTCTATGCGGTTGGAGCGGTACATCGACTGGAGAATGACAAGCCAGAGCACTACCCCAAAGCGGTTGAGCATTACTGGGCTCCGTATCAGTCAGAGGTTAATAAGCCTTCGTTCAAGCCGCGTACGTTTTCAGAGGGTGTGCACATCGCTCGTCGCTATGTTGCTAGGGATGCAACTGCGGCTCTAGGCGTGGAACTGATAGCGTCCTGCCTGTTAACCCTGGTGCGCCTGGCGTTTCCCAGAGACGCGATTGTGGCAAGGTCTCGCAGTCATCAATGCGTCGAACAGCATCTTGCCGGTCGTGCTGGAGTGGTCGCCGCTTATCGCGGATGGCTCGAACGGCTGTTGTTCAGCCCCGCTGGTATTACCCAGGCGGAATGGGATGCAGCGGTTGCCTCAGGCTTGATGGATCTTGCTGCGGATTTGGTCTTTTCTGATCAACTGCTGGCAGCAGCGGATGCTGAAGCCTATCTCGCCTGGTCAACTGCCCCTCTGGTAGAAGACCCAGGTGACAACGGTGGTGCGCTTCTCAACACATACAGGTTTGAGGTCGGTTCTGAGAGCGTCAACATCCGGTTGTCTTCGATTCACGCCGAGAAGGGTAAAACGCATGCTGCCACCCTGATTCTGGAAACGTACAACCGCACTCACTTCGTCAACAAGCTCTTGCCGTGGCTCGAAGGCAGAGCCTCAGCTGCTAAGCGTCCGAACGAGGCCGCAAAGAAGAGCATGATGCTCATGTACGTAGGGATGACCAGGCCGACCCACATGCTCTGTCTGGCCATGCGAAAAAGCGCGATGGGTGAGGGTAAAGCCGAGACCAAGAGGAGGGCAGCACTGCAGCAGGCAGGCTGGGCAATTATCGACATTTGATACGAACACGTGGTTCGCCGTTTAGATCAGTGAATCGCCCCTGGTTTCCTAAACACTTGACGACCGCTTTTGGCCGAAAGAAGCCCTTCATAATCAGTAGCTGCAGCTCCTGCCAGAACCGGCCAAGAAGCCTCCCCACTTAACCACGAACCCCGATTACTTCCTCCCAGCGCGTTGTATATCGCGGGCTCAGCATGTCCCGCCGCATCGCCCAAACCGGCGCAGCCGGCACCCGCCCAATATGTACCGTGCCGCGCCCCTCACGCTGGTTGATCTGGTCCACCACCTCCATCAGCCGTTCCGCCCCACGGCGTTGCGTGGGCGCGAACAGGTCCGGCGTCACCTCGCCGGGCTGGCACAGATCCATCAGCAGGATGGAGCATTTGGAGAAGCGGTAGCCGGGTCGATAGATCTCACCGAGCCCGCGTTGCGCGAGCGCGAGGATCTCCCGCGTGTCGTTGGTGGGCGCGGGCAACGCCAGGGTAATAGCCTCACAGAATCGCGGCCCTTCTCTTTCGGCGAGTTGCGTCTGCAGGCCTACCTGGATGGTCTGGCACAGCGAGCCCTGGCTGCGCAGCTTCTCGGCGGCGCGGCTCACATAGGCGGCCAGCGCTTCGCGGATGGGTGCCAGCTCGGTTTGCCGCACGCCGAACATCTTGCTGCTGCAGATGGCCTCCTTCGGCGGTGGGCCTTGATTGAAACCTATGCAGCTCACGCCGAGCAGTTCGCGCGCGGTGCGCTCCATGGTGACGCCGAAAGTCTTGCGCAGGGTGCCGATGTCGAAGTTCGCCAGCTCCCACGCGCTGTTGATGCGCAGCGCGGCCAGCTTCACCGCCGAGCGGTGGCCAATGCCCCATACCTCGCTGATGGGGGCCAGGCGCAGCAGCCGCTCCTGGCGGGCCGGGTCGGTGAGGTCGAGCACACCGCCAGTGGCCTTCCACTTCTTCGCCGCCCAATTGGCGAGCTTGGCCAGGGTCTTGGTGGTGCTGATGCCGATGCCCACGGGCATGCCGATCTCGCGCGCCAGGCGTTGGCGGATGGCGCGGCCATGCGCCTCGAGGTCGGTGATGCCGGCCATGTCACCCCAGGCTTCGTCTATGGAATAGACCTCGATGCCGGGCAGCATCTCGGCCATCACCCGCATCACCCGGTTGCTGATGTCGGCGTACAGCGTGTAGTTGCTCGAGCGCGCCACCACGCCGCTGCGGCGCATCTGCTCACGCACCTGGTAGAACGGTGCGCCCATGGCGATGCCCAGCTCCTTGGCCTCTGCGGAACGGGCGATAACGCAGCCGTCGTTGTTGGAAAGCACCACCACCGGCCGGCGCTTGAGCTCCGGCTGGCCGATGCGTTCGCAGCTGCAGTAGAAGGAATTGCAGTCGATGAGGGCGAAGATCCGCTGGCCGCTCATGGCGCGACGTGGCTGACCACCCAGGTCACCACGCCCCAGATCTCGATGGGCTCGTCGCCGTCGAGCTGAATGTCATGGACGTGCGTCTCGGCGGCGCGCAGCCAGCGGCCGCCGAACATGTCCTTCACCACCAGGCGCACCCGGTAGCCCTCCCCGCCCAGGTCCACCACCACAAGCCGGTCATCTACATGGCTAGCCGCGCGGTTGACGATGAGGCGGTCGCCCTGAAACACGCCGAAGCCCTCCAGCGAGCTATCCAGCACCCGCACGCCCCAGATGTGCGGCGCGCCCAGGCCAGTGAGACGGTCGAGGGAAAGGCCCTCTTCCTTCTCATCTTCTGCTGGGGATTGAAAGCCGGTGATCCGTAGATCAGCGGCTTCGGCTAGCAGGCGTTCCCGCAGGCGCTGGCCCCGGGCAAGGATCGAAAGCGACATCTCACACACTCGCGAATACTGGATATAGATACAGTATTTTTCAGGTTCTCTTATCGGTCAATCCGTCAGCCGACGGGAGGAAGGCCGTGAGTCTGTCCTACGCTGAAACCTGACACCCGAAACCGGAGGCGTGTATGTGCGGCGGCGTTGAAGCCAGAGAGGCGGAAAAGGTGTGGAAGATCTACTTCCCCAACCCCAAGGCGGCGATCCCGGTGCAGCTCGACGGCGGCAGCCAGATCGACTGGATCGGCTGGGGCCGCCGCGAAGGCCAGCCCGGCACCGGCCCCCAGGGCGGCTGGGCCAGGCTCAGCACCGTGCAGGCCGGCGGCTGGGCGAAGTACCAGCCCCGCCGCGCCTTCGGCCTGGTGCAGCGATTCATGGAGAAGGAAGGGCAGAAGGGCGAGAAGAACCGGCCGTCACACTGGTTCGATGTGCCTGAGGGCCAGGCACTGGAATGCCTGGTGATTGGCGAGGGAGAGGATCGGCGGGTGTATGTGGTCACCACCGACCCGCCCGAGGAGTTTGCCTGGATTCATGATCGGTGGCCGGTGCTGACGGAACGGTAGTGGAGCAAAGCAAGAAGTCTGGGATGAACAGTTAGAGAGGGAGATTCACATGGGCGACTTATCAGCGCGGGCTCAGCACTTTCACAGCATGTACGCCTTCGACAACAACATGAGCTCCAAGCTCATGGTTGAGGTGGAGGGAAAGATTCGCTCTTCTGAGCACACGTATGGGAGCGGCACACTGGTGCACGTGGAAGACATGCTGCTACACCAGCTGGATGTGTGGTGGGGATATGCGGAGATACCGGCGAACGCAAAGATTGTGCTCTACGGCAACTGGAGTCCCTGCAAGCATTGCATCAGCGACACCATTCCGCGCGCGTTTGCAAAGATGAAGATCGAGGAAAAGAACCTCAGACTGCGCTTCAGGTTCAACCACTACTACACCCAGGAAAACTGGCAGCGGGCCGGCAAGCAGATTAGACAGGAAGGTGGTGGGCGCTTCTTCTGGGCGAACGCAGAGGAAGCAGACAACGCATATCTACAGCTGGCAGCTCCGTACGGAAAATTCGCCACCAAGAATATCTCCACCGCCGAGGCGGTAATGAGCAGCACCAGCCCACGCGTAGCCTTCATACAAGGGCTGAACAGGAGCAGGTCGATCACGACGTGGAGTGAGGTCTGGCGCAACAAGATATTCTGATTGCGCCTTAACGTAGGCTGGCATGCCACTCTGAATGACTGCTTTCGGCCAAGAGCGCGCATCTAGAATGAGCACTGAAGCTGACCCTTTAACCGATTTCTCTGTTTGAGTTTGGATTGCGCTATGAAAGTCGGAGATTTCAAGTATTTATGGGATGGAAGCGAGCCCGGATGGGGGCTGAAAAAAATTATGCGAGACAGCTGGCGACTAGTATTCTCTTTTTCATCAGAAGGACCTGATGCAAGGCAAATTGCTCTTCTTCGTCAACTTATTCCCGAGCTGATGCATTCGCCTTTATCGACGGTTTACAAGCAGCTTAAAGGTACGCATTGTTTTCGAACCTGCGAAGACTACGGCAGCATCGACGGCTATAGGCTTCAAAGCCAAGCCGATGCTTTAGGACTCAAGGTTTCGTCGGAAGTGACAAGAAACGTAACGTATCTGCCGATCCGTAATGAATCAGGTGTCACGTGTATTGAAGATGAAGCATTGGCTAAAGCGGTAGCCTTGAAGATGATTGAGGCTGGCGTGCCGGTTTTTGAAATCTATGTCGATTGATTGAAACGTAAAGCGGACAAGGTTGGACAGCACTGCCCGGTTACGTTTTACGGCCGCCTCTGGCCTGGGGTAGACGGTTGAGATGGAAGCGCTGTAGACAGATACCTTCGGAATACGCTTACGCCCACGTCATATAATGGATTTAGAGCCAATCTGCTTTTGAAGCTCGGCTCAAATATCATCAGATATGGGACGCTAGTTTTAAAGGGTGCCGGGAGTCGCTGCCTGATAGGTCGCATCTTGAGCACAGATGAAGATTAAATTACAAAAAAAATCGAGGATGGGTATCCAATCATTTCTGGTTATCACTTGTCTTGCACGAATCAGAAAACCACCTCTAGACAAAGAGAAGAGGTCTCTAAGAGGCAGCGTTGTACTGAGCGGCAATCCTCCAAAACGTAATATGATTTGAAAAAGACACCTTCCAACCCTACCATTCGCGTCCCTGAACGGATGACAAAACCAAATCGTGACGATGGCAACGACTGCTGAAAATAGACTAGGCAATCCTGAACGGTTTCGATTTAGATAAATATGCAAGCCTATTAATCTTTCCGCAATTCTTGACGGGTGTGTAAACACCCATTGCTTATTCCCCCTGTCAGGCTGACACCTAAGCCCTCCCGTACGAATCAAGCACTCCTCACCTAGTAGATGACTGGCCAGCGACTCGAGTTCGCAAATGAACTCTGACGAGAGCGATGTATATGGGAAGCTGTAAGAAACAATACCTTTCTGTAAAACACGTCGCTCACTCTCGGTCCTTACTCCATCAATTCTGACGTGCTCTCCCTGGTCCATGAAATAATCAGAAAGCTCATGAGAAAGTAGAATTGAATTGGGGCTCATACGCTCGATATTACCCAAATTGAACGCAGCAACATCCTGGTAGAACCAGTTTCCTAGCTCTCCTGAAATATTTTTCAGTGATGCTTCAGCTTTCTCAATTTTTTGCTTAGTAAAAACTGGTAAGTCTGCGTAGTTCGGATATGCAAATTCTGTAACGTAGTATTGGGTCGGCTTTATAGGCATAGTTGTCTCGGCACAGGAAATGAGCCGTAGGAACTACGGCCCATTGGGCGCTAGTCTGCTATGAAGACCTCTTTGAAATGGCCATTCTCCATATATATAAGGCTTGCACCAGACTCAAAAGTAAACAATGAGATACCATCGTGCTTCATGCTGATCTCTTTTGTGCAGTTGTCGGTCGCAGGTCCTGCACCTTTACTACAAGCAGTCTTATAGGAGCCCGGCTTTAAGGTCTCAATGCCTACAGACAGTAAATCATCGCCAGCCTTAAGGGTTTGATCTTGGCCATTTGCCCCGCTCAGAGTGACCACCAACTTGTACTTTTGGGTGGATGGGTCTTCTAGCTTTAGAGATGCGTAATCAATTTTGCCGTCTCCGTCGAAATCGCCTACGGCTTTCGTATAACCCGTGCCGGTAGTGTCATTGGCGCGGAGACCTGCATTGGCGCCCTTCGACAGCATTTCAGATGGTATATCTAAAAGTTCACTGCTTGCGTTGACGCAGCCTGCAGATAGAGCGGAAAGAAGGACGAGTCTTTTAATCATGGTTGCATTTCCCATATGGCCGCCTTTAGTTTGGGTCATATTCAACATGGATGTGATTGTTCGAACTGTTTGAGAAAGTCTCGTAAATAATGTCGTAATCCGGGCCAACCGCATTCCTCAGCTGCTCTACCAAGTCTTGCGCGAGGTCGGCGCTTATGTTGTTGGCTCTAAGATCAATCGCCTCATTTGCGTAATGCAGTGAATTCGCACCATGTGTAGAATCATTTCCCGATGTGATTACAGGAGTGGGAGCGTTCAGTTCCTTCCAAACCGAAACAATCTCATCAAATATTGATGTGATTTTTTCCGAAAGATTAGTTAGATCTGCACCTGCTTTTACTTCAATGTCAGATCCAGACCCCTCCGCACCAACACTGACACCTCCATTGCCGCCGCCGCTTCCACCGCCGTACCCACCAGCAGCCTCTTCATCTGTCGGGCCAATTACCCATGGATTGGGGTCATCATAGGGGTCGCCTTCAATTTCGATGGGGTCTAAGTCATATTGGTATTGATATTGAGACGCCCCGCCAGCAACCAGCATCATTTCTTCTTCAGTCAGAACTTTCATAGAAACTAACACTCCTTGTGAACTAGTTAAACTACCAAGTGCGGTGTTATCGTTTTATTTGTCTTGTCCTTAAGTCTCCTCCCCTCCATGTGTAAAATCCTGTTGCATAGCTTTATAGTTGCTTCCCTGTGGGCAACGATGATCCTTGTGCAATTTCTCTTTGCAAGAATTTCAGATATCCGAAACTCGTTTTCGATATCTAAGTGACTGGTTGCTTCGTCGAACAAAAGGAAGGAAGGAGTTCGAATTAGTGATCGTGCAATTAACAACCTTTGACGTTGACCACCAGATAGTGAGGACCCCATGTCTCCGATTAAGGTGTTATATCCCATCGGCATCTTGATAATTTCACCATGTATGCAAGCTTCTTGCGCAGCAGTCGATATCTCTTCTATAGAATATTGCTCATTGAATAGAGAAATGTTTTCAGCGATGGTTCCAGAAAATAGAGTGTCGTCTTGAAGGATAACTGCCATCCATGAGCGCAACTGCTCTTTCCCTATGGTTGTAACATCCACGCCCCCGATTAAGATCTTCCCGCTATTTGGCTCTAATAGTCCACAGATCAATTTTAGTATCGTGCTTTTTCCAATCCCGGAGCTACCAGTTATTGCGACTGCCTCTCCTGGCTTTATCGTGAAACAGCAGTTCTCAAGAATCCAAGGTTCAGAGGGAGAGTAGCGAAAATATACTGAAGCGAACTCAATTGTCTTGTCTTTGATCTCGCCGAAGAAAGTAGGGTAGTAATGTAATTCCTTTTCAGTATGTACAATGTCTGATATTCGTGCGGCATGTATTTTAAGCAGCTTCAGTTCGACATAGTTGTCCGCAAGGTGAGCAATTTTGGAACCAAACAGCAGGCTAAACATGGATATCGACATAAGCATACCTGCTGTGAGCTCTTGTTGAATAACCAGTGTTGCTCCAATCCACAATAGGACAATTTTTTCTATCCCTTGAATCAGATCGGCAAATGCTTTGAACGCAATGGTCAATCGCGATGCTAAAATATTTCTATTTAAATATGAGGTGACAAGGTTTAAATATGTTGTAGTGACCTGTGCTGTTAGGTTGTTTGCCTTTATTGTTTGCGAAGCACGCACGGCCTCGTAGAATTTCGAGTTCTGCCTTGCTTGTGCGCTAATTAAGTCGATGTTTAGACTTTTGAATTTTGAATATAACGCAAGCCGGACCAGCACATATGCAGAGGTGAAGACAAAAGCTACAGTGGCTAGCTTGGGGCTGTAGATTACCATCGCTGCGAGTGTTACTAGCGACATAAAGCCATCTAGGAAGCTAGTTGTAATCGTTGATGTAATGGCTTGTTGGATATTTTTTAGTGAGCCAAATCTTGAACCGATATCGCCTAGTGATCTTCTTTGAAAATAATCTTCCGGTAGCGACATGAGGTGAGCAAAGACACCCCCAGTCCATGACTGATTTAAAGTGCTTCCCGTCCGGCAAACTAACCAATCACGCAAATAGCTGATGAACGATTGGAATATGATAAGAACGCAGAATGACATCCCAAAAACGAGCAGCAAATCAAGGTCTGCGCTAGAAATAGCCTTGTCAATAACTAACTGCGTGAATAGAGGTGTGATAAAGGAAAACGCCTCGAGTGCTAGTGCTGAAGCAAGAATCCCAACAAGTGCCTCATGAAGTCCATGAACCTTTCCAAGGATATCTCGAACTGCAACTCCAGGGATTTTATTTTTGAGTTGGAATTGGTGCCCAGGGGCTAGTTCTAGCGCTGCACCTGTAAAGAATATACTGAACTCTTCGCGGCTTAAATTAACGACACCACTTGCCGGGTCGTGTATGCAAAATTTTCCTGCTCTTAATTCCCTTAAAACCACATAGTGGCTATTTTTCCAATGCAATAGTGCAGGCAGCTTTAGTGAGTCGATCTCATTGTTTTCAATCTTCAGTGGGCGCGCCTGCATACCAAGTTGCATGGCAACTTTGACTATTTCGAGCAATGTTGCACCGCGGCTGGAGCCGCGATGCATAGCTCGAACTTCGCGCAATGAGATTTCATGGCCATAGAAGCTGGCGATCATTGCAATACAAGCAAATCCGCATTCGGATTTTTCTTGTTGCATTATTATTGGAAGCTTCGATCTGCTATCAAAACGCAATTGGGCCATTCTATTGATTCTCTCCCATTGACTGCGATCTCATGCGCCATGCATACAGAGGCTCCAACAACCACTCTAGTAGGCTTCTTTTTTCCAGTAGAATGTCGGCAGAAAACTTCATCCCAGGTCTTAGAGGTATATTGGTCTCGTATACTTTAATTTCTTGGGAATCGATTCGGGCCCTTGCTTTATAATATCCGTCTGGGCTTTCCCGGCTTGTGTCTGGCTTGCTCATCTCTGCCGAGGGTGTTGTGTTTTGCGCAATGGCACTTATGTGCCCAACGCCCAGTCCAAATTTCTGATAGGGATATGCTTCATACTGAATCAGAAATTTCTGCCCCATTTTTAGAAACCCTACTGATTTGTTCGGGACCCTCAGTTCGGCTTCTAAGACCCCCTCAACGGGTACTAAGGCTATAAGGCTTTGCCTAACGGTGACCGCTTGGCCGGGTCGTATCAGCACAGAAGAGACGACGCTATCGTTATGAGCCGTTAGGACAACTGTTGAACTGGCTTTGCTTTGGGCCTGCGATTTTTTCAGCTCTAGTATTTGTGAGTCCAGGGAAGCTTCATCAAGGCTTAATTGGTAGGAAAGTTGATTGATTGCAGACTTGTTCTTTGCGAGATCGCCTTGGAATTCCAAGATTCTCTGTTTCAGCTGGCGCCTGCTTGATTCCAGTTCAAGTATTTCTATCTTTAATTGGTCAATTCTTTTCGGAGTCACGTACCCTCTTGCAAGTAAGCGCTCATTGGCCAGCAGCTCTTCATCTTTTTTTTCAAGGATTTCCTGTTTGATTTTTACAAGGTCCTCAATGCCCGCAATCTGTTCCTCGATATTTCTCTCGATACTTCTTAGCTCTTCTTCCTTTGCATTTGCTGCTAAGGCCATGGAGATTTTACGTGACTCAGCCTTTGATATTTGCTCGCTTACCAGTGAGGATATGGCCTCTCCGGCATACCCCACTCCCTCGCTTTTAATGTCGGTGGTTATGATCGCTAGCGGATCGCCGGCTTTCACTCTGTCCCCTTCGTTAACAAGCAGTTTTTCAACTGCACCAGAACTTCTCGCAACTATGAAAGCTACTCCACCTTCAGGTACAAGTGAGCCTTCGATTTTTTCCCGTCTGGTATAAGTTCCGAAGACAAGTAAAATTATTACAGCCGACATAGTCATCACGGATATGACCAATGCCGTTTTGCTAGTTGAAGATCTGGCGACGTGAATTTCGCCTTGATACGGATTTTTTTGATTTGGCGCGCGCGCGCCTTCCCTGCGTGAGCCAGTCATGCACATCCCTATGTTTGACATGTGTACGGCTACCAATCCATTGGTCCTACGAGCTCCCTGTCTTACGTGGCGACCCAGCAACGCTCATGCCAAACCTGTCTCCGTGGTCGATATTAAGCGAGGATTCCATTGAGGCATGACGCGTGTCGCGTGTAGAGGCCCAAAATAGAGCGGTATGTCATACTCATTGCCGCAAATTAGGGCATCTGTAAGCTGACTGGTAGAACAGGATATCGATCCCTGATTAAGGTTTTCTTACGTGATGACAGGATGCTTAGGGGCTAAGAGGATGGGAGGAATCTTGCAAGCCGTACTTTTATGGTCCCGCTCAACAGGCACCTCGACAAGCGCAGATCAGTCCTGACCGCCACCGTGACCGGCGTACTTGCTTGTGCGCCTTCCGTCATACTCTGATTGCAGGTCGGCTCAACCACACCTGCAACCGGGTGAAACGATGCTGCGGTAAATCCCCCACGTCTCCCTCATTAGGGTCCAAGCGGAATCGGTGGCCATGAGCCGCTTGTTGGGAGAAGGCTCAATGCTCTTCATTCCTCCATGCGCTCAAGCGCTTCGTACTGTAAAAAACCGCCTGTCGGCTGCTATTCCGCACATATCGTCATCCCACCTCACTGAGTCACTCGTTTCAGCTGCTGGGTTCAGGACCAATGCGTCTCTGTGGGCATCGCTTTGGGAGCCTTGAAAGGGTCCTGCGACATGTCCGGCTCTTGAATTCCACGATAGTAAATTTCTGGAACGACTCAGCCAGTTTGGCTACGAGGACGTCGGCGAGTGGCCTGGCCTTTCACATTTTGCTAAGCAGGAGTGGCTCAGCTCGATGTATCACTCCGATCGTGCAATGTGCGCGCGAAACCTCTTAACCGCAGCGATTATTTCCGGGCTTACTCAATGTCTTCTTGGATTGATTCCTAGTGATAATTTTTGGGCAGGTGCGAAGATGGGCAAACACTCAGGCCGCCCGAAGAGCGGTATCTACCTTCATGTATGGACGCCAGACGGGATACCTGCGTTAGCCTGGGTAGAGGACAACGGAATGGATGAGCTCACCATCAAGGTGGCATGCTGGCCAAAAGGGCGATCGTATTCGCAGTTCGGGCGGGTTTGAGTCCGCTGAGGCGACCGCGATTGGTTGGCTTGAGCGCAGAAATGGCGCTTGGATCATGTACGACCACCGCGGAGTCATTGATCTTACCGTTCACCGAGCGGTGAAGAGGCAGATCGCCCAAGCGATTTCACGACAGTCGGGTTCCGAGATAAAGGAACCTTCTTATGTGATTGGCCAGCTTAAGAAAGCCGCCCTGGAGGCGGCTTTTTCCTGCCGGGTCGGTGCGTTATTGCAACCAGCGTTCTACTTTTTCAGCACCGTATTGCTCTTTCCATGCCTTCAGCACCCTGTGGTTGCCGCCTTTGGTCTCAACGACCTCGCCAGTATCCGGATTCTTATAAACCTTAACTTGACGCTGTCGGCGTTGGCCGCGTGTGTTGCGGGAAGTGGCGGCCCCGCTCTGATTCGCCTGCGGGTCCAAGAGTGAAATGATACCAGGGAGGCTGATGCCGTACTCAGCCATGAGCCCGCGGAGCTTTTCCTCAAACTCGATTTCGCGCTTCAGCTCACTGTCATTCTTCAGTTCGTCCAGCTGTTTAAGCTGTGCGGCAAGTTTAGCTTCTAGGGCTTTGAATTCAGCAAGTTTGGACATGGATGACCCTTCATCAGCGAGTGCGTTTAATGTGCTGTCATTTCATCAGATCACACTCTCGAAAGATAGCTATAAAATTCGCAAATGGTTTTTGCCAGAGAGGCTTCGCTGACAGCCTACCGTTAAGCGAAGCCTTTTGGATATCTATCGTGTGATGCTCCTATCGACCAGTAACTGTCGCGTTATGGCATGTGCGAGCATAGGATCGTTATTTCATAGCTGCCTATCACCAACAGCGGCTATTGGTCAGGTTCTTCCCTCCACCGGCGCCCACTTCTGCCTCATACATAACTTATTGAAAAGGCATGAGTAAGGCTCTGACACGGAGTTCAACCCGGTGTAGCTATTCCTTCAGACGTCGACAGCTTTCGATTGCTGGAGAGAGTGTGTCGGATGGCGTCCTACCTGAAGCTTGTAAAGATGAAATAGACCCTCCGGCATCGGCAGACCATCTTCGTAGTCTCGCCAGCGATCCTCGGTAATGAACACAAGCGCTGCTGCTTGGGCTTGGGTCTGCCTCATTTCCTCGCGCAGGGCGATAATCTCCTCAACCTTCGGTTCACGATGACTACGGCGGGGCCAAAGCCGTGGAAGGCTGCTGTTTTTATCGACAAGCCGAAGTCGAACGTCATCCCAGTCCAGCAGCAGCGCGACATCTGCGCTGGTATCCCCGACGCGTCGAGCACCAAGGCCGATGGCTGACGTTGCACCAGCTTCCTTGTATTCGCGGATTGCAAGCTCAATTGCAGACCTAGCTCGCGCTACTTGGTCTTTGGATAAATTGCGCAGAGCCAGATGCACCTCGCCTACCGCTTGCACACTTCGTCGTGCACACCGCCGAATATCGATCTTCTCAGGCTGCTCATCTAGAACTCGAGGCTTGAAATCCTTATCCGCCCTGAGAGTCACTTTATTTGCATAAAAACTGACTGTTTCGACCCAGCCGTTGGTATCTCTCGTCCCATCATTGTTCGCTGTAAAACCATGAACAGCAGTAGCCTTATGCTGAACGTGGTTCCTTAAACTGCACATAAATCGATAGTCCGAGCTTCGGGAAAATGCCTTCTTCAGCTCCGACTTAGCCACCTCGCCGAAGCTAGGGGTCAGCTCCAGGCATTTGAAGTCCTGCACTACCTGGTCGGCATAGGCTCGCATAGCCGTAAGCATATTCACGACATGGCGATTTGCTGTTTCTAGGATTTCTGCTGAGTCCACGTACCGATGTTGAGGCTCCACTTTGGCACGCAGGCAAATTTCGGTAAAGGCCAGTTCCATGGCCAGAAAATTACCAAGCAATAATTCGTAGCGTTGTTCGAAAGCCAGTGCCTCGGATAACACGCTTCGGGCATGTGCCAGCTCGTTGTAGCGCTCCTCGGAGATGCTCAGTTGCAAGCGCGAGCCAATAATGAATTGTTCAAGAATGTACTCGGCAGACAATTTCTAACACCTTCTATTCGATCTTCCGTGAAGCATAGCGTCACAGACAAATCGATGGCCAGATTCCACTCGAAGCGGCTACCTGAAGACCGGCTGCTTCTGGCCGATTGCTGTCGTCCGCGCAAAGCAGCTACCGGCGAGAGCAGCCGATTGAGGTCACTGCTTGAGCCAGGCCATGACCATTAGTGCTTTGATAGCCACGAAGCAGCTTTGCGAGCAATGTTCGCAACCTGCGCAAGCCTTTTGCACCGCTGATAAGTAGGTTCGGGATCCTCGGCTAGGTGGAAGCGAAGAGGTAGCTCTTCAATTACTCCGCGAAGCCACATTCGTTTCACCGGATCCTGCTCTTGTGCGAGCAATGCTTCAAAGTGTGCTCGTTGCTGAGCGAGCTCGGCTCTCCAGCGCGGCCGTCGGCTCTTCAGAATCAATGGTGCTATCCCATAAAAGCACGCCGCCGCAGTCATCGTGGCTACGAAGCTGGTCGACGTCAGATCACCCCGCATCCAGAGACCGAGCAAAGCTAGTGCAGGAACCATTTCAAGGGTCCTGAAATACGTGGATCTCATCGGCGGAAGACCCAGTACAGTTAAGCGATAAAACCCCATTAGCTGAACTCCTGCAGCGCTGTTAGGAAATTGGGACGCAGATTCCGCGCCCCAAGACCATTTCGCCACAGACCGTTTGCCAGTTCATCTGAAGTCCATGCATTTGCCTTCGTTCGGCCAATCCAGGCCTTTATTGCCCCTGCTTGTGAATGACAACAGCCTGGCCGTTCTGCTTCATCCTTGCTTGGCGAAGAGTTTTTCCCAGTTCCTCTGTGAGAGCTTCTTGCATGCTTCGGGGGCGCCGCCGAAGCAGCGTGAGGAGACTTGAGATAGCTTCGCCTGGGTGCTGTAGGTGATTGGAAGGCCGTTCTGGTTCAGTAGAGCTCCATGGGCTCCAATCAGCAACGCATGACCTGCGACTACGTCGTGTGCGCCAACAGGAACCAGAGATACCCCGGCGATGGCTTCGCCAGCAGCTGCAAGCGCAAGCCGGTAGGCGATGCTTGGCATAGGGACGTATGTGGCCGGGGCACAGAGCTCTGCGTTGAGCTTCGGTTTGTTCTTTGCTGCAGTACTGACCAGCACCTGGGATCCAGGGGTGAGAGTTTGGTTACTGAGGTACGGCTCAATTCTCTTGCCGTTTCTGAGTAGACCAGATAGCCCGATCCCCCATGCGATGTAGTCTGGCCCGCGGTCATCGGTTATGGGGGCGTACACCACGCCCAAAACTGGCTCTGAATTTCGAAGCAGGCCTACGGAAATTGCAGAGCCACGATTGCCACTCAAGAAATCCGCGGTCCCATCGTTTGGGTCGACCACCCAGCAGAACTCGGCGCCCGTTAAGCGGCTGTCAGTTTCCTCGCCCCAGAAGTCGCAGTTGACTATGCCAAGGAGATCGGCGCGAAGGACATGCTCAATTTCGATGTCGACATCAGCCTTGTCGCCGGCGCCACGAGGGCCATCTGGACGCTGCCACTCCGCTGCGAGAATCTCACCAGCCGCGAGAACTGAATCTATGACCTGGTCTAGGTAGTCCAAGGTGAGGCTCTCCTTGGGAGGGGATGAACACTACCAGCATATCCGCTGCTACAAAGGGTGCCCACATACCCCTACACGAGCCGGCTTAGTCCTGTTCAAGCTTCTCTGTATCTAGTGTCTGTGGACGGCGAACCTTCACTTCCATCTTGCTGAGCGCCAGAACTGCTGTGGCATCGCACCAGCCATCAGGGTTCCCAGTTGATCGATGCTCAAATACCTTGATGTTATTCGGGAGTGAGCTTTTGAATCCTGGGAAGACGCCCTTCCTGCTGGGGAGATAATCATTCAGTTCATTGAATATTTGAGTGGCCTCACTCGAGTCTGCTACCTCACAAACGAGGCCAGAGAAGCTGTCTTCTTTATAGATGCCATACTTGTCAATCCACTCGTCGCGCTGGATTTCAACAATCAGAATAAACTTCCGTTGCACTCTGACAAGAATCAGAAGAAGCCCTCTTTGACCGCCATTTCTAAGGCTTAGCCATTTTGTTATTTGGGGATCTCTAAAGTCATCTTTGAAGGCAATGCACTGAAAATCGCTGTTGGAATGTTTATCACTTGGTGGAACAAACCACCACAGATGGTCAATTTGTTGAGCGGCTTTGAGTCGCTCAAAGGACTTCCACATTTCATACAGCATTCCAGATGAATTAACGCCGAACTCTCTGTCGACTAAAACAGCTTTCCCAGTAGTGTCATTGCGCTGCCCAGCGGCATCCCCGGTACTGAAATCCTCCATTTCCAGCTCGTCTTTTTTAATCGTCTTCTGTCGACCGGTAAGCTTAGGAACCTTAATCCTATTCACTACTCGAGATTTGATGACTTCGAAGCTACTGTCCTCTACTTCCTCACGAGGATACTGGCTCCGGGGCTGGTTCAAGTCGGTCAGGACAATTGTCATTGGATCATCACGCAGAGCGATAAGGCGCTCCTGCTCAATGCGATCCTCAGGAGTTGGGGTGCGTGTGGAGTGATCGCGACGAGCTTCGATGGGGATGCCGGTTGGCTCTTCAAGACCAACAAGCTCAGTGCAATAGAAGTTCTTTTTGTCCTCAGACCAGAATCCGCGGCATTTGAGTTTGGTTTCGCTGTTAAACCATGGGGCAGCTGTGATTGGGAGCTCTTCCCCATTACGGAATCGAGTTGGGTCTAACTGAGAGAAAATGGATTTAGCTGCGTTTGCTGCGTATGTTTCATCGTTGGCGATGTGAGCTAAAAGCACGTCATCGTCTTTCACCATGTCGGAGTGAGGATAAACAATCCATTTTTCTGTTCCGGTAGGAGTTTTCCATTTTGAAATTTTCTCATTATCCGGTGTTTGTTGTGCAAATAGACGACTTTCTACCTCTGACCATTCGTAGGTTGCCAAGATTCGCGGAATTTCTGATCGCCTCGAATATCCACGAACTAAGAACTCAACACAGTTGAGAATGAGTTTTTTGCCATTTCCAAGCTTGAATACAAGCCCCCACTCATTGTCGCAGTATTTCGGTAGCAAGAATCCACTTTCATCAGAGCTCAGTTTGAGCTCGGGGATTTGCATGAAGCTCCATTTTCCAGCAGCGCGGTTGAAATTTACGTCGAACCACTCAGCGTCAGTCGCAAGCCTTTCGGAGAGAACATTGTCGACCAAGACATAGCCGGGCTGATAAAAGCAGAGGCGGCTAAGAGCAATCCTCCTTTTAACAAAAGTGCCCGTCAGTTTGTCGCCCTTCAAGCGCCTGAAGACAACATTGACCAAGGGAACTGTGTAGTCCAGGCCATTGCGCCTTAGGCTGCTGTACCACCAGACGACCCAGTCTCCCGGAGGAAGCGACAAGCTGCACTCATAAGTGCGTTGTCGAGAAGCTGAAGGCACGTAGGGAACGCGTTGGACTTTTTGTTGAGGCACTGCCCATCCTTACTGAAACGGCTTTGTGATGCAGCTCTCCGAGGATCATAAGACGGAGCGGCTCGCCGACGGAAGGTAGGGGTATGAATTTCCCGTAACAGGTAGCCAATCCCTCCGTAGCTAGGAAGCGTCAAGCGTGACCTGGACGAGATGGAGGCGAAGGCGTCGGATGCGCTGGCTCCTCCGCTTGAGGCTAGAAACGCGATGCCGAGCCCGCCGTATAAGGCTTACGACGTTTAGGGCTAGCAGTAAACTGCATCGCCAAGCTGTCTCACATTATTCGTTAATGTCTCAGCTATTTCGTTTTCTCCTAGCCTCCGCCCACCAGGGCGGGGCCGGAGGCGCTGTGGTGCGGTTGGCGGAACGGGCGCAGGGGCCAGGCATCCAGCGGGGCATGGCTGGCCACCGAGTGGATGGCGGCGACTTCCAGCGCCTCCTGCTCCTGCAAGGGGGGCAGCAGGCCCGGGAGGCGGCTGGCGAGCAGCGTCTTGCCGGTGCCCGGCGGCCCGGAGAGCAGGAGGTTGTGAGCCCCCGCCGCCGCCACCAGCAGGGCGCGCTTGGCCGCCACCTGGCCTTGCACCTCGATCAGGTCGGGGTAGGAGGCCGCCTGGTCGGGCAGGCCGGCGGAAACGAAGGGTTCGAGGGGCGCCTGCCCGTTCAGGTGCGCGGCCAGCTCCAGCAGGTGGCCGATGGCGATCACCCGCAGGCCACTGGCGAGGCTGGCTTCCTCGGCGTTCTCCCGTGGCACCACCAGGGTGCGTCCGGCGGTGCGGGCGGCGAGCGCGGCCGGCAGCACGCCCTGGACCGGACGCACGGCGCCGGAGAGGGCCAGCTCGCCCAGGCACTCGAGCATCTCCAGGCTGGAGGCCGGCACCTGGCCGCTGGCGGCGAGGATGCCGAGCGCGACGGCGAGGTCGAAGCGACCTCCGTCCTTGTCTCAGATATTATGATATATGACAGGGGTAAATATGGAATTTGATAATGATGAGCTCCCGACCTTTGATCAAGGATGTTTCGCCTGCTTACTTCGGTGTCTGGCTCGATCGTCTTTTCGAGGGGTATGAGATGGCTGCTCGAAAAATCGGAAGGAGCGCATATAGCGTCACTGGCTATGTCGCTACGGAGAAGGCTGCCAAGATTCAGCGAACGGAGTCCGCACTGGAGCAAGACTTTCTCATCTTGCTGGAGTACGACTGGCGTGTCCTTCGATACGCCACTCAGCCATTCAAAATTCAATGGAGCGATGAGAGGGGTAGGCTACGCAGATTCACTCCTGATGTAGCTGTTGCCTATAACGACTTGGCAACCCGGTCCGATCCGTCGCTACGGACCACCATCTTTGAGGTGAAGCCACGCGCCCAGCTGAAGGCTCGATGGGCTGAGGAGAAGCCTAGGCTAAAGGCGGCTTCCGCTTGGGCTAAAGACTATGGCTGCAGATTCAAGGTGATGACTGAGCGCGAGATCCGTACCCCCTACCTCGAGAACGTCCGGTTCTTACTGCGTTATCAAAAGATGTATGGCGATCGGGAGCTGTACGACGCGCGTATTCCCCACATCTGCGAGTTGCTTGTTCGCTTAGGGCCCACTACCCCACGAGCACTCTTGGAGGCGGTTCGGGGAGATGCAATTCATCGTGCCGAGTACATCCCGTATCTCTGGCACCTTGTCACCCAGCAGATTGTAGGAATCGACCTTGGTCAGCCTCTGAATATGAAGTCTCCAATCTGGCCGACATCTCAGGCGCAGGCTATTGCAGGAGGTAGTTTGTGACCCCCACAACCGTTGCTATTCACGTAGGCGCAGTCATCTCCTGCTTCGGCCGAACCTATTGCGTCAGGAAATTTGTTTCCCCTGATGAGATTTTGGCTTCGGACGTGTTGGCCGGCGAAGACCACGTACTGAAGCTCAGCGAAATAACCGAGAGCTACGGGCAAGCCGCTGCGCAGGCTGGCGAGCAAATCGATCTGGCTGCAATTCCTGAAGATGACTGGAAGGTTGCTATCGAGCGCTACAACGCGATTGCACCTCTAATTGGTATGCCATCGCGAACAGAGGCGCTCGTTAAGGAGGTTGCGGATCAGCTTCTTGTATCGGTACCGACTCTCTATCGATGGTTAGCACGCGTGGAGCGACACGGATCCGTGACCTGCTTGCTCCGCAAACGTCGATTCGATGCCGGCGGCAAACGACTTGATCCGAGGGTGGAAGAGATCATTGAGAAGGCCATCCGCTCGGACTACCTCACCGAGCTTAAAAAAAGCCCGACTGCTGTAACACGTGTGATCGAAACGCGGTGCAAGAACATAGGCCTTCCTGCCCCCAGTAAGGTCGCGGTCATGGCGCGAATTGAGGAAATCCTCCCTGAAGAACGAGCTGCAAAACGTGAAGGGCGTAATGCAGCCCTCGATCATCGATCAATAAAAGGCTCAATGCCCGGCGCCGATACCCTGAATGCGGTATGGCAGATCGATCACACACCAGCTGACGTGATATTGGTCGACGAGCAAGACCGAATTCCTATCGGCAAGCCTTGGATCACTCTCGCGATTGATGTTTTCTCGAGGATGGTGGTTGGCTGGTACATCTCTTTCGATCCACCAGGTGCATTGGCCACGGGCCTATGTATTTCGAACGCCATTCTTCCTAAGGACGGGATGCTAGGCCGGCTAGGTGTTGATTTCCCTTGGATCTGCCAGAGCAAGCCTGCGGTCATTCAGGCCGACAACGCCAAGGAATTCCACGGCGAGATGCTTCAGGAGGCGGCCCAAGAGCACGGCTTCAACATGAAGTTTCGCAAGCTCAAGAAGCCAAACTACGGCGCGCATATCGAGAGATTGTTCGGCACGTTTGCTGAGCGTATCCACGAGCTGGACGGCACCACATTCTCTAACACTGCCCAGAAAGGTGAATACAAGTCCGAGAAGAACGCCACCATGACGCTTGTCGAGTTCGAGCGCTGGTTCGCGAATCTGATCTTTGGGGAATACCACCACAAGAAGCATTCGGCGCTCGGTGTTTCGCCGATCCAGCGTTACGAAGAGGGGCTCTACGGTAGCGACGACATTCCTGGGCTAGGGGTGATCCGAATGGCTTCAAACCCCGACAAGCTCAGGATCGACTTCATGCCGCTGTTGCGTCGGACCATCCAGACATATGGAGTGGTGTCGGACTTCATCTTCTACCACGACCCTGTACTCGATAAGTGGATTGGCGCACCGGAGCCGGGCAACAAGCGGAAGGCCAGGGAATTTATTTTCAGGTACGACCCTAGGGACATTAGCTACCTGTTCTTCTGGGATCCCCACCTACGAGAGTACTTCCGGATTCCTTATCGCAACACCGCCTATCCACGGATCAGTACCTGGGAGCTGAAGGCAATTAAATCCTTCCTGAAAGACCGAGGGATCAAGCTCGAGAACGAGGAGCAGATATTTCGAGCGCGAAACGAAATGATTCGGATCGAGGAGCAGTCCAGATCTGACACGCACAATAGGCGTGGCGCGAGGCAACCTACTACGGCTCCGCGGAAAAAGCGGATGGCCAAGGAGCGTGACCGCCTCCACAAGGCTATGCCTCCCTTGCCGCTGCCTTCTGACCGCATCGACTCGCCGCCCTCGGATCCGGCAAAAGCCGTAGTCGATGACTTCTCTCATCTGGCTCCCTTTGAAGAGCGGTAGGTGCTGATGAGCAAGCTAAATGTCAGTTGCCTTACTGGGCGTCCCACTCCGGAGATGAAGGTACGTCTGGCTGCCTTTCGTGAGGAACGCTGGATTGGCTATGACAGTGCAGTTCGGATTCGTGAGCAGATTGAAAGTCTGCTCGATCACCCGAAGACTCACCGGATGCCCAATCTCGTGCTGCTTGGCGAGAGTAATAGTGGCAAGTCGATGATCCTAAATAGCGTTCGAGATCGGGCCAATCCCCCCTACGACCTGAACGCCCACAAAATAGAACTACCGGTAATCATGGTGCAGGCGCCGCCATCACCCGATGAAGGACGCATGTACACGAGGATCATGGAGAGCCTCGGGATGCACGTTGCATCAAGGGAGCCAGAGGACTCGAAGCTGCGGCGGATAAAGGTTATGTGTCAGCACCTGAATGTGCAGATGTTGATACTGGATGACTTCTTCAACATTGCTGCAGGGTCGATTGCACGTAGGCGAAAGTTTCTCAATGCTCTGAGGAACCTGAGCATGGAGCTCAGTATTCCGATCGTCCTTTCGGGTGTTCCTGAAAGCCAGAACATACTGACCGCGGACTCATCCATTGCGAATCGCTTCAAACCTATTTTCGTCCGTAGGTGGACCGAGGAGCGAATTGAGGAGTACGCGACCTTCGTCGTTAGCATACGGCCGCGTCTGGAACTCGAGAAGGGAATGGATATCCTGCAGCGCGCCACGCTGACGCGGTTGCTTCAGTTCAGTGAAGGGTTGCTGGGTGAGACGGTGGAGATACTCCGACTCTTTGCGAGCTGGGCTGTGCGTAGTGGTACGGAGCATGTCACTGGGGACATGGTGACCTGGGAAAACCTGCATGCCCTGGGCTATGTCTTGCCCTCCGACCGAACTCGATACTTGGAGCGCTGAGCATGGTTGCCTGGCTCTACCGGACCTCACCCTTTCGAGGGTGAGCTATTCAGCTCGTGGCTGTGCCGGCTTGCTTGGGGAAACGGTACCAAGCTGCTTCCGTTCGTTACTCATCACCTTCTTCAGTCTCCTCAGTTCCTGACGCGGGACATTGATCGTGTTGCTTCTGCCTCGGTTGTCGGTGGTGTCGGTGCAGGCTGTGGTGTTACAGACTCCTCGGCTCACTCGACGAGGCTCTCCGTATTCGAAGGCATTCTGTGGGAACAGCTTGCGCAGAAAGGTTCCTGTGATTGGGTTCTGACTCACATCCGTGGCGCTCGGAACCCAAGGCAACGAGCGGGTCATTCTCTCCAGTTTTGTCGGCGCTGTTTGGCCGAAGATGTTGAACCCTATTTTCGTTGTACCTGGCGCCTCGCGCTAAGCGCGATATGCCCTATTCATGGGGTCTATCTGGCTGATGAGTGCCCGCGATGTCACTGCCCAGTGGTTCCCACGATAGTTGATTGTGGCCAGCGCTTGCTTCCCCTTAAAACGCCCTTGGTGAGTTGCTATAAGTGCGGCTGGGATTTGCGCGAGCCCTTGGCGGGTGACCTTGTTGCTGATGCAGAAAACCTATTTTTCCAGAAGAGCATTCTTGATGCGCTGATCCAAGGGCGTTCAGCCCATCTACCTGGTGGAGATTGCTATTCGTTGCTTCTGTTTCGAGGGCTAAAGCGTCTGCTGCAGTTGCTTGGTGGTGAAGGTAGGTTCAAGCGGGTTCGAGAGTTGATGTGCCTTGATGGTGGGTTACTGGATTTACCACTGCAGACAGGCTCGCGCTTTTGTTTGGAGGCGCTTCGGGTCGGTGATCGTGCAATTATGCTCTCTCAGCTTCGGTTGTTACTGGAAGATTGGCCAGCCGCTCTTGTTGATGTTTGTAGGAGGTCACGTGTCTCGAGTTCCTATCTGCTGAACTACAGTGATGATCTGCCCTATTGGCTCTATAAACCCATCCACGATCAATTGTTTGATAAACCATACTCACCTTCACTACTGGAGTGGCAGGAGGCGAGACATTACCTAAATCGTAATGGTGAGCCTGTGAGCGCTAGTGCTGTAAGGCGGCTGCTTGGTATGTGGACGGCGAGTGATAGCTGGAAGCTTGAACATCCGCCATGGAATCGTCGTCGGCTACTATGAATTTGACTCCGTCAGATCAGATCTTGGATAGCTTCATTCGACTGAATTTGAGCCTCTATCTGCGCTTTCTAGTTGTAATTATGCAGAGAGAAAGATTCATTCTAAAAGCAGGTTTTTCTAATTTTTCATTTGGACTTTCTGCCTGATACAGCTTTTTTATTTTTTGGGATAGGCGCCTTTTTAACTGCCGCCGCCTTGGTTGTCTTTTGTTTTGGCCTATCTGCGGGAACTTGCATCGGATACTCGCCCAGTCTCACCCCCTTTTGTTTGGCGTGGGGTTTAAGCTCTGGCATAGCTTGTTTGTTGCGTCGCGCATCATATAGACATGCAAAACATGCATCAGTCTCAGCGTTTGCGTAATTTTTTGCTTGATCAATGCCGCTTATGGCCCAGGCGCTATTAGCTTCAAAGCTTTTTGCAGATGACAGAACTTTAAGCTCGATAACCGTGTTGACTTTTTGTCTAGAGCCAGGGGAGGTTTCTCTTTCTACTATTATGTCGGTGCGGCCTCCCTGATTATTAATTTCTTCGTTTATAAAAACACCAGACCTTCTGTAGGAACTTTTTAGGTATGTAAGCAGGAAAGACTGCACATGTCGCTCTGGTTGGGTCTTTAAGGTGGATCGCGTTTTTCCACTTTTGACCTCCCACATATTTCTTGCAGCGATCGCAGTGGAGGTACTGAGGTATTCATGATGAAACCTCGATAAATCCTCATCTAGCGTCTCTGGGGTCAGCGAGATGTCATCATTTTTGACAGTTATCTCCTCAGGTTCGTAGATCCACTCTTCTATCTCTTGGCCTTGCCTGTGAATCTGCATTTTCTGTTGGCCAAATTTCGCTAAAACGAAAGTGTGGTTTGACGATAGGTTTTCATCAATGAACAGGTATGCATTGTCGACAGTTAGGATGTCATGAATCTTCAGAATTACTCTGAAGTTCTGATTGCATACAACGACCCCTTCGCTCAGTGTGCCCCCTTTTCTAAAGACTTTAACGGTGGGTATGTTGGGGTGGTACGTGAACCCCCAGTCTATATCAGGGGTTTCAGAAAAAATCATTAACAAGGCTTGAGTGTCAGGACCTAGGTCGTTTGAGGGGCGTGAGCTAAGCCAGTAGCGATAGAACTCAATCGCTTCTTGAATGAACTGATCCTCAGGAGAGCCTGAGACTGCAGAGTCCATTCCAGTGATTATGTCTTGTTCAATCTTTGAAAAAAGAGATGAATTATCCAATTTAGGCAGCCTTCGCACGGTTTCGTAGGAGAGTTTGATACGCACTGAGCACATCTTTCCTGTTAACGAAGGTTTTCTGGCTTAGCAGTTGTTGGATAGAGTTCAGTCCCTTAACGGTAGGTGTGATCTCCTCAGGTGACTCTTCGATAAGTAATGAGTTACCTGGTCGCTTCAATGCATTCACATACGTCAAGTCTTGTGCAAGCATTTCGTCTAACGTGCCATTGTCCTGGGTGCTTAGCTCTTCGGACTCCCCTAAGATAACGCGCGCGGTTCCTAGGCACATATCCAGCAAGAATTTGTAAATAATCTCGCCCGTATTGGTCTGGCGCAGATCCTGGCATACCTTCAGGCCGCTCTTCGTTAATCTAAAGGTTCCTTCGAACTGCAGGTCTTTTGGTGAGGGGTGTGCCTTAAAGTCTGCGACGTCTATGAGCCCTGAAAAGGCTAAGTGCCCAAGCGCAAGGTGCGCGGCTCGGTAATAAGGGCCGTGGGGCGTTCGTTGTGCTCTTTGCCTTAATGGCTTCAATCCATAGTAGCGAGCTGATGCGAATGACATGAAGAGAAGTGCATGCAATCGAGCGCGAGTTAAGTCCTTTATTCCGGCAGCTTCGCATGCCGTTACAAGAAACAGCACCCAGCGTAAAAACTGAAGCCGCTCATAATCACGTTTCAGTAGTTTTTGATCACTTAGCATGAAGGAACTTCCCTAGCTCTTCAGACAGTAGAGACTGCACTTCTTGCTGGTCAAGTGCAGCTGGAGGTGGTGTCAGATCAAGTAGATTGATTAGATGATTTTCGCGCTCTATAGGCAGTTTTGTAATCGAGCCATCCTCCTCCACTAGTCCTAGCAGTGCAGGAATCATCTGTGTGCCGTTAACATTGGAGGTGGCGATTACTTTTCGGGAGGTGCTCGTGTCTTCTGGTGCGAAGCGGCGCATGAGATCTGCGGCTCTGCGCATGAACCAACTGTCTAAGCTTGCCTCTGGTGTCTCGATCACGAGCATTATTGGCCCGTTATCATTGACCATATCCAAAAGCGTCATTCTGAAAGCCAAATCTAAAAATTCTTTCTGTGACTCTGAAACACTATTGCTCTGCAACCGCTCATGCGCGACTTTATGAGTGCTTGAAGTCATATTTATTGTAAATGTTGGGATGTTTACGCGGTCTGCGCCAGTTGCAATTTTAAAGGGTGTTTGACGGCTAAAGGTTACGCTGACCTTTTCCTGTAGAAATGAAGTGGCATATGCAGTGAGCGTTGTTTCGAGAGTCTCTTTAAGAACTCCCATCCTTTCTTGGGCTAGATCGACTGCTGCGCGATATCTCTCTGTAAGTTCTTTGCGGTTTTCGGCGAGCTCATCCAGAGCATCTTGCTCTCTATCAAGCTCCGCTTGTAATCCGACTATCGGCTTTTGATCTTGACTTGGGCGCTGGATCTCTAAGTATTCTCTTTTTTGTAAGGCTGAGTTTCTTAAGTTAACCGCTTCTCTGAAGGCCTGTGATGAGATGGCTATTTCTTGCTCAATTTCCGAACGCTGAATTTCAATCTGTTCCGCGTTTCTTCTTAAGTTTTCTATTTTCTCCTCAAGGATATGAACTTGTGGAAGTGAAATAGGCGTTACATTATCTGGCTTGGGATTGCTGATTGTTGCGTCGCAAGCAAAGCAATGGCCTTTACGAGTCTTTTTGCCAATATTTTCCAACTGTTTTTTTGACTTGCTTCCGCAAATGAAACATCCGCAGCCAGTCGCGTACCCTTGCATAAGAAATTTTTCTTTATCACGTAGCGATGGTAGCGCTTGAAGGATAAACATCGCATCAGTCTGGGAGAACTGAAGCTCTAACTGAGCGAGATCCACTTGAGCCTCATCAGACATATTGTCTAATGAGCGGAGTTCTTTCTGAAGGTTGTCGTATTCGCTTTTCCTTGTCTGGAATTGCTTTTCTGCATCAATATGAGCTTCAGTTGCTTCCTCAATCATTTTATCGAGCGTTTCTAGCTCAATGCTTGCGGAGTTTGTCGCGGCAGGTGGAAGAGATTCTTTTCGTTTGTTGAGTTGGTGGAGGCGGTTTCGATAGTCAGTATCTATCTTCTGGATTTGTGCAAATGCATCATTTAGCGATGATGCTACAGTGTCCTCAAGGAATAGAATTTTGAAAAACTCGAACTGTGCGCCTGCGTCCCAAAGAAGAGGAATTCGATCTTCGCCAAAAAATTGCAAGTACCGAACAACCATATGGAAGTCATAGCCAGACAGAAGCCCGCTTAAATATCCTAGGTAATCTATAAAATCTATTTCGGATTCGGGGTCGTATCTTTTTCCGGATACTTTTACTGATTTCAGTTTCAAGCTACCAAGGTATCTTGAAACCTCGATGCTTTTTCCGCCTAGCGAGAAAAATAGCGTTGCAAAAGCGTCATCACCCAACTTCCCAGGGACGCGCTTTGAAAAGAAGTCGAATTTCTTGAGTCCAACAAGGCGTCGCCGACTGGCTCGGCCGAGGCTACGAGTGGCCTTCTCTGGGTCATTAGGACCTAATAACATTCTAAGGAGTAGAGTAAGAAGAGTTGTCTTCCCAATTCCATTAATGCCGGCGATCACGCTTATCCCATTAGGGAATGTGATATCTAGTCCGGAGTTATTTCGACCTGGATAGAGCGCGAAATTTCGGATGGTCACCCGTTGGATGACAGGTAGAGAAATACTTGATCGCAAAATAACCTCCTTGTGCATTGGCCATTAATGTGGTCTCCGCACGTTCCTTGTTCTCTTTGCGGTTGCCGCGCTCTGGCGCAACTTTTTTATTGCTCTCAACGCGTCTATTAGGCACAAGGCATCTTCTTCGGTGCCTTCCCAAACGCTATCTAGTAGTTGAGTCAGGCGAAATCGCGTAGCGCTATCCGCTGCCCTCGATGGCACCTCCGTAAGGAAAGGAACGCTCGCATCCCGACACATTTGCTGGACCGATCCAGCTCTGGCGCCGAAATAGCCTCGGTAGATTCGCCCCACCCAACTTTGCGAGACGTTATAGCACTCTGCCACCTGTGCCTGTGTCAACCCTTGCGCGTTGAAATAGGCAGCAAGGGCGGCACCGATGGCCTCTGCCTTGTCTTTTGAGGTCATGAAATATACGTGTATTTCTCTAAAATATGCGTATATTTAGCATTAGAAAATGGCGTCATGCAAATGCGCGGAATGACAGGGGAACGTTTATGCAGCTCGCATTTGAGCAGTGGACCAAAGGTCGTCAAGTACCAACGCTGGGGACAAACGCCGGCGCAGAAAAGCTCCCGTTTCAGACATGGCGACATTTCAAGGAGGCGTTCGCCCCGGAACTGGTTGCGCGTGCAGTTTCAGAATCATCGCTAGACGTGCGCAAGTGCATAGACCCATTTGGGGGGTCTGGCACGACGGCGTTAGCTTGTCAGTTCTTGGGGGTTGAGCCGGTGACTATGGAAGTTAACCCCTACCTTGCCGACTTAATCGAGGCTAAGTTGGCTGCGTACGATGGAGCTATGCTCACTCGCGATCTGGGGCAGATCATTCGTGCTGTAAGAGATGAGTGCCGGCATCATGATTTGAGTTGGCTTCCTCCGACCTTTGTCGCCCCTGGTGTGGATGAGCGGTGGATTTTTGAGGAAGCTGTTGCTCAGCGTATTGAGTCCTATCGGCTGGCAATTTCTGAGTTGGCGACGCCTCTCCACCAGATGTTTTTCAGAGCTATTCTCGGCGGCTTTCTGGTCGATGTGAGCAATGTACTCATAAGTGGAAAAGGTCGCCGCTATCGGCAGAATTGGCAGTCACGTCGTCAGCTTCCTGAGACTGTTGATCAGCAGTTTCTCGTGCGTACCCAGCGTGCCTTGTATGAGATCGCTAGGTATTCCACTAGGCCGATGACACGCTATACCCTCATACGGGGTGACTGTCGCGAGACTATTTCTAGATCGCCTACAGTTGACCTTGCTGTATTTTCTCCGCCGTACCCGAATTCATTTGATTACACTGACGTTTACAATGTTGAGCTTTGGATGGTTGGCTACCTGCATGACTCAGCTAGTAACCGTATCTTGCGCCAGTCCACATTAAGTTCACACGTCCAAGTCCAAAGAGAGTTTGGACCTCGACC
Source organism: Pseudomonas tohonis (assembly GCF_012767755.2). NCBI lineage: Bacteria > Pseudomonadati > Pseudomonadota > Gammaproteobacteria > Pseudomonadales > Pseudomonadaceae > Pseudomonas > Pseudomonas tohonis. The sequence continues at coordinate 303,010 of NZ_AP023189.1, forward strand.
AAGCGGGTCCCAAACGCTGGACTCTGTGTCTACCCAGTTGCATGGTGTCCAGAAGGCGCTGTGGAATCGCAGGATACCTAATATGGTTGATGGGTACTTCGCCGATATGACCACGGTTATAAAGGCACTCGAAAGCTGTTTGAGCCCGGGTGGAGAGGCTTGGGCGGTTGTTGGTGATAGCCTGTACGCGAATGTGCATATTCCAGTCGCGAAAATCTTGAGTGAGCTCGCACCAACGTGTGGTTTCGAAACGGTGCGAATAGAGGCTTTCCGTTCAATGCGTTCATCCGCTCAGCAGGGGGGGCGTGCAGAGCTTGCCGAAAGCTTGGTGGTTTTTAGAAAAATACAGTGATCAGTAGCATTTGCTCTTCAGTTGAGTCGTAGGGCGCTGCTTTAATCTGAGCTGTCGTCATCCGATCGAGAAGTCGGGGCGGGAGGTATCGACAGTCCGTCACTGTATGCCTATTTGCCAGTCATGCCAGTCATGCCAGTTTGGGGTTTCGCTTTCGATATGGCTCTGCCTATTTCTATTCCTTTTGCCGGATGATGCTCTACGATCTCAATTTGTGCATTAATGCGGTTAACCTCTACTGCCAATAGTGCAGCTCATGCTCTCGCACCTATGGCTCTAGTCTCTTCCCCAGAAGGGCTGGCTCGCAGTAAAGTACGGGCTCTATTTTCTACCCTCCGACTAAAAAGGCTGATTCATGTCCAAACTCGCTGAGTTCAAAGCGCTTGAAGCAAAACTTGCAGCTCAACTACGACAGCTCGATGAGCTGAAGAATGATGGCGAACTGAAACGCGAAATTGAGTTTGAGGAAAAGCTCCGCAAGCTAATGACCGAATACGATGTGAGTCTGAAGGGCATCATTGCTCTTCTAGACCCTGATGCCACAGTGAGCTTGTCTGCGGTTCGTGGACAGCGTCGGCAACGTCAAGCCAAGGTATACAAGAATCCGGAGACTGGAGAAATTGTAGAAACCAGAGGCGGTAACCACAAAGTACTTAAGGCTTGGAAAGAGCAGTATGGCGTTGAGTGCGTAGATGGGTGGTTGCAGTAATTCTGTTGAGCTAAAGGCGGGAAGCAAGGCAAGGTGTTGCTCGAACTGTGATGCGTGACACCACAAAAATAGCTTGCGGGTTGTGATGTATAGCGGCATGGATGATCCATTGGAACCGAAGCTGCTGGACCGCGCCAAGGCACCGGGCGACAGGATCTGCTGGACTGGGGCTTGCACCCCCAAAGGCAAGCTAGTCGGGTACTGATCGGTGTCGGTCAACGGCAATTGGCGCCTGATTTCTGGTTCGTCGGCACGGACGCTGAGCTGGTCAACTATCTGAACTACCGCTGAGGAGGTGCCCTAATGGCCCTGCACAACCCGCCCCACCCTGCCGAGACCCTGCGCGAGGACGTGTTGCCCGCCCTGGGCCTGAGCGTGACCGCGTTCGCCCGGCACCTGGGCATGGCCCGCGATACCGTTTCGCGCGTCCTCAACGGCCACGCCTCCATTTCCACTGACTTCGCTCTGCGCCTGGAACTGGCCGGCCTGAGCCGTGCCGAGGTGTGGATTGGCGGCCAGGTCGATTACGACCTGTGGCTGGCCCGCCAGGACGTCCTGCCCGACGTCGAGTGTCTGCACGTCGCCGAGTGACGCGTCACGCTGAAACGAAAAAGCCCCGCACGAGCGGGGCTTTTTTGTGGCTATTTCAAGACTAGACAATTGTCGCAGTCCGTCTGCTGCTTGATGGTCGCTATGCCCGGCTCCAGGCTCAGCACGCTAGCGTCATCTAGGACGCACTGCAGATCGACACCCATCTGAAGGTGTTCACACCAATAGCCGTCACTGCAGAGCAGTAGGTGGGCATTCTGGGGGAGGCCGGTCGTCAGGCAGCCCGGAAGACAGAAACGCTTGGCGTTCAGGGAGCGAGTCAACAGATGTCGTGATTCCTGAGGCGGCAAGGGTGCTTTCGGCCAGATGCCTTGCTCTTGGGCATTGTGTGGGCGGATTAGCCAGTTGATGGCTTCACCGTGTCTTTGGGTGCCTACTAGGCAATCGCCAATATGCACGATATGCAACAGCTCCTGCCGAAGGTCGACCAGCACGCAGCAATAGCTGGCGATAGCGTGCAGGTGTCCATGGCGTAACTGCTGTTGTTCGGTGCGCATGATGCTGATCAGGTTCGCAGGGTCTAACTGCTGTGTCGTTTCTAGCGCGGCGGTGATGATGGTGCGCGCCCAGTGCCGGGCAAGTTCCTGTCCATTACCTTTCTCAGCAGCATCCACGAGCATGGCCAGCACATAATGATCTTTTCGTCCGATAGCTGCGGCATCGTTGTTGCTGCCCCTTTCTTTGCCCTGACAACTGATCCAACTAATCTGCATCAGCGACACTCCCCGGCGCGAGGGCTTCCAGCCGTTCAAAAAGCAGATTTGCGCGATCTGTATCACCTCCGCTCTGGGAGTCGACGGCATACTCAATATCAGGGTGGGATAGCAACTGGCCAATCTCGTGGCGAATGTAGTTGCGCACCTCTTCGCTCGCTGATTGGATTTCGTCATGTAGCTCCGGTCGACCATCAATCAAGTTGAGGATGTCCTCAATGTCTTGACTTACCAGGGGATCTCCCCGGCCTCGCCCTCTCCAGGCCTCCAGTTTGGTTGCAACGAAATACACTGGGCTGACCAGCTGGATAGTGGTTTCTTGGTCTAGATCATAAGGCGTAGATGTTGCCATTGCGTCCTTGTACCAGCGGTTGCTGAAGCCAAGAGAGTCGTCGTCAGGCATAAAATCAACGCGAAGGTCGTCTAGCTTCATGGCGCAGATGGGGAAGTCATCGTCTTCTTGCGGACTGACCCGGAAGCCGCGCTCTCCAAGTGCTGTCTGCAATTTGGCGAAGCCCGTTGGGCCCATGACGTGCACGATCAGATCGACATCGTCGGTGCTGCGCACTTGCTCGCGGGTAAAGTCGTCGGTCAACAGCAGGCCGGTGGTGCAGCCTCCAACAAATGTCATCTGTTGGCGCAAGTCAGGCCCTAGTGCTTGGGCCACCCGGCACAACATGGCTTGAAGGGTAGTGAAAGCGCTCATCGAAACTCCAGGTGCTCGTGCAACAGGTTCGCAGCAATCTTACGTTCGCGAGGCTGGCCCATTCGTATAGCATCGACCAAAGCTAGCAAGGCGTACATTTGGGGATCTCTACGCGCCGCATCGGCCGCAGTCTTAAACAACGGCTCGACTCTCATACCCATCGTGTTGCCGCGGGCATAGGGCCAGACCAGCACGTGCTCACCGGCACTGATTATGCTCTTGGGTAAAGCTGGGGCAGCAAAGCTTGTTGCAATACCCCGAGTAAGCTCTCCTGCCCGGACTGGAAAAACGTATTTCAGTCCATACACGATGAACTCAAATAAAGCCGTAGTGTTCGCTCTAGGCACACCCTGTCTGCGGTCGATTTTCGCCAAGCCAATCTCCATACAATGTTTAAGAGAAATGTTGATCTGTGTCTTGCTGATGCCGGTCTGTAGTTCTAGTGCACGAACTGTGTAGGGGGACTGATTTGTGATGCCCGCTTCAGCGTCAAACCACGCTTGATCTGGGGGCAGTTGATCTTCGTCCAGACCCTCCCAGTCTTTCCAATCATGTGGCCAAGACACCATAGCCTTGTCGCGCGACTCATGCCGTTGTAGGCAAACCAGCTTCAGTAGTAAGCCTATGTCTTGACCTTTCATATGATCCCCTATCTTCTTGTCCCGCGTCCTGGGACTCGGGACAAGAAGATCATGCAATTCAGGGGCGCGCAAGGGGAGAATTGGGCTGCATACGGGCTCGATATTGGTTTGTGGGCGTGCGTTACGCCATGCCTGCGGGTAAGCGGTGGTTTGATATGTGCGTGTGCATCAGTCCGTTCACTCGTGCCGATGGGATTAGGTTCAGGGTCGCAACCGAGCGCATCGCTATGCTGCGATCCATTGCGGTCAGCTGAATGTGCAAGCACTCACGGCCGGATCTTGCTTCGACCTAGTTGCTGCTGATATGCGTAGAGACGCGGCGGGGTGGGTGATCACAAAGGCTAAACAGTCATCCAATGAAGTCAGGAACCTGTTTGTAGCCTGTGTGTATGCCGGGCGTTATCGGGTGGGGTTGTGCTTTTGACGGCCAGCTGTTAAGTATTTACCGGCAGGGCACTTTGATATTGCTTGGAGAGACAGGGATGAGTGAGAAGAATTTTCGCGTGACGTTCACTCGCGGCACGAGCTCCTCGGTAATCACGACCAGCGTACGGGCGAGTAGTGCGAGCCAGGCGAAGGAGAAAATCAAAGAACGGGAGCGCGGACAGGCAAAGATCATTTCTGCAGTAGAAACCTGAAGCCAACAATTTGCCTGTGTAGCAAGCCCATCTCATCGCTGTGGGCTTGCTCCGCTGAGGAACGTGCATGGACGATGAGACTCAGGAAAAAAGTGGACCCTCCTTCAACGAGTCGCTGGATAAGATGATGGTCGATGCGTGGGGGGAAGTGAGGAGTAACTATTCCCATGGTACAGGTATGGATCGGGCTGCCTCGACGGCAAAGTTGTTCGGCAAAGGATCATTTTATCTAGGCGTGAAACTCATTCAGAGTCTGCCTGACGTCCTCGAAAAGATGAAAGAAAAGCAAGTTAAGTAACGCTGCCCCCTTCACCATCTCAAAGGGTTCGATAGAGCCGAGCATCGTCGAAGGATATCATCAGGCGCGCGTTCACAACTGCCGTTTGATCACCCGGCTTGCTTCATCTCTGCCAGAAAGCGTTCGCGTCGGGTCTGTTTGCGTTTATCGGCGTACTCGGCATCGGAAAAGCTCATCTGAGTCATGCGACAGGGCTCAAACTCTGTGGGGGCATCATTTCAGCAGATCGGTCGGGACTTTTTTGGAGTTTCCTTAAGGCGAAGGTGTTCGCCTAAATTTGAGTGGACGCCATTTCTAGCCTTTTTAAGCGGACGCTCAAGCCACAAGAACGCCATTCCTATTCCAAGTATTTTAAAAACCCAGGCCATCGCCGAGTGTGCGCAGACTGATACTTCGATTGCCAATGTCGCCTTGACCTTAAATCTCAAATGTAAACCTTCTCCATAAGTGTATTCAGGGGCACAGGTTGCCTAGCAGCAAGCATCGCTCCCGAAAAATCCGTCAGCCCCAGACAGTGGTGGATTGAATCTGTTAATAGATTTCTGCGAAGATTCTCTACGAAGGATATCAACATGGAAGGAACTAGGAATGATATGCGCATACTGTAAAAAAGACGCTCCAGCGACTCGTGAGCATGTAATTCCAGCGTTTATATATCGCTTTCAAAAAGAGCTGCAAGCTAACGTGATTGGCTGGAATGAAGTCGCTAACAAAATGGTTGGCGGCGAGCACCAAGTGAAAGATGTCTGTGAAAAATGCAACGGCGGAGTGCTATCCAGCCTTGATGCTTACGGAAAAGAATTTCTTATCGCCAATGGGTTCTTGACCCAGAATTACACCCAGCGCAGCGCCGAGCTTTCATATGATTATGACAGGCTAGTACGCTGGCTCTTGAAGATATCCTTCAATTCAACTCGCACTGACCAAGGTCACGTCCATTTATTTGAAAAATTTATACCTTATATTTTGAATGGTTCTCCATCACCTCAAAAGACAGATTTTGCAGTGCTGGCAACTCTAGCAGCTCCAGTAACCACTGAAGAGCTAAATGGCCAATATAAAGTATTTGATGATCTTGCAAACGGATCCGGTGTGGTAAATCCATTCTTAATGAGAGTCGCCTATGGACCTAATCAGTACGAAACATTTACATTAAGAGTGATAATGTTCGGTCCATTGATATTTTTCATGCTTATGTATGTGCCAGGCGTGTCGGCTGGCGGAGCGTCCATCGAAACCAAGCGGCTGTTCAAAGTGTTTTCCAACTTTACTCAGATGAAGCCTGGAACCACGAAAGTTTTTTTGACGGCTGGCTCCACAACTTGGCTTGATTACTACGCCCCGCAGGTCGGTAGAGTTAAAGCTCTCGGCACCTACAAGCCTTGATGGACATCGCTGCGGCCCTTTCTACCTAGCGCCCTAGTGTCTGAATTCGGACTTGCCTATTGATTCCAGCGTGCATTCCCGAGGGGGGGCACAAAACGGTTTGCAATTAGTGCACCCTTAGGAGGCGCGCAAGTCAACGACGTGACAAAGAGTCGCTCTTGAACCAGCAGGAACGAGATAGGCGCCGTGGTGCTACTTGCGGGTTGCGATCAGCCAGTATAGTGAGCAATCGCTGCTTGATCATGCGAACGGTCTTTCTTTTTTCGTTATGTTGGAGAAGAAAAAATCGGGCTTTATAAGACCTGTGAGAGCTGATTTTTATTATTAGCCGATGCATATTTGGTTCGGGCAGAGACGCATCGGATGAATCAATAGCAGGGCGTACTTGGTGCTGCAAACAAAAGAGTTCCGGCCAGAAGCAGCCACTGGGAGGACGCTCCATCTGACACAGACTGTCGTACCGGACTGAGTTCATTTACGGAGTCAAAGCAATAACCACTCCGATGTATGGCGAGTGGTATGCCTAGATCCAGGGGATGGTTGCGGAAACGTTATCGTTGAGCTCCCCAGAGCTTTTAGAGAAAACTGGCTGATCTTTGGGAGACGAGTTGGTATTTGAGCGCAACGAGGAAGGGGTAACTCTAAGGTTCAAGCAGGATGCGTAACGACTCCAAGCTGGATTTGCCCTTGCTATAGATACGATCACTGTTGATGGCGTCGTAGCTGTCTGCCTCTGTGACAATCTTGGCAAAGTGAGACTTCATTTATGGCCTCTGCAGATGCCTGCCACCCGCTGTAGCGAACCCTAGTAGGGACTGCCTTCGTTTCTTCTCATACGCTGACCCTGTGCTGCTAGCGGCCTAGTCGGTATTCGCGGGTGATACCTGAATGGCTGCGTAAGCACGAAGGATCTCGTATGAGCAGTTACTTCCCTCGTCGTAGAGCTTTATCCGTCGAATACTAAGATTCTAGGTAGAGCTGCGCCGCCAGTTCGTTACATCAGTGCGGTCTCCATCGGTGCCATGCTGGCTACTAGTAGTCGAGTATCTCCGTCATCAAAGATTACCCTCAGGACTCGATCATCAATCCACTTTTCGATAGTCCCCGTACCGAACACTGCATGAATGACCTTAGTCCCAGCTTCTGCTCCCAGAATGCCTTGATGTGTATTTGCGGCTATTGAGGCCTGGGGGCGCTGTACATAGTGCCAATCCTGTGAGAAGGGGAATGTTGCGAAGTAAGCGTTTGCAATCTGTGGGCGCTCTATTTCTCCAGGGGCTTCAAAGCGTTTTTCTTCGATCGCCGCTCCAGCGTGTCGGGCTAGGGCGATATCCATCTCCCAGAGAAAGCAGGAGACTGAGCTGATTGCAGGGTCAGGATCGGTTGGGGTAGCAGTCTCAAGGATGCGCTGAAACTCTGGGTCACTGGGGTGAGCAATGAACACCTCATCAACGGCACGAGTGATAGCTACATAGAAAAGCCGACGCTCTGCCTCAATCTCTTCGTTGCTAAGACGGTCGCGAGGAAAACCGCCTCTCACCAACCCAGGTACAAAGACTCGGGACCATTGGGCTCCTTTAGCACGATGGATAGAGCTGATCCATACGTGTGCAGTAGTGGGTGGCTCCACCGCAGATGAGTCAATGAGAGGGTCAAGGCTGTCCAGGAACTCGTCGATGGTGCCCTCATGCCGGCTGGCTATGGTTCGAAATGCCTGAACGTTTGCCATGACAGCTGTTGCTTGGTCTAGGGTAGGCGACTGTTTTTCAATGTTTCGTTCGAACTCCGTTGCCAGCAGGTAGCGATCAAGCACTGTAATAACTTTTTCGTGGGGGGCCGTAGAGGTTGCGAGAATCTCAAGTAAGTCAGCACGATCACGAATTTGGTTCGCTTGGAAATCTTTGGTCTGCGGGGTGATGGTAGAGCGGATAGCCTCCACAAGTCGCTCGGGATGATGCACTACTAACTCTATAACGCGATTTAATGCTGCCTTGTCCAGATAGAGAGTAGGTCGGTACAGCAAGCTCTTGATGACGTATCGCAATTGATCACCTTCTAGGGATCTCCAGCGACCGCTGGCCAGTTGAAGAACACCGAGCAGTGCACTGATTTCTGGAATTCGCATCAGAGGTGGTCGGCCATATACGTGGTAAGGAATCCCTCGCTGATGCAAGTCCAGTTCTAGGGTGACGCTGAGATCATAGGTTCTGACCAGCACTGCAATATCTTGGAGCGCGACCCCAGCGGTGAGTTGTTGTGCTACGTGCTCGCCGAGGTCAGCTAAACCCAGGGTAAGTGGCAAGCAATGGATGCGTGTAAGCGGAGCTTTCTCATTGGAGATACTGATCTTGGGGTTACGGTTTTTATTGTGGGTGATCAGCTGGCTGGCCGCGATTGAAAGTGCGTGACCGAAGCGGAATGTGTGGGGCAGGGTATATCGGGTGGCATGCGGGAAGTCCTGTTCGAAGCCGCGGATGAGATAGTCCGGTTCCGCGCCGCGCCAATCGTAGATAGCTTGATCTTCGTCTCCGACCAGCATTACTTGAGCTCTATCGCCGGCGAGAATCTTCAGTAGTTCGATCTGAATACCATTCATGTCCTGAGCCTCATCCACTATCAGATGGTCAACTCGGTTCTGGACATAGCGTTGCGCTAGAGGCCGCCTCAGCATCAGCTTGACTGGGTCATAGAGTTGATCTTCAAAGAATCTGATTTTCAGTTGTGCACGGCGACTTTCAAAAAGATGGAACGCTTCGGGATACCCTTTGGCGATCGAGCCATAACTGTATCTCTCGAATACCTCCTCAGGCCTGTTCGTGCTCGACTTGACCAGCATCAGGAAGGAGATAAAACCGTCTACCTGCTCCTTGTCTGGGGCAACGTTGCTTCCGTTGATAGCTTTGAACACATGAGTGAACGCCTCTCTGGCAATCTTTGTCCGTAGGTGATCCTTGGATTCTATCCTCGCCTCTGGAAGCAACCCGTGCTGGACGAGTAGATTTACGATTTTGTTGCCCATCGAGTTGAACGTTCTGATCTCGGGCGCAGTGCCTTGCACTGCTTGTTCGAAGCGTCGCCGAAACGATAGTGCTGCATCCTTGTTGAACATGACGACGGCGATGTGTCTTGGGCTTATGTCGCGTAGGAGGTGCCGAACCCGGCCTACCAGTGTTTCGGTTTTTCCCGATCCTGCCACTGCGGCCACGACTGCATGCCCGGCTGAGTGTTCAATGACCTGAAGTTGTTCTTTGGTGTATGTCCGCTCTGACATCGCCAGCGTTCCGCTCTGAACAAGAAGCCCAATCTTATACAGCAGTAGGGTCTAACGAGCCTCACCTCGACTTCCACTAGGTCGGCATCAGTCAGGAACGGTATGGTGTCAGAGACACACGTACGCCTTTCTAGCCCATCACAAAAAAGACAGCTGACGTGTTGCTTGGTCATCGACAGTTCGGCGAATAAGGTCGCGATGCCCTAGGGATGGTTCCACCATGATTGCTCATCAAGTCTAATGAAAGACAAAATGTCTAATGTCACTATGTTGATGAAGACGCGTAGGATTCGTGAGCCTCATAGAGGGAGCGCTAAACTCTTTCTGCGCTTTCGAGTGTTAAGAAACGGAAGACTTGCATTGGAGGCTGCGTCGGGCTCGGCCCTCAAGTGATACCAAGGCGCAGGCTGCCGTATCCTCTGGGCATCAGAGATTGCCCGGGACCATCAGCCCTTTACGACGGTACGCCTCGATATCGATGCCAAAAACCCCACTCCCATGCACCTCTCGAACTCGGCAGGTTCTGCAAACAGCTGCATCTGCCAAGTCTACGACCCTCTCCTTGCATGGCTTCTTCTCAGCGTCTCGGACAATCAAAATCTTAGGCTTGAGCTTGTTGCCTGCAGGGCAGCCGATAATGATGCCAACCTCGCCAGTGCTTAGCTCTGCGATCTCTCCTGGTGGGTAGATGCCGATCATTCGGATGAAGCACCCCACAATCGCTTCATCGAAATGGCTGTTGACCGCCTCCAGCAGGATGCGCAAGGACTCCAGACTGGACTTTCCCTTGCTATAGACACGATCACTATTGATGGCGTCGTAGCTGTCTGCCACTGCGACGATTTTGGCAAAGTAGGGAATCCTGGCGGCATCTAGTCCACGCGGATAGCCTTTGCCGTCCACCCGCTCATGGTGTGAGTAGGCAACATCGACGGTTGCTGGCGTGATCTGCTGGTTGCTCATGAGGAGCTTTCGCCCTTCCGCAGCATGACTCTGCATGATCCTCAACTCTTCGGCCGTCAGCGCTCCTGGCTTATTGAGGATCTCGTTGGGCACCTTCAGCTTGCCTACGTCATGGAGCATGCCGCAGACACCGATCTGCTCCAACTGGTAGGCCGGTATACCGAGCTCTCTACCCAGCGCAATCGATAGGATGGAGACTCTCAGCGAGTGTTCGGCGGTGTAGTCATCGCTGTTTTTTATACGAGCCAACCAGAGCATGGCGGCCGGATTTCGCAGGATGCTTTCGACGCAGTCCTTGACCACTGCTTTGACTGCAACGACATCCAACTCCTCCCCCATCTTCACTGCGTTGAGGATACGCAGCGACTCCTCATGCGCGGCCTCCCAGACAAGTGAGGCTCGCTCCATCTCCACCGAGAAGTCGACCTTGCCGATTGCCGGAACGAGGATATCTGACTGGGCGAGGTTCTCCGTCAGTTGCTTTTGCACTCCAAGCGAACGGCGGGCATCAACCCAAACGTAGTTACAGACTTCCTGCAGCAGTCGGATCTCTTGCTGCTGGCGAATGCGAAAACCCTGAAAAAGAAAGTTTGTGTCCGTCCATGGGCGATCCAACTCCGCCACATACATGCCGATGGTCAGCTGTGCTGTTTCGACTTTGATGCGGTCCATCTTGGCGCTATCAGCCATGAGGGCACTCCAAAGACAGCGATAAGCGATGTCAATTAGCCACTGCACTAGCCCTCGCGAGCCAATTACTTTTGTCTATAGCTAAGTCGAGGCAAATAGATACTGCCGATGGCTGGTTTCAGCATGGAAAGCCCCAGGCTGAAACGACATTACCTCTACGATACCTCTACAAAAAGGGACAAGTGTTTAAATATCTCCTACCATCATTCATCAGCTTCAACGCCGATACTAGAGCGTTGCATCACCATCATGAAGGAAGCCAAATGTTTGGGCGCGCTGCAGAGATCAAGGAGAACACGCCTCTTCACCGAGGCGAGGCCTTCGTTAGCTTCGTTGCCCTTTCCGGCTATGAAACTATCGTTCGCGACGACATAGTCCTCTGCCAGCTTGAGAATGGTGTCTATGAGCTTCGATCGAAGCGACAGCAAGTTGGGTTCCGTGTTCTCGTGACGAGCGACACCGGGAAGTCTTGGAAAGGTATCGTGGTTGAGCAGCTACCCGGAATCACCCGATTTGTGCAGAGGTAGTACAGAAACCAGCAAGGAGGCCAGCATGGTTGGGGAGCACCGCGACATCAAACTGTTCGAAGGCAAGGCCTTTGTCAGCTTTGTTAATAAGGACATCATTTACGACATAGAGGGGCTGGACGTTATTCTGCTCGCTGAGGAGTCGTGCATTGCACTCAAATCCCACAAGCAAAGAACCGCAGTCAGCGTAATCATCAGTACAGACGACGGCCAGACATGGCAAGGAACAGTGGTGGAGCAAGTGCCAGGAGTTACCAGATTCTTTCAGCGCTAAATCTCTGACACGCATGTGGCAGAGCTTCGTTGTTGAAGCCCAAGCGCCGTATCAAGCGGCGCTAGATCTAACCGAACTCTACCTGTAATCCCCCCATGACTGCCTCTCGCCTGCACGTGGCTAGAGAGCATGGCTGCCAAAGCTTGCCACTGGTCTACCCTCCATGAATGACATGGAGGGCACCGGTATGATCATCTACGAAGGACAAGCCACTCTCACCTACCCCGGCCAGCACGGTGATCTACTCGGCATCTTTCAGCGACGTACACGAATTATCCTTGAGCAAACGGAGCCCGGCTTCTACGACATCACCTGTGGCGCAGATCTCAGCAGCGCCAGCGATTTGATAGTCACCGTGCCAACCGGTCAGTCCTACGAAGGCAGGGTTGTAATCAGAGCTGGTAATAAGGCAACAATCGCAACCAAGAGCAGAATCTGGTTCCAACGTATACAGGGAGTGAGACATGGGTAACGACGTGCATTTCTGGATCGCGCTTGAAGCAGTATTCGGAGCAGCAATAGTTACCGGAGCAGATCCTGAACACTTGAGGCGTACAGCTCTCGCAATCGTTCACGAGCTGGAAGATGGGGAGCGCTCAGACAAGGTTGGCAAGATCATTCAGTCTGCCAGCCGATTAGAGCATCTTGGCGTTCAGGCATGAGACCTATAGGCGCTATTTGCTCAGTCCGAAAGCGACAGCAACTGCGCGAAGATGTGGCGCATGCCTCGAGGATCAAGGATGAATAGTTGGAAAGTCACTTATGAGATGCAAGGCGAAACCCGAGATATTGAGGTTTCCGCCAGCGCGATACCTAGCAAAGAAGCTATCGCCTTTGCGGTGTACTCGGATGCTTTTCCCGGAGCGGCTGCCCCTGACGGCGCATCCTCTATTGACGAATGGCTTTTTGTCAGTGGAATCGTGGTACGCAACATCACACTGATATAACCGGTTGTCGGTGAAGCCTGCATTCCACCCAATCAGACCTATTCTCAATAACGTCCTTGCTGAGGGACAGGCCGCCCTGTCATCCCCCGTATGCGGGGCGGCCTTCACGGTTCCAGACCTTATCCTCTCCCTTCCGATAAGCAGTCATCCCTCAGAAAAGCTTGATGAAGTTCAGGTAGAGGCGCGGCTCCTTGCCGTTGTCGCCGTCCAGTTCTTCCGCCGAAACCGAGCGCGTCAGCGGGAAGGCCAGCTCGGGCGACAGGTACATGTCAGGCGCGACCTGCAGGTGTACACCTAACCCGGCGGACGCCAGGCTTTCGCTGCTGGTTTCGCGCGGCTCCTCGTTCCAGACCTTGCCGACGTCCCAATAGGCGTAGTACTGGGTGGGTAGCTCGTGGTCACCGATCCGGTGCTGGCGGTTGTACTGCAGCTCGACCTTGCCGGCGAGGCCGTTGTCACCGGCGATCTCCGAGGGGTCGTAGCCACGGCCGAACTGGCTGCCGCCGACGCCGAACTGTTCCGGTGTCAGCAGCGCATCGCCGAAGGATGTCTGCCCGCTAATGGCCAGGTAGAGGTTGAGGCCCGGGGTGATCCAGCCCAGGTCCTGGATGCGCTGGGCATCCAGCTGCAGGCGGGTGAAGTCGGTCTGGCCGCCTGTGCGCGAGGGATTGAGCCGTTGCTCACTGCTGGCGCCCAGCACGTCCAGGCCCTGGCTCAGCTCGCCCTTGAGCAGGTTGCGGCCGCCATGGCTGTCGCTGTAGTCCCAGCTTGCGCCAAGGCGCAGGGCGCGGATACGGTCGTCGCTGGAGGGCGCAAGGTCAGGCTCGTCGAGGTATTCCGAGCGGCCGTTGTACCAGCTGAAAGCCACCGAGGTCTTGAAGGTTTCCGCGCGGCTGCGCACCCAGGGATGGGTCAGGCGTACGGCGAAGGTGTCACCGCTGCTGTTGGCGTTCAGCACGCTCCAGGTATCGGCGCGGCCGTCGTTGTGCTGGGCAAGGAAGCTGAGCATCGTGCCTTGTCCGCCCACCGGCAGTTCGTACTGCCCTTCGTAAAAGGCCATCTTGTCGCCTTCGAGCGAGCGGCCGTAACGCAGCGAGAGCTGATCACCGATGCCGGTGAGGTCGTTGATGCCGATGCCGCCGTAGCCCTGCCAGGGGCCGAAGTAGCGGCTGTCGCGGTTGTCGAAGCCGATGAAGCCTTCGACCCTACGCTGCTTGTTGGCAATATCGAGGTCGGTACCTTCGCGATCCTGGGAAGCAGAGAGCGTGCCGTGGGCTTCATTGCCGGGCAGGTCGTTCATCAGCAGCAGGTTGCGCTCCAGGGTCTGTCCCCTGATCGGTACCTCCTGCTCGATGTTCTGCGCATAGCGCTCCATGGCGCGGCTGGTCGGCCCCTGGATCTTGACCTGGTTGACCCGGCCCTCGATCACGCGGATATGCAGCTCGCCGCCCTCCAGGCGCTGGGCGGGTACCAGGGTGCGTGCCAGGAGAAAACCGGCCTGGCGATAGCGCTGGGTGATTCGACCCGCCACGTCATTGACTTCGGCCAGGGTGACGGTGCGCCCCTCCAGCCCGGCCAGTAGCGTCTGGAAGGTGCCTGCGGGGTAGCTGGTGACGCCATCGAGCACCACCCGGGTGACGGCGAAGGCCGCATCGGTCTTGAGCTCGGGCTCGGCGGGCGGCACGTCACGCAGGCGTGGCTGATCGGGAGTGATGGTGCTGGGCGGCAGTTCCAGGGTGCCGGGCATCTCGCTGGGTGAAGAGCGCATGCCACTGGCATCCGGCACCTGCACGCGGCCGGGGTCAAGTGTGGGCAAGGGAGCGGCCCAGGCCACGGGCGGCAGGGAGCCACACAGTAGCAGGGTGCAGAGGCCCACCGTAAGGGCACGGAGTGGGGAGAAGTTCGAGGTTTTCATGATGGATCACTCGCCTCCTTTCGGTTGCGACTGGAGATCACGCGGGATGACGCTGCGGTTGAAGTCCGGGAGCTGGAAGCGCCCGTTCTGGAACAGCCCGTTGGCGTAGTTGAGGAGATCGGTCTTGTCCGGCAGTTGCTCTTGCGCCGTGCCATAAGCGCGGGGCTTGCAGACCAGCTGCACGCTGTAGCTGCGCACCACGGCCGGGGTCACCGAGTGGTTGGCCACCACCGAGGACGGGGATTCGGTGGGCGTGCAGCGCTCGCTCGCGTTGCCTTGGGCGGGGATGCCGACCGGGGGCGAAGGAGCGGCGGCCGGAGGCAGCGGGGGGGCCACCGGGCCGTGGATGGCAAGGTTGCCGTCGACGACCGTGACCTGGTAGTTGGCGCTGACCAGGCGGGTGCCGTCCTGCTCGAAGATGCGGTAGTTACCGGCGGCCTCGCCCGGGGCGCGGGCCAGGCTGAAATCGCGTTGGTCCTGGTCGAACTTCCAGCCCTCGGCCTGGTAGGTCAGCGCTGGGTCCTGTTCGCCGGCAGCCTTGCTCTTGTCGTCGATGTGCACGACCAGGGGCGCCGGGGTAATTACCAGGCGCGCCTCGCCGAGGCGGACTTCATAGCGCCGCGAGAGGAAGCTGCCGGTAGACAGTTGACCTTCGATGCCGTAGCTGCCGACATCGCTGCTGGCGCTGGCCGCCGTGGAGAGTTCCACGCTGTGTGCGAAACGGTCCTGCTGCAATTGACGGTCGACGAACTCGTCGAGCGCCCTGGCGGCCAGCGCGTTGTCGCGGCTGGTCAACTCCGAGTGGGTCAGCGTCGGGTTGGCGTCTCCGTAGACACGGCTCTGGTCGTGCACCTGGATGTTCAGGTTGGCCTTGTTGGCGCTGAGGTCGGCGGTGGCGCTGCGGTCCTGGTTGGCGAGGAAGTGCACCTGGGCATTTTCGAGCAGCGGCGTGCGCACGCTGTTGTCCCAGACTTTGTCGTCCTGCAGCCAGGCCAGGGTCGCCCTGACTTCGGTGGTACTCCCGCCCAGGGCGATGACCAGTTGTTCGGAGCCATGGCCGGCCGGGTCGTGCTGAATCTCTTCGTGGATCTGCGCGCCGGGGATTTCGTAGCCCGAAACGCCCCAGCCATAGGTGGTGCCATTGCGCACCGCGATCATGGCGATCCCCTGGTGGGCATCGAAGCTGAAGTTGGCCGGCGCCTCGCTGCTTTCCACGAAGCCACTGCCGGTGTCCTTGTAGAAGCGCGCCAGGGTCTCGGGGTTGTCCTTGTCGGGAACCACTTTCCACTGCACGCCGTTGGCGTCGGTGAAGGCCAGGCCGTTGACCAGGAAGTCCGAGCTGTCCGGGTAGTCGCCGATGGGATGGCTGGCACCGGCCGAATCCGTGTAGCTCACCAGGGGGCGGCCGTCCTTGTCGACATAGCCGGTGGCCTCGAATACGAGGTAGTCGAAGGCCTGGCCGTCGATGGAGAGCAGCACGTCCTTGTCGGCGATGCCGTTGACGTCGGCGTGCAGGCTGCGGGTTCCCAGGTGCTCGACCTGCTGCACGCTGACCCCGGCCATGTGTTGCGGCACGCTGCCGTAGGGCGAAGCCACGCTGCCCAGGTTGGCGCTGCCGCTGGCGTTGGTCTGGTGGAATACGAAGCGGCCGTTGGTGGCGGCGCCCGCGAGTGTGCCAGCGAAGTTCAGGGCGCTGTCCATCACCACGCTGGCGCCGCGCACGGCGACCTTGTCCGCCAGGACGGCGGTGCCGGCCTCCTGGCGAATGCTCGCGGTGTTGGAGGTGTCGATCCACAGGGTGCCCTTGCCGAGGTCGATGATAGCGCGCCCCAGCATGGCCAGGTCTCCGCTCTGGCCTGCGGTTGTGTTGCGCAGGGTCACGTCCCCGGTGGCGTCGATGAACAGGTTGCCGTCCTTGAGCAGGATCGGCGCGCTGATGGTGACCGAGCCGCTGGCGTTGCTCTTGTCCTGCCCCTCGTATGAGGTCAGCGTGCCTACCGCGCCCTTGGCGATCAGCACCAGGGTGTGCGGGTTGCCCGAGGCGTCGGTGGCCTGACTGACGATGATGGGGGCGTTGATATTGATCGCCTGGCTGGCGTCGATACGCACGTTGCCCCGGGTCAGGCCATCGGCGATCACGCTGGCGGCCGCGTCGTCGACATCCACTGTCTCCGGGTCCAGCAGCCAGGTGCCGGGCGTCTTGCCGGAGACATCGACCCGGGCCTGGGCGTCGATGCTCAGCGTACGGCCGGAGGTTTCCACCACACCGCCGCGCTCGCCGCCCTTGGCACTGGCGTCGCCGGCGAAGTTGGTGCTGCCATCGGACCACACCACCACCTTGCCGCCCGCCACGGCGCCATCCGCTTTCAGCTGGGCACCCTGGGCGACATTGGTGGTACGGGAGGCGGGTTCGCTGCCCTGGCCCTGGAGGCTGCCACCCACCAGTACCGCCCCCCCCTGGCCCTGGGTGCCGGAGGCGTCCAGTTTCGCAGTGCCGGCAAGCTCCACGTTATCGCCCAGGACCTTGATGCTGCCGCCGTCGCGCCCCTGTGCGGAGAGACTGCCCTGCACCCGGGTGTGTTCGGCATTGCCGAGCACGATGGTGCCGCCGTCGTCACTCACCGAGTCAGCCGAGAGGGTGCCGCCGCTGCTGATGACCGATTCCAGGTGCTCGGCCGCACGCGCTGCGCTCATGACCACCACTCCCGAACCGACCTCAATCTGCCCGCTGTTGTAAACCCCACCGCGCAGCGCGGGGTCGACGGAGTTCGCGGCTGCCGCCTGGCCGCCAACCGCCAGGCTCACCAGGCCGTCGCCGTGGAAGTCCAGCGTCGCCTGCGGGCCGGTGGCCAGGTTGACCTGGCCCTTGCGCGCCTGAATGACGCCGGCGTTTTCCACCTGCGCCCCCAGCAGCGTCACCAGCCCGTGGTCAGCCGCGGTGATGGCGCCGTCGTTGCGCACCAGGCCCTTGAGCTGGATGTCCAGCTTGCCTGTCTTGGCGAATTGCTCCAGTTGCGCTTCGGTGACCATGCCGGCACCGGCTACCAGCGCGCGGGTGGCGACCTTGGCGTTGGGGCCGAACCAGATGCCGTTGGGATTCAGTAGAACCAGCTTGCCGTTGGAGGTGAGCACGCCGTAGATGGCGGAAGGGTTGGCACCGGTGACACGGTTGAGGGTCACCGAGCTGCCGTCAGGTTGCTGGAAGTGCACCCGGTTGTCCGGGCCGATGCTGAAGTCCTTCCAGTTGATCACGGTGGTGGGCGTACCGGTGTCGATGCGCATGCTCGAACCATCGGTCGAGATGCTCGCAGCGCCGGAAACCACATCCTGTATTTGCGGCAGGGTGTCCGCGTTGGCCAGATAGGTGATGCCCAGGCCTAGCAGCACGGCGCAGCACAGGCGGCTGAGTGGTGCGAAGGGGCCATCCGCGAGCAGCGGAAGGTGTTTGGGAAGCAGGCGTTTCATGTCGTCACTCCTTGCCGGCCCAGTGCGCCCATGCGCGGGCCGTTACCTGAGCCAATGCTCGGGCGGAGGGACGGGAGAGACGATCAGGGAATCCTGAAGACGCTGTAGTGCACGCACTACAGGGAAGGGTCAGGCGATGGGCAGGGCCAGGGGCAGGTCGAGCTCCAGGTGCAGCGACGGGATGCCAGCGTCCGATACGCTGCGCTCCAGGGTACCGCCCATCAACAGGGCCAGTCGCCTGGCCAGCACGCCGTGGATGTCCAGCGGGTCATCGTCGGCGCGGGTCGAGCTCAGGTCCAGAGTCCACCGCAGCCTGCCGTGTCCGGCCCGCGCCAGCGACTCACGCAGCTCGGCGTCGGGCCCGAGGGGCGCGGCATGCCTGAGCAGGGCCTCCAGCAGTTGCCGGTAGCGCGCCGGATCGACCCAGGCCAGCGCCGGGTGCGCGCTGGGTCGGTGCTGCAGAGTGGCCGGCCGGCCCCGGCTGGCCTGCGCTTCACTGAACTCGCCCAGTGCTTGTTGGGTCAGCAGGTGCAGATCCGTTCTCTGCGGTCGCAGTGGCAGGTGGCCGTACCGGCAGCGCACGCTGTCGAGCATGGCCCGTACCTGCTGTTGCAGATCCTCAATGTCGAGGCGTGCCTGTGCCAGTGTCTGGTCGCTGGGCGCTTGCTGATCGAAGCTCTGCAGCAGGCGGTCCAGCTCGGCCAGGCGCTGCGCCAGGCATTCCCCGGAGCGCTCCAGGTAATGGGCCGCCGTGCGTCGCTCCACGTCGCGTCGCTGCTGGGCATCGACCAAGGTAGAAATATCCTGCTCGTGCTCGGTGCGATCGACGAAGGAACAGAGCATGCCAACCAGCGTGCCCTGCTGGTTGTGACAGGGAGCTCCCCAGACGTGCAGCACCTTGTTCCGCCCCAGATACTGAACCTCGATTTCCTGGCTGAATGAGCGCTGCTCGCTGAACGCCCGCAGGTAACCCTGGTGCAAGCGCAGGGCATCCTCCGGTGCTAGCGCCTGCACATCCGTCAGCAGGGTTCCCTTGGCCTGCTCGGGCGTCATCCCGTTGAAGCCGAGGTGCTCGTGGTTGCAGGCCAGCAGCCGCCCCGTGGCATCACGCATCGCCATGGGAACTGGCAAGGCGCCGAACAACTGGTGGAACTGCGTGGCGATATCGGCTTTCTCGCCGGTTGCGTGGCTGGATGGCAGCGCCGGCGCCAGGCCGATACGCCAGGCGATCTCCAGTAGCTCGGCCAGCGAGCCGGCGTTGAGCTTCTGCTGCAGCCGGGCCTTGTAGGTACTGACGGTACGATCACTCAGGGAGAGCTCGTCGGCGATGCGCTTGTTGCCGAAGCCCGCCGCCAGGTAGCGCAGCACACTCAGCTCACGTGGGGACAGGCTCTGCAACTGCGCATCCTCCGACAGCAGGACTACCGTGGGCGCCAGGGTGCCCAGTGTCTGGCTCGGGAAGTAGCCGTGGCCTCGCAGCAGTGTGGAGATGGCGTCGCGCAGGCTCGCCAGGGGTTCTTCCTTGCCGACGAAGCCGGTGGCCCCGGCCTGCAGGCAGACCCCGGCGAAGTGCTCACTGCTCTGTGCGGTCAGAACTAGGATGGCGATGCGGCTTTCCCGCTGGCGCAGGCGGCGGACCACCTCCAGCCCGGAGAGCCTGGGCAGGGCAAGGTCGAGAATGAGCAGGTCGGGGAGCAGGCGCAGGCAGTCCTGCAGGGCATCGGTACCGTCGTCCCGCTCGGCGACGACCTCGTGCCCCATCTCGCCGAGCAACTGCCGGAGGGCATGGCGAACGATGGGTTGTTCATCGGCGATCACGACTCGGCGCATGGTTCAGTGCTTCCATTCAATTCCCCGTTTCAAGAGAGGTGATGGAGCAACACATCACCGTGGAAGGGGTGAGCCTCCTTCCGGCTCGTCCAGCAACTGCCGGATCTCCAAGGCTAGGGCTACCGCTTTCTCCGCCTCGTTCTGCGCGATGTGTGCTTTGCCTGGATCCAGAACACCGAGTTCAAGCGCCTTACCATGGATGAGGTCACGCTGAACAATCCGCAGTTGCCTGGCCCTGTTCAATATCGCGTCTTCCGTGATGCCCAACGCCCGCAGTTTCGCTTCAAAGACGACGGAGTCATTGTAGTTACGGCCAAGGCGTCGCCGACCATGGTGATAAAGAGTGGCCTCCAGATAGCTCCAACTGGACGTTATAGCGACAACGGCCTGCCTGATGGATGTTCGCTTAAAAGTGGCCGAGTCAGCGGATGCATCAGTTCTGAGGAGTGCTGATCGGGCTGAACGGTGTTTCTCAAGCGCATCCGTGGCCGCGTCGATAAGAGCATCCCTGTTATCCATTGAGCTGCCTCTCTGCCAAAGTGGTAGAAATTTATGATGCTCAAACATCAGCACTGGGTCTGGCCGCATCTAATTGTGCGCCCGTAAGCCAGCGGAATTCTCAGCATAGCTCCGGAATCTTCTCTCACATGAGGTGCTCCATCCGGCGCCATGGCGTTGTGGATTCAGTCATTTCTTCGCAGTGATCAAGAGCCTTATCGCTTGAAGCCGGCGCTTGCCGTTGGTATTGGTAGCCGGCATTCTCTGGCGAGCAACTGCTTATCTTCCACTGGGCAGCGGTGCGGATGACCAGAGAGTGTTCAGCGACTCAACGTCATAGTGCGGTGGTCCTTAAGGTGACAGGGATGCCCCTTTATCTACTCACCAAATGGTTCTAGGGGGCTAGGGTGCTGATTCGAAGCGGTTTTGGAGAACGCCTAAAGAGCGAGCGAATCCGACTGGGACTATCACAACGAGAGATGGGTCTTTTCGGCGAGGTAACTCAGAATACTCAACGTGCTTACGAGAGTGGGAAACGTACCCCTGACATCCAGTATTTGGAAAATCTTGAGCGCAACAACATAGATATCATGTACGCGCTATCAGGAAGGCGGGAGCAAGAGAACTGCCTGAGAGAGGATGAGAATGAATTGGTATGGCTGTATAGAACCCTACCTGAAGCACTTAAGTCGAAAGTGGCTCGAATAATCTCGGCCCTGAACGACTAGTGCCTGCAAGAAAGCATGACTCTGAAATACTGAGGCAATAGCAATGCTCCCCTCGATCTACGCACGCTCCAATCCAAAGCGCGAGAAACTGCGAAAGGTCCGTGCCCGAGTAGGGATGGGAATGGTTGCCGCTCTATCGGTTTTGGCTGGGATGACGGATGCCATTGGCCTGATGGCGCTCGGTGACTTTGTGTCTTTCATGAGTGGCAACACCACCAGGTTGGCGGTTGCGATCAGCAGTGGGGATGTCATAGCCGGAGGCAGGTTGGTGATTGCTGTTCTGAGCTTTGTAGGCGGGAACGCACTGGGAGTAGTGCTGGCACATTTTGCGGGGAGACGCTCAACCTTTCTGTTGGCACTGGTTTCAATCTTGCTGGCCATATCTGCGTTGCTTCCAGAAGGCGCACGGATCATCGCTTTGATAGGAGCCACCACCGCCATGGGCATGCTGAATGCAGTCGTGGAACAGGTTAACGGTATGCCGATAGGGCTGACTTACGTAACAGGAGCCCTCTCCCGGTTCGGAAGAGGACTGGGCCGATGGCTTCTGGGTCGGCGCCATAATGGCTGGCGAGTACAACTGGTGCCTTGGTCGGGGATGTTGGTAGGCGCCATTATTGGGGCCTGTCTAGGCTCTAAACTCGGCTTGCCCGCCATGCTCTTCAGTGCCTTATCAGCTTGCCTGCTGACTGTCGCATCGCTTTTTGTACCGGCGTCATGGCAACGAGGCTACAAGCTTGGTTAAAGAGGCATGCTATGCAGATTCAGTGCGCAGCGCTGTCACTCTTTCCAGCCATAGTCTTGCGGGTATCGGATCGCGAATATACAGGCACGAGCAGAGACATCCCCGTTTTTGTACTCGACTATTTCGTAAGGCTGTTCGTGGCCAGGCACCATTGCACACACATTCTTAGCCATCCGGTACCGAGTGCCATGGAGTGCCTTTTCCACATCTACTGCGCTTAGATTTTTCCTCCGGGACCTGTTGATGGCTTGAGCGATCTCCTCAACGTGATGGTACTGCTGAGGGTCTAACTGCCCCTTGTTTAGCAAAAAGCGGAATACTTGCGTATCTGTGTCCATAGTCACTCACTCCTGTTGTCGCCGCATCGACAGAGAAGGTTTCCTGAGCAAAATCACCGCGCATCAGTATAGGCAGATGCCTAACATCTGCCAGTCCACTATGACATTAGATAGCTACGGGGTTGGATGAGCGCGAATGGAGAACTCTCCCGTTCCTGGTCGGTGAGTACAATACTCGACGACATGATCAACACCTTTCATCTTGGCCATATGTAAAGCAGTCTCGCGTGAGCCCACAACCGCAATGAGGGACCAAGGTTCCCGTTGGATTACCGCCCATCCCAGTACACAGTTCTCATCTTGGGGGTCGGCCACCAGTGTTTTACTGCAAATAACCATCTGCATGGTTCCTTATATTTGGGGCGCTTATTTCTGTATGGGCTGACGGTTGCTAGAATTTATTTCAATAAGAAGCCTTCCCGAGCGCCCCCTCAAGCGTATGCGTGTAATGTAAGGCGCTACTATTCTCATCGTTTCAGGGTCGCACACCATGTAGGCACTACCTTTTCTGATAAGCTTCCTCTGAAGAATAAGCGCAATAAGAAGCGTTTTGGCGATAGGGCGACAATTGAAGATTGCTGAGTGTTTTTTGACTTTTCTAAATTTAGCCATGTTCTATTCCCTCCAGCGCATCAGATGTTCTGGTACTTAAGCACGGCAAATTATCTAAAATCACAGTCGCCCAGTGGAGCTGTTACGCTACTCGGCAACCGATGGGCAGACCTCAATACTCTCCCCAGCATATTGAAGATCAACAACGACCCTGTTACGCCCAGTCTGCTTGGCGTGATAAAGAAGCTCGTCAGCCTTCTTGAGTGTTAAAGGAGTACTTGCGTTGAGCATCGAACATGTCACTCCCAATGAAACCGTAATGTAGCCAACCGGATCAATATAGCTTGTCGCGATGGTGCTTCTAATCCGCTCTGCAGCATCTGCTGCCGCCGTAAGGGGGGTGTCAGGAAGTAATATGAAAAATTCCTCTCCCCCCACTCTGCATGGCAGGTCCTTTGCCCTGCATGTATTTTTGAGAATGGCGGCTACTTGTTGAAGTGCTGAGTCTCCTACGTCGTGACCAAACGTGTCATTGACTCGTTTGAAGTGATCAATATCCAGACTTATTGCGGAAAACGGAGCTCCCGTAGCCTGCCAAATCTCCAGAATATCCTCAAAAGCTCTTCGGTTGGCCAACTGAGTAAGTGAATCACTTTTGGCCTGATGATCTAGAGTGCCAATTTGCTGCTGCATTGACTCAACGCCTGCTAGCAGTGCGATTCGTATTTTCCATGCCTCTTGATACCAAGCTCTGATCTTAAGGATATGGTTGACACCACTAAGGTTGGACGCACTTTCTGAAAGTTGCTGCAGCGGAAGACTGATTTTAGTGGCAACCCACCAGATAAAAAACAGCCCCAGTAGGCTCGTCGGAATAATAGTGATCATCTGCTTATAGATCAGCTCATTAACAGAATTTTCCACTTCCTCAAGCGGCTGCTGAGACACCACACCCCAGCCACTTATTGTCACGCGAGCATAACCTGCCAACATTTCGCGCCCCTGCGAGTTTGTAGCCTGCACGGATCCGCTGTCATTTTTTAATAAGGCCTCAACAACGGGGCTGTTGTTGGCAATTTCACCTATGCGCTCCGCCTGTGGGTGCGAAAGTATCCGTCTCTTATCGTCGACAAGATAAACGTACGAATTATCACGATAGAAATGATGGTTTATTATTGTGTTAAGCGAGTTTTGAACCCCTAGGTAGATCGTACCTCCAATCAACCCAAGATACTTGCCGCCATCACCCCAGATAGGATATGAGACAAAAATAATAAGATTGCCTTTGAGCGACCAGTAAGCTCTGCTCACCATCTCACGGCGCTGTTCAATAGGTTCAAGTGAAAGGAGTTTCTGCCCGATAATCTTAAGGTTGTCTGGTTGGGTTGCGATTATGACCCCAGCTTCGTTGGTCACGATTACCGTGTTGAAGCTCCCATCCTGCCGAACTAGACGATCAGCTTCCGCACTCATGATCTCGGCGCTCGGGCTAGCACCTATCATCTCCGCGCTATACTTGAGCTTGTCTAGGTCGGATATGAGGCTCTCATTAATACTGATTGCTATTTTTGCCGCGTAAGCGCTATTCGACTCCAGTGCATTTTGTATAAGTGTCTGCTTCTGAATGCGGTAAGTCACTAGGAGATCATTGAGAACAGTTGCAGCCACTGAGAAAAAGGCGAATAAAAGAATGATACTCTTTAAGTTTAGCTTCGGAGATGGCCCATAGGGCATGACACGGCACCCTTGATGATTTTGAAGGTCGAATTCTATTCGAGCAGCCATGTAAGGCTTAGCTCGCCCTTCTTGATGTATTAAGCCTTCTTTTACCAAAACAGCTCACGGTTAGCCACGAGCAATGTCTAAAGCACCCTCAAGGTTTACTTTCCAACATTGCTGTAGCCAACGCTAGCTTGGTAGTTTTACCTGTGTTGAGAGGTGCTAGCCAGTGGGGCACGTCGCCCTAAAGAATGACTTAAACGATTAATCGCCAATTGTCTACGATGCTAGACGCGAGCTCTTAGGTCGTCGTGTGGACATTGGAGCGCCTCCCTGGCCAGCTCTTAGATCTTGAATCGCCCTACCATCTCATTTAAGCGAGCTGCAAGCTGCGAGAGTTGGTAGCTGGCTGTGCTTGCTTGGTTCGCTCCTGCAATAGTCTGCATTGACAGGTCACGGATATTGATGAGGCTACGGTCAACCTCCTTAGCCACAGATGCCTGTTCTTCTGTCGCACTGGCAATCAGTAGATTACGCTCGCTAATCTGTGTGATGGAGTGAGTGATCTCGTCCAGTGCTTGCCCTGCCGATTCCGCCATCGTCATGGTACTCATGGCGCTGTCACGGCTGTTTAGCATGGCGCGCACGGACTGTTCAGTTTCCGTCTGGATCAAGCCAATCATTTTCTCGATTTCAAGCGTCGACTGCTGACTGCGCTGCGCCAGCATACGGACTTCGTCGGCCACCACGGCAAAGCCCCGCCCTTGCTCTCCCGCACGTGCCGCTTCAATGGCAGCATTCAGGGCCAGGAGATTGGTCTGATCCGCTATTGAGCGGATGACGTCCAGTACGGAACTGATTTCGCGGATGTTTTCGGCAAGAGCGCTGATCTTGCTGGATGTCTCATCTACTTCGGTTGCTAATACGCTGATCGCGTCCACCGTGCGACGCATCTCCCGACGTCCTACCTCCGCACTTTGGCTGGATTGGTTGGAGGCTTCGGAGGTGTTCACAGCATTGCGGGCGACCTCGTCGACTGCAGAGGTCATCTGGTTTACGGCAGTGGCGGCCATTTCTATTTCGGCATTCTGTTGAGTCAGTGCCTTAGATTCGTTCAGCGTGACGGAGTTGAGCTCGCTGGCAGTGGCGGCGAGTTGCTGGGAGGAGTCCGCCATACCATGCACGGCTTGGCGCAAACTCTCCTGCATCTTGTTCAGTGCTTCTTGTAATTGGGATAGCTCGTCTGCCCCATACGCAACGCACTGACTTACAAGATCCCCTGAGGCGATCTGCTGTGCGAAGTCGACTGCCTCGCCCAACGGCTTAACGATACTGCGAGTAAGCAGCATCGCAAGCAGCACGACCATCGCGAGCGTCAACACAATGCAAACGAATAGGATCATCTTCGCGGAATTGAACACGGTGCCACTTTGTGTGGAGGCACGAAGCGCTTCCTGCTCGTGGTAGTGGGTCAGCTCGCTCAATGCGGTCGCCATTGCATTGGCTTGAGCATTCATATCCCGATTGACAACCTCTTTCGCATCGCTTGCGCGCTGCGACTGCATCAACTCAACCACTTGAGTGTGGCTATTGAGATAGGCGCGCTCAGCAGAGTCGAAAGCATCGTAGAGGGTCTGTTGCTTCTGCCCACTGACGGTTTTGCTGTAGGCGCTCTGGAACTTATCGAGGTTCTGATGAAGCTCCTGGATGCGCTGCAGGTCGTCCAGCAACGCTCGATCATCCTTTTCCAGGAGAAGACGCAGTGTAAGAGTGCGCAGTCGGTACAGGTTTTGGCTCACTGAATCGCCCCGGGTTTCGTGGAGGCCCCAACTCTTGAGAAGATGAGGCCATGAGAAAGACTACGACCTACTCCCCCGAAGTCCGTGAACGTGCTGTGCGCATGGTTCTGGAACACCTGAACGACTACCCCTCCGAGTGGGCGGCCATTGAGGCCATTGCGCCGAAAATCGGCTGCGCAGCGCAAACCCTGCATGGCTGGATTCGCCGCCAGCAGACCGATGCCGGTCAGCGCCCTGGTCAGACCAGCGAAGAGCGCGAGCGCATAAAGGCCCTGGAGCGCGAGAACCGCGAGCTGCGCAAAGCCAACGAGATTCTGCGCCTGGCCAGTGCGTATTTTGCCCAGGCGGAGCTCGACCGCCGCACCAAATCCTGAGGGCATTTGTCGATCAGCATCGTGACCGTCTCGGGGTCGAGTCGATCTGCCGTGTCTTGCAGATCGCCCCGTCCGGTTACCGCAGGCACGCGGCTCAGCAGCGCAACCCGGCATTACGTTGCTGCCGTGCTCGACGCGATGACGCATTGATCCTGGAAATCCAGCGTGTATGGGACACCAACATGCAGTGTTATGGCGCGATGAAGGTCTGGAAGCAGCTCCGGCGAGAAGGCACCGAGGTGGCCAGATGCACGGTGGAGCGGTTGATGCGTCGGGCTGGATTACAGGGCATCAGGCGCGGCCAGGTCATGCGAACAACGGTGGCCGGCGACAAGTCGCTCTGTCCGCTGGATCGTGTGCAGCGCCAGTTCCATGCCGACCGTCCAAATCAGCTGTGGGTGTCGGACTTCACGTACGTGTCGACCTGGCAGGGCTGGCTGTATGTGGCCTTCGTGATTGACGTGTTTGCGCGGCGGATCGTTGGCTGGCGAGTCAGTACCAGCATGAAGACCGACTTCGTGCTGGATGCTCTGGAGCAAGCCCTGTATGCCCGCCAGCCGCATTGCACGGGTGGTCTGATCCATCACAGCGACCGTGGCAGCCAGTATGTCTCGATCCGCTACACCGAGCGGCTGGCAGAGGCCGGTATTGAACCCTCGGTTGGCAGCAAGGGCGACAGCTACGACAACGCCTTGGCTGAGACTATCAACGGGCTGTACAAGGCCGAGCTGATTTACCGCCAGTCGTGGAAGAGCCGCGAGGCTGTTGAGATGGCGACCTTGAAATGGGTGCACTGGTACAACCACCAGCGCCTGTTGAGCTCAATCGGCTATATCCCGCCTGCGGAGGCTGAGGCAAACTTCCACCAGCAACAAGCAGGTCAGGCCATGGCGGCCTGACTTAAACGAAACGGCCTCCACAAAAGCCGGGGCGATTCACGTAGTCGTACATTCGGTAGTCGCTTTCTTCTTCGTCCATCACCACTATGACGCGTTCGAACTGCGCTCCCTTCACGCCGTGCTGCGTGGCATAGGGGGAGCCTTCTGAGACATAGCGTTCATAGGGCAAAAGCTCTTGCGCAGAGCAATTGAGGAACTTGGCCATTGCCGCGTCCGAGGATAATCCTTCAGCCGGAACTGCATCAGCAGCCTCGGACTCCTGAACGGCGTCAGCAACATCTCTGAAAAACCCAAGAACACGCGCATAGCGCTCATCGAACTTGAAAAGACCCGTGTCACAGAGATGGAGAGCTATGTCACCAATGGTGGTCCCTGCCTCATCCAGCATGGCCACAAGTCTCGATACAGCAGCATGCAGCTCTCGCAATACATCCACGGCACGTTGGCGGGTCAGAGCCGCAGGCGCCAGGCGCGGGCTGAACTCCCGGAGCAGGTTTATAGCCGCGAACTCATTGCCGGCCTTCACAGCTGCAATGATCGGTAGCGCAAAACTTAGGAAGGGTCGAACGGGCCAGCCGGTGCCGTCCTGCATCCCCTGCTTCATGGCATCCGACGTCTTGTCGTTCAGCGCCGAGTAGATGCCGCCGAAGCCGAGCCGGTTTGCCGCCATGCGGTGCACGATGACAAGAATCTTGACTGCGATGTCTGGGGTTGTCCAACCATCGTCGTTGTTCGTCGCCGAGCTCCACGCCCGGACTCTTGCCAAGGCCTCGGTTCGGTTCAGCGTGTTCGGCAAGACGAACATCCGGGCCGACCCCTCCACCAGCTTGAGGCCCCCATCGACCCTCTCGTGCAGCCCGCGGACTTGCTCCATACCGTCGCCCTGCGCGCGCACGGCATTGGCGACGTCAAGGATCTGCTTGGCGCAGCGAAAGTTCTCCGGCTTCGTGATGGCCCTCCAATGGTCCTCAAGCTGGATGTCCCCTGCGCCTCTCATGAAGATCGACTGCATCGGGTCGCCGAAAAAACCAAGGCAGAACTTGCCCTGCATCTGGGCTTCCACTTCCTTGAAAGACTTCACCACGCCCGGGAACGTGTCCTGACTCTCGTCGATAAACACGAACGGGTAGCTCAGCGCCACGACCCGTCGAAACAGCGGGCGGTTTTGTAGCAGGAAGTCGGCGAGCTGAAGGATGTCCTCGTGGCCGAGTATGCCCTTGGCGTAGTCACTGCCCATGCCGTAGTTGAACGTCCTGACGCCGGCCACAGCCTCTAGGCTTCGGGCATAGCGCTCTTGGTCGGCCTTGTTCCTGTCTCGCGTGGTCTGCCGGACACGCGAGCTGTAATTCTCAAACTCTTCTTTAAGATCGGAAATCCGCCTGCGGATGTCGTTCTGCAGCCAAACCTTGATGTCGGCCTGAAACGTCTTGGCAATAGACCAGTAAAAGCTGTGGATGGTCGAGACATGAACCAGCGGGTCATCGTTGACGTCCGCCAGGATTTCATTGGCGGCAAGGTCGGTATACGTGATGCACGCGACCTTCTGCTTCCTCGCCCGCATGCTGGCGCCGTGCTCCGACATCACCCAGTCCAGCGCCTTGATGAGGGAGGTGGTCTTGCCGGAACCTGCCCCAGCACGAACCACGAAGGGCTGCGGAGGCGTCGCGGCAATGCATGCGTGGATCTCGCGGTCGGCGTCGGTATCTGGGCTATCAATTCGTCTGCTCATGCCGTCTGTCCCGGGGCAACAATGACAGCGACAACATCGGCTGCAGTCGGCTCAATAGTCGCGACCTCGGTGGCGATGGCGGCGTCCGCCTCAAGCTCGTGGGCCACTTTGGCTTCGAGCCAAGCCAAGGCCTCGGCGATGTACGCGGGAACCTTCCAGCCATTGAGCGGCCCGCTTGCGAGGACCTCCAGCGCAAAGCGGGTCTTGTCGAAGTTCTTGCTGACCACCCTATCGTGTAACTTCTCAGCCAGTTCTTCGGGGCTGCTCGGTGCGCGCCTGAGCTTGAGGCCGACCGCCCGGTTGGCCTCAGCCTGGCACCAGTCCGCGTTCTCAAGACCAAAGGCCTCCTCAAGGGTGCGGCCGCAGAGCTGCGATGTCTTCGCCCCCACCGTCACCGAAACCTTGGTCTGATAGGCCACCCGAACCTCAGCGTTTGAATCCTCAGCCAGCGACAGCGTCTTTTGCTCCGCCGTGACTTCCCAGAGCTCTTTAATCGACCGCTTCTTCGGGATCCAGCTGATGAGGGTTTGGTTGGACGTGACGGCACCTTCCACGTGTGCATGGCAGGTGCTGCCACGCTTCTTGGACTTTTTCTTGCCACCCGGTTCTGCCTCGTCGTCGTCCTCAAGCTCGAAGGGCTTCAGGTCGTCGTCCTCGTCATCTCCGTCAACGGCTCCCTCCGCGCCTGTGTCTTGTGCGGCGGCCTTCTCGGCGTCCGTCTTGACCTTCACGCTGTCCAAATCCGTGATGACCAGTGTTGTGAGCCCAATGAAGGCGATCAGCTCCTGAAACCGATGTGCGAACGCGCCACCGACTTCAAGGATGGTTAGGGCGGAAGAACGCAGGCGCTTGGCCGCCAACTCGATCATTGCAGGCAGGAGCAGACGCTCGACGTTGCCTTCCACCAGTATCACCGCATCGGAAAAAAAGAGATCGCAGTGCGTCAGCTTCAAATACCGCTGCAGGAATTCGCGCGCTGGAGCGTCTGACGCGCCCGTTTTGAATAGCGACAGATTGCGCACGTCCGTGTGATGGCCCAAGTGGTCGCTGACGCGGCGGAAGTACCGAATAGGCGAGAATCCGCGTTCATAGAGGATGTGCGGGGAATGCGTGGTGATGACGAGCTGCGTGTGGAAAAAAGTCGTGTGATCGTTAGCGTCCTCAAGGAGGCGCAAAACGTTCCTGATGAAGACCTGCTGAATCTGCGCGTGCAGGTGCGCCTCAGGCTCCTCAATGAAGACCAAATGAAGTGGAGCTCGCCTGTCCTCCTCGGCTTTCCACTGCTCGTGCAGGTCGAGTAGCTCAACCACCATGTAGACCAGGTTCTTGAAACCCAGGCCGTTGTAGCTGTCTGGCAGTTGGGCGGAAGCCACGCCCGGGATCACGTAGTGAACCTTGGCGTCTTGCCCCGGGACAGTAGTCGGATCCAAGGCCGCCCGAATCACAATCTCGGGATTGTTGACGCCCGGATAGCCAAGCTTGGCCAGGCGTTTGAGGGTGTCACTGAAGACTTCCTTCAGATGGAAGTTCAGCTCATTCTCCGAGGTATCGAGCGCCTTGAGAGCCGCATGGTCGTCGCCACGCTTCTCTAGGTTGCGGTGATAAAACCTGCTCAGGCGCCGAGACAAGCTCTCGGCGCGATCAGAGCTACCGGCATCCGGGTCATCGAGGTGCCGCTGCGCGCGCAGGAAATCGACCCTCACCAACGACTTGAGAATGGCCGCACCGCCCGGGTCCTTGCCTAGGGGTAGCGGCTCGTAGTCGGCCTCCTTTGCCTGATAGCCGACAAAAGCCCGCTCATCGAGCACGTAGTAGCGGAAGGTGTATTCCTTGCTCAGCTCCTTGGTGAGGTACTTCGTCAGGCTTTCCGGCCAAGGCTTGTACTCGCCGGCTTCGGCCACCACCGCAGCCGCGTCTTCCGCGCCCGCCTCCACGGCTTGCTCCCCGGCGGCCTTGCGCTTGGCCGCAAGCGCGACAGCTGCGTTGTTGGCCTTCTCATGTAGCTCATGGAACTTCCAGACGAGCTCGTGGGCATCCCGAGGCTCGAACGCCACCCGGATCCCGACGC
This sequence comes from Pseudomonas tohonis, assembly GCF_012767755.2. Classification (NCBI taxonomy): domain Bacteria; kingdom Pseudomonadati; phylum Pseudomonadota; class Gammaproteobacteria; order Pseudomonadales; family Pseudomonadaceae; genus Pseudomonas; species Pseudomonas tohonis. The sequence goes on from NZ_AP023189.1 coordinate 334,393, forward strand.
ACTTGCCGTCCCACTCAGTGCTCGGCAGCAGCGACATCGCAGTGGCAAGGTCGTCTTCACCGACGCGGAACCAGAGATCCAAGAGGATGGACGGTAACCTTTTGGGCGCATCCTCATCGCCAGGAGGAGTTCTGCCGACCGCGTCGATCTCAGCCCACAGCGCCGCACTGAAGTCAAAGAGCTCGAACTTCTTCACTTCGCCGCGGAGCATTGAGTACAGTCCTTGGACAGCGGACGTCTTCCCGCTGTTGTTGGCGCCGACAAAGATAGAAATTTCTTCATCGAGCTCGATGACAACATCGCGCAGCCGGCGGTAGTTCTGCAGCCGATATGCCTGTAACTTCATGAGCACCTCTTCCTAAGTGTTGCCGGGGCAGTTTGGTACTGAGCACGCCGGCCGGCAGCTTTCCTTTTAGCGCTCGCGCTTTTTCCCGGCTGCTGAACCTAACAGCATCCATGTATGGATGCCGAACGTCCTGCGTTTGCTAACCGGGTCTTTGGTCTGGCAAGTCATTGCGTCATGACCGCGCGCCGCAGCTGGATCGCTGGCAGTAGTCGTCCCACATCAGGCCAGGTCCGTGGCATGCCGTCAATTTGACATTTCAGTGCCGCAGAGGCATATGAGATGGCGTTGTGCGGTCTAGCTAGGCCTTTACCTGGCTACGCCGCGGAGGGTATGAACAATGGATTTGTTCGAGGACGACTTACCGTCTGAGGCACTGGGCGCCACCTTAAGCCCGCTGGTCTCACCGCTCGAAACACCGCCCGACCTACCGGTGGAGGTTCGACTTGTCGCGGCCGTCTCGCGCCTGCTCGACTTCCACCAGGCACGAAGCTCTGGCAGCAATGTCTCGGTTCCCGAAGTGCCTGAGACGGCGGCGCACAACCTTCATCTCGCCATCTCCTTGATCACTGCGCTTGGGCAGTGGGAACTGGATCAAGGTCAGGCTCTGGTCTCGCTCAAGCAGCTACGACAGCTCGCGAGCGAGGATGTGCAGTCGGTCGATGAGGCAACCCTGGAACACTGCGTATTGTCGCTCTCGCATCCGCGCGAAATCCGCTTCGGAGTCAAGACTACAGAGGGAATTGGCGTCGCGAGTACGAGCGATACCACACCGCTCCTCATTTTCGACAGCAGCCTACGACAAGTGGGCCTGACCGATAACGCTCGAATGTTCATTCGTGTCGCCGAGCTCAAGGACAGCTGGCTCTACAGCGACCTTGATGCCCAGCGTCTGCTGGCCGCACTTGAGAGGCGTCAGTTTGCGGATATCCCCCGCTTCTGCCGGGAGATGCTTCGAGACCTTGCGACTAAGGCTCGGCAAATCGCTGATGTTTCCGAACGCCCTGCGTACACCGACCTGCGAGATGGGCTAATTCGAGAAGGTGCCACCATTAGCAGCGCTCTTCGGGAAGCTACGGGCCTTGTAGATAAGGCAATGCGGTACCTGTTCTCACCGCCCGTAGTAGATGCTTTTGAGCTGTGGAAGGCCTCTAACGGCATCTCTTACGAGTTGAGCAACCTTCAGGCGGAAATGGAAAGGGTTCTCCAGGCGACGGAGAGCCTTTCACGGAGGTTCGTGCACTTTTTGACTGAAGCGCAGCAGGCGCAAACAGTCCGTAGCCCATCAATTGGCTTCCTGGAGCTCGTCAACTCCCTACATTCGCGAACAGATGGGTTCCTTGAGCAACTCGAGGCTGCAACTGCCGACTTTGTCCCTTGGGCCCCCGATCTCGCCTTCTTCAGCCCTGACCTCGTCGCCGGCGAAGTCAGCCTATCGAAGCTCTATGTCCAGAGCCTCCCTGCTCCGCCCAAGCTGTCGTTCCGCCAGACCGACCAGGTAGATGACCACGCTGAGCAAGTGCACGAGTTTTTGCTGCGCAATGCCAAGCTGATAGTCAGTTCGCTGAAGTCAGGCCCCAAACCGCTTGAGGAGCTGCTGCGGCTTGAAGGGCTGGTCTACGAGGGGGCGGAAGGTCTTGCCGATTTCACGGGGGCCTATTCCTACCCCGAAGTCTTCGATGTGGGCGAGCAAAGTATTCGTGTCTTGCATCAGGACGAGCTGATCGAAGTATTTTCGGACAGCTCTGTTCTGGTCACCAGCAATCCGATTTTGTCTCTGGAGGTGCCTGATGTCCCCAGCTGAGCAAGGCTTCGTGTTCTCAATACTACTCAAGCATCGGGAACTCTCCACTCGGCCCATAGGGCGCTCGGCATATCCAGATGAGATACGTGCTGCTCGGATCTTGTTCGATTGCAGGCAGTCGGTGCTTGATGACTTCGACGAGTTTCTCTCCGGTCAGGGGTTGGGATTGCGTGTCCTGGACGGCATCGCAGACCTGGGTGTTCCTGACCAGAGCGGGCGCCCGATCGTTTACTACATCCTCTGTCGCCGATTTGGAGAGGAGTCGCCGTCCTACGTTGACGCCAAAGCGTTCTTTTCTGATTTCCGTGATCGTCGTCGAGAACGGAATGCTGATGATGAGGCGGTGGAGCTGAACAAAAGCTCTTCGGTCTTTTGGATCGCGAGGCTTTGGCTGACCCTTCAGTACTTCTTCTACGATCGGATCGATCGACCCGTCGGTAATCTCTACAACTGGCGCAATGCTCTGGTGAAAGAGGCCGACTTCATTATTCAGCTCAAGACCGATGTCGAGACGATGGGGAATACCGGCCGTCCAGAAGGCGAAGCGGGCTTGCTCTGGGATGACTACTGGCAGAAGCGAGCGAGCATCCCTCAGATTGCGCGACGGTTCTTCAAGCTCATGAAGCAATACCGAATGATCGAACAGACCGACCAGGACGGTATTTGGCGTCAGTCACTAGTGGCAGCCGTGGACATGTCCGGTATTGCTGATCGGTCCTTGCGCTATCTGATGCCAGCGGCAGATCAAGCATTTCTGACTCGAGCTCAATCGCTGATTAATGGCTACGAGGAGCTTTCCGTAGGAGAAGACGATGCCCCTGATTCACGCGTTTGAGGTCTCAAACTTCCTGAACCATCGACGCAAAGCTCCCTGGAGGCCAGACTGGCCCTGCAATCGCTTCTTGCTGGGTGGCTACCATGCCGCGCTCAACATCCCTAACGGACGTGGCAAGAGCACGATGGTGTTGATGATACTGGCGATGCTGGCCGGCAAGACCAAGAAGCTCAATGAGCTGATGCGAAAGCATGCCGCACCAGAATCTTACGGTGCGTTCACGCACCTACGTATCGAGATCACGCACCGCAACCCGGGCCACGAGGACCTGCTGCAGGAACTCATTGGCCCCAGTGACGGCGAAAGAATGGTCTTCGGTATGTATGGCAATGCTAGGGACGGCAGGACTTTCGATTTCTATGCATACCGGGGAACGTTTGATGACTGCCCCCTGGGTATAGAAAGTGGCCGAATTACCGACATAGTGACTCGCGAAGAGTTTTTGGAGTGTTTGAGGAAGCGCCCAGGCCTGTTTCCCTCCAACCAGAAAGAGCGACAAGACGAGGAGTGGCGGCGTTTCATCTCTGAGCACTTTGACGCTGCATCGATTCTGCAGCAGTACGCCTACCAGGCCGCGAACGCTGCGGAAGGCTCAAGCACCTACTTCGAGGTGGAGTCGAAGACGGGCAACTACAGCGCTCAGCTGTTCTACAAGCACCTCGCTCCCGAGCTGCTCGCAGATGTGATGGGTAGCTACGGCGAGGAGGATGAGCGTGGAATCGAAGACACGATCCATGAAAAGGCTAGCAGCGTGGTCCGGGCACGCAAGCGAACCAAAGAGACCGCGCGCGAACTAGATGAGGCCGAACGAGTTCTTGAGCGCCTTAGAGATCTTGACGAAGAGGTGCAGAAAATTGAGGCCGCACAAGCGGATTTGCACGCCACGCGGCGGCCCTTGATCGAAGAGCTTTGCGTTCTTGAAGACGCCGTGCTCAAGAATCCGATCCCAGGCTCTCCCCGTCCTCCTGCGGTAGAGGATCCAGATCTGTTCCACTACATGCTTCTGCAGCGCGAGGAATGGTGGATCACCGACCAGGGGCTCGCATCCTTGCTGAATGAGCCGGTAAGGGCTCTTAATCAGCGAGTGGTACGGGTCTTGAGTGCACGACCGGATACGAAAGCGCAGAAATCACAAGCTATTGATTTGTCTTGTAACCTTCCTCGTTTTATCCCTGCTCGTGGCGGCCATCCTGCGAAGCTTTACAACCTGCCTGATGCGATCACGCTTTGCTTCGACGCGATGAGTGATGAAGCAGCGTCTGATCGCGAGGCAGTGATCACACAGTTGAATGCAGCCTTCGCTTGGGCAAGGGATCACGCGGACACCAACCCAGCCCGTCGTGAAATCCGGAACAGCAATTTGCAGCGAGCGGCTATCGCTGTGCAGAACCGTACCCTGGAGGAAGAAGCCGGGGCGCTCCAAGGACGATCTACGGAGCTAAGTCATGAGGAGTCGGGGCTCAGAAGCGGCGGTGTAGCGTGGGAGATGCTTCAGAAAAGCGGCTACTTCAGTGAACAGGAGCTGGCCAACCCCGCAGGTACGGAAGCGGCAGTAACAGAAGAGTTATTGCGCGCGAACCGGGACTTCGATCATCACAACAGGGTCACGTCAGAGCATCAGTCAACCTTCTTGAAGTGGCAAGAATTCCAGGCTGAGCACGGTGAGGATGTTTCACCCGGTATTCTGGTAGCCGACTTGGAGCGCGAGGAGGTCGAGGCTAGGCAACAATTAGAGGAGGCAGACGGTAAGCAAGAGGCCCAAGCAAGCCTTGTCGCTAGGCTGGTCCAGCAGCACAAGCGAGCCAAATCCGATTTCGAGCGGCTTCGAGAGAGTCACTCCACGGTGACCCACTACCTCCCCGACACTCGAGTTTTCCATGAAATTTTCGCAGGCGAGTCTGCGAAGGGGCTGGAGCAGCAAGTCCACAGAGAGCTCGATGAGGCAAAGTCTAAGCGGGACCACTATTCTGATGAGTTGAGGTCACTCGCCGGAGCTATCAAAGCGCTGGAAACGTTCAGCCAAACGTATCCAAATAGCGACCCTGCTCAATGGCTTCACGCTCGAGCAGCCGAGAGAAAACAGCTAGGCGAGCGAGAAACGTCCATTCGTCTCGCATTGGGTCGCAGGAAGGAATTGCTGGCGCGTGCAGAAACGCATTGGCAGGCTGGGACATCGTTTGGTCTGCGCTTCGAGGGAGCTACGACCGAGGGTTTGGAAGCGCAGGTACAGCGTGAGCTCGAACACGCTCAAATTTCGCTCCGCCAGAATGAGCAAACCTTGGCAGCCCTCCAGCCCGACCTGGCGGCGATCGAGCAATTTCAGCAGCACTTCCCCAGCGCGCACCCTGGTGAGTGGCTTGCGTATCGATCTCAAAAGAAGACTCACGCCGACGAAGTGATATCCGCAAACGGGCTGCGTTTGGACTCTATGCTCGCTCAGCGGCACGTCGTTGCCGAGCATCGCGATGGGGCAGAGGCCTACGACTCCTACTTCCTGAATGAAGATCCATACGGTCTGATAGGCAGGATTGGAGCAGAGCTCGCATCCGCGAAGCTTCGGCGAGAAGACGCCCTAGGTGCTTTGACTCACATCCAAGCAGAGCTTGATGCAGTGGAGGTGTTTAGGTCTGAGGTGGTTGGCCTGGAGCCGGGGCTCTGGCTTGAACAATGGCGTGCATCTCGCTCAGCTGCAGAGCAGGCGCTGGCTGAGATGCGCGACGAGTATGAGCGCGTTGGTGAGCGGCGCCGTATCCTCGACAAGGATCCGGTGGTACCGAGCTCGACCGCACGTGCTGCTATGGATGTTGCGGGAACTACTGCTCAGCCACTTTACGCCTTTATTGATTCGCTTGAGCTCGGCGAAGCGCGCAAGGAAACGGTTCTATCACTGTTCTCTGCTTTGATTTTTGCCCCGGTGCTTCACAGTGTCGAGGCTGCAGCCGAAGTCGCAGGGCGCCTGGCTCAGGCAGAAATCGATGTCCCCGTACTTGTGGCAGGCCCGCTTGGTGAGTTCTGCCGAAGCGGCTCGATTTCTTATCAAGATGGTGTGGCCGTCACTTGGCTCGTCGGTGTCAAAACCTGGCCGGTGGCTTGTTTGCTGGACCCTGGTCTTCTGCAGCAAGAGCGTGCTCGACTTGATGTTTTGCTCAGTGAGCTGCGGGCCCAGATTGACGAGCTTCAGGCGCGCATTGATCGATTCGTTGCAGAGGAGCTTTTCGCTCAAACTGCAGAGCAGGCGCGAGATGCGATTTTGCGTCGAATTCCTGAGCGCGGTGCGGAGCTTAAAGCCTTCATCCAAGGGCTGGATGAGGATCTTCCCAGGCTCGAAAGGCGTGCCTCAGTGGAAGCTAAACAGGCCATTGAGTCTCGGCTGATTACCACTGAAACGCTCGGTCTTACGTCCAATGCTGGCTGGGATTCCATTCTGCATTCTGTGGCCGAGTTGGCTCGTCTTGTCGAGGGGCTTCAAGCAGGTATTGATGAGGCCCAGGCCGTACTCGTCGAACTTGAGCGGGACGCTGATCAGGAAGTCAATGCTGCAGTCGCTGCGAAGGCCATAGACGAAGGTAAGGCCCGTCAGGCTGAACAGCTACGTGGTTCCATATCCCGACTCCACTCTGAATTGCCTGCACTGGAAGATAGGGCGTCGAAAGATGCCCGGCTTTCCATTCGTGCCATGGCAAGCCTTCAAGATTTGCTCCAACTCTCTCCTGACGCCTCCTGGGTAGTCGTTCTGGAAGCGCGTACCCGGGTCGACGAGGATATAGCTGTCCAGGACGCGAAGCTGCAGGACGTTCTCCAATCCATCGAGCGATGGGATCAGACTTCGCTGATTGAGCCCGTCGCGCGTGAAGCAGCAGCAGCTATCGAGAATAGGGTCCCTGAGCAGCATACGACGTTGCTCGCGCTCGCCCAGGAGCTTGACCAAGTCATGCCCCGGCTGGAGACGCGAGCATCGTTCGATGCCATTACTTCCATTCGGGCGATGTGTGCCGTTGAAGAGGCATTGCAGGGTAGGTCGCCTGATGAGCTGAGCCTGACGATCCAGGAAGCCAGTACCAAATTCGATGTCCTTACTGTTGATCTCTCTGACCACGAGTCAGTGTTCGAGACGCTGGTGCAATTTAGGAAACGAAGTCAGGAACGGCTTGTTAAGGCCCTTGAGCAGGCCCGTCAGATTGATGGCTTGAGTCGTCTACAAAGCTTTGCGGATCACCCTGAGCATGGCCCGGACTTCATGGCGAAGGCTGACGAAGTAAGGGGCCAGCTTGAGCGTGCTCGTGAGTACGCTCAGCGCAGAGCTGCATTTGATTTCGAGGGTGTGGCGCAGTTTGTGGCGAGTGGTGGGAACGTCAGGCTGGCAGCCATTCAGGCAGAGCTTGGGCTCGCAGGAGATCGCCTTCAGGCGATTGCAGCACTTCTGAAAGAGAACCAGACGAAGGATGAGCAACTGCGTGCTGAACAGGAGACCCTTCGAAGGGCGGAGCGGCTCATCGACGAGTCGATCATACAAGTGCGGCGTGGCTACTTGGAGCGCAAGAAAGTAATACCTGAACCGGTCTCAATAAGCCCCGAGCAGTTACGTAACCATGAGCTCTATCGGGCGCTCCACCCGGCGGGTGACTCCTCTCATATGGGCCTTGCCCGAAGCATGGATCAGGCCTGTGAGTTGTTGTCGTCCGGAGAGGCTGAGCAGTTGCGGCAACGCTACAGCGAGGCTGGAAAAGGCCTTCAGCTTCACATGGAGAGTTTCATCAAGCTTACCGATAAGATATTGGGCGACTCTCACCTCAAGTTGCCTGAGGTGGCACGTACCCAGCTACGGCAAGCGCGCGAGAACCCGCCACTGGTCACTGTGATGCTGCAGGCCAGCCAGGTGTCATTCGATGAGAACATGAAGGTCAACAGGATTGCTGATGAGCACCTGGCTGAGGAGCGTGCCGGACTCAGTAGCTGGCTGACAAATTTCACGCTACGACTGCCTGACAACCTCAAAACACTGCGTACCATTCTCGCGCCTAAAGTTGATCAGACGTCCAAGGCTGTAACTCGAGCTGGGTTCCACGTTGATGCCAAGGTCATCGATTCAGAGGGTGTCCAGGCGCTGATCGAGTCGATTATCCAGGACGTTGAGAATTACGAGGATAACGAGCTGGCCAAAGAGTCTTCTGTGCGCGATCACCTAAGACAAAGTCTGCGCGACGACATCCGCAGAAACTTCTATCAGAAAGTGATTGTGAATCCCCGCATCTACCTCGTTCTGCCAGCTATGAGCGAGGCCCCCCTCGAGATGGAACGCGACATGGCGAGCTCTGGCCAGGGGATTGCCATTACCTTCCTCTGGATCCTACGGCTTTCAGAGTTCATAACGGAGAGGGAGATCCGCCGGCAAACCGTTGGGCGAGCGCAGCGTCAGCGGCTGCGCGATCGGTCCACAGGCTTCACTATCCTAGATGGTGCATTTTCCCACCTGTCCTCGAAAAGCTTGATTGATGAAACCTTGAAGGGCATTGAGGATACTACGGGGCGATTCCAGCTGATTGTCACTGTCCATGATCCCGCCTATCAGAACGATTTCAATCGATTCCCCGCTCTGGTAGTGGCCAGAGAGATGCAAGGGCATTACATGCGTGCTTGGTCTCACCTGAATGAAGTTGGCGAGAGAGATGTTTTAGGGCAAGAGACCCTCGCCACTTTTCAGGCCATCCGGGTGGCTCGTACAGCTAAAGCAGCGGAGGAAGGTCGGTGAGTATTGACGACCGGATACCAGAGCTGCAGGCAGCGATTTGGAAGCGCCTCGGGAAAGGAGCGTACTTGAGACCAGCCGGCCTGCTGGAAAAACTGGGGAAGGATCTGGGCCTTCACCATAGCGATGTCCGGCGTGGATTTATCAGGCTCAAGGAGCAGGGCTGGCTGGATAACGTGGCCGCCAATGGTGAGCCTATTGGTCAAGTCAGAGTCCTGGCTAGCAGGCCATCGGCTATCGAGTCAGACTCATTGTTAGTTTGGCGTTCGGCATTGCAGCGCAGCGCGCTGGATAGGGACTCGCAAGTACTGCTTGAGTCCCTGCACCTCGCAACAGACGGATTGTCTCCTGAGATGCTCGATCGGCTCGCAGCGGGTCTTGGCCGACTGCGAAAGGAGCTTAGCCAGCCTACGGATGAGTCAGCCTTCGTTATCAGTACCAAGTACCTGCTTGGATCGTCGAAAGTTGTTGGCAAGCTCCCGGTTGCTCCGATGCGCCAGTTCTGTCCAGCGTTATTCGCTCAGCCTGACCGTATCCCTTATGTGGTGACTGCCGGGCCGGCACTGCCCGAGCGGGTTGTGCTCATTGAAAACCCTTGGGCGTTTGAACGTGCCATTGAAGCTGGGTTGGCTGAGCGCTGTGCACTGATTGCGACATTTGGATACGGGCTTTCCAGGAGCGGTGAGGCGTATGGAAAACAGCTGCAGAGCCTCTTGAGCGGTAGTTGGGCGGACCTGATCCAACTGCGGAGAAATCCAGAAGTAGCTGAACTCTGCAGCTTGCTCACGCATCCGGTCATCGAATTCTGGGGGGATTTCGACCTGGAGGCGTTCCGGATCTATCGGAGTCTCCTTAAACGCTTGCCTCAGCTGGTGCTCAGCCCCCTTTACACAGCGCTGCGAGACCACCTGCTGAATGGAGAAGGACATGAGTACCATGCGATTACCGCAAAGGAAGGTCAGGCGCCCCTAGGGGGTGACGAGTTTGCGGATATGCCAGAGCTTCGAAAGCTCGCTGAGTTGTGCGCGGTCCGAGGCCTTGATCAGGAGTTTCTCTCGCTGCCAGAAATCGCTGTCCTAGGCACTTGTGAGAGGAGCTAAATCAAGAGCCGGCGAGAATTTATAACTCGTTGATATCTATTGTGATCTTGCTTTTGGGGTAGTCTAAAACCGACTCTCTCGAGGCCTATAGGAAAACCAGCCTGGATAGGCCCCGGCTTTCTAGAGACCGTCCTGTTGAAGAGTCTTACGCTTTGGTTGTGGCTGTTGCAGACCGCATAACTAGGACGCACAGCTCTGCATCCAGATTCAGGCTGTGATCGCACAGCAGGTGCACACCAGTAACTGTCATGCCCATATGCCTGGGCATGCGTTGTTGTCACAGATGGCGGGTCGTTGTTTGGACTTCCTCAAGTCGGAAGTAGCGGTCTCCAGACTTGAGTGCTGGGAACGCCTTGCAGTTCGCATAAGCCTGGCTGTATGAGACGTTGCCTCCCTGAATGTCGAAGACTATGTCCGCTGATCCATAGGATGGCCGGTGACTGAGATTATCGAGAGCCCCCATCTCTCCGCTTTCCTCGGCTGCCTTGATAACCACACCGTGCTCCGTTTTGTTTGTCTGTGGCAGGCGAGTTGCGGTTACGCTGACTTGGGATTGTAGTTACCAGGAAATCACAATTCAGGAGGCTTTATATTAGGCGCAAAACAGGCCGTAAGATCGGGCCATCGCCGATCAGCTGGAGTAGCCATCTTGCCGAATGTATTTTTCTCATACTGTCACGCTGACGAAGCGCTGCGAGATCAGCTTGAGAAGCAGCTCGCCATGCTAAAACGGCAAGGAGTCATCGAGACCTGGCATGATCGAAGGATCCATGCTGGCCAGGAAATCGATACTGCCATTGATGAGCATATCAACAGCGATGAGATCATCTTGTTGTTGGTCAGCCCGGACTTCATCGCTTCGGACTATTGCTACAACATCGAGATGAATCGGGCTATGGAGCGCCATCATGCGGGGGAAGCGATCGTCATCCCGGTAATCCTGCGCGCATGCGATTGGCACTACGCGCCATTCGGCAAACTGCTTGGCACTCCTCAGGATGGAAAGCCGGTAACGCAGTGGCCTGACAGGGATGAGGCGTTCCTGCAGGTGGCGAAAGAGGTCCGTAAAGCGGCTGAAAAGTTGCGCAGCACTCATGCGAAAGCTAGCCCGCAAGCTGCTCGAGTCGAACTAATTACCCCTCAACAGGCAGTACCTAGCGGACCGCGATCAAGCAACCTTCGCCTGGCCAAGACGTTCACTCAGCTGGACAAAGACCGATTCCAGATTGATACCTTCGAATACATCGCCCGCTATTTCGAAAACTCTCTGCAGGAGCTCCAGGCACGAAACCCAGGCTTCGAGGGCGTGTTTCGTCGTGTCGACGCCAATAGGTTCTCCGCGACCATCTACAAAGATGGCCAAGACGTTGCGAGAGCAACAGTCTTCGTTGGGGGGCAGATGGGGGCGGGGATCTACTACAGCCAAGGCGCTTCGTTCAGTGGCAACTCGTACAACGAAATGCTTACGGTGCAAGCGGATGACCAGTCTCTCTATCTCACCAGCTTGGGGATGACCTTCCGTAGGGGGCAGGACCAGAAGCTGTCCCAGGAAGGCGCCGCTGAACTGCTGTGGGAAACCGTCATCGCCCCTCTTCAGCGTTGAGCTGACGACTGCCAGTGGGGGCTGAAGAGAAATCCTTGAGCCAGAAATGACAAAGGCGGCCTCAGAGGACGCCTCAAACCATGTTTCGTCACCGGTATCTATAGCCGGGAGAGGAAGCTCATGGGCAGAGGCTCAGGATACCACTTGCGGAGCTTCTGCTGCTGGTTCATGACGACCGAAAGGAGTTGGCTGGTGTCGCTGAGCCGGCGCTTCCGGCTGCGGTTTAAGGCTGTTTCTGAAGCATTCTTGGGTCATAGAGGAAGTCCTCTTCCTCTATGACCTTGATGCCAGGCCAGGCGGGATAGCGTGAGTTGATCACTAGTTTCTTCTGAGCAGGCAGCATGGCAGAGGTCTCATCAGGCGCCAAGTGAGTGCCCGACTGCAGCCAGGCTGAGCCAAAGTCCACGCTCGGAGTGTCTGCCGGCTTTGTCCCGTCACAGAGAGAGCTCGAAGGTTGGCGTGGTTACTATTTGACCAATGTCAGAAAGTGGAATAGATTTCTGACATCGAAAGAACACACCGGCTCGAAAGCGATGAAAACTCTTCCTCAAACCATCTTGGAGCAAAGCAGGCAGCTGCCCGAGGGGGGGATGCTGGCCGCAAAGGATTTTCTTCATCTCGGAAGTCGGGCTGCAGTGGACCAGGCATTTTCCAGACTGGCCAAAGCTGGGCTGCTTCTTCGCGTGGTGCGTGGACTGTATGTGGCGCCAGTTACGAGCAGGTTTGGGACAAGGGCTCCGGCGCTAGAGAAGGTCGTCCAGGCTCTGGCTCAAAAGACCCAAGACGTAATCACAGACAGTGGCGCGCGAGCAGCTAACGGCCTTGGGCTGACCACCCAGGTACCTGTTATGTCTGTGTTCTTCACCCGCGGGCGAGGGCGCACGCTCACGTTGGGCAAGTCGAAGGTCGAGATCAGGCGCGTTCCTAAGTGGATGCTCTCGCTCGGTGCGACGCGCCCTGGGGCGGTAATTCGGGCGCTCGCTTGGTTAGGTGAGGCGCATATAAGTCATGCGATGGAAAAGCTGCGCAAGCTGCTATCCCCGGCGGATTGGCAGGAGCTGCGCTCTGTCCGGCATTTACTTCCGTTCTGGATGGCTATGGCGATCAGTCGTGATGTGGTCTGGTAGCTGGCCCGGTCTACGCTTAGCTAGGAGTCAGGACATGAGTTGTGGCTCTATGCCTTCTGGGGAGGTGACTATGACAATGCCCAACGAGCGCTCTCGGGCAGTGGTGAATACGCGGGAATTCCTTGTCGCGCTTTCTCGAGATGGCACCCTGCCGGAGAAGGTGCGCCACGACGCTAAATTCCTCTTGCGGCATTATCCAACATTGGACGACGTCATCCTGGCCGGGAAAATTGAGGAGCAGGCTGAGACGTTGCCCATCGGGGTAATGGGGCCTGTCTTCAGCTCGTCGCTGAAGTGAGCGTGCAAAGGGATCGAATGAAGCAGCGGAATCTCGCGTCAGCGCGGGCGGCGAGACCTAGTCGATCGTGGTGCCGCTTGAGGTTGGCTGAACAGTCGGCTCAGAAAATCATCCGCAAACAGTTCCGGATGTTTCCAGTCGATTTGGATTTTATGATTGTGTTTGCATCGGCCCCATTGCAAATTGTCCCGAGCCGTTGAGCGCATGAGTGCATCGGAACCAGTGGGGTCTGCAAAACCCAGTAAAAGTTCGTAGAGAAGCCCTTCTGGGATTTCATCTTCCGACTCTGTCCAAATGACGCCAGTTGAAATAGCTTGGTTCAATCGCATTTGTAGCTCGAATACGTATCGAACCTTACCGTCGAACTCGACCCTGGCCATGACAGCTACACGTTGCCGTACTTTAAGTTCGTCGCTGTAAAGCCAGGCTTTATCTTTGCCATCGTGCGTCGAGGGAAGTAAGCAAAGCGGGATCCGATTATTTTTGTCTATAGCTAGTTCTTTGGGCTGAAATCCCTCAGTGAGAAAGCAGACCTCCGCTAGCTCGTACTCATGCGCTTTGAACAAAATTATCGCTGTTGCGATGCTTTGATTCTGCACATCATTCGAAGTTAGCTGAAAGTTCTCGAGCTCCTTGTCTTTCTCTGTGGTGCCTGCAGGATTTTTTGCTTTTCCTCTGACTTCAGCTTTACGTTTCTTTTCTGAGTCGGGGCCGCCAGGTGCAGTAGTGGCCACTTCAACAGATACATTTTTTTTGACGTATTTTCCGCCTTCCTTCTCAGTCGGATCTGGCTTCGGCGAGCGTTTGACGGGAATTTTCTTTAGGCCTGGAAAGCGCTGGTCAATGTGCGGTGCATACACCGGGCTTCTAGCCTTCCTACGGTCCACGCCTTCATCAATAATCTGTTCGGCGGGCTCAATGTTGTTCAGTGCCAAGGGGACCATTTCTGAACCCCTTCCTGTTGACGTAGTGCTAGATCTCCCATCCCGGTCCCATTCTATGGAACCAATAGCGGGTACCCAGTCACAGCTTAATATTTGAGTAACTAGAAGTCGATTTTTGCCAATATTCCTGCCGAGCAGTTTAAAGCCGACTTTTCCTTCCGTTGGAGGAGCCGCCCGTATAGGCCATCGCTTAGACGATTGGCCGTCAGGTCCCCTGTCTGTGAAAATGGCTTTTGCTGCTCCGAGGGCATATTCATCGAAGAGCAACGCCGCCAAAAAATCTACTATCTGCTCAGGTACACCCTTCTTTAACCAGATTTTTTTATGCGGGCCAGTTGTAACGGATTTTTCTTTGTCATAAATGCTGAGCTCTGGATTAAGAATGTGCTCGCTAAGTACAAGCTCCGTCAGGAATGTTGAGTTCGCATAGAAGAAAAGAAAAATGTCTACGGATGGAATAATGACGCCGTAGCGGTCACCGTTATGGCCTATGCCCATATAAACCGTTTCGTTATCTTCCTCTGCGCTTGATTTTGTTCTTGGGATTATTGCCTCTGAGTTTTCTTCAGCAAAGCGTTTGAAGAACGTCAGATTTGCGCGAGAGAGATCAAGGGTGAGGCGTTTCTTTCTGGCCTCCACCAACTGGTAGTCGGTGCGAAGCAGGAACCCATCGCGTATGAGCCCATTTCGCCTCAGCGACGGCAGGTCGCCTATCGGCACAGGGACGATATCATCCGCCTCCTGCCTCGGTTGCTCACCGGGCTCCGTTACCTTTCCGATGACGACTTCGAGCCGCAGATCTTCCACGTCCGCATAGCTCTGCTTCACCAAGTACCTAAAGTTCTTGATGCGCCATAGGCCGTCCTTGTGGAGTTGTTCGTGATAAACCTCGCGGGTCATCTGAGCAATCTATTCTCATAAAAAGAGCACGATATTCTCAGATGCCAAAACCGCTATCAAATATTAAAACATCTTAGACCTTGGGCAGGTCGGCGGGAGCGAGGTTGAGGGTGATACGGCGCAGCGGGAATTCGAAGCCGCTGGTGAGGATGGCGCTGCGGACGCGGTCCTTGCTCTCCTTCACCGCCGTCTCCGGCAGGCCGACCAGGGCCAGCGAGGGCAGGCCGTTGGTCAGGTGCGCCTCGACCGTGACGGCCGGCGCTTCCACGCCCACCTGGGCGCGGCTGTGGACGAGGGCCAGGGACATGATCACTCCTTGATCGCTGTCACCGGCCGCCGGGTCATTCGGTCGGCGGCGGTGTCGGCGTGGCTTCGAGCTCGGCGACCTTGGCTTCCAGGGCCTCGAGGCGGGCGCGGGTACGGGCGAGGACGGCCATCTGGCTGTCGAATTCCTCGCGGCTGACCAGGTCGAGCTTGCTGAAGGCGCTCTGCAGCAGGGCTTTGAACTGGGTTTCGAATTCGGCGCGCGGCAGCGGGGTATCACCGCTGAACAGGCGGGAGGCGTGGGCACCGAGGGCGTCTAGCAGGGCTTTGGGCGGCAGCATGATGGACTTCCATGGACAGGCGGTGCGCAGTCTACCACGGGCGGTGGCAGGCCGATCCGGATGGACGGCGCACGATTTTTGAGCAACGGCCGATCATCCGCTGCGCCAAGTTGGTGCGTGTCGCCGGTGCCGCAACGGGCGCCGAGGGGGCATACGGCCAGTATCTGCTTGAAAAGAAGCGCTTTTGATGGAGCTGGCAAGCTTTCTGCTTTAGGGCTCATGACGCATGCACCGATGCAGTACCGGTGTGTCGGGCGAGGCGGGGGAGTGTTTCGCCGGAAGCGGTTGGTTTGCGTTCGAAGTGGCCGAGCCAGGGCGGTTCGACGCGTTACAAAGCCAGACACTGCGCTTAGACTTGAGCCGGGGTCGTTTTTCCTGGGGCAAGTCCACCAATACGGGAGAGAGTTTCATGAAGCTAGTCACTGCCATCATCAAGCCGTTCAAACTCGATGACGTGCGCGAGTCGCTGTCCGAGATCGGCGTGCAGGGCATCACCGTTACCGAGGTCAAGGGCTTCGGTCGCCAGAAGGGTCACACCGAACTGTACCGTGGCGCGGAATACGTGGTCGATTTCCTGCCCAAGGTGAAGATCGATGTCGCCATCGCCGACGATCAGCTGGATCGCGTGATCGAGGCCATCACCAAGGCAGCCAACACCGGCAAGATCGGTGACGGCAAGATCTTCGTCGTCAATCTGGAACAGGCCATCCGTATCCGTACCGGCGAAACCGGCACAGACGCGATCTAAGCCTCCGAACCCCAACGCCCCAGGAGAAAACAACATGACTCTGCGTAAAGCCGCAGGGCTAGGAGCCCTTTTGTCCCTCGTCACCCCCGGCCTGGCCATGGCCGCCGACGAGGTTGTGCTGAACAGTGGTGATACCGCGTGGATGCTGACCGCGACCGCGCTGGTGCTGTTCATGACCATCCCCGGCCTGGCGCTGTTCTACGGCGGCATGGTGCGTTCCAAGAACATCCTCTCGGTGATGATGCAGTGCTTCGCCATCACCGGCCTGATCAGCATCCTCTGGGTCATCTACGGCTACAGCCTGGCCTTCGACACCACCGGGATGGAACAGGGCGTCGTCAACTTCAACTCCTTCGTCGGTGGCTTCGGCAAGGCCTTCCTGTCCGGCCTGACCGTCGACAGCCTGACCTCCGCCTTCCCTGAAAGCGTGTTCATCACCTTCCAGATGACCTTCGCCATCATCACCCCGGCCCTGATCGTCGGTGCCTTCGCCGAGCGCATGAAGTTCTCCGCGATGCTGATCTTCATGGCCATCTGGTTCACCCTGGTCTACGCGCCGATCGCCCACATGGTGTGGAGCGGCAACGGTGGCCTGATGTGGGACTGGGGCGTACTGGACTTCGCGGGCGGCACCGTGGTGCACATCAACGCCGGTGTCGCCGGTCTGGTGGCCTGCCTGGTTCTGGGCAAGCGCAAGGGCTACCCGACCACCCCGATGGCCCCGCACAACCTGGGCTACACCCTGGTCGGCGCCGCCATGCTGTGGATCGGCTGGTTCGGCTTCAACGCCGGCTCCGCGGTCGCCGCCAACGGCACCGCCGGCATGGCCATGCTGGTGACCCAGATCGCCACCGCCGCCGCCGCCCTGGGCTGGATGTTCGCCGAGTGGCTGACCCACGGTAAGCCGAGCGCCCTGGGCATCGCTTCCGGCGTGGTCGCAGGCCTGGTCGCCATCACCCCGGCTGCCGGTACCGTCGGCCCGATGGGTGCCCTGATCATCGGCCTGGCCGCTGGCGTCCTGTGCTTCTTCAGCGCCACCAGCCTCAAGCGCAAGCTGGGCTACGACGACTCCCTGGACGCCTTCGGCGTGCACGGCATCGGCGGCATCATCGGCGCGCTGCTGACCGGTGTGTTCGCGGCCCCGGCCCTGGGTGGCTTCGGCACCGTCGAAGACATCGCCAGCCAGGTGTTCATCCAGTTCAAGGGCGTCGCCTTCACCGTGATCTACACCGCTGTCGTGACCTTCGTGATCCTCAAGGTCCTGGACCTGGTGATCGGCCTGCGTGTAAGCGAAGAGGAAGAGACCGTAGGCCTCGACCTGGCGCAGCACAACGAGCGCGGCTACAACCTGTAAGCGGCGGGGCCCGGCCCAAGTGCCGGGCCGTTCCACGGCGGCCCGGTGCCGCCGGACCTGGGGCCCTGGCTCGCTCGAGGTTGCCGTCGCCACGCGGCGTCGGCAGAGATTGCAACACGAGCCACGAAGGGCGCCCGCAAGGCGCCCTTTGCTTTTTCTGGAGCCGCGCTAGAATGCGCGCCGGACGACTTCGCAGCGGGAGACGCGCATGTGGCAGCAGACACTGATCACCCTTGGCGCGCGACCGCGGGGCTTTCATCTGGTGACCGATGAACTGCTTGCGAACTTGCCGGAACTGCGACGCTGTCGTGTCGGTCTGTTGCACCTGTGGCTGCAGCACACATCGGCATCACTGACCGTCAATGAGAATGCCGACCCCTCCGTGAGGCGCGATTTCGAGCGATTCTTCAATCGCCTCGTGCCCCAGGGGGAAGGTGGCTACGAACATGACTACGAAGGCCCGGATGACCTGCCGGCGCATTTCAAGTCGAGCCTGCTGGGCTGCCAGCTGACGCTGCCGATACAGGAAGGGCGGCTCGCGCTGGGGACCTGGCAGGGCATCTACCTGGGGGAACATCGCGATCATGGCGGTGCACGTCGGGTAGTCGCCACGCTCAATGGCGAGGCGATCTGATTTTTTTCCAGTGGCGTTAGCGCGCTGGCGCGGCTGGGCTATAACTAACCTGCTTTGGCAAGACAAGAGGTAGAACATGAGCGACGAAGATCTGGAACAAGACGAGCTCGAGGCATCCGACGAGGATGAGGGCGAGGAGCTCGCCGCAGCCGAAGACAGCGACGACGGCGACAGCGAAAGCGACAGTGAATCCCCCGCGCCTGCCGGCAAGAGCAAGAAGGCGGCGGTAGAGGTCGAGGAACTGCCGAGCATCGAAGCCAAGCAGAAGGAGCGCGATGCGCTCGCACGGGCCATGGAGGAATTCCTGGCGCGTGGCGGCAAGGTGCAGGAGGTCGAGCCCAACGTGGTCGCCGACCCGCCGAAGAAGCCCGACAGCAAGTACGGCAGCCGTCCCATCTGAGGTTCGTCGCCCCATGAAGAAGCCCGCGTTCAGCGGGCTTTTTCATGGGCGCCGGGTACTCAGCCCGGGGTGTTCCAGCGGCCCAGCAGGGCCGGCAGTTCCGCCAGGCTGCGAATTTCCGCGTCAGGATCGGTCTCGCCCTCCCAGGGCTTGCCCTGCGGGTTGAACCAGATGGCGCGCATCCCGGCGTTGCGTGCGCCGTGGATGTCGTCGCTGGGGTGGTCGCCGATGTGGACCGCCCGCTCGGCCGCGACCCCGGCGCGTTTCAGGGCTTCCTCGAAGGGGTGCGGGTCGGGCTTGCCGACGCCCAGCTCCTCGGCGCACAGGGCGAACTGGAAGTAGTCGGCCAGTCCCAGGCGGCGCACATCGGCGTTGCCGTTGGTGATCACCGCCAGGCGATAGCGGTTGGCGAGAATCTCCAGGGTCGGGTGCACCTCGGGGAACAGGTCGATGCGGTGGCGTGCCTCGAGGAAGACCTCGAAGCCGCGGCTGGCCAGGGTGCCCGCCTCGTCACGGGGATAACCGGCCTCTTCCAGTGCATGGAAGAGGATGCGCCGGCGCAGCTCGCTGAGACGGTGCTTGAGCCCGGGCTCGTCCGCCAGCAGCCGCGCGCGGATCGCCCACAGGTGCTCGATGGGCACCGGGCCCAGCTTCGGTGCCTGCAGCGCCAGCCACTCGCGCAGCGCCGCCTCGGCGCCGTGCATCACGGTGGCGACGTCCCAGAGGGTGTCGTCGAGGTCGAAGGTGATCAGCTGGATGCTCATTCGTCGCTCGCCTTGTTCCGCTTGGCCCGGGGATGGGCCTTGTCATAGACCGCCGCGAGGTGCTGGAAGTCCAGGTGGGTGTAGATCTGCGTGGTGGAGATGTCCGCATGGCCGAGCAGTTCCTGCACGGCGCGCAGGTCCTGGGACGACTCCAGCATGTGGCTGGCGAAGGAGTGGCGCAGCATGTGCGGATGCAGGTGCTGGCCCAGCTCGCGCACCCCGGCGGCGCGCACGCGCAACTGGATGGCGCGCGGCCCCAGGCGGCGCCCGGTGCGGCCGATGAACACGGCGCCGTCCTGCGGGTTGGCCAGGGCGCGCAGTGGCAACCATTGTTCCAGCGCCTGCCGGGCCATGCGTCCGACCGGCAGCTCGCGCACCTTGTTGCCCTTGCCGTGCACGCGCACGCTGCCGTCGGCCAGGTCGAGGCCGTCGAGGTTCAGGCCCACCAGCTCGGACAGGCGCAGGCCGGAGGAATAGAACAGTTCGAGGATCGCCTGGTCGCGGCGGGCGATGAAGTCGTCTTCGACCGCGCCGTCCAGCAGCTGCTGGGCGCGATCGGCGTCGAGGGTCTTGGGCAGGCGGCGCTCGCCCTTGGGCGCGCTGAGCCCGCTGGCCGGGTCGTGGCGGCAGACGCCTTCGCGTACCAGGTAGCGGTAGAGCCCCCGTACCGCGGAGAGCAGGCGTGCCAGGCTGCGGCTCGACTGCCCCTGCTGGTGCAGCCGGGCGACCATGCTGCGCAGGGTGCGCGGGTCGAGCGCGGACCAGTCGGCGACGGCGAAGGCCTCGCAAAGGGCGACGACCTTGCCCAGGTCGCGACGGTAGCCGTCGAGGGTATGGGGGGAAACCTGGCGCTCGCTGCGCAGGTGCTCAATATAGCGGTCCAGATCGGCGTTCATCCGTCTACTCCTGCCGCTGTGCCGTCGCCCGCCGCCTACCTCACCGAACGCAGCGGGGAGGCGAAGAGGGGCAGCACACGGGCCAGGACCTCGGCGATGTAGCCGAGGAACAGGGTGCCCAGCGAGCTCTTGTAGTGCTGCGGATCATGGCTGCCGATGGCCAGGATGCCGTGCTGGCCCTGGTGGTTGAGGGAGACCACGGCGGCGGAGCCGACCCTGGCGCCCTCTTCCTTGCCGAAGAGGAATTCCAGCTCATGGGCACGCAGCACGCCGCAGATGGTCTTGCCGGCGACCAGCAGGCCGCCGACGGCCTGTTGCGCTTCCACGCTGGTGACGCTGCGGCCTACCGGCAGGGTGCTGTCGCTGAACAGGATGAGGCTGACGAAGGGCACCTGGAACTCGTGGCGCAGGCTGTCTTCCACCGCGCTGACCACCTCTTCCAGGGTGCCGGCGTCGAGCAGGTCGAGCACCAGGCGGCGGGTCTTGTCGAACAGCCGGTCGTTGTCCCGGGCGACGTCCATCAGCTGCGAGAGCCGATGGCGCATCTCGATGTTGCGCTCGCGCAGCAGCTTGACCTGGCGCTCCACCAGGGAGACGGCCTCGCCCGGCTGGTGCGGGATGCGCAGTTCGGGGATCAGCTCCTCGTGGTCGACGAAGAACTCCGGGTGGTGCCGCAGGTAGGCGGCGACCGTCTCGGCCTCGAGGTGCTGAGGCGGTTCCTGGTGCTTGTCACTCATGCTCGCTGCTCGCTCATAGGCGGACCTGCCCTTCGTACACGCGTACGGCGGGTCCGGTCATCATCACGGACTGGTCCGGGCCGGCCCATTCGATGGACAGCTTGCCACCCGGCAGCTCCAGTTGCACGGGCGAGTCCATCCAGCCCTGGCGGATGGCGGCGACCGCGGCGGCGCAGGCGCCGGTGCCACAGGCCTGGGTTTCCCCCGCACCACGCTCCCACACGCGCAGGCGCGCCTGGTGGCGGTCGATGACCTGGAGGAAGCCGACGTTGACCCGCTGCGGGAAGCGCGGGTGGTGCTCGATCTTCGGGCCCAGCTCGTGGACCGGGGCGCTGCCGATGTCGTCGACCCGCAGCACCGCATGGGGATTGCCCATGGACAGGGCGGCCAGCTCGACCTGGCGACCGTCGACCTCGACGGCGTAGCTCAGCGCCTCGGCGTCGGCGACGAAGGGGATCTGCTGGGGCGCCAGGCGGGGCGGGCCCATGTCGACGCGGACCTGGCCATCGGCGCGCACGTCCAGCTCGATGATCCCGCTCTTGGTCTCGACGCGGATCTGCTTCTTCACCGTCAGGCGCTTGTCCAGCACGAAGCGGGCGAAGCAGCGGGCGCCGTTGCCGCACTGTTCGACCTCCGAGCCATCGGCGTTGAAGATGCGGTAGCGGAAGTCGACGTCCGGGTTGGTCGGCGCCTCGACGATCAGCAGCTGGTCGAAACCGATGCCGGTGTGGCGATCGCCCCATTGCTTGGCGTGCTTGGGCTGGATGTGCGCGTGCTGGCTGACCAGGTCGAGGACCATGAAGTCATTGCCCAGGCCGTGCATCTTGGTGAAACGCAGCAGCATGGGTTCACTCCGGTAGCAGGCTTTCGCCGGCGTAGAGTTCCTCGACGGTCTCGCGACGGCGGACCTCGTATGCCCGCTCGCCGTCCACCAGCACCTCGGCGGCGCGGCCGCGGGTGTTGTAGTTGGAGCTCATGACGAAGCCATAGGCACCGGCGGAGCGCACGGCCAGCAGGTCGCCTTCGGCCAGCGCCAGTTCGCGGTCCTTGGCGAGGAAGTCGCCGGTCTCGCAGATGGGGCCGACCAGGTCGTAGCGGCGCTTCTCGCCATCGCGAGGCTCGACCGGGACCACGTCCATCCAGGCCTGGTACAGGGCCGGGCGGATCAGGTCGTTCATGGCCGCGTCGATGATCGCGAAGTCCTTGTGCTCGGTGTGCTTGAGGTATTCCACCTGGGTCAGCAGCACGCCGCCGTTGGCGACGATGTAGCGGCCCGGTTCGAAGACCAGGGTCAGCTCGCGCCCGGCGATGCGCTCGCGCACGGCCTTGATGTAGTCGCCGGCGACCGGCGGCTGCTCGTCCTTGTAGCGCACGCCCAGGCCGCCGCCGAGGTCCAGGTGGCGGATGTGCACGCCCTGGGTGGCGAGGCGGTCGATCAGCGCCAGCAGGCGGTCGAGGGCATCGAGGAAGGGCGGCAGCGAGGTCAGCTGGGAGCCGATGTGGCAGTCGACACCGATCACGTCCAGGTTCGGCAGCGAGGCGGCGCGCAGGTAAACGGCCTCGGCCTGCTCGATGGCGATGCCGAACTTGTTCTCTTTCAGGCCGGTGGAGATGTAGGGGTGGGTGCCGGCGTCCACATCGGGGTTCACCCGCAGGGAGACCGGGGCCTGCATGTCCATCTCGGCAGCGACGACCTGCAGGCGCTCGAGTTCCTCGGTGGACTCGACGTTGAAGCAGTGCACGCCCACTTCCAGGGCGCGGCGCATGTCGTCACGGCTCTTGCCGACGCCGGAGAAGACGATGCGGTCGGCGCGGCCACCGGCGGCGAGCACGCGTTCCAGTTCGCCGCTGGAGACGATGTCGAAGCCCGAGCCCAGGCGCGCCAGGAGGTTCAGCACGCCGAGGTTGGAGTTGGCCTTGACCGCATAGCAGACCAGGTGCGGGACGCCCGACAGGGCATCGGCATAGGAGCGGTACTGCGCCTCGATGTGGGCGCGGGAGTAGACGTAGGTGGGCGTGCCGAAGCGCGAGGCGATGGCGGACAACGCCACGCCCTCCGCGAACAGCTCACCGTCGCGGTAAGTGAAGGCGTCCATCAGCGCCCCCTCAGTGCGAATGTTCGGCGGAAGACGGCTTGGATTCGTCCGGCAGATACAGCGGGCCCTTCTGGCCGCAACCGGCGAGCAGGCAGGCAACGGCGACGAGCGCGACGAAAGGGGTGAGCAGTCGCTTCATGGCGAAATCCTTGAAGAAAGCGTGAATTGCCCGGGAGTATACCGACCGCCCGGCGCCTTGCCTATGCGCCGGAAAACCCGCCGGACGTGGCTTGCGGCTAGCCAATCGGCCCTTCGCGGGCCTAGGATTGGCGCCCAAAAACGGAGGCCGAATGGACCTATCCACCCCGCTGGCCAGCTCGGTTTCGGTGGCCTACCTGCAAGGCCTGGTCGATCACCTGGCGCGCCAGGGCATCGAGCCTGCCGAGCTGCTGGCGCACGTCCAGCTGACCCCGGCCATCCTCGGCCAGCGCGACCAGCGCATCGCCGCCAGCGCCTACCTCGAGCTGCTCGCCCAGGGCATCCGCCTGACCGGCGACACGCGGCTCGGCCTGCACCTGGGCGAAGCGGTGCGGCCCGGCTACTACGGTGTGCTTGGTTACCTGCTGATGAGCTGCGCGACCCTGGCCGATGCCCTGCACCGCCAGGCGCGCTATGCGGCGCTGGTGGGCAACCTGGGGCGGGTCGACCTGGCCGACGAGCCGGAGCGCCCGGGCCATGAGCCGCTGGTGGTGCATAGCTGGGAGCCCTTGCTGCCGCAGCAGCGCGAGCAGGTGGCGGAGGAGTCCCTCGCCGGCTGGGTGACCTTCGGGCGCTGGATCAGCGGCCTGGACATCCCGCCGACCGAGGTGCGTTTCCAGCATGCCGCGCCGGCCGATCTCACCGAGTACCAGCGGATCTTCCGCTGCCCGGTGCTGTTCGGCCAGGCTGACAACGCACTGGTCTTCCCCCGTCGCCTGCTGGCCACTCCCCTCGGCCAGGCCGATGCCCAGGTGCGGCAGATGCTCGATGCCTACGCCGATCGCCTGCTGGGCGAGATCAACCGGGGCAACAGCGTGCTCGACCGGGCCCGGGTCATCCTCGCCGGCCAGCTGTCGGAGCAGGGCCCCGACCTGGAGCGCCTGGCCGAGGCATTGGCGCTGAGTCCGCGTACACTGCAGCGTCGCCTGCGCGAGGCCGGCCTGTCGTTCAGCCAGCTGGTGGACGAGACGCGCCAGCAGCTGGTGCTGCATTATCTGCGCGATCCGGCGCTGGAACTCGCCGATATCGCCTTCTTCGTCGGTTTCAGCGAGCCCGGTTCGCTGGCCCGAGCCTTCCGTCGCTGGACCGGGCAGAGCCCCGGCGAGTACCGGCGCCATTTGTCACCCTTTCCCTGAGGAGCCCCCAATGAGTTTGAGCGAAGCGCGTTTCCACGATCTGATCGATGCCGCTCAGGAAGCCATCGAAGACATCTTCGACAGCAGCGACCTGGACGTCGACCTGGAGAACAGCGCAGGCGTCCTGACCATCCGTTTCGAGAACGGCACCCAGGTCATCCTCAGCCGCCAGGAATCGCTGCGCCAGCTGTGGGTGGCGGCGCGTTCCGGCGGTTTCCACTTCGACTACGACGAGGCCGCCGGCCTGTGGATCTGCGACACCAGCGAGGAGCCCCTGGGCGAACTGCTGGGCCGCGTGACCCGCGAGCAGTCCGGTGAAGAACTTGAGTTCGAAGAGCTCTGAGGAGCCCGACCCCCGGGCCTCGCCCTGCATCCGCAGGTGCTGCCTGGACGACACCGACGTTTGCGTCGGATGCGGACGCACCCTGGGTGAGATCCTGGAGTGGAACGAAGCAGGCGATGAACGTCGCCGGCAGATCCGCGAGCAGGCTGCTCGGCGCGTGCGCCAGCGCGCCCGCTGACCGCCCGGTCTTGCCAACAGCGCCCGCACTGACGTAGTGTCGGTCGGGCCGGTGCTCGAACGCATCGGCTCACAGATCTGAAACCCCGCCTTCGGGCGGGGTTTCGCTTTTTTGAGCCAAGGATTCAGGAGTTTCGGATTTGCCATGAGCACTCAACCCTCGATCATCATCACCCGCCTCGACCTGCAGCGACTGGAGCGTCTGCTCGATGAACTGGAGGACTTCGGCCCCGGCGCCGAGGCGCTGGAGCGGGAGCTCGCTCGCGCCCAGGTGGTGGGCCACGAGGAGGTACCGCCGGGCGTAGTGACCATGAATACCCGCGTGCACTGTCGTGAAGAGGGAAGCGGCAAGGACTACCACCTGACCCTGGTCTACCCGCAGGACGCCGGTGGCGAAGGCACCGTCTCCATCCTCGCGCCCATCGGCAGCGCGCTGCTCGGCCTGTCCGTGGGCCAGCACATCGACTGGCCGGCGCCGGGTGGCAAGACCCTCAAGCTGCAATTGCTGGCGGTCGAGTACCAGCCCGAGGCGGCTGGCGAATACGATCGCTGATCGACGACCTGGCCGCCTCCCCGGCGGTCAGGCCTTGTTCAGGGCCTGGTTGAGCTGCTTTTCGAGCTCGGCCTTGTAGCGCAGGTAATGAACCGTCTGCGCATGGCCCTCGCCGAGGACCCGCGACAGGTCCAAGTCGGTGATGTAGCAGGGGTAACGCTCGGCCTCGCTGCGCTGCGAGAGGATGTGCCGGGCCACGGAGGCGAACAGCTCGCCGCCGTATTCCAGTTCCGAGAATTCCCGATGGTTGCAATAGAGCGTGACGTGGACGCGATCCGCGTCCAGCGGCTCGACGATCGCCTGCACGTCGTAGAACGGATGGCTGACCGGTGCCTGCGGCGCGGCGCGGCGCTCGACCTGCTGCGCGCGCTGCGGGGGTGAGGGCAGCACTTCGTAATAGAGGATCTCCAGGTCGCTCGGTGGCGTCGGGCTGTCCAGGGGCAGCAGGGCGTTGCGTCGGTAGAGCACCGATTGCAGGAAGCGTTGCAGCGGTGTGAGCAGGCTCTGCTGGTCGCGGAACGGCTGGCGCTGGCGCCACAGGGCGTTGTGCTCGTCGAGCAGGGTCAGTTCGGCACTGTCGCCGTCCTGGCGGAAGAACACCTGGATGCAGTTCGGCCGGCCCAGCGGCAGGATCAGCGCCAGGTCCTCGCCTTCCAGGGCGTAGCGGTCGAGGAACAGCGGGCTGTAGGTCGGCAGGTCCTCGCCCAGGTGTTCCAGCAGCGCCGGTAGGTCATCCAGGGCGGTGTGGCTGACCTGCCCGGGCAGCAGCTCCAGCACGTGGTACTGCTGGCGGACCTGCAGCAGGTAGCGGGTGGTGTCGGGGCTGCCCAGGTGCGCCAGGGCGTCACGGAACAGCTCTTCCACGCGTTGGGCGATGGCCTGGGCGCGGTTGCGGCAGAAGCAGCGCACGCGCAGGTTCGGCTGCATGTCCGCAGGCGTCGCGTTGAGGAAGTCGCGCAGGCAGTCCAGCGGGGCGAAGGGGCCGTCGTAGCGGGTCACCAGCAGCTCGTTCCAGCTGTTCAGGGTGACCTGGTCGATGGTCAGCACCAGGTTGTCGCGCACGCCGGAGTAACCCAGGGAGTCGGTGCGCTCGGTGGTCATGTGCACGTTCATCTGGCTGTGCTGCTTGAGCGGGTCGACGCCGACGTTGATCAGCAGCAGCACCTCGCTGGGCGCGCTGGCACGCAGCAGCGCGGCCTCGCCCACCGGCGGCAGCGGCAGCGGAATGCACTGCTGCAGGCTGGCGATCAGGTTGGACAGCTCGAACTCGGACAGGTCGCTGGTGCCGGGGTTCAGGGACAGGCGCGTGCTGGGGTCGATCACACCGTTGCGGTGACACCAGGCGAGCAGCTCGATCAGCTCGCGGGCGCGCTTGATCGGCGCGAAGTCGCGCCACTCCTGGGCATTCAGGCTGCCCGGGAAGAGCGCCCACTGGGTCTCGCCCTGGGCCTCCGGGCTGGGGCACTGCACCAGGGTCAGGGTGTCCTCGGCCAGGTCCGGGGCGATGCCGGGGTTGATGAATTCCACCTTGCCGGCCTTGCGTTCGAAGGCGGCATAGAGGCGCCGGCCGAGCACGCCGAGATCGCGGCTGTTGAGCGAGCTGATGGCGTGCTGGCTGCGGCCGAACTCGGAAAGGAAGCGATAGCTGTAGGTCAGCTCGTTGACCAGCGCGCGGCGCTCGGCGCCGACCTGGCGCACTTTCCACTGGCTGCGGCTGTCGAGCATGGCCAGCTGCCGCGCATCCCACTGCCACTCGCGGGTCAGGCGCTCGAACAGCAGGCGTTGCCAGCTCTTGCGGCGGTTGCGCGGTGGGCGGCTGAGCTTCTTGTTGACCTTGAGGTAGAGGCAGCGGCGGATCAGCTCCAGGCGCTCGCGGTCGCCGCGCGCCGTCAGGTATTCCTCCAGGCGGCGGTACACGACTATGTAGGGGTCGAGCTCGTCGAGGTCGAGGTGGTTGGCGTAGACGGCGTGCTTGAAGCGCAGCGACAGGCAGTGCACCCGCGGGTGCTCGCTGGCGTAGACCTCGGTGAGCAGCAGCTTGAGCACCGACTTGTAGGGCGACTCGATGCCCTTGAACAGCTGCCACATGCCGGCACCGATGAACTCGCCCACCGGGATGTGCGCCAGGTGGCCCAGGTCCAGCACCTCCTCGGCACGGATGAAGCGACGTGACAGCAGTTTCTCGGTGTACTCGGCGTAGCGCCCTTCCTCGTAGACCGGCACCAGCCACCAGAGCGGCGTACGCCCGGCGAGCCAGATGGCGGTGCGGTAGAACTCGTCCAGCAGCAGGTAGTGCTGGGTGGTGCCGCAGTCGTCGGAAGTGAGCTGGGTTTCGCGGTCGCCGACCACGAAGCGCTGGGGGTCGATGAGGAAGAAGTGCGCCTCGGTGCCCTGGGTCGCGGCCCAGGTTTCCAGTTGCTCGCACTTGCGGCGCAGTTCGGCCACCTCGGCGGCGGAGAGGTCCGGTGCGTGGCAGACCCAGAGGTCCATGTCGCTCTGCTCGGCCTGCGCCACCGTGCCCAGGCTGCCCATCAGGAACAGGCCGTGGATCGGCATCGGCGGGTTGCCCCGGCGTGCCTTGTAGGCGAAGGAGCGAGTCAGGCGCTGGACTTCGGCCAGCACTTCGTCGTCGGGCTCGTAGTTGGACAGGCCCGCAGGCGTCTGCCCGGACACGTAGCCGGGCAGCAGCGGATGGTTGACGTGGAACAGCAGCGGCAACAGGCGCAGCACCAGCTGCTGGCGCGTGGAAAGGCCCTGCATGGCGCGCTCCAGGCGCCCAGCGTTGACCTTGAGGAAGCGCGCGCGCAGCTGCGCGAGGACCTTGCGGTCGATGCCGTCATCGATGTCGGGGCGGATTTCCTGGGTGCGCGTCATGGAGCTTCTGCCGGGTGGATGGGCACAGCCTACCAGCCGGCGAAGCGGCCGGGCAGGGTTGTGCCCGGGTTATCGGCGCGGACGCGTTTCAGCTTGAATGGACGGGCTCGGTGGTGAGGATGGTGAGCAGGCTCTGGGCGTGTTCGGCGGCGTCCAGCCCGAGGCTGGTGAGGTAGCCGCCATCGGGCTGGGTGATGAGTTTCTTCTGGTGGAGACGGGTGACCGCGCCTATGACCTTGGACGAGGCGTTGTTGTGCACCTTGAGTCCCTCCTGGGTGTTGTCCAGGTTGAACAGGGTCAGCAGTTCCAGTTCGGCGATCAGCTCGGGGGTATACGACATGGTGACTCCTGGGCTTCTGGTGGGCCCGCCTTCGTGCGGGCGGGTGTGACGGATCAGTGTAGTAGGCCGGGCTCAGTCTGCCGGGTAGATCGCCTCGCCGTATTGCCAGCGGTCAAGGATCGCCTGGTATCGACCGTCTTCCTGGATGCGCTGCATGCCCTGGTCGAAACGCTGCAGCAGCCAGCCGGCCCGTGCTGCGCTGCGCGAGAACGACAGGTACAGCTCCGGCTGGTGCACCGTGCCCACGGCCTGGAAGCTGCCGGCGAGCTCGGGGTGCTCGCGCAGCAGCTCGGCGGTGGTGGCGCGGTAGGCCACCACGTAGTCGACGCGGCCGTGCTGCAGCATCAGAAAGCCGTTGAGGTCCTTGCGCACCGGCACCCGCTCCAGGGTGCGCAGGGCATCGAAGCGGGCGCCGTACTCGTAGCCGATGGTCACGGCCACCCGCGCGCCCTCCAGGCCTTGCAGGTCCACCACCGGGGTGGCCCGGTCGACACGCGACCAGAGCAGGATGTCGTCGCGGAACAACGGGTGCCGCGGCAACTGGTAGGCCTCGGCGATACGTGCGTCCGGCGCGGTGTTGAAACAGCCCGCCAGCTTGCCCTGGAGGGCGAGCTGCATGCAGCGGGAGTAGGGATAGGGCACGAGCTCCACCGGGGTGTCGACGGCGGCGAAGGCGGCCAGCACGATCTCCGCCGACATGCCGCGCACCGCGCCATCGCGGAACGCAGTGAAGGGGTACCAGTCGTCCTCGGCGCCGATCTGCAGCGGCTCGGCATGGACGCCTGCGGCCAGCAGGAGCAGCAGGCCGGAGAGCGCCCGGCGGACGAGGCGGGTGACGCGCAGCGGGCTCGAACTCATGGGGGCCTGGACCTCGACGACGCTCGGGTGGGATGGCGCGATGCTAGGGCCTGTTGCGATGGGTGATCCCGGCGTGGATCAAGTTTCCTCGTCGTCTTCTTCGCTGTCGTCCGGCAGCTCGGGCAGCGCCCTGAGGGCGGCTTCGTACCAGGCCAGGTCGAAGGGCTGGTCCTGCTCCAGGCGACCGATCGCCCGAGCCAGCACCAGGGCCATGAGCTGGACGCTCTCCTCGCGCTCGTAGCCCACCAGGGTCAGCTTGTTCAGGGTGGCCTTGGCTGCCGGCGGGTTGTCGGCTTCCAACTGGTTCTCGATGGCCTGGATCAGGGTTTCCTCGGCGAAGGCTTCTTCGCTGTCGTCGTGCTCGCTCATGGCGCTTCTCCTCGTTGTGCAGGCACGCAGTGTGCCACGGCGTGCCCCTCCATTCACTGCCCTGATCCTGCTGGCGCGGCCCGGGGGGCGGGTCTATAAGGACGGACGCCCACCCCGCACGGCCAGGAGGCCCCCATGCTCAAGCTCCACGGTTTTTCCGTCAGCAACTACTACAACATGGTCAAGCTGGCGCTGCTGACCAAAGGCATTCCCTTCGAGGAGGTGCTGGTCCATGGCAGCCAGGAGCCGGCGTTCCTCGCCATCAGCCCGCGCGGCAAGGTGCCGGTGCTGGAGACCGAGCAGGGCTTCATCAACGAGACCGGCGCCATCCTCGAATACCTGGAAGAACGCTTCCCCCAGCGTCCGCTGCTGCCGGCCGATCCCTACCAGCGTGGCGTGGTCCGTGCGCTGGTTCGTGAGATCGAGCTGTACATCGAGCTGCCGGCGCGCAGCTGTTATCCACAGGCCTTCTTCGGCATGCCGCTGCCGGAGGCGATCCGCGAGAAGGGCAAGGCCGAGCTGCTGGCCGGGGTCGCCGCGCTGGCGCGTCACGGCCGCTTCGCGCCCTATGTGGCGGGCGACTCCATGAGCTTCGCCGACCTGTATTTCCTCTACAGCATCGACCTCGCCTGCGAGGTGGCGCAGAAGCTGTTCGCCACCGACCTGCTGGCGGACTTGCCCGACGCCCGCGCGCTGCTGGCCAAGCTCGGCGCCGAAGCCCATGTGCAGCGCATCGCCGCCGACAAGGCGCGGGAGATGCCCGGCTTCCTCGAGGCGGTCAAGGCCCGCGCACGGGGCTGAGGTTCGGTTTCAGCGGGGCAGGCTGTCCAGCCAGGCGTCGAGTTCCGCTCGCGACTCCAGCCTGATGAAGCGGATCCCGGCGTTGGCCGGGTCCCGCTGCTCGGCGGCGAAGCGCTCGCGGTAGATCGCGTGGCGGGTCCAGGCCCAGAGGATGATCGAGCGCCCCGGGTCCAGGCTCAGCAGGTTGCGCAGGCGTTCGCGGTTGCCGTTCCAGAGCGTCTTGCGCAGCAACAGGCGGCCCAGGGTGCGGGTGATGACCTGGCGCATCACGACCGGGCGCGGGAGGTCGAGCCAGACCACCGTATCGGCGCGGGAAAGTGTCAGCGGGCGTACCGCCGAGTAGGCGCCTTCGACGACCCAGCGTGGCGCCTGCAGGGCGGCCTCGACCCGCGCGCGGAATTCGGCGCGGGGCAGGGGCTGCCACCCGGGCTGGTGGAAGATCGCGTCGAGCTCGATATGCGGGCAGCCCAGGCGCGCGGCCAGGCGGCGCGCCAGGTGCGTCTTGCCCGAGCCCGAGCAGCCGACGATGGAAATGCGCTGGCCGACCGGCGTCGGCCAGGTGTCGGGGGTGTGGTCCTGCATGGTCATCCCTGCCGGTCGCGGGGCGACCTCGTGATCAGCGTGCGGCGAGCAGCGCCTTGCCACGAGCGACGGCGGCGCGAACCTGGTTCGGTGCCGTGCCGCCGATGTGGTCGCGGGCATTGACCGAGCCTTCCAGGGTCAGCACGGCGAAGACGTCGTCGTCGATCTGGTCGCTGAACCGGCGCAGTTCGTCGAGGCTCATCTCCGCCAGGTCCTTGCCGGAGTCGACGCCGTACTTCACCGCGTGGCCGACGATCTCGTGGCAGTCGCGGAAGGGCAGGCCCTTGCGCACCAGGTAGTCGGCGAGATCGGTGGCGGTGGAGAAGCCGCGGCGGGCCGCCTCGCGCATCACCGCGTGGCGCGGCTTGATCGCCGGGATCATGTCGGCGAAGGCGCGCAGGGAGTCACGCAGGGTGTCGGCGGCGTCGAACAGCGGCTCCTTGTCCTCCTGGTTGTCCTTGTTGTAGGCCAGCGGCTGGCCCTTCATCAGGGTCAGCAGGCCGGTCAGGGCGCCGAACACGCGGCCGGACTTGCCCCTTACCAGTTCGGGCACGTCGGGGTTCTTCTTCTGCGGCATGATCGAGGAGCCGGTGCAGAAGCGGTCGGGCAGGTCGATGAACTGGAACTGGGCGCTGGTCCAGAGCACCAGTTCTTCGGAGAAGCGCGACAGGTGCATCATCGCCAGGGAGGCGGCGGCGCAGAATTCGATGGCGAAGTCGCGGTCGGACACGCCGTCCAGCGAGTTGCCGCCGACGGCGTCGAAGCCCAGCAGGCGGCAGGTGACTTCGCGCTGGATCGGGTAGGTGGTGCCGGCCAGGGCGGCGCTGCCCAGCGGCATGCGGTTGACGCGCTTGCGGCAGTCGACCAGGCGCTCGTGGTCACGGCTGAGCATTTCGAACCAGGCCAGCAGGTGGTGGCCGAAGGTCACCGGCTGCGCGGTCTGCAGGTGGGTGAAGCCGGGCATGATGGTGTCCGCTTCACGCTCGGCCTGTTCCAGCAGGCCCTGCTGCAGGCGGGTGATCTCGCCGAGGATGATGTCGATCTCGTCACGCAGCCAGAGGCGGATGTCGGTGGCCACCTGGTCGTTGCGCGAGCGGCCGGTGTGCAGCTTCTTGCCGGTGATGCCGATGCGGTCGGTCAGGCGCGCTTCGATGTTCATGTGCACGTCTTCCAGGTCGACGCGCCATTCGAAGGTGCCGGCCTCGATCTCGGTCTGGATTTCCTTCAGGCCCTTCTCGATGGCGTCGCGCTCGTCCGCGGTCAGCACGCCGGCTTCGGCCAGCATGGTGGCGTGGGCGATGGAGCCCATGATGTCGTGGCGATACAAGCGCTTGTCGAAGTCGACGGAGGCGGTGAAGCGGGCGACGAAGGCGTCGACGGGCTCGCTGAAGCGGCCACCCCAGGACTGGTTGGTCTTGTCGGTGCTCATGAGTGGGCTCGGTGCTGGAGGTGAAGGAAGGCCGATGGCCGAAAAATTACCGGCGATAATAACAGCGTTGCTGGTGAAACCGGCGCGTCCCGTCCGAGCGACCTGCCGGTCGGCGTTTGTAGCCTGCTTCACAGTTTTTCATCTCCAGCAGCATTTCGGTGCTTTATTTCGCCCGGCCGGAGCGCTCTGGCTTGCCGCCCGGCGGGCGCTTACGGAAACTGCCCGGATGCCTGACGACAGCCGCAACAAGGCGCGCCCCGCCGCGTCCATCGACGATTTCTTCCTGCCCGAGCTGTGCCTGCCGGAGGCGCTGCTCGGCCTCGTGCTGCTCGCCGAGCTGCTGGTGATGGTACTGGTGCTGGCCGAGCCCATGCTGCCCAACTTCGACTGGGTGCGCCTGGCGCTGACCTCGCTCTTCGTGCAGTGGATCGTGCTGCTTTCCGCCGCCCTGCTGTGTCGGCTGCGTCCGTTGCTGGCGCGCATCAGTGCGGCGCTGGCGGGGATCATCTGCTGCCTGATCGTGGTCGGCCTCACCCTCACCTGCACCGCCGTGGCCGACTACTACGACCTGGGCGGGCCGCTGCCGCGCGCCGGCGAGGTCAACCTCTACCTGCGCCATGGGCTGATCAGCCTGATCATGTCGGCGCTGCTGCTGCGCTACTTCTACCTGCAGAGCCAGTGGCGCCGGCAGCAGCAGGCCGAGCTGCGCGCGCGCATCGAATCGCTGCAGGCGCGCATCCGCCCGCACTTCCTGTTCAACAGCCTGAACAGCATCGCCAGCCTGGTGGCCATCGATCCGTACAAGGCCGAGCAGGCGGTGCTCGATCTTTCCGACCTGTTCCGCGCCAGCCTGGCCAAGCCCGGCACCCTGGTCAGCTGGGCCGAGGAGCTGGAACTGGCGAAACGATATTTGTCGATCGAGCAATATCGTCTCGGAGAACGGCTACAGTTGGATTGGCAGGTAGACGAAGTGCCCGATGATTTGCCGATTCCACAACTGACCCTGCAACCCCTGCTGGAGAATGCCCTCATCTATGGCATTCAACCGCGTATAGAAGGGGGACTGGTGCGGGTGGAAGCCGAGTACAGGGATGGTGTGTTCCTGCTCTGCGTGAGCAACCCGTTCGACACGGGTGCGGAACCCCAGCCTTCACGCGGAACCCACCAGGCACTGACGAATATTGATGCCCGACTTACGGCACTTTTCGGCTCCAGAGCCAGTCTCAGCGTGGAGCGCCGTGACGGTCGCCACTTCACCTGTCTACGCTATCCTTGTGCGAGACTCACGCAGGAAGCCCGAGCAATATGAATGTCCTGATCGTCGATGACGAACCCCTTGCCCGAGAGCGTCTCAGCCGCCTGGTCGGCGACCTCGACGGATACCGAGTTCTGGAGCCCGCCGCCACCAATGGCGAAGAGGCTCTGACCCTGATCGACAGCCTGAAACCGGATGTCGTGTTGCTCGACATCCGCATGCCAGGGCTCGATGGCCTGCAGGTGGCCGCGCGGCTCTGTGAGAAGGAAGCGCCGCCCGCGGTGATCTTCTGCACCGCCCATGACGAGTTCGCCCTGGATGCCTTCCAGGTGAGCGCCGTGGGATACCTGGTCAAGCCGGTGCGGCCGGAGTCACTGGCCGAGGCCCTGAAGAAGGCCGAGCGCCCGAACCGGGTGCAGCTGGCGGCGCTCACCCGCCCCGCCGCGGAGAGCGGGACCGGGCCGCGTTCGCACATCAGCGCCAGGACCCGCAAGGGCATCGAGCTGATCCCCCTGGACCAGGTCATCTACTTCATCGCTGACCACAAGTACGTGACCCTGCGTCACGAGCACGGCGAGGTCCTGCTGGACGAACCGCTGAAGGCGCTGGAGGACGAGTTCGGCGATCGCTTCGTGCGCATCCACCGCAACGCCCTGGTCGCCCGCGAGCGCATCGAGCGCCTGCAACGCACCCCGCTCGGGCACTTCCAGCTGTTCCTCAAGGGCCTCAACGGCGATGCGCTGACGGTCAGCCGGCGCCACGTCGCCGGAGTGCGCAAGCTGATGCACAACCTCTAGGACGCATGGCCGCAGACGCCGGGTGGTCGCCCGCGCGCCTGCGGCTGTCTTGCCTGTTATCATTCCGGGCAGTCCTGCTTCCGGAAGTCATCATCCATGTCCCGCGAGATTCGCATCGCCACCCGCAAGAGTGCCCTGGCCCTGTGGCAGGCCGAGTTCGTCAAAGCCAGCCTGGAGAAGGCCCATCCCGGGCTCAAGGTCAGCCTGGTGCCCATGGTCAGCCGCGGCGACAAGCTGCTCGACGCCCCCCTGGCGAAGATCGGCGGCAAGGGCCTGTTCGTGAAGGAGCTGGAAACCGCCCTGCTGGAGAACGAGGCCGATATCGCCGTGCACTCCATGAAGGACGTGCCCATGGACTTCCCCGACGGCCTCGGCCTGTTCTGCATCTGCGAACGTGAAGACCCGCGCGATGCCTTCGTCTCCAACACCTTCGAAAGCCTCGACGCGCTGCCCGCCGGTGCCGTGGTCGGCACCTCCAGCCTGCGCCGCCAGGCCCAGCTGCTGGCGCGTCGCCCGGACCTGAAGATCCAGTTCCTGCGTGGCAACGTGAACACCCGCCTGGCCAAGCTCGACGCCGGCGAATACGACGCCATCATCCTCGCCGCCGCCGGCCTGATCCGCCTCGGCTTCCAGGAGCGCATCCGTTCCTCCATCAGCGTCGACGACAGCCTGCCCGCCGGCGGCCAGGGCGCTGTGGGTATCGAATGCCGCACTGCCGACACCGAGATCCACGCCCTGCTGGCGCCCCTGCACCACCGCGACACCGCCCTGCGCGTCACCGCCGAGCGCGCCCTGAACAAGCGCCTCAATGGCGGCTGCCAGGTGCCCATCGCCTGCTACGCGATCCTCGAGGACGACCAGCTGTGGCTGCGCGGCCTGGTCGGCCAGCCCGACGGCGGCACCCTGCTGCGCGCTGAATCCCGCGCGCTGGCCAGCGACGCCGAGAGCCTTGGCGTGCGTGTCGCCGAAGACCTGCTGGGCCAGGGCGCAGAGGCCATCCTCCAGGCCGTCTATGGTGAGGCCGGCCACCCGTGACCGGCTGGCGCCTGCTGCTGACGCGCCCCGCCGACGACAGCGCCGTGCTGGGCGAGATCCTCGCCTCGCACGGCGTGCACAGCGCCAGCCTGCCACTGCTGGAGATCCAGCCGCTGGATGACGCCCCCGAACACCGCGCCACCCTCCTGGGCCTCGACCGCTATCGCGCGGTGATCGTGGTCAGCAAGCCCGCCGCCCGTCTCGGCCTCGAGCGCCTCGCGCGCCACTGGCCGCAACCTCCCGGCCAGGTCCGCTGGTTCAGCGTCGGCGCCGCCACCGGCGAGGTGCTCACGGCTGCCGGCCTCGATGCCCACTGGCCGGAAAGCGGCGACGACAGCGAAGCCCTGCTGGCGCTGCCGGCATTCACCGAGGCGCTGGCCGCCCCGCACGCACGCGTGCTGATCATGCGTGGCGAGGGTGGCCGAGAATTTCTCGCCGAGCGTTTGCGCGGCCAAGGCGTGACGGTGGACTATCTGGAACTCTACCGCCGCCGCCTGCCCGACTACCCGCCGCGCAGCCTGCAGCGGCTGATTCGAGCGGAACGCCTGAACGGCCTGGTGGTCAGCAGTGGGCAGGGTTTCGAGCACCTGAACGCACTGGCCGGGGATGATTGGCCCACCCTGGCCCGTCTACCCTTGTTCGTACCGAGCCCGCGCGTGGCCGAACTGGCGCGCGATGCGGGCGCGCAAGTCGTTGTGGACTGCCGGGGCGCCAGCGCCTCGGCCTTGCTGGCGGCGCTGGAGAATCAACCGGCCCCGGCCCCCTGATGCAAAGGATGGATACGTGAGCGAAGCAGATCTGGCTAAAACCGAGCAGCAACCCCCGGCCTCCGAGCCCGTCATTCCTGCCACCGCCAAGCCGGCTTCCCGGGGCGGTGGCCTGGCCATCCTGGCATTGCTGGTGGGCGCCGCCGGCGTCGCCGTCGCCGGTTGGAGCCTGTGGCAGATACGCAGCCTCGAAGCCCGCGACCAGCAGCAGCTGAGCATGGTCGAGGACGCCCGTGGCCAGGCCCAGTCCCTGCAGCAGCGCGAGAAAAAACTCACCGAGCGCCTCGACCAGCTGCCCAGCGCCGAAGAACTGGACGAGCGCCGCCGCCTGCTGGCCGACCTGCAGGGCGACCAGCAGCGCCTGAGCCAGCGCCTGGAGACCGTTCTCGGTGCCAGCCGCAAGGATTGGCGCCTGGCCGAGGCCGAGCACCTGTTGCGCCTGGCCAGCCTGCGTCTCTCCGCGCTGCAGGACATCACCAGCGCCAAGGCCCTGGTGGAAGCGGCCGACGACATCCTCCGCGAGCAGGACGACCCCGCCGCGTTCGCCACCCGCGAGCAGCTCTCGCGCAGCCTCGAGGCGCTGCGCACCACGGCGCAACCGGACCGCACCGGGCTGTTCCTGCAACTCGGCGCGCTGCGCGAGCAGGCCACCCAGCTCAGCCCCCTGGCCCCGGCCTTCGAGGACAAGGGCGGCGTGCTGCGCAACATGGCCGCCGACGGCGACGGTGGCAGCTGGTGGGCCGAGTGGCTGGAAAAGCTCTCCCACTACTTCCGCATCCAGTTCGACGCCGACCAGAACATCAAGCCGCTGCTCGCCGGGCAAGGGCTGTCCCAGGTGCGCCTGGCCCTGTCGCTCGCCCTGGAGCAGGCGCAGTGGGCGGCACTGCACGGCCAGACCCAGGTCTATCGCCAGTCGCTGAAGCAGGCGCGTGATGTGCTGGATTCGCAGTTCAACGCCGAGAAACCGGAGAGCCGTGCATTGCTGGCGCGCATCGACGAACTCGCCACCCAGCCGGTCGAAGTGAAGACGCCCGACCTCGGTGCCTCCCTCGAAGCGCTCCAGGCCTACCTGCAGCGCAGCCAGCGTCTCGCCGATCCGAAGGCCGCCGCCGCGCCCGAGGCCGACCCGTCGCAGGACCCCGAAGCGGCGCCGCCGGTGGAGGGCCAGGGCCAATGAGACGGATCATCCTCGTCCTGCTGCTCCTGGCCGCTGCGGGCACCCTGGTGGGCATGGCCGTGGTCCAGCACCCCGGCTACGTACTCTTCGCCTACAAGGGCTTCCGCTACGAGTCCAGCCTCTGGGCCTTCCTCGCCCTGGTCGCCGTGGTGGTGCTGCTGCTCTGGCTGGTGCGCGCGCTGCTGACCCTGGTGTTCGTCTCCGGCGGCGTGGTCAACCCCTGGTCCCGGCGCAACGCCCGCCGTCGGGTGCGCCTGGCCTCCGAGCAGGGCCTGCTGGACCTGGCCGAAGGCCGTTGGGCCCGCGCCCTGCGCCACCTGCGCCGTGCCGCCGAGGCCGACCCTCAGCCCTTGATGTACTACCTCGGTGCGGCCCGTGCGGCCAACCGCATCGGCCAGTACGAGGAGAGCGACCAGCTCCTCGAACGCGCCCTGGAGCGCCAGCCGCAGGCCGAGCTGGCCATCGCCCTGGCCCATGCCGAACTGCAACAGGAGCGTGGCGAGACCGATGCCGCGCTGGAGACCCTCAAGGTCATGCAGGAGCGCCATCCGCGCCACCACCAGGTGCTGCGCCAGTTGCTCCAGCTGTATCGCCAGCGCGGTGACTCGGCGGCCCTGGTCGGCCTGCTGCCCGACCTGCGCAAGAACAAGGCGCTACCGGAATCCGAACTCAACCAGCTGGAGCTGAGCGTGTGGAGCGACCGCCTGGTGCACGCCGGGCAGGCCGGCCTCAACGAGGGCGAGACCGCGCTCAACCCGCTGATCCAGGCCTGGCAGCATCTTTCCGCCGCGCAGCGCGCCGAGCCACGCCTGGTGCTGGCGTTCGCCGACCAGCTGCGTCACCTGGGGGCCGAGCCCGAGGCCGAGGAGGCGGTGCGCATTGCCCTCAAGCGTGGCTATGACGACGCCCTGGTGCGCTTCTACGGACGCCTGCGTGGCGCCGATCCGGCGCGCCAGCTGCAGACCGCCGAAGCCTTCCTCAAGGACCACCCGACCGACCCGGCGCTGTTCCTCACCCTGGGCCGGCTGTGCCTGCAGAACAGCCTGTGGGGCAAGGCACGCGAGTATTTCGATACCGGCCTGAGCTTCTCCCGCGAGCCGGAGCTCTGCGCCGAGCAGGCGCGCCTGCTGGCGCAGATGGGCGAGCTGGAACGCAGCAACCAACTGTTCCAGGAAGGCCTGGTGCAGCACCTGCCCGCCCTGCCCCTGCCCGGCGAACGCGTCGCCTGATGTCGCGCCGCCGCCATGGCGGCGCGTCTTTCACGAACCCTCGTAGCTGATGCGGTAGATGGCTCCGGCCTGGTCGTCACTGACCAGCAGCGAGCCATCCGGCGCTACCAGCACGTCCGCCGGGCGCCCCCAGACCTCGCCATCCTCCAGCCAGCCTTCGGCGAACACGCTCTGGCGCTTGAGGCTGCCATCCTCGTTCAGTTCCACGCGCTTGATGCGGTAGCCGATCTTCTCGCTGCGGTTCCACGAGCCGTGCTCGGCGATGAACAGGTTGTCGCGGTACTCCGTCGGGAACTGGCTGCCGGTGTAGAAGCGCAGCCCGAGCGGCGCCACGTGCGGGCCGAGCCTGGCGACCGGGGCGACGAAGTCCTCGCAGGGGCGTGTGCCGAACTCGGGGTCGGCGACACTGCCGGCGTGGCAGTAGGGAAAGCCGAAGTGCTGGTTGGGTGCGGTGATGCGGTTGAGTTCGCAGTCCGGCGTGTCATCGCCGAGCAGGTCGCGGCCGTTGTCGCTGAACCACAGCTCGCCGGTCTTCGGATGCCAGTCGAACCCCACGGTGTTGCGGATCCCCCGGGCCACCCGTTCCAGGTCGCTGCCGTCGGGGTTCATGCGGTGCAGTGCGGCGTAGCGATCGGGGTCGCGTTCGCAGACGTTGCAGGGCGCACCCACCGGCACGTAGAGCTTGCCGTCGGGGCCGAAGGCGATGAACTTCCAGCCGTGATGGGTTTCGGCGGGGAAGGACGGGCCGACCTGCTCGGGCTGCGGTGGCGCATCCAGATGTGCCTCGATGTCGCGCAGGCGCAGGATGCGGCTGATCGCCGAGACATACAGGTCACCCTCGTGGAAGGCTACGCCGACCGGCATCTGCAGCCCGCTGGCGAGGGTGCGTACGCGGCCGCTGGTGGTGTCCAGCGCATAGACCCTGCCGGCGGCATTGCTGCCCACGAACAGCGTGCCATTGGCGCCCCAGGCCATCTCCCGGGCGCTGGGCAATTGGTCGCTGAGGACTTCGATGCGGAACCCCGGCGGCAGGCGGATCCTGTCCAGGGGCAGTTGCGCCTGGGCCAGCAGGGGCATGAAAAGCAACAGGGCGAGTAACCGACGCATGGCGTTCTTCTCTGGATGGGCACCCGCTGCAGACTAGACGGTCGCCTTGAAAGGCCCATGGGCTTCCTCTACCGTATCGGCCTCTCATCACTCCTCGGAGCCGCCATGACCCTGGCCAGCCCCCGTTCCCTGTTCTTCGCCGCCTTCCTCGCCTGTGTCGCCGTCATGGGCGGTGCGCTCTACCTGGAACACGCGATGGGCCTGGAGCCCTGCCCCCTGTGCATCGTGCAGCGCATCTTCATCATCCTCTTCGGCGTGGTCTGCCTGATCGCCGCCGTGCACGCGCCCCAGGCCCGTGGTCGTCGTGTCTACGCCGGGCTGGCGCTGCTGTTCGCCGCGGGCGGCGCCGCGACCGCCGGCCGCCAGGTCTGGCTGCAGGGCGTGCCCGCGGACCAGCTTCCGGCCTGCCTGCCGAGCCTGGAATACATGATAGATGCGCTGCCCTTCCAGGAAATCATCAAGCTGATGCTGCACGGCACGGCCGATTGCGCCGAAGTCACCTGGACCCTGTTCGGCATGAGCATTCCCGAGTGGAGCCTGCTGGCGTTCGCCGGCTGCATCCTCTTCTCGCTCTACCAGATGTTGCGCCGCGCCTGATCCTCTCCCCCGCCGCGCCTGGCTTGCAGCCGGGCGCGCGCCCTCGTCGCACCCTCCCGCCCTGATGCAGAAGCCGCGCCGGCTCTGGCGCGACGATTAAACGCTCGTATGAAATTTTCTCGACGAGGTGCCTTGCTGGCAGGCAGGCACGGGCATAATCTGGCCCGCACGCGACGCCGGAAAGTTGCCACTTCCGCGCCGCCTTCCCCGTTTTTGCACCGATCGACAAAAAACCGTCTCGGAGCAGACGAACAAGGCATTACCGAAAGGGAAGCGAGGACATCATGCTCGAAAGTTGCCAGAACGCTCAGGAACGTTGGGGTGGGGTACACCAGTTGATCGACCGCTGGTTGCTGGAGCGCCAGGAACTGGTCAGGGTCTTCACCAGTGTCAGCGACAGACCCCAGGCACCTGCGGTGGAAGACCTGCAGGGATTCTGCGAAGTACTGGTCGACTACGTGTCGGCGGGGCACTTCGAGGTCTACGAACAACTGCTCAACGAGGCCAAGGCCTTTGGCGACCAGCGCGGCCTGGATCTCGCCAAGCAGATCTACCCCCGTATCGAAGCCATCACCGAGGTCGCGTTGAGCTTCAACGACTGCTGCGACGGCAGCGCCAGCCGCGAAGTCTGCCTGGCCACCGAGCTCAAGCGCCTCGGTCCATTGCTGCACGAGCGCTTCGAACTGGAGGACTGCCTCATCGAGGTGCTGCACAACGCCCACCAGAACCAGGGCGCGCAGCTCGCGTGATTCAGCGGACCTCGAGCAGCTCGAGGTCGAACACCAGGGGCGCGTGGGGCGGAATCAGGTCCCCCGCGCCTTCCGCGCCATAGGCCTGGGCCGAAGGAATCACCAGGCGCCACTTCGCCCCTACCGGCATCTCCTGCAACGCATCCCGCCACCCGGCGATCACGCTGTCGAGGCGGAACCATTGCGGCCCGTCGCTCTCGTCGAACACGCTGCCGTCGGCCAACTGCCCGCGATAGTTCACCCGCACCTGCGAATGCGCGCCCGGTTTCGCGCCGCTGCCGGCCCGCAGTTCGGTCACCAGCACGCCATCCTTCAACTCGCGCACACCGTACTTGCCACGTTCCAGCGCGATGAAGCGCTTCTCCGCGGCGATGGCTTTCTGCATGTCCTGGCCGTTGCGTTCGAGGGCCGTCTCGTGGGCATCGAGCAGCTGTTCCATGCGCTGCGCATCGAGCTCCGGCTTCTCGCCGCGATAGGCCTGGGCGAGCCCGCGCAGCAGTGAGTCCAACTGCAGGCCCGGTGCTTCCTGGCGCAGCCGCTCCCCCAGTTTCACGCCCATGCTGTAGGCGAGATCCTTCTGCTCGTCGGCGGCTTGAAGGGGAAGAGCGAAGAGGCAGAAAAGCAGGGGGGCGAGGATGCGCATCGGGCGTTCTCCAGGAGCGGAATGCCGGCGATTATGCCAGCCATGCAGTTTGGAATAACGGGGAACTAGCGATGGCTCAAACAGGCGTCTAGTATGGGCGCAACCACGTCCGCCCGGAGGCGCACCATGTCGGCCAAGAAGAAGCCCGTAAGCACCCCGCTGCACCTGTTGCAGCAACTTTCCCACAGCCTGATCGAACACCTCGAAAACGCCTGTAGCCAAGCGTTGGTCGATGCCGAGAAACTGCTCACCAAACTGGAGAAGCAACGCGGCAAGGCCCAGGAGAAACTCCACGGTGCGCGGACCAAATTGCAGGGTGCTGCCAAGGCCGGCAAAGCGAAGGCGCAAGCCAAATCCAAAGAAGCCGTCGCGGAGCTGGAAAGCCTGCTCGACGCGCTGAAGGCCCGCCAGGCCGAGACCCGCTCCTACATCGCCGACCTCAAGCGCGACTCCCAGGAAAGCCTGAAGATCGCCCAGGGCGTCGGCAAGGTGAAAGAGGCCGCTGCCAAGGCGCTGGTCGCTCGTGAAGCCAAGGCCAAGCCCGCTGCCGCCAAACCGGCCGCCAAGGCCGCGCCGAAAGCCGCCGCCAAACCCGCTGCCAAGCCTGCCGCGAAAGCACCGGCCAAGGCTGCCGCAAGCAAACCCGCTGCTGCCAAGCCTGCCGCCAAACCTGCTGCCAAGGCTCCGGCCAAGGCGGCTGCAGCCAAGCCCGCCGCCGCCAAGGCTCCGGTGAAAGCCGCTGCCAAACCGGCGGCCAAGCCTGCCGCGAAAGCGCCGGCCAAGGCCGTCGCCAGCAAGCCTGCCGCTACCGCGAAACCCGCTGCCAAGCCGGCTGCGAAACCGGCCGCCAAGCCCGCCGCCAAGGCTCCGGCGAAGGCCGCAGCGAAACCCGCTGCTACCAAGCCCGCTGCCGCGGCGAAACCTGCAGCCAAGCCTGTCGCCGCCAAGCCGGCAGCTGCCAAGCCCGCCGCCAAGGCTCCGACCAAACCGGCTGCGAAGCCGGCACCCAAGGCCGCTGCCAAACCCGCTGCCAAGCCTGCCGCGAAGGCCCCGGCCAAGCCCGCCGCCCCGGTGAGCGCACCGGTCGCCAAGCCTGCCGCACCGGCTCCGACCGCTGCTGTCACGCCGGCGCCGTCGGCTGCCAACGGCGCAGCGCCGACCACGCCTTCGGCCTAAGCCTCGAGGGCCGCGACGCGCAGCGATTGCAGCGCGTCGCGGTCACTCTCCCCCGCCTTTCCGGCCAGTCCCTCCAGCCAGCCCACGCCATGCCCAGTGGCCTCCGGCCAGGGCGCCGCAGCCTGCTCCAGGCGGGCCAGCAGACGCCGCTCGGCATCCAGCTCCAGCCGTTTCACCGCCTCGCGCAACGCGCGCAGTTCCTCGTCCATGGCCGCCGCTTCGCGCCATCCGCGCCTCAGCGCACGCAAGGGCTCCACGACCTCCCGTTGCCAGGGTTCGGCGATCAGGCGCAGCTGTTCCTCGCGGGCATCGTCGTGCCTGACGCCCCGGCGCGCGAGCCAGGCGCTGGCCAGCAGCAGGCAGACATCGGCACCCTGTTCCTGCAGGCGCAGGCAGGCATCTTCGACGCCCGGACGGGCGTAGAGATCAAGGGCGAAACTCCATAGATCGGGGGGCATGGCGCATACCGGGCGGTGGGGGAATGAAGCTGATAAACTCCGCCGCCATTATGATCCGACTCCAGAACCTCACACTACAGCGTGGTCCTCAGCGCCTGCTCGAAGGCGCCGAACTGACCCTGCATACCGGCCAGAAGGTCGGCCTCATCGGCGCCAACGGTGCCGGCAAATCCAGCCTCTTCGCCCTGCTGCGCGGCGAGCTCGGCCCCGACGCGGGCGACTGCTTCGTGCCCGCCGACTGGCGCATCGCCCACATGCGCCAGGAGGTGGACACCCTCGACCGCCTGGCGGTGGACTATGTCCTCGACGGCGACGTGCAGCTGCGTCGCGTGCAGGCCGAGCTGGCTGTCGCCGAGGCGGGCCATGACGGCACCGCCATCGCCCGCCTGCACATCGAGCTGGACAGTGCCGACGGCTACACCGCCGATGCCCGCGCGCGCAAGCTGCTGGCCGGCCTGGGCTTCACCAGCGAGCAGATGGACCGTCGCGTCGGCGACTTCTCCGGTGGCTGGCGCATGCGCCTGAACCTGGCCCAGGCGCTGATGTGCCCGTCCGAACTGCTGTTGCTCGACGAGCCCACCAACCACCTGGACCTCGACGCCATCCTCTGGCTGGAGGAGTGGCTCAAGGGCTACCCCGGCACCCTGCTG
This sequence comes from Pseudomonas tohonis, assembly GCF_012767755.2. NCBI lineage: Bacteria > Pseudomonadati > Pseudomonadota > Gammaproteobacteria > Pseudomonadales > Pseudomonadaceae > Pseudomonas > Pseudomonas tohonis. Next base: position 378,627 of record NZ_AP023189.1, read on the forward strand.
CTGATCTCCCACGACCGCGACTTCCTCGATGCGGTGGTGGACAACGTCGCCCACCTGGAGCAGCAGAAGCTGACCCTCTACCGCGGCGGCTACTCGGCCTTCGAGCGCACCCGCGCCGAGCGCCTGGCGCAGCAGCAGCAGGCCTACGAGAAGCAGCAGGCCCAGCGTGCGCACATGGAGAAGTACATCGCCCGCTTCAAGGCCCAGGCCACCAAGGCCCGCCAGGCGCAGAGCCGGATCAAGGCCCTGGAGCGCCTGGAGGAACTGGCGCCCGCGCACGTCGACTCGCCCTTCGACTTCGTCTTCCGCGAGGCCGACAAGATCTCCAGCCCGCTGCTGGACGTCGCCGAAGGCCAGCTCGGCTACGGCGACAAGGTGGTGCTGCAGCAGGTCAAGCTGCAGCTCGTCCCTGGTGCGCGCATCGGCCTGCTCGGCCCCAACGGCGCGGGCAAGTCCACCCTGATCAAGACCCTTTCCGGTGAGCTGGCGCCTGTCGCCGGGCGCCTGGCCCGGGGCGAGAACCTCGCCATCGGCTACTTCGCCCAGCACCAGCTGGACTCCCTCGATCCCAAGGCCAGCCCGCTGCTGCACCTGCAGCGCCTGGCACCGACCGAGCGCGAACAGACCCTGCGCGACTTCCTCGGCGGCTTCGACTTCCGCGGCGATCGCTGCGACGAGCCGGTGCTGAACTTCTCCGGTGGCGAGAAGGCGCGCCTGGCCCTGGCGCTGATCGCCTGGCAGAAACCCAACCTGCTGCTGCTCGACGAACCGACCAACCACCTGGACCTGGAGATGCGCCTGGCGCTGACCATGGCCCTGCAGGAGTTCGCCGGCGCGGTGCTGGTGGTCTCCCACGATCGCCACCTGCTCAAGAGCACCACCGACGAGTTCCTCCTGGTGGCCGACGGCCGCATCCAGCCCTTCGAGGGCGACCTCGACGACTACGCCCGCTGGCTGGTCGACTACCGTGCCCGCCAGGCCCCGGCGAGCACCCCCGCCGCCGGGGCCGGCACGGGCACCGACAAGCGCGCCCAGCGCCAGGCCGCCGCCGCGCTGCGCCAGCAACTGGCCCCGCACAAGCGCGAGGCCGAGAAGCTGGAGAAGGAGCTCGGCACCCTGCACGAGAAGCTCGCCGCCGTTGAGTCCCGCCTGGGCGACTCCGGCCTCTACGAGGCCTCGCGCAAGGACGAACTGCGCGACCTGCTCGCCGAGCAGGCCAGGCTCAAGGCCCGCGAAGGCGAGCTGGAGGAGAAGTGGCTGGAGGCGCTGGAACTCCTGGAAAACCTGCAGAGCCAACTGGAGGCGAGTGACTGATGGAAGACCTGGTGCTGTTGACGGCCTGGAGCGAACCCCTGATCCGGGCGGCGCAGGTGCTGCTCATCCTGATACTCGCCTGGCTCGTGCAGCGCATCGTCACCCGTGGCATCACCCGCCTCGGCGCGCGTTATCCACAGCTGCCCCAGGAGCTCCTGCTGCCCCTGCGCGGCCTGCTGCGCTGGCTGATCCTGGGCAGCGCCTTCATGCTGGTGCTGGAGCGTCTCGGGGTTTCCGCCGAGGTGCTGTGGACGGCGCTGACCGGCTTCACCGCCGTCGCCGCGGTGGCCTTCTTCGCCATCTGGAGCGTGCTCTCGAACATGTTCTGCGCGGTGCTGATCTTCTCCCTCGGCCCGTTCCGCCTGGGCGATGTGGTGGAGGTCGTGGAGAGCGCCGACAAGCCCGGCGTAAAGGGCCGCGTGGTGGCCATCAACCTCTTCTACACCACCCTGCAGGACCTCGGTGAAAGCGCCGACGGCGCCCTGGTGCAGGTGCCCAACAGCCTGTTCTTCCAGAAGGCGGTGCGTCGCTGGCGCTGAGCCGCCGGCCGGGGCTGGGCAGCGCAAAGCGCAGCGGGTAGTCTGCTCGGCCCCCCTTCCGTTTTCCGAGGTTCACGCCATGGCCATGCACACCTGGCTCGCTTTTTTGGTCGCCTGCTGGGTGATCAGCCTCTCGCCCGGCGCGGGCGCCATCGCCTCCATGTCCTCCGGGCTGCAATACGGGTTCCTGCGCGGCTACTGGAACGCCATCGGCCTGCAGCTGGGCCTGGCCCTGCAGATCGCCATCGTCGCCGCCGGTGTCGGCGCCATCCTCGCCACCTCGGCCATGGCCTTCAGCGCGATCAAGTGGTTCGGCGTCGTGTACCTCGTCTACCTGGCCGTCCGCCAATGGCGCGCGCTGCCCAGCGACCTGTCCGCCGACTCTGCCGAGCGTCCCCTTGGCCGGCCGCTGACCATGGTGCTGCGCGGCTTCCTGGTGAACGTCAGCAACCCCAAGGCGATCGTCTTCATGCTCGCGGTGCTGCCGCAGTTCATCGACCCCCATGCGCCGCTGGTGCAGCAGTACCTGGTGATGGGCGCGACCATGATCACCGTCGACCTGATCGTCATGGCCGGCTACACCGGGCTGGCCGCCAAGGTCCTGCGCGTACTGCGCTCGCCGCGCCAGCAGCGTTCCATGAACCGCGGCTTCGCCGTGCTCTTCGTCGGCGCCGCCGCGCTGCTGGCCACCGTGCGTCGCGTCCCGGCGTGATCCAGTCGATGGCCTGAACGTGACCCGGCGCCGCGACAAGGTGGCGCACGGGCACTAGGCTGCCGGTCTTCCCAAAGGAGCATCGGCATGCCGCCATCCAACAGCCGGGACGGGGTCTATGGCGACTCGCCGGACCTCGCCATCGCCCCCCTGCGACACCCTCCGCTGGAGCAGGCCCTGAGCGCCGCCTGTGGCGAACTCGACATCCACGAAGCCTTCCTCGCCGCCCTGCGCGACCCCGCGCTCGGCCCGCAGCCGCGCCTGCTGCTGGGCGTTTCCGGCACCGACCTGGCCGGGCGCCGCCGCCTTGCCGCGCTGGTGGCCGAGTTGCTGCCCGACGACCTCGAGCTCGACCTCATCGAGCTGGAGGACGACAACCTGTCCCAGGCCCTGCGCGAATGCTGCGAGGCGTTCTACCGGCGCTGAGCCCTGGCGGCGGCAAAAGAAAAGCGGCCCGCAGGCCGCTTGTCTCAATGCAGGATCTTCGCCGGTTCGTCCGGTGGCAGCGCGCCGTAGCGCCCGTTGTCGGTCACTGCCGCCGGGCCCACGCCGAGCTGCTCCTGCAGCTGCCGGGCGACGTCTTCGCCCAGGGCCTTCGACACCTCGCGCACCACGCGCCCGCGGTTGGGGGTGACGCGCCTGTCGCCGCCCTTCACCAGCTTCACGTCCTGGGCTTCACCCATCGCGGTGAAGGCGGCCTTCACTTCGTGGGTGCGGGTGTCGATGAGGCTGAAATCGGCCACCAGGGTCAGGCCCAGCACCGTGGAGTAGGTGTCGGTGTTGTCGATGGCGTTGACGTCCTGGCGGAAGTCGGCGTCCGAGAGCGAGCCGAACAGCACGTAGTCCGCGCCCTGGAACTGGCCCTGGGCGATACGCCCGATCACGTCGTGCAGGCCTTCGTTGTCGCTGCCGTAGGGGCGCCCCTGGACCAGCTGGAAGGTGCCGGACTTGAGGATCTCGCCCTTGATGTCGCCGGTGAATTTGCGCAGCTCCCCGCGCTCGATGTAGCTGTAGGTGCCTTCCTCTTCCGAGTAGCTGCTGGAAGCGCTGCCGGAGAAGCCGCTCACCTGCGAGGCGCTCTGGGCGTTCACCGTGTGGATGTACTCGCGGACGCGTTCCTCGAAGGCGAGGTCGGTCACCGCCACCTTGGGTGCCGCGTGGCTGGCCAGTGCCAGGCTGGCGACGAACAGGCCGATCAATGCGCGCATATCAACGCTCCGTGGTCTTGCGGATTTCCTTCTCGTCCATCCATTCGGCCAGGCCGCTCTCGACGTCGACGAGCTGCAGGCTGAACTTGTAGAAGACGTCCTTGTAGTCGCTGCTGCGCTTGACGATGGAGCTGATGGAGCCCTCCAGGCGGTACTTGGCGGCGACCATGTTGCCGGTCTTGGCGATGGTGGAGTTCTTGTACAGGCCGCTCTGGTTCTGCAGCTTCAGCTGGTCGACCTGGCTCTGCATGTCGGTGTTGTCGCTGGCGAAGCGTGCGGTGCCGGACTTCAGCAGCTGGGTCTTGATCGAGGTGGTGATCTCGCGGGTGTCGATGTACTCGCTGGTCTTGTTCTTCACGTCGTAGACCTGGATCACCGGGCGGCCCTGGAGCACGCCGGACTGGGCCAGCGAGCGGGTCATGGACTCGGCGATCATCTGCAGGTCGGTGGAACCGAACTCGTTGGTGATCAGCTCGACGGCCTTGCTGTCGCCGTAGCTGATGTTGCCGCCGCCGAGTACCGACGAGGGGTTGTTGGCGCAGCCGGCGGCGGCCAGGGCGAAGGCGGCGATGCAGGTGGTGCGGACAAGGCGCATGGGGGATTCGCTCTCTCGTGATCAGTCGGGGGTGTTCATTTCAAGGCGGAAGTCGGTCGCCTTGGGTACGGGGGCAATGGCCGGCAGGACGGTGGTCTGGGTGCCGTAGATCGGCAAGGCCTTCCAGCTCTCCTCGTCGGCGACGGGGAAGCCGTCGCTGTCGAGCCAGGCGAAGCGGTAGTAGAGGGTGCGGTTGTGGCTGGAGGTATTGGTCAGCTTCACCTTGACGGTGAGGAAGCCGTTCTCGCGGGCCACCCGCATGGTGTCCACTTCGATGTCTTCGACATCGCCCATGGGCGCCACCTTGCTGGAGGCGGTTTCGCGGCCGGAGCAGCCGGCCAGCAGGGCCAGGGCGAGCCCGGCGACGAGCAGATTGCGCATGTGTGTTCCTCAGGGTGTCTGGTTGCTGGCCACGGCGCGGACGCCGGGTGTGGTCGGGGTGACGGCGCCCTGGGCGTAGACCTGGCCGGCCACCAGGCGCAGCGGGACCACCTGGTGGGGCCGATCGATCTTCAGGGTGAATTCGCGCACGCCATGGGCGGTGGACAGGGCCAGGCGGTGCTCGCCCATGGCCAGGCGCAACCGTGCGACGCCGATGCTGCCGGGCAGGGTGCGCCAGGTGCGCTCGTCGGCCCCTTCGCTGGCCACCGACATGATGCCGACGGCCAGGCTGGCGAGGGCGTTGCCGTTGTCATTGAGCTGCTTCTGCAGGGCGCCCCGGGTCACCGCGCGCACGGTGGTGCGCAAGATGATGCCGGGCATGTCGTCGCGCAGGGCGCGGTGCGACATGGCGCGCACGCTGCTGAGTTCGGTGAGGGCGGTGGGCGTGCCATCCACCTCGACGAAGCCCGGCGCCGGGGTGCTGGTGTCGTCGCGCAGCAGCGGGAAGGACACGGTGCTGATGATCATCCCGGAGTCCAGGGGCACCGGCAGCGGGATGCGCAACGAGTCGCGGGCCGGCGCCAGGCCGCTCTGCAGCACCAGCAGCACGTCGCTGCCGGCGTCCGCCGCAGGCGTTGCGTCCAGGTCCAGGAGGGCCTGTTCCAGCAGCGGCGTGCCGGGGCGCAGTTCGGCCGCCTGGCGATAGCCGGGGGCGGCCAGGCCCCTTTCGCCCAGGGCCTCGTAGACGAACCCGGCGAGGTAGTGGCTGAAGGCGCTCTGGTAGCTGTTCTTCAGGTTGACCACGTCGGGTGCGTCGAGCGAGGCCACCGGGTAGCCGCGCAGGTCTTCGAAGCGGGTGCTGATGCCCTGGCGCTCGGCCTCTTCCTCGCTGTCGAGGTACTGCCGGTCGCGCAGCTCGGCGATCAGTGCTTCGCGTTCGTGGGTCTTGCGGATCTCGGTACGGGCGGCGTCGAAGTCGCTGACGGCCAGGTCGTTGAGGGCCATCTGCGTGGTGAGCATGACCTTCTCGTAGTCGTAGCCCTCGTAGCGACGCACCCGGTCGTTGGCGAGGAAGGCGCCGGCCTGCCCCAGGTAGCGCGAAGGGTCGGCCTTCATCGCCTCTTCCCACTGGAAGACGATGCGGTCGGCCTGGCGCCAGGCGGCCTGGCTGCCGGCGAGGTCGCCACGTGCACGCAGCAGCTCGCCCTTTTCGAAGTAGTAGAGGAGGTCCTTGTCCTCGCCGCTGTTGTTGGCTTCCAGCGTGCCGAGGGCGGCGTCCACTTCGCCACGGGCGAGGTGCTGGCTGGTGGTGGTGAGTTCGCTTTCGTAGCTGCGCAGGACCGAGCAGCCGGCAAGCTGCAGGGCGAAGCAGGCCGCCAGGGCGGTGAGGGCGCGGGATGCCATGTGTTCCTCGTCGAGTCCTTGATACTGCCAGCCGTTTCCAGCTGATCCAGGCGTGCAATGGCATGTGGCGGCTTCCTGCCAATCCCCGCAGGGGCCTTCCCGGGGCACCGGAGGTGCGGGAAGGGCGGGCGATTATAGGGGGATATCGGCGAAAATTGCTGGCGTAGTGAGATCATTTTGATCTCGCCGACGCTGCGGCATGGTGGCGCAGCGAGCATCCGCAGGGGGTGGCTGGCATACTGCGCGCCCGCAACCTTTTCCGGAGCCCCAGCCCATGCGTGTGTGGATCGACGCCGACGCCTGCCCCCGTGCCGCCAAGGATCAGGTCATCAAGTTCGCCCTCAAGCGCAAGTTCGAGGTGGTGCTGGTGGCCGGGCAGAGCCAGGTGAAGCCGGCCTTCGCCTGCGTGCGCCTGGTGGTGGTGCCGAGCGGGCCGGATGCGGCGGACGATCACCTGGTGGAGCAGGCCGAGCCGGGCGACCTGGTGATCTGCAGCGACGTGCCGCTGGCCGACCGGCTGGTGAAGAAGGGCATCGCCGCGCTGGACCCGCGTGGCCGCGAATTCGACGAGCGCAACATGGGTGAGCGCCTGGCGGTGCGCAACCTGTTCACCGACCTGCGCGACCAGGGGCAGATGGGGGGTGGCCAGGCCGCCTACAGCGACAAGGACCGCCAGGCGTTCTCCAACTCGCTGGACCGGCTGCTGACCCGCCTCGCCCGGGGCTGAACGCCCTCAGCCGCAGAGGTAGGTGCCGGTGCCGACGGCCACCAGGGTGCCGTCGTCGGCGTGCAGTTCCGAGCGCACCACCGCGACCTTGTTGCCCGAGCGCAACAGCACCGCCGTGGCGGTGAAGGCGCGGCCGCGCCCCGGGCGCAGGTAGTCGATACGCAGGTCGATGGTGCCGAGCTTGGACAGCCGCTCCATGCGTTCGGCGGTGGACAGGCCCCGGTGGCGTTCGAAGGCGCCGATCAGCGCCATGGCGCCGCCGGTGACGTCCAGCAGCGAGGAGATCACCCCGCCATGGAGGATGCCGTGGACGAAGTTGCCGATCAGTTCGTCCTTCATCGGCAGGTGCATGGTCACCTGCTCCTGCGACAGCTCGCCGAGCTGGATGCCGAGTACCTGGTTGAAGGGGATGCGTTCGAAGAAGCGCCGGACCGCCTGTTGCAGTTCCGGGGTCAGGACGAAGTCGTTGTCGCTCATGCTGCACCTGCGTCGGGGTCGAGAGTGCGACGCTGACGCAGCGCGGGGCGCTTGAACAGGGGCGCGGCCCAAATGGCACGCGGATTGGCGGGAGCGGCTTGCAGGGGCGGGCGGCCAGGGCCGCCCGCCTGGCCGTCAGTGGTCGGCGTGGGTCAGTTCGAGCACGCGGTCGACCAGCTTGTAGATGCCCGAGGCGGCTTCGCTGATGGACTGGGCGAGCATGTAGGCGGGGGTGGTGACCAGTTTGCGTGCCTTGTCCTCGACTATCTCGCTGACCACGCATTCGACGTGCTCGGCGCCCATCTTCTCCAGCGCACCGGCGGTGTCGGCATCGGCGCCGATGGTGCAGGTGACGCCTGCGCCGTAGATCTTCGCGGCCATGGCCGGGGCGATGCAGATCAGCCCCACCGGCTTGCCGGCCTCGGCGAAGCCCTGGGCGGCGGCCAGGACGTCGGGCTGCACGCTGCAATCGGCGCCGCTGAGGGCGAAGTCGGAGAGGTTCTTCGCCGCGCCGAAGCCGCCGGGAATGATCAGGGCGTCGTAGTCCTCGGCCTTGAGTTCACGGACGTCCTTCACCGCGCCACGGGCGATGCGCGCGGACTCGGTGAGCACGTTGCGGCTCTCGGGCATCTCCTCGCCGGTGAGGTGGTTGATCACGTGGTGCTGGGCGATGTTGGGTGCGAAGCACTGCGCCAGCGCGCCGCGTTGGTCCAGGCGCAGCAGGGTGATCACGCTTTCGTGGATCTCCGCGCCGTCGTACACGCCGCAGCCGGAAAGAATCACAGCAACTTTCTTGTTCATAGCGTTCTCCGCTTCACTGGGCCGCCTTCAGGTTCTCCTGGAGGAACGCCTGGGCATGCTGGTGGGCATCCTCGGCCAGCCTGGGTTGGTAGGTATTCAGGTCGCTGCGCTGGTCGAACACGTGGTCGGCCCCGCCGTATTGCACCAGTTGCAGTTGTTCGAGTTCGAGCCCGTCTATAGCTGATAGACACTGAAGGTGGTCAGTGATTCTGTCCTTGCCACCGAGAAACATCAGCACCGGCAGGTCGCGCCCCTTGCCCTGGCGCAGGTGCGCGGGGAAGCCACAGTAAGGGTAGAAGGCGATGACGCCGCGCACACCGTCCAGCGCCTGCTGGCCGATGCGGGGGAAGCCATGGCCGGCGCCGCCGTCGTAGGCGAGTGCATCGAGGATGCTCCAGCCGCCGTGGGAGTAGCCGAGCAGGGCCATGCGCCGGTGATCCAGGCGGGGCATCGAGCGGGCGAGGTCGAGGGCGGCATAGACGTCCAGCGCACGCTCGTTGCCCCACAGCAGCTTGCCGTCGCAGACCGGATGCCAGTCATCGATGCCACGTGCGCCCAGGCTGTCGACGAAGAGCAATGCGTAGCCCTGGGGCAGCAGCCATTTCTTCACGTTCTCGACGAAGCCCGGGCTTTGCCCGCTGCAGCCGTGGAACACCAGCACGGTGGGAAAGGGGCCTTCGCCTGCCGGGGTGAACAGGCTGAGGTGGGGCGCCAGGCGCTCGCGCGCGGACACCAGGTCGTCGGCGGCCGGCAGCAGCGCGGCGCGATAGGGATAGAGTCCCAGGAGGGCGGCCGTGGCGATCAGGATCAGCAGGATGGAAAAGGTGCGTCGTGTGGTTATGCGCATGTGTCGTCATATGCCGGTTGGGCTGGCATGCGGCGCCAGGGGCCCCGGAGAGGCGCGGGCGTAGCATCGAGCCTGGCAATCCTAGTCCCTTGATCGGCATAACGATACGGCTGACATCATGAATTACGTCCTCTACGCGGTCCCCTTCTTCTTCCTGCTGATCGGCATCGAGCTGCTCGCCGATCGCTGGCGCGGGGTGCGCACCTACCGCACCGCCGATGCCATCAACAGCCTCAGCGCCGGGGTGCTGTCCACCACCAGCGGGCTGCTGACCAAGGCGGTGGGGGTGCTCACCTACACCTATGCCTGGCAGCACCTGGCACTGTTCGAGTTGCGCGCGGACAGCCCCTGGGTCTGGCTGTTCGCCTTCGTCTTCTACGACTTCTGCTACTACTGGAACCACCGCCTGGGCCACGAGCGCAACGTGCTCTGGGCCGCGCACTCGGTGCACCACCAGAGCGAGGAGTACAACCTCTCGACGGCGCTGCGCCAGACCAGTACCGGCTTCCTCTTCGGCTGGATCTTCTACCTGCCGATGGCGGTGGCCGGCGTGCCGCCGCTGGTGTTCCTGACGGTGGCCGCGCTCAACCTGCTCTACCAGTTCTGGGTGCACACGCGCCATGTGCCGAAGCTCGGCTGGTTCGAATGGTTCTTCATCAGCCCCTCGAACCACCGCGTCCACCATGCGCAGAACGCGGTCTACATGGACCGCAACTACGGGGGCGTCTTCATTCTCTGGGATCGCCTGTTCGGCACCTTCCAGGAGGAGCTGGACGAGGAACCGGTGGTGTTCGGCGTGACCACCCCCCTGGCCAGCTGGAACCCGATCTGGGCCAACCTGCAGTTCTACTCGGTGCTGTGGCAGGACGCGGTGCGCGCCGGGTCCTGGTGGGATCGCTTGCGCATCTGGTTCATGCGCACCGGCTGGCGACCTGCGGATGTGGCGCTCAAGTACCCGCAGGCCAAGCCGGACCTGAGCCGTTTCAGCAAGTTCGAGGTGCCGCTGTCGGGCGGCCGCACCCTGTATGCAGCGCTGCAGTTCGTCGGTTACGTGGTGGGTGGCAGCTACCTGCTGGGGGCGGGCGACGGCCTGCCTCTGGGCGCCGTGCTGCTGGGCTGGGGCTGGGTGGCGTTCGGCCTGTTCGTCATCGGCGCGTGGCTGGAAAACCGGCCCTGGGCATTGCGCCTGGAGCTGGCGCGGCTGGCGGCGAACGTGCCGGTGCTATGGCTGGCGGGGGTGCTTGGCATGCTGCCGGCCAGCCCGTCGGCCTGGCTGGTGCTGGGGGTGCACGGCCTGGCCAGCGTGCTGGCGCTGGTTGCGCTGGGGCGGCGCGAGGCGGCGCTGGCGGTCTGAGTCGGGAGTGGCGGGCTACGGCTTCGGAGGCTCGCCGGCGTTCGCCTTGGCTTCGCGGCTGTTGCGCAGGCGACGGCGCAGCCAGAGCAGGCCGCCGATCACCACCAGCACGCCGAGCACCATCAGCTCGTAGCGCTTGAGGTTGCCCAGCATGCCTTCGAGCACGGCGCCGAAGTGGAAGGCGGCGAAGCCCAGGGCCAGGGCCCAGACGATGGCGCCGATGCCGTTGAGGATCAGGTAGCGCAGCGGCGGGTAGCCGGACAGGCCGATGGCCACGGGCATCACGGTGCGCAGGCCGTAGACGAAGCGGAAGCTCAGCACCCAGATGTCAGGGTGGCGACGGATGTGCTCCAGGGCCTTGTCGCCCATCGCCTGCCAGCGCGGGCGCCGGGCGAGGATCTGCCGGCCCTTGTGGCGGCCGAGGTAGTACCACAGCTGGTCGCCGGCATAGCTGCCGAAGAACGCCGTCATCACCACCAGGTTGATATCCATGTAGCCGCGGAACGCGAGAAAGCCGGCCAGGACCAGGATGGTCTCGCCCTCGAAGAAGGTGCCGAGGAAGAGGGCGAAGTAGCCGAAATCCTGGAGGAATTGTTGCAGCATCAGTTAGGCAGCGCGGCAAAAATGAACGCGAAGCCTAACCGGGTTGGCGCTGCGGGAAAAGCTCTAAAGGGTGGCGAACCGCCAGTCGAGGGTCGACTGGTTCACGGCCAGCCCTCGTGGGGCCTCGGAAATTTCGTCGAACGCGACAGAGCGTCGCTGTCATGCATTGTTACCATTCGGTCATAATTGCCGCTTATAAATGTCGCACTGTGTCCTCCTTTGGACCCTGGAGTCTGTCGTGAGCTTTACCCCCGCCAATCGCCTGTTCCCCGCTACCCGCCTGCGCCGCAATCGCCGTGATGACTTCTCCCGCCGCCTGGTGCGTGAAAACACCCTGACCGTCGACGACCTGATCCTCCCGGTGTTCGTGCTGGACGGCGAGAACCGCCGTGAAGCGGTGCCGTCGATGCCGGGCGTCGAGCGCCTGTCGATCGACCTGCTGCTGGAAGCCGCGGCCGGCTGGGTGGCCCTGGGCATCCCCGCGCTGGCGCTGTTCCCGGTTACGCCGCTGGAGCGCAAGTCGCTCGACGGCGCCGAGGCGTGGAACCCGGACGGCATCGCCCAGCGTGCCATCCGCGCCCTGCGCGAGCGCTTCCCGGAACTGGGCGTGATCAGCGACGTGGCCCTGGACCCCTTCACCACCCATGGCCAGGACGGCATCCTCGACGCCGACGGCTATGTGCAGAACGACATCACCGTGGACGCCCTGGTCAAGCAGGCGCTGTCCCACGCCGAGGCCGGCGCCCAGGTGGTTGCGCCCTCGGACATGATGGACGGCCGCATCCAGGCGATCCGCGAGGCCCTCGAACTGGCCGACTTCCCCAACGTGCGGATCATGGCCTACTCGGCCAAGTACGCCAGCGCCTACTACGGCCCCTTCCGCGATGCGGTGGGTTCGGCCGCCAACCTCGGCAAGGCCAACAAGGCCAGCTACCAGATGGACCCGGCCAACGGCGACGAGGCCCTGCACGAAGTGGCGGCCGACCTCGCCGAAGGCGCCGACATGGTCATGGTCAAGCCGGGCATGCCCTACCTGGACATCGTCTGGCGCGTGAAGGACGCCTTCCGCGTGCCGACCTTCGCCTACCAGGTCAGCGGCGAGTACGCCATGCACATGGCGGCCATCCAGAACGGCTGGCTGAGCGAGGCGGTCATACTCGAATCGCTGACCGCATTCAAACGTGCGGGCGCTGATGGCATCCTTACCTACTTCGCCGTGCGTGCCGCAGAAATGCTCAAGGCGGGAGCCTGACTCCCCAGCAGGAAACCAGATGAACACCGATGGACTGAACCAAGCGTCGAACCCCCAACAAGAGCCCGTGCCGGAGCAGCCGGTCGCCGAGGCCCCCGCCCCGGCGCCCGTCGAGACCCCGCCGCCGGCCCCCGCGCCGGCTCCGGTGATCCCGGGCCTGGATGACAGCAGCCTGTACATCCACCGGGAGCTGTCGCAGCTGCAGTTCAACATCCGTGTCTTGGAGCAGGCGCTCGACGAGTCCTACCCGCTGCTCGAGCGCCTGAAATTCCTGCTGATCTTCTCCAGCAACCTCGACGAGTTCTTCGAAATCCGGGCCGCCGGCCTGAAGAAGCAGATCACCTTCGCCCGCGAACAGGCGGGTGCCGACGGCCTGCTGCCGCACCAGGCGCTGGCCCGCATCAGCGAGCTGGTGCACGAGCAGGTGGCGCGCCAGTACAGCATCCTCAACGACGTGCTGCTGCCGGAGCTGGCCAAGCACCAGGTCAGCTTCATCCGCCGGCGCTACTGGACGCCCAAGCTCAAGACCTGGGTGCGCCGCTATTTCCGCGACGAGATCGCACCGATCATCAGCCCCATCGGCCTCGACCCGACCCACCCCTTCCCGCTGCTGGTGAACAAGAGCCTCAACTTCATCGTCGAGCTGGAGGGCGTCGATGCCTTCGGCCGCGACTCGGGCCTGGCGATCATCCCGGCGCCGCGCCTGCTGCCGCGCGTGATCCGCGTACCCGAGGAGATCAGCGGCCCCGGCGACAACTTCGTGTTCCTGTCGTCGATGATCCACGCCCACGCCGACGACCTGTTCCCCGGCATGAAGGTGAAGGGTTGCTACCAGTTCCGCCTGACCCGTAACGCCGATCTTTCGGTGGACACCGAGGATGTCGAGGACCTGGCCCGCGCCCTGCGCGGCGAGCTGTTCTCGCGCCGCTACGGCGATGCGGTGCGCCTGGAGGTGGCCGACACCTGCCCGAAACACCTGTCCGACTACCTGCTCAAGCAGTTCGGCCTGGCCGAGAGCGAGCTGTACCAGGTCAACGGCCCGGTCAACCTGACCCGCCTGTTCAGCATCACCGGGCTGGACAGCCACCCCGAGCTGCAGCACCCGAGCTTCACCCCGGTGATCCCCAAGCTGCTGCAGAAGGCCGAGAACCTGTTCAGTGTGGTGGGCAAGCAGGACATCCTGCTGCTGCACCCCTTCGAGTCCTTCACCCCGGTGGTGGACTTCCTGCGCCAGGCGGCCAAGGACCCCAACGTCCTGGCCATCAAGCAGACGCTGTACCGCGCCGGTGCCAACTCCGAGATCGTCGACGCCCTGGTGGAGGCGGCACGCAACGGCAAGGAGGTCACCGCGGTGATCGAGCTGCGCGCGCGCTTCGACGAGGAATCCAACCTGCAGCTGGCCAGCCGCCTGCAGGCTGCCGGCGCCGTGGTGATCTACGGCGTGGTCGGCTTCAAGACCCACGCCAAGATGATGCTCATCCTGCGCCGCGAGGATGGCGAGCTGCGCCGCTATGCCCACCTGGGCACCGGCAACTACCACGCCGGCAACGCGCGCCTGTACACCGACTACAGCATGCTCACCGCCGACGACGCGCTCTGCGAGGACCTGCACAAGCTGTTCAACCAGTTGATCGGCATGGGCAAGACGCTGCGCATGAAGAAGCTGCTGCACGCGCCCTTCACCCTGAAGAAGTCGTTGCTGGACATGATCGCCAAGGAGGCCCAGCACGCCACCGAAGGCAAGCCGGCGCACATCATGGCCAAGGTCAACTCGCTGACCGACCCGAAGGTCATCCGCGCGCTTTACAAGGCCAGCCAGAGCGGCGTGAAGATCGACCTGGTGGTGCGTGGCATGTGCTGCCTGCGCCCGGGCATCCCCGGCGTCTCGCACAACATCCAGGTGCGCTCGATCATCGGCCGCTTCCTCGAACACAGCCGCATCTACTATTTCCTCAATGGTGGCGACGAGCTGCTCTATCTCTCCAGTGCCGACTGGATGGAGCGCAACCTCGACATGCGCGTGGAGACCTGCTTCCCGGTGGAGGGCAAGAAGCTCATCACCCGGGTCAAGAAGGAGCTGGAGACCTACCTCGCCGACAACACCCACAGCTGGGCCCTGCAGCCCGATGGTCGCTACCTGCGCAACAGCCCCAGCGGCAACCAGAACCCGCGCAGCGCCCAGGCCATCCTTCTGGACAAGCTGCTCAACCCGCCGGTCAGCGCGCGCTGACCGGTCACTGGACCGCACCAACGAAAACGGGGCCCTCTGGCCCCGTTTCGCTGTCCGCTTCCGGCGTCTCGCTTCAGCTCACCTGCAGGGTGAAGTCGATGCGCTTCAGCCAGGTGGCTTCCTGTTCGAAGTCCGCCTGGGTCAGCGGGTTGGCCGCCAGCCAGTTCTCGGGGAACTGCACGTCCAGGCTCTGCGGGCCCACCTTCAGGCGGACCTGGGGGGTCTCCTGGCTGGTGCGGATGTGGTGGAAGAGGATGGCGAAGCGCAGCAGCACGCAAAGGCGGATGAGCTTGACGCCCTCGTCGCCGAACTCGGCGAACTTGTCCTTGGGGATGTTGCGCCGGTGGCCACGGACCAGCAGCGCGAGCATCTGCTGGTCCTGGCGGGAGAAGCCCGGCAGGTCCGAGTGCTCGATCAGGTAGGCGCCGTGCTTGTGGTACTGGTAGTGGGCGATGTCCATGCCGATCTCGTGGACGCGGGCGCCCCAGACCAGCAGGTCGCGGTGCCACTCGTCGTCCAGCTCCCAGGCGTCCGCCACCTGCTCCAGCGCCTCCAGGGCCTTGGCCTCGACGCGGGCCGCCTGCTCGGCGTCGGCGTGGCAGCGCTCCATCAGCGCGCTGAGGGTGCGTTCGCGCACGTCCTCGTGGTGGTGGCGGCCCAGCAGGTCGTAGAGCACGCCCTCGCGCAGGGCGCCTTCGGAATGGGTCATGTGCTTGAGTTCGAGGGCGTCGAAGATGGCCTCGAGGATCGCCAGCCCGGCCGGGAAGATGGCGCGGCGATCGGGCTTGATGCCGTCGAGTTCGAGCTTCTCCACCTCGCCCAGCTTGAACAGCTTGCGCTTGAGCCAGGCCAGGCCTTCCGGGTTGACCTCGCCACTGCCCATGCCGGCCGCCTGGATCGCCAGGCCGACGGCGCGGATGGTGCCCGAGGCGCCCACCGCCTGTTGCCAGCCGAGGCGGCGCAGGCTGTATTCGATGCCCATCAGCTCCAGGCGTGCGGCGGTGTAGGCCTGGGCGTAGCGGGCGGGGGTGATCTTGCCATCGCGGAAATAGCGCTGCGTGTAGCTCACGCAGCCCATCTGCAGGCTTTCGCGCAGCTGCGACTCGAAGCGCTGGCCGATGATGAACTCGGTGCTGCCGCCGCCGATATCGGCGACCAGGCGCTTGCCGGGGGTGTCGGCGATGCTGTGGGAGACGCCCAGGTAGATGAGGCGGGCTTCCTCGCGGCCGGAGATCACTTCCACCGGGTGGCCGAGGATGGCCTCGGCGCGGCGGATGAACTCGGCGCGGTTGCGCGCCTCGCGCAGGGCGTTGGTGCCGACGATGCGCACCGCGCCCTCGGGCAGGCTGTTGGTCATCTGGGCGAAGCGGCGCAGGCAGTCGAGGCCGCGCTGCATGGCTTCCTCGCTGAGCATGCGCTCGTCATCCAGGCCGGCGGCGAGCTGCACCTTGTCACCGAGGCGCTCGAGGATGCGGATCTCCCCGTGATCGGCCTTGGCCAGCACCATGTGGAAGCTGTTGGAGCCCAGGTCGATGGCTGCGATCAGGGAAGGGGTTTCGGCGCGACGGGTCGAGGGCATGGTCTTGGTGTCTCGTTTCTGAACGGCGCCATCCTGCCACGATCGTCACGTTGCGCCAACGCGAGTCGTGGAACGCTCGTGCAAGGGAATGGCAGGCGGCTTTACAGAATGCCACGGAGAAGTTTCCGCTTCATGACGGCCGCCTCCTTACTATAGGCGGCGCCCCGCCTCCCGGCGGCGGTGTTCGCGAAGGCTCCGGCACGGGGCGATAAATGGCCGCGGCGGATTGACGCGCAGCCGGTTATCCATCAGTTTTCCAGCGCACATCCATAGGAAGGCTCAATCGCCAGCGGCTTTCGGTCCGGGGAAAGCCGGGCTATGATGGCCGCCAATTTCCGCATCCGAATCCACGGAGAACATCCATGAGCGAACTCATCTCCCACGTTAGCGACGCCAGCTTCGAGCAGGACGTGCTCAAGGCCGAAGGCGCTGTGCTGGTCGATTACTGGGCCGAGTGGTGTGGCCCGTGCAAGATGATCGCCCCCGTCCTCGACGAGATCGCCAAGGACTACCAGGGCAAGCTGAAGATCTGCAAGCTGAACATCGACGAGAACCAGGACACCCCGCCGAAATACGGTGTGCGCGGCATCCCGACCCTGATGCTGTTCAAGAACGGCAACGTTGAAGCGACCAAGGTCGGCGCCCTGTCCAAGTCCCAGCTGGCGGCCTTCCTCGACGCCAACATCTGAGTCCCGCCGGGCCTCCGGCGAGCCTTCGGACCGCAACGAGAAACCCCGCAATCTGCGGGGTTTTTTGTTGAATCGGTACTAGACGCCCCTGGATGCGGGTGTTAAATTCGGGTCCGCAACGTCATTCCGTTGCCCTTCGCAAGCCGCCGCCGACGCATTCCAAATCGAATAAGCACAGCGATCCTGTCGCCTCTCCGCGGCGCGGCCTCTAAAGCTCAACGCTTTCCTTCCTTCTCAATTTTCGTACTTACGTCATTCCTATGAATCTGACCGAACTCAAGCAAAAGCCGATTGCCGAACTGCTGGAAATGGCCGAACAGATGGGCCTCGAGAACATGGCCCGTTCGCGCAAGCAGGACGTGATCTTCGCCCTGCTGAAGAAGCATTCCAAAGGCGGCGAGGAAATCTCCGGTGACGGCGTGCTGGAGATTCTCCAGGACGGTTTTGGCTTCCTGCGCTCCGCGGACTCCTCCTACCTGGCCGGCCCGGACGACATCTACGTCTCGCCCAGCCAGATCCGCCGCTTCAACCTGCGTACCGGCGACACCATCATCGGCAAGATCCGCCCGCCGAAAGAAGGCGAGCGCTACTTCGCGCTGCTGAAGGTTGACTCGATCAACTTCGACCGCCCGGAAAACGCCAAGAACAAGATCCTGTTCGAGAACCTGACGCCCCTGTTCCCCAACGAGCGCCTGAAGATGGAAGCCGGCAACGGCTCCACCGAAGACCTCACCGGCCGCGTGATCGACCTCTGCGCGCCGATCGGCAAGGGCCAGCGCGGCCTGATCGTCGCCCCGCCGAAAGCGGGCAAGACCATCATGCTGCAGAACATCGCGGCCAACATCACCCGCAACAACCCCGAGTGCCACCTGATCGTCCTGCTGATCGACGAGCGCCCGGAAGAAGTGACCGAGATGCAGCGCACCGTGCGCGGCGAAGTGGTCGCCTCCACCTTCGACGAACCGCCGACCCGCCACGTGCAGGTCGCCGAGATGGTGATCGAGAAGGCCAAGCGCCTGGTCGAGCACAAGAAGGACGTGGTCATCCTGCTGGACTCCATCACCCGCCTGGCGCGTGCCTACAACACCGTGATCCCCAGCTCCGGCAAGGTGCTCACCGGTGGTGTCGACGCCCATGCCCTGGAGAAGCCCAAGCGCTTCTTCGGTGCTGCCCGCAACATCGAGGAAGGCGGTTCGCTGACCATCATCGCCACCGCGCTGGTCGAGACCGGCTCGAAGATGGACGAGGTGATCTACGAGGAATTCAAGGGCACCGGCAACATGGAGCTGCCGCTGGACCGCCGCATCGCCGAGAAGCGCGTGTTCCCCGCCATCAACATCAACAAGTCCGGTACCCGCCGCGAAGAGCTGCTGACCGCCGAGGACGAACTGCAGCGCATGTGGATCCTGCGCAAGCTGCTGCACCCGATGGACGAGATCGCCGCCATCGAGTTCCTGCTCGACAAGCTCAAGGACACCAAGACCAACGACGAATTCTTCATGTCCATGAAGCGCAAGTAAGGTCGGGTTGGTACCAGGAAGGCCGGGGAAACCCGGCCTTCGCGTTTCTGCGATTCGTCGTGGCCTTCTGAATAACCCAGTTCGGCGCTAAACTTTGCGCCCCGACCTGCACGCCCCATGCGAGGCTCAAGCATGCAGTATCGCGATCTGCGCGAATTCATCAGCGGCCTGGAACAGCGTGGCGAGCTCAAGCGCGTCACCGCCCCGGTCTCGCCGATCCTGGAAATGACCGAAATCTGCGACCGCACCCTGCGCAAGCAAGGCCCGGCGCTGCTCTTCGAGAACCCCACCGGCTATGACATCCCCGTGCTCGGCAACCTGTTCGGCACGCCCGGGCGCGTGGCCCTCGGCATGGGTGCGGATGACGTCTCCGAACTGCGCGAGATCGGCAAGCTGCTGGCCTTCCTCAAGGAGCCCGAGCCGCCCAAGGGGCTGAAGGACGCCTGGTCCAAGCTGCCGATCTTCAAGAAGGTCATCAGCATGGCGCCCAAGGTCCTCAAGGACGCCCCTTGCCACGAAGTGATCGAGGAAGGCGACGACGTCGACCTCGGCAAGCTGCCGATCCAGCACTGCTGGCCGGGCGACGTGGCACCGCTGATCACCTGGGGCCTGACCATCACCCGCGGCCCCAACAAGGAGCGGCAGAACCTCGGCATCTACCGCCAGCAGGTGATCGGCCGCAACAAGGTCATCATGCGCTGGCTCAGCCACCGTGGCGGCGCGCTGGACTACCGCGAGTGGTGCCAGAAGCACCCGGACACGCCCTACCCCGTCTGCGTCGCCCTCGGTGCCGACCCGGCGACCATCCTCGGCGCGGTGACCCCGGTGCCGGACACCCTCTCCGAATACGCCTTCGCCGGCCTGCTGCGCGGCCACCGCACCGAGCTGGTCAAGGCCATCGGCTCCGACCTGCAGGTCCCGGCCAGTGCCGAGATCGTGCTGGAAGGCGTGATCCACCCCGGCGAGACGGCCCCGGAAGGCCCCTACGGCGACCACACCGGCTACTACAACGAGGTCGACACCTTCCCGGTGTTCACCGTCGAGCGCATCACCCGGCGCCGCAAGCCCATCTACCACAGCACCTACACCGGCCGCCCGCCGGACGAGCCGGCCATCCTCGGCGTGGCGCTGAACGAAGTCTTCGTGCCGATCCTGCAGAAGCAGTTCCCCGAGATCACCGACTTCTACCTGCCGCCCGAAGGCTGCTCCTACCGCATGGCGGTGGTGACCATGAAGAAGCAGTACCCCGGCCACGCCAAGCGCGTGATGCTCGGCGTCTGGTCCTTCCTGCGCCAGTTCATGTACACCAAGTTCGTCATCGTCACCGACGACGACATCGACGCCCGCGACTGGAACGACGTGATCTGGGCCATCACCACCCGCATGGACCCCAAGCGCGACACGGTGATGATCGACAACACCCCCATCGACTACCTGGACTTCGCCTCGCCCATCTCCGGCCTCGGCTCCAAGATGGGCCTGGACGCCACCCACAAGTGGCCGGGCGAGACCACCCGCGAATGGGGCCGGGCCATCGTCAAGGACGAGGCGGTGACCCGCCGCGTCGACGACATCTGGTCCAGCCTGGGTATCGACTGATGCGGGTCACGCTGCAACCCTCCGGCGCGGTCCTGGAGATCCAGGCCGGCGAGAACATCCTCGCGGCGGCCCGGCGCCTCGGCTACGAGTGCCCGCAGAGCTGCCGCAACGGCAACTGCCACATCTGCGCGGCCCTGCTGGTCGAGGGCCGCGTGCGCCAGGCCGGCGTCGAGCTCGACCACGGCGAACTCTTCACCTGCCTGGCCGAACCCCTGGAAGACTGCGTGCTGCACTGGGACGGCGTGCTCGCGCCCGGCGAGCTGCCGGTGCGCACGCTCAACTGCCAGGTCAGCGCCTGCATCGATGCCGGTGGCGACGTGTGGCGCGTGCGCCTGCGCGCCCCGGCCGGCAAGCCGCCGCGCTACCACGCCGGGCAATACCTGCTGGTCGCGCGCGAGGATGGCGAATCCTCGGCCTTCTCCCTCGCCTCCGCGCCCAGCGAAGGGCGCGATATCGAACTGCACATCCTCGCCCGCGAGCCCAGCGCCCAGGCCCTGCTGGCGCAGTTGCAGCGCACCGGCATCGCCCGGGTGCAGATGCCTTTCGGCGACACCCACCTCGCCGAGCTTCCCGAGGGCCCGCTGGTATTGATCGCCGCCGGCACCGGCATGGCGCAGATGCACAGCCTGATCGAGCATTGCCGTGCCACGGGATTCAGGCACCCGGTGCACCTGTACTGGGGCGCGCGGCGGCCGGAGGACTTCTACGAACTGCCGCACTGGGCGCAGTGGCAGGGCCTCGGCAACCTGACCCTGCACCAGGTGGTCAGCGACGCCTGTGGCTGGCAGGGCCGTTGCGGGCTGCTGCATGAAGCGGTGCGCCAGGACTTCCCCGACCTCAAGCCGCTGCATGTCTACGCCAGCGGCTCGCCGGCCATGGTCTACGCCACCCTCGACGCCCTGGTGGCGGCGGGGATGGACGCCCACCAGATGCGTGCCGACGTCTTCGCCTACGCCCCCAGGCCGTGAGGCCCGCGCCAGCCAACGTGCCGCGAGCCCCGTCACCCACGACGGGGCGATGAGACGCGCAGCGCCTCCTTCCGCTCCGTCTCGGCCCTGAGCCGCCGGGGCTGGCGCGATGCCAGCCCCGGCGTCCGCGCCTGGCCGCCTAGGACAGGTACGAAAACACCGCCCGTTCATGTACGGCCATACGCGCCCTGCCTATGATCGCGGCTGCCGGCAAAACTCCCTATCTCATCACTCGCGCGGCCGCTCCAGCGGTCCTGTTCGCCTGGCCTCGTGCCGCGCCGTGACTACCGAGGAACAGTTATGTCGAGCTTCCGATTGAACGCCCTTTCCCGCGCCACCCGCCGATGGAGTGCCAGCCTGGGAGCGGCCCTGCTTCTGCCGAGCGGCATGGCGCTGGCCGATGACAGCCAGCACGGCACCGAATCAGTCATCCAGGGGCATTTCATCAACCTCCAGTCATCGAATGCCAGGGCGACCCCGTTCAGCGCCGCCGAGGCCGGAACCGAGCAACTGGTGCAGGAAACCGGGATGCGCATCCGCAACCTCACGCCGCAGGCCGGCGATGCGTTCAAGGACCTGCAGGTCATGACCGGGCAACTCGAAGGGCGCGCGCGCACCCTCAGCGCCCCCGGGGAAATGACCCTGGCGGCGCGGCCCGATGGCAGCTTCGTTGCGCTGCTGCCGGATGCCAACGCCATCATCCGCGGCGACGCCAGCGGCCAGCAGTCGATGATCCGTTTCGATCCGGGCGCCGCCTTCGCGCCGGATGGCGTCGACTACGTCGCCGGCGATGACAGCGAGCCGCCGGCCCAGAAGGAGTCGCGCAGCGGCCAGCGGAGTTTCCAGGTCAGCCGCAACGTCCAGGGTGAAACCGTGATCGACCTGCTGGCCGGGTTCTCCCAGGCCGCAGCCGACTACATCGGTGACCACGAGGCCTTTGCCCTGGCCCAGGTGGCCTCGGTGAACCGCGCACTGCAACAGTCCCAGGTGCAGGGCGTGCGCCTGCGCCTGGTGGGCACCCAGGTGGTGGCCCAGGATGCCCCCATCACCAGTCCCAGCCTGGGCCAGGTGCGCAACGTCTTCGCCGAAGGCATGCGTCGCTACAGCCCGGACGTGGTCGCCAGCTTCGTCGTGGGTACTCCCGGGCAGGACACCGCCGTGGGTTGGGGCCACCTGCCCGGGCGCTACACCATCAACTCCATCAAGTCGTCCACCGTGTTCCGTCACGAGCTGGGCCACAACATCGGCGGCGGCCACTGTTCCGACGGCAAGAGCTACCGCTTCGGCTACAACAACGGCCGGCTCGGCACCATCCTGTGCGGCAACCATGTGGGCTATTTCTCCAACCCGGACGTCAAGGACAGCCGGGGCGTGCCGCTGGGCCACGCGGACACCGCCAACATGGCCCGGGTCTGGCGGGAAAACGCGGCGCGGATGTCGGCCTACAGCCCGTCCGTGGTGCCGCTCGAAGAAGAACGAGGCACCTCGATCCTCAGCGAGAAGGTCAGCCTGAGCAGCGGCCAGACGCGCTACTTCCCGGTGGATGTCCCCGAAGGCACCCGGCGCCTGGTGTTCAGCGTGGTGGACGGCGAACTCACCGAGAAGGCCGGCCAGGTCCAGCTGCTGCTCAAGCGCGGCGCCCAGCCCAGTGGCACCAGCTACGACTACCGCTCGGTACGCAGCCACAACGTCTCCCTGGGGGTGAACGACCCGCAGCCGGGGCGCTGGTACCTGGCAATCAACACCGACAACCGCGCCACCCAGGACCAGGTGCTCGAAGCCCACGCCTACGGCCTCACCCAGGACACCGCCCAGGGTCGCTACCTGAAGTTCGTCGCCACCTCGGCGGTGGACGGCCAGGACACCGCCAGCGTCGCCGAACTGCTGCTGGTGGATGCCAAGGGCAAGGCCCTGCCCCGCGAGAGCTGGACGATCCTGTCCACCAGCAGCGCCGTGCCTGGCGCGGCGGTCGGCAGCCACGCGATCGACGGCAATCCCAACTCCTACTGGAGCTCGGCGGCGGGCGCGCGCTATCCCCATGAAATGGTGATCGACCTGGGGGCCGATAGCCGCTTCTCGCAACTGCACTACCTGCCCCGCCAGGACGCCGGCCTGAGCGGCAACATCAAGGGTTACCAGGTCTACGGCAGCAGCAGCGTCAACGGCGGCTGGCACCTGCTGGCCGATGGCCAATTCAGCGCCGACAACGACCTCAAGGCCGCATCCCTCAAGCCTGTAGTGGCCGGTCAGCCTCCGGTGGCGGTGATCAGCGGCAAGACCGAAGCCAACGCCGGGGACAGGATCGTCCTGGACGCTTCCGGCTCCACGGATCCCCAGGGCAATGCCCTGAGCTTCGCCTGGGAGGCCTCGCCGCGCCTGGACTTCGACTACGACGGCGCGCGCCTCAGCTTCACCGCGCCGGAACTGCAGGCGGACACTCGCTATCGCTTCACCCTGACCCTGAGCAATGGCAAGCAGAGCAGCACCCGGACCCACGAGGTGCTGGTCAAGGGCCAGGCCGCCACCGCCAGCTGCAAGCCGGAGTGGACCCTCAGGGGTATCTATGTCGGCAACGACGTGGTGCAGTGGAAGGGGCGCCAGTACCACGCCCGCTGGTGGACCTCGGGCGCCGAGCCGGGGTTGGCCAGCACCACCGGCCCGGACGGCGCCGGCAAGGTCTGGCGTGACCTGGGCCCCTGCCAGAGCGGCGGCGAGAAGCCGGTCGAGCCGCCGGTGGCGGAGGTCAAGCCGCCCGTGGCGGTGATCGGCGGTGCCAGCCAGGCCAAGCCGGGCGAAACCGTCTACCTCAACGCCTCGGGGTCCAGCGACCCGGCGGGCCTGAAGCTCAGCTACAGCTGGAGCGTCAGCCCCGGCGTCGCCTTCGAAGCGGCTGGCGACCTGATGAAGTTCGTCGCCACGAGGGCCGCCCAGGACGTGACCTACAGCGTCAGCCTGACGGTGAACAACGGCAAGCACAGCGTCACCCGGGTGCATCAGGTCAAGGTGCAGGCCGAGACGCCGGCGACGGTCAAGCCGCCGGTGGCGAGCATCGCTGGCGCCAGCCAGGCCAAGGGCGGTGAAACGGTGACCCTGGACGCCGCAGGTTCCAGCGATCCGGCCGGCCTGGCGCTGAGCTACCGGTGGACCGTGACGCCCAGCGTCTCCTTCCAGGCCTCGGGGTCGAAACTGAGCTTTGTCGCGCCCAAGGGCGACAAGGACATCAGCTACCGCTTCACCCTCAATCTGAGCAACGGCACCCATGTGGCCAGCCGTGACCACAGCGTGATGGTGCTGGCGGACAAGGTGGAAACCCCGACCGGCTGCCAGGGTGCCTGGAGTCCCCAGGGAACCTACTGGGCCAATGACAAGGTCAGCCACAACGGTCGCTTCTACGTCGCCCGCTGGTGGACCAAGGGCAACGAACCCACTGCCGCCACCATCGGTGGCGAAGGCAGCGGCAAGGTCTGGAGGGATGTGGGCGCCTGCAACTGACGCGGGCTGGTGACCGGTTGCGCAGCCAGGCGCTGTGCGGCCGGTCCATCCGGGCCCCGGGCCGGTGGCATCCATCGATGTCGCCGACCCGGGGCGCACCGAATCCGGCATAAGCCGGGCGGCCCGTAGGATGGGTAGAGCGAAGCGAAACCCATGCGGTAAGCACGGGCAGGGTGCTCGCCGGGAAGCCCGCCTGATGGGTTTCGTACCTCTACCCATCCTACGGTCAACCGGCCGGGGATCACGCCAGTTCGGGAAACTCCGCGCGCAGCTCCGCTGCCAGCCACCCCAGGAACCACTGGATATCGGCACTGACCTCTTCGGTCGGCAGCAGCGCCTGGTAGCTCTCCAGCGGCGCCTGCAGCGACACGGGGCGTACCAGCAGGCCGGCGGCCAGTTCCTGGCTCACCAGCACCTCATTGGCCAGGGCGATGCCGTGGCCCTTCTCGGCCATGCTCAGCGCGTGGTCGTTACTCACGTAGAGCACATCGGAACTGACCCGCACGGCGCAACCGACGGCCGCCAGCCAGGCGTTCCACCATTCACCGTCGTCCACATGGATCAGCTTGTGCCGCGCCAGCTCGTCGGCTCCTGCGATCGGGCCTTGGGCGGCCAGGTACTGCGGCGAGCACACCGGGAACACATTGGGTTGCAGCAGGGTGGCCCGGCATTGCGGGTATTGCCCGGGCATGCCGTAGACGATGCCGAGGTCGGCGCCCTGGCCGTCCACGGCGGTGAAGGTGGGGTTGGGCTCGATGGCGATCTTCAGGCCCGGGCGCAGCTGCCGCAGCGACTCCATGCGCGGCATCAGCCAGCGCTTGGCGAAGGCCGGCACGGCGAGGATGCGCAACCAGCGCGGGGCGTCGCTGGCCGCGACTTCGGCGCCGGCCTCGGCGATCTGCCGCAGCGCCCGCGACACCTTGGCGTGGTAGCGCCGCCCGGCCTCGGTGAGCAGCACGCCGCGTGGCGTGCGTTCCAGCAACTGCACGCCGAGCCAGTCCTCCAGCAGGCGCACATGGCGGCCGATGGCCGGCTGGGTGACGTGCAGCGCCCGCGATGCGGCGACATAGCTGCCGAGGCGGGCAGCGGCCTCGAAGGCGCGCAGGGCGTTGAGCGGCGGCAGGCGTGGTTCGGCCATCACGGGGCTCCTGGCTGTTAATTTTATTAACAGCCAATGTAAGGAAATTGAAGTTTCCTGTCGCGGGTATTTGGCCGAGTATCCGGGCCAGGTAGCGCCGCAACGACAACAGGCGCGCCCGCTCCGCCCGCTCGCCACGAGCACTCAGTCCTGCCCAGAACAACTAGAAGTCCCGCCAGCGGACCCGCGCGGCGCGGACACGGAGGTAAGGCCATGAACGCCCTGCATGCAGTGCAGACCGCGGCGGTATCCATCCGCGCGGTACGCAAGGTCTACGGCGATCCCCAGTCCGGGCCCGTCGCCCTCAGGCACGTCGACCTGGAAATCCGCGACAACGAGTTCTTCACGCTGCTCGGCCCGTCCGGTTGCGGCAAGACCACCCTGCTGCGGATGATCGCCGGCTTCGAATACCCCAGCGCCGGCAGCATCCATCTCTATGGCGAGGACATCGCCGACCTGCCGCCCTACGCGCGCCCGGTCAACACGGTGTTCCAGCACTACGCGCTGTTCCCGCACATGACCATCGCCCAGAACCTCGCCTTCGGCCTGGAATCCCAGCCGCTGGGCCGGGCCATGAGCCGTGCCCAGGTCGCCGAGCGCGTGGCCGAGATGCTCGCCCTGGTGCAGATGGAGCGCTTCGCCGATCGTCGCCCGACGCAGCTGTCCGGCGGCCAGCAGCAACGCGTCGCCCTGGCCCGCGCCCTGGCGCCGCACCCCCGGGTGCTGCTGCTGGACGAGCCGCTCTCGGCCCTCGACCTCAAGCTGCGCCAGGCGATGCGCGAGGAACTGAAGGTGATCCAGGCGAAGACCGGCATCACCTTCATCTTCGTCACCCACGACCAGGAAGAGGCCCTGACCCTGTCCGACCGCATCGCGGTGTTCTCGGAGGGCCAGGTGCAACAGGTCGGCACCCCGCAGGAAATCTACGAGCGCCCGCGCAATCGCTTCGTCGCCGACTTCATCGGCGAGACCAACTTCCTCGACGCCCAGGTGCTGGGCCTCGAGGGCGACCAGGCGCTGTGCCAGGGGCCGGGCGGGCAACCGTTCCGGGCCGAGACCGTGGCAGGCGTGCTGCCGGGCAGCCGGGTCAGCCTGTCGATCCGCCCCGAGCGCGTGCACCTGGGGGCCGTCGATACCGCCGGCGCGTTGCCCTGCCGGGTGGAGGCGCAGGTCTACCTGGGCACCGACCTGCAGTACCAGGTGAGCCTCGACGACGGCACGCGCCTGACCGTGCGCATGCCCAACAGCCAGGTCCGCCACCGGCGCTTCGGTGTCGGCGAGCGCGCCGCGCTGCAGTTCGAGAACGGCAGCGCCAGCGTCCTGCTGGACTGAGCCCGGAGGCCGTCATGCATCGATCCACCCTCACCGGCGCCGCCCTGCACGAGCGTCGGCAATCCCTGCGCAACCTGCTCGGCGTCAGCCCGGCACTGCTCGCCATCGGCCTGTTCCTGATCGTCCCCATCCTGCTGGTGGTCGGCTATTCGCTGATGGAGGCCAACCCCTATGGCGGGGTCGAGCCGGTGTTCAGCACCGAGTCCTACCTGTCGCTGCTGTTCGAGCGGCAGCTGGACGACAGCCTGGCCTTCGTCGACTCCTACCTGCTGATCGCCCTGCGCTCCATCGGCATCGCCGCGGCGACCACCCTGGTTACCCTGCTGATCGGCTTCCCGGTAGCGGTGTGGCTGGCCATGCAGCCGCCCCACAAGCGCGGCCTGCTGATCTTCCTCATCACGGTGCCGTTCTGGGCCAACCTGCTGATCCGAACCTACGCCTGGATCCTGCTGCTGCGCGAGACCGGCGTGGTCAATGGCGCGCTGATGGGCCTGGGCCTGGTCGACCGGCCGCTGCAGCTGCTGTACACCGACGGCGCGGTGCTGCTGGGGCTGGTGTACACCTATGCGCCCTTCGTGGTGCTGCCGATCTACGCGACCCTGGAGAAGATGGACATGCGCCTGCTGGAAGCGGCCCAGGACCTTTACGCGGGCCGCTGGCGCACGCTGCGCAAGGTGGTGCTGCCCATCGCCCGGCCGGGCATCCTCGCCGGTGCCATCCTCACCTTCGTACCCTGCCTCGGCGCCATGGTGGCCCCGGAGCTGCTCGGCGGCGGCACGCGGATGATGCTCGGCAACCTGATCTTCCGGCAGTTCAGTGACGCCCGTAACTGGCCCTTCGGCTCCGCCCTGGCCCTGGTGCTGATGGCCGCGGTGATGCTGGTGCTGACCCTCTACGCGCTGCGTGCCGAGCGCGTGCGCATCGCCCGGGGAGGTGTGTGATGAAGCTGTTCGAGCGTCGCCTCGGCGCGCACCACTTCCCCGGTTTCGGCGGCTTCAGCCTGCTGTTCTATCTCTACCTCTATGCGCCGATCCTGGTGCTGGTGGTGCTGTCGTTCAACGCCAACCAGTCGGCCACGGTGTGGAGCGGCTTCAGCCTCGACTGGTACCGCGCCGCCTTCGCCAACCAGGCGTTGCGCCAGGCCGCCGGCAACAGCCTGCTGATCGCCCTGTGCGCCAGCCTGATCGCCACCGTCATTGCCACCCTGGCGGCGCTGGCCACCTCGCGCGGGGCGCGCTTCAAGGGGCTCCGGCTGTCGATGGGGGCGATCATGCTGCCGCTGGTGCTGCCCGAGATCGTGGTTGGCGTCGCCACCCTGGCGCTGTTCTCCACCCTCGGCCTGTCCCTGGGCTACGGCAACCTGATCATCGCCCACACGGTGTTCTGCATCCCCTTCGCCTACCTGCCGATCCGCGCCCGGCTCAACGACATGGACCTGTCCCTGGAGCAGGCCGCCGCAGACCTCTACGCCGGGCCCTGGCGCACCCTGCGCAAGGTCACCCTGCCGCTGCTGATGCCGGGGATCCTCTCCGGGCTGATGCTGGCCTTCATCGTCTCGCTGGATAACTTCGTGATCTCGATGATGGTCTCCCAGGCCGGCACCACCACCCTGCCGATCTTCATCTTCGGCCTGCTGCGCATGGGCGTGACGCCCGACGTGAACGCCGTGTCGACGCTGATCCTCGGCGTTTCCGTGCTCTTCGTGACCCTGTCCTGGCTGCTTGGCCGGGCAAGAACCTGACCCTGGAGAATTGACGCATGAAAAAGCTGATCGCTGTTCTGGGTACTTCGCTGGGCCTCGCCCTGGCTGCCGACGCGCAGGCCGCCGGCACGCTCAACGTCATCAGTTGGAGCGGCTATTTCTCGCCGCAGATCCTGGAGAAGTTCGAGAAGGAGAGCGGCATCAAGGTCACGGTGGACTCCTACGACTCCAACGAGACGCTGCTGGCCAAGCTCAAGCAGGGCGGCGCCGGCTACGACGTCGCCATTCCCTCGCACCAGTTCGTGCCGATCCTCATCCAGGAGCAGTTGCTGGAGCGCTTCGAACCCGGCAAGGAGGCCTACTACCAGGGCTTCACCGCCAACCTGCAGAAGCCCGCCTGGGACCCGCAGGGCGCCTACGCCGCGCCCTTCATCTGGGGCACCACCAGCGTGGTGGTCAACCGCGAGCGCTACCAGGGCGAGGCGGACAGCTACGCACTGCTGTTCAAGCCGCCGGCGGAGCTGCAGGGGCGCATCAACATGTTCGACTCGGTCAGCGAGGTGATCGACACCGCCAGCCTCTACCTGGGCATCCCGCTGTGCAGCGAGGACCCCAAGCAGATGCAGCAGGTGCTGGCGCTGCTCAAGGAACAGAAACCCCATGTGCGCACCTACAGCTCAAAGGCCGGGGCCATCCGCGAGAGCCTGGCGGCCGGTGAGCTGGACATGTCCATGTTCTGGGGCGGCTCGTCGCTGCGCGCGCGGGAGATGAAGCCGAGCCTCGAGTACCTGTACCCGAAGGAGGGGGTGATGGCCTGGGTGGACAACCTGGTGATCCCCAGGGGCGCCCGCAACCTGGATAACGCCAAGGCCTTCATCGCCTTCCTCAGCCAGCCGGAGAACGCCGCGCTGACGCAGAACTTCCTCAAGCACCAGAGCCCGGTGCAGGGCGTCGAGCCCTTCCTCGAGCCCGGCCTCAAGGACGCCCCGGAGCTGCACATCCCCGAAGGCACCAAGGTGGTGTTCAGCCAGACCTGCGGTGCCGGTGCCATCCGCCTGGCCGATCGCCTGTGGACCAGCCTGATGCGCTGATGAACGACGCCCCCGCCGTCGTGGGGGCGCATAACGAAAACGAGACGGAACGAGATCACTGCCCATGAGTCATGCAACCCCGATCAGCGAGCTGGTGCGCCTGCCGGCCGCCGAGCTGGCCGAGCGCATCCGCGCACGCGATGTGTCCTGCCGCGAGGTGATGCTGGATTACCTGGCCCAGATCGAACGCTTCAACCCGGCGGTCAATGCGCTGGTCAGCCTGCAACCGGCCGAGGCGTTGCTGGCCCAGGCCGATGAACGCGATGCCGAGCTGGCGCGGGGCCTCCACAGGGGCTGGATGCACGGTCTGCCCCATGCGGTGAAGGACCTGTCGGCGGTCAGGGGCATCACCACCACCTACGGCTCGCCCTTGTTCCGCGACCACGTGCCGGCACGTGACGGCATCATGGCCGAGCGCCTGCGCGCGGCCGGGGCGATCTTCATCGGCAAGAGCAACACGCCGGAATTCGGCCTCGGCTCGCAGAGCTACAACCCGCTGTTCGGCGCCACCGGCTGTGCCTTCGACCCCACCCGCACGGCGGGCGGCAGCAGCGGAGGCGCCGCCGCAGCGCTGGCGCTGCACCTGGTGCCGGTGGCCGATGGCAGCGACATGATGGGCTCGCTGCGCAACCCGGCGGCGTTCAACAACGTCATCGGCTTCCGACCCTCCCAGGGCCGCGTGCCCTTCGACGACAGCGCCGACCTGTTCTTCGACCAGCTCGGCTACGAGGGGCCGATGGGCCGCAGCGTGCGCGACGTGGCCTTGCTGCTCTCGGTGCAGGCCGGTGGCGATGCGCGCGCACCGCTGTCCATCGCCGCTGGCGGGGAGGTTTTCGCCGGTTCGCTGCAGCGCGACTTCAAGGGCGCACGCCTGGGCTGGCTGGGCGATCTCGATGGCCAGCTGCCGATGCAGCGCGGCGTGCTGGAACTGTGCCGCACCGCCCTGAAGGACTTCGAGGCGCTGGGCTGCGTGGTGGAGGAGACGAGCCTGGGCTTTTCCCGCGAGCGGCTCTGGGACACCTGGCTGACCCTGCGTCACTGGCTGGTGGCCGGCGGCCTGGCGGCGGCCTACGAGGACCCGGCGAAACGCGCATCGCTCAAGCCCGAAGCCTGCTGGGAGGTGGAAAACGGCCTGCGCCTGAGCGGCCAGCAGGTCTACCGCGCCTCGGCCGCCCGCAGCGACTGGTACCGCGCGGTGAGCCGGCTGTTCGAGCGTTTCGATTTCCTGTTGCTGCCCAGCGCCCAGGTCTTCCCCTTCGACAAGGCGCAGCACTGGCCTGAGGCGATCGAGGGCGTGGCGATGGATACCTATCACCGCTGGATGGAGGTGGTGATCCCCGGGACCCTGTCGGGCTGCCCGGTGGCCAACGTGCAGGCGGGGTTCAACACGGACGGCCTGCCGATGGGGCTGCAGATCATCGGCCCGCACCAGAAGGACCTGGCGGTGCTGCAGCTGGCCCATGCCTACGAACAGGCCAGCGACTGGTTCCGCCGGCGTCCGTCGCCGTTGCTGGCGGCGGGCTGAGACGCCCGCAAAGAAAAGGGCCCGCTCCCGTTTCGTGGCGGGGCGGGCCCAGTACTGCCCGGTTGCCTAGCGGACCTTGACGACCACCTTGCCCACCGCCTTGCGCTGGCCGAGGGCATTGATGGCGTCGGCGGACTGCTCCAGCGGGAACACCTGGGAGACCAGCGGCTTGAGCTTGCCTTCGGCATGCCAAGCGAACAGTTGCTGGAAGTTGGCCAGGTTGTCCTGGGGCTGGCGCTGGGCGAAGGAGCCCCAGAACACGCCGACCACCGAGGCGCCCTTGAGCAGGGTCAGGTTCACCGGCAGCTCGGGGATGCGGCCGCTGGCGAAGCCGACCACCAGCAGGCGGCCGTTCCAGGCGATGGAGCGGATGGCCTCGTCGAACAGGTCGCCGCCGACCGGGTCGTAGATCACGTCCGCGCCCTGGCCGCCGGTCAGCTCCTTGACCTTCTCCTTGAGGCTGGACTCGCTGTAGTTGATCAGCAGGTCGGCGCCCGCGGCCTTGGCCACTTCCAGTTTCTCGGCGCTGCTGGCGGCGGCGATCACCTTGGCGCCCATGGCCTTGCCGATCTCCACCGCCGCCAGGCCGACGCCACCGGAGGCGCCCAGTACCAGCAGGGTCTCGCCCGGCTGCAGGTTGGCGCGCTGCTTGAGGGCGTGCATGGAGGTGCCGTAGGTCATGCCGAAGGCGGCGGCGGAATTGAAGTCGATGCCCTTGGGGATCGGCATCACGTTGTAGCCGGGCACGGCCACCTGCTCGGCGAAGCTGCCCCAGCCGGTCAGCGCCATGACCCGGTCACCGGGCTTGAGGTGGGTGATCTTCTCGCCGACGGCGGCGACGGTGCCGGCCGCTTCGCCACCCGGGGAGAAGGGGAACGGCGGCTTGAACTGGTACTTGCCTTCGATGATCAAGGTGTCGGGGAAGTTGACGCCGGCGGCATGCACGTCGATCAGCACTTCGTTCTTCTTCGGCTCGGGGCTGGCAACCTCTTCGAGCACCAGGGTTTCGGCTGGGCCGAAGGCTTTGCACAGGACGGCTTTCATGGACGCTTCCTCAACGTGGATGCCGGCGCGAAGGGCGCGGCAGGTTGGCCTGATGGCTTGGCAGTGTAGGTAGCCGGCCCGGTGGGTCAACGAGCATGGCCCGGCCTGATAGCCATGCATAAGCATCGGGCTTGGGCCGGCGCGCGGGTCTGGCTATGCTAGGCGGCATGCCTCCTCAGGAATGATCCCCGTGAAAACCACCCTCGCACTGCTGCTGGCCCTGCTCATCCCCTTCGCCGCCCTGGCCAACGAGGAGAAGGAAGAACCCAAGGAGGGCGAGGCTGCCGCCCCGAAGGTCGCCTATGTCGGCCTGACGCCTGCGCTGGTGGGCAACTACGGTGCGGGCCCCAAGCTCAAGTACTACAAGGCCGATATCTCCCTGCAGGTGGCCGGGGCGGATGCCGCCAAGTCGGTGGAGTACCACGAGCCGCTGATCCGCAATCAGCTGGTGATGCTGTTCGCCCAGCAGACCGACGAGAGCCTGGCCACGCCCGACAGCAAGGAGAAACTGCGCCAGGAGGCGCTCAAGCAGGTCCAGCAGGTGCTACAGCAGGAAGAGGGCAAGCCGCTGGTGGACGACCTGCTGTTCAACAACCTGATCATCCAGCCCTGACCCGGGCTCGCGTTCAGCGCAACGCGAGCACCGCCTGCCATTCCTCGTCGCGCACCGGCATCACCGAGAGGCGCGACCCCTTCTGCACCAGCGGCATCGCCTCCAGCGCGGCCTGGGCCCTCAGCGTCGCCAGCGGGATGACCGTCGGGAAGGCCTCGACGAACTCGACGTCCAGCGCGCTCCAGGGGTTCTTCTCGTGGCTGGCCTTGGCATCGAAGTAATGGCTGCCGGGGTCCAGCGCCGTCGGGTCCGGGTAGGTGGCTCCGACGATGCGGGCGATCCCGGCGATGCCCGGTTCCGGGCAGCTGGAGTGGTAGAAGAAGAACAGTTCGCCCTCTTGCATGGCACGCATGAAGTTGCGCGCCTGGTAGTTGCGCACGCCATCCCAGCGCGCGCGGCCCAGCCGCTGCAGGTCGTGGATCGACAGTTCGTCGGGTTCTGATTTCATCAACCAATAAGGCATGAACTTTGCTCCTGACGTCCGGTCCTTGTCGCGGACGAAAAATCATCAACTGGCCGACGGTCGGCTGGCGTCATAAATTGCGTGTTCCCCAGCGTTGCCGGAGAATGCCGCACTTTAAGCCGCAGACCACTCGCGGCCCATAACTAAAAGCAACCGCCGCAAGTCATCGCGGAACGTTTGCCTTGAAGGGGGAGGCAATCGATGAAACGCAAACCCGATCTTCTCTGGGTACTGGTCATACTCTTCGGCCTGGGCGTGGTTACCACGGGTTACACCCAGAGCCTGTGGGAGCAGCGCCAAGGCGCGCCTGTCAGCATCCAGCAGCCCTGATTCTCCGACGGCGCCGCAAGGAACGCGGTGCCGCCTCAGTTCCCGCGATACCAGCCCCCGTCCGTCACCGTCGCCTGCAGGCGCACGTCCCAGCTCGCCAAGGGCAACCGATCCACCTTCTGGCATTCATGGGCCAGGCCCAGCAGCGTCGGCTTCTGCCAATTTTTGCGCCGTGCGCGATAGGCCAGGCTGCGGTCGTAGAAGCCGCCGCCCATCCCCAGGCGCCCGCCGTCCTCGTCGAATCCCACCAGCGGCAGCAGGACCAGGTCCAGCGTCCACACCGGGCGCTGCTGCGACCCATTGGCGCGGGGTTCGAGGATGCGGAAACGGTTGCGCACCAGTTTCTCGCCCGGACGCAGGCGCTGGAACACCATGCGCGTCGGCGGCCAGGCCTTGAGCACGGGCAGGTAGGTGGCCTTGCCGCGCTTCTGCGCCTCGCGCAGCAAGGGGCGCGGGTCGATCTCGCCGTCTTCCGGCAGGTACAGCGCCACATGGCGGGCACGGCGGAACAGCGGGTGCTGGGCGAGCTGGCGGTAGAGGTCGCGGGCGGCGCGTTTCTGTTCGAGGGGGGACAGGGTGCGGCGTGTCTGCCTGAGCAGGCGCCGCAGGGCCGGGCGGGAGAGAGTGCCGGCGCTGATCATGAAGGGTACGACTCCCCGGTTATGCCGCTGTCGGTTTAGCCCTTGAACCCGAAAGTTCAAGGTGGAGGTTGCAGGAGGCGTTAAGGCTTTCCGTCAGGCGGACATGCACACCGGCCCCACTTACAACCCCCGTGGTTGTGCGTATCGGCTCAGGGACATCACCGACTGGCAAACACACCAGGGAGCTGCCGGCGAGTATACCCCAAGAGAAGGCTCTGGCGTCAGGCTTCGTGACCATCCGGATCAGCGGCCAGGGCATGGTCGACGCGCTCGAGCAGGTCGCGCACGCGCTCGCGGGTCGAGGTGGCTTCCTGATCCAGGCGCTCCTGCTTGTGCAGCAGTTCGTGGGTGATGTTGAGGGCGGCCATCACGGCGACGCGGTCAGCGCCTATGACTTTGCCGCTGGTGCGGATCTCGCGCATCTTGCCGTCGAGGTAGCGGGCGGCGCTTTCCAGGTTGGCGCGCTCGTCCGAGGGGCAGGCGATGCAGTATTCCTTGTCGAGGATGTGGACGGTGACGGTGTTCGGCTGGGTCATGAATCCTGCTCCAGGGCTTTCAGGCGCGAAATCATCGCTTCGACCTTCAGCCGGGCCATTTCGTTCTTTTCGATCAGATGAGCGCGTTCTTCTTTCCAGGCCTTTTCAGCCGCCTGCAGTTGCCGGTTTTGCGACTTGAGCTGCTCAACGCGCTGGATCAGGAGCTCCAGCTTGGCGGTGAGGGCTTGCAGTTCCGCGTCTTCCATGGGCTCTCTACTTGGGCGATGAATGGTCGGACTATATAGGATCGGCCCGATCCAGGGTCAAACCCGTCGGCGGCGGTCGATGGTCTTGGCGCGCGTGCCGATGCTAGGATACGAGGCCGTCATTCTAGTGATTGCGCCCTCTGGCGCCTAGCCACCCATGCCCAGTTCCAATTCCCCGTATTCCGCCTTCGCCACCCTGCTCGCCACCAGCGGTCAGCCCGTCTCTCCCGCCGAGCTTCACGGCCTCCTGCTGGGGCGCAGCTGCGCCGGCGCGGGCTTCGACGCCGAGCCCTGGCTGGAGGATGCCGCCGAGCTGCTCGGTAGCGCCCCGCAGGACAACCTGCGCCAGGCCCTGATCGGCCTGCAGGAGATGGTCAAGGACGAACTCACCGGCAGCGAGATGGCCGTCGTGCTGCTGCTGCCCGACGACGAAACGCCGCTGGCCGACCGCGCCGCCGCCCTCGGCCAGTGGTGCCAGGGCTTCCTCGGCGGCTTCGGCCTGACCGCACGCGAAGGCGCGCTGTCCGGCGAGGCGGTCGAAGTTCTGCAGGATCTTGCCTCCATCGCCCAGGTGCAGAGCGCCCTGGAAGACTCCGAGGACGGCGAGACCGACTATATGGAAGTGATGGAGTACCTGCGCGTGGCGCCCCTGCTGCTGTTCAGCGAGTGCGCCAGGAAGCCCGCGCCGGTGGCTCCGGCGCCGAAAACCTCTCTGCATTGAACCCGCGTCACGGGCGCATGGGCGCCCCTTGTAAGGAGCGCGCATGACCCGTATCCCGAAGTCCGAATTCGCCCGTCGTCGCAAGGCCCTCATGGCGCAGATGGTGCCCAACAGCATCGCCATCCTGCCTGCGGCGCCGGTGCACATCCGCAATCGCGACGTCGAGCACGTGTACCGCCAGGACAGCGACTTCCAGTACCTCAGCGGCTTCCCCGAGCCCGAGGCGGTGCTGGTGCTGATCCCCGGGCGCGAGCACGGCGAATACGTGCTCTTCTGCCGCGAGCGTGACCCCGAGCGCGAGCTTTGGGACGGCCTGCGCGCCGGCCAGGATGGCGCCATCAGCGAATACGGCGCCGACGATGCGTTCCCCATCGGCGACATCGACGACATCCTCCCCGGCCTCATCGAGGGTCGCGAGCGCGTCTACTACTCCATCGGCACCAATCCCGAGTTCGACCAGCACCTGATGGAGTGGGTCAACGTGATCCGTTCCAAGGCCCGCCAGGGCGCCCAGCCGCCGAACGAGTTCGTCGCCCTCGACCACCTGCTGCACGACATGCGCCTGTACAAGTCGGCGGCCGAGATCAAGGTCATGCGCGAGGCCGGCGAGGTCTCCGCCCGCGCCCACGTGCGCGCCATGCAGGCCGCCCGCGCCGGCCTCTACGAATACAGCCTGGAAGCCGAGCTGGAATACGAGTTCCGCAAGGGCGGCGCGAAGATGCCGGCCTACGGCTCCATCGTCGCCGCCGGCAAGAACGCCTGCATCCTCCACTACCGCGAGAACGACGCGCTGCTCAAGGACGGTGACCTGGTGCTGATCGACGCCGCCTGCGAGCTCGACTGCTACGCCAGCGACATCACCCGCACCTTCCCCGTCAGCGGCCGCTTCAGCCCCGAGCAGAAGGCCATCTACGAGCTGGTGCTGGCCTCCCAGGAAGCCGCCTTCCTCGAAATCGCCCCCGGCAAGCACTGGAACGAAGCCCATGAGGCCACCGTGCGCGTGATCACCGCGGGCCTGGTCGAGCTCGGCCTGCTGCAGGGCGATGTCGACGAGCTGATCGCCAGCGAAGCCTACAAGCCCTTCTACATGCACCGCGCCGGCCACTGGCTGGGCATGGACGTGCACGACGTCGGCGAATACAAGGTCGGTGGCGAATGGCGCGTGCTGGAACCCGGCATGGCCATGACCGTCGAGCCGGGCATCTACATCGCCGTCGACAACCAGGACGTGCCGAAGAAGTGGCGCGGCATCGGCGTGCGCATCGAGGACGACGTGGTGGTGACCAAGAAGGGCTGCGAGATCCTCACCGGTGGCGTACCCAAGACGGTCGCCGAAATCGAGGCCCTGATGGCCGCCGCACGAACCGAGGCCGCGTGATGCAACGTACCCAACTGGCGATCATCGGCGGCGGCCTCGTGGGCGCCAGCCTGGCCCTGGCCCTGCAGGAAGGCGCCAAGGCGCGCGGCTGGAAGATCACCCTGATCGAGCCCTTCGCCCCCGGTGACAGTTACCAGCCCAGCTACGACGCGCGTTCCTCGGCGCTGTCGTTCGGCACCCGGCAGATCTACGAGCGCCTCGGCCTGTGGCAGGCCATCGCCCGCCGCGCCGAGCCCATCCTGCAGATCCACGTATCCGACCGTGGCCGCTTCGGCGCCGCGCGCCTGGCCGCGATCGAGGAGGGCGTCCCGGCGCTTGGCTACGTGGTGGAGAACGCCTGGCTCGGCCAGTGCCTCTGGCAGGCGCTGGATGCCGAGGTGGTGAGCTGGCACTGCCCCGCCGAAGTGGTGCGCATGGAGCCCCTGGCGGACGGCTATCGCCTCAGCCTCAACGATGAAACCCAGCTCGACTGCGACCTGGCGGTACTGGCCGACGGCGGCCGCTCCGGCCTGCGCGAGCAACTGGGCATCGGCGTCAAGCGCAACCCCTATGGGCAGACTGCGCTGATCGCCAACGTCAGCCCGATGGAAGCCCATCGCGGGCAGGCCTTCGAGCGCTTCACCGACGAAGGCCCGATGGCCCTGCTGCCGCTCGCGGAAAACCGCTGCGCGCTGGTCTGGACCCGTCCGGGCAAGGACGCCGAGCGTCTTTCCCGTCTCGACGACCGCGCCTTCCTCGCCGAACTGCAGGAAGCCTTCGGCTACCGCCTGGGCGCCTTCGGCCAGGTGGGCGCGCGGCACCTCTACCCGCTGACCCTGGTGGAAGCCGAGGAGCAGGTGCGCGCCAACCTCGTGGTGCTCGGCAACGCCGCCCACAGCCTGCACCCCATCGCCGGCCAGGGCTACAACCTGTCCCTGCGCGACACCGTGGCCCTGGCCGAGACGCTGCTGGCCAGCACGGCGCCCCTGGGCGATTTCGCCACCCTGCAGGGCTACCTCGACAGCCAGCGCCTGGACCAGGACCTCACCGTCGGCTTCTCCGACCAGGTGACGCGCCTGTTCTCCAACAAGGAGCCGCTGCTGGCCACCGGGCGCAACCTGGGCCTGCTGGGGCTCGACCTGCTGCCCCCGGCCAAGCGCTGGTTCGCCCG
Organism: Pseudomonas tohonis; assembly: GCF_012767755.2. Lineage (NCBI taxonomy): Bacteria > Pseudomonadati > Pseudomonadota > Gammaproteobacteria > Pseudomonadales > Pseudomonadaceae > Pseudomonas > Pseudomonas tohonis. Next base: position 416,788 of record NZ_AP023189.1, read on the forward strand.
CCAGGCCATGGGCCTGGGCACCCGCCCCCTCTGAGCCGCGCGATGCAGGACCGTCGAATGGCGCGCAAGGCGCGCTTCCTGCGCTGGGCGCTGAACATCTACCCGCCCTACCTCGGTGCGGGTGTGCGCGTGCGGCAGATCAGCGCAGACTTCCGTCTGGTACGAGTCAAACTGGCGCTGGGCTGGTACAACCGCAACTACGTCGGCACCCAGTTCGGCGGTTCGCTCTACAGCATGACCGACCCCTTCTTCATGCTGATGCTGATGAACCTGCTCGGACGCGACTACATCGTCTGGGACAAGGCCGCCAGCATCGACTTCGTCTCCCCCGGCAAGGGCCCGGTCTACGCCGAGTTCCGCATCGACGACGCGCTGCTGGCGCGCATCCGCCAGCACACCGCCGATGGTGAAAAATACCTGCCCGAGCTGCACGTCGACGTGCGCGACGGTGACGGCACCCTGGTCGCCAGGGTGCACAAGACCCTCTATGTGCGGCTCAAGCCGCGCGCGCGGCAAGCCGCCTAAGGAATGCACATGCAAGCGGATCTGATCATCGTCGGTGCCGGCATGGTGGGCAGTGCCCTCGGCCTGGCGCTCAAGGACAGCGGCCTGGAGATCATCCTGATCGACGGCAGCCCCCTGAGCATCAAGCCCTTCGACGCCGAGGCCGCCTTCGAGCCACGGGTCAGCGCCCTGTCCGCCGCCAGCCAGCGCATCCTCCAGCGCCTCGGTGCCTGGGACGGCGTCGCCGCGCGCCGAGCCAGCCCCTATGGCGAGATGCAGGTCTGGGACGGTTCCGGCACCGGCAACATCCACTTCTCCGCCGCCAGCGTGCACGCCGAGGTGCTCGGCCACATCGTCGAGAACCGGGTGATCCAGGAAGCCTTGCTGGAGCCGCTGCACGACAGCGGCGTCGGCCTGCTGCCCAACGCCCGCCTGGAGCGCCTGCGGCGTTCCGGCGACGACTGGCTGCTGACCCTGGTGGATGGCCGCGAGCTGCGCGCCCCGCTGGTGATCGCCGCCGACGGTGCCAATTCCGCCGTGCGCCGCCTGGCCGGCTGCGCCACCCGCGAGTGGGATTACCTGCACCACGCCATCGTCACCAGCGTGCGCTGCGAACAGCCGCACCACCGCACCGCCTGGCAGCGCTTCACCGACGACGGCCCGCTGGCCTTCCTGCCGCTGGATCGCCAGGGCGACGAACACTGGTGCTCCATCGTCTGGTCCACCACGCCCGAGCAGGCCACGCGCCTGATGGCCCTGGACGACGAGGCCTTCCGCGTCGAGCTGGGCAAGGCCTTCGAGCATCGCCTGGGCCGCGTCGAGGCCGCCGATCCACGCCTGTGCATCCCGCTGCGCCAGCGCCACGCCAAGCGCTACGTGGAGCCGGGCCTGGCCCTCATCGGCGATGCCGCCCACACCATCCACCCGCTGGCCGGGCAGGGCGTCAACCTCGGCTTCCTCGACGCCGCGGTGCTGGCCGAGGTGCTGCTGCACGCCCATGGCCGTGGCGAGCGCCTGGCCGATGAGCGCGTGCTCAGCCGCTTCGAGCGCCGGCGCATGCCGCACAACCTGGGGATGATGGCGGCGATGGAAGGCTTCCAGCGCCTGTTCCAGGCCGACCCGCTGCCGCTGCGCTGGCTGCGCAACGCGGGGCTCGACCTGGTCGACGGCCTGCCCGAGGCCAAGGCCCTGTTCGTGCGCCAGGCCCTGGGCCTTTCCGGCGACCTGCCGGAGCTCGCCCGCGTCTGACCTCCCCGGGCCGCGCGCGCGGCCCGGGCGAAACACCTCGTCATACAAAGCGCCGTCGGATGCCAACTGAGGTTGATTATCATCTGGCTCCTTTTGTCCATCGCGAGGCATTCGCAAATGAAGGCGCGCAACTCCCTGCTCACGCTCCTGGCCGTCGGCCTGGGCGCTACCTCCGTCCAGGCAGCCGATGAAGTGGTGGTCTATTCGTCGCGAATCGACGAGCTGATCAAGCCGGTGTTCGATGCCTACACCGCGAAAACCGGCGTCCCCATCAAGTTCATCACCGACAAGGAAGCCCCGCTGATGCAGCGCATCAAGGCCGAGGGCGAGAACGGCGTGGCCGACCTGCTGCTCACCGTCGACGGCGGCAATCTCTGGCAGGCCGAGCAGATGGGCATCCTGCAACCCTTCAGCTCCCCCACCGTCAAGGCCAACATCCCCGCGCAGTACCGTTCCGGCACCGACAGCTGGACCGGCCTCTCGCTGCGCGCGCGCACCATCGTCTACTCCACCGAGCGGGTGAAGCCGGAGGCGCTCTCCACCTACGAGGCCCTGGCCGATTCCAGCTGGGAAGGCCGCCTGTGCCTGCGCTCTTCGAAGAAGGTCTACAACCAGTCGTTGACCGCCACCCTGATCGAGGCGCGCGGCGCCACCGAGGCCGAGAAGGTGCTCAAGGGCTGGGTCGCCAACCTGGCCACCGACCCCTTCGCCGACGACAACGCGGTGATCCAGGCGGTGGACGCCGGCCAGTGCGACGTCGGCATCGTCAACACCTACTACTACGGGCGCCTGCACCAGCAGAACCCGAAGCTGCGCGCCAAGCTGTTCTGGCCCAACCAGGCCGACCGTGGCGTGCACGTCAACCTCTCCGGCATCGGCCTGACCCGCCACGCGCCCCATCCCGAGGCGGCCAAGGCACTGGTGGAGTGGATGACCACCCCCGAGGCGCAGAGCCTGTTCGCCGGGGTCAACCAGGAATACCCCGCCAACCCGGCGGTGCAGCCGTCGGCCGAAGTGGCCGCCTGGGGCGCCTTCAAGGCCGACGACGTACCGGTGGAAATCACCGGCAAGCGCCAGGCCGAAGCCATCCGCATGATGGACCGGGTGTCCTGGAACTGACCCGCGCCGGGGCGCCCCCCGGTGGGCGCCCCTCGCCACCCTTCTCCCGCCTGGTCGAGAACCCCGCTTGAAGCGTCCCGCCCTGCGCCGCTGGTACCCCATCACCTTCGCCATCGCCGCCCTGGTGCTGCTGCCGCTCTGCGTGCTGCTGTTGTCCTGGCACGAGGTGGACCGGGAGATCTGGGCGCACCTGTGGGACACCCAGTTGCCACGCCTCCTGGGCAACAGCCTGGTGCTGGTGCTCGGCGTCGGCTGCGGGGTGACGCTGCTGGGCGTCAGCCTGGCCTGGCTCACCAGCCTCTGCGAGTTCCCCGGCCGGCGCTGGCTGGACTGGGCGCTGATGCTGCCCTTCGCCATCCCCGCCTACGTGCTGGCCTTCGTCTTCATCGGCCTGTTCGACTTCGCCGGCCCGGTGCAGAGCCTGCTGCGCGAAGGGTTCGGCAGCGGCGTGCGCCTGCCCCGCGTGCGATCCACCGGCGGGGTGATCACCGTACTGGTGCTGGTCTTCTACCCCTACGTCTACCTGCTGGCGCGCAGCGCCTTCCTGGCTCAGGGGCGGGGGCTGATGGAGGCCGCGCGCACCCTGGGGCTGACACCCTGGCAGGCGTTCTGGCGCGTCGCCCTGCCCATGGCGCGACCGGCCATCGGCGCCGGGCTGGCCCTGGCGATCATGGAGACCCTGGCCGACTTCGGCGCGGTCTCGGTGTTCAACTTCGACACCTTCACCACCGCCATCTACAAGACCTGGTACGGCTTCTTCAGCCTCGGCAGCGCGGCCCAGCTGGCCAGCCTGTTGTTGCTCGGCGTGTGCCTGGTGCTCTATGGCGAGCGCCGCGCGCGTGGCGTCACCCGCCCGGCCAGCGAACGGCCCCGTGGCGCCGCCCTCTATCACCTGCGTGGCGCCCGGGCCTGGGCGGCCACCGCCTGGTGCGGCCTGGTGTTCGCCTGCGCCTTCGTCATCCCCCTGCTGCAACTGCTCGTCTGGTGCTGGCAGCGCGGTCGCTTCGACCTCGACGAGCGCTACCTGGGGCTGATCCTGCACAGCCTCTACCTGGGCGCGATGGCGGCGCTGATCACCGTTGCGGTGGCCTTGCTGCTGGCCTTCGCCCGGCGCCAGGAGCCGACCCGGCCGATCCGCTCGGCGGTAGGCCTGGCCAACCTCGGCTACGCCCTGCCGGGCTCGGTGCTGGCGGTGGCCATCATGCTCGCCTTCAGCTGGCTCGACCGCGAGCTGGTGGTGCCTGTGTCCGGCCTGCTCGGCGGGGCCGGCAAGCCGCTCTTGGTGGGCAGCCTCTCGGCCCTGCTGCTGGCCTACCTGGTGCGCTTCATGGCGGTGGCCCATGGGCCGCTGGAGAACGCCCTGGCGCGCATCCGCCCAGCGCTGCCGGAGGCCGCGCGCAGCCTCGGCGTCGCCGGCCCGCGTCTGTTCCTGCGGGTCTACCTGCCGTTGCTGGTGCCCGGCGCCCTGAGCGCGGCGCTGCTGGTGTTCGTCGATGTGCTCAAGGAGATGCCCGCCACCCTGCTCATGCGTCCGTTCGGCTGGGACACGCTCGCGGTGCGCATCTTCGAGATGACCAGCGAGGGCGAATGGGCCCGCGCTTCGCTGCCCGCCCTGAGCCTCGTGCTGGTGGGGCTGCTGCCGGTGGTCGGCCTGATCCGCCGTTCCGCCCGGGGTTTCGGGCGCTGAAACATGGCGTGACCGGTGGGTCGCCGGTCGGGTGTCCAGTCTTCCACCTTGCGGCTACAATGCGCGCCATTCGTTGCGGCGCGTCTGCATGAAAGGGTGCCGGGAGCCCCCGCCTGGGCCACCCAAAGCCAGGCCCGGCAAGGGCTCCGCACCCGTCCGCATCTTCGCCAAGCCCGGAAGGAGAAACCCATGGGACAGCGTACCCCCCTCTACGATCTGCACCTGGCGTTGGGGGCCAAGATGGTCGATTTCGGCGGCTGGGACATGCCGCTGCACTACGGCTCGCAAGTCGATGAGCACCACCAGGTGCGCACCGATTGTGGCGTCTTCGATGTCTCCCACATGACCGTGGTCGACGTGTCCGGCAGCCAGGCCGCGGCCTACCTCCAGCGCCTGCTGGCCAATGACGTCGACCGCCTCGGGACCCCCGGCAAGGCGCTCTACAGCGCGATGCTCAACGAGCGTGGCGGTGTCATCGACGACCTCATCGTCTACCTCACCCACGACGGCTACCGCCTGGTGGTCAACGCCGCCACCCGCGACAAGGACCTGGCCTGGATGCACAAGCAGGCCGAGGGCTTCGCGGTACGCCTCGAGGAGCGCAGCGACCTGGCCCTGCTCGCCATCCAGGGCCCCGCCTCCCGCCACCGTACCGCCGAGCTGGTGAGCAGTGCCCGCGCCTCGCTGATCCATGAACTCAGGCCCTTCCAGGGCCTGCCCGAAGGCGACTGGTTCATCGCCCGCACCGGCTATACCGGTGAGGACGGCCTTGAAATCATGCTCCCGCGCGACCAGGCAGCGGGCTTTCTCAACGAACTGGTGGGCGCCGGTATCGCGCCCATCGGCCTCGGGGCCCGTGACACCCTGCGCCTGGAGGCGGGCCTGAACCTCTATGGCCAGGACATGGACGAGGACAACTCGCCCCTGGCCTCGAACCTGGCCTGGACCATCGCCTGGGAACCCGCCGGCCGCGACTTCATCGGCCGTGCCGCGCTGGAAGCCCAGCGCGCCGCCGGCGAGCAGCCGAAGCTGGTGGGCCTGGTGCTGGAGGAGCGCGGCGTGCTGCGCGCCCACCAGGTGGTGCGGGTGGAGGGCGTGGGCGAGGGTGAGATCACCAGCGGCAGCTTCTCGCCCACCCTCGGCAAGTCCATCGCCCTGGCCCGCCTGCCGGCGGGGACCTGCGATCGCGCCGAAGTGGAAATCCGTGGCAAGTGGTACCCGGTTCGTGTCGTCCAGCCGAACTTTGTTCGCAATGGCAAAGCCTTGATCTAAATTTTCCTGGCGGGCCGACCGCCGCCGTCCTTTAGGAGCCTGAACAATGAGCAACATCCCCGCCGATCTGCGTTATGCCCCCAGCCACGAGTGGGCCCGCCTGGAAGCCGATGGCAGCGTTACCGTGGGCATTTCCGACCATGCCCAGGAAGCCTTGGGCGACGTGGTCTTCGTCGAGCTGCCGGAAGTCGGCAAGACCCTGGCCGCCGGCCAGGAAGCCGGAGTGGTCGAGTCGGTGAAGGCCGCCTCGGACATCTACTCGCCGGTTTCCGGCGAGGTGATCGCCATCAACGAGCAACTGACCGAGTCCCCCGAGGACGTCAACAGCGACCCCTACGGCGCCTGGTTCTTCAAGCTCAAGCCGGCCAACACCGCCGAGCTGGACAAGCTGCTGGACGCCGCCGCCTACAAGGCCTCCGCCGACTCCGACGCCTGACCCCACCCGGCGCGCCGCTCCTCCCTGGGGCGGCCGCCGGCGTCCCGCCCGGCGGGTCTCCCCGACCAGCCGGCCGGCCATCCTGGAAATGCTTGCCTAAGCTTATTGGGCCATTTCCAGAGGCCGATCCCATGTCGCACTTCCCACCGCTGTCCCAGCTGCAACAGCCCGATGCGTTCCTCCGCCGCCACCTGGGCCCGGACCCGGCCGAGCAGCAGGCCATGCTCGAGACCCTGGGCCTCGCCGACCGCGACGAACTGGTGGTGCAGACGGTGCCGCCGGCGATCCGCCTCAACCGCCCGCTGGACCTGCCGCCCGCCCTCGACGAGGAAGGCGCCCTGGCGAAGCTGCGCGCCCATGCGCAGCGCAACGAGGTGTGGACCAGCCTGATCGGCATGGGCTACCACGGCACCCTGACCCCGGCGGTGATCCTGCGCAACGTGCTGGAGAACCCCGGCTGGTACACGGCCTACACCCCCTACCAGCCGGAGATCGCCCAGGGCCGCCTGGAGGCGCTGCTGAATTTCCAGCAGATGACCATCGACCTCACCGGCCTGGAGCTGGCCAGCGCCTCGCTGCTGGACGAAGCCACCGCCGCCGCCGAGGCCATGGCCCTGGCCAGGCGCGTGGCCAAGGCCAGGAGCAACCTGTTCTTCGCCGACCAGAACTGCCACCCGCAGACCCTCTCCGTGGTGCGCACCCGCGCCGAGGCCTTCGGCTTCGAGCTGGTGGTGGACGCGGTGGAGAACCTGCCTTCGCATCAGGTGTTCGGCGCCTTGCTGCAATACCCGGACACCCACGGCGAGATCCGCGACCTGCGTCCCCTGATCGACCACCTGCACGGCCAGCAGGCGCTGGCCTGCGTCGCCGCCGACCTGCTCGGCCTGCTGCTGCTGACCCCGCCCGGCGAGCTGGGCGCCGACGTGGTGTTCGGCTCGGCCCAGCGCTTCGGCGTGCCCATGGGCTACGGCGGCCCCCATGCCGCCTTCTTCGCCACCCGCGACGAATTCAAGCGCGCCATGCCCGGGCGCATCATCGGCGTCTCCAAGGACGCCCGGGGCAACCTCGCCCTGCGCATGGCCCTGCAGACCCGCGAACAGCACATCCGCCGCGAGAAGGCCAACTCCAACATCTGCACCGCCCAGGTGCTGCTGGCCAACATCGCCGGCTTCTACGCCGTCTACCATGGCCCCCAGGGCCTCAAGCGCATCGCCCAGCGCGTGCACCGGCTCACCGCCATCCTCGCCGAGGGGCTGGCACGCAAGGACATGCAGCGGGTCAACCAGCACTACTTCGACACCCTCACCCTGGAGGTGGGCGGCAGCCAGACGGCGATCATCGAATCGGCGAAGGCCGCCCGCATCAACCTGCGCATCCTCGGGCGCGGCCGGCTCGGCTTGAGCCTGGACGAGACCAGCAGCGCGGCCACCGTCGAGCAGTTGTGGAGCATCTTCCTCGGCGCCGACCACGGCCTCTCGGTGGACGAGCTGGACGCCGGCGTGCTGGTGCCGGGCATTCCCGCCACCCTGGCGCGCGAGTCCGCCTACCTCGAACACCCGGTGTTCAACACCCACCACAGCGAGACCGAGATGCTGCGTTACCTCAAGCAGCTGGAGAACAAGGACCTGGCGCTCAACCAGTCGATGATCCCCCTGGGCTCCTGCACCATGAAGCTCAACGCCACCAGCGAGATGATCCCCATCACCTGGCCGGAGTTCGCCGCCATCCACCCCTTCGCGCCGCTGGAGCAGGCCCAGGGCTACCAGGCGATGATCGCCGAGCTGGAGGAATGGCTGCGGGCGATCACCGGCTTCGACGCCATCTGCATGCAGCCCAACTCCGGGGCCCAGGGCGAGTACGCCGGGCTGCTGGCGATCCGCAAGTACCACGAGAGCCGGGGCGAGGCGCATCGCACCATCTGCCTGATCCCCGCCTCGGCCCACGGCACCAACCCGGCCTCGGCGCAGATGGCGAGCATGCGCGTGGTGATCGTCGAGTGCGACAAGGCCGGCAACGTCGACCTCGACGACCTCAAGGCCAAGGCGGCCGAGGCGGGCGCGCAGCTGTCCTGCCTGATGGCCACCTACCCCTCGACCCACGGCGTGTACGAGGAAGGCATCCGCGAGATCTGCGAGGTCATCCACGCCCAGGGCGGGCAGGTCTACATGGATGGCGCCAACCTCAACGCCCAGGTCGGCCTGGCGCGCCCGGCCGACATCGGCGCCGACGTCTCGCACATGAACCTGCACAAGACCTTCTGCATCCCCCACGGCGGCGGTGGCCCGGGCATGGGGCCGATCGGCGTGCGCGCGCACCTGGCGCCCTTCGTCGCCAACCACCCGGTGATCGAACTCAAGGGGCCGAACCCGGAGAACGGGGCGGTGAGCGCGGCGCCCTGGGGCAGCGCCAGCATCCTGCCGATCAGTTGGATGTACATCGCCATGATGGGCCCGCAACTGGCGGATGCGACGGAGCTGGCCATCCTCAACGCCAACTACCTGGCCAAGCGCCTCGGCGAGGCCTACCCGGTGCTCTACACCGGGCGCAACGAGCGGGTGGCCCACGAGTGCATCCTCGACCTGCGCCCGCTCAAGGCCGAGACCGGGATCAGCGAGGAGGACGTGGCCAAGCGCCTGATGGACTACGGCTTCCACGCGCCGACCATGTCATTCCCGGTGCCCGGCACCCTGATGGTCGAGCCCACCGAGAGCGAGTCCAAGCATGAGCTGGACCGCTTCATCGAGGCCATGCTCGGCATCCGCGCGGAGATCGCCAAGGTGCAGGCCGGCGAGTGGCCGGCCGAGGACAACCCGCTCAAGCGCGCGCCGCACACCCTGGCCGACGTGGTGGGCATCTGGGAGCGGCCCTACAGCATCGAGCAGGCCGTCACGCCCACCGCGCACACCCGGGCGCACAAGTACTGGCCGACGGTGAACCGCGTCGACAACGTCTATGGCGACCGCAACCTGTTCTGCGCCTGCGTACCCCTGGAGGACTACCGCGAGTAGGGCCTCTTAAAAAACTGCCTGCGTTGCCATCGCTGCGTTGAAAACAGGCCCCAAGTGCTCATCCACACGGCGTGAACTGCGCTTTTCCCCTGTCTCTGTCTTGCACCGACGGCCTCGCCGACGTTCTTGGATATGCCCGGCAGCCGCTACGTGGCCGGGGTCACTCGGCCTTCAGTTGCAGGCGTCCGAGCAGGCCGATCAGCAACACGTTGAAGACGATCAGCAGCAGGCTGCTGGCCAGGCCGACGAGGTTGATCAGCGTGCTCGGCATGAAATCGAAGAGGCTGAAGTCGAGCATCGAGAGCACGCGCTCGCCGAACCAGAACAGGTCGATCACGATCATCAGGATCAGCACGATCTTCAGCGTGGGAACGGGGTTGCCCATGGGGTACGTCCTTGTGGGAAGGGAGTGGAGGGGCCGTTGCGCCGTGACGCCGGCCCGTTGCTTTTTGCCTGAGCCAAGCGCCGCCCGCAACCACCGGATGCGCAGGGTGCGCGCCGGGTAACGCTTCGGCGCGCGGCGTCGGGGCAAAGAAAAGGGCCCTCAGCCGTGCTGAGGGCCCTTGGTGCATTCCATGCCGCGCTGCAAGCGCCCGCGCCTGCGGGTTTCCCTTATTCGCTGGCGAGGATGGCGGTGGCCAGTTCCTCGTCGCTGGCCTGGATGCCGGGGTTGTCGGCACGGACCTGCTTCAGGGCGGCTTCCAGGAAGGGGCCGCGGATGGCGCCGTCGCTGGCGACGAAGCTGCTGGCGTCCTCGCGGGCGGCCACGATCAGCTTGTGGTCCTTGAAGGTCACATAGGTGGAGGCGGTCGTGGCGCCGGAAGAGATCACGTTGCGCCAGAAGGTATCTGCCATGGCCGAGCCGGCAGGGATGGCGGCCAGGGCGATGACAGCGGCAGCTACTGTGGTACGCATGGGATGACTCCAGGTTGTTGTGGGGGGAACCTGCAATTGAGATTCCGGGCGCCCCCGGGGAGTTCCGTCACGCCGCCTGGCAGCCGCCGATCGGTCATGGCAGCTGGCCAGTCGGCATGGCCGCGACGCGGCTATTCGCGCTTGAGCGCCGGGTCGTCCGGATTGAGCTGCTCCAGCTCGGCGAGCAGTGCCTGCACCTTCTGGATCTGCCCCGCCTCGCGCCAGTAGCCGATCAGCGTCAGGCGCGCCTCGCGGTTGGCCGGCGCGTTCTCCAGCACCTGCTCCAGGCGCTGGCAGGCTTCCTCCAGCTTGCCGTCGTCGTGCAGCGCGGTCGCCAGCGCGTGGCCGTACTGGGCATTGCCGGGCTCCAGGCGCACCGCCTCGCGGAAGGCGGCGATGGCGTCCTGGCGTTCCCCCTTGCGCAGCAGCGCCAGGCCGCGAGCGTGGTGCAGCAGCGCCGATTGCGGGTGATCGCGCAAGGCCTCGGCCAGCAGCCGCTGGCCTTCCTCCCAGCGGTAGTTGGCGTCGAGCCATTGCACCAGCGCCACGCGGGCGGGGAGGAAATCGGGGTCGCGCTCGACGGCCGTGCGCAGGCGGCCCTCCACCTGGTCGGCGCGGCCGTTGCCCTGGTAGAGCGACGCGAGGTTGAGGTTGGCCTCGGCGCGCTCGGCCAGGTTCAGCTGGATGGCCTCGTACTCGCCGATGGCCTTGTTCCAGGCCTTCTCGTAATTGCCCAGGCCCGTGGTGCCCATGCCCAGCAGGCCGCGCGCGGCGATGGCGCGCACGGCCAGCACCGGGTCGTTGAGCAGCGGGCCCAGCAGGTCGCGGCGTTGCTCCGGCGGCAGCAGGGCATTGACCGCGCGCACCGCCGCCTCGCGCACCTGGGGCGCGGCGTGGTTGAGGTCGTTGGCGGCCAGGTTCAGGGCCCGCTCGCTGGGGTAGCCGGGCAGCTCGGCGAGCAGGGTGGCGCGGCGGATCGCCGGCAGATCGCCGCGCTCCAGTTGCTGGAACAGCGCGCGCGAGGCGCCGGGGCGGCCGTTGCGCACCAGGGCCAGGCTTTCGTCGTAGCGCGGCGCGGTGTCCCGGGCCTTGCCGTACCAGTGCTCGAACTGCTCGGCGACCGCCTGGCCGGCGACATCCTGGTGGCAGCCGAGGCAGGCGTCGGGCGTGCCGAGCTTCAGCGCGCGGCCCGGGTTGGGCAGGCTGAAGCCGTGGTCGTGGCGGTAGTCGATACCCATGAGCGTCTTGCCCGGCATGTGGCAGTCGATGCACTGCGAGCCGGGCTGCCCGGCGGTGTGGCGCAGGTGCTCGGGGGCTTCGTAGTCGCGCGCCTTCAGGCCCCGGTCGTCGATGCCGGCCACGGCGCTCTTGCCGGCGGGGTTGTGGCATTGGGTGCAGAGGGCGTTGCCCTGGACCTTGAGGCCGCCGCCGTGTGGGTCGTGGCAGGTGCTGCAGCTCAGGCCCCGGGCGTACATGCGGCTCTGGGTGAAGGAGCCGTACTCGTAGACCTGCTCCTTGAAGGTGCCGTCCAGCTCATAGAGTTCACGGGTCAGCGCGCTGGGCAGGTAGTTGTCCATCAGCCGCTTGCCGAAGGCGTGGTCGTCGTTCAGCGGCACGCGCCGGGCGTGGCAGCGGGCGCAGGTCTCCACCTGCAGGCGGTTGCTGGCACGGGTGAGGTCGAGGGCGAAGCCGGCCTGGGAGTGCAGGCCCTTGAAGCGTGCCCATTCCAGGTGGCGCGAGGCCGGGCCGTGGCAGGCCTGGCAGCCGACGCCCAGGGCATGCCACTGGCTGGCGTAGGTGCCGGTGCCGTCGTCGAAGCCACGGACGTAGCCGGTGGTATGGCAATCGATGCACTGGAAGTTGGCGTTCTGCGACGGCTTGCTCCAGTGCTGCGGGTTGCGCAAATCGACGCCCTGGCCGGGGGCGAGGTGGAACCAGGCCTTCTTGCGCGTATCCCAGGCCACGTCCAGGGCCTGCAGGCGGCCGCCGGAAAACTCCAGCAGGTATTGCTGCAGCGGCGCGACGCCGAAGGCATAGGCCACCTTGAAATCCGCCGGCTGGCCGTCGGGGCCCGTGGTGTTCACCCAGTAGCCGCCGTCCTTGCGGAAGAAGCGGGTGCTCCCGCCTTCGCCGTCGAAGCGGGCGTCGTCGAAGTCGCCCTGCACCGAGCGTGGCGTGGCCTCCTGCATCGCCAATTGGTGGTGGGAGCCTTTCCAGGCCCTGGCCTGGGGGGCATGGCAGGTGCCGCACTGCTGTTCGTCGACCATCTGCGCCGGCCCCTGCTCCGCAAGCGCCGGCACCGTGGCCCGGGCCGGCACGTACGGCTTGCCGCCCTGCACCCACAGCCAGCCACCCAGGCCCACCAGCAGCAACAGGGCGGCGAGCACGGGAAGGACGTAACTGGGGCGGCTGGGCGTACGCGCGGGGGAATCGGGTGCGTTCGGGCGTTTCGGCATGCAGACGTCCGCTGTGGTGCATGGATTCACGGAAGCGCGCAGCTTCCGTGAATGCGCCCGAGGCTGTCAAACCAGCCCGAGACGGGCGGCACGCCACGGCGGTGCTCAGTGGCAGAGGCTGAGCAGATGCGGTCGATAATGGCCCCCCGGCTCCGCGCTGATGGTGCAGAGAAAGCTCAGCTCGGCAGGGGTATCCAGCCAGGCCATCTGCTCGAACAGGCGGGGCTCGGCGGTCACCTGCTGCACCAGGTAGCCACGGTGCTGGTCGCGCTCCTCGTCGGTCGCCGGCTGCCGGGCGATGACCGCGTAGCACTGGTCGTGGCCTTCGAGGCTGTGGCGATGGATGCCGAGGCACAGGACGGTGAGTTGAAATTGCATGTCGCATCTCCTTTCGCGATTGGGTGCCTTGCGGCACATGCCCATCCGGGCGCTGTAACTGAAAGCCTCCCTCCGCCCTGCGCGCCCATGCCTGGGGGCCACGGGCCCGTGCCGGCGACCGGCGTTCTTCCCGACGCCTGGTCCTGCCGGCTGGCGGGCCGCGAGTGGAACACGGGCACGCATCGGCGGGCGGAGGGAGGTTGAAAACCCGTGGCGTCCGGTCGCCGGATGCCAGAGGAACAACCCGCTTAGGGATAATACACATGGTAATTCGTGCTTCGAGGGTGTATTACACTGGGTCACTGGTCGCCGGCAATACGGCGCGTAATGTCGCGCCCATGAAGAAATGGAACCTGCTGGCCAAGGCCAGGATGAAAGATCTCGGCGTCACCCAGGAGCAATTGGCCGAACGCCTGCACGTGACCCAGGGCGCGGTCGCGCACTGGCTCGGCGGGCGTCGCGAGCCCGGGCTGACACGTATCAACCAGATACTCGGCGCGCTGCACATGCCTCCGCTGAGCATCGGCGGGCAGGCCGTGCAATCGTCCATGGCGCCCGACGACGGCAAGCAGGCCGCAGACGCCCCGGATGGCGTGGCCCCTATGACCATCGGAGAACCTGAGTCGTCCCGCTATGAATACGAAATCGAGCTTCCGCTGCTGCGCGAGTCCGAGGGCGATTCAGAGCGTCCCGCCGCGCTGGAGGAATTGGACTACTCCGGTATTCGCTTCAGCCGGCATGCCTTGCAGCAGCGTCAGATAGAACCGGAACACGTTGCCTGCGTCATCGTCAGCGGCGACAGCATGGAACCGCTCTTCCCCGACGGCGCGGTCCTCGGAATCGATCGTGGGCGCTGCGAGCTGGTGGATGGCAAGGTCTACGCCCTGGTCGACGAAGGCATGCTGAGGATCAAGGTCCTGCACCGCCTTCCGGCCGGCCAGATTCGCCTGCGCAGCTACAAGCGCGAGGAGTACCCCGACGAGGAACGTCCCCAGGCCGGCATCCAGATCATCGGGCAGGTGTTCTGGTCCTCGGTGCTCTGGTGAACCGCCCGCCTGCCCGGGCGGCGTAGCCCCTTCCCCGGCCGTTCCGGCCGGGCAGCCCTGAACCGCCTCCGCGTCATCCCCCCAGGCCATCCCGCCCCGCTGCATCCCTGCCAGCCGCCCCGTCCGGGCGGGCCTCAGCGTGGGTGGTCCAGCAGCGGTTCGCTGCGTTTGTTGAGCCCCGGGAGGCTGGCCTGCAGCTGGTGCTTCACCCAGTTGCTGAAGGCGCGCACGGCCGGGCGCTCGGCTCGCAGCGGGTCGGCTACCAGGTAGTAGCCGCGGTGGGAGTCGATGCTGATCTCGAAGGGACGTACCAGCAGGCCGCGCGCCAGGGCGTCGCCGCTGAGCAGGTTGTCGCCGATGGCCATGCCCTGGGCGGCGATGCACGCCGACTGCGCGCAGTGGGCGTCGGAGAAGACGATGCCGGTGGCCGCGTCGATGTTGGAGGCGCCCGCGGTCGCCAGCCAGACGCGCCAGTCGGTGTGGTCGGTCATGTGCAGCAGGGGGAAGCCGCCCAGCTCCTGGGGGCTCTTGAGCCCGCCGTGGGCGTTGATCAGGCGCGGGCTGCAGACCGGGAAGAAGCGCAAGGGGACGATCTGCTCCACCCACTGGTCCGGCCAGTCGCCGATGCCGTAGGCGATGAACAGGTCGGCGTTGCCGTTGCTGGTGTCGTCCGGGGCGCGGGGCGAGATCACCTGCAATTGCACCTGGGGGAACTGGCGGAGAAAGGCGCCGATGTGGTGGCACAGCCAGTAGGTGGCGAAGCCGGGGTTGCAGCTCACGCAGAGCCGCCCCGAGACCTGCTGCTCGTCGAGGCCCAGGGCGGCCTCCTGCAGCGTGGAGAGGACCTTGTGCACTTCCCGCGCATAGCGCTCGCCCTGGTAGGTGAGGCCGATGCCGCGCCCGATGCGCTCGGTGAGGGCGAAGCCGAGGCTCTGCTCCAGGCTGCTGACCTGGTGGCTGATGGCGCTGCGGGTGAGGCTCAGTTCCCGGGCCGCAGCCGACACGCTGCCCAGGCGGGCGATGGCGTCCAGGGCGCGGATGGCGGTCATCGAGGGGTAGCGCATGGGGGCTCCTGGGGCGTCGAATGGTGAATCGGATTGAACAATACGGCAAAAACAATTCGATTGTTGTAGCGCGCGACTCACCAATAATGGGGTCATTCGCCGGGCCCTTCCCGGACTGCCCTCCGGCCCCGCGCCGGGAGCCCATACCAATAACAAGAGGTGCTCGCATGACCAGTTGCGCCCAGGCGCTCGTCCAGCTGCTCGAAGGCTATGGCGTGGAGACCGTCTTCGGCATCCCCGGCGTGCACACCGTCGAGCTCTATCGCGGCCTCGCCGGCAGCCGCCTGCGTCATCTCAGCCCCCGCCACGAGCAGGGGGCCGGCTTCATGGCCGACGGCTACGCCCGCGCCAGCGGCAAGCCGGGCGTGTGCTTCATCATCACCGGCCCGGGCATGACCAACATCCTCACCGCCATGGGCCAGGCCTACGCCGATTCGGTGCCCATGCTGGTGATCTCCACCACCAGCCGTCGCGAACACCAGCGCCTGGGCCACGGCTACCTGCATGAGCTGCCGGACCAGCGCGCCATGGTCGCCGGCGTCTGCGCCTTCAGCCATACGCTGCAACGGCCCCAGGAGCTGCCGGAGGTGCTGGCCCGCGCCTTCGCCCTGTTCCGCTGCGCGCGGCCCCGCCCGGTGCATATCGAGATTCCCCTGGACGTCTTGGAGCTGCCCGCCGACGGCCTCGACCTGTGCCCCCGTGCGCTGCCCCAGGCCGCCGCCCCGGCGCCGGCCGCGGTGGCCGAGGCTGCGGCCCTGCTGGCCGGGGCGCGCCGGCCGCTGGTCCTCGCCGGTGGCGGTGCCCGGGGTGGCGCCGCCGCCCTGCGCGAGCTGGCCGAGCGCCTGCAGGCACCGGTGGCGCTGACCACCAACGCCCGTGGCCTGTTGCAACCGGACCACCCGCTGCTGCTCGACGGCGTGCAGTCATCGGCCCATGGCCGCGCGCTGTTCGCCGAGGCCGATGTGGTGCTGGCGGTGGGCACCGAACTGGGCGAGACCGACTACGACTTCTTCGGCCTCGGCCCCCTGTCGCTCGAGGTGCCGGTGATCCGCCTGGATATCGACCCGCTGCAGATACTCGGCGTGCAGCGCGCCGAAGTCGGCCTGCTGGGCGATGCCGGGCTCGGCTTGCGGGCCCTGCTCGCGGCCCTGCCCCCTGCCATGCGTGACGGCGGCTGGGCGCAGGCCGCCGTGCGCCGGGTGAACGCCGCCGAACGCGAGCTCTGGAGCCTCCGGCAACGGGCGATGCAGGCGCTGCTCGACACCCTGCGTGACGCCCTGCCGGCGCCGGTACTGGTCGGCGACTCGACCCAGCCGGTGTACCAGGGCGCCCTCGGCTATCGCGCCCCGCTTCCCGGCAGCTGGTTCAATGCCGGCACCGGCTACGGCACCCTCGGCTATGCCCTGCCGGCCGCCATCGGCGCCAAGCTGGCGCTCCCCGCGCGGCCGGTGCTGGCGCTGGCCGGCGACGGTGGCGTGCAGTTCTCCAGCGCCGAACTGATCGCCGCCCGCGAGGCGGGGATCGGGGTGATCCTGGTGCTGTGGAACAACCACTGCTACGGCGAGATCCGCGACTACATGGTGGCCCGCGAGGTGCCGCCCCTGGGCGTGGATATCCTCGCCCCGGACTTCGCGGCCCTGGCCCGTGCCTGCCACGTCAGCCACCACGCGGTGCGCAGCCTGGAAGCCCTGCGCGAATTGCTCGGCAGCCTGGCCGAGGCCCGCGAGCCGCACCTGATCGAACTCGACGCCGCCGACTTCCTGCCGGCCAGGGGAGAAACCCGATGAACACGACCCATCCCGCAGCGGCGCCGACCACGCCGCCCGTGGTCGCCCTCGACGCGCTGCACAAGAGCTACGCCGAGCACCACGTGCTCAAGGGGATTTCCCTGGAGGCCCGCGAGGGCGACGTGGTTTCGCTGATCGGTGCAAGCGGCTCGGGCAAGAGCACGCTGTTGCGGTGCATCAACCTGCTGGAGATCCCCGATGCCGGCAGCCTGCACATCAATGGCGAGAAGGTCGCGCTCAAGCGTGACCGCGCCGGCCACGGCCGCATCGGCGACCCGCGCCAGGTGGAGCGCCTGCGCACCCGCCTGAGCATGGTGTTCCAGAACTTCAACCTGTGGCCGCACCGCACGGTGCTGGAGAACGTCATCGAGGCGCCGGTGCATGTGCTCGGCGAGAAGCGCCAGGACGCCATCGGCCACGCCGAGCAGTTGCTGGAGCGGGTCGGCCTGGCGGACAAGCGCCACGCCTACCCGGCCTTCCTCTCCGGTGGCCAGCAGCAGCGCGTGGCCATCGCCCGGGCGCTGGCGGTGCGGCCGCAGGTGCTGCTCTTCGACGAACCGACCTCGGCGCTCGACCCCGAGCTGGTCGGCGATGTGCTGCGGGTGATCCGGGGCATCGCCGAAGAGGGCCGCACCATGATCCTGGTGACCCACGAGATGGCCTTCGCCCGCGATGTGTCCAGCCGGGTGGTGTTCCTCCACCAGGGCCGCATCGAGGAGCAGGGCCCGCCTTCCCAGGTGCTGCTGGACCCGCGCAGCGAGCGCTGCCGGCAGTTCGTGATGGCCCAGGACAACCGCTGAATCCCCCGGCAGCCTGCCGACAACAACGACCACAACGAGGGACACACCATGAAAAGAAGCCTCATCGCCCTGCTCCAGGCCGCCCTGCTGGCCGGCGTCGCCAGTGTCGCCGTGGCCCAGGAGAAGATCGTCTTCGGCATCGCCCAGGAAGCCTACCCACCCTTCTCCTTCAAGAGCGGCCAGGGCCAGTGGAGCGGCTTCGAGCCGGAGCTGATCGCCGCCCTGTGCACGCGCATGCAGGTGCAATGCCCGCTCAACGAGATGGCCTGGGACGGGCTGATCCCCGCGCTCAAGGCGCAGCAGGTGGACGTGGTGCTGAACTCGCTGTCGATCACCCCCGAGCGCCGCGAGGTGGTGGATTTCAGCGAGCCCTACTTCTTCACGCCCGCCCTCTGGGTCGCCGACCGCAGCCTGGACGTGCAGCCCACGCCCGAAGGCCTGAAGGGGCTGATCATCGGCGTGCAGGGCTCGACCACCCACTCCGCCTATGCCAAGAAGTACTTCGGCAAGGACTCCACCGTGCGCTACTACAACGCCCAGGACGACATCCTCGCCGACCTGCGCAGCGGTCGCATCGACATCATGCTCGCCGACCAGCTGGCGGTGGAGCCGGTGCTCGAGCTGCCGGACAACGCGATGCTCGCCGGCAAGGGCGTGGCGCCGCAGGACCCGCTGTTCGGCGAAGGCGTGGGCGCGGCGGTGCGCAAGGGCAACGACGCCCTGCGCGAGCGCCTGAACCTGGCCTTGCAGGCGCTGCGTGACGACGGCACCTACGACACCCTCCGCGGGCACTATTTCAAGGCCGACATCTCGGCCCGGCAGTGATGTGCAATCGGCCATTTCCCTCGCAGGTGCATTCATGAGCGCTACCGATTTCCACCGGCTGATGTTCGCCGACGGCTGGCTGCAGGCCCTGGCCCAGGGGGCGATCAAGACCCTGGGCATCTCCATCGGGGCCTTCGTGCTCGGCCTTTCCGTGGGCCTGCTGGTCGCCCTGGTCAAGCTCTGGGGGCCACGCTGGCTGGTGATCTGCGCCAACGGCTACACCACGCTGTACCGCGCGGTGCCCGAGCTGCTGCTGATCCTGTTGCTGTACTACGCGGGCTCCGACCTGCTCAACCTGCTGATGGCCGCCGCCGGCCAGCCGCCGGTGGAGGTCAACGGCTTCCTCGCCGGCATCGTGGTGCTGGGCATCGTCCAGGGCGCCTATTCGGCGGAGATCATCCGCGGCGCCATCGAGGCCATCCCCGTGGGCCAGATCGAGGCCGCGCGGGCCTACGGCATGAAGCCCGCCCTGGTGCTGCGCCGGGTGCTGGTGCCGAGCATGCTGCCCCATGTCGTCGCCGGCCTGTCCAACCTCTGGCTGGTGCTGGTCAAGGACAGCGCGCTGATCAGCGTGGTGGGCTACAGCGAGCTGCTGGGCGCCGGTCGCCAGGCGGCCGCCTCGACCCGGCACTACCTGATGTTCTACCTGGCCGTGGCGGCCTTCTACTACTTGATCACGCTGGTCTCCAGCCTGGTCTTCCGGCGCTTCGAGGCACGCTTCGAACGCTGGATGCCGAGGCTCGCCTAGGAGAGCTCATGGATTTCACCTGGCTGGATGGCTTCACCAGCGAACTGACGCGCGGCGCGCTGCTGACCCTGCAGCTGCTGCTGATCTCGGCCAGCTTCGGCTTCCTGCTGGCCGTCTCGGTGGCCTTGGCGCGCCTGTCGCGCAACCCGCTGCTGTCGGGCACTGCGCGCTTCTACACCAGCGTGCTGCGGGGCACGCCGCTGCTGGTGCAGATCTACATCCTCTACTACGGCGTGGGCAGCGTCTTCGCCAGCTTCCCGCTGATCCGCCACAGCCTGCTCTGGCCCTACCTGCGCGAGGGCTTCTGGTACGTCGCCCTCGCCCTGACCCTGAGCGTCGGCGCCTATGTCGGCGAGGTGCTGCGCGGCGGCCTGCGCGCGGTGCCCCGTGGCGAGCTGGAGGCGGCGCGGGCCTACGGCATGCGCCCCGCTCAGGTGCTGCGGCGGGTGTGGATGCCGCGGGCGTTGCAGATGCTGCGCCCGACCCTGGCCGGCGAGAGCGTGATGCTGCTCAAGTCCACCGCCCTGGCGTCCACCGTGGCGGTCACCGACCTGCTCGGCGCGGCGAACCTGGTGCGTGCGCAGACGCTGAAGGTGTACGAGCCGCTGCTGGTGGTGGCGGTGGTCTACATCGTCCTGGCCTTCCTCATCGAACAGGGCTTCGCGCGCATCGGCCGTACGCCGCAGCGCCAGGCCTGAACCCATGGAACCGGATCCCAAGGAGCCGTGCATGAAGTATTCATCCCTGGTCGGGCGCATCAGCGGCGAGACCGTCAGCGCCTGGGACATCCACTACGCGGCCTGCGCGGCCCAGGAGCGTGGCGAGGACGCCATCGTCCTGAGCATCGGCGACCCGGACTTCGCGACCGCCGAGCCGATCCGCGCCGCTGCCATCGAGGCTCTGGACCAGGGCGACACCCACTACACCGCAGTGATCGGCCGCACGCCGCTGCGCGAGGCGATCGCGGCCAAGCAGCGCACGCTGCTGGGTATCCCGGTCGAGGTGGACAACGTCGCCGTGGTCGCCGGGGCGCAGAACGGCCTCTACGCCACCGCCATGTGCCTGTTCGAGAGCGGCGACGAGGTGCTGGTGCCGGAGCCGATGTACCTGACCTATGCCGCCAGCATCCAGGCGTCCGGCGCACGCCTGGTGAGCATCGCGCAGCCGGCGGAAGGGGATTTCCGCCTCACCGTCGAGGCGCTGGAGGCGGTGCTCACCGAGCGCACCCGGGGCATCGCCCTGGCCACGCCCAACAACCCCACCGGCAACGTCTATACCGACGAGGAGCTGCAGGCGGTCGCCGAGGTCGCGCGCCGTCACGACCTCTGGGTGCTGTCCGACGAGGTCTATGGCCAGCTCACCTACGACCGACCGCACCGCAGCATCGCTACCCTGGAAGGCATGGCCGGGCGCACCGTGGTGCTCAACAGCCTGTCGAAGAGCCACGCCATGACCGGCTGGCGCGTGGGCTGGGTGGTGGCGCCACCGACGCTGATCGGTCACCTCGACAACCTGA
Source organism: Pseudomonas tohonis (assembly GCF_012767755.2). Taxonomy (NCBI): domain Bacteria; kingdom Pseudomonadati; phylum Pseudomonadota; class Gammaproteobacteria; order Pseudomonadales; family Pseudomonadaceae; genus Pseudomonas; species Pseudomonas tohonis. The sequence goes on from NZ_AP023189.1 coordinate 437,597, forward strand.
TGCTGTGCATGGTCTACGGCCTGCCGGGCTTCATCCAGGCGGCCGCGCTGAAGGCCCTGGAGCTGGACGAAGAAATCGTCGGCGCGGCGCGTGAGCTCTATCGTCGCCGCCGCGACCTTGTCGCCGGGGCGCTGGCCGACGTGCCGCTGCTGCGCTGCAAGGTGCCGGAGGCCGGCATGTTCATGCTGGTGGACGTACGCGGCACCGGCCTTTCGGGGGTGGACTTCGCCTGGCAGCTGTTCCGCGAGACCGGGGTCTCGGTGCTCGACGCCGAAGCCTTCGGCGCCAGCTGCCGGGGCTTCGTGCGGCTCTCGTTCACCGTCTCCGATGCCGAGCTGGAAGAAGCCTGCCGACGCATCGCCGGCTTCATCGAGCGCCTGCAACGCTCGCGCTGACCCACCGCCTCTCCTGACCGATCCAGGCTGACGGCGCATTCACGCGCCGGGCCTGGCCACGCCCGAAAAATCACAAGGTGCCGCCATGACTGACGCCGACAATTTCTCCTCGACCCATTCGGCCACGGGCCATTTCGCCGACCTGATCCTCGACAACGGCCGCATCTGCACCCAGGACCCGGCACAGCCCTGGGCCGAGGCGGTGGCGATCCGCGCAGGCCGCCTGCTGGCCGTGGGCGACCGTGCCGCCGTGCAGGCCTTCAGGGGCCCGGCCACCCGCGTGCATGACCTGGGCGGGGCCTTCTGCATGCCCGGGCTGCACGACATGCACACCCACCCGGACCTGGCGCTGGCGCCGCGCTACAGCGATGACCTCGATGTCGGCATCGAGGACCCGACGCCCGCGCAACTGGAGGCGGCGATCCGCGCCTATGCCGATGCCCACCCCGGCGAGGGCTGGATCCACGGCCAGTACTGGGTGCGCTACACCTTCCGCGAGGCGGGCCTGGTGCCCGGCCGCGCCTGGCTCGATGCGGTGATGCCGGACCGCCCGGTGGCCCTGCTCGATCGCATGTGGGGCACCATGATGGTCAACTCGAAGGCGCTGCAGCTGGCCGGCATCGACCGACACACCCCCGACCCGCGCAACGGCTACCTGGAGCGCGACCCGCTTACCGGCGAGCCCACCGGGCTGATGATCGACGGCGCCTACGCGATGATCCACGCCGCCATGCCGCCGACCCCGGTGGCGGTGCTGCGCCGCGCCTACCGCGACGGCGTGCACTTCCAGAGTTCGCGCGGGGTCACGGCGAGCAAGTACGTGCACGTCTGCGAGCACCGCCTGCAGGCGCTGAAGGCGCTGGACGACGCCGGTGAGCTGACGGTACGCATCGAGGCGGCGATCAGCTGGCAGGACGATATCTTCCCGGTGCGCCGGCGTTGGGAGCTGCTCAGCGGCGAGCGCCACTACTACCGCAGCGCCCGCCTGAGCGCCAATGCGGTGAAGTTCCACTTCGACGGCACGGTGGAGCCGCGTTCGTCCTACCTGCTCACGCCCTGGCCTAACGAGGCGGACTGGCGCGGCAAGCTCAACCTCACCCCGGAACACATCACCGACATGCTGGTGGACATGGACCGCCGGGGCATCCGCGTGATCGCCCACTGCACCGGCGATGGCGCGTCCGACGTGTTCCTCGATGCGGTGGCCGAGGCGCGGCGGCGCAACGGCTTCAGCGGCGTTCGCCACCAGTGCGCCCACAGCACGCTGCTGCACCCGGGCAACCTCAAGCGCTTCCAGGAGCTGCAGGTGATCGCCGAGTTCTCCCCGGCCGCCTGGTACCCGACTCCTTTCGCCAGCGGCGCGCGTTCGGGCTACGGCCAGGAGCGGCTCAAGCGCATCTACGACTTCAAGGGCGTGCTGGAGGCCGGCGGCACGGCGGTGTTCGGCACCGACTGGCCGGTGGCGTCGATCGACCCCTGGCTGGCGCTGGAGACCATGGTCACCCGGCAGAACCCTTGGAACGACGACCCGGCCTGCTTCGGCGAGCCGATCACCCTGGAGCAGGCGCTGCGCGTGGCCACGCGCAATGGCGCCATCGCCATGGGCCTGGAGGCCGTTACCGGCAGCCTGGAGGTGGGCAAGGCGGCGGACCTGATCGTGCTCGACCGCGACCTGTTCGCCCAGCCGGCGCGTGACTACATCCACCGCACCCAGGTGTTGCTGACCTTCGTCGAGGGCCAGCTGGTCTACGACCGCCAGGGCGCGCTGGCCGGGCTCGGCCTGGAGGCGGTCTGGAAGGGCGAGCCACCGGTGATCGAGGCGCAGGGGTAGGCCATGGACGAGCGCATCGCGGTCACGGTGGTGGCGGGCTTCCTCGGGGCCGGCAAGACCACCTTGCTCAATCGCATGGTCCGGCGCGCGGGGGACAGCCGGCTGGCGGTGATCGTCAACGATTTCGGCGCGCTGAACATCGATGCGGCGCTGGTGGCCGAGGTCACCGACGCGGTGTACAGCCTGCAGAACGGCTGCATCTGCTGCACGGTGCAGGAAGACCTGCTGGCGCAGCTGGCCAGCCTGGCGCAGCTCTCGCCGCGCCTGGAGCGCATCGTCATCGAGTGCAGCGGCGTCTCCGACCCGCAGCGCATCGTGCAGACCCTGGGTTATCCACAGCTGCGTGGCCTGTTGCGGCTGGACCTGGTGATCACCCTGGTGGACGCCACCCGCCACCTGGCGCTGGAGGGCGAGTACGCACGGCTGGCCCGCGCCCAGGTTTCGGCGGCCGATGTGCTGCTGCTGAACAAGAGCGACCTGGTGGGCGCGGACGAGCTGGCGCGCCTGCGCGAGGCGTTGCCGGGGCGTGCGCTGCTGCATGTCGGGGTGCAGGCCGACCTGCCGGATTCGCTGTGGCTGGATGCGGAGCCGCCATCCCGGGTGCCCGGAGTGCTGAAGCCGGTGGCGACGGCGGACCACGGGCAGCTGTTCGAGTCCTGGGTCTGGGAAGGCGAGGGGGTCTTCGATGCCGGGCGCCTGCGGGCCTGGCTGGCGGGCCTGCCGGATGCGCTGTTCCGCCTCAAGGGCTGGGTGCGCCTGGAGGCGGCCGGCGGGGCGCTCTGGTTGCAGCAGGTGGGACGGCGCAGCCAGTTCGGCCCGGTGAGCGGGCCGGTGGGCGATGGCATGCGCCTGGTGTTCATCGCCCGGCGTGGGTTCGCCGGGCGGCAGGCGCTGGAGGGCGGGTTGCGCGCTTGCCTGCGCTGAGGGCTCAGTGCCCGTCGCGGAATTCGGCCCAGACCTGGTCGCGGGTGGCGCCGAGCTTGTCCGGCAGGGATTCCAGGGCGAACAGGCGGCGCTTGGTTTCCTTGTCGGGGTAGAGGCCCGGCTGGTCGCGCAGGTCGGCGGCGAGGAATTCGCGGGCGTCGGCGTTGCCGTTGGGGTAGAGGGTTTCGCTGGTGATCTGCGCGGCGACCTTGGGCTGCATCATGAAGTCGATGAAGCGGTGGGCGAGGTCGGCGCGGTTGGCGCTGCTGGGGATGGCGAGGTTGTCGATGAACAGCACCGAGCCCTCGTCGGGCACCACGAAACGCACCGGCTGGCCGGCGGCCGCGGCGCTGAGGGCGTCGCCGACCCAGGCCATGGCGACGCACAGCCGGCCCTTGTTGAGGTCTTCGATGTAGCGCTCGCTGTCGATGTAGCGCAGGTTCGGGCGCAGGCCGCCGAGCAGCTCGGCGGAGCGCTTGAGCCGGCTGGGCGCGGTGCGGGCGAGGGTGCGGCCCTGGTAGGTCATGAGGATCGACAGGGCTTCGTCCGGAGCGTCGAGCACGCTCATGCCGCAGCTGGCCAGGCGCTTGCTCTGCTCGGGCTCGAAGAGGACGCTCCAGCTGGAGGGCAGCGGGCCACCGTAGGCCTTCTCGGCCTGGGGCGTGTTCACCGCGAGGCCGACGGCGCCCCAGAGGTAGGGCACGGCGTGCTGGTTGTTGGGATCGACGGCGGCGAGCTTGCTGAGCAACTGCTTGTCCAGGTGCTTGCGGTTGGGCAGGCGGCTGAAGTCCAGGGGCTGCAGGCGGCCGGCCTTGATCAGTTCGGGAAGGTTGTTGTGGGAGGGCACCACGATGTCGATGGCCTCGCCGCTCTCCATGGCCTTCTGCAGTTCCTCGGCGCTGGCGAAGGTGTGGTAGTCCACGCGGATGCCGGTCTGCTGCTCGAAGTCCTTGAGCACCTGGGGGGCGATGTAGTCGTTCCAGTTGTAGACGCGGATGGTGTCTTCGGCGCTGGCCAGGGTCGGCAACAACGCGAGGAGCAGCGGTGCGAGGAAGCGGGGCATGGAGTCCTCCCTGATGGTTGGCGGAGCATTATTGCTGCGCGTATGTTTCAGCAGGTTGATGCATGTCAGCGACTAGGCCTCTCTGGATCGGGCCTTTGCGCGGTTCCACGGCGCCCTTCCAGCGTCGCGGATGAGGGGACGGGTGGAAATGGCAGGCAAAAAAACGCCGGCCCTGGGGCCGGCGTCTTTCGACTCGCTTACACGGTATGCAGGTACCAGTTGTACTCGAGGTCGGAGATGGAGTGTTCGAACTCCTCCAGCTCGCTTTCCTTGCACGCGACGAAGATGTCGATGTAGTCCGGGCTGATGTACTTGGCCAGGATCTCGCTGTCGTCCAGCTCGCGCAGTGCATCACGCAGGTTGTTCGGCAGGCTCTGCTCCAGCTGCTCGTACGAGTTGCCTTCGATGGGGGCGCCGGGCTCGATCTGGTTGGTCAGGCCGTGGTGCACGCCCGCCAGGATCGACGCCATCATCAGGTACGGGTTGGCATCGGCACCGGCGACGCGGTGTTCGATGCGCACCGCATCCGCGCTGCCGGTGGGCACACGCAGGGCGACGGTACGGTTGTCCAGGCCCCAGCTCGGTGCGTTCGGCACGTAGAACTGCGCACCGAAGCGACGGTAGGAGTTCACGTTCGGGCAGAGGAAGGCCATGGAGGCGGGCAGGGTCTCGAGCACACCGCCGAGCGCATGGCGCAATGCGGCGTTCTGCTCGGGATCCTCGCTGGCGAAGATGTTCTTGCCATGCTTGTCCAGCAGCGAGATATGGACGTGCAGACCGTTGCCGGCCTGGCCCGGGTAGGGCTTGGCCATGAAGGTGGTGTCCATCTCGTGGTCGTACGCGATGTTCTTCACCAGGCGCTTGAGCAGCACGGCGTAGTCGCAGGCCTTGATCGGGTCCGCCACGTGGTGGAGGTTGACCTCGAACTGGGCCGGGGCGCTTTCCTTGACGATGGCGTCGGCCGGGATGCCCTGGACCTTGGCGCCTTCGAGGATGTCCTGCAGGCAGTCGGCGTACTCGTCGAGATCGTCGATCAGGTAGACCTGGGTGGACTGCGGACGCTTGCCGGAGATCGGGGAGCGCGGCGGCTGCGGACGGCCGTTCACGTTCTCCTGGTCGATCAGGTAGAACTCGAGCTCGAACGCGGCGCAGATGGTCAGGCCGAGGTCGTCGAACTTCGCGACGACCTGGCGCAGCACTTCACGCGGGTCGGCGAAGAAGGGCTCGCCTTCCATCTCGTGCATGGTCATCAGCAGTTGCGCGGTGGGGCGCTTCTGCCAGGGCTCGTCGCACAGGGTGCCGGGGATCGGGTAGCAGATACGATCGGCGTCGCCGATGTCCAGGCCGAGGCCGGTGCTTTCAACGGTGGAGCCGTTGATATCGAGGGCGAATAAGGAAGCGGGGAGGTTGATGCCTTTTTCGTAAACTTTGTGGAGGCTGGCGCGTTCGATTCGCTTGCCTCGGACTACTCCATTCATATCTGCGATCAGGAGGTCGACGAACTGGACCTCAGGATGTTCCTTAAGGAACTCGTTCGCTTCTTGAAGCTGAACGGCACGCGGGGGTACCGACATGATGCAACACCTTTCTTGTTAAAAATATCAATCACACGTTCGCTAGGGTGAGAGTCAATCGGAATCCCCTAACGATGTCAATAGCGCACCATTTTGCCCTAAAACAGGGCCATATGGCCAATTTTGGGGCGTTTGAGGGGTATCTGACCCCTCTCGGGGCCATGGCGCACGCGGCGCTCAGCGAGGTGTGTTCGATTTTTTACAGCCCTATTGTGTAAAAAAATGAACAACGCTAAGCTCGGTCGCAACCCATAACAGCAATAAAACGGGTGTCTCATGTCTCGCCTGCCGTTCATCGGCGTAACCGCTTGTACCAAGCAGATCGGTCTGCATCCTTACCATATAGCGGGTGACAAGTATCTTCGTGCGGTGGCCCTTGGCGCCGGCGGTGTTCCTCTGATTATTCCCGCTCTCGGCGAGCTCATCGAGACGACTTCCCTTCTGGCCAGTCTAGACGGCCTGCTGTTCACCGGTTCGCCTTCCAACGTCGAACCCCATCATTATTCCGGCCCGGCCAGCGAGCCCGGCATCCTCCACGATCCGCAGCGCGATGGCACCACGCTTTCGCTGATGCGTGCCGCCGTGGCCGCGGGTGTGCCCGTGCTCGGCATCTGCCGCGGCTTCCAGGAGATGAATGTGGCCTTCGGCGGCACGCTGCACCAGAAGGTGCACGAGGTCGAAGGCCTCATGGACCATCGCGAGCCGGCCGACGAGCCGCTCGAGGTGCAGTACGCACCCCGCCACCCCGTGCATGTGCAGCCGGGTGGCATCCTCGCCGGTATCGGCTTGCCGGCGGAGATCCTCGTCAATTCCATTCATGGCCAGGGCGTTGAACGTCTGGCGCCGGGCCTTCACGTAGAAGCGCTGGCGCCTGACGGGTTGGTCGAATCCTGCTCGGTCGTCGGCGCTGCGAGTTTCGCGCTCGGAGTACAGTGGCACCCCGAATGGCAGGTTCGTTCGAACCCCGATTATCTCGCCATCTTCCAGGCCTTTGGTGAGGCTTGCAGGAAGAGGGCGGGGCAACGCTGAGCTCAGCTATACCAGTTGCAGCTCTCACACCCTGAGGTCTTTATGACTACCAAGTTGGACCAGCTCACAAGCTGGTTGAAAGAACGCAAAATCACCGAAGTTGAATGCTTGATCAGCGACCTTACAGGCATTGCCCGGGGCAAGATCTCGCCGACCAACAAGTTCCTCGACGAGAAGGGCATGCGCCTCCCCGAGAGCGTGCTGCTGCAGACCGTCACCGGCGACTATGTCGAGGACGACGTTTATTACGAGCTGCTCGACCCTGCCGACATCGACATGGTCTGCCGCCCGGACGAGAACGCCGTGTTCCTCGTGCCCTGGGCGCTGGAACCCACCGCGATGGTGATCCACGACACCTTCGACAAGATGGGCAACCCCATCGAGCTGTCGCCGCGCAACATCCTCAAGAAAGTGCTCAAGCTCTACGCCGACAAGGGCTGGCGTCCGATCGTCGCGCCGGAGATGGAGTTCTACCTGACCAAGCGCAGCGACGACCCGGACTACCCGCTGCAGGCCCCGATCGGCCGCTCCGGTCGCCCTGAGACCGGCCGCCAGTCCTTCTCCATCGACGCGGCGAACGAATTCGACCCGCTGTTCGAGGACATGTACGACTGGTGCGAGGCGCAGGACCTGGACCTGGACACCCTCATCCACGAGGAAGGCCCGGCGCAGATGGAAATCAACTTCCGTCACGGCGAAGCCCTGTCCCTGGCCGACCAGATCACCGTGTTCAAGCGCACCATGCGCGAGGCCGCGCTGAAACATAACGTCGCCGCCACCTTCATGGCCAAGCCGATCACCGACCAGCCGGGCAGTGCCATGCACCTGCACCAGAGCGTGGTGGACATCAAGACCGGCAAGAACATCTTCTCCAACGAAGATGGCTCCATGAGCGAGTTGTTCCTCCACCACATCGGCGGCCTGCAGAAGTTCATCCCCGAGCTGCTGCCGCTGTTCGCGCCGAATGTGAACTCCTTCCGCCGTTTCCTGCCCGATACCTCGGCGCCGGTGAACGTGGAGTGGGGCGAGGAGAACCGCACCGTGGGCCTGCGCGTCCCGGATGCCACCCCGCAGAACCGCCGCGTGGAGAACCGCCTGGCCGGTGCCGACGCCAACCCCTACCTGGCCATCGCCGCCAGCCTGCTGTGCGGCTACATCGGCATGGTCGAGCAGATCAAGCCGAGCGCGCAGGTCAAGGGCCGTGGCTACGAGCGCCGCAACCTGCGCCTGCCGCTGACCCTCGAGGACGCCCTCGAGCGCCTGGAGAACTGCAAGCCCCTGGAGAAGTACCTGAGCACCAAGTTCATCAGTGCCTACGTCGCGGTGAAACGCGCCGAGCACGAGAACTTCAAGCGCGTCATCAGCTCCTGGGAGCGTGAGTTCCTGCTGCTTTCCGTCTGATCCAAACGGCGTGCCGCGTTCGTGGCGCGGCACGCCAACCCAGATTTGCATAGAGGTGTAGATAATGAAGAGCCAAGTGACCAACCCCCAGACCCTTGAGTGGCAGGCACTCAGTCGCGACCACCACCTGCCGCCGTTCACCGACTACCAGGCGTTGAATGCCAAGGGCGCGCGGATCATCACCAAAGCCGACGGCGTCTACATCTGGGACAGCGAGGGCAACAAGATCCTCGACGCCATGGCCGGCCTGTGGTGCGTCAACGTCGGCTACGGCCGCGAGGAACTGGTGCAGGCGGCCACCCGCCAGATGCGCGAGCTGCCCTTCTACAACCTGTTCTTCCAGACCGCCCACCCGCCCGTCATCGAACTGGCCAAGGCCATCTCCGAGCTGGCGCCCGAGGGCATGAACCACGTGTTCTTCACCGGCTCCGGCTCCGAAGCCAACGACACCGTGCTGCGCATGGTCCGCCACTACTGGGCGACCAAGGGCCAGCCGAAGAAGAAAGTGGTCATCGGCCGCTGGAACGGCTACCACGGCTCCACCGTCGCCGGCGTCAGCCTCGGCGGCATGAAGGCGCTGCACGAGCAGGGCGACCTGCCGATCCCGGGCATCGTCCACATCGCCCAGCCCTACTGGTACGGCGAGGGTGGCGACATGGCCCCCGAGGAGTTCGGCGTCTGGGCTGCCGAGCAGCTGGAGAAGAAGATCCTCGAAGTCGGCGAGGAGAACGTCGCCGCCTTCATCGCCGAGCCCATCCAGGGCGCGGGCGGCGTGATCGTCCCGCCGGAAACCTACTGGCCGAAGATCCGCGAGATCCTCGCCCGCTACGACATCCTGTTCATCGCCGACGAAGTCATCTGCGGCTTCGGCCGCACCGGCGAGTGGTTCGGCAGCCAGTACTACGGCAACGCCCCGGACCTGATGCCCATCGCCAAGGGCCTGACCTCCGGCTACATCCCCATGGGCGGCGTGATCGTCCGTGACGAGGTGGTCGAGGTGCTCAACCAGGGCGGCGAGTTCTACCACGGCTTCACCTACTCCGGTCACCCGGTCGCCGCCGCGGTGGCGCTGGAGAACATCCGCATCCTGCGCGAAGAGAAGATCGTCGAGAAGGTGAAGGCGGAAACGGCACCGTATTTGCAGCAGCGTTGGCAGGAGCTGGCTGACCATCCCCTGGTCGGCGAAGCGCGCGGGGTCGGCATGGTCGGCGCCCTGGAACTGGTCAAGAACAAGAAGACCCGTGAGCGTTTCACCGATCTGGGCGTGGGCATGCAGTGCCGCGAGCACTGCTTCCGCAATGGCCTGATCATGCGTGCGGTAGGCGACACTATGATTGTTTCGCCGCCGCTGGTGATCAGCAAGGACGAGATCGACGAACTGGTGACCAAGGCCCGCAAGTGCCTCGATCTCACCGCGAGTGCGGTTCTGGGTTGAGCAAATGGGCGAGTTTGCAAACAATCGCATCCCGCGAGCTGTTGTAAGCGCGCCCCTGACCTTGCCAGACTGCGCCAGTGCGTTGGCCAGGCTCACCGGGCGGTGGCGACGCCGCTCGGACACTTAAACAACAAATGGAGCTACCCGCATGTTCAAAACCTTCGGCAAGACCCTGCTCGCCATGACGCTCGCCGGCGCTGTGGCCGGCGTGGCGCAGGCAGAAGACAAGGTGCTGCACGTCTACAACTGGTCTGACTACATCGCCCCGGACACCGTCGAGAAGTTCACCAAGGAAACCGGCATCAAGGTCGTCTACGACGTCTTCGACTCCAACGAGACCCTGGAAGCCAAGCTCCTGGCCGGCAAATCCGGTTACGACATCGTGGTGCCGTCCAACAACTTCCTGGCCAAGCAGATCAAGGCCAAGGTCTATCAGCCGCTGGACAAGTCCAAGCTGCCGAACTGGAAGAACCTGGACCCGAACCTGCTGAAGACCGTCGAGGTCTCCGACCCGGGCAACCAGTACGCCTTCCCCTACATGTGGGGCTCCATCGGCATCGGCTACAACGTCGACAAGGTCAAGGCCGTGCTCGGCGACAAGGCCCCTGTGGATTCCTGGGACCTGCTGTTCAAGCCCGAGAACATCGAGAAGCTGAAGTCCTGCGGCGTCTCCTTCCTCGACTCGCCCACCGAGATCCTGCCGATCGCCCTGCACTACCTGGGCTACAGCCCGACCAGCCAGGACCCCAAGCAGCTCAAGGAAGCCGAGGCGCTGTTCCTCAAGATCCGTCCGCACGTGACCTACTTCCACTCCTCCAAGTACATCTCCGACCTGGCCAACGGCAACCTGTGCGTGGCCGTGGGCTACTCGGGTGACGTGTACCAGGCCAAGTCCCGTGCCGACGAGGCCAAGGCTGGCGTGAAGGTCGCCTACAACATTCCGAAGGAAGGTGCCGGCACCTTCTTCGACATGGTCGCGATCCCCGCCGACGCCGCCAACCCGGACGCCGCCTACGCCTTCATGAACTTCCTGATGAAGCCGGAGGTGATGGCCGAGATCACCAACTTCGTGCAGTTCCCGAACGGTAACGCCGCCGCCACCCCGCTGGTGGACGAGGCGATCCGCACCGACCCGGGCATCTACCCGAGCAAGGAAACCATGGCCAAGCTCTACGCCTTCCCGGACCTGCCGGCCAAGGTGCAGCGCGCGATGACCCGTACCTGGACCACCATCAAGTCGGGCAAGTAACACAAAGACCCACCCTCCGGCGCCCCGCCGGAGGGTGAACCACCCCGAGAGGACCTCCTCATGCGCAATCGCCCCTGGCTGTACGGGTTGCTGGCCAGCTTCCTCGCCGTGTCCATGACACAGGCCGAGGAGCGTGTCGTGCATGTGTACAACTGGTCCGATTACATCGCCCCGGACACCCTGGAGAACTTCCAGAAGGAAACCGGGATCAAGGTGGTCTACGACGTCTTCGACTCCAACGAAACCCTCGACGGCAAGCTCGCCACCGGGCAATCCGGCTACGACGTGGTGGTCCCCACCAACCACTTCCTGGCCAAGCAGATCAAGGCCGGCACCTACCAGAAGCTGGACAAGTCCAAGCTGCCGAACCTCTCCCACCTGGACCCTGCCGTGCTGAAGAACCTCGCCGGCGGCGATCCGGGCAACGAATACTCCGTGCCCTACATGTGGGGCACCAACGGCATCGGCCTCAACGCCACCAAGGTGCGCGCCATCCTCGGCGCCGATGCCAAGCTCGATTCCTGGTCGCTGCTGTTCGATCCCGCCGTGGTCAGGCAGCTCACCCAGTGCGGCGTGGCCCTGATCGATTCCGGCGACGAAGTCATGCCGCAGATGATCAACTACCTCGGTGGCTCGCCCCATACCCACGAGCGCGCCGACTACGACAAGGCCACCGCCCAGCTGCTCAAGGTGCGCCCGTACATCACCTACTTCCACTCCTCCAAGTCCATCGGCGACCTCGCCAACGGCGACATCTGCATCGCCTTCGGCTATTCCGGCGACATGCTCCAGGCCGCCAGCCGCGCCAAGGAAGCCGGGCGCACGGACGACATCATCTACGTGATCCCCAAGGAAGGCACCGCCATGTGGGCGGACATGCTCGCCATCCCCCGCGACGCCAAGCACGTCGACGAGGCGCATGCCTTCATCAACTACCTGATGCGGCCGGATGTAATCGCCAAGATCAGCGACTACGTTTCCTACGCCAACGCCAACAAGGATGCGACCGCGCTGGTGGATGCCGGCGTGCGCGATAACCCCGGCGTCTACCCCTCGCCGGAAGTGATGGCCAAGCTCTACGTGGCCCGGGAGCGCCCGCGCGATGTCCAGCGCTGGCTGACCCGTGACTGGACCCGGATAAAAAGCGGTCGTTGAGACGACAACCCGATAAGAAACTCCGCAGCGCGCCCCGGTGCGCCAGCGGCCCGGCCTATCAAGAGGATTAAAGTGTGCGAGTTTCCTTCTGCAAAACCCTGATCACCGCCGCCGTGCTGACCCTGGCTTCACAGGCCCATGCCGAGCAGACGGTGCACATCTACAACTGGTCCGACTACATCGGCGAGACCACCCTGGCCGACTTCCAGAAGGAAACCGGCATCAAGCCCGTCTACGACGTCTTCGACTCCAACGAAACCCTCGAAGGCAAGCTCCTGGCCGGCCGCACCGGCTATGACGTGGTGGTGCCCTCCAACCACTTCCTCGGCAAGCAGATCAAGGCCGGCGCCTTCCAGAAGCTGGACCGCAGCCAGCTGAAGAACTGGGGCAACCTCGACCCCGCCCTGCTCAAGCGCCTGGAAGCCAACGACCCCGGCAACCAGTACGCCGTCCCCTACCTCTGGGGCACCAACGGCATCGGCTACAACGCCGAGAAGGTCAAGGCCGTGCTCGGCGTCGACAAGATCGACTCCTGGTCGGTGATCTTCGAACCCGAGAACATCAAGAAGCTCAGCCAGTGCGGCGTGGCCTTCCTCGACTCGGCCGACGAGATGATCCCGGCCATGCTCAACTACCTGGGCCTGGACCCCAACAGCAAGAACCCGGACGACTACAAGAAGGCCGAGGCCAAGCTGATGGAGGTCCGCCCCTACGTGACCTACTTCCACTCCTCCAAGTACATCGGCGACCTGGCCAACGGCGACATCTGCGTCGCGGCGGGCTTCTCCGGCGACATCTTCCAGGCCGCCGCGCGCGCCGAGGAAGCCGGCAAGGGCGTCGAGATCGCCTACGCGATCCCCAAGGAGGGCGGCAACCTGTGGTTCGACATGGTCGCCGTGCCGGCCGACGCCGCCAACGTCAAGGAGGCCCATGCCTTCATCGACTACCTGCTGCGCCCCGACGTCATCGCCAAGGTCAGCGACTACGTGGGCTACGCCAACCCGAACACCAAGTCGGGCGAATTCATGAATCAGGACGTGCGTGACGACGAGTCCGTGTACCCGCCACAAGCGGTGCTGGACAAGCTGTATGTCTCGGAGGAACTGCCTCCGAAGGTGCAGCGGCTGATGACCCGGAGCTGGACCAAGGTCAAGTCGGGCAAGTGATCGGGGGCGAGCCGCGCGGGCCGGCCCCGCGCAGCTCGCGCCAGAGCGGGCGACGAGCGGACCAGGACGCGTGTCTCGCGCCTAACGAGCGATACTCAACGCAACCGGCCATAATGGCCGGCTAGCAAGAATTGGGAGTGTGGTAATGGCAATAGCCTCCGGTGCCTACAAGAAAGCCCTCGAGGGCAACCAGCAACCCAAAGAGGTGCTGGTCAAGATCGACCGGGTGACCAAGCAGTTCGACGAGACCCTTGCGGTGGACGACGTCTCGCTGACCATCAACAAGGGCGAGATCTTCGCCCTGCTGGGTGGCTCGGGCTCGGGCAAGTCGACCCTGCTGCGCATGCTGGCGGGTTTCGAGCGTCCGACCGAGGGTCGCATCTTCCTCGACGGCGTCGACATCACCGACATGCCGCCCTACGAGCGGCCGATCAACATGATGTTCCAGTCCTATGCGCTCTTCCCGCATATGACTGTTGCGCAGAACATCGCCTTCGGACTCAAACAAGACCGTCTGCCCGCCGCCGAGATCGACGAGCGCGTCACCGAGATGCTCAAGCTCGTGCAGATGACCCAGTACGCCAAGCGCAAGCCGCACCAGCTCTCCGGTGGCCAGCGCCAGCGCGTGGCCCTGGCCCGCTCGCTGGCCAAGCGTCCCAAGCTGCTGCTGCTCGACGAGCCCATGGGCGCGCTGGACAAGAAGCTGCGTTCGCAGATGCAGCTGGAGCTGGTGGAGATCATCGAGCGCGTCGGCGTGACCTGCGTCATGGTGACCCACGACCAGGAAGAGGCCATGACCATGGCCCAGCGCATCGCCATCATGCACCTGGGCTGCATCGAGCAGATCGGCAGCCCGGTGGACATCTACGAGACCCCCATCAGCCGCCTGGTGTGCGAGTTCATCGGCAACGTCAACCTGTTCGACGGCGAAGTGGTGGAAGACCTCGAGGCCCACGCCCTGATCGCCTGCCCCGAGCTGGAGCGGCCGATCTACGTCGGCCACGGCGTGACCACCTCGGTGCAGGACAAGCGCATCACCTACGCCCTGCGCCCCGAGAAGCTGCTGGTCACCACCGAGCAGCCCACCTGCGAGTACAACTGGTCGCGCGGCAAGATCCACGACATCGCCTACCTGGGCGGTCACTCGGTGTTCTACGTCAAGCTGCCCGGCGGCTCCATCGTCCAGTCCTTCGTCGCCAACGCCGAGCGTCGTGGCGCACGTCCGACCTGGGACGATGAAGTCTTCGTGTGGTGGGAGGACGACAGCGGGGTGGTGCTGCGCTCATGAAAATCTCCAGACTGAAGAAACGCCTGCCCACGGGCCGGCACGCGGTGATCGGGATCCCGTTCCTCTGGCTGTTCCTGTTCTTCCTGCTGCCCTTCGCCATCGTGCTGAAGATCAGCTTCGCGGAAGCGGACGTGGCGATCCCGCCCTACACCGAGATCTACACCTGGGCCGACAACCAGCTGCAGATCGTCCTCAACCTCGGCAACTACTTCATGCTGAGCGAGGACGAACTCTACCTGGCCGCCTACCTGGGCTCGCTGAAGATGGCCTTCTTCAGCACCCTGCTGTGCCTGCTGATCGGCTACCCGATGGCCTACGCCATCGCCCGCGCCGGCAAGGAAGCGCAGACCGTGCTGCTGCTGCTGATCATGATGCCGACCTGGACCGCCATCCTCATCCGCGTCTACGCCTGGATGGGCATCCTCAGCAACAACGGCCTGCTCAACGGCTTCCTCATGGGCATCGGCCTGATCAGCGAACCGCTGCAGATCCTCAACACCAACACCGCGGTCTACATCGGCGTGGTCTATTCCTACCTGCCGTTCATGATCCTGCCGCTGTACGCCAACCTGGTGAAGCACGACCAGAGCCTGCTGGAAGCCGCCTCGGACCTCGGTTCGAGCAACTTCAACAGCTTCTGGAAGATCACCGTGCCGCTGTCGAAGAACGGCATCATCGCAGGCTCCATGCTGGTGTTCATCCCGGTGGTGGGCGAGTTCGTGATCCCCGAACTGCTCGGCGGCCCGGAGACCCTGATGATCGGCAAGGTGCTGTGGCAGGAGTTCTTCAACAACCGCGACTGGCCCGTGGCGTCCGCGCTGGCGGTGGTGATGCTGGCGATCCTCATCGTCCCGATCATCCTGTTCAACCGTAACCAAGCCAAGGAACTGGAGGGCAAGGTATGAAGCGCTTCAGTTTCTCCAACGTGATGCTGTGGATCGGCCTGCTGTTCATCTACCTGCCGATGCTGATCCTGGTGATCTACTCGTTCAACGCCTCCAAGCTGGTGACGGTCTGGGGCGGCTGGTCGGTGAAGTGGTACGTCGGCCTGCTCGACAACACCCAGCTGATGAACTCGGTGATGCGCTCCCTGGAGATCGCCTGCTACACTGCCATCGCGGCGGTGGCGCTGGGCACCCTGGCGGCCTTCGTCCTGACCCGCATCCCGCGCTTCCGTGGCCGTACCATGTTCGGCGGCCTGGTCACCGCGCCGCTGGTCATGCCCGAGGTCATCACCGGCCTGTCGCTGCTGCTGCTGTTCGTGGCCATGGCGCAACTGATCGGCTGGCCCCAGGAGCGTGGCATCGTCACCATCTGGATCGCCCACACCACCTTCTGCTCGGCCTATGTGGCCATCGTGGTGTCGGCGCGCCTGCGCGAGCTGGACCTGTCCATCGAGGAGGCCGCCATGGACCTCGGTGCGCGTCCGTGGAAGGTGTTCCTGCTGATCACCATCCCGATGATCGCGCCGTCCCTGGCGGCAGGCGGCATGATGTCGTTCGCCCTGTCCCTGGACGACCTGGTCCTGGCGAGCTTCGTCTCCGGCCCCGGCTCCACCACCCTGCCGATGGAGGTCTTCTCCGCCGTGCGCCTGGGCGTGAAGCCGGAGATCAACGCCGTGGCCAGCCTGATCCTGCTGACCGTCTCGCTGTTCACCTTCTTCGCCTGGTACTTCAGCCGCCAGGCCGAGGAGCGCCGCAAGCGCGCCATCCAGGAAGCCATGGAATCCATGGCCGCCGAAGCCGCCTCCAGCAACAAGCGCCGCGCCGCCAGCCAACCGGCCTGACCGCGCGCCGCCAACGAGAAAGGCCACCTTCGGGTGGCCTTTTTCATGTCCGACAGGGTGGCGCACCTCGCGGGGTGTGCGCACCGTCATCCCCGCGAGCGCGGGGACCCACTAGACCGCTGCCACCGCCACCTCCTCCCGTGCATCGGCCTCGGCCACTCCACCTTCCAGGATCAACTGCGCCGCCTTCTCGCCGATCATGATGCACGGCGCGTTGGTGTTGCCGCTGACCAGGGTCGGCATGATCGACGCATCGGCCACGCGCAGGCCCTTCACCCCGCGCACCCGCAGTTGCGGGTCCACCACGCTCATGGCGTCCACGCCCATCTTGCAGGTGCCCACCGGGTGGAACACCGTGGCCGCGTGCTCGCGGATGTAGGCCATGAGCTGCTCGTCGCTCTGCACCTCGGCCCCGGGCAGCATCTCCCTGCCGCGCAGGCCATCGAAGGCGGCGCCGGCGAGGATGCGCCGCGCCAGGCGGATGCCCTCGATCAGCACCCGGGCGTCCTCTGGGTCGGCGAGGAAGTTGTAGTCGATCTCGATCGCCCCGCGCGCCTTCACCCGCAGCTCGCCGATGCTGCCGGGGCGCAGCACGCAGGTGTGCACCGCGTAGCCGTGGCCCCATTCGAACAGGCGGCCGCGATGGCTGCGGTAGCCCGGCACGAAGTGGAACTGCACGTCCGGCAGCGCGCCGGCCAGGGGCGTGCGGGCGAAGCCGCCGGCTTCCACGTAGTTGGTGGTCAGCCAGCCCTTGCGTTGCGCCAGGTACCTGAAGGGCGAGAGCAGCACGCTGGGCAGCGAGCCCCAGGAGAAGCCCAGGGTCAGCGGGCTCGGCGAACGCACCGTGACCAGGCCGTCGAGGTGGTCCTGCAGGTTCTTGCCGACGCCGGGCAGGTCGACCTGCACCGCGATGCCCGCCGCCTCCAGCTCCGCCCGGGGGCCGATGCCGGAGGCCAGGAGCACCTGCGGCGAGCCGATGGCGCCGGCGGCGAGTATCACCTCGCGCCCGCACTCCAGGCGCAGTTCCGCGCCGTCGCGCTCGACCCGCACGCCCTGGGCGGCGCCGTCCTCCAGCAGCAGCGACAGCACCGTGCAGCCGGTCAGCACCTCCAGGTTCGGCCGCTCGCGCACCGGCGCGACGAAGGCGCGGTAGCTGGACAGCCGTCGCGCGTCCTTCTGCGTCAGGTCGTAGATGCCGACGCCTTCGAGCTGGCCGCCGTTGAAGTCGTCGTTGCGCTTCAGGCCGATGGCCTCGGCGGCCTTGATGAACAGATGCGACAGCGGGTTGGGGTCGCGGGCGCGGTCCACCGCGAGCTCGCCCCGGGTGCCGTGGTAGGCCGGGTCCTGGCCCAGGCGGTTGCCCTCGGATTTCCTGAACAGCGGCAGCACCTCGCGCCAGCTCCAGCCGTCGCAGCCGAGTGCGGCCCAGCGGTCGTAGTCGGAGGCGTCGCCACGGATGTAGATCATCGAGTTCATCGAGCTGGAGCCACCCAGTGCCTTGCCGCGCGGGCAGTGCAGCTGGCGGCCGTTGAGGCGCGTCTGGGGCGCGGAGAAGAAGTTCCAGCTGAAGCGCCGGCTCTTGTACAGGGTGATGGTGCCGGCCGGCGTCTGCACGCGGGGGCTGGCGTCGCTGCCGCCGGCCTCGATCAGGCAGACGCGCACGGTGGGGTCGGCGCTGAGACGGTTGGCCAGGACGCAGCCGGCCGATCCGGCGCCGACCACCAGGTAGTCGAAGCGCCGGGGCGATGGAGTCGAAGCGGGCATGGGGCCCTCCTTGCGGTGGTGCCGGGGCGGGCGCGCCGCCCCGGGCTGTCAGTGCATCTCTTCGAGGTCGTCGTGGAGCAGGCCGAGGATCTCGCGCTTCATCTCGATGAAGGCGCGGTCCATGACCATGTCCAGGTCGCGCGGACGGGGGATGGGCACGTCGAGCTCGCGCTTGATGTGGCCGGGGCGGGCGCCCATGACGTAGATGCGGTCGCCCAGCAGGATGGCCTCGTCGATGTCGTGGGTAACGAACACCACGGTCTTCTTGCTGTGCTCCCACACCCGCAGCAACAGCTTCTGCATCTGCATGCGGGTCTGGCTGTCGAGGGCGCCGAAGGGCTCGTCCATCAGCAGGATCTGCGGGTCGTTGGCCAGCGCGCGGGCGATCGCCACGCGTTGCATCATGCCGCCGGAGAGCTGCTTGGGGTAATGCCCGGCGAAGCTCGCCAGGCCCACCTCGGCCAGGTAGAAGTCGACGATCTCCTGGCGTTCGCCCTTGGGCATGCCCTTGCGCTTGAGGCCGAACTCGATGTTCTCGCGCACGCTGAGCCAGGGGAACAGGGTGTAGCCCTGGAACACCATGCCGCGGTCGGCACCCGGCCCCTCGACGCGCTTGCCGCCCACGTGGATCTCCCCGGAGGTGGGCTCGGCCAGGCCGGCGGTGAGGTACAGCAGGCTCGACTTGCCGCAGCCGGAGGGCCCCACCAGCACGGCGAACTGCTGGTCCGGCACGCTCAGGGAGACGTTCTCCAGCGCGGCGAAGGTCTGTCCGCCCGGGCTCTGGTAGCGCAGGCAGACGTTGTCCACGCGCAGGCGCTCGGCGGGGTTCGCGGGCAGCGCAGGCGCGGCCACGGATTGGTTGTGCATGGCTGCTACTGCGCCCATGAGGCCACCTTCAGTCGGAGGAGTCGGAACAGTTGGTCGGTCACCAGCCCGAGCAGGCCGATGATGGCGATGGCGAGGAAGATCACGTCCACCTGGAAGCCGCGCATGGCCTTCAGGCTGATGTAGCCCAGGCCGCTGCTGGCGGCGACCAGCTCGGCCACCACCAGGTAGGTCCAGGCCCAGCCCATGGTCACCCGCAGGGTGTCCAGCACGCCGGGCAGTGAGGCCGGGCCGAGCACGTGCAGCACCACGTCGCGGCGGCTCGAACCCAGGGTGTAGGAGGCGTTGATCAGGTCCCGCGAGACGCCCTTGGAAACGTCCGCGATCATCACCAGCTGCTGGAAGAACACGCCAAAGATGATCACCGTCACCCGCTGCTCCAGGCCGATGCCGATCCACAGGATGAACAGCGGCACGAAGGAGGTCACCGGCAGGTAGCGGACGAAGTTCACCAGCGGCTCGAGGAAGGCCTGGACGATGCGGAAGCTGCCCATCAGCAGCCCCAGCGGCACCGCCACCAGGGACGACACCGCGAAGCCGATGAGCACCACCTCGACACTCGCCAGCACGTGCTTGCCGAGGGTGCCGTCGCCGGCCAGGCGCGCGGCCGCCTCCAGCACCGCGCCCGGGGTGGGCAGGAACATCGCCGGCACCACGCCGCCGTAGGACAGCCCGGCCCAGAGGCCGAGCACCAGCAGCCAGCCGAGGCTGCCCGCACCGAGTATCAGCTTCGCCGGCAGCTCGACCTTGGGGGTCAGGCAGCGGTTCAGCCAGGAGTGTCGAGAGGCCATGGTCTTCCCCTTACTGGCTGACGAAGCGGGTGTCGACGAGGTCGTCGTAGCTGACCTCGTAGCGCTTGCCCTGCAGGGCGCTCCAGGTCTCGTTGGCCAGGCGGATCACGCCCTTGATGTCACCGGGCTTGCCGGGCACGCCGAGCAGCCCCTCGCTCATGGCCTGGTCGTAGAAGCGCACGCCCTTGGCCGCGTTGGCCAGCTCCACCGGGTCGGCCAGGTAGCCGCCGACGCCCTTGGCCATGATCTCGTGGGCCTTCTCGGGGTTGTCCCTGGTGAACTGCACGGCCTTGTACAGGCCCTTGACCAGCGCCTTCACGTCCTCGGGCTGCTTGTCGATCACATCGCAGGAGAGCGCCACCACGTCGACGATCACGCCGGGGGTCTTGCTGCTGTCGATGAGCACCTTGCCTTCCCCCTTCTGGCGCACCAGCGACAGGTGCGGCTCCCAGGTCACGGCGGCGGGCACGCGGCCGGCGATGAAGGCGGTGGCGGCGTCGTCGGCCGTCATGTTCTGGATATCCAGGTCGGCCATGGTCATGCCGTTGTGCTTGAGCAGGTAGGACAGCCAGAACTGCGAGACCGAGCCCTCGTTGACCGCCACCGACTGGCCCTTGAGCTCCTTCAGGCTGGTGACCCCGTTGCCCACCAGCACGCCGTCGCCGCCGTAGCTCTCGTCCAGCGCGGCGACCGCCTTGAAGCAGAAGTCCTTGGAGCGGTACTTGAGGATCTCGTCGATGGTCGAGGCCGAGCCGGAGAGCTTCCCGGAGGCCTGGGCGGCCATGTACATCGAGGCCTCCTCGATGGTGGTCAGCTCGACATCCAGGCCCTGCTCCTTGAAGTAGCCGAGATCGCGAGCCAGGTACAGCGTGCCGTAGCCGACCCAGGTGGTGTGGCCGATGGACAGGGTGCCCGCCTGCGCGCCGGCGGCGGAGAGCGCCAGCGCGGTGCAGGTGAGGGGAAGGGTGAAGCGACGAAGCAAGGACTGGATCATTGGAACACTCCCGCATTAGTTGTTGGAATTGCTGGGCAGTACGGGCCATTGGCCGAATTCGTTCCGCGCCCCGGGCCTGCGTGGGCTCGGGGTCCTGTTCTGCTGCGGCTCCCTCCATGGGCCGTGGGGCGGTCGGTGCGTCTTGCGGTGCCGCGCCGTGGAGCGGGACCGGGCCATCGCGGCGCCGGCCCCTTTTTGCCGCCACCGAAGTGGGTTCCCGTTATGTAGGGTGGGCTTCAGCCCACCTTTTCCTCCTGCACCGCGGCCTGGAGACGGCCCCGGTTTATCTAGCCGTTGGGAAGGACGGGGCACGTGCGCGGCCCCGTCGCGGGTTGATGCATTGCTGGTGGGCTGAAGCCCACCCTACGGTGCTGTGGCCCCGTCGCGGGTCAATGCATCGCTGCCCACCCTACGGTGCCGTCATTCCCGCGAACGCGGGAACCCACTAGGCAGCGGGCAAAGCCCCCGCTTCGATCTCCCGCGCCGTGCGCTCCACCGCGCGGCGGGTCTTGTCCACCAGCTCGTCCAGCTCGGCGCGGGTGGCCACCAGTGCCGGCGCCATGATCATCCGGCCCAGGGTGGAGCGGATGATCACGCCCTCCTCGAAACCGAGGGTGCGGCAGCGCCAGGCGATGTCGTTCTCGTTGTCGAAGCGCTTGCGCGTGGCCTTGTCCTGGACGAACTGCAACGCCGCCACCAGGCCGGTGCCCTGCACCTCGCCGATCAGCGGGTGGTCGGCGAAGACCTCGCGCAGGCACTGCTGCAGGTAGGGGCCGGTGTCGTTCTTCACCTGGGCGACCACGCCCTCGTCGCGCAGCGCCTTGAGGTTGGCGATGGCCACGGCGGCGGCCACCGGGTGCCCGGAGTAGGTCAGGCCGTGGGCGAACACGCCGCCCTGCTCCACCAGCACCTCGGCGATGCGCTTGCCCAGCACCAGGCCGCCCATGGGCACGTAGCCGGAGGTCAGGCCCTTGGCTATGGACAGGGTGTCGGGCTGGAAGCCGAAGTGCTGGTGGGCGAACCATTCGCCGGTGCGGCCGAAGCCGCCGATCACCTCGTCCGCGCACAGCAGCACGTCGTACTGGCGGCAGATGCGCTGGATCTCCGGCCAGTAGGACTCCGGCGGGAAGATCATCCCGCCCGCGCCCTGGAAGGGCTCGGCGATGAAGCCGGCGACGTTCTCGGCACCCAGTTCGAGGATCTTCTCCTCCAGCTGGCGGGCGCAGCGCAGGCCGAACTCGGCCGGCGTCAGGTCGCCGCCCTGGGCGAACCAGTAGGGCTCGTCGATGTGCGCGACGTCGGGGATCAGCCCGCCCATCTCGTGCATGAACTTCATCCCGCCCAGGGCGGTGGCCGCCAGGGTGGAGCCGTGGTAGCCGTTCCAGCGGCCGATCATCACCTTCTTCTGCGGCTGGCCGAGGATCTGCCAGTAACGACGCACGGTGCGGATCAGCACCTCGTTCGCCTCGGAACCGGAGTTGGTGTAGATCGCGTGGCTGTAGTGGCCGGGCAGCAGGCTGAAGAGCAGTTCGGAGAGTTCCACCACCGCCGGGTGGGTGGTGTGGAAGAACATGTTGTAGTACGGCAGCTGCTCCAGCTGGCGGGCGGCGGCGGCGGCCAGGTCCTTGCGGCCGTAGCCCAGGTTGGTGCACCACAGGCCCGACATGCCGTCGAGGTAGCGCTTGCCGTCGTTGTCCCACAGGTACAGGCCCTCGCCCCGGGTGATCACGCGCGGGCCCTCGGCGTTCAGTGCCTTCTGGTCGAGAAAGGCATGGATGTGGTGCGCGGCATCGGCTGCCTGGTAGTCCTCGGTACTGCGCTGCGGGGTGATGGGAGCGTTCATGGTCTTCTCCTGCTCGTCAAAGCGGTTCGGGGGAAAGGGCGGCGCGGGTCAGCGGCGCCGGCTCGGAAGGGGTCAGCGGCTCGGGCACGAACAGCGGCTTGCCCATCACCAGCCTGATCCAGGCCACGGCGATCACCGAGATCAGGCCGAGCACCACGCCGGCGGTGCCGAAGATCTTCGCGGTCATCTCCGGGGTCGGCGAGACGTGGTAGATGGCAAAGAGCATGCCGGCGATGCCGAGCACCTGGGGCCAGGGATAGAAGGGCGAGCGGAACGGCCGCGCGATGTGCGGGTAGCGGCGGCGCAGGGCGATCACATCGATGTGCACGATGATGTAGGCCAGCAGCCAGGCCAGCGCGGCGGCCAGCAGCAACAGGCTGATGGCGTCCGGGTCCTGGCCGAGCAGCAGGATCGGCAGGCCGGTGATGGCGGCGATGAACAGCACCGCCACCCAGGGCGTGCGGGCGCGGCGGCTGAGGCGCTTGAACTGCGGGAAGGCCTGGCCGTTCTGCGCCATGCCGTAGAGCATGCGCGGCAGCGCGGCCAGGGAGGAGTTGACCGTGCTGCAGGTGGCGGTCACCGCGGCGGCCACCAGGAACAGCTTGCCGGCCTCGCCGAACACGGTGGTGGCGAAGAGGAAATGCGGCAGCGGGTCGGCCGCCAGCTGCTCGCGGGGGATGCACAGCAGCGCGCCGAGGCAGTAGAGGACGATGATGCCGAAGATCAGCGTGAGGCCGATGATCATCGAGCGCGGGATGTTGCGTTCCGGGCGGCGCGTCTCCTCCACCAGGGGGCAGACGAACTCGGCGCCGACGAAGCCCCAGATGGCCATGGCCGCCAGGGTCAGCGTGCCGGCTTGCAACGGGTTCCAGCCCTGGTCCAGGGGCGTCGTGGTGGCGGCCAGGTCGCTGCCGACGGCACCCAGCCCGAGGGCCAGCAGGCTTACCACCATCACCAGCGCCAGGGCGCTCTGCAGGCGGGCGAAGACGTCGATGCCCAGCAGGTTGAAGCCGGTGAACAGGGCGAGCACGCCATAGGCGACCAGCATGGGCGGCAGCGCGCCGGGGTAGACCTTGCCGATGATCAGGTCGAGCAGCAGCAACTCGGCGGAGAGGGCGAACATCGCCACCACCATGTAGCCCGAGAAGGTGGCGAGGATGGCCGGGAAGTGGCCGATGGCGACTTCGGTGTAGCTGCTCAGGCTGCCGGCGCGGGGGATCATCAGCGAGAGTTCGGAGAACGACAGGGCATAGGTCAGCGCCAGCAGGTAGGCGATGCCCAGGGGAATGATGAAGCCCAGGCCGGCCAGGCCGGCGCCTTGCAGCATCAGCACCATCACACCCTGGGACACCACCAGGCCGACGGCGACCGCCACCAGCGGGCCCAGTCCGAGGACGCGGCGCAGGCCGCCCGATTGCCCCGTGGCAGGGATGGAAACACTCGCACTCATGACGCTCTCCCGATCTTCTTGTTATCCGCCTGCGGCTCAGGGGCCGCCGGCTGGTGCGACGGATGCACCCGTCGTTCGGCCCCTCCCGCGCAGGGTTCGCCCGGCGCGGGCGGGGCCATGGCTCAGCGCGCCGCCCAGGCGTTGAAGCGTTCCTCCAGCTCCTCGCCGTGGTTGACCCAGAACTCCGCATCCACCAGCTGCGCCTCGGCGAGGTTCGCCGGCGCGGTGGGCAGTTGTGCCTGGGTGGCCGCGGGCAGCTGCGCCAGGGCGTCCTGGCGCACCGGCCCGTAGGGGATCTGGCTGGAGAACTGCTTCTGGGTCTCGGCCTGGCTGGCGAAGGCGATGAAGCGCTCGGCCAGCGCCTTGTTCGGGCTGCCGCGGACGATGGCCCAGTGGTCCGGGTCGTAGAGGTTGCCGTTCCACACGATGGCGAGCGCGGAACCCTCCTTCTGCGCGGCGGCGATGCGGCCGTTGTAGGCGGCGGACATCACCACGTCGCCGGCCGCCAGCCACTGCGGCGGTTGCGCACCGGCCTCCCACCACTGGATGTGCGGCTTGATCTGGTCGAGCTTGGCGAAGGCGCGGGTGACGCCTTCCGGGGTCGCCAGCACGCTGTACAGGTTCTCGCGCTTCACCCCGTCGGCCAGCAGCGCCGCTTCCAGGGTGTACTTGGCGCCCTTGCGCAGGCCGCGCTTGCCGGGGAAGCGCTCGAGGTCCCAGAAGTCGGCCCATGAGGTGGGCGCCGCCGCCAGCTTGCCGGCGTCGTAGGCCAGCACCATGGACCACACGTAGCTCGCCACGCCGCACTCGCTCAGGGTGCCGGGCATGAAGCTCGCGGCATTGCCGAGCAGGGCCGGGTCGATGGGCTCGAACAGGCCTTCCTCGCAACCGCGCAGCAGCTCGGGGCTCTCCACCTCCACCACGTCCCAGCTGACCTGGCCGATATCGACCATGGCCTTCACCTTCGACAGCTCGCCGTTGTATTCGCCGGCCACCACCCTGGCCGCGCCGCTCTGCTCGAACGGCCTGAAGTAGGCGGCGTCCTGGGCGGCCTTGGTGGCACCACCGAAGGAGATCACGGTGAGCTTCGCGGGCTGGGCCTGGGCGATGCCGAGGCTGCTGAGCAGGGCCAGCCCGAAGGCCGTGGACAGGGTGGGACGCAAGGATCTGGACATGAGAACTCCCTCACTACTTTTTCAGTCGTGTTCAGTTGTCGAGGCAGTTGTGGCCCTGGGGCCGGGGCTCCGCGCGTGCACGGGCGCGGATGGTTTTCTTGTCATGGCGGCCGCGCGGCGAGGCGCGGCCGGGTCGTCGTCGCGACCTCAGCGCAGCTGGAACCAGGTGGTCTTCAGCTGGCTGTACTTGTCGAAGGAGTGCAGCGAGAGGTCGCGCCCGAAACCCGATTGCCGGCCGCCGCCGAAGGGCACGGTGACGTCCAGCGCGTCCACGGTGTTCACCGACACGGTGCCCGCCTTGAGCGCGCGGGCGACGCGGTGGGCGCGGTGCAGGTCGTCGCTCCACACCGAGGCGGCCAGGCCGTAGACGCTGTCGTTGGCGAGGCGGATGGCTTCCTCCTCGCTGTCGAATGCGCTGATGGCCAGCACCGGGCCGAAGACCTCCTCGCGCGCCAGGGTCATGTCGCTGCGCACATCGGCGAAGACGGTGGGCTCGACGAAGTTGCTCGAGCCGTTGAAGGTCAGGCGCCGGCCACCGGCCAGCAGCCGCGCGCCCTGGCCCTGGGCGCCCTCGATGAAGGCCATGACGCGGCCGGTCTGCGCCGCATCGACGATGGCGCCGGCACGGCTGGCCGGGTCCAGCGGGTCGCCGGGCATCCAGTCGCGGGCCTTGGCCAGCAGGCGCTCGATGAATTCGTCCTGGATGGAGCGCTGCACGTAGAGGCGCGAGTTGGCCGAGCACACCTCGCCCTGGTTGAAGAAGATGCCGAAGGCGGCCTTCTCGGCGGCCAGGTCGAGGTCGCGGCAGTCCTCGAACACCAGGTTCGGGCTCTTGCCACCGCACTCCAGCCAGACCTGCTTGAGGTTGGACTGGGCCGAATAACCCATGAAGTACTTGCCCACCTGGGTGGAGCCGGTGAACACCAGGCAGTCCACGTCCGGGTGCAGGCCGAGGGCGCGGCCGGCGCTCTCGCCCAGGCCCGGCACCACGTTGAGCACGCCCTCGGGGATGCCGGCCTCCAGGGCCAGTTCGCCCAGGCGCAGGGCGGAGAAGGGCGACTGCTCGGCGGGCTTGAGCACCACGCTGTTGCCGGCGGCGAGCGCCGGGGCCAGCTTCCAGGCGGCCATGTCGAGGGGGAAGTTCCAGGGCACCACGGCGGCGACCACGCCCAGCGCTTCGCGGGTGATGGTGGCCAGGGTCCCGGGGGCGGTGGGCGCCACCTGGTCGTAGAGCTTGTCCAGCGCCTCGCCGTACCAGGCGAAGACGTTGGCGGCGCCGGGCACGTCGATGGTGTAGGCGTCCATCACCGGCTTGCCCATGTCGAGGGAGTCCAGCAGGGCCAGCTCCTCGCGGTGGGCCAGCATCAGCTCGGCCAGGCGCAGCAGCACCTTCTTGCGCTCCACCGGCGCCATGCGTGCCCAGGGGCCCTGCTCGAAGGCGCGGCGGGCGCTGCGCACGGCGAGGTCCACCTCGGCCTCGCCGCAGGCGGCGACGCGGGCCAGGAGCTGGTTGGTCGCGGGGTTGATGGAATCGAAGGTGGCGCCGGATGCGGCGGATACCAGGCGGCCGTCGATGAGCGCCTGGTCAATGAATGCTTGCCGGGCAGCTCGCTGCTGCCAATAGCCGAGATCGAACACGCTGCACTCCCACTCGACCGTCTTCGCGGTCTGGTTGTTATTCGTGACTGGCTTGATGGTGCGACAGAGTTCGGCTTAGGAAAATTATTAAAAATATGCTCGCTGGATAAGAAAAAGCTCGGTAGCGGAACCGCGCGCAAAGAGGCCTGCCGGCCTGGGCTCCAGCCTGGGGCGTCGGGGGGGCGGGGTGCGCCATCGGGGTGCAGAAACCCAGAAAAACAGGGGGTGCCGAACGGGCTCCTGTAGGGGCGAATTCATTCGCCCGCCGCCCACAGGCGGCCTTGTAGGAGCGGATTCATCCGCGATGGATCCAGGCCCAGGCAAGGCCTCACCTTGGGTCGTCCGCCTCGATCCAACTCCGTAGCCCGGGCTTCAGCCCGGGGGTGGCAGGGCATCGTCCCGGACTGAAGTCCGGGCTACACGAGCAGACCGCGCCGGAGGGGTTCCGCAGGGGGCGCATGTGCCTCGCCGATGCATCGCTGGTGGGCTGAAGCCCACCCTACGGTTGCGGGTGTGCGAAAGGTGGATCAGCTCGGGTCTACCAGGTAGTCGGCCAGGCGCAGGAGCATGGCGTCGCAGGCGTGGAGCTGTTCGAGGCTGATGAACTCGTCGGGCTTGTGCCCCTGGTCCATGCTGCCGGGGCCGCAGACCACGGTGGGGATGCCGGCCTGGTCGAACAGCCCTCCCTCGGTGCCGAAGGCGACGGTGCCGAATTCGCTGGAGCCGGCGATCCGCGCCAGCAGCCGTGCGGCGTCGCTGTCGGGCTGGGTGGCGAGGCCGGGGTAGGCGCTCAGGCTCTGCAGCCGTATGCCGGTATCGGCCTGCACCGCCTGCATCGTCGGCAACAGCTCGGACTCGGCGTAGCGCTGCAGCTCATCCGCCACCTGCTGGGCATCGAAGCCGGGCAGGGCGCGGACCTCGAAGTCGAACTCGCATTCCGCCGGGACTATGTTCAGTGCCCGGCCGCCCTTGATCAGGCCGGTCTGCACCGTGGAGAAGGGCGGGTCGAAGCGCGGGTCGTGGTGCTCGATGCGGGCCAGCCGCGTGCCGATATCGCCCAGCTTGCCGATCAGCCGCGCGGCGTATTCGATGGCGTTGACGCCCTGGGGGGCATAGGCGGAATGGCAGGCGGCGCCCTGCACCTGGCAGCGCATGGCCAGCTTGCCCTTGTGGCCGAGCACCGGCTTGAGTTCGGTGGGCTCGCCGATCAGGCACAACAGCGGCTTGTGCGGGCGCTTCTCCAGCTCGGCGAGCATGCTGCGCACGCCGAGGCAGCCGACTTCCTCGTCATAGGAGAAGGCCAGGTGCACCGGCACCTGAAGCGGGCGTTCGAGGAAGCGCGGCACCGCCGCCAGCACGGACGCGATGAAGCCCTTCATGTCGGCGGTGCCGCGCCCGTAGAGGCGGCCGTCGCGCTCGCTCAGGCGGAAGGGCGGAAGGGTCCAGGCCTGCCCGTCCACCGGCACCACGTCGGTGTGCCCGGACAGCACGACGCCACCCCGCTCGCGCGGGCCGAGGGTGGCGAAGAGGTTGGCCTTGGTGCCTTCCGGGTTGTGGAACAGCTCGCTGTCCACGCCGAAGCCGGCGAGGTAGTCGCGGATGAAGGCGATCAGCTCCAGGTTGGAGTCCCGGCTGACGGTGGCGAAGCCGATCAGCCGCTCCAGCAGGTCGCGGCTGCTCGCCTCACTCATCGCCGGGCACCCCGTAGCTGGGCGCTGCCGTCGGGTCCAGGGCGCGGGTGATGTAGTCCTGCATCTGCGGGCGGTAGGCCTGCCAGAGGCCGTCGAGGCGGCCGATGGGGTCCTCGTCCGCCCAGTCCACGCGCAGGTCGACGATGGGCCAGGTGAGGTCGTCCACTACCTTGAGCGCCGCCGAATGCACCGGGCCGGCCTCGCCCCCGGCGGCCATCGCCGCGTGCATGGCCGCCAGCAGCCGGTCGGCCAGGAGCCCCGGCGCGTTTTCGAAGGCCTGCACCATGGCGTCGATCACCCCGGTGCCCGAGAGCAGGTTGCCGGCCGCCACGCATTGCTCGCCGGCCACGGCGTTGTGCAGGCCCAGGGCCTCCTTGCCGCTGAACAGGGCGGTGCGGCCCTGGCCGTCGATCACCGTCACCTGGCGGTACTGGCTCCAGCCGTTGGCATGCAGCGCCCGGTCCAGGGCGGCGGCGGGTTCGAGGTGCTGGTGCTCCAGCAGGTCGAGGATCTGCGGGCCCAGGGCCGGCAGGGTGACGTTCTGGGTGGCCACCGCGCCGACACCGGCGCGCAGCCAGGGGCAGCGGGCGCCGACGGCGATGCTGGAGGAGCTGATGGCGATGCCCAGCTGCCCGGTGTCCGCGCAGCGGCCGATGATCGAGAAAGTCATGGGTCGCTCCTCAGCGCTGCGGCTGCCAGTCGTCCGGGATCACCGCGATCACGTCGATCTCCATCAGCCACTGGGGCTGCCCCAGGGCCGAGACCACCAGGCCGGTGGAGATGGGGAACACGCCCTTCAGCCACTTGCCCACTTCCTGGTAGACCGGTTCGCGGTAGCGCGGGTCGACCAGGTAGGTGGTGGTCTTGACGATGTGCGAGAGGTCGCTGCCGGCTTCCTCCAGCAGCTGCTTGAGGTTCTTCATGGCCTGCTCGGTCTGCGCGCGCGGGTCGCCCAGGCCCACCAGGTTGCCGTCGAAGTCGGTGCCGACCTGGCCGCGCACGTACACGGTATTGCCGGCGCGCACGGCCTGGCAGAGGTCGTTGTCCAGGGACTGGTTGGGGTAGGTGTCCTTGGTGTTGAACATGCGGATGCGGGTATGGGTGGGCATCAACTTACTCCCATGATGCTGGCTTTCTGGGCGGGCGAATCGGCCTGCGGGGCCCTGGGGCTGCCGTTCAGGCCGCCTTCCTGCTGGCGCTGCGAGGCGTCGCGGTAGGCGAGGTACTTGCGTTGGGTGGCGATGTGGTCGGCGATGTGCTTGGCGTCGTGCCACACGCCCCAGATGAAGGTGGAGCCACGGCGTGACAGCCAGGGCAGCCCGACGAAATACACGCCCGGTTCGCTGGAGACGCCGCGCTGGTGGCGGGGCTTGCCCTGGTCGTCGAAGGCGTTCACCTGCAGCCAGCTGAAGTCCACGGAGTAGCCGGTGGCCCAGATGATCGAGGTGACGCCGGCGGCGGCCAGGTCCAGCTCGAGCAGCGGATGGGTGATGCATTCCGGGTCCGGCCGCTTGCGGCGCGCCTCGGGCTCCTCCGGCAGGTCGAGGCCGTTGCGGGCGATGTAGGCATCGGCGGCATCCAGCAGCGACAGGTAGTTCTCGTCGCCCCGGGCGATGTTCTCGGCCAGGTCGTCATTGAATTTCGCCACGCCGTTCTCGAAGGATTTCGTCAGCCCCACCAGGGTGATGCCCTGGCTGGCCAGGTCGCGGAAGTCCACGGTGTGGCCGCCCCGGGCGCCGCTGACGGCGATGGTGACGTGCTCGCGGCCCGGTTGCGCGGCTTCCGCGTCCCACAG
The DNA here is from genome assembly GCF_012767755.2 of Pseudomonas tohonis. Classification (NCBI taxonomy): domain Bacteria; kingdom Pseudomonadati; phylum Pseudomonadota; class Gammaproteobacteria; order Pseudomonadales; family Pseudomonadaceae; genus Pseudomonas; species Pseudomonas tohonis. The sequence continues at coordinate 467,919 of NZ_AP023189.1, forward strand.
GCCGAGTACGCCCAGCCACCAGCAGAAGTCGCGGTTGCGGTAGCTGCGCGGCGGACGGTCGTGGGCGCCCACCGAGAGGTAGACCTTGCGCCCGGCCCGCATCAGCTCGTCGGCGATCTGTACGCCGGAGGAGCCGCCCCCGACCACCAGCACGGCGCCTGCGGGCAATTGCTGCGGGTTGTAGTAGGCGGCGGAGTGGATCTGGTGGAGCGCGCCCTGCGTCGGGGCGATGGCCGGGATCACCGGCCGCTGGAAGGGGCCGGTGGCGGAGACCACGCGGTTGGCCTGGATCACGCCGATGGAGGTCTCGACGGTGAAGCCCGGGCGGTCGGGGTTGCGCACCACCTTCTTCACCTCGACGCCGGTGCGGATCGGTGCGTTGATCTGCCGGGCGTAGGCGACGAAGTAGTCCGCCACCTGCTCCTTGCCGGGGAACTCATCCGGGCCGACGTCGAATTCCATGCCCGGGAAGCGGTCGTGCCAGGCCGGGCCGTTGGCCACCAGCGAATCCCAGCGCCCGCTGCGCCAGGCTTCGGCGATACGGCTGCGCTCCAGCACCAGGTGCGGCACGCCGAGCTTGCCCAGGTGTTCGCTCATGGCCACGCCGGCCTGTCCCGCGCCAACGACGAGCGTATCGATTTCTATGGTTTCAACGGTCATGTGTCTGTCCTTCTGCAAGGCGATTCGCGGTTGTCGGGCGGTGCTGCGGGGCGGGACGGGGGCGAGGCGCGAGGTGGCCGGGGGCGGACAGGCTGCACTTGCTCGCCGACCGTCTGCGCGGTCCGGGCTTCGTGAGTCGAGTGCAGCGGATGGTGCGATAGAGCTCGGCCGAGGAAAATTATTAAAAATATGCTCGGTGGATAAGAAAAAGCTCGGCAGCGCGGCAGCCCATGCCGCGGTGCCTGGGGTATGTTTCGCAGGGACGATCCCCGCCCACAACAAGCTGCCCGGCCATGACCGCAGGTGGCACGCGACGCCGAGGTGCCCCGTGGCGAACTACACCCTGCGACAACTCAAGTACTTCGTGACGACCGTGGAGTGCGGCAGCGTGGCCGAGGCGTCGCGCAAGCTGTACATCGCGCAGCCGTCCATCTCCACTGCCATCAAGGGGCTGGAGGAAAGCTTCGGCGTGCAGTTGTTCATCCGCCACCACGCCCAGGGCGTGTCGCTCACCCCCAGCGGCTCGCGCTTCTACCGCAAGGCCCAGGACCTGCTGCGCATGGCCTGGGAATTCGAGCAGAACGCCCTGGCGGTGAACGACGTGGTGGCCGGGCAGATCGACATCGGCTGCTTCGAGACCGTGGCGCCGCTCTACCTGCCGGGGCTGATCGCGGGCTTTCGCGAGCGCTACCCGGGGGTGGAGATCCGCATCGGCGATGGCGAGCAGCAGGAGCTGGTGCAGGGCCTGACCGCCGGGCGCTTCGACCTGGCGATCCTCTACCAGCACGAGCTCGACGCCACCATCGAGACCGACCCGCTGATGCCGCCGCAGCGGCCCTACGCGCTGCTGCCGGAGAACCACCGCTTCGCCCGCCAGTCCCAGGTGTCGCTGCGCGACCTGGTGCTGGAACCGATGATCCTGCTCGACGTGCAGCCGAGCCGGACCTACTTCGTCAGCCTGTTCGAGGAGCTCGGCCTGAGCCCCAACATCGGCTTCAGCTCGCCCTCCATCGAGATGGTGCGCGGCATGGTGGGGCAGGGCTTCGGCTTCTCGGTGCTGGTCACCCGGCCGCACTCCGAGTGCACCTACGACGGCAAGAAGGTGGTGATGGTGGACATCGCCGAGCCCGTCACCGGCTCCGGCCTGGTGGCCGCGTGGCTCAAGCGTGCGCAGCTGACCAAGCCGGCGCAGCTGTTCGTCGACTACTGCAAGGAGCACCTACCCGGCGGCAGCGCGCCGGTGACATCCCCGGATTGAAGTCCGGAGGCACTCCGCTTTGATGGGTTTCGTACCTCGCGGAGCGCCGCCCGACCCATCCTTGTATCTCGACTAATACCTCCACAGGGGTAATAGTCCCCGACTGATCATCGGGGGAGGGGCTGGAAGTCGTATCCATCCTTAGGCCACGAGCCTGCAACGTAGATAGTGCTCCGCCCCTCCACACTCACTCGAACAGCCCGAACGGTATCCAGAGCCTCGAGCTCGCATTCACAAGGTTGGGCCGGGTGCAGTGATGATCGCGTCTGAACGGATCGAGAGGAGAATCCATGCCCAGCGTCATCGGCATCGACATCGCCAAACACACCTTTGACCTCGCCACCCTGCAACCCAACGGCAAGTACCGCACCAAGGCCAAGCTGGCCAACGACAAAGCGGGCTTCGCCGTCTTGCGCGACTGGCTGAACAAACACAGCGAACCCGGAGCCTGGGTCGTGATGGAGGCCACCGGCATCCACCATGAAGCCCTGGCCGAATGGCTGTTGGAGCAAGGCTATCGGGTCTGTGTCCTCAACCCGGCACAAATCGCCCACTACGCCCGTAGTCAGTTGCAGCGGGTGAAGACCGACAAGGTCGACGCCAAGCTGATCGCCGAATACGGCGAGCGCCATCAGGACAGTCTGCGTCCCTGGCAACCCGAGCCCCGTGCCGTGCGGCGTTTGAAAGCCCTGGTACGGCGCCTGGAGGACCTGCGCGAAATCGAGCAGATGGAGCGCAACCGCCTGGAAGTGGCCGATGCCAGCGTCCAGGCCTCGATCCAGTCGGTGCTGGAACATATCGGTCAGGAGATCGAAGAGACCCTCAAGGCGATCGACGACCACATCGACAACGACCCGGATCTGCGCGGCAAGCGCGACCTGCTGACCAGCATTGACGGGATCGCCGACAAGACCGCCGCCCTGCTCCTGGCGGAGCTGGGCGACCCACTGCGCTTTGCCAACAGCCGCGCCGTCACTGCCTTTGCCGGGCTCAATCCGCGGCTGCAGGAGTCCGGGAACCACCGGGGACAGACACGTATCTCCAAGACGGGCTCATCGCGCCTGCGGGCCGGCTTGTTCATGCCCGCGATCAGTGCCCTGACGTACAACGAGGCTGTCAGGGCCCTGAGCGAACGATTGAGGGCGAAGGGCAAGACCGGCAAGCAGATCGTCTGCGCCGCCATGCGCAAGCTGCTGAGCATCGCCTACGGCGTCTTGAAATCAGGCCGGCCATTTGACGCAAAACTGGCCCTTGCTCACTAGAAATCAAGACGGTATCTACGAAAGCGTTCCGTATCGGCTGTGAGCCCCAGCCAACCGTAGGATGGGAAGAGCGGAGCGAATCCCATGCTGTTGCCGGGCACTCCGTTGAAGCCTTTCCCGGGCTGAAGCCCGGGCTACCTGTTGTGGGAGCGAATTCATTCGCGAAAGCGGCCCGCAGGGCCGCCTGTTACGCCGTGACCCGCCCCGCTTCCTTCAACAATGCCTTCAAGCGTTCGCCATCCAGGGCCGGGCACACGCCGGCCGGCTTCTGCATCACGGCCTCCTCGGCGGCGAGCATGGCGTTGAGGATGGCCTCGTCGGTGCTTTCCACCGCCGCCAGGTAGAGGGCGTCGATGTGTTCGTCGTTCAGGCACTCCAGGCTGAAGCGCCCGCCCGGGGTGAGCTGCGGCAGGGGGCGCGGGTTGGCCACGCTGAAGGCGAGGAAGATGTCCCCCGAGTTGTTGCCCCCCGGCGTGCCGCCCAGGCCGATGCCGAGGCCGGCGCGCTGGGCCAGGCGGCGCAGCTGGTGGGGCAGCAGCGGGGCGTCGGTGGCGAGGATGACGATGATCGAGCCGCGCTCGCGGTCGAGCCCGCCGGGTTGCTCGCCCAGGGCCTTGCCCACCGGTACGCCGAGCACCTTGAGCCAGTCGCGCTGGCCATGGTTGGCCTGCACCAGGGCGCCCAGGGTGTAGGCCTGGCCGTCGATCTCCAGCACCCGCGAGGCGGTGCCGGTGCCGCCCTTGAAGCCGTAGCAGATCATGCCGTTGCCGCCGCCGACGTTGCCTTCGGCGATGGCGCCGTCGCGGGCGTCCGCCAGCGCCGCCAGGGCGTCGGCCTCGGTGACGTGCTGGCCGTTGATGTCGTTGATCACCCCGTCGTAGGTCTCGGCCACCACCGGCATCGCCCACAGGTGGCTGGCATCCCAGGCCTGCGCGTAGTGGTCGATGGTCCAGCGCGTGGCGGCGTGGTGGACGATGCCGACGCTGTGGGAGTTGGTGATGCACACCGGGCCGACGAAGTAGCCGCCGTGCTCGATCCAGTGGGTGCCGGTCATCTCGCCGTTGCCGTTGAGGGCGTGGAAGCCCGCCCACACCGGCTGCGGCTCGCGCTCCAGGCCCCGGGGGAGGATGGCGGTGACGCCGGTCTTGATGCGCTTGCCGTTGGCGGCGACGGCATCGAGGGTGCGGTAGCCGACGCGCACGCCGGGCACGTCGGTGATGGCGTTGTTGGGGCCGGGCCGGCCGGGGACGGCCAGCCCGAGTTCACGGGCGCGTGGTTTAGCCATGGGCATTCTCGGCAGGGGACGTGGCGGGCTTGCGGTTGCGCAGGTAGAGCCCGAGGGAGGCGATGAGCAGCGAGGCGATCAGCAGCAGGGTGGCGATGGCATTGATCTCGGGCTTGATGCCGCGACGGATCATCCCGTAGATGAACACCGGCAGCGTGGTGGCATCGACCCCGGAGATGAAGTAGGTGATCACCAGGTCGTCCATCGAGATGATGAAGGCCAGCAGGGCGCCGCCGAGCACGCCGGGAAGGATCTGCGGCAGGGTGATGCGGCGGAAGGTGGTCCAGGGCGAGGCGCCGAGGTCCGCCGAGGCTTCCTCCAGGCGCGTGTCCATCCCCGCCAGGCGGGCGCTGACGATGAGGAACACGTAGCTGATGAGGAAGGTGCAGTGGCCGATGATGATCGACGTCTTGCCCAGGGGGATGCCGCTGCCGACGAAGAAGATCAGCAGGGCGATGCCGAGGACGATGTCCGGCATCAGCATCGGCAGGAACAGCAGCACCCGGTAGAAGCCCTGCAGGCGGAAGCGGTAGCGCGCCAGCGCCAGGGCGGTCAGGGTGCCGACCAGGGTGGCGATCAGCGTGGTGCTCAGGGCCACGATGAGGCTGGTGCGCAGGGCGGCCACCAGCTGGTCGGTGGACTCCACGTAGAGCGCGTTCTCGTTCAGCGCGCTGGAGAAGCCGAACAGGGTGCGGTACCAGTCCAGGCTGGCGCCGCTCCAGATCATCATGTTCACCGGGTTGGCGTTGAACGAGTAGGCGACGATCAGTGCGATGGGCAGGTACAGGAAGGCGAAGAAGGCCAGGCTGTAGCCGCCGAGCAGGCCGCGTCCGAGGCGGGCGAGGAGGGCGCTCATGCCACGCCCTCCCTGGATTGCGAACGCGACTGCCAGCGCACGTAGAGCAGCAGGAACACCAGCATCGCGGCCATGATCAGCATCGCCAGGGCGGCGCCGAAGGGCCAGTTGCGCGCGGCGAGGAACTGCTGCTCGACCAGGTTGCCGATCATCACCACCCGTGCGCCGCCCAGCAGCGAGGGCACGATGAAGTTACCCAGGCTTGGGATGAAGACGATGATCGAGCCGGCGGCGATGCCCGGCAGGGTCAGCGGGAAGACGATGCGCCAGAAGCTCTGCCAGCGGCTGGCGCCGAGGTCGGCGGAGGCTTCCAGCAGCTTGCGGTCGAGCTTCTCCACGCTGGCGTAGATGGGCATGAACATGAAGGGGATGAAGATGTAGGTCATGCCGATCAGCACGGCGGTTTCGCTGTAGATCAGGTTCAGCGGCCGGTCGGCCAGGCCCAGGGCCTGCAGGGCCAGGTTGAGGAAACCGGTGGGCCGCAGGATCAGCACCCAGGCGTAGAGCCGCACGATCAGGCTGGTGAAGAACGGCAGGGTGATCAGGAACAGGAAGAAGTTGCGCCGCCGCTCCGGCTGCCGCGCCACCCAGAAGGCCGCCGGGTAGCAGACCGCGAGCGTCAGCACCACGGTGATCGCCGCCAGCTTGAACGAGCGCAGCAGGATCTCCAGGTAGACGATGTCGAACTCTTCGTTGCTGCCGTCGGCCCAGCCGAGGATGCGGCCGAAGTTGTCCGGGTAGAAGGACCACTCCACGCCGCCGTACAGGCCCGGTTCGAGCAGGCTGTAGAGCGCCATGATGGCCATGGGCACGAGGAAGAAGCCGACGATCACCAGGGTCGCCGGGCCGAGCAGGGCCACCAGGCGCAGGCGCGCACGGGCGGCGAGGGAAAGCGCGGTCATGGCCGCGCCTCCTGCGCCAGCAGCAGGTGCGGGGCATCGGTGGCGTACCACAGCTGCACCCGCGCGCCGGCCTCGAGCGTGCTCATCAGCTCCCGCGAGGGGGCGCGCAGTACCGCCTTCACCGGGCTGCCGTGCAGGGTGCGCACGCTCAGCTCGAAGTCCTTGCCGATGAACACCTGCTGCAGCACGCGGCCCTCGATGAAGGCGTGGCGGACCGGGTCGCCCGGGCAGGCGAGGTGGAACTGCTCGGGACGCAGCATGGCCTGGAGCTTCTGCCCCGGCACCAGGTCGGTGCGACGCAGGCGCAGGGTGTCGCCCTGGGCGGTGAGGAACTCCACGGCGTCACCGTGGTGGCGGGTGACGCGGCCGTCGAACAGGTTGCTCTCGCCGATGAAGCCGGCGACGAAGGCGTTGGCCGGGCGGTCGTAGATGTCTTCCGGGCTGCCCAGCTGCTGCACGTGGCCGCCATTGAGCACGACGATGCGGTCGGACATGGTCAGCGCTTCTTCCTGGTCGTGGGTGACGAAGACGAAGGCGATGCCCAGCTCGCTCTGCAGGTTCTTCAGCTCGCGCTGCATGCTCTGGCGCAACTGGCGGTCGAGGGCCGAGAGCGGCTCGTCGAGCAGCAGCAGGGCGGGCTTGTTGACGATGGCGCGGGCCAGGGCGATGCGTTGCTGCTGGCCACCGGAGAGCTGGCCGGGCTTGCGTTTCTCCAGCCCCGCCATGCCCACCAGTTCGAGGGCCTCGGCCACCTGGCGGTTGCGCTGGGCCTTGGCCACGCCACGGATGTCCAGCGCGTAGCCGACGTTGTCGCCGACGCTGAGGTGGGGGAACAGGGCGTAGCTCTGGAACACGGTATGCACCGGGCGCAGGTGCGCGGGTACGTCGTTCATCAGCTGGCCCTGGATGCGCAGCTCGCCGCCGTCGAGGCCTTCGAAGCCGCTGATCACCCGTAGCAGGGTGGTCTTGCCGCAGCCGGAGGGGCCGAGCAGGGTGACGAACTCGTTGCCGCCGACGCACAGGTCGACGCCATCGAGGGCGCGGACGGCGTGGCCTTCCGGGGCACGGTAGTGCTTCACCGCAGCGGTGATCTGGACCACCGGTGCACTGTTGACGATGCAGGTCATGGAGAACTCCGGCGGGCGCTGGCGCGCCCGCTCTCTTGGCGGCTCAGTTGGCGGTGCGCACGCGGGTCCAGGCGCGGTCGTACTTCTTCAGGTCCTTGCCCAGGTCGTTGAAGATCTGCAGCTTGGCCATGACATCGGCCGGCGGGTTGACCTGCGGGTTGTCGCGCAGCTCGGCGGGCAGCAGCTTGAGCGCCTCGCGGTTGGGCGTGCCGTTCATCTGCTGCCGGGTGTTGAGGGCGGCGATCTCGGGGGTGAGGAAGAACTCCATGAAGCGCTTGGCGTTGGCCTTGTTCGGCGCGCTCCTGAGCACGCACATGTCTTCCTGGTACATCGTCGCGCCTTCCTTGGGGATGACGTAGGCGAGGTTCTGCGGGTCCTGCTTCACGTACATCATGGCGCCGACGAAGTAGTGTGCGGCGGCCACGTCGCCCGACTGCACCATGGGCACGCTGTCGTAGGTGAAGGCCGAGACCAGCGGCTTGCGCTCCAGCAGCCACTGCTCGGAGACCTTGAGGTCGGCGGCATCGGTGGTGTTGACCGACTTGCCGTTGACGATCAGGCCGACGCCCAGGGTCTCGCGCATGTCGTCGAGCAGGATGACCTTATTGCCGGATTCGGCCAGGGCGAAGAAATCCGCCCAGGATTCGAGGGGGCGGTCCACCTTGGTCTTGTTGTAGAAGATGCCGACGGTGCCCCAGGCGTAGGGCAGGCACTGCTCGCCCCTGGGGTCGGACTTGGCGCGGAGGAAGGCCGGGTCGATGTTGGCGAAGGCCGGGCTGGCGCCGATGTCGGTCTTCTCCAGCAGGCCCAGGGCGGACAGGGTGTCGTGCATGTGCACGGAGGGGAACACGATGTCGTAGCCGGTGGCACCGGCCTGGAGCTTGGCGAGCATTTCCTCGTTGCTGCCGTAGGTGTCCAGTGACACCTTGATGCCGGTCTCGTCGGTGAAGCGCTTGAGCACCTCGGGGTTGATGTAGTCGCCCCAGTTGTACAGGTGCAGCTCCTCGGCGGCCTGTGCGGCGCCGACGGTGAAGGCCAGGGTGGTGGCGAGCAGCGGCGCGGCGAGGCGGCGCAAAGGATGCAGCAGGGGGTGAGCGGGCATGTTCCTGTTCTCCGTTCTGGGCCCGGCGCGGCTGGCGCGGGCCTGGCTGGGGCAGCTCTTGCATGGCCGATGGGCCGAAGGGATAGCGGAAGAAACGGTATTTTTATTTTTTGCCTCGCCGTGGAGCATAAAGTATCTTTCTTCCAATATTCAATACAGTGACATTAATCTTCCAATATTGGGCGGGAACCGAGGCATGCTGGACAGCAAAGTGGAGCAGATCGAAGGCAAGCTCACGCCGAACGAACGCACCCTGTGGGCCTATATCCAGGCCAACCTGGAGACCATCGCCTTCGAGAACGGCGCCAGCCTGGCGGAGAAGAGCGGGGTCAGCCCCAACACCGTCAGCCGCTTCCTGCGGCGCCTCGGCTACAAGGGGCTGAAGAGCCTGAAGGAGGAACTGCGCGACGACATCCGCGTGCAGTCGCTGCTCAATACCACCCTGATCGAGCGGGTGGAGAAGCAGCCCGATGACCTGCTCGATCACCTCAACGAAGAGATCGACGCCCTCGTCAGCTTCGGCAACCAGCTCAACAGCCAGCACTGGCAGGACATCGTCACGCGCGTCGCCGAGGCCGAGCGTGTGTTCGTCTGCGGCTTCCAGACCATCCGCGGCCTGGCCGAGGACTTCGCCAGCCGCCTGTCGCTGGTGCGCTCGGGGGTGGAGTTCCTCGACCTCTACCGGGGCGTGCTCGGCCAGTGGGTGGACAGCCGCGACGAGCGCTGCTGCGTGGTGCTGATCGACATCGCCCCCTACGCCGATGTCGGCATCGCCTTCGCCAACACCCTCAAGGAGGACACGGACCTCGTGGTGTTCACCGACGAGTACGGCATCGCCCGGCACATCTCCACGCCCTGGATCGTCACCATGAAGACCAAGACCGGGCTCATCCTCGAATCCACCGGCGGCCTCACCAGCGCCCTCAACGTGCTGCTGCACTGCGTCGCCTCCAGGCGCAAGGGCGAACTCAAGGACCGCCTCGCCGCCTACCGGGCGCGGGTCGAGAGCCTGAAGCTGTATCGGAGCTGAGGGGGCCTTGTCCGCTGGATGGGTCTTGGTGGGCCCCCGCGTGCGGGGGGGTGACGGTGGTTGGGGGCGCTTCGCCTCACTCCGTCATCTTCGCGAGCGCGGGGGACACCCAAAGGCCCAAGGAACAGGGCCCCGCATCCGCGGGGCCCCGTCATGCCGGGTTGCGACCTACCTGGCAGGCACCAGCTTCAGCGTTCCCTGGGTATTGGCCTTCACGTCCTCTTCGCTCATGTGCATCGGCACGTACTCGCCCTTGGCGTAGCGCTCGGCCTGGTCGTCGTAGTGGCGGTCGAAGACCACGCCGCTCTGGCCCACCGGGTTGATGCCGATGGCGTGGGCCGGGTCGGCCATGTCGACCAGGCGGCGGGTGGAGGGGCCGTAGACCACTTCCCAGGGTGCCGGGCCGACGCGGTTGGACAGGTTGTTGGGCACCTCGTGGCCGCCGGGGGCGGCGAAGGGGCCGACGTTGAACAGCTTGTCCAGCGGCTTCTGCATGCCCAGCGGGTGGCCGTGGGTGAGGGTGTGGGCGCGGCCCCAGGCCCATTTCGAGCTGTCCGCGCCGAGGGTCTGCTTCAGGTGGGCGAGGCTGGCCTGCCAGGCGGCCTTCACCGTATCGGCGCGGGTCTCGCGGGCGTCGGTGCCGCGCACGTCCCACCAGGGCGAGTCGGCGTCGGCGGCCAGGCGCGGCAGGGCCACGTCGAGCACGCGGGTGGACAGCAGGTTGTCGAAGAAGGCGTCGCCCAGCTCGTCGTGGAAGGCGCCACGGGCCAGCTCGTAGACCAGTTGTTCGAAGACCGTCGCGGCGGTGGAGTCCAGCGGGTGGTCGCCCTGCCAGGCGGCCAGTTGCTCGACCAGGGCGCGCTCGGCGTCGTCGGCCGCGGCGGCGCGCAGGTCGCCCAGCAGCGGGGCGAGCAGGCGCGGGCCGTAGCCGGTGGCGGTCTCCAGCTGCAGGGCGCGGCTGTTGTCCTGGTCCCACTTCACGTCCTTCTGCGCGAGCAGCTGGTCCAGGCGCTGGCCGCGGTCCGGCAGGTTGTAGTAGCCGGGGATGGCGACGCCGGTGGGCGACTGCGGCTGGTAGTTGGCCGAGACGATGTAGCCGCGCTCGGGGTTCTCCTCGTGGGGGTTGGCGCTGAAGGGCAGGTAGCCGGGCTTGTCCGCCTCGCCGCTGGCACCGTCGAGGATGAAATAGGGGTTCACCCCGTCCGGGCGCTGCGGCAGCCTGGCCGAGGCCCACCAGCCGATGTCGCCGGCGGCGTTGGCCCAGACGACGTTGAGGCCGGGGGCGTGGATCTTCTCGGCGGCGCTGCGGGCCTTGTCCAGGGTGTCGGCGCGATTGAGCTGGTAGAAGGCGTCGAGGATGGGGTTCTCGGTTTCGAGGAAGGCCCACCACATGGCGATCGGGGTCTTGCCGGGGGTCGCTCCGAGGGCGTCGTTGACGATGGGGCCGTGGGGCGAGCGGCGCAAGGTCAGCTTCACCGGCTCGGCGTCCTTGACCTGGATGGTCTCCTCGCGGCTCTGGAGGTCCACCCACTGGCCCTGGTACCAGATCTGGCCGGGGTTGTCCGGGTTGACCTTCTCGGCGATCAGGTCGAGGTCGTCGTTCTGGAACATGGTCAGGCTCCAGGCGAACTGCCCGTTGTGCCCCAGCGATGCGGTGGGGTTGAGCGCCTGGTAGTGGCCATAGAGCTCGAAGCCGGGGTAGGAGGCCTGGGCTTCGTACCACACCGCCGGGACGGCGAAGCGGATGTGCGGGTCGCCGGCCAGCAGGGGCTTGCCGCTGGCGGTGCGGCTGCCGGAGACGGCCCAGGCGTTGCTGCCCTCGAACTGCGGCAGGCCGGCTTCCACCAGGGCCTGGTGGCTGAGGCGGGCGAGGCCGTTGAGGGCCTGCCAGTCGCTGGCGGCGAGCTTCTGCCCGACCACGCCCTCGGGGTGCCAGTCGAGGTCGAAGGCCTTGAGGTAGTCGGCGCCCAGTTCGTCACGCACGTAGGTCAGCACCGGCTCGGTGCGGAAGGCGGCGGCGAAGCTGTAGGCCATGTAGCCGGCGACGGAGAGGGTGTCTTCCACCGTGAAGGGGCGCCTGGGGATGCCCAGCAGGTCGAATTCCACCGGTGCCGGGCGGCTGGCCTGGTACTGGTTGATGCCGTCGAGGTAGGCGGTCAGCGCCTGGGCGGCGGGGCTGTCCATGTCCATTTTCTTCGCGTAGACGGCGGCGTGCTGGCGCAGCTCCAGGGTGCGGAACATGCGGTCGGTATCGACCAGGCGGGCACCCAGCACCTCGGCCAGTTCGCCACGGGCGAGGCGGCGCAGCATCTCCATCTGGAACAGGCGGTCCTGGGCATGGACGAAGCCCAGGGCGCGGTACATGTCGGCCTCGTTGGCGGCCTGGATATGGGGCACGCCGCGTTCGTCGTAGCGGACGCTGACCGGCGCCTGCAGGTGTTCCAGGGCCAGCTCGCCGTCGCGCAGCGGCTTCTTGCCCTGGGCGTACCAGGCGCCACCGGCGGCCACTGCGGCCACGATCACGGCGAGGGCTGTGAGGGTGCGTTTCATGGAGGGTTCTCCTTGTTGTAGTGGGCGCATTCTGCGCAGCCGGGAGCACGCTCGCATTGACCAAATGCAGCGAAGCGCAAAGCATAGGGTCAAAACCGGAGGCCCCATGATCCCGCCCCTGCTGCCACGCACCGCGCTCACCCATTCCTCGACCCTGCGCCGCCTGCTCTACGAGGCGCTGGCCGAACTCGGCCTGGACCCGACCGACACCTACCGCCGGGTGTACGGCCAGCCGCCGTCGGTGCCCTGGCTGGACGGCCGCGAGGACCACGACAGCGCGCCGCGTTTCTGGCAGGCGCTGGCAGCCATCACCGGCGACGAGGACATCGGCCTGCACCTGGCCGAGGTGATGCGCCCGCGCCCCATGGACGTGATGGGCTACCTGCTGCAGTCGGCGCGTGACCTGCGCCAGGGCCTCGACGCCTTCGTGCGCTACCAGCATGTGGTTTCCGGGGGCTTCGCCGCGCGCCTGGAGGAGGACGGCGAGCAGGCGCGCCTGGTGATCGACCTGCACTACCGGGGCATCGGCCACCTGCGCCAGCAGGTCGAGTGCGTGGCGTTGCTGATGCAGCGGACCCTCGCCAGCATCATCGGCGGCCCGTTGCCGGTGCTCGGCGTGACCTTCCGCCACCCGCGCCCGCGGCGTCTGGGGGAGCATCGGCGGCTGTTCGCCATGGAGCCGTCGTTCGGCCAGCCCCACGACGCCCTGGTGCTGCCCCGCGAGCTGCTCGGCCGGCCCCTGGGCAGCGCCAGCCCGCGGGTGTTCGAGGTGCTGCTGCAGGAGGCCGCGCTGCAGCTGGAGCAACTGGTGGAGAACCAGTTGCTGGAGCGGGTGCGCTACTGGCTGGCGCTGCACATGGAGCGTGGCGAATGCACCCTGGCCGCCTGCGCCGCCGCGCTGGGGCTCGGCCGCAGCGCCCTGCAGCGCAGCCTGGCGGAGCAGGGCAGCAGTTTCCGGGCGCTGCACGACGAGGCACGGCGCATGCGCGCGCGGGAGCTGCTGGCCGAGGGGCAGGGCATTCGCGAGGTGGCCCGGGCCTGCGGCTTCGCCGAGCTGTCGCCCTTCTACCGCGCCTTCCGCCGTTGGGAAGGGGGCACTCCGCGGGGCCTGGGGCGCGACGCCTGAGCGCCTGCGCTGGACTATGCTCGGTCAACCGCTCGCGCGGTGAACCGGCGTATCAGGGAGGGAACGCCGTACGGGCAGGGAGGCGGTCGATCCCACCCGGACGAGGGTTGTCGGGATGTCCTACCGACTCATCGCAGGTTGCCTGCTGGCGGCCAGTCTCGGTCTCGAAGCTTCCGAGCCGGTGAAGATCTGCCTGGGCGACAGCAACGAATGGCCGCCCTACACCTTCTGGGAGCGCCGGGATGGCCAGGCGGACCGCGAGCGCCTCAGCGGTTCGGCGACGACCCTGGTGCTCACTGCCCTGGATCGCCTCGGGCTGGCCTACCAGGTGACCTACTGGCCCTGGGCGCGGGTGCAGCAGGAGCTGGCCGGCTTCGCCGAGCGCGGCCGTTGCGAGATGACCTGGGACGCCAGCTACACCCGCGAGCGCGCCGCCTTCGCCCACTACAGCGAGCCGCTCTACCGCACCCGCCTGGGGCTGTTCTATTCGAAGCAGCGCTTCCCCCGCTCCCCCGGCATCAACGGCGCCGCAGCCCTGAGCAACTTCCGCCTGTGCGGGGTGATCGGCTACAACTACGAGCCCTACGGCCTGGTGCGCGAGCCCACGCGCTACGCCAGCGTGCAGCAGAACCTCGACCTGCTGCAGCACCTGCGCTGCGACTTCTTCCCCAGCGAGATCGAACCCCTCTACGGCGGCATCGCCCTGGGGGCGTACCAGGCGCACCCCGACCTCGGTTTCGTCGAGCTGCCGGCCAGCAAGGCTTTCTACCTGCTGCTGAGCAAGGGCTCGCCCCGGGGCGAGCAGCTGCTGCAGGCACTGAACCGGGAATTGCAGGTGTTGCGCGAGAGCGGCGAGGCCGAGGCCATCTTCCAGCGCTTCCAGCCGGTGCAGTTGAAGGAGCGCTGAGCGCAGGTCAGTGCGCTGTTTCGTCGGCCCAGGCGCAGAAGCAGCCGACTGCCAGGGTGTTGCTGGCCTCCACCGGGCGATCGGCCATCAGCGCTTCGAGCACCGGCTCGATGAAGCTGTTGGCGGAATTGCAGGTCAGCCCCTCGCTGTAGGGGCCGAAGTAGGCGAGGCGGCCCTGGCGGTCCCAGATCGCCACCGCAGGGCTGGCCGGCAGTTGCTCGCTGCCCGGCAGTGCCTCGATCTCGCGCAGGGCCTGGAGGTTGGCCGGCAGGTTCCCCTCGCTGCCGGGCTTGCGCACCCGGTAGAAGTCGACGCCACGTGGCCCATAGCGTTCCAGCAGTTCCGCCAGGTGCTGCTGGTTGCCGACGTTGCAGGGGCAGGCCGGGTCCCAGAAGTGCACCAGGCGGATGTGGCCCTCGCCGGCCAGCGCCGCCGGCAGCTGCAGGTTGGCGCCGGAGAACACCGCCGCGCGCTGGTCGAAGGGGCGCAGGTAGTGGCCTTCGAACCACCAGAAGGCGACGGCCATGGCCACCAGCCAGAGGGCGACGAGGATCAGGCCGAGCAGGGTCTTGCGGGTGGGGCGGCGCATGGGGGAACCGGTCAGGTGGGGGCCGATAGCTTGCCATGAGCGGCCGCTCAGCTGAATATCGGCAGCCTTCGCCGCCCGTGCTGCCGTGACCGCCCGGTCCGGCCGCGCCCCTGCACAGCCCCTTGGAAGTACCGATGCCAGACGCCCCGAACCCCGATCAGCTGCGCGCGCTCCTGCGACCCTTGGCCGCAGAGGGGGACGAGCCGGAAATGTTCAGGGCCTACCGTGCCTACTACGGGCTGGACTTCCCGGCGCGTGGGGACGGCGTGCGCAGCCGCCTGGGCTGCGTGCAGGTCGCCGGCTATTGCGTGGCCACCCAGGCCTGGTGGCCACGGGAGCCGCGCGGCACGCTCGTGTTGCTGCATGGCTACTACGACCACATGGGGCTTTACCGCCACGTGATCGACTGGGCGCTGGGGCTGGGCTTCGCGGTGATCGCCTGCGACCTGCCGGGCCACGGCCTGTCCAGCGGCGCGCCGGCGAGCATCGGTGACTTCGCCGAGTACCAGGCCACCCTCACGGCGCTGCTGGGCGAGGCCGGGCGCCTGCAACTGCCCGCGCCCTGGCACCTGGCCGGGCAGAGCACCGGCGGGGCGATCATCCTCGACTTCCTGCTCAACGGCGCGGTGCCCGACGGGCTCGGCCGCAGCCTGCTGTTCGCGCCCCTGGTGCGCCCCCGCGCCTGGGGCTGGTCGAAATTCAGCTACCGCATGCTGCGGCCCTTCGTGGAGTCCATCCCGCGGCGTTTCAGCGTCAACTCCAGCGATGCCGAGTTCATCGACTTCCTCCACAACCGCGACCCGCTGCAGCCGCGCAACCTGCCCACCGCCTGGGTCGGCGCGCTGGCGCGCTGGGTGCCGCGCATCGAGGCGTCGGCGCCCTGTGGGCACAGCCCGCTGGTGATCCAGGGCGACGCCGACATGACGGTGGACTGGCGGCACAACCTCAGGGTGCTGGATGGAAAGTTCGCCAGTCCCGAGGTGCTGATGCTGGAGGGGGCGGGGCACCACCTGGTGAACGAGGCGGCGCATTACCGAGAGCGCTATTTCGCCTTCCTGCGCGAGCGCCTGGGGCTCTAGGTCGGCGTCGAGCCGCCGCGAGGTGCGGCATGCGCACTGCGGCAGCTCGAAGAGAGGACGGGCTCAGTAACCCTGCTGCGCCGGCGCCAGGCTGGCGGCGTCCTGGCCCACGGCGAGCCCGGCACGCACGGCGGCCAGGGCGGCCTGGTAGTAGGCCTTGCCCTGTGCGGACTCGGCGAAGGTGACGAACTCCTCCAGCTCCGGATCGGACAGGTCGCGATAGACATAGAGCAGGGTGTTGTCGAGGTCGTTGCTGATCTGCTGCATCACCCGCTGGCGCTGGCTTTCCAGCAGGCCCTGGGCCTGGCCGCCGCCGAGCAGGCCGGGCAGCATCTGGCTGAGGCTGTCGGCGGCGACCCCGGCCAGGGCCAGGCTGACTTCGGCACCGGCTTCCTTGGCCGGCAGCGCCTGGGCCAGGTGGCGCACCTGCAGGCGGCGGGTGGCGCTGGCGTCGATGCGCGGCAGGCCGTTGGCGTTCTTGGCCAACTGGTCGCGGCGGGTGGCGAGCACTTCGGCGGCGGTGATCTTGCGGCCCAGTTCGGACTGGAAGAAGGCCAGCGCGGGGCGCGGGTCCTGCAGCTGGCTGCGCAGGGCGGCCTGGGCGCGCTGGTCGATGGCCTGGGCCTGGAAGCGCTGGTTGCTGTTCTCCACCAGCGCCTGGTAGACGGCGGGTGGCAGGGTCTTCTGGTAGCGCTGCTGGGCGGCCGCCAGGGCGTCGTTGAAGTGCGCCCGCTGCTCCGGCCAGCCCGCCGCCTGGTACAGGCTGGCGTGGTCGTCGGCCAGCGCCGGCAGACCGATGAGCAGGAAGGTGACGGCAAGAAGCAGGCGCATGGTGACTCCTGGAGGCGCTATCCGGTGTTGTTCTAGGACCCCGGGGCTGCGGGTTCGGTTCGGCCGGGGGGATGGGCTGCATGACGGGAGGGGGCGGCTGCCGGGGCTCCGGCCATGATGGCGCGGGGGCTATTCTCCGTGGTGCTGCCGGGGCTTGTCGAGGCGCGCAGGGGGTGGAGTCAGAAATTTATCAGAACGCTGTAGGCGGCATTCTGCGGCCTGATTAGAATGCGCCGACCATGCCGAATCCCCACGCTTTCATCCCCTTCGAGCCCACCAGTGACGACATCGCCCAGCGCGGCTGGTCGTTGCAGCGGGACGCCATCGACGCCGATCTGGTCGCCGCCCTGGCCCGTGAATGCCGTGCCAGGGCGGCGGCGGGCGAGCTGAGCCCGGCGGGGATCGGCCGTGGCGATGGCCAGCAGGTGCGCGAAGGCATCCGTGGCGACCGCATCGACTGGCTGGAGCCCGGCCAGGCCGAGCCCTGCGATCGCTACCTGGCGCTGATGGACGAGCTGCGGCTGCGCCTGAACCGCGAACTGTTCCTGGGGCTGGAGGACTTCGAGGCGCACTTCGCCCTCTATCCGCCGGGCGCCTTCTACCAGAAGCACCTGGATCGCTTCCGCGACGATGATCGCCGCGCGGTTTCGGCGGTGCTCTACCTCAATCCCGAGTGGTTGCCCGGCGAGGGCGGCGAGCTGCGCCTGTACCTGGACGACGGCTCGACGCGCGACGTGCTGCCCGAGGCCGGCACCCTGGTGGTGTTCCTCTCTGGCGAGCTGCCCCACGAGGTGCTGCCGGCCAGCCGCGAGCGCCTCTCGCTCACCGGCTGGTTCCGCCGCCGCGGTGACGGCCCGCTCTGAGGTGCGCGGGGCTCAGTGGCCCCAGACCTTGATGGTGCCGCGCAGGTCGACGATGTCGCGGATCTCGATATTGCCCAGGCTGCTGTCGCCCACGTACATGTCGGCGCCGACCCGCATGCGGATGCGCTGGGCGGGCAGGCCCGACTGGAGCAGTTGGTCGTTGATGGTGGTCAGGTCCGGCAGGGTGAGCACCAGTTGGTCCTTGCCGCTGGCGTTCTTGACCACGTCGATCATCAGGGTCGGCTGGTTGACGCCGAAGATCGGCAGGGTCAGGCCGAGCTGCGCCGGCCCCAGGGCGAAGCTGCCGCCGGCGCCATTGGGGCAGGCGCTGGGGCTGTCGCAGCCGTTGTCGATGCGGATGTTGCGCAGCGAGGCGCTGTTGCCGCTGTCCGTCCAGCTCAGCTTGTCGATGCGTGCCATCACGTCCAGGCGGATGCTGATCCCGGCCTGGCCGGTGACGTCGGCCATCTGCTGGTTGTCGAGGGATTCCATGGCGGCCTGGCCGGTGGCGCAGAACAGCAGGGCGGAGCAGGCGAGGAGCGGGTGCAGGATCGTTCTTGTTATGGGCATGACGGCTGTCCTTCGCGGGTTGGCCGGCGCAGTCTGGTGAGACCCCTGCCGCTGCGCCAGTGCCCGCTGGCGCTTCCCGCCTAAGGATGGGCCAGCCAAAGGCTGGCGCCGGCCCGCGCAGCCGGGGGGTGTTACGTGCGGTGACCGTCGCGGCGTGGCGCGCTAGGCTGGCGCCCTTCGAGGAGTGATTTCATGCAGAAGATTCTGGTCAGCCGCTGCCTGTTGGGGCAGCGGGTGCGATATGACGGCGGCGCCCACGGGCCCTTCGATTTGCTGCAGCGCTGGCAGGACGAGGGGCGCATCGTGCCGGTGTGCCCGGAAGTCGCCGGCGGCCTGCCGACGCCCCGCGCGCCGGCCGAGGTGCCCGGTGGGCAGGGGGCGCAGGTGCTGGAGGGGCGGATGCCGGTGCTGACCGACGGCGGCGAGGATGTCACCGCCGAGTTCGTCGCCGGGGCGCGCATCGCCCTGGAGCTGGTGCGCCGCCACGGCATCGGCGTCGCGGTGCTCAAGGCGCGCAGCCCTTCCTGCGGCAACGAGGAGGCCTATGACGGCACCTTCAGCGGCACCCGCGTGCCGGGGGAGGGGGTGACGGCCGCGCTGCTGCGTGCCGAGGGCGTGCGGGTGTTCAACGAGACGCAGCTGGACGCCGCCGCCCGCTACCTGGCCACGCTGGAGGGCGCGCCGGGCTAGTACTGCTCGGAATCCCCTGCCGGCTGGGGTTGCGACGCCGGCGGCGGTGCGGGCTGCTCCGTCGGGGTGCCTGCGTCGGTCGTGGGCGCCTGGCCTTCCAGCCATTTGCGCGAGAGTTCGTCGAGGCGGCCGCTGCTCTTGAGCTTGCTCAGGGCGTTGTTCAGGGCGCTGCGGAAGGCCGGGTTGTCCTTGCGGAAGGGGATCGCCTGTTCCTCTTCGCTCTTTTCGTCTGGCTGCGCGGCGGGCTTGCCTGGCGCCAGGGACTGGGTCAGGCCGCCTGCATCGGCGCCGCCGGCGAGCTGCCGGCCGCCGCCCTTGCCGTAGGGTTCGCTGAAGTCCAGTTGCTGGTCCTCGCGTGCGGCCTGGGCCTCGCGGCTCAGCACGATGTCGACGTTGCCGCTGCGCAGGCCGTCGAGCAGCTTGTCCCGGGGCACGGGGATGAAATCCGCCTTGACGTTGAGTTCGTCGGCCAGGGCGTGGCCGAGTTCGACCTCGTAGCCGGTCAGCTTGTCTTCCTGGCGGAAGCTGTAGGGCGGCGCGTCCTCCACCAGGGCGATCCGCAGGCTGCCGCGCTCCCAGACGTCGTCGATCAGGTCGGCACGGGCCAGGGGCGCGACGACCAGGGGGAGCAGGGCGAGCAGGCAGTGCAACAGGCGCATTTTCAGGTAAACCTCTGGTTCTTCTCGATGGGTGACCCGGGCTGGTCAGTTCCAGCGTAGCCATTGCCGGCTAGGCTGCAGGTGAACCTCCGCCGCCGCGAAGGGTCAGTGTGTTGCTTACCAACAAGGAGTCAGTCATGAAGCTTGCGTTCGCTCCCCTGGGCCTTGCGGCCCTGCTGGCGGTGGTTTCCACCGCGACGTTCGCCGAGATGCCGCGCACACCGGCGCCCGAAGGCGCGAAGGTCTATTTCATCGAGCCCGCCGACGGCGCCACTGTGGACAAGACGTTCAGCGTCAAGTTCGGTTTGCAGGGCATGGGCGTCGCCCCGGCCGGGGTCGATTCGCCCGCCACGGGCCACCACCACCTGCTGATCGATGTCGACAAGGAACCGGCGATGAACATGCCGCTGCCGATGACCGACAACCTCAAGCACTTCGGCAAGGGCCAGACCGAAACCCAGATTACCCTGCCGCCGGGCAAGCACACCCTGCAGTTGCTGGTGGGTGACAAGAACCACGTACCGCTGGACCCGCCGGTCATCTCCGAGAAGATCACCGTCACCGTGAAATGAACGTGAAATCGCGGGCATGAAAAGGGAGGCCGAGGCCTCCCTTTTCATTGTCCAGCTCTGTCGTCAGGGCTCGCGAGCCAGGGCGAGACAAGGCGGAATCAGCCGAGAAGCGCGGAGTTCACATCTGTAAATGAGCGCTTCCCGGGTGATTCCAACGCCGTATGACCGACGTGCAGGGCTCGCCGGAAGCACCGCGCGGCGGTGCGCGCAGCACACCCTACGGCACGAGCTCATCTTGTCGAGTCTTCAGCTCGAAACGCAGACATGAAAAAGGGAGGCCAAAGCCCCCCTTTTTATTTACCCAGCTCCCTCGTCAGGGCTCGCGAGCTAGAGCGAGACAAGGCGGGAATGGCCGAGAAGCGCGGAGTTCACATCTGTGAATGAGCACTTCGAAGCCGTTTCCAACGCCGTATCGCCGACGCGCAGCAGCCCTGGGGGTCAGAACAGGACGCGGCTGCGAATGGTGCCGTTGACGTGCTGCAGCTTCTCCAGCGCCAGGTCCGAGTACTCGGCGTCGACGTCGATCACCACGTAGCCGACCTTGGCGTTGGTCTGCAGGTACTGGCCGGAGATGTTGATGCCATTGTCGGCGAACACCTTGTTGATCTCGCTCATCACGCCGGGAACGTTGGCGTGGATGTGCAGCAGGCGGTGCTTGCCGGGGTGCGACGGCAGGGCCACTTCGGGGAAGTTGACCGAGGACACGGAGGTGCCGTTGTCGCTGTACTTGACCAGCTTCTCGGCCACTTCCAGGCCGATGTTGGCCTGGGCCTCGGCGGTGGAGCCACCGATGTGCGGGGTGAGGATCACGCGATCCAGGCCACGCAGCGGGCTTTCGAACTCTTCGTCGTTGGACTTGGGCTCGACCGGGAACACGTCGATGGCGGCGCCGATCAGGTGCTCGTCCTTGATGGCGGCGGCCAGGTGGTCCAGCTCGACCACGGTGCCGCGCGCGGCGTTGATCAGGATGCCGCCCTTCTTGATGGCGCGGATTTCCTTCTCGCCGATCATCCACTGGGTGGAGGGCAGCTCGGGAACGTGCAGGGAGACGATGTCGCTCATGCCCAGCAGCTCGTGCAGGTCGCCGATCTGCGTGGCGTTGCCCAGCGGCAGCTTGGTCAGGGTGTCGTAGAAGAACACCTGCATGCCCAGGGCCTCGGCCAGCACCGAGAGCTGGGTGCCGATGGAGCCGTAGCCGACGATGCCGAGCTTCTTGCCGCGGATCTCGAAGGAGTTGGCCGCCGACTTGATCCAGCCGCCACGGTGGCAGGAGGCGTTCTTCTCCGGGATGCCGCGCAGCAGCAGGATGGCTTCGGCCAGGACCAGCTCGGCGACCGAGCGGGTGTTGGAATAGGGGGCGTTGAACACGGCGATGCCGCGTTCGCGGGCGGCGTTCAGGTCGACCTGGTTGGTACCGATGCAGAAGCAGCCCACGGCGATCAGCTTCTTGGCGCAGTCGAACACTTCCTCGGTCAGCTGGGTGCGGGAGCGGATGCCGATGAAGTGGGCATCGGCGATCTTTTCCTTCAGCTCGTCATCGGAGAGCGCGCCCTTGAGGTACTCGATGTTGCTGTAGCCGGCGGCCTTCAGGGTGTCCACGGCGTTCTGGTGGACGCCTTCGAGGAGAAGGAACTTGATCTTGCTCTTGTCGAGGGAGGTCTTGCTCATCTGCGTACCTATTTGTCCCGGTAGAAAAGTTCAGAAGGCTGTGCGGCAGCTACCCCGGAAAAGGCCTGTGAGGCATGATTCACGGGGTGCGTATGCTAGCATGTTCTCCTTTTTCCTTGCTCGGTTGCGACCTGAAACGTTCTCAGGGCGACCATGAATGATTCGAGAGTTCCCTTGATGACCAACGTTGCCCTGATCGAAGAGCTGAAGACCCTGGTTGAGCCTGGCAAGGTGCTGACCGACGCCGATTCCCTGAACGCCTACGGCAAGGACTGGACCAAGCATTTCGCCCCGGCGCCCACCGCCATCGTCTTCCCCAAGACCATCGAGCAGGTGCAGGCCATCGTCCGCTGGGCCAACCAGCACAAGGTCGCCCTGGTGCCGTCGGGCGGCCGTACCGGCCTTTCCGCCGCCGCCGTCGCCGCCCATGGCGAGGTGGTCGTGGCGTTCGACTACATGAACCAGATCCTCGAATTCAACGAATTCGACCGCACCGCCGTGTGCCAGCCGGGTGTCGTCACCGAGCAGCTGCAGAACTTCGCCGAGGACAAGGGGCTGTACTACCCGGTGGACTTCGCGTCTGCCGGTTCCAGCCAGATTGGCGGCAACATCGGCACCAATGCCGGCGGGATCAAGGTCATTCGCTACGGCATGACCCGCAATTGGGTCGCCGGCCTCAAAGTCGTCACCGGCACCGGCGAGCTGCTGGAGCTGAACAAGGACCTGATCAAGAACGCCACCGGCTATGACCTGCGCCAGCTGTTCATTGGCGCCGAAGGCACCCTGGGCTTCGTGGTCGAGGCCACCATGCGCCTGGATCGTGCGCCGAAGAACCTCACCGCGATGGTCCTCGGCACCCCGGACTTCGACTCGATCATGCCGGTGCTGCACGCGTTCCAGAGCAAGCTCGACCTCACCGCCTTCGAATTCTTCTCCGACAAGGCCCTGGCCAAGATCATGGCCCGTGGCGACGTGCCGGCGGCCTTCGAGACCGAATGCCCCTTCTATGCGCTGCTGGAGTTCGAGGCCACCACCGAGGAGGTGGCCAACGACGCCCTGGCCACCTTCGAGCATTGCGTCGAGCAAGGCTGGGTGCTGGACGGCGTGATGAGCCAGAGCGAGCAACAGCTGCAGAACCTGTGGAAGCTGCGCGAGTACATCTCCGAGACCATCTCCCACTGGACGCCCTACAAGAACGACATCTCGGTGACCGTTTCCAAGGTGCCGGCCTTCCTCAAGGACATCGACACCATCGTCGAAGCCAACTACCCCGATTTCGAAGTGGTCTGGTTCGGCCACATCGGCGACGGCAACCTGCACCTGAACATCCTCAAGCCGGACGCCTTGTCCAAGGACGAGTTCTTCGCCAAGTGCGCGACCGTCAACAAGTGGGTGTTCGAGACCGTGCAGAAGTACAACGGCTCGATCTCCGCCGAACACGGCGTGGGCATGACCAAGCGCGACTACCTCACCTACAGCCGCTCGGAGCCCGAGATCGCCGTGATGAAGGCCATCAAGGCGGTGTTCGATCCCAACGGAATCATGAACCCCGGCAAGATCTTCAATTGAGCAGGCAGGCGGTGGAGCGATCCCCCGCCTGTTTTGCATCCACACCGTTCAGGAGTCGGTAAATGAGCTATCAGCACCAGTACGTCGACGGCACCCGCATCCATTTCCCCCTCGGCAAGGTCGTGTGCATCGGCCGCAACTACGCCGAGCACGCCAAGGAGCTGAACAACCCGGTGCCCACCGAGCCGCTGCTGTTCATCAAGCCGGCGTCCAGTGTGGTGGCCATCGAGGGCGGTTTCTCCATTCCCGAGGACCGTGGCGTGGTGCACTACGAAGCGGAGATCGCCGTGCTGATCGGCAAGCCGCTGTCGCGCAACCCCAGCCTGGAAGAGGCCCGTGACGCCATCTCCGGCTTCGCCCCGGCCCTGGACCTGACCCTGCGCGACGTGCAGGCCAGGCTCAAGGAGAAGGGCTGGCCCTGGGAAGTCGCCAAGGCCTTCGACGGTGCCTGCGTGCTGGCGCCCTTCGTGCCGGGCGATGCCATCGAGGCGCTCGACGACATCGGCATCCGCCTGACCATCAACGGCGACGTGCGCCAGGACGGCAACAGCCGCGACATGCTCAACCCGGTGCTGCCGCTGCTCCAGGCCATCAGCCAGCACTTCAGCCTGCAGCCGGGCGACGTGGTGCTGACCGGCACCCCCGTCGGCGTCGGTCCGCTGAACAAGGGCGACGCCCTCACCCTGGAACTGGTCGGCCACTCCTCGTTCGACAGCGGCGTCATCTGAGGGGCGCCAGGGAACTTCGGCGGTGGCAGGCGATCTGACTGCCACCAGCCGAAGCCGTAGCCAATGGCCATGTCCTTTCCCCGCCCCAATTTCCGCACCTGCACCCTTCTGGTGCTGTTCGCGGCCTGCGTCGCCTCCATCCGCTACCTGCACCTCGATGACCGCGCCTCCCTCTGGCTCAGCGAACGCAACCTGAGCAAGGGCGAGCGTGCCGCCAGCATCTGGCTGCCGGGCTACAAGGCGGTGCTGCAGGGCAAGCCCCTGGCCGGCCTCGAGAACGACGAGACCTCCGATCTCGCCTACAACCCGGTCACCGGCACCCTGTTCACCGTCACCGGCAAGGTGCCGCAACTGGTGGAGCTGACCCGCGACGGCGACGTGCTGCGACGCATCCCGCTCAAGGGCTTCTCCAACCCCGAGGGCGTGGCGGTGCTGGAAAACGGCAACGTCGCGGTCACCGACGAGCGACGCCGCAGCCTGTCGATCTTCCGCCTCGACCCGCTGACCCGCGAGCTGGACGTAAGCCAGGGCGACGAGTTCGACCTGGGCTTCCCGGATTCCGGCAACAAGGGCTTCGAGGGCATCGCCTGGGACCCCGCCCAGGGCCGCCTGCTGCTGGGCAAGGAACGCACGCCGGAGATGTTCAGCCTGGCCAGCGACGGCAGCCGCCACCTGGAAGGCGCCCTGCGCCCGCTGCCGGGCTACGGACTGGGCATGCGCAACCTGTCGGCCCTCAGCGTCGACCCGCGCACCGGCCACCTGCTGGTGCTCTCCGCGCAATCGAACCTGCTGCTGGAGCTGGACGAGACCGGCGAGCCGGTGAGCTTCATCAGCCTGCTGGGCGGGCTCAATGGCCTGGCCAAGCGCATCCCCCGTGCCGAAGGCGTGGCCATGGACGAGCGCGGCGACATCTATATGGTCAGCGAGCCCAACCTCTTCTACGTATTCCGCAAGTCCGACGACATCGATGGCCCCGAGCGTGGCTGACGCGATTCAGCTTCGCTTAAGGCGCTTTTAAGGCTCGCTTCAGCGCGCGGCCCTAGCCTGATCCCGTCAACCACATCGAACGGGATCAAGCCCATGAACACCAAGTACCTCGCCCTGCTCCTCGCCCCGCTGTTCTCCAACGCCGCCCTGGCCTCCAGTTACACCGGCCCCGGCTCCACGCCCCAGGTCACCACCGTGGCCGCCGCCATGGAGGCCGCCGACGACGCCGCCGTGGTGCTGCAGGGTCAGATCGTCAAGCGCATCAAGGGCGATATCTACGAATTCAAGGACGCCACCGGCACCATCAAGGTCGAGATCGACGACGAGGACTGGCCGCCCCACGCCATCGACGACAAGGCCCAGGTCAAGCTGACCGGCGAGGTGGATCGCGACCTGATGGGGCGCGAGATCGACGTCGAGTTCGTCGAGCGGGTCAACTGATCCAGCCCCTCCCCACAAACGGCCCCATTACGGGGCCGTTTTTCGTTGGAGGATTTCCTCTTCCGAAAGAGAGGATGGCGCCTGCCGGGTACGACCCGACTCACAGGCCGGAACGCCCTCACGCCACGCTCTCGAACCCCTGCAGCACATTGATCGCGTTGATGCCGATCTCCTCCACCGCGTAACCCCCCTCCATCACGAACAGGGTCTGCAGGCCGAGCTGGCCGATGATCTCGCCCATGCGCAGGTAGTCCGGGCTGTCGAGCTTGAACTGCGAGATGGGGTCCTCCTTGAAGGTGTCCACGCCCAGCGAGACCACCAGCGCATCCGGCGCGAAGGCCGCTATCTGCCGGCAGGCGTCGGCCAGGGCCTGGCTCCACACCGCCCAGTCGCTGCCCTCGGCCAGCGGGTAGTTGAAGTTGAAGCCGGCCCCTGCGCCTACGCCCTTCTCGTCGGCGAAGCCGAGGAAATAGGGGTACTCGAAGCGCGGGTCGCCGTGGATCGAGGTGAAGAGCACGTCGGCGCGGTCGTAGAAGATGTCCTGGGT
Source organism: Pseudomonas tohonis (assembly GCF_012767755.2). NCBI lineage: Bacteria > Pseudomonadati > Pseudomonadota > Gammaproteobacteria > Pseudomonadales > Pseudomonadaceae > Pseudomonas > Pseudomonas tohonis. Next base: position 493,777 of record NZ_AP023189.1, read on the forward strand.
GCCGTTGCCGTGGTGGTAGTCCACATCCAGTACCGCGACGCGCCTGGCGCCCTTGTCCAGCAGCGCCTGCACGGCGATGGCGGCGTTGTTCAGGTAGCAATAGCCGCCCATGTAGTCGGCGGCGGCGTGATGGCCCGGCGGGCGGCACAGGGAGAACACCCCGCGCGCGCCCCTGGCCAGTTCGGCCTGGCCGCTGAGGGCGACGTTGGCCGAGCTGGTGATGGCCTGCCAGGTGCCGGCGGTGATGGGCGCGCCGGCATCGAAGGAGTAGTAGCCCAGGCGGCCGTCGATGTCGGTGGGCTCCACCTGGCGCAGGCGCCGGGTCGGCCAGGCGATGGGCAGCATGTCGTGGCTGCGGCCCTTGGCCTGCCAGTCGGCCCAGGCGTTCTGCAGAAAGCGCACGAAACCTTCGCCGTGCACCCGCAGGATCGGCGCGAGGCCGAAGTCCTGTGGCGCCTGGATGGCGCCGAGCTGAACAGCCTTGGCGCGGTCCAGCACCATGTCGGCGCGGCTGGGCTTCTCGAAGCAGGGGGTGAACTGGCCGCCGATGAGTTCGTGCTTGCCGTGGTGCAGGTGGTGGTCGTCGCTGTAGATGGTCAGCATGTCCGGCTCCTTGCGGGCTGGTTGGAGGGTCGGTTCGATCAGTGTTCGGAGAACTGCACCTGGGGTGCCGGCCGCCTGAAGCCGCCGGTGTGCCAGGCCAGGTAGAGCAAGCCCATGGCGAACCACGCCAGGCCAATGCCCAGGGTCAGCGCCGAGAGGCTGGTCCACAGCCAGGCGATCAGGCCGAAGCCGATCAGTGGCAGCAGGCCGTAGCGCAGCGTGTCGCCGAGGCCGTGGGGCTGGCCGTCCAGCAGGTGGCTGTGGATCACCGCCAGGTTGACCACGGAGAAGGCCACCAGGGCGCCGAAGCTGATCATCGAGGCCAGGGTGGTGAGGTCGATGACGATGGCCAGCAGCGAGACCAGGGACACCAGCAGGATCGACAGGGTCGGCGTCCGGTAGCGCGGCGAGAGGCGGCCGAAGAGGCGGCGCGGGAGAATGCCGTCGCGGCCCATGCTGAACAGGATGCGCGACACCGAGGCCTGTGACGCCAGGGCGGACCCGGCGGCGCCGGCCACGTAGGCGGCGGTAAAGAAGGCCTCCAGCAGGCCGCCGCCGGCCTTGAGCATCACCTCGGTGGCTGCGGCGTCCGGGTCCTTGAAGGCACTGCCGGGGAACACCAGTTGCGCCACCAGGGCCAGGAGGATGAACAGCAGCCCGGCGGTGACCGTGGTCATGACGATGGCGCGGGGGATGTCGCGGCGCGGGTCGCGGGCCTCCTCGGCGAGGGTGGACACCGCGTCGAAGCCGAGGAAGGACAGGCACAGTACCGCCGCACCGGCCATCAGCGGCACCAGGCCCGGCTGGGTGCCGTCGCCCAGCAGCGGGGCCAGGAGATCGACTTCGCCGCCGGCCAGGGTACGCGCCGACATCGCCAGGAACACCACGACGAACACCAGCTGCGCGCCGACGATGGCGTTGCTCATGCCCGACACCGAGCCGATGCCGCGCAGGTTGAGCAGGGTGACCAGGGCCACCGCCGCCACCACGAAGGCCCAGGCGGGCACGGCGGGGAAGGCGATGTTGAGGAACAGGCCGATCACCAGGTAGTTGATCATCGGCAGGAACAGGTAATCGAGCAGCAGCGACCAGCCGGCGAGGAAGCCCACCGCCGGGCCGAAGCTCAGGCTGGCGTAGGAGTACGCGGACCCGGCCACCGGGTACTTGCGCACCATGAAGCTGTAGGAGAAGGCGGTGAAGAGCATCGCCGCCAGGGTGGCGACATAGGCCAGCGCGGTGCGCCCGCCGGTCATCTCGGTGACCACGCCGTAGGTGGTGAACACCGTCAGCGGCACCATGTACACCAGGCCGAAGAACACCAGAGCCGGCAGGCCGAGGATGCGTCGCAGGTGGGTGCCCTGGGCGCTGTGGGTGAAGTCGTCGAAGGCTTTGCTCATGGGAATACCTCGCTGGCACCTGCCGGGCAGGCGCTGGGGTGGATCGTCGGGCGCGTCGTGCGTCGATGGGCGGGCCGGGTGGCCCGGTGTCAGCTGGCGGGTGGTCGGCCGCTGCGGGGGATGGCGCTGTGGCGGGTGATGCGGGGCATGGCGTTCACTCTCTTGTTCTTGTCGATGGGCGCGGCAGGGCGCGGGTCGCCGGCGCATCGCTCCCATCGACGCGCCTGCTGGCTCGGGGTCGTCCGGCCCGCCGGGCGGCGGGCCGGATGGTGGTCATTTCTTCAGCTTGGTCCATACCTTGCTGCGCAGGTTCAGGGCCTTGGGCGAGCAGAGCTTGAAGCTCTTCAGGCGGTCCAGCTTGTCCTGCGGGGTGTTGATGGCCGGGTCATCGAACAGCTCCTTCTCCATGAACTTCTCGGAGCCTTCGATGGCGTTGTTGTACTTGGCGAAGTTGGAGGCGGCGGCGATGTTCTCCGGCGCCATCATCCAGTTGATGAAGGCGTGGGCCTCCGCGACGTTGGCCGCGTCCTTGGGGATCACGAAGTTGTCGATGAACAGGTGGATGCCTTCCTTCGGATAGACGTACACCAGGCTGTCGCGCTGGGCGTGGGCGCGGTGGTAGGCGCCGTTCCACTGCATGTGCATGGCCACTTCGCCCGCGGCCATGCGCTCGATGGTGCCGTCGCTGTTGTACATGGCCAGCAGGGGCTTCTGGCCCAGCAGCAGGTCCTGGATCTTCTTCGCGTCCTTCGGGTCCTCGGTGCACTGGTCGATGGACAGGTAGTGGGACGCGGCGATGTAGAGGTCTTCGATGGAGTTGAGCGCCACCACCTTGCCCTTGAGTTCGGCCGGCGGCTCGAAGAAGGGTTTCCAGCTTTCTTCCAGGGCCCCGCCTGGCACCTGCTTGCTGTCGTAGCTGTAGCCGGTGGTGCCCCAGAGGTAGGGCACGCTGTAGTCGTGGCCGGGGTCGAAGTCGAGGCTCTGGAAGTTGGCCTTGAGGTTCTTCAGGTTCGGCAGCTGGGCCTTGTCGAACTTCTGCAGCAGGCCGTCGGTGGCCATGATCTGGATGAAGCTGTCCGACGGCACCACCACGTCGTAGGCGCCGCCACCGGCCTTGAGCTTGGCCAGCAGCGTCTCGTTGCTGTCGTAGGCGTCGAGGGTGGCCTTGATGCCGGTGTCCTTCTCGAACTTCTTCAGCAGCTCCGGTGGGAAGTAGTCCGACCAGTTGGCCAGGTGCAGGGTGCCGGCCGCCTGGGCGGTGCCGGACAGGCCCAGGGCGAGCAGCAGGGAGAGCGCGAGCGGTGTGGTGCGGGTCATGACGGGCTCCTTTGGGCTCAGCGCTTGCGCTGGCCGATGTAGTAGGACAACGCAACGAACGCTATGGAAATCACCAGGATGATCGAGGAAATCGCGTTGATCTTCGGCGATATGCCCATCCTGATGGAGCTGAAGATGTACACCGGCAGGGTGGTCGCGCCGGCCCCGGCGACGAAGTAGGTGATGACGAAATCGTCCATGGAAATGATGAAGGCGAGCATCGCCCCCGAAAGGATGCCGGGCGTCAGCAGCGGGAAGGTGATCTTCCAGAAGGCCTTCCAGGGTGAGGCGTAGAGATCGGCGGCGGCCTCGGCCAGGCGCGGGTCCATGCCCTCCAGCCGTGCGCGGATCGGCAGGTAGGCGAAGGGGATGCAGAACACCACGTGGGCGATGAGGATGGTGAACAGCGACAGCTTCAGGCCGACGAAGGCGAAGAACATCAGCGTCGCCACGGCGGTGACGATCTCCGGCACCAGCAGCGGCAGGCCGAGCACGCCGCTCATGGCGATCTGCCCATGGAAGGCGCGGCCGCGCATGCCCAGGGCCGCGAGGGTGGCCAGGGCGGTGGCGATCAGGGTGGCAAAGGTGGCCACCAGCAGCGAGTTCTTCGCCGCGCGGACGATCTCCGGGTCGTTGGCCACCACCGCGTACCACTTGAGGCTGAAGCTCTCCCAGATGGTCGCCGACTGGCCGCCGTTGAAGCTCAGCGCCACCAGCACCAGGATCGGCACGTAGAGGAAGGCGAAGAACAGCCAGGCGGTGGGGCGCACGCCGGTGAAGCGCCAGAGCGGGCCTTGCAGGTTCATGGGTGGCCTCCGGCGGTGCCCGGCTTGAAGCGCAGGCTGTAGAGCAGCATCGCCAGCAGCACGAAGCCGAGCAGGGCGAAGGACAGCGCCGCGCCCAGCGGCCAGTTGTGCGAGGCGCCGAACTGCAGCTGGATGAGGTTGCCGATCATCAGCGACTTACCGCCCCCCAGCAGCTCGGGGATGATGTAGTTGCCGAGCGAGGGGATGAACACCAGGATCACCCCGGCCATCACGCCCGGCATCGCCAGCGGCAGGATGATCCGCTTCAGGGCCTGGAAGCGGTTGGCGCCCAGGTCGAAGGCCGCCTCCACCAGGCGCCAGTCGAGTTTCTCCAGGCTGGTGTAGATGGGCAGCACCATGAACGGCAGGAAGGTATAGAGCAGGCCGATGATCACCGCACCGTCGGTATAGAGGATGCCCAGCGCCTTGTCGGTGAGCCCCAGCCCGTGCAGGCCGCTGTCCACCAGCCCGCCATTGCGCAGCAGCAGGATCCACGCGTAGACCCGCACCAGCAGGTTGGTCCAGAAGGGCACCGTGACCAGGAACAGCAGCAGGTTGCGCTTGCGCTCGTTCTGCAGCGCCAGGTAGAGCGCGGTGGGGAAGCCGATCAGCAGGCAGCCGGCGGTGGTCATCACCGACAGCCAGAACGAGCGCTGGAAGATCTGCAGGTAGTCGGTGTTGAACACCAGGCTGTCGTCCAGGTCCCGCTCGTAGAGGAAGTTGACGTAGGCCTCCAGCGAGTACTCGCCCCACTTCACGCCGCCGTAGTCGCCCGGTTGCAGCAGCGAGACCAGCAACATGATGCCCAGGGGCAGCAGCAGGAACAGGCCGAGAGTGAGCATGGCCGGCGCCGCCAGCAGCAGGCGCCGACGCAGCTGACGGGCCTCGGCCAGGGCGCGCAGGCTGCTCATCGCGGCAGTACCCGTACCGCGCTGGCGGGCACCTGCAGGCGCACGCGGGTGCCGGCCTCCAGGCAGCCACCGGCGCCGTCGCGGTTCTGCCGGCGTACGCGGAAGCCGCTCTGCCCGGCCACGCGCAGCAGGTAGAGGGTGTCGGTGCCGACGTAGACCACCGTTTCCACTTCGCCTTCGAGATTGCCGTCCCGGTCGATGGCGATGCGCTCCGGGCGGATGGCCAGGGTCACCGGGCCACGGCGCTCGCCGGGGGCATCGAGCATCTGGCCATCGGCCAGGCGCACGCCGGCGTCCAGCGCCTCGGCATCGAGGAAGTTGGTCTCGCCGATGAAGTCGGCCACGGTGCGGTCCACCGGCGCTTCGTAGATCTCGGTCGGGCTGCCGACCTGGAGGATGCGCCCCTTGTGCATCACCGCGATGCGGTCGGACATGGTCAGGGCTTCTTCCTGGTCGTGGGTGACGAAGATGAAGGTGATGCCGGTCTCGTGCTGCAGGCGCTTGAGCTCGATCTGCATGTCCTTGCGCAGCTTCTGGTCCAGCGCCGAGAGGGATTCGTCCAGCAGCAGCACCTTGGGCCGGCTGGCCAGGGCACGGGCCAGGGCGATGCGCTGCTGCTGGCCGCCGGAGAGCTGGTCGGCACGGCGCCGGACGACGTCCGGCAGTTTCACCAGCTCCAGCATGCGCTGCACCGTGGCCTGGATCTCGGCCTTGGGGCGGCCCTGCATCTCGAGGCCGAAGCCGATGTTCTGCGCCACCGTCATGTGCGGGAACAGCGCGTAGCTCTGGAACACGGTGTTGACCGGGCGGCGGAAGGGCGGCAGGCCCTGCATCTCCTCGCCGTAGAGGCGGATGGCACCGGCGCTGGGCTGTTCGAACCCGGCGATCAGGCGCAGGAGGGTGGTCTTGCCGCAGCCGGAAGGGCCGAGGAGGGTGAAGAACTCGTTGGCGCGGATCTCCAGGGAAACCTCGTCCAGGGCGCGGACGCCCTGCCCCGGATCGCCGAACTCCATGCAGACACGGTCGATGCTGATCGCACTGGACATGCTTATCGCAAGCTCTAAGGGATTGTTCTTATTGGGCTTTTTCGTGTGACGCAAAGGCCCCTGGCGCCTTTGATTCTGTCAGCGGCGTGCGGGGCGCAGAACGATAGAAACGGTCAAAAGGGGATAATTTCGGACAATTTGCTGGCGGGTGCCGGTGGGAAGGATGGAGGCCTGGGCTCTTTCAGTGGGGCCCCGCGTTCGCGGGGATGACGGCCGGCGAAGGCACCCCGCGACAGTGGTTTCCGCGAACGCGGAAAATCCGCTGGATTGCATCCATAGGAGACGTAGCCCGGGAACGCCCGGAGTGGGGGAGCGGGCGAATGCGGAGCCGGATCAGCGCCGGTACTGGCTCGGCGGCTGGCCGCTCCAGCGCTGGAAGGCGTGGCGGAAACTGGCGGTCTCGGCGTAGCCGAGCTGTTCGGCGATCAGGTAGATCGGCAGGTCGGTCTGCAACAGCAACTGGCGGGCCTTGTCGTAGCGCACTTCGTCCAGCAGGCGCTGGTAGCTGGTGTTGAGGCGCTGCAAATGGCGGCGCAGGGTGCGTTCGGAGCGATGCAGGCTGCGGGCGACGCGGTCCAGGTTGCTGGCTTCGCTGAGGTGGCCGGCCAGGTGCTCGCGGATCTGGTCGAGCACGTCGTGGCGGCTGGTGAGCTGGGCGTCGAGCTTCTGGCACTGCTGCAGGCCGTGGTGGCAGGTCACCGGGTCGGCCAGGGGCAGGGTGCGGTCGAGCAGCGCGGCGTTGAAGCAGAGCGCTGTGCGCGAATCGCCGAAGTCCACCGGGCAGCCGAGCTTCTCCGTGTAGGCGGCCGCATGCAGCGGCGGGCGATAGGGCAGGCGCACCCGCCGCGGGCGCACGGCCTCGCCGAGCAGGTCCTGGATCACCGTGAGCAGCGAGGTGAGGCACAGCTCGCTGTTGAACACCATCAGCTCCGGCGCATAGCGGTAGCCGGTGGCGACCAGCCGGGCCTCGGCGCCGTCCTCCTCCAGGGCCAGGGTGAAGTAGCTGCCCAGCAGCGAGGCGTTGGCCAGGGCGATGTTCAGCGCATCGCGCAGGGTGCGGCTGGCGAGCATGGTGTAGCCGAGGATGCCGTAGGCGGAGACGTGCATGCGCAGGCCCAGGGACAGCCCCAGCGCCGGGTCGCGCGTGCAGCTCAGGGCGTTGGCGAAGACGCGCAGTTCCTGGGCGTGGGTGATCAGCTTGTCGGGGGTGTCGAGGTCGCTGCAGGCGACGCCGCTGCCTTCGAGCAGGCGCGGGCGAGGCACCTCCTCGGCGAGGGTCTCCACCGCCAGGGCGATGGTGTGCAGGGTGGTCATGACCCGTTCGGGTAGCAATGGCGCCGCCATGTTTCGTCCCCTTTGGTAACGGTGGGGTGCCGGGAGGGTGCATGGGCCTGTGCATTAAGTTTCGGTTCAGGCATCACAATGGCGCACTCTTGTATCCTCGGCGCGCCCCTGAACCCTAGAGTTTGTCCCGATGCGATCCTTCCTGACTCCCCGTTGGCTGGTTTCCGGCCTGTTGTTCTGTGTGCTGCTGGTGCTCGGCATCGCCGCCCAGGAGTTTCGCCTGTTCGAGCGCGGCTGGTTCATCGTGCAAGAATGGCGCCACGCTTCGGAGTGGCGCGAGCGCTCGATCTGGCTGCCGGACTACCGGGTGACCGTCGAGGCCCTGCCCATCGAGGGGCTGGACGACGATGTCTCCGCGCTTACCTACGACCCGGACCGCCACAGCTTGCTGACGGTCACCAACCAGCGCCCGCAGATCATCGAGATGTCCCTGGACGGCCACATCATCCGGCGCATCGACCTGGAAGGCTTCGGCGATCCGGAGGCCGTCGAGTACATCAGCAAGGGCGTCTACGTCATCACCGACGAGCGCCTGCAACGCCTGGTCAAGGTGCGCCTGGACGAGGACACCACCCGCCTGGACGCCAGCGAGTCGCAGCAGCTCTCCCTGGGCATCGGCCTCAACGGCAACAAGGGCTTCGAGGGGCTGGCCTACGACCCCGCCGGGCAGCGCCTGTTCGTGGCCAAGGAGCGCGACCCGGTGCGCATCTACGAAGTCCACGGCTTCCCCCACACCAATCCGGACAAGCCCTTCGCGGTGCACGTGGTGGACGACCCCAAGCGCGACGCCGGGCTCTTCGTCCGCGACCTTTCCAGCCTGCAATACGACGACCGCAGCGGCCATCTGCTGGCGCTGTCCGACGAGTCGCGGCTTGTGCTGGAGATCAACGCCGACGGCAAGCCCATCAGCAGCCTGTCGCTGCTGCGCGGCATGCACGGCCTGACCCGCGGCGTGCCGCAGGCGGAGGGCGTGGCGATGGATAACGAAGGGAATCTGTACCTGGTCAGCGAGCCGAACCTGTTCTACAGGTTCAGCAAGCCGGCGGGGGAGTGACGCTCGATGTTCCACGGGGCGCTTCGCAAGCGACGCGCCCCGTGGACTGGGCTCAATACCAGGGACGCTCTACCTGGGGCAGGCTGAGGGTCTTGTCGCGGTAGTTGGCCTGGGCGGCCTTGATGTCGGTGCGCAGGGCTTTGGCTTCCCGCAGCAGGTCGTTCACCTCGGCTTCCGGGGGGTTGAAGCCGGCCCCTGCGAGCCGCGTGATTACCAGGGTGCCGTCACGGTTACCTTCCACCAGGGCGATGGTCGCCCAGATGAATGCCTGCTTGTACTCACCCTTGAGCAGGTTGAGGGCGGCGACAGTGCTCTGGCCGAACGGTTCGCCCTTCCGGGCCTCGGCGTCGCACCAGGCGAGCACTTGCTGGGCTTGGGCCGGATCGCCGGCGCCATTGGCGCGTATCAGGCCCGGTGCGAAGATGCGGCAACCCAGGCTCGATGCCAGGCGATCGCCCTTGGCGGACGCGTCAGCGAGCAGCTTGCGGTAGTCCGCCTCGCTGATGAGCGCACCCTCACCCTCGCCAAAGGCCCCGGCCAGATAAAGCATCTTCACCTGGGCGTTGCTCTGGCCGTATTGCTCGTAGACCGCCTTGCGCCGGGCCGGGTCCTCCAGCGCGGGGATGTGGCCGTCGAACAGCCCCATCAGCACCGACGGGTAGCCGGAAGGGCCGTGCTGCGCCAGGTACTCGTAGGCCTTCACGACCTTTTCCTGGTCGAGCTTGCCCAGGGTGGCATCGCCATACAGGGTAGCCAGGCCCTGCTGGGCATGCAGGCGATGGCCTTCGACGGTGGCTTTCTCGGCGACTTCCTGCAGCAGGCTCTCCGCCTTGTCGAGGTCCTGCTGGAAGGGGGCGTTGCCGTTGAGCAGGGCCAGGCCCAGCAGCAGCTTGGCGGTGTAGGAGCCTTGGGCGGCACCTTTCTCCAGGAAGCCCTTCGACTGCTGCAGGTCGACCTTCTGGCCGAACTGCTCGTCTTCCAGGTACCGGCTCAGCATGTAGGAGGCATCACCGTTGCCGTTGAGGGACGACTGGGTGTAGAGCGCGAAGGCCTTGTTGAAATCCTGTGCGACGCCGTCGCCGCGTTCGTACATCTTGGCCAGCATGTACTGGGCGCGGGGTTCCTTTTCCTCGGCGGCGCTTTCCAGCAGCTCATGGGCTTCCTGCATCTGCTGCGGTGCGGTGGTATCCGGGCGGTACAGGCCGATGGCCTTGTCGGTCTTCTCGACGGGGGTTTCGAAGCAGCCACTGAGCAGCAGGCACAGCGACAGCGTGATGAAGGCTTCCTTCTTCATGGCATTCCTTTATGGGAGGGGAGTGTTTCGCGGGGGCAGAGCCTATCAGAGGTGGAGGCTTGATGGCATTTTGATGCTGAGGTGCCGGGCAGTGGCCGGTTGTCGCATTACAGGAGCCCGGCACGTTGCATGCCGGGCTCGGATTCTTACGCCTTCAGCGTCTTCACGCCTTCGGCTGTGCCGAGCAGCAGCAGGTCGGCGGGGCGGGCGGCGAAGAGGCCGTTGGTGACCACGCCGACGATGGCGTTGATCTGCGCTTCCAGGGTCACCGGGTCGGTGATCGAGAGGTTGTGCACGTCGAGGATGATGTTGCCGTTGTCGGTGACCACGCCTTCGCGGTAGACCGGGTCGCCGCCCAGCTTCACCAGCTGGCGTGCCACGTGGCTGCGGGCCATGGGGATGACCTCCACCGGCAGCGGGAAGGCGCCGAGCACCGGCACCAGCTTGCTGCCGTCGGCGATGCAGATGAAGGTGCGCGCCACGGCGGCGACGATCTTCTCGCGGGTCAGGGCGGCGCCGCCACCCTTGATCAGGTTCAGGTGCGCGTCGCTCTCGTCGGCGCCGTCCACGTAGAACTCCAGGGCGTCCACCGCGTTCAGGTCGTAGACCGGGATGCCGTGGCCCTTCAGGCGTTGGGCGGTGGCTTCGGAGCTGGCGACCGCGCCGTCGAAGGCCATCTTGTGCTGAGCCAGGGCGTCGATGAAGAAGTTGGCGGTCGATCCGGTGCCGACGCCGACGACGCTCTTGCTGTCGAGCAGCGGGAGGATATGGTCGACTGCGGCCTGGGCGACTGCCTGCTTGAGCTGGTCCTGGGTCATGCTGGTGGTCCACGTATGAAAGGAAATGCGGGCGCGGATTATAGCCGGTCGGCGCGGTAAAACCCCGCATTCTCTGTGGTCGGGCGACGAAGCCCTGGGGTAGACTCGCCCATCCCCGCATGCCCCGCCAGTGAAGCCGTGATGCTCGAAGACTACGTGAAGAAGACCCTCACCTCGCGCGTTTATGACGTGGCGGTGGAAACCCCCCTGCAACCCGCGCTGCGCCTGTCCGAACGCCTCGGCAACCAGGTGCTGCTCAAGCGCGAGGACCTGCAGCCGGTGTTCTCCTTCAAGATTCGCGGCGCCTACAACAAGCTGGCGCAGCTCACTGCCGAGGAGCTGGCGCGTGGCGTGGTCACCGCCTCGGCCGGCAACCACGCCCAGGGCCTGGCCCTGGCGGCCCGCGAGCTGGGGATCAAGGCGACCATCGTGATGCCGCGCACCACACCCGAGCTCAAGGTCCAGGGCGTGCGCGCCCGGGGCGGCAAGGTGGTGCTGCACGGCGATGCCTTCCCCGAGGCGCTGGCCTATTCGCTGAAGCTGGTGGACGAGAAGGGCTACGTCTATATCCACCCCTACGACGACCCGCACGTGATCGCCGGGCAGGGCACGGTGGCGATGGAGATCCTCCGCCAGCACCCCGGGCGCCTGGACGCCATCTTCGTGCCGGTGGGCGGCGGCGGCCTGATCGCCGGCATCGCCGCCTACGTGAAGTACCTGCGCCCCGAGGTGAAGGTGATCGGCGTCGAGCCGGACGACTCCAACTGCCTGCAGGCCGCCATGGCCGCCGGCGAGCGCGTGGTGCTGGGCCAGGTCGGGCTGTTCGCCGATGGCGTGGCCGTGGCGCAGATCGGCCAGCACACCTTCGACATCTGCCGCGAGCACGTGGACGAGGTGATCACCGTCAGCACCGACGAGATCTGCGCGGCGATCAAGGACATCTACGACGACACCCGCTCCATCACCGAGCCGGCCGGCGCCCTGGCCGTGGCCGGGATCAAGAAGTACGTGGAGCGCGAAGGCAGTACGGGGCAGACCCTGGTGGCCATCGACTCGGGCGCCAACATCAACTTCGACCGCCTGCGTCACGTGGCCGAGCGCGCCGAACTGGGCGAGAAGCGCGAGGCGATCATCGCGGTGACCATCCCCGAGCGCCCGGGCAGCTTCAAGGCCTTCTGCGAGGCCATCGGCAAGCGCCAGATCACCGAATTCAACTACCGCTACAACACCGAGGCCGAGGCGCACATCTTCGTCGGCGTGCAGACCCACCCGGAGAACGACCCGCGCGAGGCTCTGGTGCAGAGCCTGCGCGACCAGGGTTTCCCGGTGCTGGACCTGACCGACAACGAGCTGGCCAAGCTGCACATCCGCCACATGGTCGGCGGGCATGCGGCGCGGGTGGAGGACGAGTCGATCTTCCGCTTCGAATTCCCCGAGCGCCCCGGCGCGCTGTTCAACTTCCTCAACAAGCTGGGCGGGCGCTGGAACATCACCCTGTTCCACTACCGCAACCACGGCGCCGCCGACGGCCGCGTGGTGGCCGGGCTGCAGGTGCCGGCGGACGAGCGCCACCTGATCCCCGCGGCGCTGGAAGAGATCGGCTACCCCTATTGGGACGAGAGCGACAACCCGGCCTACCGGCTGTTCCTCGGCTGACGGCGGCGGCCATCTACACTTTGCTCGTCGCCCGGATGGAGTGAATGACAATGGATGACTACCTGATGCTGCAGATACTGCACGGCTCGCTGACCTTCCTGCTGTTCGTCGTCGCCGGCGGCCTGCTGTGGGGCGTGCTGCGAGCCTGGCACGGCGGCCTGGGTGGCTGGGCGCCGAACCTGCGCCAATCGGTGCTGTTCGGCGTACCGGCGTTGCTGGCCCTGGGCGTGGCCCTGCCGATCACTGGCTGGTGGCTGCTGGCCCTGGCGCAGATCCCCTTCGGCCTGACCTGGGTGCTGGGCAGTTCCATCCTCTATCTGCTGGCCGGCATCGCCTGGCTGGCCTTCACCCGGCGCCTGCTGGTGCTGCACGCCGGCGACGCGCCGAATGCCGCCCCGCGCAGCCGTTTCCTCGGCTTCAGCCTGGGTTATGGCGCGGTCGGCTTCCTGCTGCTGCTGGCCATCCTCGTACTGACTCTGGCCAAGCCGGCCTGAGCTTGACCAGGCGCATCCTGCTGGTCGGTGCCAGCGGCTTCATCGGCCGTCATCTGCTGCGTGCCCTGTCCGCCGGTGGCCACGAGGTCGTCGCCACCTCCCGCTCGGGGGCGGGCGACGACCTGCCGGGCGTGGCCTGGCAGCCGCTCGATCTGCAACGCCTGGCTGACGACCCCCTTCAATTCCCCTGGCCTGCCGGCATCGACCTGGTGATCAATGCCGCCGGTGCCCTGGACCCTGACCTGGCGCGCCAGGCCCACCTGCAGGCCGACGGCGCCTGCGCCCTGTTCGATCTCGCCGCCCGCCATGGTGCGGCGGTGCTGCAGGTGTCCGCCCTCGGTGCCGGGGACTGCGAGGTGCCTTTCCTCGCCAGCAAGGCGCGCGCGGATGCGCACCTGCTGGCCCTGGGCATTCCCGCCGTGGTGCTGCGCCCCTCCCTGGTGCTGGGCGAGGGCGGGGCCAGCAGCGCCTGGCTGGAGCGCCTCGCACCCCTGCCGCTGGCGCCCCTGCTGGACACCCGCGCGCGAAGCATGCCGCTGCATGTGGACGACCTGGTCGGTGCGGTGCTGGCGTTGCTGCGGCGCTGGCCGGAACAACCGCAGGTGCTGGAGCTGGTCGGGCCCGAGGCGCTGACCCAGGGCGAGCTGCTCGACCGCCTGCGTGGGCGCCTGGGCTGGAGCCCGGCGCGCTATCTCCAGCTGCCGGGAGCGCTGGCGGGCATCGCCGCGCGCCTGCACCTGCTCGATCCGCAACTGCTGGAGCTGGCACGGCGGGACAACCTGGGCGACGCCGCGCCGCTGGAGCGGCTCGGTGGCTTTCGCCCGGCGCGGCTCGACCAGCGCCTGGACTCGGCCTGGCCGCAGAAGGCCCGTGCCGTGAACGGCTGGCTGCGCCCGGCGATGATCATCGTCCTGGCCTTGATCTGGCTGGGCACCGCGCTGGTCTGCCTCGGCCCGGGTTTCGACTGGGGGCTGAGGATCATGGCGGAGATGGGTGTCACCGGCGTGCCGGCCAAGCTGGCGGTGGTCGGGGGCGCGCTGCTGGATGGGCTGCTGGGCATCGGCATGCTGCTGCGTCGCTGGCGCCGCCACGCGCTGCTCGCGCAGCTCGGCCTGATGCTGGCCTATACGGCGCTGATCAGCCTGCTGCTTCCGCACTACTGGGCCGACCCTTATGCTGCGGTCGGCAAGAACCTCGTGCTCATGGTCGCCACCCTCTGGGTGCTGTGGCTGGAGCCCTCGCAACGGAAAACCGGATGAGCCTGTACCTGCTGCTGAAGACCCTGCACATCATGTCCTCGACCCTGCTGTTCGGCACCGGCCTGGGCTCGGCCTACTACGCCCTGCGTGCCTGGCGCAGCCAGCGGGTGGAGGTGATCGCCGTGACCTTCCGCCACCTGGTCACCGCCGACTGGCTGTTCATCGCCACCACGGCGGTGTTCCAGCCGCTGAGCGGCCTGGCCCTGGCCAAGCTGGCGGGCTGGCCGCTGAACCAGGTCTGGCTGCTGTGGAGCGTGGGGCTCTATGTGTTCGCCGGGCTCTGCTGGCTGCCGGTGGTGTGGCTGCAGATCCGTGTGCGCGACATGGCGCGCGATGCGCTGGCCGGGGGCCAGGAGCTGCCGGCCAGGGCCCACCTTTATATGAAGGTCTGGTTCGCCCTGGGCTGGCCGGCCTTCATCGCCTTCGTCGGCATCTTCTTCCTGATGGTGATCAAGCCGCTCTCGCTCTGAGGCGGCTCAGCGCAGGGAGATCACCGGCCAGCCGCGACGCTCGGCCTCGGCGCGCAGCTTGGGGTCGGGGTCGACCGCCACCGGGCGGGTCACCCGCTCCAGCAGCGGCAGGTCGTTCAGCGAGTCGCTGTAGAAGCTGGCGCCTTCCAGGCTCAGGCCGGTCTCGGCGAGCCAGCGCTCGAGGCGGGTCACCTTGCCTTCGCGGAAGCAGGGCACGTCGGTGGTGCGCCCGGTGTAGCGGCCGTCCGCCATCTCGCACTCGGTGGCCAGCAGTGTCTCGACCCCCAGGCGCGCGGCGATGGGGCCGGTGACGAAGCGGTTGGTGGCGGTGATGATCACCAGCTTGTCGCCTGCCGCGCGGTGCTCGGCCAGCAATGCCTCGCCCTTGGCCAGGATGATCGGCTCGACGCAGTCGCGCATGAACTCGCGGTGCCACTGGTCCAGCTGGGCCATCTCGGTGCGGCCGAGGATTTCCAGGCTGAAGTTCAGGTAGTCGGTGATGTCCAGGCGGCCGGCCAGGTAGTCCTGGTAGAACGCGTCGTTGCGGGACTTGTAGGCATCGCCGTCGAGGATGCCGCGTTCGCACAGGTAGTCGCCCCAGGCGTGGTCGCTGTCGCCGCCGAGGAGGGTGTTGTCGAGATCGAAAAGGGCCAGGCGCACGTCAATTACCTTGGATCGAAACTACGGAGGGCGGCCAGAATAACCACTTTTCCCCGGCCTGCCCATTGCGCGAAAAGCCCGCATTGCCGCGTTTACGGGCTTTGTGGAACAATGCCGGAACATGCGTATGCGAGGTTGTTCGTCGTGATCGATCCCGATGGTTTCCGCCCCAATGTCGGCATCATTCTCGCCAATGATGCCGGGCAGGTGCTTTGGGCTCGGCGTATCAACCAGGATGCCTGGCAGTTCCCCCAGGGAGGCATCAACCCCCGCGAGACGCCGGAAGAGGCGCTGTTCCGCGAGCTGAACGAGGAAGTCGGTCTCGAGGAGCGGGATGTGAAAATACTTGCATGCACCCGGGGCTGGTTGCGCTATCGTCTGCCGCAGCGTCTGGTGCGGACCCACAGCCAACCCCTGTGCATCGGGCAGAAACAGAAATGGTTCCTGCTGCGCCTGCAGTCGGATGAGAACCGGGTACGCATGGACCTGACCGGCAAGCCCGAGTTCGATGGCTGGCGTTGGGTCAGCTACTGGTATCCGCTGGGGCAGGTCGTGACCTTCAAGCGAGAAGTCTACCGCCGTGCCCTCAAGGAATTAGCCCCGCGCCTGCTGGCGCAAGACTGACCCGGAGAAAGGCTACAAGGCCATGCTCAATACGCTGCGCAAGATCGTCCAGGAAGTGAACGCCGCCAAGGATCTGAAGGCGGCGTTGGCGATCATCGTGCTGCGGGTCAAGGAGGCCATGGGTAGCCAGGTCTGTTCCGTCTACCTGCTGGACCCCGAATCCAACCGTTTCGTGCTGATGGCCACCGAGGGCCTGAACAAGCGCTCCATCGGCAAGGTCAGCATGGCCCCCAACGAGGGCCTGGTCGGCCTGGTCGGCACCCGCGAGGAGCCGCTCAACCTCGAGCACGCCGCCGACCACCCCCGCTACCGCTACTTCGCCGAGACCGGCGAGGAGCGCTACGCCTCCTTCCTCGGCGCGCCGATCATCCACCACCGCCGGGTGATGGGCGTACTGGTCGTGCAGCAGAAGGAGCGCCGCCAGTTCGACGAGGGCGAGGAAGCCTTCCTCGTCACCATGAGCGCCCAGCTCGCGGGCGTCATCGCCCATGCCGAGGCCACCGGCTCGATCCGTGGCCTGGGCCGCCAGGGCAAGGGTATCCAGGAAGCCAAGTTCGTCGGTGTGCCGGGCGCCCCGGGCGCTGCCGTGGGCACCGCCGTGGTGGTGCTGCCGCCGGCCGACCTGGAAGTGGTGCCCGACCGCGCCGTCGATGACATCGAGGCCGAGGTCGAGCGCTTCAAGCAGGCCCTGGAGTCGGTGCGCGAGGACATGCGTCGCCTGTCGAGCAAGCTGGCCACCCAGCTGCGCCCCGAGGAGCGGGCGCTGTTCGACGTCTACCTGATGATGCTCGACGACGCCTCCATCGGCCTGGAGGTGAAGAAGGTCATCCGCTCCGGCCAGTGGGCCCAGGGTGCCCTGCGCCAGGTGGTGATGGAGCACGTCAAGCGCTTCGAACTGATGGACGATGCCTACCTGCGCGAGCGCGCCTCCGACGTCAAGGACCTCGGTCGCCGCCTGCTCGCGTACCTGCAGGAGGAGCGCAAGCAGAACCTGGTGTACCAGGACAACACCATCCTGGTCAGCGAGGAGCTGTCCCCGGCCATGCTGGGCGAGGTGCCCGAGGGCAAGCTGGTGGGCCTGATCTCCGTGCTCGGCTCCGGCAACTCCCACGTCGCCATCCTCGCCCGCGCCATGGGTATTCCCACGGTCATGGGCGTGGTCGACCTGCCGTACTCGAAGGTCGACGGCATCGAACTGATCGTCGACGGCTACCACGGCGAAGTCTTCACCAACCCCTCCGCCGAGCTGCGCAAGCAGTACAGCGAAGTGGTCGAGGAGGAGCGCCAGCTGGTCAAGGGCCTCGACGCCCTGCGCAGCCTGCCCTGCGAGACCCTCGACGGCCACCGCATGCCGCTGTGGGTGAACACCGGCCTGCTGGCCGACGTGACCCGTGCCCAGGAGCGCGGCGCCGAAGGCGTCGGCCTGTACCGCACCGAAGTGCCGTTCATGATCAACGAGCGCTTCCCCAGCGAGAAGGAGCAGCTCGCGATCTACCGCGAGCAGCTCGCCGCCTTCCATCCGCTGCCGGTGACCATGCGCACCCTGGACATCGGTGGCGACAAGGCGCTCTCCTACTTCCCGATCAAGGAAAGCAACCCCTTCCTCGGCTGGCGCGGCATCCGCGTCACCCTCGACCACCCGGAAATCTTCCTGGTGCAGGTGCGCGCCATGCTCAAGGCCAGCGAAGGCCTGAACAACCTGCGCATCCTGCTGCCGATGATCTCCGGCGTGCAGGAACTGGAAGAGTCCCTGCACCTGATCCACCGCGCCTGGGGCGAGGTGCGCGACGAGGGCGTCGACATCCCCATGCCGCCGGTCGGCGTGATGATCGAGATCCCCGCCGCCGTGTACCAGACCCGCGAGCTGGCGCGCCAGGTCGACTTCCTCTCGGTCGGCTCCAACGACCTGACCCAGTACCTGCTGGCCGTGGACCGCAACAACCCGCGCGTCGCCGATCTCTACGACTACCTGCACCCGGCGGTGCTGCAGGCGCTGGTCAAGGTGGTCAACGATGCCCACACCGAAGGCAAGCCGGTGAGCATCTGCGGCGAGATGGCCGGTGATCCCGCCGCCGCCGTCCTGCTGCTGGCCATGGGCTTCGACAGCCTGTCGATGAACGCCACCAACCTGCCCAAGGTGAAGTGGCTGCTGCGCCAGGTCAGCCTGAGCAAGGCGCGCGAGCTCCTCGACCAGCTGATGGGCATCGACAACCCGCAGGTCATCCACAGTTCCCTGCACCTGGCCCTGCGCAACCTGGGCCTGGGCCGCGTGATCAACCCGGCCGCGACCATCCAGGCCTGAGCCCCCGCCGGCGGTCGCGTCCAGCCCAACCAGATGCCATGGGCCTGCGCTGGCATCGCCGGAAAGGTGGCTTATGGACGAGCTGGCATCCGAAGAACATCCCTACGGCACGACCCGCGAAGAAATAGAGCGGACCCTTCGCCACGCCCTGGAGATCGTCAGCGACGGCATCTGGGACTGGAACATGATCACCCACCATGTGCACCGCAGCCCCGGCTGGTACGCCATGCTCGGCTTCCCCCGCGACGGCCTGCCGGAGGACGTGGACACCTGGAAGAGCGTGATCCATCCCGATGACTTCGACGGCGTGATGCAGGGCTTCCAGGCCTACCTCGACGGCCACCGCGCCGAATACGCCGAGGAGTACCGTTGCCTCTGCCAGGACGGCAGCTACCTGTGGATAAGCGATCATGGCCGTTTCGTCGAGTTCGACGACCAGGGCCGGCCGACGCGGATGATCGGCGCCCATCGCAACATCCACGAGCGCAAGCTTGCCGAGCTGGCGCTGCAGCAGCGCAACGAGGAGCTGCAGCACATCAACCGTGATCTCGAGGCCCTGATCGAACTGCGTACCGAGGCCCTGGCCGAGGCCAATCGTGCGCTCGCGGAACAGGTCAGGGCCGCGGTGCAGCTGGCCGAGACCGACCCGCTCACCTCGGTGTTCAACCGTCGCAAGTTCCAGGCCTGCCTGGAGCACGAGTGGCAGCGCTTCGTGCGCCATGGCCACCCCACCGGCCTGCTGATGTTCGACCTCGACCACTTCAAGCGCATCAACGACAGCCTGGGCCATGCCGTCGGCGACCAGGTGCTGGTGGCGGTCACCGCCTGCCTGGGCGCGGTGCTGCGCGAGGAGGATTGCCTGGCCCGCTGGGGCGGCGAGGAATTCATCGTGCTGTTGCCGGACACCGGCCCCGAAGCCCTGTTTCTGCTGGCCCAGCGGCTGCACGCACGGGTGCCGGAAGCCTGCCCGCAACTGCCCTGGCGGCTCACGGCCAGTTTCGCGGTGGCCGGCATGCAGCCGGGGGAGAGCGTCGAGGCGCTGTTGCGGCGCCTCGACGAGGGGCTCTACCGCGCCAAGGAACGGCGCGACTGCATCGAGCGCTGCTAGAGCTGGAGCGCCACATCCCCCAGGTGCCCGCCGTGGGGACCGTAGCTGCGCTCCACCAGCTCGCGGCGCCCGTCGGCATGAACGATCAGCGCGGTGCTGGCGCGGGTGCCGTAGGTGCGGGTGGCGATGAACACCGGTGAAAGCATGCGCTCGGTGTTCAGGCCCACCCCGGTGTCGGGGAGGATCGCGTCCGGCGCGGCCTCGGGGTCGTGCATCAGGTTGAGCAGGGTGTCGGTGTTGACCTGCTCCAGGCATTCGGCGAGCGCCGCCTTGGCTCGTTCGACCTTCGGCCAGGGCGTGTCCAGGTCGGCGTTGGACAGCCCGTAGATGCCGGCGGCCAGCCTTCTCGGGCCGCCGCTGCGGGGGTTGAGGAAACACAGCTCGCGGGCATCGCCCACCAGCAGGTTGAAGCCGGCGTAGTCACCGGCGCGGCGCTGCGCGTCGGCGAGGAACTCGCCCGGGCCCATCTCGCCGCTGAGGAACTGCACGCACAGCTCGCCTCGGGAGCGGCCCACCGGGGGCAGGCGCGGGTCGCGGATATTGGTCAGCGCGGCGAAGCGGCCATCCGGGCCGAGGCCCAGCCAGGTCCCCCCGGCTTCGAGGTCGCGTCCTGCGTACAGCCCCGGCGCGTCTTTCCATGCGGCCAGTGGCTGGGTGGGGCGGGCGTAGAACTCATCACGGTTTGCGGCGAGCACCAGGGGAGTCTGGTGACCCGGTCGCCAGGCGAATGCGATCAGGCACATCTGGAGTGGTCTCCTTGTTTGTCGGCGAGTCTAGCAGCCCGCTGCAGGACATCCATCGTCCCGATTGGAGCGCGACGCGGGCTTCCGTTACCATGCCGCTTTGCTCTCGGGGGTGTCGATGGAATTCCTGCTGTACCTGGTACTCGGCGCCTGCGCCGGCGTGCTCGCGGGGCTGTTCGGCGTCGGTGGCGGCATGATCATCGTGCCGGTTCTGGTGCTCAGCTTCACCGCCCAGGGATTCGACCCCAGCGTCCTCACCCACCTCGCCGTGGGCACCTCGCTGGCGACCATCATCTTCACGTCGGTCAACGCCGTGCGCGAGCACCATCGCAAGGGCGCCGTGCGCTGGCACATCTTCGCCTGGATGACCCTCGGCATCCTTCTCGGCGCCGCGCTGGGTTCGCTCACCGCCAAGGCGATCCAGGGGCCCATGCTGCAGAAAATCATCGGTTGCTTCGCCATCCTGGTTTCCATCCAGATGGCCCTGGACCTCAGGCCCAAGGCCAGCCGCGAGGTACCCGGCAAACCCGGGCTGACCGGCGCCGGCGTCTTCATCGGCTGGGCCTCGGCGATCTTCGGCATCGGCGGCGGCTCGCTGACCGTGCCCTTCCTCACCTGGCGCAGCGTGCCCATGCAGCAGGCGGTGGCGACCTCCTCCGCCTGCGGGCTGCCCATCGCCCTGGCCAGTGCCCTGTCGTTCATGGTGCTGGGCTGGAACGAGCCGCACCTGCCGCAGTGGAGCCTCGGCTTCGTCTATCTCCCCGCGCTGGCCGGCATCGCGCTGACCAGCATGTTCTTCGCCCGCTTCGGCGCGCGCCTGGCCCATCGCCTGTCGCCGCGCCTGCTCAAGCGCCTGTTCGCCCTGCTGCTGTTCGCGGTCGGGCTGAGTTTTCTGATCTAAGGAGTCGTGATGCTGGCTTATCCCCAGATCGATCCGGTGGCCCTGAGCCTCGGACCCCTGAAAATCCACTGGTACGGCTTGATGTACCTGATCGGCATCGGCGGTGCCTGGTGGCTGGCCTCGCGCCGGCTCAAGGCCTTCGACCCGACCTGGACCCGCGAGAAGCTCTCCGACCTGGTGTTCTGGGTCGCCCTCGGCGTGATCGCCGGCGGGCGCCTGGGCTACGTGCTGTTCTACGACCTGCCGGCCTACGTCGCCAATCCGCTGCTGATCCTCGAGGTGTGGAAGGGCGGCATGTCGTTCCACGGCGGCCTGATCGGCGTGATGCTGGCGACCCTGTGGTTCGGCCGGCGCAACGGCAAGAGCTTCTTCCAGCTGATGGACTTCATCGCTCCGCTGGTGCCGATCGGCCTGGGTGCCGGGCGCATCGGCAACTTCATCAACTCCGAGCTCTGGGGCAAGGTCACCGACGTGCCCTGGGCGATGATCTTCCCCAACGGCGGCCCGCTGCCGCGCCATCCGTCGCAGCTGTACCAGTTCGCCCTGGAGGGCGTGGCGCTGTTCGCCATCCTCTGGTTCTACTCGCGCAAGCCGCGTCCGACCATGGCCGTTTCCGGCATGTTCGCGCTGTGCTACGGCATCTTCCGCTTCATCGTCGAGTTCGTCCGCGTGCCGGACGCCCAGCTCGGCTACCTCGCCTTCGGCTGGCTGACCATGGGCCAGGTCCTCTGCGTGCCGATGATCCTCGGCGGCATCGGCCTGATCGTCTGGGCCTACCGCCGCCAGCCCGTCCAAGGAGTCGCTTCGTGAAACAGTACCTCGACCTGATGCGCCTGGTGCGCGAGACCGGCACCTTCAAGAGCGACCGCACCGGCACCGGCACCTACAGCGTGTTCGGCCACCAGATGCGCTTCGACCTGGCCGACGGCTTCCCCCTTGTGACCACCAAGAAGTGCCACCTGAAGTCCATCATCCACGAGCTGCTGTGGTTCCTGCAGGGCGACACCAACATCCGCTACCTGAAGGAAAACGGTGTCTCCATCTGGGACGAATGGGCCGACGAGAACGGCGACCTGGGCCCGGTCTACGGCTACCAGTGGCGCAGCTGGCCGGCGCCCAACGGCGAGTCGATCGACCAGATCGCCAAGCTGATCGAGATGATCCGCAAGAACCCGGACTCGCGCCGCCTGATCGTCTCCGCCTGGAACCCGGCCCTGGTCGACCAGATGGCCCTGCCGCCCTGCCACGCGCTGTTCCAGTTCTACGTGGCCGACGGCAAGCTCAGCTGCCAGCTGTACCAGCGCTCGGCGGACATCTTCCTCGGCGTGCCCTTCAACATCGCCAGCTACGCCCTGCTGACGCTGATGGTGGCGCAGGTCTGCGGCCTGACGCCCGGCGACTTCGTCTGGACCGGCGGCGACTGCCACCTCTACGCCAACCACATCGAGCAGGCCGACCTGCAGCTCACCCGCGAGCCGCTGCCCCTGCCGACCATGAAGCTCAACCCCGAGGTGAAGGACCTGCTGGCCTTCAAGTTCGAGGACTTCGAGCTGGTGGGCTACCAGGCGCACCCGCACATCAAGGCGCCGGTCGCGGTCTGACCCGCCCGTGCTTCCACAGGCACGGCTCCCTGGCTGGGAGCCCGCCTTGTGGGAGCGAATTCACTCGCGAAAGGGCACCCCGGGCTGGTACGAACAGGCTCGTGTAGGGGCGAATTCATTCGCCCAGGGCGGCGCAGCCGCCTCTCTCCATCACCCCAGCTCCGCCGCCAGCGCCTTCACCTGTTCCTGCCGCTCCGCCTGCTCCAGCTCCGCCCCGGGGTTGAGCGATGACCATTCCGGGTGCGCCCGCGCCTTGCCCAGGGCCGGGGGCAGCTTGCCCTGGCGCCACTGCTTCTCGTCCGGTGCCGCGACCCGTATGGCGTCGACGGCGGCGTGCCCGCGTGCGTCCAGGGCCTGCAGCAGCTGGCGCTGGCGCAGGGCGAGCAGGCGCAGGATGGCATCGTCCACGGTCAGCTCGCGCTGGCCCCTGATCTTGCCCAGCAGGCGTTCGCCGTAGTGGCCGACGGTCTGCCAGGCACCGCCGGCGATGGCGCCCAGGGCCGCCGCCGCGCCCAGGGTCAGGCCGCCCACCAGCAGGTCGACGCCGGCGCCAGCAGCCGCCCCCGCCGCCATGCCGCCCCCCAGGCGCACGCCGAGCTGCTTGAGGGTCTCGGGGTTGAACAGGTCGTCGCCCCAGCGCCCATCCAGCAACGGGAGGTCCCCGGCGGCGGCATCTTCCGGGCGGAAGGCGTGCAGGCGCAGCAGGGCGTCGACGCAGGCCTGCTCGCGGGCGCGTACCTGCTGGCGCAGGGCCTCGGTGGCACGGGCCAGGCTGGCCTCGTCGGCCGGCACGCTGCGCCGGCAGGCGGCGACATCCAGCAGCAGTTCGGCGATCAGTCGCGCCCCGGCCCGCTGGCGCAGGCCGCGCTGGGCCTCGTGGTCCTCGATCAGCCGTTGCAGTTGTGGCCGTGCCCGTTCCAGCAGCAGGGCCAGGCTCTCATAGAGGCGGCGCTCGCCATCCAGCGGCGGCGCCACGCTGTCGAAGCGCACCAGCGCATGCAGGCCCAGGCGGGCCAGGGCTTCGCGCCATTCGCCCTCGCGGTGGTCGTCGACCGCGACGAAATTCAGCACCGGCAGCAGCGGCCGGCCGCACATGGCCAGCACCGCCAGCTCGTCGCGGTACTTGGCCAGCACCGGCTCGCGGGCGTCGATCACGTAGAGGCCGGCGTCGGAGGCCAGCAGCTGGCGCAGCACCTTGGCCTCCTGCTCGAAGCGCTGGCGCGCCTCGCTACCGTCGAGGAAGCGTGCCAGCCGCGCCGGGCCGTCCAGGCGCTCGCCGGGGCGCTCCAGGCGTTCGAGGTAATCCAGCAGGGCGATGGCGTCTTCCAGGCCGGGGGTGTCGTAGAGCTCCAGCAGCGGCTGGCCGTCCACCGACAGGCGCGCGCCCTCCACATGGCGGGTGGTGCTGGGGCGGTGGGACACCTCGCCGAAGCCGCGGTCGCGCAGCAGGGTGCGCAGCAGCGAGGTCTTGCCGACGTTGGTGTGGCCGACCACGGCCAGTTTCAGTGCGTCAGTCATGGCCCTTCTCCAGCCAGGCGAGGGGCGAGCTGTCGGCATGCTCCAGCTCCAGGCGCGAGAGGGCCTGGTGCCATTCGCCCAGGCGCAGGCTGTCCAGCGCCGCGCCCGGTGGGGCCGGCAGCAGCCAGATGCGCGTGGCGGCGGCGCAGCGCGCCAGTTCGCCGATCAGCGCCAGGGTGCCGCGGTCCGGCGAGCGGCGCGGATCGCAGGCAATGGCCAGGCGTTGCGGGGGGAAGCGGGTGAGCTGCTCCAGCAGGCGCTGGCGTTGCTCGCGGCTGTCGAGGATGCCGGCATCGCCCACGCCGCGCGGCAGGCTGGGCGGCCAGGGGCGGCTGTCGTCCAGCTCGATGGCCACCAGCAACGCACCACTGCCGCTCTCCGGCAGGGCGGATGTCGTTCCGGGCGGCGAAAGGCCCGGATCGGCATCCAGCACGCCGAGGCGTTCGCTGGCCGGTTGCAGGCGTTCGCGCAGCAGGCCGTAGCCGGGCAGGGTGAGGTCCAGGTCGAGCCGCTCGCGGCCGCTGTGCCAGCGCCACAGGCACAGCGCCGTCAGCAGCAGGCGGGGCAGCAGGCCGTAGACCAGGGTCACCCCCAGCAGCCAGCCGGACCAGGCCTGGCGCGCATCGGCGGCGGCCACCACGTCGCTGCTGGCGCGGATGGTGCCGGCGTCCGGCAGGGCGAAGCCGAGCAGGGCGGGCAGGGCGCCCAGGGCCTGGGTCAGGGTGACGAAGGTATCGCTGCCGAGGATGGTGGTTTCCCAGACGAAGCCGTAGCGCCGGGTGGCCAGCAGTGCCAGCAGGCACAGCAGGGCGGTGCCCAGGCTGAGGCTCCAGAGCCCGTTGACCAGTGTGCCCAGCCCCCAGCGGGCGAGGCGGCGGCGTTGCAGCAGCACCATCAGCGCCGGGCCCAGCTGCGCGGCGGCGGCATCCCGGGCGAGCTTGGTGCTGAGCCACCACCAGAGGCGGCCGAGGATGCTGGCGTGGCCGCCGAAGACCAGCCCCAATAACCAGCCGAGCAGCATCAGCAGGTGCAGGCCGAGCAGGCTGCCCAGGGCCCAGAACACATTGACCGGGCGCTGGCCGTCGCCCAGGGCGGCCACCGCCAGCGTGGCGCCGGTGGCCAGGGCCACCAGCAGCAGCGCGGCGAATGCCAGGCGTGCACCTTGCAGCCAGTGCAGCAGGGCAGCCAGTTGGCCGTCGCGTTCGGCGAGCCACAGGGCGCGGGTCTGGATGCGCTGGGCGAGGTCGCCGCCGGCGGCATTGGCGCGGCGGTTGGCTTCGCCGTCCTCCAGGGGGCCGGCATGTTCTTCGCGCAGGCGCACGGCTTCGGTCAGCCAGAGGCGTTGCAGGGGAGTGAGGTTGGGCGGCGGGCTCTCGGTCACGCGGGTTCTCTTCCGGTGGGACGAGGCAGAAGCATAACCGCTGAACGGCAGGAGGGTGGAACCCCGGCCGCTGGGCCGGGGCGTCGCTGGGGGCGGTCAGGGGGCGGCCCGTTGCGCCCTCACGCGCACGGCGATGTCCGGCTGGTCGATGAACAGGCCGTCGACGCCGGCGTCGAGAAAGGCGTTGATCTCCGCCTCGATGTCGCCGCGCACCTGCGGGTCGCTGCCGTTGCGCAGGTTGGTGGGGAGGAAGGCGTTCTCCGCGCGGAAGGTATAGGGGTGCACCTTGAGCCCGGCGGCGTGGGCATCGGCGACGAAGCGCGTGGGCTGGCCCAGGTTGCCGGCGGCATCGCGGGGGATCACGTAGCTCTTGTCCGGGCCCACGCCGGCGGCGTAGCGGGCCACGGCCTTGAGGCCGGCGGCGCTGGCCATCCGGGCGTAGGTCAGGCCGCTGCCCAGCACCTGCTGGTCATAGGGCTGGCCGGCGCCGTAGAGCTGGATCAGGCGGATGCTGCTCTGCCGGGCGATGCGCTGCAGGTTGTCCACCTCGAAGGACTGGATGTACACCGCCGAGCGGCGGTCGGTGTAGCCGTTGCGCTGCAGGGTGCGCAGCAGCGGCTTCTCCATGGCCAGGCCGAGCTGCTGGAAGTGGGTCGGGTGTTTGGTCTCGATGTACAGGCCGATACGGCGCTGCTGGCTGAGTTGCAGGCTTTTCACCAGGTCGATGATCTCCTGCAGCGTGGGGATCTCGAAGGCGCCGTCCAGACGCGCATTGCCCGGGCGTACCTGGGGGATGCGCTCGATGGCCTTGAGGGTCTTCAGCTCGGCCAGGGTGAAATCCTCGCTGAACCAGCCGGTGAGCGGTACGCCGTCGACGTTCCGGGTGCGCTTGCGGTCGGCGAACTCGGGGTGCTTGCCGACGTCGGTGGTCAGTCCCAGCTCGTTGTCGTGGCGGGCCACCAGCTGGCCGTCGCGGGTCATCACCAGGTCGGGCTCGACGAAGTCGGCGCCCTGCAGGGCGGCCAGGGCGTAGGAGGCCAGGGTGTGCTCCGGCACGTAGCCGCTGGCGCCGCGATGGCCGACCACCAGCGGCTTGCCCTCGCCCTGGGCGTGGCCCTGGGTGGCGCGGGGCTGCTGGGCGGCCCAGTCGATGGCGGATTGCACCGGGTCCGGTGCGGCGAACGAACAGAGGGGCAACGTCAGGCTGCAGACCGCCAGCCAATGCCGCAGGGTAGAAGTGGATGCCATGGGGCGTCTCCTTGCGGTGGGGAAAGCGCAAGCCTGCCGCAGGATAGATGACGGTTTGTGGTGCGCCGCGCGGCAAGTGTTGCCGGGCGTGACCGACACGACAGGCAGAAAGAAAGGCCGGCTGGCCTGGCTGCCGTGCTCTGGTATTCTCGCCACCATGAAAAAGACCCTGCCCCTCGCCCTCATCGCCGCCCTCGCGCAGAACCGCGTGATCGGCCGCGACAACCAACTGCCCTGGCACCTGCCGGCGGACCTCAAGCACTTCAAGGCCCTGACCCTGGGCAAGCCGATCATCATGGGTCGCAAGACCTGGGATTCCCTCGGCCGCCCGCTGCCGGGTCGCCTCAACCTGGTGGTCAGCCGCCAGGCCGGCCTGCAGCTGGAGGGCGCCGAGGTGTTCGCCAGCCTGGAAGACGCCGTGGCCCGCGCCGAAGCCTGGGCCCGTGAGGAAGACGCCGAGGAAGTGATGCTGATCGGCGGTGCCCAGCTCTACACCCAGGGCCTGGAGCATGGTGATCGCCTGTACCTGACCCGCGTGGAACTGGCCCCGGAAGGCGATGCCTTCTTCCCCGAGGTGCCGGATGCCGATTGGCACCTGGCCTCCAGCATCGAGCACGAGGCCAGCGACACCACTCCCGCCTATGCCTTCCAGGTGTGGGAGCGGCGCTGAGCCGGCGGGAACATCCTTGGTGGACGTAAAAAGCGACGTCCACCCTACGCCCGGATCAACCCCGTAGGCGGGCCGGGCGAGACCCCGTTCAGACTTCCAGCTCGAGCAGCTCCGCGCGGATTCGCCCGTCCTCGATCAGCAGCAACCCCACCGATATCGGCAGCTTGAATCGCCGTGGCCCGGCGCTGCCCGGGTTGATGTGGAGGATGCCGTCGCGGCGGGTGATCAATGGCTTGTGGGAGTGGCCGGTGATGATGGCGTCGACGCCGCGCGTGGCGAGGTCGGCGGGGATGTCCGCCTGGTCGTGGATCAGGTAGAGGCAGGTGCCGCCGGAGCGCAGGGTGGCGTCGTGAGGGATGCGTTGCGCCCAGTGCTCGGTGTCGTTGTTGCCGCGCACCACGGTCAGGGGCGCCAGGCGGCGCAGGGTGTCGAGGATCTCGGGCTTGCCGATGTCGCCGGCATGCAGGATGTGGTCGCAGCCTTCCAGGGCCGCCAGGGCCTGGGGCCGGAGCAGGCCGTGGGTGTCGGCGATCAGGCCGATGCGCAGGGTCATGGAAGGGGCCTCGTGGGAATGCGAGGCCCATTCTGCATCACTGGGGCGTGCGCGGGGATTCCGGCAGGAACCAGTTCAGCAGCAGTGCGCAGATGCCGCCGGTGGCGACACCGGATTCCAGCACGTTGCGCAGCGCCGCCGGCATGTGCGCGAGGAACTCGGGCACCTGCGACACGCCCAGGCCGAGGGCCAGGGACACGGCGATGATCAGCAGCGCGCGACGGTCCAGCTCGATGCCGGCGAGGATGTTGATGCCCGAGGCGGCCACCGCGCCGAACATCACCATGGCCGCGCCGCCGAGCACCGGCTCGGGCACGGCCTGGATCACGCCGGCCACCGCCGGGAACAGGCCGAGGATCACCAGCACCACGGCGATCCACAGGCCGACGTGGCGGCTGGCGATGCCGGTGAGCTGGATCACGCCGTTGTTCTGTGCGAACACCGAACTGGGGAAGGTGTTGAACACGCCGGCCAGCAGCGAGTTGGCGCCGTTCACCAGCACGCCGCCCTTGATGCGCTGCATCCACAGCGGGCCTTCCACCGGCTGGCGCGAGACCTTGCTGGTGGCGGTGACGTCGCCGATGGCTTCCAGCGAGGTGACCAGGTAGATCACCAGCATCGGGACGAACAGGCTCCAGGAGAAGCCGAGCCCGAAGTGCAGCGGCATCGGCACCTGGAACAGTTCGGCCTGGTGCATGCCGGTGAAGTCCAGGCGGCCCAGGTAGCCGGCCAGGAGGTAACCCACGGCCAGGGCGATGACGATGGCGCAGCTGCGCATCCACACCACGGGGATGCGGTTGAGTACGACGATGATCGCCAGCACGGTGCCGGACAGCAGCAGGTTCTCGCCGTTGGCGAAGGTGCCGTTGGCCATGGCGCCGAAGCCGCCGCCCATGCTGATCAGGCCGACCTTGATCAGGGTCAGGCCGATCATCAGCACCACGATGCCGGTCACCAGCGGGGTGATCAGGCGTTTGACGAAGGGCAGGATGCGCGAGATGCCCATCTCCACGAAGGAGCCGGCGATCACCACGCCGAAGATGGCGGCCATCACCGCTTCCACCGGGGTGCCCTGCTTGACCATCAGTGCGCCGCCGGCGATCAGCGGGCCGACGAAGTTGAAGCTGGTGCCCTGGACGATCAGCAGCCCGGCGCCGAACGGGCCGAAGCGCTTGCACTGGACGAAGGTGGCGATGCCGGAAATCACCAGCGACATGGAGACGATCAGGTTGGTGTCGCGCGCCGAGACGCCGATGGCCTGGCAGATCAGCAGGCCGGGCGTGACGATGGGCACGATGATCGCCAGCAGGTGCTGCAGCGCGGCGAGCAGCGCCACCAGCGGGCGCGGTTTGTCGTCGAGGCCGTAGACCAGCTCGTTGCGGGGCTCGGGGGCGGAGGGGTTTTCCAGTGTGGTCATGGTGGGGGGCCGGCGAAAAAGCGGCGATTCTACCTGAATGGTCAAGTGCGGCGAGGAGCGTTGAGTGCTTCGTAGGAGCGAGCTCTGCTCGCGAATCGCCTGCTGCGGACGCGTTTGTGCAGGGGCGAATTCATTCGCCCGCTTCGGGCCGGGCATGGGGCCGCTGCGCGACCCTTGGCGACTGAAGTCGCCCCTACATGACAGGTGCACCCTACGGAGCACTGAAGGCGCGAATGATCAGGCTCGTTTCGCGGTTATCGGTGGAGCGTTGGCACCGGTCCAGTGCATCGATCATGCGTTGTAGCGTGGGCCGTGGGTCTATGCCGAGTTCGGCCAGGGCGTCGAGCTCGTCGAAGCCTTCCAGAACCTCCGTCAACTCCGTGCTGATAGAGGTGATTGCCAGGGCGTTGCGCAATACAGGGCGGCCCAGGGACCAGATTCCGGTCTCCGCAGTCAGGGCGCCGCTCTTGATGCCTTCGAGAATTCCTCTCGCAAGCGAGGCGATGTAGAACTCGGCGGCGTTCTCTTCGAATTCGAGCGTCAGGTTCTGCATGAGGGTCCGGCAGGCTCCTGATGAACAGCAATGGGAATAAAAAGCCCGGCACGAGGCCGGGCTTTTCCGTTCGCAGGCAGCGCTTACAGGTCTTCCAGCATCGCCTTGTTGCGCACGGCGCCCTTGTCGGCGCTGGTGGCGAGCAGGGCGTAGGCCTTGAGGGCGGTGGTCACCTTGCGCGCGCGCGGGGCGGCGGGCTTCCAGCCTTTCTTGTCCTGCGCGGCGCGGCGGGTGGCCAGCTCTTCATCGGAGACCAGCAGGTTGATGCTGCGGTTGGGGATGTCGATCAGCACCTTGTCGCCGTCCTGCACTAGGCCGATGGCGCCACCGGCAGCGGCTTCCGGGGAAGCGTGGCCGATGGACAGGCCCGAGGTGCCGCCGGAGAAGCGGCCGTCGGTGAGCAGGGCGCATTGCTTGCCCAGGCCCTTGGACTTCAGGTAGCTGGTGGGGTACAGCATTTCCTGCATGCCCGGGCCGCCTTTCGGGCCCTCGTAGCGGATGATGACGATGTCGCCGGCCTTCACTTCGTCGGCGAGGATGCCCTTCACGGCGCTGTCCTGGCTTTCGAAGATCTTCGCGGTGCCTTCGAACACGTGGATGGACTCGTCCACGCCGGCGGTCTTCACTACGCAGCCGTCGAGGGCGATGTTGCCGTAGAGCACGGCCAGGCCGCCTTCCTGGGAGTAGGCGTGCTCGACGCTGCGGATGCAGCCTTCGGCGCGGTCGTCGTCCAGGGTGTCCCAGCGGGTGCTCTGGCTGAAGGCGACCTGGGTCGGGATGCCGGCCGGGCCCGCCTTGAAGAAGGTGTGGACCTTCTCGTCATCGGTCTGGGTGATGTCCCACTGGGCGATGGCATCGCTCATGCTCGGGCTGTGCACGGTGGGCACGTCGGTGTGCAGCAGGCCGCCACGGGCCAGCTCGCCGAGGATGCTGAAGATGCCGCCGGCACGGTGCACGTCTTCCATGTGGTACTTCTGGATGTTCGGCGCCACCTTGCACAGCTGCGGCACCTTGCGCGACAGGCGATCTATGTCGCGCAGGTCGAAGGCGATCTCCGCCTCCTGGGCGGCGGCCAGCAGGTGCAGGATGGTGTTGGTGGAACCGCCCATGGCGATGTCCAGGGTCATGGCGTTCTCGAAGGCCTTGAAGCTGGCGACGTTGCGCGGCAGCACGGACTCGTCGCCCTCGCCGTAGTAGCGCTGGCACAGCTCGACGGCCAGGCGGCCGGCACGCAGGAACAGCTGCTCGCGGTCGCTGTGGGTGGCCAGGGTGGAGCCGTTGCCGGGCAGCGACAGGCCCAGGGCCTCGGTCAGGCAGTTCATCGAGTTGGCGGTGAACATGCCGGAGCAGGAACCGCAGGTGGGGCAGGCGCTGCGCTCGTACTCGGCGACCTTCTCGTCGGAGCAGGAGTCGTCGGCGGCCACCACCATGGCGTCCACCAGGTCCAGGCCGTGGTTGGCCAGCTTGGTCTTGCCGGCTTCCATCGGGCCGCCGGAGACGAACACCACGGGGATGTTCAGGCGCAGGGCGGCCATCAGCATGCCGGGGGTGATCTTGTCGCAGTTGGAGATGCAGACGATGGCGTCGGCGCAGTGGGCGTTGACCATGTATTCCACGGAGTCGGCGATGATCTCGCGGCTCGGCAGGGAATAGAGCATGCCGTCGTGGCCCATGGCGATGCCGTCGTCGACGGCGATGGTGTTGAATTCCTTGGCCACGCCACCGTGCTTCTCGATCTCGCGGGCGACCAGCTGGCCCAGGTCCTTCAGGTGCACGTGGCCGGGCACGAACTGGGTGAAGGAGTTGGCGATGGCGATGATCGGCTTCTTGAAGTCTTCGTCCTTCATCCCGGTGGCGCGCCAGAGGGCACGGGCGCCGGCCATGTTGCGGCCGTGGGTGGAGGTCTTCGAGCGGTAATCGGGCATGTCTTCTGTCCTGCAGGCTGATCAGGTTATAGGTCGTATCGTGAGCGCGGTGGGTGCCGTTGGCAAACGGATGTGGTCGTCGCGTCCGGAGGTGGCGTGAGGGCATCGCGGGATCACCGCGCGCTCGGCCGGGGCTCACTGGCCCGCCTGAGGGTGTGGCAGGGAAGCGGGGATTCTAATCCCAGGTGCGCTCCGGGCGGAAGGCCGGGGGCCGAGCGGTCGGCGCGCACCTGGGTGACGAGCGGTCAGTCGACGCGGAAGTTCAGCTCATCGGCGAAGGGGAAACCCGCGCCGCTGCCCTTCTCGAAGCGCAGCTCGACCTCAACCGAGGTGGCCCCGGCCGGCACCGTGCCGTAGAGGTTGCGCGCCAGGGCCTGGCCGTTGCGCTCGGCGGCGCCCAATGAGGGCGTTGCGAAGGCGCTGCCGGCCTCGACGAAGCCATCGAGCCCCGGCCAGGTGGCGCCGTCCACCGGGCGTGGGTAGCCGCTTTCGGCCTTGTCGGTGATCAGGTTGTAGCGCACGTACTCGCCGCCGTTGAACAGGTAGGCGATGGATGCGTTGCGCTTGACCGCCGCGTCCAGGCCCAGGGGCCACTGCTGCACGCCGGACCAGGTGGCGCCGGAGACGTCCAGCGGGTAGTTCTTGTCCGCCTTGTCGCCGGTGGTCAGGTTGTAGCGGATGTACTGGCTGCCCTTGAAGAAGTAGAGCCTGGAGCCACTGACTTCGAGCACGTCGTCGATGTCGCGGGCGCCACCGGTGAAGCGTTCCAGGCCCGCCCAGTTGCCGGCGATGGGCTTGGGGTAGCCGGGGTCGACGCGGTCGCTGGCGATGTCGAAGCGCACGTACTGGGTGCCCTTGAAGAAGTACGCCTTGCCGTTGCCGGCGTTGAAGCCGGCGTCGATGTCCCGCGCGCCGCCCTCGAAGCCTTCGAAGCCCACCCAGTTGCCGGCTATGGGCTGTGGATAACCGGCGTCGACCTTGTCGTCGCGGTAGTTGTAGCGGTAGTAGCGGTCGCCGGCGAAGAAGTAGCCGGTGTCGTCGTTCCAGTACACCGAGCTGCGCTTCTCGGCGGTGTGGAAGCGCACCAGCACGCGGGCGTCATGGCTGCTGCCGGCGCTTGCGCCGAGCAGGGCGTCGAGCTGGAAGGGGCGGCCGGCGGCTTCGGGCGGCAGCGCGATGCGCTGGGTCAGCGAGCCCTTGCCCTGGCCGACGAAGAGCTGGCCCTGGCCGGCCGGCAGTTCGCTGCGGGCCCCGTAGCGCATCACCGTCTGCAGCCCGCCCTTGGTCCAGCCGGCGATGTCCGGGTCGTAGGCCAGGTCGGTGTGGGCCGCGCCGTACTCGGCGCCGGGGTTGGCCAGGAGGTTCTGGCCGAAGGCGAAGGTGCGCGGCACGGGGTGCAGGCGCGAGCGGCCGTCCAGAGCCAGGCCCTGGGTGGAGACGCCCAGGTGCTCGAACAGGGTGGGCACCACGTCCACCTGGCGCAGCGGCGTGGCCAGTCGGTTACGGCCGAGGGCGGGAATGCCGGCGCCGCTCATCACCACGGCCACCTTGCGGTGTTCGGGGCGGTTGGCGCCGTGGCCGGTGCTGGTGCCGCCGTGGTCGGTGCTGACCACGATCAGCCAGTTCTCCTGGGCGTAGGTCGGGCGCGACTTGATCGCTTGCAGCAGCCGGCCGAGGGCGGCGTCGGCCTGGCCCATGGCCTGGACGTATTGCGGGGTATCGGAATGGAAGCCATGGCTGTGGCCGGCTTCGTCGACGCCGTAGTAGTACGCGCTGAGCACGTCGAGGTCGGCGCGGTTGCGCAGCCAGTCCTCGGCCTGGGCGATGAGCACCGGGTCGTTGGCCTCGGGGCCGTCGAACCTGAGGTCGGCCTGGGGCTTCATCTGCGCGTAGAGCGGCGACCAGTTGTAGGCGTAGGCGGTGACCAGCTGGGGCTTGCGCTGCTCCAGCAGGGTGAGGAAGTGCGGGTACTGGGCGTAGTTCTGCCCGGTGAAGTTGTTGTCGCGCACGCCGTGCTTGTCGCGCTCGACGCCCATGAACAGGGTCGACCAGCCCGGGCCGCTCATGGAGGTGTCCGGCGACCAGCCGCCGTCGGTGTACACGCCGCTGGCGATCAGTTGTTCGAGGTTGACCATGTTGCCGGCGGGAATGGCATCGGCCTTGAAGCCGTCGATACCGAAGAACAGCACCTTGTTGGCACCGGCCTGGGCCTGCAAGGCGAGCAGCGAGGCGGTTGCGAAGGCGAGCAGGCGCCCCGCGCGTTTCATCGTTGTCATGACGCATCCTTGATTGTTGTGGTTGCTGCGATGCGATGCAGACGGCTGGCTTGCCTCGCGGTGGTCTATACCAGCGTGGCCGGATTGCGGGGGAATGACAGCGAAGCGGGAGGGGATGAAATTTTGGTGAAGGGAATGCGGCAGGCGGATGACGACGCCCCGGCACAAGGGCCGGGGCGTCGTCGGATCATCAGCTGTTGGGCAGCAGGCGGCAGGTGATGCTCTTGATGTAGCGGGTTTCCGGGATGGCCGGGTGCACCGGGTGGTCCGGGCCCTGGCCGCCGCGTTCCAGCAACTGGATGTTGCGGTCCAGGTGGCGGGCGCTGCCGAGCAGGATGTTCTGCAGGTCGTCCTCGGGCAGGTGCATGGAGCAGGAGGCGCTGACCAGGATGCCGTCCTTGTTGAGCAGGCGCATGGCCTGTTCGTTGAGGCGGCGGTAGGCGGCCTCGCCGTTCTTCAGGTCCTTCTTGCGCTTGATGAAGGCGGGCGGGTCGGCCACCACCACATCGAAGCGCTCTTCGGCGGCCTTCAGCTCCTTCAGGGCTTCGAACACGTCGCCTTCGACGCAGGTGACCTGCTCGGCCACGCCGTTGAGGGTGGCGTTGCGCTCGACGCCGTCGAGGGCGAAACCGGAGGCGTCGACGCAGAACACTTCGCTGGCGCCGAAGGCCGCGGCCTGCACGCCCCAGCCGCCGATGTAGCTGAACAGGTCGAGCACGCGCTTGCCCTTGACGTAGGGCGCCAGGCGCGCGCGGTTCATGCGGTGGTCGTAGAACCAGCCGGTCTTCTGGCCTTCCAGCACCGGGGCTTCGAACTTCACGCCGTTCTCTTCCAGGGCGACCCACTCGGGCACCACGCCGAAGGCGGTGTCGACGTAGCGCTCCAGGCCCTCGGCGTCACGGGCGGCGGAGTCGTTCTTCCACAGCACGCCACGGGGCTTGAGCACCTGCACCAGGGCATCCAGCACGGCGTCCTTGTTGCGCTCCATGGCGGCGGAGGCCAGCTGCACCACGATGTGGTCGCCGAAACGGTCCACCACCAGGCCGGGGAGCAGGTCGGAGTCGCCGTAGACCAGGCGGTAGAAGGGCTTGTCGAACAGGCGCTCGCGCAGGCTCAGGGCCACGTTGAGGCGGTGCACCAGCAGCGACTTGTCCAGCACGTGCTTGGTGTCGCGGGACACCAGGCGGGCGCAGATCAGGTTGTTCGGGCTCAGCGCGACCACGCCCAGCGGCTTGCCGCCGGCGGCTTCGAGGATGGCCTGGTCGCCGGGCTGGAAGGCGTTCAGCGGAGTGGCGACCACGTCGATCTCGTTGCTGTAGACCCACAGGTGGCCGGCGCGCAGGCGTCGATCGGCGTTGGCTTTGAGGCGCAGGCTGGGCAGGGACATGGGTCGCTCTCCGGAAAAAAGAGCGGGATTATAACCGAAGGCGCCCGCCGATCCTGCTACCGGCGGGCGCTCGTGCTCAGGCCGCGAGGGCCTCGATCAGCTTGCGGTTGAAGGCCGGGATGTCGTCGGGCTTGCGGCTGCTGATCAGCTTGCCGTCGACCACCACTTCCTCGTCCACCCAGTTGGCGCCGGCGTTCTTCAGGTCGTCGGTGAGGGACGGCCAGCTGGTCAGGGTCTTGCCCTTGACCAGGTCGGCGCTGGCCAGCAGCCAGGCGCCGTGGCAGATGACCGCGATGGGCTTGTTGGCGCGGGCGGCGTCGCGCACCAGTTCCTGGGCCATCTCGTCCAGGCGGATGGTGTCGGCGTTGACCACGCCGCCGGGCAGCACCAGGGCGTCGTAGTCCTCGATGCGGGCGGTGTCGAAGGTGCGGTCGACGGCGAAGCTGTCGGCCGGGGTGGTGTGGTTCCAGCCGGTGACCTTGCCGGTGCTGGCGGACACGATCTCGGCGATGGCGCCGGCGTCTTCGAGGGCCTTCTTCGGCCCGGTCAGCTCGACCTGCTCGAAACCGTCGGTCACCAGCAGCGCCACGCGCTTGCCCCTGATGGACTGGCTCATTGGGAGTCTCCCGTCGTTGTGGGTGTTCAGTTTCCGAGGCGACCGTTAGGCGAAAGTTCAGCTAAATCGATGGCCTGTTCACCAGTGGCTGGAGTTAGACTGTCACCCCAATTCCCCGCCTCAGTCCCGCTGTCATGGCCC
This sequence comes from Pseudomonas tohonis, assembly GCF_012767755.2. Classification (NCBI taxonomy): domain Bacteria; kingdom Pseudomonadati; phylum Pseudomonadota; class Gammaproteobacteria; order Pseudomonadales; family Pseudomonadaceae; genus Pseudomonas; species Pseudomonas tohonis. Next base: position 529,870 of record NZ_AP023189.1, read on the forward strand.
AAGAACTTTCAGCAGAACAGATTCGCCATTTCCTCCAGGGCATCAGCGTGCCGCCCCAGCCGCAGATCATGGTCGACCTGCAGATGGAGCAGGTCATGCCCAGCCCCGACCTGCGCACCATCGCCAAGCTCATCAGCCAGGACCCGGGCCTGTCGGGTGCACTGCTGAAGATCGTCAACTCGCCGTTCTACGGGCTGACCAATCGCATCGCCTCGATCCAGCAGGCGGTCAACCTGCTGGGCTGCAATACGGTGATCAACCTGATCAACGCGCAGTCGATCAAGGGCGAGATGACCGACGAGACCATCGTCACCCTCAACCGCTTCTGGGACACCGCCCAGGACGTGGCCATGACCTGCCTGACCCTGGCCAAGCGCATCGGCCACCAGCAGGCGGACGAGGCCTACGCGCTGGGGCTGTTCCACAACTGCGGCATCCCGCTGATGCTCAAGCGCTTCCCGGACTACATGACGGTGCTGGAGGAGGCCTATGCCAGTGCCAACGCCGAGCGCCGCATCGTCGACACCGAGAACCGCCTGCTCAATACCAACCACGCGGTGGTGGGCTACTTCACCGCGCGCTCCTGGCGCCTGCCGGAGCACCTCTGCGAGGCCATCGCCAACCACCACAACGCGCTGTCGATCTTCAGCGACGACTCCGGGCGCGATGCACCGCTGAAGACGCTGCTGGCGATCCTGAAGATGGCCGAGCACGTCTGCGCCTCGCACCTGGTGCTGGGCAACCAGGCCGATGACCACGAGTGGAACAGCGTCAGGGCGCTGGTGCTCGACTACGTCGGCCTCTCGGAGTACGACTTCGAGAACCTCAAGGAAAGCATCCGCGAACTGGGCGCCCACTGATCGCCCGCAACGCTGCACGTCGAGACATCCAGGCCTGAATTACCCGAAGTCGAAACCACGCGGCGGGGCATCGCGCCCTACCTCGAGGGCCAGCGCGTGAGCCGCGTGGTGGTGCGTGAGCGCCGCCTGCGCTGGCCCATCCCGGAGGACCTGGACGTGCGCCTGTCCGGCCAGCGTTTCGTGGTCGTCGAGCGCCGCGCCAAGTACCTGCTGCTGCAGGCCGAGGCGGGCACGCTGATCAGCCACCTGGGCATGTCCGGCAACCTGCGCCTGGTGGAAACGGGGACGCTGGCGGCCAAGCACGAGCATGTGGATATCGAGCTGGAGTCGGGCCTGGCGCTGCGCTACACCGACCCGCGCCGCTTCGGCGCGCTGCTATGGAGCCCGGACCCGCACAACCACGAATTGCTGCGCAACCTCGGCCCCGAGCCGCTGACGGACCTGTTCGACGGTGACCGCCTGTACCAGCTCTCCCGCGGGCGCAGCATGGCGGTGAAGCCCTTCATCATGGATAACGCCGTGGTGGTGGGCGTGGGCAACATCTACGCCACCGAGGCGCTGTTCGCCGCCGGCATCGACCCGCGCCGCGAGGCGGGCAGCGTGTCGCGGGCGCGCTACCTGAGGCTCGCCGAGGAGATCAAGCGCATCCTCGCCCACGCCATCGAGCGCGGTGGCACCACGCTGCGCGACTTCGTCGGCGGCGACGGCCAGCCGGGCTATTTCCAGCAGGAGCTGTTCGCCTATGGGCGCGGCGGCGAGTTCTGCAAGGTCTGTGGTTCCACCCTGCGCGAGGTCAAGCTGGGGCAACGGGCGAGTGTCTACTGCCCGCGTTGCCAGCGTTAGCGGGGCGCACTCTCCCGTACCGTGCCGAGAACAATAAGAAGAGGTGAAGGATGTCCGGCAACTACCTGCCCCGCAACGCGGTTGCGGAGGCCATCGGCCATGGGGTCTTCCGGCTCCTGGGCTGGCGCATCGAGGGGCAGCTGCCGCCTCTCGACAAGTTCGTGGTGATCGGCGCGCACCACACCTCCAACTGGGATTTCGTGCTGTTCATCGCGGCCAAGTTCATCCTCCGCCTGAACGCCCGCTGGTTCGGCAAGCACAGCATCTTCCGCTGGCCGTTCGCCGGGCTGATGGAGCGCTGGGGCGGCATTCCCATCCAGCGCCACCTCAGGCTCAACCAGGTCGAGCAGGCCGTGCAGGCCTTCGCCGAGAACCGCGAATTCATCCTCGTGCTGTCGCCGGAAGGCACGCGCAAGCGGGTGGAGCGCTGGAGGATGGGCTTCTACCACATCGCCCGTGGCGCGCAGGTCCCGGTGGTGCCGGCGGCACTGGACTACCGCAACCGGCGCATCGTCATCGGCGAGCCGTTCTGGACCACCGGCGATGCCGCGGCCGATCTGCGCCGCCTGCTGGCGTTCTACCTGCCGTACGAGCCGAAAAAACCCGACTACGCTTTTAACGGCGATTGAAGGCCGTCACGCTGAAAAGCGCGCGGGCACTGTTATAGTTAGCCGCATTACTCCTCTAATAGCCGAAGGATTGCATCATGAACCTGTTCCGCACTTCCGCTGCTGTCTTGGCGCTGACCACTGGCCTCATGGCGCTGCAGGCGCAGGCTGAGGTGGTGCAGCAGAACGCCAGCGGCGACCCGATGTACACCGCCGACGCGCCGCCCGCCTATTCCATGGTCGGCGACCTGTTGATCGCCCGTCCGCTGCTCATCGGTGCGACCGTCGTCGGTGCCGGCCTGTTCGTGGTGAGCCTGCCCTTCAGCGCCCTGGGCGGCAATGTCGGCGCCGCCGGCAAGGCCCTGGTGGTCGATCCGGGCAAGGAAGCCTTCGTGCGTTGCCTGGGCTGCACCAGCAGCGGTTACCAGAAAGACTGATCGCGCTATTCTCGGCTCCTCGAGCCGGAGGCGGCCCCTTGCCCAGCGATGAGCAAGGGGCCGTTTGCATTTATGGCGCCCCGTTCGGCGCCTGCCAGGGAGGGGGATGAGGTGAAGGGTTTTCCAGTTGTCGCGCTGCTGGTGCTGGCGGCCGTCGGGCTTGCCGGCAGCTTCTGGATGAGTGCCGGCTGGCTGCAGCTCTGCGCGGGGCTGGCGCTGTTCCTCTTCGGCATGCAGTGCCTGGAGGAGGGGCTGCGCGACCTGGCCGGCGGCAAGCTCGAGCAGTTGCTGGGGCGCAGCACCTCGACGCCGTTCAAGGGGCTGATGTTCGGTGTCTGCGGCACGCTGCTGCTGCAGTCCAGCACCCTGGTTTCCCTGCTCACCATCGCCTTCATCAGTACCGGGCTGATCCAGCTGGCCGGCGGCATCGCCATCCTCTTCGGCGCCAACCTCGGGGCCACCAGCGGCATCTGGCTGCTGGCCATGGCCGGGCAGAACCTCAGCCTCAGCCCCATGGCCCTGCCGCTGCTGGTGTTCGGCGTGCTCGCCGGCTTCGTCGGCCCGCGCAGCAAGGCGGCCGGGCGCATCGTGCTGGGCATCGCCTTCATCTTCCTCGGCATCGACCAGATCAAGGATGGCTTCGCCAGCTTCGGCGGTGGCTTCGACATGAGCGGCCACCAGGTCGACGGGCTGGCCGGAAGCCTGATGTTCGCGGTCATCGGCCTGCTGGTCACCGTGGTGCTGCAATCGAGCCATGCGGCCCTGATGCTGACCCTCGCAGCCCTGGCCGGCGGCCAGCTGGAGCTGGGCCAGAGCCTGGCGATCGCCATCGGCTCCAATATCGGCAGCAGCGTCACCACCGCCTTCGTCGGTTCGCTCGGCGGCAACCGCAGCGGCCAGCGCCTGGCATTGGCCCATGTGCTGTTCAACGTCGTCACCGGCGTGCTCGCCTTCGCCCTGCTCAGCCCCCTGACCTGGCTGGTGCACGCCCTGGCGGAGCCCATGGGTCTGGGGGACAACCCGCTGATCCAGCTGGCGATGTTCCACACCCTGTTCAACGCGTTGGGCGTGATGCTGTTCTGGCCCTGGCAGGCGCTTCTTGCGACCCTGCTGGTGCGCTGGCTGCCCGAGCGCAGCGAGCCCCAGGTGCTGATCACCGAACTGGCGGTGGGGCCGGCGGAGCCGGAGCGGATCCGCGCGCGCTACCTCAGCGAACGCGCCCTGGATTCGGCCGACGCGGCGGCCAGCGCGGTGGTGCAGGAGCTGCGCCATCTCGGACGCCTGAGCCTGGAGGTGATCTGCCACGCGCTGTTCCTGCCGGTGGACCTGCTGGGCAAGGACCGCCCCGACGAGGCCGCGTTACAGGCACCGCCCGTGCGCCATCACCTGGACGCCGAGACGCTCTACCAGCGCCACATCAAGGGCGTTTACGGCGACCTGCTGAGTTTCATGGGGCGCCTGGAGGTGACGCTGGACGAGGCGCACCAGCAGTTCTGGATCAGCTGCCAGGTGGCGGCGCTGCAACTGGTGGATGCGGTCAAGGATGCCAAGCACCTGCAGAAGAACCTCGGCCATTACCTGGAGGGCGGGCCGTCGGCGACGCGGGATGCCTACGTGGAGCTGCGCCGCCACCTGCTGGCGACCCTGCACCAGGTGCGCGAGCTGAGCCGTTCGGAGCTGCCGGACGAGGTCTGGTCGCAGCACCTGCAATGGCTCGACGAGAAGGCCGCGGACTTCGACGGCGACTTCCGCAACCGCCTGTTCGCCGCGGTGCGCAGCGGCCAGCTGGATGGCCTGCAGATGAGCTCGCTGATGAACGACCTGGGCTATGCCAGCCGCATCATCCAGAGCCTGCGCAACGTGCTGATGATCGGCCAGGGCCAGGGGCTGTTCCGCAAGGCCGCGGCGATGGACGACGAAGGGGTGATCGAGCTGCCCTGAGCCGCGAGGCTCAGCGCCGCTCTTCTTCCAGCGTCTTGGCCAGGCCCACGCCGCGCGGGTCGCTGGCGGCTTCGATACGGCCGCCAGCCTTGTCCCAGAACAGCACCTGCTGGTTGCCGTAGCCGCGCTCGACGCGTTTCAGGCTGTAGCCACGCGCCTGCAGCGCGGCGATCTCGGCGTCGCTGAAGGTGCTCGGCTCGTGCTCGATGACGTCGGGCAGGTACTGGTGGTGGTAGCGCGGCACCGCCGGCCAGCGGGCGACGGGCTGGCCGTCGAGGTATTCCAGTATCGACAGCAGCACCATGCTGGGGATGCGGCTGCCGCCCGGGGTGCCGAAGGCGGTGAATTCCTTCGCGCTCTCGATGAAGGTGGGGCTCATGCTCGATAGCGGGCGCTTGCCGGCGGCCACCGCGTTGGCCTGGCTGCCGGCCAGGCCGTAGGCGTTGGCGCCGTGGGTGTCGGCGGCGAAGTCGTCCATCTCGTCGTTGAGCAGCACGCCGGTGCCCGGAGCGACGAAGGCGGCGCCGAAGGGCAGGTTCACCGACAGCGTGGCGGCGACGGCGTTGCCATCCTTGTCGATCACCGCGAAGTGGGTGGTGTGGTCGCCCTCGCGCCAGGCGGGCGCGGGCGGCAGGCTGGCGCTGGGGGTGGCGCGCTGGGGGTCGATGCCGGCGGCCAGGCGCTTCAGGTACTCCGGCGCGAGCAGTTGGCTCACCGGGTTGGCGATGAAGTCGGGGTCGCCCAGCAGGCCACGGTCACGGTAGGCACGGCGCAGCGCCTCGACCACGTAGTGGGTGCGCTGCGGTTTGTCGCCTTCACGCCAGGGCAGCTGCTGCAGCATCGCCAGGCTCTGGGCCAGGGCCACGCCGCCGGCCGAGGGCGGCGGTGCGCTGATCAGTTCGCGGCCGTCGGCCAGGGCGTAGCGCAGCGGCTGGCGTTCCACCACGCGGTAGCTGTCCAGGTCCTGCTGGGTCCAGATGCCACCGGCATCGCGCACGCCCTTCACCAGCTTTGCGGCGGTCTCGCCGGCATAGAAACCGGCCTTGCCGTAGCGGGCGATGCGTTCCAGGGTGCGCGCCAGGTCGGGTTGGCGCAGCAGGCTGAATTCATCGGGCACCTCGCCCTTGTCATCGAGGAAGATGCGCGCCGTCTCGGGGTCGTCGCGCATCGCCGCGAGACGGAAGCCGGCGCGCTCGATGTACACGCGATCGACCGAGATGCCGTCGCGGGCCAGGCGGATGGCCGGGGCGAGGGCGTCACCGAGGGGCAGGCGGCCGTGGTGCTGGGACAGGTCCACCAGCGCGGCGGGCAGGCCGGGAATGGCGGCGGCCAGCGGGCCGTTGATGGACAGCTGCGGCTGTACCTTGCCGTCGCGCATGTAGAGATCGGGGCGTGCGGCGAGGGGCGCGCGTTCGCGGGCGTCGAGGAACAGGTAGGTGGGTTGCTTGTCGCCGGCCTTGCGCAGGAGGAAGAAACCGCCGCCGCCGAGGCCGGAGCCGTGGGGCTCGGCTACCGCCAGGGCGGCGCTGATGGCCACCGCGGCGTCGAAGGCGTTGCCGCCCATGGCCAGGGTTTCCAGGCCGGCCACGGTGGCCGAGGGCTGGGCGCTGGCCACGGCCGCCTGGTCGGGGGGCGCCGCCCGCAGTGCGACGCTGAACAGCAGCAGCGCCGCGAGCAGGGCGGGGCGCCAGGCCGTGTCACGGAGCTGGCGGCCCATGGCGTCAGGCCTTGCCCGTGAGCTTCAGGTACTTGTCCATCAACTGCTCGCGGGTTTCGACACGGGCGTCGTCGAGGGGGATGCAGTCCACCGGGCAGACCTGCTGGCACTGCGGCTCGTCGTAGTGGCCGACGCACTCGGTGCACAGGTTCGGGTCGATGACATAGATCTCCTCGCCCTGGGAGATGGCGCCGTTGGGGCACTCGGGTTCGCAGACGTCGCAGTTGATGCAGTCGTCGGTGATCTTGAGGGACATGGAACAACTCCTACCGTCGCCGTGCGGCGGCGGTGCTCAGCAGACAATGGCGGAATTGTGCCGGAATGGCGCGGTCGGCGCACCTTTTGCGCGCGCCGACCGCCGTATCGCGGGGCTCAGCGCTTGAAGCGCTCGGCCAGGGCGTCGGCCACTGCGGGGTGGACGAACTTGGTGATGTCCCCGCCCAGGGCCGCTATTTCGCGCACCAGGGTGGAGGAGATGAAGGAGTACCGCTCCGACGGGGTGAGGAACATGCTCTCCACGTCCGGCGCCAGTTGGCGGTTCATGTTGGCCAGCTGGAACTCGTACTCGAAATCGGAGACGGCGCGCAGGCCACGGAGGAAGACATTGGCCTTCTGCTCCTTGACGAAGTGCGCCAGCAGGGTGGAGAAGCCCACCACCTCGACGTTGGGCAGGTGCTTGGTGACTTCCCTGGCCAGCTCGACGCGTTGCTCCAGGGAGAACAGCGGGTTCTTCTTGGGGCTGGCGGCCACCGCGATGATCACGGTGTCGAACAGGCGGGAGGCACGTTCGATCAGATCGCCGTGGCCTTTGGTGATCGGGTCGAAGGTGCCCGGATACAACACTCGGTTCATCGCTACGTCCTGGCAGGGGTCCGTAAGGGAATCGGATGGTAGCGCAGCATGCCCCGGCGGCCAAGACGCCGGAGCATGCCGGTTTATCCCGCTCAGGCGCTCTTGAGGCGCTCGGCGAGGGCGGTGGAGAGCTGCGCGGTCAGCCCGTAGACCGACAGCTGCGGGTTGGCGCCGATGCTGGTGGGGAACAGCGAGCCGTCGTGGATCGACAGGTTGGCCAGCTGGTGGTGACGGCCGAGGCTGTCGGTGACCGCCTGCTTGGGGTCCTCGCCCATGGCGCAGCCGCCCATCACGTGGGCGCTGCCCAGGCGGGTGCGGTACAGCTCGAGCGACAGGCCGTCGATCAGCGTGCGCGCCTCGGCGGCGGTCTTCACGTAGCCGGCGTCGGCATGCAGCGGCAGCACGGCCTTGGCGCCGGCGGCGAACTGGATCTCGGCCATCACCTGGAAGGCGCGGCGCACGCCGTCCCAGGTGTAGTCGGTCATGCGGTAGTCGAGCACCGGGCTGCCGTCGCCGCGCAGCTCCACCGTGCCTTCGGCGCTGTCCGGGTGGAAGCCGTCGCGCAGCAGGGCGAGCATCACGTTGGTGTGCGGCAGTTGCTCCATGCGCAGGGCGTTGTCGATGCCGAAGCGGCCGAGCAGGGTGGCGGTGAGCGCGGGTTGCAGCGGCGGCACTTCGAGCTTGTAGGACATGCGCCCGGTGGTGCCGTCGTCCCACTGGTAGTGGTCGGAATAGATGGACTGCGGCGCGCCATAGAAGGGGTTGATCACCTGCTCGAACTGCGCCGCGGAGAAGTTCACCAGGTGCAGGAAGGTGCGCTTGCCGGTGCGGCCGTGCGGGTCGGGCGCGTCGGAGCGCAGCAGCAGGCCGGGGGTATTGATGCCGCCACCGGAGAGCACGTAGTGCCGCGCCTTGACGGTGATGGTGCGGCCGGTGGGCGCCACGCAGCGCTCGTCCATGCCCTGGCATTCGATGCCGGTGACCTTGTCGCCGTCGATCAGCAGGCGATGGGCGCGGGCCAGGTAGAGCAGCTCGCCGCCCTTGTCGAGGGTCGCGGGGATGGTGGTGACCAGCATCGACTGCTTGGCGTTGGTCGGGCAGCCCATGCCGCAGTAGCCGAGGTTCCAGCAGCCGCGCACGTTGCGCGGGATGACCTTCCAGTGCAGGCCGAGCTTCTCGCAACCGCTGCGCAGCACGTCGTTGTTGGGGTTCGGCGGAATGGCCCAGGGCGCGACGCCGAGACGCTGTTCCATCTTCTCGAACCAGGGCGCCATCTCGGCCGGGCTGTGGCCCTTGACGCCGTGCTCCCTGGCCCAGTGTTCCAGGGTCGGGTCGGGGGTGCGGAAGCTGGAGGTCCAGTTGATCAGGGTGGTGCCGCCCACGGCGCGGCCCTGGAGGACGGTCACCGCGCCGTCCTTGGTCATGCGGCCGATGCCTTCCTGGTAGAGGCTCGGGTAGGCCTCGGCTTCCTGCATCTTGAAGTCGCTGCTGGTCTTCAGCGGGCCTTCCTCGATGATCAGCACCTTGTAGCCGGCGGCGCTGAGTATCTCGGCGGTGGTGCCGCCGCCCGCGCCGGAGCCGACGATGGCGACGTCGGCCTCCAGGGTCAGGTCCTGCTCGAGTCGCGAGCCATTGTGGGTCTTCCAGCCGCGGGCCATGCCGTCGGCGAACAGATCGGGTACGGGCATCAGTCAATCCTCGGTCTCGCCGAAAGCGGCCGGTCGTCCGGCGCCTGGTCGAGTGGTGCTTCTTGTCGTTGTGGTGGGCGCGGTCAGACGGTCGGCGGACCGGGATAACCGCAATGCGCCCAGGCTTCCTGCCTGCTGTACCAGGCCATCATCACCAGCTGCAGCAGGGAGGCGTGCCCCATCTTCAGGAGGCCGATGAAGCTGTTCTGCCAGCGGTCGAGGAAGTTGCGCACATCCTCGGCGCTGGCGTTCTCCCAGCTGCCCCAGACGCCGGTCAGCGGCCCCCGGGTGATGGGCAGGGCGAGCACGTCGAAGAGCTGCACGGTGAGCTTGAGCATCTCCGGGGACAGCCGGTCCAGGGCGTAGTCCAGGCTCTGGATGGTGCCGGCCACGGCTTGCGGCATCTGCTCGGCACTGACCGCGCCATCGAGCATCACCGGGATCAGGGCGCGCAGGAAGGGCAGGTCGGAGTCGCGCAGGATCGCCAGGCCGTTGGCCGGGACGCTGGCGGAGCAGCCGGAGAGGGTGGCGGTGACGCCGGCCGTGGCGAGGAAGGCAGAGCCGAACAGGCCGACTTTGAGCAGGCTGCGCCGGGAAAGTCCCGGCGCGTTCAGGGTGGTCTCGGTCATTGTTGTTATGTACCCGTCTGATCCTTAGGGGGGCGTTAGCGGACGAACAGCTTGTAGACCAGCTTCTGGATCGATTTGCCGTAGGGCGGGTAGATCATCCGCGCGGCGTTGAAGCGCTGCTTGATGAACACGCCCTTGGCCTTGCTGAAGGTGAGGAACCCTTCATGCCCGTGGTAGTGGCCCATGCCCGAGGGGCCGACGCCGCCGAAGGGCATGTCGTCCTGGGCCACGTGCAGCAGGGTGTCGTTCAGGCACACGCCGCCGGAGTGGGTTTCGTGCAGCACGCGCTGCTGCTCGCGCTTGTCGTAGCCGAAGTAATAGAGCGCCAGCGGACGCGGGCGCTGGTTGATATAGGCGAAGGCCTGGTCGAGGCGCTCGTAGGGGACGATGGGCAGCAGCGGGCCGAAGATCTCGTCCTGCATCAGCTTCATGTCGTCCTTCACATCGAGCACCAGGGTGTGCGGCAGGCGGCGGCCCTGGGCCTCGGGGAACAGCGGCACCAGGCGCGCGCCCTTGGCCTCGGCATCCTGCAGGTAGCCGTTGAGACGCTGCAGCTGGCGTTCGTTGATGATCGCGGTGTAGTCCGGGTTGTCCTTCAGTTGCGGGTAGAAGGATTTCACCGCGGTGCGGTAGGCCTCGACGAAGCCTTCGACGCGATCCCTGGGCACCAGCACGTAGTCGGGGGCGACGCAGGTCTGCCCGGCGTTCATGGTCTTGCCGAAGGCGATGCGCTCGGCGGCGTGGTCCAGCGGCACCTCGTGGGAGACGATGGCCGGCGACTTGCCGCCCAGCTCCAGGGTCACGGGGGTCAGGTTCTCGGCGGCGGCACGCATGACGTGGCGGCCGATGCTGGTGGCGCCGGTGAACAGCAGGTGGTCGAAGGGCAGCTTGGAGAAGGCGACGCCGACGTCGGCCTCGCCCAGGCATACGGCGACGAGGTCCTCGGGGAAGATGCGCGCCATCAGCTCCTTGAACAGCTGGGAGGTGGCCGGGGTGGATTCGCTCATCTTCACCATCACGCGGTTGCCCGCGGCCAGGGCGCCGACCAGCGGGCCGATGGCGAGGAACAGCGGGTAGTTCCACGGCACGATCACGCCGACCACGCCCAGGGGCTGGTAGATGACCTTGGCCGATGCCGGCTGGAAGGCCATGCCGACGGCGCGGCGCGAGGGCTTCATCCAGCGGCGCACGCGGTTCTTGGCGTAGTGGATGCCGTGCAGGCTGGGCATGATCTCGGCCAGCAGGGTTTCGTCCGCCGAGCGGTTGCTGAAGTCCTGGCTGATGGCGCGGATCAGCGCGTCCTGCTCGTCGAAGATCAGGTCGCGCAGGGATTTGAGCCACTGGATGCGCTGGTCGGCGCTGGGCATCGGGTTGTCGCCGTAGGCGGCACGTTGGCGGGCGAACAGCTCCTCGAGCTGGTTGATCTGCTGCTGGGCCTGCTGCAGATAGGCTACGTCGGCGACCATGAGCGACACCTCTCTAATTATTGTTGAAAACCGGTGCTGGATTTTTAGAGTAATTGCTCTAGTGTGTCAAATAGCATGGCGCGACAGGGCTCGCCCTGCCTACCGAACGAAAAGTTGGGCCGGCCTCCGGGCGGCCTGCAGATGGGGCAGGGAGGCCACACGAACAGGGTGCGATACGGAACGCGAAGCGCTGTGGAGGCACTCTCTGTTCCGGGACTCTGTGTAGTTTTGTTACCCTCGCCGGCTCCCCGGCAGCAGTGAGACCGATCCGCGCATGGCCCCACGTATCAAGACCCGCGAGCGAATCGTGCAATCCAGCCTGGAGCTGTTCAATGCCCAGGGGGAGCGCAACGTCACCACCAACCACATCGCCGCTCACCTGGGGATGTCGCCGGGCAACCTCTATTACCACTTCCGCAACAAGCAGGTGATCATCGCCGAGCTGTTCGCCGAGTACGAATCACGGGTCGACGCCTTCCTGCGCCTGCCCGGTGACCGCGCGCTGACGGTGGAGGACAAGACCTTCTACCTGGAGGCGTTGCTGGCGGCGATGTGGCACTACCGCTTCCTGCACCGCGACCTCGAGCACCTGCTGGAATCCGACGCCGAGCTGGCGGCGCGCTACCGGGTCTTCGCCCAGCGCTGCCTGGGGCATGCCCAGGCCATCTACCGGGGCTTCGTCGAGGTCGGCATCCTGCTGATGAACGATGCGCAGATCGAGGCCCTGGCCCTCAACAGCTGGATCATCATGACCTCCTGGGTGCGCTTCCTCTGCACCACCCGGGGCGACCCAGGCGACCTCAACGAGGAGATGCTGCGCCGTGGCATCTACCAGGTGCTGGCGCTGGAGGGGGGCTATATCGCCGCCGAGGCGCAGGAGGCGGTGGCGGCGCTCTACGAGAAGCTCTACGTGCCTCTCGACCTGGTGGTGCAGGGCTAGCGGGCGAGCCCCGCCAGCCACTGCGGTATGCGCCGTTCCAGGTAGTAGTCGGGCTTGCCCGGCGTACCGCCGATGAAGCCGACGTGACCGCCTTTCTCGTGCAGCTCCAGACGCGTGCTAGCGGACAACTCGTGGGCCTCGGGGATGCTGTGGCGGAACACGAAAGGGTCGTCGGCGGCCTGGATCAGCAGCGCGGGCACGCGGATGGCACCGAGGAAATAGCGGCTGGAGGCACGCCGGTAGTAGTCGTCGGCGTCGGCGTAGCCGTGCAGGGGCGCGGTGATGCGGCCGTCGAAATCCCAGAAGGTGCGCATGCCGTCCAGCGGGCCTAGTTTTTCCAGTACCGACAGGCGATCGGCCTGGCCCTGGTGGGCGAACAGGCGCTGCTTGTCGCGCACGTAGGCGACCATCTCGCGCATGAAATGGCGCTGGTAGACCCGCGAGAAGCCGGCGCCGATGCGGTCGGCGCACTGGTCCAGGCGGAAGGGCACCGAGACCGCGACGGCCCCGCGCAGGGCACAGGCCTCGCCGCTTTCACCCAGGTACTTGAGCAGCACGTTGCCGCCCAGCGAGTAACCGACGGCGAACAGCGGTGCCAGCGGGCGCACGCGGCGCAGGTGTTCGACGGTGGCGGCCAGGTCCTCGCTGGCGCCGGAGTGGTAGCCCCGGGGCAGCAGGTTGGGTTCGCCCGAGCAGCCGCGCCAGTTGATCGCCACGCTGGACCAGCCGCGCCCGGCCAGTTGCTGTTGCAGGCCGAGCACGTAGAGCGAGCTGGATGAGCCGGTGAGGCCGTGGAGCACCAGCACCAGCGGCGACTCGGCGTCGTGCGGGCCGTGCCAGTCGAGGTCGAGGAAGTCGCCATCCTCCAGCCACAGGCGCTCGCGCCGACGCTCCAGCTGCGGCGGTTTGCGGCAGAAGGGCGACCAGAGGGTCTGCAGGTGCGGGCCCGGCAGCCACCAGGCGGGGTTGAAGTCGCTCACGCCTGGCGATGCCACAGCGCGTAGTGCACGGTGCTGGCCTTCTTCTCCCGGTGCAGGCGCCAGTTGCCCGGCAGGCCGAGGCTGGAAGGGGCGCTCTCGCTCTCGGTGTAGATCCAGGCATCGGCGGCCAGCCAGCCATTCTCTTCCAGCAGTGCGCAGGCCGGCTGCAGCATCGCGAGGTTGAAGGGCGGGTCGAGGAACACCAGGTCGTAGGGGCGTGGCGTCTGGGTGGCCAGGTAGCGCAGCGCGTCGGCCTGCAGCAGTTGGCCGGCGCCGCAGCCGAGGGTGTCCAGGGTGCCGCGCAAGGCGGCGATCGAGTCGGGGTTCAGGTCCAGCGCCAGGGCTTCCTGGGCACCGCGGGACAGCGCCTCCAGGTACAGGGCGCCGCTGCCGGTGAAGGGGTCGAGCACCCGAGCGCCCTCCACGTAGGGCGCGAGCCAGTTGAACAGGGTTTCGCGCACCCGGTCCGGCGTCGGGCGCAGGCCCGGGCCGTTGGGGAAGGCGAAGCGGCGCGAACGCCACTCGCCACCGATGATGCGCAACTGGCCCTGGCCCCCGTGGGGAGCCGGGGCTTTCTTCGGTGAACGTGCGGCCATCAGTGCTCCGGGATGCCAAAGCTGGGTTTGAAACGCTTCTCCGTCGGCGCCGGCAGTTCCTTCTGGGGAACGGTCGGGCCGGCGGTGACGATGACGAAGCTGTCCGGGTTCAGGTGCTTGTCCATGGCGGCCTTGACCTGTTCGACACTGAGCCCCTGCACCTGTTTCATGAAGTCTTCCAGGTAGGTCAGCGGCAGGCCGTAGAAGCCGATGGCGCCGAGCTGGCCGACGATGTCGGCGTTGCTCGCGGTGGACAGCGGGAAGCTGCCGGCCAGTTCGCGCTTGGCATCGTCCAGTTCCTTCTGCGTCGGGCCCTTGGCCAGGTAGTCGCGGACGATGTCCTTGACCAGCTTGAGGGTGCCGTCGCTCAGTTCGGCGCGGGTCTGCAGGCCGATCATGAAGGGGCCGGCGACCTGCATGGCGGTGAAGCCGGAGCTGACGCCGTAGGTCAGGCCGCGCTTCTCGCGCACCTCTTCCATCAACCGGGTGCCGAAGCCGCCGCCGCCGAGGATCTGGTTGCCCAGGTAGAGCGCGGCGTAGTCGGGTTCGTTGCGGTCGATGCCGAGCTGGGCCAGCAGCAGGTGGGTCTGCGCCGACGGGAACTCGATGTGGGTGGTGCCCGGCTTGGGCGTCTCGGGCGTCGCGACCTTGGCCAGCTTCGGCCCTTTCGGCAGGGCTTCGGAGACACGCTTGGCGATGGCCTCGGCTTCCTCGCGGGAAAGGTCGCCGACCAGGGCGATCACCACGTTGCCGGCGGCGTAGGCCTTCTTGTGGAAGGCCTGCAGCTGGGCGACGCCGATGGCGGGGATGGATTTCTCGTCACCCTCGCTGGAATGGGCGTAGGGGTGCTTGCCGTAGAGCTTGTCGAACAGTGCCAGGCCGGCGAGCTTGCCGGGGTTCTGCTTCTGGTACTCGAAGCCGGCGAGCATCTGGTTCTTGATGCGCGCCAGGGAGTCCTCGGGGAAGGTCGGCGCGCCGATGACCTGGGTGAACAGGTCCAGGGCCGGGTCGCGCAGCTTGGGGTCGGTCAGGCTGCGCAGGCCGGCCACGGCCATGTCGCGGTAGGCGCCGTTGCTGAAGTCGGCCCCCAGGCCTTCGAAGCCCTGGGCGATGGCGGTGACGTCCTTGCCCTGCACGCCTTCGTTGAGCATAGCGTTGGTCAGGGTGGCCAGGCCGGGGGCGTCGCCGTCCTGGCTGCTGCCGGCGGCGAAGGTCAGGCGCAGGTCGAACATCGGCAGCTCGGGGGCGGCGACGAAGAGCACCTTGGCGCCTTCGGCCGTGTCCCAGGTCTGGATGTCCAGGTCGCGGCGGGCCGGGGCCTTGCCGTCCAGTTCGCTGATGGATTCGAGTTTCGGCGGCTCATCGGCCTCGGCGGCCTGGGCCGGCGGGGTGCGGTCGACGACGATGAACAGCAGGACGCCCAGCAGGGCGATCAGGGCCAGGCCGAGCAGGCCGTATCGCAGGCCGTTGCGCTCACTCATGGCTAGCCTCCTCGGGCAGGACGTGGGCGACGCTCAGGCGGTCGCGGGTGAAGAAGGTCTTGGCGGCGGCCTGGATGTCGGCCGGGGTCACGGCTTCCAGGGCGGCGAGGTCCTGGTCCATCAGCTTCCAGGACAGGCCGACGGTTTCCAGCTGGCCGATGGTGGTGGCCTGGCTGGTGATGGAGTCGCGTTCGTAGACCAGCCCGGCGATCACCTGGGCACGCACGCGCTTGAGTTCCTCGTCGCTCGGCGGGTTGTTCTTGAGGTCTTCCAGCTCCTTCCACAGGCCGGCTTCGGTCTGCTCCAGGGTCTTGCCCTTTTGCACGTTGGGCGTGGCGCTGAGCATGAACAGGCTGTCGCCGCGCGGGTAGCCGTCGTAGTTGGCCGAGGCGCCGCTGACCAGCTCCTCGCCACGCTCCAGGCGGCTGGGCAGGCGGGCGCTGTAGCCGCCATCGAGCAGCGCGGAGATCAGGCGCAGGGCGTGGACCTGGCGGGGCTCCTTGGCGGTGGCGAGACCGGGGACGTTGAAGCCCATGATCAGGCTCGGCAGCTGGGTCTTCACGTGCAGGACGATGCGGCGCTCACCCGGTGCGGCGAGCTCCAGGGGCTTCTTCGAGGGCGGTACGGCGCGGCCGGGGATGCCGCCGAACCAGCGCTGGGCCAGGGCCTTGACCTCTTCGCCCTTGACGTCGCCGACCACCACCAGGGTGGCGTTGTTGGGCACGTACCAGGATTCGTACCAGTGGCGCAGTTCCTCGACCTTCATGCGGTCCAGGTCGGCCATCCAGCCGATGGTGGGGGTGTGGTAGCCGCTGGCGGGATAGGCCATGGCCTTGAAGCGCTCGAAGGCCTTGGCGGTGGGGCGGTCGTCGGTGCGCAGGCGGCGCTCTTCCTTGATCACCTCGATCTCGCGCTCGAACTCTTCCGGCGGCAGGCGCAGGCTGGCCATGCGGTCGGCCTCGAGCTCGAAGGCGACGCTCAGGCGGTCGCGCGCCAGGACCTGGTAATAGGCGGTGTAGTCGTCGCTGGTGAAGGCGTTCTCCTCGGCACCGAGGTCGCGCAGCACCAGGGAAGCCTCGCCCGGGCCGAGCTTGCGGCTGCCCTTGAACATCATGTGTTCGAGGGCGTGGGAGAGGCCGCTCTGGCCCGGGGTCTCGTAGCTGGAGCCGACCTTGTACCAGAGCTGGGAAACTACCACCGGGGCCCTGTGGTCTTCTCTGACGACGATTTTCAGGCCGTTTTCGAGGGTGTATTCATGGGTGGGTTGGGATTCTGCGGCATGGGCGGCTATCGGCAGACAAAGGGCGCCGAACAGCAAGCCGGCGGCGTGGCGGGCAATCGCTTTCATCGATGTTTTTGACCTTTCGGACGGCCCCGGCGGACGTACCGCCTGCGGGCGAAGAGGTGCTAGGATACTCCATCCCTTTCCGGCACGGCGACGCTACCGGGCCAGGCCCAGAGCGGCCGCTCCTTGAGATACAAGCTACCCATGTTTGGTTCCAACGACGACAAGAAGACGCCGGCCGAGGCCGCTGAGAAAAAATCACTGTTCGGCTGGCTGCGCAAGAAACCGCAGGAAGCGGCTCCCGTGCCGCCCGCAGAACCCGTCCCATCCGAGCTGCCTCCCGTCGAGGCGGAGCCCGTGGCACCTGCGCCCGTGGCGGAACCCGTTGCCGAGGTGGCACCCGCCGCCCCGCCGGTCGAGCCGCAGCCCGAGCCCACCCCCGCTGCGCCGCAGCCGCCGGTGGACCTGGCGCCGGTCCCGGCCGAGCCTGTTGCACCTGCACCTGCACCTGCACCTGCACCTGCACCTGCACCTGCACCTGCAGCGCCGGTCGAGCCTGTCGTCAGCGCCCCCGCGCCGACCGCCGAGCTCGCCCCGGCGCCGGTTGTCGAGGCTCCTGTTCCGGCTGCCGAGCCCGCCGTCGACGCGCCTGCCGCCGCACCGGCCCAGCCGCAGCCCGTGGCCGAAGCCGCCAAGGCCGGTTTCTTCGCCCGCCTCAAGCAGGGCCTGTCGAAGACCAGCGCCAGCCTGGGCGAGGGCATGGCCAGCCTGTTCCTCGGGCGCAAGGCCATCGACGATGACCTGCTCGACGAGATCGAGACCCGCCTGCTGACCGCCGACGTCGGCGTCGAGGCCACCACCGCCATCGTCCAGAGCCTGACCCAGAAGGTCGCGCGCAAGCAGCTGGCCGACAGCGACGCCCTGTACAAGGCCCTGCAGGACGAACTCGCCGCGCTGCTCAAGCCGGTCGAGCAGCCCCTGCGGATCGATGCCGGTAAGCGCCCCTACGTGATCCTCGTGGTCGGCGTGAACGGCGTCGGCAAGACCACCACCATCGGCAAGCTGGCCAAGAAGCTGCAGCTCGAAGGCAAGAAGGTCATGCTCGCCGCCGGCGACACTTTCCGCGCCGCAGCCGTTGAGCAGCTGCAGGTCTGGGGCGAGCGCAACAACATCGCCGTCATCGCCCAGCACACCGGTGCCGATTCCGCCTCGGTTATCTTCGATGCCGTGCAGGCCGCCAAGGCCCGTGGCATCGACGTGCTGATCGCCGACACCGCCGGCCGCCTGCACACCAAGGACAACCTCATGGAGGAGCTGAAGAAGGTGCGCCGCGTGATCGGCAAGCAGGACGAGAGCGCCCCCCACGAGGTGCTGCTGGTGCTGGATGCCGGCACCGGCCAGAACGCCATCAACCAGGCCAAGCAGTTCCACCAGGCGGTCAGCCTTTCCGGCCTGGCGCTGACCAAGCTCGACGGCACCGCCAAGGGCGGGGTGATCTTCGCCCTGGCCAAGCAGTTCGGCCTGCCGATCCGCTACATCGGCGTCGGCGAGGGCATCGACGACCTGCGCGATTTCGAGGCCGAGTCCTTCGTTCGCGCGCTGTTCGCGGAGCGGGAGCGCGCATGATCCGTTTCGAGCAGGTGGGCAAGCGGTACCCCAACGGCCACGTCGGCCTGCATGAACTGAGCTTCCGCGTACGCCGTGGCGAGTTCCTCTTCGTCACCGGCCACTCCGGCGCCGGCAAGAGCACCCTGCTGCGCCTGCTGCTCGCCATGGAGCGCCCGACCACCGGCAAGCTCCTGCTGGCGGGCCAGGACCTGTCGCAGATCACCACCTCGCAGATCCCCTTCCTGCGCCGGCAGATAGGCGTGGTGTTCCAGAACCACCAGCTGCTGTTCGACCGCACCGTGTTCGACAACGTCGCCCTGCCGTTGCAGATCCTCGGCCTCGCCAAGCCGGAGATCGCCAAGCGCGTCGGCGTGGCGCTGGAGCGTGTCTCCCTGGCCGACAAGGCCGAGCTCTACCCGGCCGATCTTTCCACCGGCCAGCAACAGCGCGTCGGCATCGCCCGCGCCGTGGTGCACCGTCCGGCCCTGCTGCTGGCGGACGAGCCCACCGGCAACCTCGACCCGCGCCTGGCGGCCGAGATCATGGGCGTCTTCGAGGACATCAATCGCTTGGGCACCACGGTTCTGATCGCCAGCCACGACCTGGCGCTGATCGCCCGCATGCGCCATCGCATGCTCACCCTGCAACGTGGTCGCCTGATCGGCGATGGGGAGGCCGGCTGATGAGCGCGACCCGCATGCCGCCACCCAAGCCCGCCGAGCGGGTGGGCGCAACCGCCAAGCCGACCGAGCCGCAGAAGGGCGGCGACGACGGCCCTGATTTCAGTGCCCTGCTGCACGCCTGGCTGGAGGCGCATCGCGCAAGCCTGGTGGACAGCCTGCGTCGACTGGGCCGCCAGCCCATCGGCAGCTTCTTCACCAGCCTGGTGATGGCCATCGCCCTGAGCCTGCCCATGGGCCTGTCGCTGCTGCTCAACAACGTCGAGCGCCTGGGTGGTTCCTGGCAGCGCGCCGCGCAGATCTCGCTGTTCCTGCAGATGGACGCCGGCGAGGCCGACGGCCAGAAGCTGCGCGAGGAGATCAGCGGCATGGCGGATGTCGCCGAGGTCGAGTGGATCAGCCGCGAGCAGGCGCTGGACGAATTCCAGCAGCAGTCCGGCCTGGGCCAGGCGCTCAAGGAACTGCCGGAGAACCCGCTGCCCGGGGTGATCCTGGTCACCCCCAGGGAAGTCGACAAGACCACCCTCGAGGCCCTGCGCCTGCGCCTGGCCGAGCTGCCCAAGGTGCAACAGGCCCAGCTCGACCTGGTCTGGGTGGAGCGCCTGTCGGCGATCCTCAAGCTGGGCGAGCGCTTCGTCTTCGGCCTGACCCTGCTGCTGGTGTCGGCGCTGCTGCTGGTGATCGGCAACACCATCCGTCTGCACATCGAGAACCGCCGCACCGAGATCGAAGTCATCAAGCTGGTAGGTGGAACCGATGCCTACGTACGGCGTCCCTTCCTTTATATGGGGGCGCTCTACGGCATTGGCGCCGGCCTGCTCTCCTGGCTGGTGCTGGCCTTCGGCCTGGACTGGCTGAATGACGCGGTGGTCCGACTCGCCGGCCTCTATGGCAGCGACTTCGCCCTCGGCGGCGTGCCCTTGGCCGATGGTCTGTCCTTGCTGCTGGGCGCCGTGCTGCTGGGCTACATTGGCGCCTGGTTGGCCGTGGCGCGTCATCTGAGCGAGCTCGCGCCCCGCTAGAAACGCTTCGGGAAAGGCTGCTCCCGATGGGGTGTAACGAAACTTTTACGCCCCCTTGCAGTCATAAAAGCCAGTGCTAAACTGCGCGAGCTTAGTGAATCGGAGGATTCGCATGACCACTTCCCTGCAACCTGTCTATGCCCTGGCTCCCGGTGCGAACCTGGATGCCTACGTGCATGCGGTCAACGGCATCCCGCTGCTGACCCCCGATCAGGAGCGCGAACTGGCCGAACGCCTCTTCTACCAACAGGATCTGGAAGCGGCGCGGCAAATGGTGTTGGCGCACCTGCGCTTCGTTGTACACATCGCCAAGAGCTACTCCGGCTATGGTCTGGCCCAGGCCGACCTGATCCAGGAAGGCAACGTCGGCCTGATGAAGGCCGTGAAACGCTTCAACCCGGAAATGGGCGTGCGTCTGGTGTCCTTCGCGGTGCACTGGATCAAGGCCGAGATCCACGAGTTCATCCTGCGCAACTGGCGCATCGTCAAGGTCGCCACCACCAAGGCGCAGCGCAAACTGTTCTTCAACCTGCGCAGCCAGAAGAAACGCCTGGCCTGGCTGAACAACGACGAAGTCCACGCCGTGGCCGAGAGCCTGGGCGTGGAGCCGCATGAAGTGCGGGAGATGGAAAGCCGGCTGACCGGCCACGACATGGCGTTCGACCCGGCGGCGGATGCCGACGACGACACCGCCTACCAGTCGCCGGCCCACTACCTGGAAGACCACCGCTACGACCCGGCCCGCCAACTGGAGGAAGCGGACTGGAGCGACAGCTCCACCGCCAGCCTGCACGAAGCGCTGGAAGGCCTGGACGAGCGCAGCCGTGACATCCTCAACCAGCGTTGGTTGGCCGAGGAGAAAGCGACCCTGCATGACCTGGCCGCGAAGTACAACGTCTCCGCCGAGCGTATCCGTCAGCTGGAGAAGAATGCGATGAACAAGCTCAAGGGCTTCATCCAGGCGTAAGCCAGCGACCCCATCCAAGCCGCCCCCTCGGGCGGCTTTTTTCTGCCCGGAGCGAACCATGCCGATGCCCCCACTCCGTCCGCGACACTGGCTGTTGTTCGTCCTGGTCGCAGCGGCCTTCTTCTCCCTGGCGCTGTGGATGCAGCGCGGTGGCGAGTCCGGCACGCCGCTGGCCTGGGTGAGCGCCTGGCAGCAGCCGTTGCTGGAGCCCATGGCCGAGGGCGAACTGACCCTGGGGGCGCTGAACCGCGAGTCACCGGGTGAATTGTGGCTGCAGCCCGGCAGCGACGGGCCGCGCCTGCTGTTCCGCAGCACCGGTGACGGTGCGGATGCCTGCAACCTGGAAGCGGAGCTGGCCCTGGACGCGGGCGAGCGCGAGAGCCTGCTCAAGGCCCTGGGGACCGACGCTGGCCAGGGCGACCAACCATTGAGCCCGCAGATGCTGGAGCAGTTGGCCGGGCACCGCCTGGCCGCGCTGGAACTGCGTCCGCAGCAGCCACCGGCGGCCTCGCGCCTTGCCGCCAGCATCGGCCAGCCGCGCCTGCGCCTGCAGTTGGGGGAGGGCGAGGCCTGGGTCTATCCGGCCGAGGGGCTGACCGCCCATGTGCTCGACGAACAGGTGCATCAGGTCCGCGTGGTGCCGCGCAGCACGCTCAGGCACTGATCAGATCGGTGTGGCCGGCTTGAGCTGCTCGAGGTAGTGGGTGCCGCCGAGCTGGGTCATCTGCCGGCGGATCCAGCCGGCGCGGCGCGCGACGTAGTTGCCTGGGCGCCCGGCATGCCACTCGCGCGGGTTGGGCAGCACGGCGGCCAGCAGGCTCGATTGCTGGCGTGACAGGTAGGGCGCGCCGATGCCGAAATGGTACCTGGCCGCCGCCTCGGCGCCGAACACGCCATCGCCCCATTCCACGCTGTTGAGGTAGACCTCGAGGATGCGCTGCTTCGACCAGAACAGCTCGATCAGCGCGGTGAACCAGGCCTCCAGCCCCTTGCGCAGCCAGCTGCGGCCGGACCAGAGGAAGACGTTCTTGGCCACCTGCTGGCTCAGGGTGCTGGCGCCGCGCAGCGAGCCGCCGCGCTCATTGTGGGCGAGGGCGGCGCGGATCGCCGGGACATCGAAGCCCCAATGCTCGGCGAACTTCTGGTCCTCGGCGGCGATCACCGCGATCTTCAGGTCGTCCGGCAGCTCCTTCCAGGGGCGCCAGCTGCGCTTGAGGTCGATGGGTTCGCCGTCGATCCAGGACTCTATCTTGCGCTCCACCATCAACATGGTCCCGGGCGGCGGCACCCAGCGGAACAGCAGGACCAGCAGCACCGAGCCGGCGACGAACCAGAGCAGCAGTTTGAACAGGCGACGGCTGAGGGATCGGAACATGCGTGGCTTGGCCGGGGGATGGTTTGCGCGCCATTATAGCGACCGCTTCCTACTTGTCTGGAGTCTTCGATGGCCCGTCTGTTCCTGCTGCTCTCCGCCTTCGCCGGATTCACCGGCGTTGCCCTCGGCGCCTTCGCCGCCCACGGCCTCAAGGCCCGCCTCACGCCCGAGCACCTGGCGGTATTCCAGACCGGCACCCACTACCAGCTGATCCACGCACTCGCCCTGTTCGGCGTCGGCCTGCTGTCCCTGCACCTGCCCGGGCGCCTGGCCAACGCCGCCGGCGGGCTGTTCGCCCTCGGCATCCTGCTGTTCTCCGGGAGTCTCTACGCGCTCACCCTCAGCGGTGTCGGCAAGCTCGGCATCATCACGCCCTTCGGTGGCGTGGCCTTCCTCGGCGGCTGGCTGTGCCTCGGTCTGGCGGCCTGGCAACTGGCGGCACGCTGATCGTCCCGAGTCTGACCCTGGCGTCAAAAATGAGGACGAATGGCGCCATTCAGCCTTGGTCATCGGCATGGATCGGGCTAGAATGCCGACCCCTCAAGTTGTGACCGCATCGTCATGCACATTCAGTTGAACGGCGAACCTTTCGAGCTGCCCGACGGCCAGACCGTCGCGGACCTGATCGCGCGCCTGGACCTGACTGGCCGCCGTGTCGCGGTCGAACTCAACCTCGATATCGTGCCGCGCAGCCAGCATGCCGCCACCGCGCTCAGCGAAGGCGACCGGGTCGAAGTGGTACACGCCATCGGTGGCGGCTAGGCCGCCCGCTAGGAGTCCTCATGAGCCAAACGCCGATCGACAAGCCGTTCACCCTGGCTGGTCGTACCTATGAGTCGCGCCTGCTGGTCGGCACCGGCAAGTACAAGGACCTCGACGAAACCCGCCGCGCCATCGAGGCCTCGGGTGCCGAGATCGTCACCGTCGCGGTGCGCCGCACCAACATCGGCCAGAACCCCGGCGAGCCCAACCTGCTCGACGTGATCCCGCCGAGCCGCTACACCATCCTGCCGAACACCGCCGGCTGCTACGACGCGGTAGAGGCCGTGCGCACCTGCCGCCTGGCCCGCGAGCTGCTGGATGGGCACAACCTGGTCAAGCTGGAAGTCCTGGCCGACCAGAAGACCCTCTTCCCCAACGTGATCGAGACCCTCAAGGCCGCCGAAGTGCTGGTCAAGGAAGGTTTCGACGTGATGGTCTACACCAGCGACGACCCCATCATCGCCCGCCAACTGGCCGAGATGGGCTGCATCGCGGTTATGCCCCTGGCCGGCCTGATCGGCTCGGGCCTGGGCATCTGCAACCCCTACAACCTGCGCATCATCCTCGAGGAAGCCAAGGTCCCCGTGCTGGTGGATGCCGGCGTGGGCACCGCTTCCGATGCCACCATCGCCATGGAACTGGGCTGCGAGGCCGTGTTGATGAACACCGCCATCGCCCACGCCCAGGACCCGGTGATGATGGGCGAGGCCATGAAGCACGCCATCGTCGCCGGCCGCCTCGCCTACCTGGCCGGGCGCATGCCGCGCAAGCTCTACGCCAGCGCCTCGTCGCCGCTGGATGGTCTGATCCGCTGAGATAAACCATGACTGAACAGCAGGACTCGCCGGCAGAAGCCGGCGAAGTGCGTCACCGCACCATCAAGAGTTTCGTGATGCGCGCCGGGCGCATGACCGAAGGCCAGCAACGTGGCCTCGACCAGGGCTGGCCGAAATTCGGCCTGGAGCTGGCCGACGGCCCGCGTGACTTCGACGCGGTGTTCGGCCGCAGCGCCCCGCGCACCTTCGAGATCGGCTTCGGCATGGGCCACGCCACCCTGGAGATGGCCGCCGCCGCGCCGGAGCAGGACTTCATCGGCGTCGAGGTTCACCGCCCCGGCGTTGGCGCGCTGCTCAACGGCGCCATGACCCAAGGCCTGACCAACATCCGCGTCTACAGCTGCGACGCCCTGGAAGTGCTGCGCGACTGCGTGGCCGATGCCAGCCTCGAGCGCGTGCTGCTGTTCTTCCCGGACCCATGGCACAAGTCGCGCCACCACAAGCGTCGCATCGTCCAGCCGGCCTTCGCCGAACTGGTACGCAGCAAGCTGCGCATCGGGGGCGTGCTGCACATGGCCACCGACTGGGAGCACTACGCGGAACACATGCTGGAGGTGATGAACGCCGCGCCCGGCTACCGCAACCTGGCGGAAGACGGTCGTTACGTACCGCGCCCGCAAGAGCGCCCGATCACCAAGTTCGAACGCCGCGGCGAGCGCCTCGGCCACGGCGTATGGGACCTCAAGTTCCAGCGCATCGACTGATACACCTTCGCGGCCCAGGCCGCGAACGCCACGGACGAGCACAACCCTTAGACCGGGACCACCCGGCGCCAGGACGGCACCCTCACCTGATCCGACGTAGATAAAGAGCCCCGCCTATAGTGGTGGTGGCACAAGAACAATAGCGGTGCGACTCGAACGCACCGCGAGGAGAAGGCTGTGTTGAGAAAGTTTGCAATTCTGCTTCTGGCCTCCTGTGCCCTGCAGGCGCAGGCCAAGGTCGGTGCCGACGATGCCGCGCGGCTCGGTGGGGAGCTGACGCCGCTGGGCGGTCAGCGTGCGGGCAATACCGAGGGTTCGATCCCGGCGTGGGACGGCGGCCAATCGACGCCGCCAGCGGGCTACCAGCCCGGCATGCACCACCCCGACCCTTTCGGGGCCGAGGCCCCCAAGTACGTCATCAACAGCAAGAACGTCGGCCAGTACGCGGCGCAGCTGCCGGCCGGCCTCAAGGCGCTGGTGGAGACCTACCCGGACTACTCCGTGCGCGTGTTCCCCACCCATCGCAGCGCCGCGGCGCCGCAGCGCATCTATGACGCCACCCGCTTCAACGCCCTCAACGGCGAGCTGATCGCCGGCGGCAACGGTGTGCAGGGCGTGGCGGCGGGCATCCCCTTCCCGATCCCTTCCAGCGGCCTGGAAGTCATCTGGAACCACATCCTGCGTTACCGCGGCGACCAGATCCACTTCGTCACCAACCAGGCGGCGGTGCTGGCCAACGGCAGCTACAACCTGCTCAAGCTGGATCGCAACATCTACTTCGTGTACGGCCGTGACGGCGTGCAGCCGAAGGACCTGGGAAACACCATCTTCTATTACAAGTACGCCGTCGTAGCGCCGGCCAAGCTGGCCGGTTCCGCGCTGGTGGTGCAGGAGACCCTCGACCAGGTGCTGTCGATCCGCAAGGCGTGGCGCTTCAACCGTGGCGAACGCCGCGTGCGTCGCCTGCCGATGCTGGCCTACGACACCCTGCAGCCGGACACCAACGGCATGGCCACCGCCGACGTCGTCGACTCCTACAACGGTGCCCCGGAGCGCTACGAGTGGAAGCTGGTGGGCAAGCAGGAAACCCTGGTGCCCTACAACAGCTACGCCGTGCACCAGAAGGGCATCCCCTACGATCAGATCCTCAAGACCAAGTTCGTCAACCCGGACCTGCTGCGCTACGAGCTGCACCGCACCTGGGTGGTCGAGGCGACCCTGCGCAAGGGCTTCGCCCACCCCTATGCCAAGCGCCGCTTCTACATAGACGAGGACAGCTGGCAGATTCTCGCGGTCGACCTGTACGACAAGGACGGCCAGTTGATCGGCCTGCAGGAAAGCCACCCGATCAGCTACTACGATGTACCGATGTTCGGCAGCACCCTGGAGACCATCTACGACTTCAAGGGCGGCCGCTACTTCGCCGATGGCCTCGACAACAACGAGCCCATGTACGACTTCAACGCGCCCCTGAGCCCGCGTGACTTCACGCCGCAGGCCCTGCGCCGCGAAGGCAACTGATATTCCGGCCTGCCTGGCCACTCCAGCCGCCCTTCGGGGCGGCTTTTTATTGGGCGCGAAGTGTCGTCCGGGCGTGCGGGGCAGGCCGAGTCCGCGCGTCGCTAGTTGATCATTTCCGCGCCGATGATGGTCTGCTCCGGCAGGGCTGGCGGGGCAGGGCTGATCTGCATGTACTTGATGCTCTCGCGGGGGATGAGCAGCAGGTCGCCGTCCACCTCGATGCTGACGAACGACGACTCCATCTGCTTGCGCAGCCCGCGCGCGACCTCGACCGGGTCGCTGGACTGCTGGGGAAAGCGCAGCGCCAGGCGCTGGCCGTCCTGGAAGTGCATGTAGAGATGCTTGATCGGCTTCATGGCGTGCTCCGTGTCGATGACGTGGCGGCCAGTGGCCGCCGGAGCGTGCCCTGGGCCTCAGTTGCGGTCGGCGAGGACGCCGATCAGGAAGAAGACTAGTAGCAGGACGGGTGCCAGGGTGTAGTTGTTGAAATAACCCAGGCCCTTGGCCAGCCAGGGGGTGAGGAAGATCATCGCCAGGCCGTAGCCCAGCGCGCACAGGGCGACGAACAGCAGTGTGCGGAAGAGGAAGTTGAGGCCGCCGATGCGTTGCTGGATCCAGGCGTTGATGCCGGGGCCGAGCAGCACCAGCAGAGTCGCCATGATGGCCAGGGAGATGTCGTAGAGGTGGCTGCGGCTCCAGCGGGAGAGGGTCGCGACCAGGTCCAGAAGCAGGTCCATCCGTTGTCCTTAGCCCTCAGGGCAGGAAGTGTTGCAGCAGGTCGTTGAGGAACAGCTGGCCTTCCCGGGTCGCCACCAGGCGTGCCGGGTCGGCGTCCAGCAGGCCGCGAGCCTCGGCTTCGCGGCGTGCTTCGGCGAGGCCGGAGAGCGGCAGGCCGGTGCGCGTCGTGAACAGCTCGGCCTGCACGCCGTCGGTGAGGCGCAGCACGTTCATCAGGAACTCGAAGGGCAGCTCGCCGGCGTCCAGCACCCGCTCGCCGGCCTGGAAGGGCTTGCTCCTGTCCAGGTAGTCCTTGGGCAGGCGGGTCTTCCAGGTGCGCACGATGTGCCCGGCCGGATCGCTCAGCTTGGCGTGGGCGCCGGCGCCGATGCCAAGGAAGTCGCCGAAGGTCCAGTAGTTGAGGTTGTGCCGCGCGCGCCGGCCTTCCCGGGCATAGGCGGAGACCTCGTACTGGGCGTAGCCGTGCTCGGCCAGGAGCGCCTGACCGGCCTCCTGGATGTCCCAGAGGATGTCGTCCTCGGGCAGCTCCGGTGGCTGGGTCCAGAACACCGTGTTCGGCTCCATGGTCAGCTGGTACCAGGACAGGTGCGTCGGTGCCTGCTCGATGGCGATGCGCAGGTCGTCCAGGGCGTCCTCGATGGATTGCTCCGGCAGGCCGTGCATCAGGTCGAGGTTGAAGTTGTCGAAGCCGGCCTTGCGCGCCATGTCGGCGGCGCGGATCGCCTCGCCGCCGTCGTGGATGCGGCCCAGGGCCTTGAGCTTGGCTTCCTGGAAGCTCTGCACACCGATGGACAGGCGATTGATGCCCAACTGCCGGTAGGCGGAGAACTTGGCCTGCTCGAAGGTGCCCGGGTTGGCTTCCAGGGTGATCTCGATGTCGCGGGCGAAGGGCACGCGCCGCTCCACGCCATCCAGCAGGCGGCCAAGGGCGTTGGCGCTGAACAGGCTGGGCGTGCCGCCACCGAAGAAGATCGAAGTCAGCTCGCGACCGTGGACGTGGCGCAGGTCCGCGTCCAGGTCCGCCAGCAGCGCGTCGACATAGGCCTCCTCGGGCAACTCGGGGCCGGCGGCATGGGAGTTGAAATCGCAGTACGGGCACTTGCGCACGCACCACGGGATGTGGATGTAAGCCGCCAGAGGCGGCAGCTGGAAGCTCGAAGCTGCAAGCGGCAAGTTTGGAGCTTCTTCGCTTGTGGCTTGCAGCTCGTGGCTTGCAGCTTCCTTCTTCATATCCCCAACCGCTGCTTCAACAGGGCCATGGCGCGGGCGCGATGGCTGAAGCGGTTCTTCTCGGCGGGCGGCATCTCGGCGCTGGAGCAGTCGCCCTCCGGCACCCAGAACAGCGGGTCGTAGCCGAAGCCGTGTTCGCCCCGGGCCTCGAAGAGGATGCGGCCGCGCCAGACGCCTTCGCAGAGGATCGGCAGCGGGTCGTCGGCGTGACGCATCAGCGCCAGGGAGCAGATGAACTGCGCGCCGCGCTCGGCTTCCGGCACGTCCTTCAGAGCGGCCAGCAGCTTGGCGTTGTTGGCCGCATCACCCTGGCCGTCGGCGTAGCGCGCCGAGTAGATGCCGGGGGCGCCGCCGAGGAAGTCCACGGCCAGGCCGGAGTCGTCCGCCAGGGCCGGCAGGCCCGATACGCGGGCGGCGTTGCGCGCCTTGAGGATGGCGTTCTCGACGAAGGTCAGGCCGGTTTCCTCGGGTTCGACGTCGCTGAACTCGCCGATCGAGCGCACACGCACGCTGTCGCCGAGCATGGCCTGGAGTTCCTTGAGCTTGCCGGCGTTGTGGCTGGCCAGCACCAGTTCTTTGAAGGGCATCATTCGTCTGGGAAGAATTCCTGGTCGAAGTTGAAGGTGTTCGGCGCGCCTCCGCCCTGCTGCACCGTCAGGGTGAAGTTGAGCATCTCGCGCTGGCTGAAGGGGAACTGCGCCAGGTAGTAGATGGCGCCGCCCTCGTTGACCTGCTTGAAGGTGAGCGGGGTGACCTTGCCGAGCAGGTCCTTGACCTGGCCGCTGACCTGGGCGGTGCTGGCCTTGCCGGCCTTGAGCACGGCGATATTGACCACGCCCTGGGTCTTGCTGCGGATCAGGCCGACGGCGGCGGCGACATCGGGCTGCAGGAAGCTCGAGTTGAAAGCGCTGTAGTGCACATCCAGGTCGCCGAATGTCTGCTTGCGTTCGGCTGCTGCCGGCAGGGCCAGGCACAGGGCGAAGAGGAAAAGGGTCAGGCGGCGCATGGTGGCGGTCTCCAGTCAGATCGCGATACGGCTTTCCAGCACGCTGGGGCCGCTGACGCGATAGATGCCGATCTCACCCAGGAGATTAGGCCATAGACGGCTTCCCAGGTTGTGGCGGTGCTCATGGTCGACCGCCAGGCGGTCGAGCACCTTCATTTTCATGTCCCGGCACATGGCCTCGAAGTCCTTGAAGGTGCAGAAGTGGATGTTCGGCGTGTTGTACCAGGTGTACGGCAGGAACTCGGACACCGGCATGCGGCCGTTGCGCGCGAGGTACCAGCGGCAGCGCCAGTGGCCGAAGTTGGGGAAGGTGATGATGCACTGGCGGCCGACGCGCAGCATCTCTTCGAGGATGCGGTCGGGGTAGTGCACGGCCTGCAGCGCCTGGGTCATCACCACCACGTCGAAGCTGTTGCTGGCGAAGTTGCCCAGGCCCTTGTCCAGGTCCTGCTCGATGACGTTGACGCCCTTGCCGATGCACTGGGCGATGTTGTCCGGGTCGATCTCCAGGCCGTAGCCGGTGACCTGCTTGTGGTCACGCAGCCAGGCCAGCAGTTCGCCGTCGCCGCAGCCGAGGTCGAGCACGCGGCTGCCGGCGGGGATCCAGTCCTGGATGATTTCGAGGTCGGCGCGCACGGTGGCTCCCTTAGACGGCGATGCGGTTCATGTAACCGCTGAAGGCTTGCAGGTAACGCGGGATCGGCATGAGGAAGGCGTCGTGGCCCTGCGGCGCGTCGATCTCCAGGTAGCAGACGTTCTTCCGCGCGGCGGTGAGGGCGTCGACGATCTCCCGCGAGCGGGCCGGGGAGAAGCGCCAGTCGGTGGTGAAGGACATCACGCAGAAGTCCGCCGTGGCGCCGGCCAGGGTCCTGGCCAGGTCACCGTCGTGGGCCGCGGCCGGGTCGTAGTAGTCCAGGGCCTTGGTCATCAGCAGGTAGGTGTTGGCGTCGAAGCGGCCGGAGAATTCCTCGCCCTGGTAGCGCAGGTAGCTCTCCACCTGGAACTCGACGCTGTGGAAGTCGTAGTTGAGCTTCTCGCTCTTCAGGCCGCGGCCGAATTTCTCACCC
Source organism: Pseudomonas tohonis (assembly GCF_012767755.2). Classification (NCBI taxonomy): domain Bacteria; kingdom Pseudomonadati; phylum Pseudomonadota; class Gammaproteobacteria; order Pseudomonadales; family Pseudomonadaceae; genus Pseudomonas; species Pseudomonas tohonis. Next base: position 559,709 of record NZ_AP023189.1, read on the forward strand.
ATGGCATCGTCGGAGAGGTAGGTGATGTGGCCGACCATGCGCGCCAGCATCAGGCCGCGCTTGGGGATCACGCCCTGGTCCTGGAAATGGCCGCCGTGGAATTCCGGGTCGGTGAGGATGGCCTGGCGCGCCACTTCGTTGAAGGCGATGTTCTGCGCCGAGAGCTTGGGCGCCGAGGCGATAGCCAGGCAATGGCGCACGCGCTCGGGGTAGCTGATAGTCCATTGCAGGGCCTGCATGCCGCCGAGGCTGCCGCCGACCACGGCGGCCCACTGGCTGATGCCCAGGGTGTCGGCCAGGCGTGCCTGGCTGTGCACCCAGTCCTCCACCGTCATCACCGGGAAGTCGGCGCCGAAGGGCTTGCCGGTGGCCGGGTTGATGCTGGAGGGGCCGGTGGAGCCGTTGCAGCCACCGAGGTTGTTCAGGCTGACGACGAAGAAGCGGCGGGTGTCGATGGCCTTGCCGGGGCCGATGCAGCTGTCCCACCAGCCCGGCTTGCGGTCTTCCATGCTGTGGTAGCCGGCGGCGTGGTGATGGCCGGAGAGGGCGTGGCAGATCAGCACGGCGTTGCTGCGGCTGGCGTTCAGCTCGCCGTAGGTTTCGTAGATCAGCTCGTACTCGGCCAGGCTGCGACCGCAAGCCAGCGGCAGCGGTTCGCTGAAACGCTGCACCTGGGGCGTGACCAGGCCGACGGAATCTTCGGGGATGACGGTGGGCATCGCAGCCGCTGCTCTTTATCTGGGAAGGGCGCCAGTCTAAAGAGCACCGTCCCACCCGGCAAGCAGGCGGGACGGCGGCCAAACCCTTGAATCGAAAGGCTCAGGCCTCGTGTTGCTGGCGCACCAGGCCGGGCAGGCTGACCACCTTGCCCTGGCGCTGGATGGGCGCCGGGCGACGCAGCGCGCGGAGCATGTCGTTGGCCTGGGCCAGCTGCTTCTCCAGCTCGTCGGTGTAGCGCGACAGCTGCAGCACGCGCTGGCGCGCCTGCTGGGTGTCCTGGGCCAGGGCCTTGAGGCGCAGCATGTGGGTTTCCAGCAGCTGCTTGTGCTCCAGGGTGTTCTGCATCAGCGGCATCAGCGCCTCGTTGGCCCACTGCGCGGCGTCCTGGCGCAGGCGCTGGTGCATGCCGATCACTTCCTGCACCAGGGTGGCGAAGAAGCGGCGGGTCAGCAGGCGCTGCTCGGTGAGCAGGGTCTTGAGGTGCAGGCGGAACTGGTCGGCCTTGCCGCGCAGCTGGCGCAGCTCGCGCTGGTAGCGGAAGACATCGAACTGCGGAGCGTCGACGCCTTGCAGCGGGTTCTCCTCGTTGTGCCGGCGGTAGATGGCCAGGACCATCTTGTTGGCCATGTCGGCCTCGTGTTCGAGGCTGTGCAGGTCGGCCTCCACCGAACGGAAGAAATGCAGGATGGCCTGGTTGATGCCGACCGTCGTCCAGCTGCTGGTGAGGTTGCGCCGCACCTTGGCCAGGTGCTCCTCCAGGCGTTCGGGGCGCGCGGCGGCGCGCAGCGTGTCGCCCTGGCGCTTGAGCAGGCGCTGGTTGGTCTTCAGGCCGAGCAGCCGGCGGTGGTGGCGGGCATGGTCTTCCTTGGTGCGGGCGGTCAGCTCGAAGAGCATCTGGCCATTGTCCTGCTGGTGGTTGCTGAGCAGCTCCTGCTGCTCGCGCACCTTCTCCAGGCGCAGGCTCAGGACGTGCTGGCTGTTCTGCAGCAGGGCCAGCACCTGGTTGACCACGCGGGTTTCGAGCAGGCGTTCCTTCTGCGCGACGATGCGCTCGCAGAGCAGGGTCTCGAGGTTGGCCATCTGGCTGCGCTCGAGCAGTTCATGGTCCTTGCGCACCTTGGCCAGCAGCGCCTGCTTGGCCGACAGCGGCAACACGTCCTCGCGGCGGATGCCGAGCTGGCGGGCGGTGGACTCCTGGATCTGGCGGATCGCGTTCTGCACGAAGGTCTCGCCGGCCAGGTCGTCCCAGAGCACGTCGATCTTGTTCAGCACGGCGAACAGGCTGGTCTGGGTGTCCTCGTCGAGCTGGCGGATGTGCTGCTGCCAGATGTCCATGTCGCTGGCGGTGACGCCGGTGTCGGCGGCCAGCAGGAAGATGATCGCCTGGGCGCTGGGCAGCATCGACAGGGTCAGCTCCGGCTCGCTGCCCAGGGCGTTGAGGCCCGGGGTGTCGAGGATGCGCAGGCCCTGGCGCAGCAGCGGGTGGTCGAAGTTGACCATCGCGTGGCGCCACGCCGGCACCAGCACCATGCCGGGGCGGCCGGCGGATTCGAGGGCGTCGGGGTGGAAGCCCAGCTGGATCGCCTGCTCCACCGGCATCGGCTTGGTCTTGGCCACCTGGGTGAAGGCCTGGACCATGTTGTCCGGGTCGCTGGTGTCCAGCGGGATGTTCACCCAGTGCCGGGGGATGCGCTTGAACTGCGCGACGCTGGCCGAGGCGGTGCGCGTCTCGATCGGCAGCAGGCGGATATAGGAGCGTTCCGAGCGCGGGTCGAAGAACAGCTCGGTGGGGCACATGGTGGTGCGCCCGGCGTGGGACGGCAGCATGCGCTGGCCGAACTCGGAGAAGAACAGGCTGTTGATCAGCTCGGTCTTGCCGCGGGAGAACTCGCCGACGAAGGCCAGGGTGATGTGGTCGGTGCGCAGCAGGCGCAGGGCGCGCTCGAGCTTGTCCTGCACCGCGGCGGAGTTGAGGCGGTTGTGCTCCAGCCAGCTGCGGTAGCGAGTGATCTCGCGGACCAGCTCGCGTTTCCAGGCCACGTAGGCATCGACCTGTTGACTGAGACGTTCCATGCTCATCCTGGCTCTCCTTCCGGTAGCGCGTCCTGCGTACAGAAATGTGGGAACTCGATATCGATGCGACGGCGACCTGGCGGCTGCCGTTTGCCCTGGCCGGGCGGCCCGCCCCTGAATGGCGCGAGCGGAGGAATGTCTCGCATTATCCGGGGCTCGGCAGCGCCGTCAATCGGCTCGCCCCGCCTCCCGCCTTAAGGTCTGTCAGAGGGGGCGAGCGGTCAGTCCGGGCAGGTCCGGGAGCTTCTGCGGGTGGCGGATGCGCACGCGCTTCTGCCGGTTCAGCTCGCCGCTCTCCAGGCTCACCAGGCTCTTGGCGACGCCGAAGGCCTGGCCGAGGAAGGCCATCAGGTGGGCGTTGGCCTTGCCTTCGACCGGCGGCGCGGTGAGGCGGATCTTCAGGCGTTCGCCATGCAGCCCGGCGAATTCGTCGCGGCTCGCCTTGGGCTGCAGGTGGACGTCGAGGACCAGGTCCTCGCCGTCCCAGCGAAAGAAGCTCATCACATGAAGGGGCTGAGGATCTTCGGCATCCCGGTCATCACCGCCAGGTTGCCGATCACCAGCATGTCGATCAGGCGCAGGGCGATGAAGGCGAAGATCGGCGAGATGTCCAGGCCGCCCAGGTTGGGCAGCAGCTTGCGGAAGGGCGCCAGCAGCGGTTCGCAGATCTGGTTCACCAGCTGGGCGCCGGGGTTGTAGCTGTTGGGGGCGACCCAGGAGAGGATCACGCTGATGATCATGGCGAAGAAGAACACCTTGATGAACAGCGAGGTCACCGCGATCAGCGACCAGACCAGCAGTTGCAGGACGTAGCCGGCGACGCCGTAGCCCATCAGGACCAGGGTGACGATCATCAGCAGCAGCTGGATCAGGATGGCCAGCACCAGGGAGGCCAGGTCCAGCCCGCCGAAGCCGGGGATGACCTTGCGCAGGGGGTTCAGCAGCGGCTTGGTGGCGCGCACGATGAACTGGCTGAGGGGGTTGTAGAAGTCGGCGCGCACCAGTTGCAGGATGAAGCGCAGCAGGACGATCAGCAGGTACAGGCTGCCGAGGGTCTGGATGACGTAGATGGCGGCGGTGGAAAGTCCGGTCATTAGGCGTTCCTTGTGGGCGTTGGGACCCGATGGACGAGCACGGGGCGCATGGCGCGATCGGCGTGCCACGGGGTTGCGTGGGAATAATGTAGGGAATTCGTCGCCGGCAGTCGCGAAAATCTGTTGCGGGCTGTATGCATGGCGGTTTTCTCAGCGCCCCGCCATCAGGTCGGGCCCCTGGCAACCCGGGTCCGCCGCGTCGCTCACCGACAGCAGGGTGAAGCCGCCGGGCTCCTGGCGGATCGTCAGGTAGCGGTGGTCGCCGTCCTCCAGGGGCTGCTCGCTGCTCAGCTCCACTTCCACCTGGAAGCGCTCCGGCGCGGCCTTGCAGCCACGCACGGCGCCGTAGTTGAGGGTCACGTCGCGCCGCGCTTCCAGGGCCAGCAGGCGCTCGCGGGCGGCGAGGGCGTCGCTGGCGGTGTCCGGGTCGCTCCATTCCCGGGCGGTTTCCGCACCCACCTGCAGCCACTCGTCGACGAAGTCGCGGCCGCTCCTGGCGGCGGGCTGCACCCGGTGCAGCGCCTCGCCGTCCAGGCGATAGCGGAGGATGCCGGGGCGGGTGAGCAGGTCCACATCCAGCATGCCCACTTCGGTACGCAGCTCGAAGCCATCCGGGGTGGGTTTGAGGCGGGTCTCCACCTCGTCGCGCACATAGCCGTGCTCGAGGTGGTCGAGGACGCGCTGGGGCTCGCCGCCCTGGCGCGGCTGGACGACATCGATGGCCAGGCGGCTCCAGCGCGAGGTGCACCAGGGCGTGCCGTGGGCGATCACCAGCTGCCCGCCGGAAAGGCGCAGGAAGCGGAAGAAGTCGCCGTTGGCCCCGGAAATCTCGGTATAGCCCTTGCTGCGCCAATCCAGGCTGCGCACCCAGCGGCCGTCCTCGCGGCTGTAGCCGAGCAGCAGGTTGTCGTCGCCGCAGGGGATGCCGAAGCCGGCGTTGACCAGCAGCATGGGATCGGGCGCGTCCTCGCGGCGCACCACGAAAACGGTGCCTTCGTCGTCCGTCCCGGTTTCGCCGTCGCCGGGTGCCAGGTGCGAGGCGAGTTGCGCCTGCAGGGCCGCGGGGTCGACGGCTTCGTCGCTGCAGGCCAGTTGCGCGTCGATCGCGCTGGCGAGCGCTTCCTTGTAGGCATCCAGTGCCGCCACCAGGGGCGCGGCGAGGGCGTCGTCGAGTTCGCCGGTGCGCTCGTCGAGGCGGCGCTGCAGTTCCTGCTGGGCGGCGGCCACCGTCTGTTCCGATGCCACGGGGGCGGGGCAGTCGGCAGCCTGTGCGGCGTTGCCGGACAAGACGGCCAGGGTCAGCAAGGCTGCGCCCGCAGTGGCGCGCTCCAGCGGGGAGCGCAGGTGTCGCAGCGACGGCGGGCGCATGGCGGTCACTGGCCCAGTTGTTCCGCCAGCTCGGCGGAGCGCTGGTCGGCGGCCTGCAGCGCCTGCTCCACCAGGGACTCGAAGGCGTTGCCCTGGAAGGACTTGATGGCCGCCTCGGTGGTGCCGTTGGGCGAGGTCACGCGGCGGCGCAGTTCGGCCGGGCCGACATCGCTGGCCACCGCCATGCGCGCGGCGCCGAGGGCGGTCTGCAGGGTCAGGCGGGCGGCGACGTCCGGGCTCAGGCCGAGCTTCTCGCCGGCGGCGGTCATGGCCTCCATGAGCAGGAAGAAATAGGCCGGGCCGCTGCCGGAAACCGCGGTGACGGCGTCGATCTGCTTCTCTTCGTCCAGCCACAGGGCGATGCCCACGGCGTTGAGCAACTGCTCGGCCTGCTGGCGCTGTTCGGCGCTGACCGCGGCGGTGGCGTACAGGCCGCTGGCGCCCTCACCCAGCAGCGCCGGGGTGTTGGGCATGCAGCGCACGATGGCGTCGACGCCCAGCCAGCGCGCGAGGCTGGCGCAGGGGATGCCGGCGGCGATGGAGACGATCAGCTGCCCGGCGGACAGGCTCGGCGCGAGGGCTTCGCACACGGCCTTCATCACCTGGGGCTTGGTGGCCAGGACCACCACGTCGGCGTCACGCACCGCCTCGGCGTTGCTTTCCACCACCTCGATGCCGTGCTCGGCGGCCACCTTGGCGCGCTGCTCGGCGCCGGGATCGCTGGCGCGGATATGGCTGGCCGGGACGCCCTGGGCGCGCAGGCCGCCTATCAGGCTGGCGGCCATGTTGCCGGCGCCGATGAACGCGATGCGGGTAGTGCTCATGAATGCTTCCTTCCTTATTGCTGTGCGGGCTGGCCGTAGTCGCGGGCGCCGAACAGGGCCGTACCGATGCGGACCCAGGTGGCACCTTCGGCTATGGCCGCTTCGAGATCGTGGCTCATGCCCATGGACAGGGTGTCCAGTGGCAGGTCCAGTGAGTGTGCAAGCTGCCGGAGGCGGGCGAAGGCGGCGTGCTGCTCGGCCCGGTCCTCCGTGGGTTCGGGGATGGCCATCAGCCCGCGCAGGCGCAGGTTCGGCAGGGTCGAGACCGCCGCCGCCAGGGCCGGCAGCTCCTCGGGGGCGCAGCCGGACTTGCTCGCCTCGCCGCTGACGTTCACCTGCAGGCAGACGTTCAGCGGCGCGAGGCCGGCCGTGCGTTGCGCAGAGAGGCGTTCGGCGATCTTCAGGCGGTCCACCGAGTGCACCCAGTGGAAGTGCTCGGCGATGGGCTTGGTCTTGTTCGACTGGATGGGGCCGATGAAATGCCAGGTCAATGGCAGGTCGGTGAGTTCCTGCTGCTTGGCCAGGGCCTCCTGCAGGTAGTTCTCGCCGAAATCGACGACGCCACAGGCGTGCGCTTCGCGGATCGCGGTCGCCGGTTTGGTCTTGCTCACGGCCAGCAGGCCGATGGCGGAAAAATCACGCTCCGAGGCTTGCGCCGCCTCACGGATACGCGTGCGAACCTTTGCAATATTCTCTGCTATCGTGGACATTACCTGCGCTCTACAGCCCGGCCTGAGTGGGTCTGCGGCATTCTAACCGCTTGGAATTGGGGAGTCCCATGGATATTACTGAGCTGCTCGCCTTCAGCGCGAAGCAGGGCGCATCCGACCTGCATCTCTCTGCCGGCCTGCCGCCGATGATCCGCGTCGATGGTGACGTGCGCCGCATCAACCTGCCGGCCATGGACCACAAGCAGGTGCACGCGCTGATCTACGACATCATGAATGACAAGCAGCGCAAGGACTACGAGGAGTTCCTCGAGACCGACTTCTCCTTCGAAGTCCCTGGCGTGGCGCGTTTCCGGGTCAACGCCTTCAACCAGAACCGTGGCGCCGGCGCCGTGTTCCGTACCATTCCCTCGAAGGTGCTGAGCATGGAGGACCTGGGCATGGGCGAGATCTTCAAGAAGATCTCCGACGTGCCGCGCGGCCTGGTGCTGGTGACCGGGCCGACCGGTTCGGGCAAGTCCACCACCCTGGCGGCGATGCTCGACTACCTCAACGGCACCAAGTACCACCACATCCTCACGGTCGAGGACCCCATCGAATTCGTCCACGAATCGAAGAAGTGCCTGATCAACCAGCGCGAGGTGCACCGCGACACCCTCGGCTTCAACGAAGCCCTGCGCTCGGCCCTGCGGGAAGACCCGGACATCATCCTGGTGGGCGAGATGCGCGACCTGGAGACCATCCGCCTGGCGCTGACCGCCGCGGAAACCGGCCACCTGGTGTTCGGCACCCTGCACACCACCTCCGCCGCCAAGACCATCGACCGGGTGGTCGACGTGTTCCCGGCCGAGGAGAAGTCGATGGTCCGCTCGATGCTTTCCGAATCCCTCCAGTCGGTCATTTCCCAGACCCTGCTGAAGAAGATCGGCGGCGGTCGCGTGGCGGCCCACGAAATCATGATCGGCACCCCGGCCATCCGTAACCTGATCCGCGAGGACAAGGTGGCGCAGATGTATTCCGCCATCCAGACCGGCGGTGGCCTCGGCATGCAGACCCTGGACAGCTGCCTCAAGGGCCTGGTGGCCAAGGGCCTGGTGAGCCGCGAAAGCGCTCGCGAGAAGGCCAAGAGCCCGGAAAACTTCTAACCAGCGGCGGGTACCCCGGTCGGGGCGCCCGTTTCGCCGTAGCGCGGCCTCGCGCCGCGACGGCAACCCCGATCATCGGGGCTTTCGGCGTCGCCCCAGGCGACCGGCACGTTCACTGCGAGAAAGACCATGGAATTCGAGAAACTGTTGCGCCTGATGGTCGAGAAGGGCGGCTCCGACCTGTTCATCACCGCCGGCGTCCCCCCGTCGATGAAGGTCAACGGCAAGATCATGCCCGTGACCAAGAACGCCATGTCCCCGGAGCAGACCCGCGAGACCGTCCTCGCGGTGATGAACGAGCAGCAGCGCCGCGACTTCGCCGAGAACCACGAGTGCAACTTCGCCATCAGCGCCCGTGGCATCGGCCGTTTCCGCGTCAGCGCCTTCTACCAGCGCAACCTGGTGGGCATGGTGCTGCGCCGCATCGAGACCAACATCCCCACCCTGGATGACCTCAAGCTGCCGGAGATCCTCAAGAAGCTGGCGCTGACCAAGCGTGGCCTGGTGCTGTTCGTCGGCGCCACCGGCACCGGCAAGTCCACCTCGCTGGCGGCGATGATCGGCTACCGCAACAAGAACAGCAGCGGCCACATCATCTCCATCGAAGACCCGATCGAATACATCCACCAGCACCAGAACTGCATCGTCACCCAGCGCGAGGTGGGCATCGACACCGAGTCCTTCGAGGTGGCGCTGAAGAACACCCTGCGCCAGGCGCCGGACGTGATCCTCATCGGCGAGGTGCGGACCCGCGAGACCATGGACCACGCCGTGGCCTTCGCCGAAACCGGCCACCTGTGCCTGGCCACCCTGCACGCCAACAACGCCAACCAGGCGCTGGACCGGATCATCAACTTCTTCCCCGCCGACCGGCAGCAGCAGGTGTGGATGGACCTGTCCCTCAACCTCAAGGCCATCGTCGCCCAGCAACTGGTGCCGACCCCGGACGGCAAGGGCCGCCGCGCGGTGATCGAGGTGCTGATCAACACCCCGCTGGCCGCCGACCTGATCCGCAAGGGCGAGGTCCACGAGCTCAAGCCGCTGATGAAGCGTTCCACCGAGCAGGGCATGCAGACCTTCGACCAGGCGCTGTACACCCTCTACTCCCAGGGCGAGATCACCTACGAAGACGCACTGCTCTACGCCGACTCGGCGAACGACCTGCGCCTGATGATCAAGCTCGGTTCCGAGACCGATGGCGACCACCTCACGAGCATGAGCGGTGGCCTGTCGCTGGAAGTATCGGAGGAAGACCCGGGCCGTCGCTTCCGCTGACCGGCCCATCGCCCTGCCGCGCCTGTCGCAGGGCGTCCACCAACTCCTCGTACAGCTGCTGACCGCCCTCGCGGCTGCGCAGCACCGCCGCAGGGTGCGGCGCCACCACTATCCACCGGTCTCCATGGCGCAGCGGCCTGCCGACGAAGTCCGCCAGGCGTACGCGCTGCGGGTCGTGCAGGCCCAGCAGCGAGGCCAGGGCGGTGCGCCCCAGCGCCACCACCCACTGTGGTTGCCGTTCGTCCAGCTCCTGGGCCAGCCAGTGATGGCAGGCGCGGATCTCCGCCGGCTTGGGCGTGGCGTGCCAGCGGGTCGCCGACCGGCCCAGCGCACCGCCCCGCGGCTCCCACTTGAAGTGCTTCACCGCGTTGGTCAGGTAGAGGTCCTGCCGTGACAGCCCGGCTTCGGCCAGGGCGCGTTGCAGCACTTGCCCGGCAGGGCCGATGAAGGGGCGACCGGCCAGGTCCTCCTGGTCGCCGGGTTGTTCGCCCACCAGCATGATCCGCGCCTGCGCCGGCCCCTCGCCCGGCACCGCGCAGGTGGCGTTGCGCCAGATATCGCAACGCCGGCACTGGTCCAGGTTCGTGTCGGCCGCCCGCTCCGGCTGTGCGGCATCGCTGGCGATCAGCACCTCCTTGCCCTGCCGGGCGCCGACCTCGGGGGCCTGTGCCAGGCGCTGCCGGCCGCTGCGCGCATCGGCCACCAGTTGCGGAATCAGCGGGCCTTCGGCCAGGTGCTTCCAGAAGCGCGCCGGCATATGGCTGCGCATCACCTCGGGATTCAGCCGGGCGGGGTTGAAGGTGCTGCGGTAGTAGGCCGTCCACAGTGCCTCGCTCGGGTCGTCGTGGCCTTCGATGGCCTCGCGCAGCCCGGGCGGGCAGGGCGACTGGTAGACCAGCCGTTCGCCATCGAAATGCGCCAGCCCCTCGGGGGTGCCGATCAGCCAGCTGTGGCGGCCCATGCGCGGCACGAAGTGTTCGGCGCCCAGGTCCAGCACGTCGTGGGCCGGTTCGTGCCAGGCCAGGTAGTCCGGTGCGCCCTGAGCCTTGTCACCCGGGCGGAAGCGCAGGAAGGCGTGCATGTGGTGGGCTTCGCGGCGCACCGCCTTGATCCGCCGCTGCAGCTCGGAGCCGTCGCGGTCGCCGGCCAGCATGGCGCTGCGATCCCCCTGGGCCACGCGCCAGAGCACCTGGTAGAGCAATGCCCAACGGTCGCCCGCGCGAAAGCGCGCGGCATCGGCCAGCAACCCCGGCAGCTCGCGGGGAATGGACACCGTGGCGGTACCGGCGGGCGCGGGCATCGGCTCGATGCCGTCGAACAACCCGGGCGTCCAGTCGACGGCCTGGGGCTCCACGCCTTCGAGCAGCAACTGCCGGGCCTGCTCGCGCCAGCCGGCGAAGCTGCCGTCGAAGCGGATGGCGCGCATCACCAGAGCGCCACCTGCTGTGCGGGCGCATCGCCCAGGCGCTTGCGCAGCACGGCGGACTCCAGGGTGGCGTCGCGGGGGCGGTAGTCCTGGGTGACGATGAAGGGCCGGGCCTTTTCCATGGCGCAACGCAGGCGGGCCACGTCGGCGTAGCGGATACGCCGCTCGCGCCGCAGCTCCACCAGGCGGTTGGCGCTGAGCACGCCGATGCCGGGCACGCGGGCGATCATCGCGGGCTCCGCGCGGTTCAGGTCGAGCGGGAACTGCGCGCGGTTGGCCAGGGCCCAGGCCAGCTTGGGGTCGATGTCCAGCGGCAGGTTGCCGGGGGTGGCGATCAGCTCGTTCACCGCGAAGCCGTAGCCGCGCAGGAGGAAGTCGGCCTGGTACAGGCGGTGCTCGCGCAGCAGCGGCGGTGCCTCGAAGGGCACGGTCTTCGGGCTCTGCGGGATGGGGCTGAAGGCGGAATAGTAGACACGCTTGAGGCGATAGGCGCCGTACAGCGTCTGCGCCGTGTCGAGGATGGTGCGGTCGTCGGTGTCGTCGGCGCCGACGATCATCTGCGTGCTCTGTCCGGCGGGGGCGAAGGCCGGGGCGCGCTTCTCCGCGCTGGCCTCCTCGACGCCCAGGCGGATGCGCCCCATGGCGCGGCGGATCGGTGCGCCGCGCTTCTCCGGGGCGAGGCGGGTGAGGCCGTCCTCGGTGGGCAGCTCGATGTTGACGCTGAGGCGGTCGGCGTAGCGCCCGGCCTCGGCGATCAGCTCCGGCGCCGCGTCGGGGATGGTCTTGAGGTGGATGTAGCCGCGGAACTGGTGCTCTTCGCGCAGCAGGCGGGCGACGCGGATCAGCTGCTCCATGGTGTAGTCGGAGGAGCGGATGATCCCGGAGCTGAGGAACAGCCCGCTGATGCAGTTGCGCCGGTAGAAGTCCAGGGTCAGGGTCACCACCTCCTCGGGGGTGAAGCGCGCCCGGGGCACGTCGCTGGAGCGGCGGTTGACGCAGTACTGGCAGTCGTAGAGGCAGAAATTGGTCAGCAGGATCTTCAGCAGTGCCACGCAGCGACCGTCGGGCGTGAAGCTGTGGCAGATGCCCATGCCGTTGGTGGCGCCGACGCCGGCCTTGCCTGCCGAGCTGCGTTTGGGGGCGGCGCTGCTGGCGCAGGAAACGTCGTACTTGGCGGCGTCGGCCAGCACGGTTAGCTTGTCGATGAGTTCCATGGAGGGGGCTATGGATGGCTGTATGTGCATACAGTATTTTCCGCCCCTGCAACCTGCGCAAGTCCGTCAACGACGGATGGTCGCGACCTCGAGGAGTAGACATGCAACGCCCAGACACGCACAGCACGTTCATCGGTTACCTGCTGTGGATTTTCGGCTTCCTCGGCGCCCACCGCTTCTACTACGGCAAGCCGGTGAGCGGCACGATCTGGTTCTTCACCTTCGGCCTGTTCTTCATCGGCTGGATCATCGACCTGTTCCTGATCCCGTCCATGGACCGCGAGGCTTCGCTGCGCTTCAACGCCGGCTCGTACGACTACACCGTGGCCTGGATCCTGCTCACCTTCCTCGGCGTCTTCGGCGTGCACCGCATGTACCAGGGCAAGTGGATCACCGGCATCCTCTACCTGTTCACCGGCGGCTTCTTCCTGCTCGGCGTGCTCTACGACTTCTGGACCCTGAACACCCAGGTCTCGGTGCTCAACGCCCGTCGCTGAACCTGCGCCCCGCTTTGCGGGGCTTCCTTCCGGCGTCTATGTTCAGCAATCCCTGAACCTGCGTGCGACCGCCTCGTCCAAACCGATGTGGCCGTCCCATGAGGAGACGAGAATGGCTGGGCAGAGCGCGACGCGTCCCGCAGTGCTGGACCTGATCGGCAACACACCCCTGGTGCGGGTCAGCCGGTTCGATACCGGCCCCTGCACCCTGTTCCTCAAGCTGGAATCGCAGAATCCCGGCGGCTCGATCAAGGATCGCGTCGGCATCGCCATGATCAACGCTGCCGAGCGCGACGGGCGGCTGAAGCCGGGCGGCACCATAGTCGAGGCCACCGCCGGCAACACCGGCCTGGGGCTGGCCCTGGTGGGGCGTGCCAAGGGCTACCGGGTGGTGCTGGTGGTGCCGGACAAGATGTCCACCGAGAAGGTGCTGCACCTCAAGGCCATGGGGGCCGAGGTGCACATCACCCGCTCCGACGTCGGCAAGGGCCACCCCGAGTACTACCAGGACCAGGCCGCGCGCCTGGCGGCGGAGATACCCGGCGCCTTCTTCGCCGACCAGTTCAACAACCCCGCCAACCCCCTGGCCCACGAGAGCACCACCGGGCCGGAAATCTGGCAGCAGACAGGCCAGGACGTCGACGCCATCGTGGTCGGGGTCGGCTCGGCGGGCACCCTCACCGGGCTCAGCCGCTACTTCCGCCGGGTGCAGCCGGAGCTGGAGATGGTGCTGGCGGACCCGCAAGGCTCGATCGTCGCCGAGTACAGCCGCAGCGGCGAGCTGGGCACGCCCGGCTCCTGGGCGGTGGAAGGCATCGGCGAGGACTTCATCCCGGCCATCGCCGATCTCTCCAGCGTGCGCCGTGCCTACACCGTCAGCGACGAGGAGAGCTTCGCCCACGCCCGAGAGCTGCTGCGCAACGAGGGCATCCTCGGCGGCTCCTCCACCGGCACGCTGCTGGCCGCCGCGCTGCGCTACTGCCGCGAGCAGACCACGCCCAGGCGCGTGGTCAGCTTCGTCTGCGACACCGGCACCCGCTCCCTGTCGAAGGTCTACAACGACCAGTGGATGAGCGACCAGGGGCTGCTGGCGCGCAAGCGCTACGGCGACCTGCGCGACCTGATCTCGCGGCGCTTCGAGGAGGGGCGGGTGGTCAGCGTCAGCCCGGGCGACACCCTGCTCACCGCCTTCCAGCGCATGCGCCTGGCCGATGTCTCGCAGTTGCCGGTGCTGGAGGGCGCGCGCCTGGTGGGGGTGATCGACGAGTCGGACATCCTGCTCAGCGTGCACGCCGATGCCGAACGCTTTCGCGCACCGGTCGCCGATGCCATGACCGACGCGCCGCAGACCCTGGCGCCGGGCGCCAGCCTGGTGGAGCTGGAGGCTGTGCTGGATCGCGGCCTGGTGGCGATCGTCGCCGATGCCGCCGGCTTCCACGGCCTCATCACCCGTTTCGACCTGCTCAACCACCTGCGGAGGACACTGCCATGAGCCACGACCACGAGGGCGCCGGGCGCGCCTTCGCCACCCGGGTGATCCATGCCGGGCAGGCACCGGACCCCTCCACCGGGGCCATCATGCCGCCGATCTACGCCAACTCCACCTTCATCCAGGAGAGCCCCGGCGTGCACAAGGGCCTGGACTACGGGCGCTCGCACAACCCCACGCGCTGGGCCCTGGAGCGCTGCGTGGCGGACCTGGAGGGCGGCGCCCAGGCCTTCGCCTTCGCCTCGGGGCTGGCGGCCATCTCCACGGTGCTGGAGCTGCTGGATGCCGGCTCGCACGTCGTCTCCGGCAACGACCTCTACGGCGGCACCTTCCGCCTCTTCGACAAGGTGCGCCAGCGCAGCGCCGGGCACCGCTTCGCCTTCGCCGACCTCACCGACGTCGGTCGCCTGGAAGCGGCCCTGCGCGAGGACACGCGCATGGTGCTGATCGAGACACCGAGCAACCCGTTGCTGCGCCTGGCGGACCTGGAAGCCATCGCCGCGCTGTGCCGCGAGCGCGACATCATCAGCGTCGCCGACAACACCTTCGCCAGCCCCTGGGTGCAGCGCCCGCTGGAGCTGGGCTTCGACGTCGTGGTGCACTCCACCACCAAGTACCTCAACGGCCACTCGGACGTGATCGGCGGGGTGGCGGTGGTCAGTGGTGCTGCCCGCGCCGATGCGCTGCGCGAGCGGCTGGGCTTCCTGCAGAACGCGGTGGGTGCCATCGCCGGGCCCTTCGACGCCTTCCTCACCCTGCGCGGGGTCAAGACCCTGGCCCTGCGCATGGAGCGCCACTGCGCCAACGCCCTGGAGCTGGCGCGCTGGCTGGAGCGCCAGCCCCAGGTGGCGCGGGTGCATTACCCGGGCCTGGAGAGCCACCCGCAGCACGAACTGGCGCGGCGGCAGATGCGCGGCTTCGGTGGGATGATCTCCCTGGAGCTGGCCACCGACCTGGCCGGTGCACGGCGCTTCCTCGAGGCCGTCGAGCTGTTCGCCCTGGCCGAGAGCCTGGGGGGTGTGGAAAGCCTGATCGAGCATCCGGCGATCATGACCCACGCCACCATCCCCGCCGAGACCCGCGCCGAACTGGGCATCGGCGACAGCCTGGTGCGCCTCTCGGTGGGCGTGGAGGATGTCGAGGATCTGCGCGCCGACCTGGCCCGGGCGCTGGCGCGGGTCTAGCGGCCAGGAGCGAAGAAGCCCGCCGGATGGCGGGCTTCTTCATGCTCGGGCGGTCAGGCCTGGTAGGTCAGGTGCCCGTCCATCAGGGTGTAGCGCACCTTGCCCGGCAGGTCCTGGCCGATGAAGGGGCTGTTGCGGCCCCTGGACAGCCATTGCTCGCCGGCACGGGTGCGGGCGGCCGGGTCGAACAGCACCAGGTCGGCCGGGGCGCCCACGGCGAGGCGGCCCACCGGCAGGCGCAGGGCACGGGCCGGGCCGGCGGTGAGGCGGGCGAGCAGGGTGGGCAGGTCGAGCAGGCCGTCCTCCACCAGGCTCAGGGCCAGCGGCAGCAGCAGTTCGACGCTGCTGATGCCCGGCTCGGTGGCGGCGAAGGGCGCCAGCTTGGCGTCGGCTTCGTGGGGCTGGTGGTGGCTGGCGATGGCGCCGATCACGCCGCTCTTCACCGCTTCGCGCAGGCCGCCGCGGTCGGCGCGGGTGCGCAGCGGCGGTTGCACGTGGTAGAGGCTGGAGAAGTCGATCAGCGCCTCGTCGGTGAGCAGCAGCTGGTACAGCGCGACGTCGGCGGTCACCGGCAGGCCGCGGGCCTGGGCGTCGGCGATCATCTGCGCGCCACGGGCACTGGTGAGCTGGCTGAAGTGCGCACGCACGCCGCTCTGCTCCACCAGCAGCAGGTCCCGGGCCAGGGCCACGGTCTCCGCGCTCTCGGGGATGCCGGCCAGGCCGAGGAAGCCGGCGGTGGCGCCCTCGTGGGCCATGCCGCCGTCGGCGAGCGAGGCGTCCTGGGCGTGGAACACCAGGGTCAGGTTGAACGTGGCCGCGTATTCCATGGCGCGACGCAGGGTGCGGTTGCTGTCGAAGCTGGCCAGGCCGTTGGAGAAGGCGACGCAGCCGGTGTCGCGCAGGGCCACCAGTTCGGCCAGCTGTTCGCCGGCCAGACCCTTGCTCAGTGCGCCGATGGGGAAGACCTTGGTGTGGCCTGCCTCGCGGGCGCGGTCGAGGATCAGCTCGGCCACGGCGGGGGTGTCCAGCACCGGGCGGGTCAGTGGCGGGCAGCACAGGCTGGTGACGCCACCGGCCGCGGCGGCGCGGGTCTCGCTGTCGATGTTGCCCTTGCGGCTGTAGCCCGGCTCGCGCAGGGCGGCGTTCAGGTCCACCAGGCCGGGCGCGGCGACCAGGCCCTTGGCGTCGATGCTGCGCTCGGCCTCGTAGCCGGCGGGCGCCTGGCCGATGCCGGCGACCTTGCCGGCCTCCAGGTAGAGGTCGGTGACCTGGTCGGTACCGCTGGCGGGATCGATGAGGCGGGCGCCGATGATGTGGGTACGCATCAGTTCTGCACCTCGGCTTCCTGGTTGATCTGGCGTTGGGTGTTCTGGCCGCTCATGGCCATGGACAGCACGGCCATGCGGATGGCGATGCCGTAGGTGACCTGGTTGAGGATCACCGAGTGGGCGCCGTCGGCCACCGCCGATTCGATCTCCACGCCACGGTTGATCGGGCCGGGGTGCATGACGATGGCGTCCGGCTTGGCCAGCGCCAGGCGCTGGGTGCTGAGGCCGTAGAGGCGGTAGAACTCGCCTTCGCTGGGCAGCAGGCCGCCCTGCATGCGTTCACGTTGCAGGCGCAGCATGATCACCACGTCGACGTCCTTGAGGCCTTCGGCCAGGTCGGTGTAGACGCTGACGCCGTACTGCTCGATGCCGATGGGCAGCAGGGTCTTGGGCGCGACCACGCGGATGTCCGGGCAGCCCAGGGCCTTGAGCGCGAGCATGTTCGAGCGCGCCACGCGCGAATGCAGGATGTCGCCGACGATGGCCACCGAGAGGTTCTCGAACCCGCCCTTGTGGCGGCGGATGGTGAGCATGTCGAGCATGCCCTGGGTCGGGTGCGCGTGGCGGCCGTCGCCGCCGTTGATGATGGCCACGTCCGGGCACACGTGCTCGGCGATGAAGTGGGCGGCGCCGGAGTCGGCGTGGCGCACCACGAACATGTCGGCGGCCATCGCCTCCAGGTTGCGCAGGGTGTCGAACAGCGTCTCGCCCTTGCTGGTGGAGGAGGTGGAGACGTTGAGGGTGATCACGTCCGCCGACAGCCGCTGGGCCGCCAGTTCGAAGGTGGTGCGGGTGCGCGTGGAGTTCTCGAAGAATACGTTGCACACGGTCTTGCCGCGCAGTAGCGGGACCTTCTTCACGGCACGGGCGCCGACTTCGAGGAAGGAGTCGGCGGTGTCGAGGATTTCCGTCAGCAGCTCGCGGGGCAGGCCGTCGAGCGAGAGGAAGTGGCGCAGCTGGCCCTGGTCGTTGAGCTGCAGCGGGCGCTTGGCGTCTGTCGGCATGGGGCAGGCCCTGGGGGTCGGGAGTTTCAGGAAGCGGGGGTGAGGACCTGGCGCTCGAGGGCGAGCGGCGCGGGGCCGAGCAATTTTACCCGTTCATCGGCGGCGAGCGACAGGGTGGCGCCGACCACGTCCGGGCGGATCGGCAGCTCGCGGGCGTTCAGGTCCAGCAGGCTGACCAGGGTCACGCTGGCCGGGCGGCCGTAGTCGAACAGCTCGTTCATGGCGGCGCGCACGGTGCGGCCGCTCATCAGCACGTCGTCGATGAGGATGAGGTGCTGGCCTTCGATCTCGAACGGCAGCTCGGACGGGCGCACCTGCGGGTGCAGGCCGTTCTGGGTGAAGTCGTCGCGGTAGAAGGAGACGTCCAGGGTGCCCAGGGGCTCGTCGCTGCCCAGTTCCGCCAGCAGGGCCTGGGCGACCCAGACACCGCCGGTGCGGATGCCGATGAAACGGGGTGTGGCGATGCCGCGCGCGGCCAGGTGGGCGTTCAGCGCGCGGGCCATCTGCGGCAGCAGTTCGGCCGGGTTGGGCAGGGTCATGGGCGTTCCTCGCTATTCGTGTCCGGGGTGTTCCGCCAGCCAGCCTTCCAGCAGGAGGGCGGCGGCCAGGGCGTCGACGGGGTTCTCGCGGTAGCCGCCGCGTTGGCCCTGGGCGAGCCGCTGGCCCTTGGCTTCGAAGGTGGTCAGGCGTTCGTCATGGGTGAAGACCGGCAGGTTGAAGCGGCCGTTGAGGCGCCGCGCGAACTTCTGTGCGCGCTCGCTCATGTCGCTGGGGGTGCCGTCCATGTTCAGGGGCAGGCCGACGACGATGGCGTCCGGCTGCCATTCCTTGAGCAGGGCCTCGACCTTTTGCCAGTCCGGCACGCCGTTCTGCGCCTTGAGCACGCAGAGTTCACGGGCCTGGCCGGTGACGGCCTGGCCGACGGCGACGCCGATCTGCTTGGTGCCGTAGTCGAAACCCAGCAGCAGGCGAAGGGGCATGGTGGCCATCAGGCGTGCCCGGCCTGGGCGGTGAGCAGGTTGAGGTTGACGCCGAGGCGCGCCGCGGCAGCGGCCAGGCGCTGGTCGGCGGCGGTGTCGAAGAGGATGGCCGGGTCGGCGGGGCAGGTGAGCCAGGCGTTGTCGGCGAGCTCGGCTTCGAGCTGGCCGGCGTCCCAGCCCGCGTAGCCGAGGGTGATCAGGCTCTTTTCCGGGCCCTGGCCGTCGGCGATGGCGAAGAGCACGTCCTGGGAGGTGGAGAGCGCCAGTTCGCCCAGCTCCAGGGTGGCCTGGAAGCTCAGGCCGCTGGGGTGGAGGACGAAGCCGCGGTCGGTCTGCACCGGGCCGCCGGCATAGATCGGCAGGGCCTGGCAGCGGGCGGGCGGGTCGACGTCCGGGCGCAGCTGTTCGAGCACGTCGCTGAGGCTGAGGCCGTTGGGGCGATTGATCACCAGGCCCATGGCGCCTTGCTCGTTGTGTTCGACGAGGTAGGTGACGGTCTGGGCGAAGTTGGGATCGTCCATGTGCGGCATGGCGATCAGGAAATGGTGCTTGAGGTAGCTGGGCGCGGTGCTTTTCATGGGCGCTAGTTTCGACCTTCGCGCCGCAAGCTTCAAGGGCGGGTGAGCCCGCCCGGGCCTGTCAGTTGCTCGACAGGCGGTCGCCGCGCTCGAAGCGCCAGGTGCGGATGATTTCCAGGCGGTCGATATCGGCCAGATCGCCCGTGAAGGGGGCGAAGGGGGCGGCGAGGCGGACGATGCGCATGGCGGCCTGGTCCAGCACCGGCTGGCCGGATGACTCCAGGAGCTGCACTTCATAGAGGGTGCCGTCGCGGTTGATCGACACCAGCAGGCGCAGGCTGCCGTAGAGTCGCTGGCGACGGGCTTCCTCGGGGTAGTTGAGGTTGCCGACGCGTTCGATCTTCTTGCGCCAGTCGTCCTTGTACCAGGCCCCCTTGTCACGCATGGTCGAGGCCGCGTTGAGGCGGTGGATGCGCGGGCGCTTGGCATAGAGCTGGCGCTCCTGGGACAGCTCGGCCTCGAGGCTGGCGATCTCCGAGGACAGCTGGGTGCTGTCGAATACCGGCGCCGGGCGCGCCTCGGGCTCGGGCTTGGCTTCCTCGTGCTTGACCGGGGTCTTCTGCACCTTGGGCGCGGTGGTGGCGACGGCGGCCTTGGGGGCTTCCTGGCGTGCGGCCTGCTGCGGCGCGGCCGGTGGCGTGACCTTCTTGATCTCCTGGTCCTGGAACGGCGCCTGCTCGGTGGTCTTGGGCGTGTCCTTGTGCTCCAGGGTGCCGCTGCCCTGCTGGTTCATCTGCGCCAGGTAGTCGGCCTTCTCGGGCTTCTTGTCGCTCTTGAAGGTGGCGAGGGTGACTTCCAGCGTCTTGCTGATCTGGCTGGGGTCGGCAAAGGTGAAGCCGACCCCGAGGATGAAGGCGACGTGCAGGACGGCCGCGAGGAACAGGGTGAAACCCAGCCGGTCCGCCGGGCGCACGCCGGAGGACGGGAAGTCGGGAAAGTCAGCGGCTGCGTTCATCGCACATCGGGTCTGCTCAGGATGGCGCGCAGTCTGCCGAACTGGGGCGGCAGGCTGCAAGTTGCATGTCCAAAGCTGTTAGCTGCATCAAGCTTGGGGCTTGCGCCCGTTCGCGGAGAGCTTGCTGGCGATGGTGTCCATCAGTCGTTCGCCGATGCGCGTGTCGTAGGCGGCGTCGATCTCGCGGATGCAGGTCGGGCTGGTGACGTTGATCTCGGTGAGGCTGTCGCCGATCACGTCCAGTCCGACGAACAGCAGGCCCTTCTCGCGCAGGACGGGCCCTACGGTGGCGGCGATCTCGCGGTCGCGCTCGGACAGCGGGCGGGCCTCGCCGCGGCCACCGGCCGCCAGGTTGCCGCGGGTCTCGCCGGCGGCAGGGATGCGCGCCAGGCAGTAGGGCACCGGTTCACCGTCTATCATCAGGATGCGCTTGTCGCCGTCCTTGATCGCGGGCAGGTAGCGCTGCGCCATGATCTGCTCGGCGCCATGGCGGGTGAGGGTCTCGAGGATGACGGAAAGGTTCGGGTCCCCTTCGCGGTGACGAAAGATCATCGATCCGCCCATGCCATCAAGGGGTTTGAGAATGATGTCACGCTGCTCTTTCGCAAACTCGCGCAGAATATCAGCCCTGCGACTGACCAGTGTCGGTGGGGTCAGTTGAGGGAACAGGGTGGCGAAGAACTTCTCGTTGCAGTCGCGAAGGCTCTGCGGGCGATTCACCACCAGCACGCCGGCTCGTTCGGCCTGTTCCAGCAGGTAGGTCGAATAGACGAACTCGTTGTCGAAGGGCGGGTCCTTGCGCATCAGGATGACGTCCAGTTCGCTCAGCGGAGCGTCGCTCTCGTCTTCCAGCTCGTACCAGTGTTGCGGATCGGCGAACACCTTCAGCGGCCGCATGCGGGCGCGGGCCTCGCCGGCTTTCTGGTACAGGTCCTGCTGCTCCATATAGTAGAGGGACCATCCGCGGGCCTGGGCTGCCAGCAGCATGGCCAGGGAGCTGTCCTTCTTGAAGGAGATGTGCGCAATGGGGTCCATGACGATCCCGAGGCGAACGCTCATGGGTGTGTTCTCCGCGACTGGTAATAGATGAGGGGCGCTGGAGAATTCCAGGCCCGGTAACGAGGCGCTCAGGTTGGCGCTGGAGGTTGTCGCGGTCAAGGGAAACCTCGCCGTATGAACTAGGATTCCCGGAGGCTGGCGCTTTGTAGCTTGCGTCCGGAGAGTGTGCTAAAAAGGCCCGACGATTGGGTCGTAGCCCGTCGCTGACAGGGCCTCAGGCGCACTGAACTAAGCAAAATAACGACTCACCGAGGCGATGGTAGGGCGAACATGGAACAGCATTCCGAGGGTTTGAAGGTCATGGTGATCGACGATTCGAAAACGATTCGTCGCACCGCTGAAACTCTGCTGAAGAAGGTGGGTTGTGAAGTCATCACGGCCGTCGACGGTTTCGACGCGCTGGCAAAGATCGCCGACACCCACCCCAATATCATCTTCGTCGACATCATGATGCCGCGGCTCGATGGCTATCAGACCTGCGCCCTGATCAAAAACAACAGTGCTTTCAAGTCCACCCCGGTGATCATGCTGTCCTCCAAGGACGGCCTGTTCGACAAGGCCAAGGGTCGCATCGTCGGTTCCGATCAATACCTCACCAAGCCTTTCAGCAAGGAAGAGTTGCTCGGCGCGATCAAGACTCACGTGCCTGATTTCACCCCGGTGGAACAAGCCTCCTGAAGTCCGGCCTCCCATGGCCGGTGATGCCTTTCCGTATTGGGGACAAACATGGCTCGTATTCTGATTGTTGATGACTCGCCGACCGAGATGTACAAACTGACCGCCATGCTCGAGAAGCACGGCCATCAGGTACTCAAGGCCGAGAATGGCGCCGACGGCGTAGCCCTGGCACGCCAGGAAAAACCCGATGCCGTGCTGATGGACATCGTCATGCCCGGCCTCAACGGCTTCCAGGCCACGCGCCAGCTGACCAAGGACGCCGAGACCAGCCACATCCCGGTGATCATCGTCACCACCAAGGATCAGGAAACCGACAAGGTCTGGGGCAAACGCCAGGGCGCGAAGGATTACCTGACCAAGCCGATCGACGAAGACACCCTGCTGAAAACCCTCAATGCGGTGCTGGCCGGCTGATGCCGGCTCAGCCTGCTGATAACTAGAACAAAGAAGGCCCTGGCCGGCATGTCGGACGCGCAGACCCCTTTCCAGCTTCTCCTCGAGATCGACCAGCGTTGCCGTGCGCTGGCGGCGGGCCTTCCTGCGCAGCAGGAAACCGTGCAGACCTGGAGTGGCATCGGCTTCCGCATGGGCGAGCGCCTGTTTGTGGCGCCCATGGGTGAGGTCGGCGAAGTGCTTCACGAGCCGCGGCACACGCTGCTGCCGGGTGTGAAGACCTGGGTCAAGGGCGTGGCCAACGTGCGGGGCCGACTGCTGCCGATCATGGACCTGTGCGGCTTCTTCGGTGGCGAGCTGTCGCCCCTGCGCAAGCAGCGCCGGGTGCTGGTGGTGGATCACCAGGAGATATTCGCCGGCCTGATCGTCGACGAAGTCTTCGGCATGCAGCATTTCCCGGTGGATGCCTTCTCCGAGGAGCTGCCTCCGCTGGAAGCGTCCATCCAGCCGTTCATCCATGGCGTGTTCCAGCGTGAACAACCCTGGCTGGTGTTCAGCCCACACGTGCTGGCGCAGCACCAGGTGTTCCTCGACGTGGCGGTATAGCTTCATCCGCGCCAGGCTCAACGGCCTGGCGCGGCGGATCGTTACCGGGAGGGGCGATCCAGCGTGGCGGGGCGACTCCCCGTTGCGTTCGCGGCACCGATGGTGCCGCTGATTCAAGGTTGGGCCGGTTCATGCCGGCCCTTTGGCGTTACATGGAAATCGTTGTGTTGTTGGTCCAGGCGGGGGCCCGATAATGAAAAAACTTAACGCAGGCAATCTACTTGCGGGAACGCGCAGTAGTACGTTGATCGCGGGGCTCTTCGTAGTCCTGATCGTGTCCATCGTGCTGCTGTTCGCCAACTTCGCATACCTGAACACCCAGGCGAACTACGACAAGGAATACCTCGGTCACTCCGGTGAACTGCGCGTACTGTCCCAGCGTATTGCCAAGAACGCCACCGAAGCGGCGGCGGGCAAGGCGGAAGCCTTCGCCCTGTTGAAGGACGCCCGGAACGACTTCGAGAAGCGCTGGAACATCCTCCTCAACGGCGACGAGAGCACGGGGCTGCCGCCTGCTCCCGAAGGCGTCAAGGCCGAGATGGATGCGGTGCAGGCCGACTGGAACAGCCTGCGCCAGAACTCCGACGCCATCCTCGCCAGCGAGCAGACCGTTCTGTCCCTGCACCAGGTAGCCGCCACCCTGGCGGAAACCATTCCGCAGCTGCAGGTCGAGTACGAGGAAGTGGTCGACATCCTGCTGGAAAGCGGCGCGCCCGCCGACCAGGTCTCGGTCGCCCAGCGTCAGTCGCTGCTGGCCGAACGTATCCTCGGCTCGGTGAACAAGGTGCTTGCCGGTGACGAAGACTCCGTCCAGGCCGCCGACATGTTCGGCCGCGACGCCAGCCTCTTCGGTCGCGTACTGAACGCGATGCTGGAAGGCAACGCGGCGATGGAAATCTCCAAGGTGACCGACAACGAGGCCTTGGAGCGTCTGCAGGAAATTTCCGAGCTGTTCGAGTTCGTCTCCGGCTCCGTGGACGAAATCCTCGAAACCTCGCCCGAACTGTTCCAGGTCCGTGAATCCGCCAACACCATCTTCACCGGCTCGCAGACCCTGCTGGACAAGGCTTCCACCCTGGCCGGCGGCTTCGAGAAGCAGGCCGAAGGCCGTAGCTTCAACTCCCTCGCCGGTTACGTGCTGGGCGCCCTGGCCCTCGGCTCGATCATCCTGATCGGCCTGGTCATGGTTCAGACCACCCGCAGCCGACTGGCCGAGACCGCCGAGAAGAACGAACGCAACCAGGCGGCGATTCTGAGACTGCTCGACGAAATCGCCGACCTCGCGGACGGTGACCTGACGGTTGCCGCGACCGTGACCGAGGACTTCACCGGTGCGATCGCGGACTCGATCAACTACTCGATCGACCAGCTCCGCGACCTCGTGGAGACCATCAACCTGACCGCCGTGCAGGTAGCGGCGGCGGCCCAGGAAACCCAGGCCACCGCGATGCACCTCGCCGAAGCGTCCGAGCACCAGGCGCAGGAAATCGCCGGCGCCTCCGCGGCGATCAACGAGATGGCGGTGTCCATTGACCAGGTATCGGCGAACGCCTCGGAATCCTCTGCGGTAGCGGAACGTTCCGTAGCCATCGCCAACAAGGGCAACGAAGTGGTGCATAACACCATCACCGGCATGGATAACATCCGTGAGCAGATCCAGGACACCTCGAAGCGGATCAAACGCCTCGGTGAATCGTCCCAGGAGATCGGTGACATCGTTAGCCTGATCAACGACATTGCCGACCAGACCAACATCCTCGCACTGAACGCCGCGATCCAGGCGTCCATGGCCGGTGATGCGGGCCGCGGCTTCGCCGTGGTAGCGGACGAGGTACAGCGACTCGCGGAACGTTCCTCCGCCGCGACCAAGCAGATCGAGGCCCTGGTAAAGACCATTCAGACCGACACCAACGAAGCGGTTATCTCCATGGAGCAGACCACTTCCGAAGTGGTCCGTGGTGCTCGCCTGGCGCAGGACGCCGGTGTGGCACTGG
Organism: Pseudomonas tohonis; assembly: GCF_012767755.2. Lineage (NCBI taxonomy): Bacteria > Pseudomonadati > Pseudomonadota > Gammaproteobacteria > Pseudomonadales > Pseudomonadaceae > Pseudomonas > Pseudomonas tohonis. The sequence goes on from NZ_AP023189.1 coordinate 584,261, forward strand.
AAGAGATCGAGAAGGTATCCAAGACCCTCGCGGCCCTTATCCAGAACATCTCCAACGCCGCTCGTCAGCAAGCCTCCTCGGCGGGCCATATCTCCAACACCATGAACGTGATCCAGGAGATCACCTCGCAGACCTCCGCAGGTACCACTGCTACCGCCAAGAGCATTGGTAACCTGGCCAAGATGGCCAGCGAGATGCGCAAATCGGTATCCGGCTTCAACCTGCCGGACGCTCCGGAACAGGCCTGACCAAGGGAGGTGCCGCGGCTTGAAGCCGCGGCGCAGCGGCCATGAGCGAGAGGCACGACAGCATGCAGCCAAGCGGCGTGTGGGCCTTGAAACCCCTGGCCGACATGACGCCCGCGCAGTTCCACGACTGGCAATCGCTGCTCGAGGAACGCACGGGCGTGGTGATCAACGAACAGCGTCGCTCCTTCCTGCAGACCAATCTCACTGCACGGATGCGCGAGCTGGGCATGGATGACTACAGCAGCTACTACCGGCAGGTCACCGATGGCCCGCGTGGTGCTGTCGAGTGGTCGACCCTGCTGGATCGCCTCACCGTTCAGGAAACCCGGTTCTTTCGCCACCGCCCCTCCTTCGACCTGCTCGACGCCTACCTGCGTGAGCGGGTCGCTGCGGGCCTGGAAAACCCGCTGGCGCTCTGGAGCGTCGGCTGTTCCAGCGGCGAGGAGCCCTATTCGCTGGCGATTGCCGCCGCCGAAGCGCTGCAGGGCAGCGACCGGCCGGAATTCTTCGGTGTGACCGGTACCGACATCAGCCTCAGCGCCCTCAACAAGGCGAGGCAGGGTGTCTTCGCCGCACGCCGCCTGGAACAGCTGGACGCTGACCAGGCCGAACGTTATTTCCAGGTCATGGACGATGGCCGCTTGAAAGTTGTTGAGAGCCTGGCCGCGCGCGTTTGCTGCGCCCGGCTCAATGTGCTGGAACTGGCGAAGGCGCCAATGTCCGGCATGGACGTAATCTTCTGTCAGAACCTGTTGATCTATTTTCGCCGCTGGCGTCGCCGTGAAATCCTCAATCGCCTGGCCGAGCGCCTGGCGCCGGGGGGCCTGATGGTGGTGGGCGTGGGCGAAGTAGTGGGTTGGCATCACCCGGACCTGGTTCCGGTCGCCGACGATCAGGTTCTGGCATTCACCCGGAAGGGATAGCAGACGGCTATGAGTGATCGGCACGATTATGTCGCCCTTGAGTGGGTCAAGGGCGAGATCGCGGAAACCCTGAAGCAGGCGCGACAGGCTCTGGAGGCGTTCGTCGAGAACACCCAGGATCCGACGCGCATGCGTTTCTGCCTGACCTACGTGCACCAGGTCCACGGCACCCTGCAGATGGTCGAGTTCTACGGCGCGGCCCTGCTCGCCGAGGAAATGGAGCAGCTCGCCCAGGCGCTGATGGAAGGCCGCGTGACCAACCAGGGCGAAGCCCTGGAAGTGCTGATGCAGGCCATCCTGCAACTGCCGGTCTACCTCGACCGCATCCAGAGCGCGCGCCGCGACCTGCCCATGGTGGTGCTGCCGCTGCTCAACGACCTGCGCGCCGCGCGCGGCGAGAAGCTGCTGTCGGAAACCAGCCTGTTCTCCCCGGACCTCTCCGGTCGCCTGCCCGCGCTGTCCATGGACGCCCTGGCGCAGATGCGCACCGCCGAGCTGCCGGTGCTGCTGCGCAAGCTGCGGCAGATGCTGCAGCTGGCCCTGGTCGGGATCATCCGCAACCAGGACCTGGCCACCAACCTCGGCTACATGGCGCGTGTCTTCGCCCGCCTCGAGTCCCTGTGCAAGGAGGCCCCGCTCGGCCCGCTCTGGCCCATCGCCTCCGGCATGGTCGAAGGCCTGGCCAACGGCAGCGTGGTGAACGGCACCTCCGTGCGCACCCTGCTGCGGCAGATCGACAAGGAACTCAAGCGCCTGCTCGACCAGGGCGCCGACGGCATCAACCAGCCGGCTCCCGAGGAGCTGGTGAAGAACCTGCTGTTCTACATCGCCAAGGCCCCTGCGCAGTCGCCGCGCATCCGCGCGCTGAAGGAGCAGTACCGCCTCGACGAAGCGCTGCCCGACACCGACGTGGTGGACGAGGAGCGTGCACGGCTCGCCGGCCCCGACCGCGATGCCATGCGCTCCGTCGTCGCCGCCCTGTGCGAGGAACTGGTGCGGGTCAAGGACAGCCTGGACATCTTCGTGCGCAGCGACCGTCGCGGCGTCACCGAGCTGGATGGCCTGCTGGCCCCGCTCAAGCAGATCGCCGATACCCTCGCCGTGCTCGGCTTCGGCCAGCCGCGCCGGGTGATCCTCGACCAGATCGACGTGGTCCACAGCCTCTCCCTCGGCCAGCGCGAGCCCAATGACGCCGTCCTCATGGACGTCGCCGGCGCGCTGCTGTACGTCGAAGCCACGCTCAACGGCATGGTCGGCCCGGCCGATGATGGCCGCGCCGAAGAAAGCCACCTGCCCACCACCGACGTGGCGCAGATCCACCAGTTGGTGATCAAGGAAGCGCGCAATGGCCTGGAGCAGGCCAAGGACGCGATCATCGAGTTCATCGCCTCGCAGTGGAACCACGAGCACCTGGCTCGCGTCCCCGAGCTGCTGACCCAGGTCCGTGGTGGCCTGGCGATGATTCCGCTGAGCCGCGCGGCGACCCTGCTGGAAGCCTGCAACCGCTACATCCAGGAACAGCTCCTGGCGCGCAAGGCCGTGCCCAACTGGCAGAGCCTGGACACCCTCGCCGACGCCATCACCAGCGTCGAGTACTACCTCGAACGCCTCTCCGAGGACCATGCGACCCAGGGCGACCTGATTCTCGACGTGGCCGAGGAAAGCCTGGAAGCCCTGGGCTACCCGCTCAAGGAAAAGCCCTCGATCCTCGATCGCATCGAGCCGGAAGAAGAGCCGCTGCCCCTGGCCGACCCGCTGCAGGAAATCGAAGTGCTGGCCGCCGAGGAATCGGAGCTGGCGGAGCCTCTGGACCTGGAGCCCCTGGAGCCGCACGAAGACGTGACGGTCGCGGCCGAGTTCGCCGAGCCGGTGGTCGCCGAAGAGGCGCCCCTGGCCAGCCTGGATGCGCTGCCGGAACTCGACCCCCTGCCCGAGCTGGAGCCGGTCGCCGCGTTCGAGCCCCAGCCCGTTGCCGCTTCGATCCCGGCCGCCGATGAGCTGCCGGACCTCGAACCCTTGCCCGAGCTGGATGCCCTGGATGAGCCCGCTGCACTGGGCGATCTGGAATCCCTGCCGGCCCTCGACGAGCTCACCCTCGAAGAGACGGCTGCCGATGCCGGCGAGCTGCTGGTCTCGGACGACAACTGGAACCTCGGCGAGCTGCCGGCCGAGGCGCCCGAGGTCATCGACTTCAGCCTCGACGTGCCGCTGGAACTGCATGCCGCCCAGGAGCCCCAGGACAGCCTGGAGCCCCTGCAGAGCTTCGACCTCGACGACCTGGAGCCGCTGCCGGACGCCACGCCGCTGGAAAGCCTCGAACCTCTCGAAGGTGAAGTCCTCAGCCTGGAGCCGCTGCCCGAGTCCTCCATGAGCTGGGATGACGTGGAGCTCGCCGGGCTCGACCTGCCGGAAGTCGAGCTGCCCGCCGCCCCCGTCGAGCAGCCGGCGCCCGTGGTCGAGGAAGACAAGCCGCTGTCCATGGCCGATGTCATGGCGGCGCCGACCCAGGCCATCAACCCGCCCGCCCGCGACGTGCCGCCCAGCCTGCTGCCGCCGCCCGCCGACGAAGAGCCGGTCGACGACGAACTGCTGGAAGTCTTCATCGAAGAGGCCGGCGAAGTCCTGGAGACCATCGGCGACTTCCTGCCCCAGTGGCTGGCCGACACCGAGAACAAGGACGCCCTGACCGAGATCCGCCGCGCCTTCCACACCCTCAAGGGCAGTGGTCGCATGGTGCGCGCGCTGGTCATCGGCGAACTGTCCTGGGCCATCGAGAACCTGCTTAACCGCGTGCTGGATCGCAGCATCCAGCCCGATGACGATGTCCGTGGCGTGATCCAGGACGTAGTCGCCCTGCTGCCGCAACTGGTGGACGAATTCGCCGCCAAGGCCCAGCGCCAACGCGACGATGTCGACCACCTCGCCGCCGAGGCCCATGCCCTGGCGAAGGGGCAGCGACTCCCAAAATCTGACGCCCCGGACTCAGCACAGCCAGTCGAGCCCGAGGGCGAGCCGGAAGCGCCGGTCGTCGAAGAGCCCGCCGTCGTCGCGCAAGCCTCCGTTGCCGTCGAAAGCGACGAGGAGCCGCTCGACCCGCAGTTGCTGGAGATCTTCCGCAACGAAGCCGAAACGCACCTGGACAGCCTGGTGGGCTTCCTCGCCGATTGCGCCCAGTCCCTGCCGCAGCCGGTGACCGACAGCCTCCAGCGCGCCCTGCACACCCTCAAGGGCAGTGCGCACATGGCGGGCATCCTGCCGATCGCCGAGATCGCCACGCCCCTGGAGAAGCTGGCCAAGGAATACAAGACCAACCTGGTGCAGATGGACCTGGCCGAGGCCGAGCTGCTGCGTGACGCCGAGCACCTGTTCCGTGCCGGCCTCGAACAGCTCGAGACCACGCCCCTGGTACGCATCCCCGGTACCGCCGAATTCCTCGAGCGCGTGCAGCAGCTGCACCTGGATCGCCTCGGCGCCGCCGAAGCGGCGCGCCTGGGCGAGCAGGGCGAGACGGTACGCGACCCGCAGCTGATCTCCATCTTCCTCGCCGAGGGCATGGACATCCTGCTGGACGCCGAGGACCTGCTGCGCCGCTGGCGCGAGCACCCGTCCGAGCGCCAGGAACTGGGCGCCCTGCTGGAAGAACTGAACACCCTCGGCCGTGGCGCCGAGATGGCCGAGCTGCCGCAGATCGAAGAGCTCTGCGAAGCCCTGCTGGACACCTATGGTGCGGTGGAAGAAGGCAGCCTCGCCGTCAGCGAGCGCTTCTTCGCCGAGGCCGAGCGTGCCCACGAGGCGCTGATCGGCATGATGGATCAGGTGGCCGCCGCCCTGCAGGTCACGCCCCAGCCCGAGCGCGTGCAGGCCCTGCGCGAGCTGCTGCAGGAGGTGGTCGACCCCGCCGCCCTGGCGCTGCTCGACCCCAAGCTGACCAGCGGCCTGACCGTTGAAGAGCTGGACGACGCCCCGCTGGCGGACCTGATCGACTGGAACGCCACCGACACCGAGCTGCCGCCCCTGGCCGAGCTGGTGGAAGAGCCGCCGGTGTTCGACGAGGTCTCCCTGCCCGAGCTGACCGGTGCCGGCCTGGAAGACGACCTGTCCGCCCCGCCTGCCGAGCCGGCTCCCGTGGTGGCGGATGTCGCCGCGCCCAGCGTCTACGAATCCCTCGACGAGGAGATGGTCGCCATCTTCCTCGAGGAGGCCGTGGACATCCTGGAAAGCGCCGGCCAGTCCCTCGACCGCTGGCTGGGCGAGCCCGACAACCACACCTCGCTGCTCTCGCTGCAGCGTGACCTGCACACCCTCAAGGGTGGTGCGCGCATGGCCGAGATCGCCCCGATCGGTGATCTCGCCCATGAGCTCGAATCCCTCTACGAAGGCCTGGTGGATCGCCGCTTCAGCTACTCGCCTGCGCTCGGCGGCCTGCTGCAGCAGAGCCACGACAGCCTCGCGGTACTGCTCGACCAGTTGCAGGCGCGCCTGCCCCTGGACGATCCCCAGCAACTGATCCAGGCCATCCGCACCTTTCGCCAGAACGGTGGGCTGAGCCTGTCTGCCGCAGCGGCCGTACTGCCGCCCGAGGACATCGAAGAGGTCGCCCTGGTCGAGGAGATCGATCTGGCCGGAGACGACGCCCCCGGCGCCGGGCCCGGCGAGAGCATCGTCATCGACGAAGAACAGCCGCCCCTGGCGCTGATCGGCGAAACTGACCCGCTGGACACCGTCGAGGCCCTGGAGGCCATCGAAACGGTGGTGGAGGATCTGCCGGCGCAAGCCGTGGCCGAACCGCTTGCCGAAGCGCCGCTGGATGTCGACCCCGAGCTGCACGTATTGCATGCCGAACCGGTGCACGACGACGAGCCCGAACTCGACCAATGGCTGCTGGACGAAGCGCTGGAAAGCACGCCCGCTGCCGCCGAAGCCGAAGCCGAAGCCGAGCCGGAAGCCGAACCGGAAGTCGAGCTGCAGGCCGAGCCGGAGGTGCTGGAGCTGGCCGATATCGAAGCGCCCGCTGCCATCGAGCCCGAGCCCGAGCTGGTGGCTGCCCCGGTGATCGAGCCGCCGCGCGCCGCCGAGCCCGCGACCAGTGCCTTCGACGATCGCGATCCGGAGCTGGTGGAGATCTTCCTCGAGGAAGGCTTCGACATCATCGACAGCGCCGGTGCCTCGCTGCAGCGCTGGATGGACGACGTCAACAACATCCTCGAAGTCGAAGCCCTGCAGCGCGACCTGCACACCCTCAAGGGTGGTGCGCGCATGGCCGAGATCCGCGAGATCGGCGACCTCGCCCATGAGCTGGAATTCCTCTACGAAGGCCTGTGCGGCGGGCGCCTGCGCGCCAGCCCCGGCCTGTTCACCCTGCTCCAGGCCTGCCATGACCGGCTCGCCGAAATGCTCGAGGCGGTGCGTGACAAGCGCGGCGTGCCCAGTGGCGACGCGCTGATCGAGGCGATCAAGCGTTTCCGCGCCAACCCGGACGAGCAGCTGAGCATGCCCTCCAGCGTGCACCTGCAGCCGGCCGCCCAGGTCGTCGAGGATGACGCGGGCGAGAGCGACGACATCCTCGACATCTTCCTCGAGGAGGCCGACGACCTGCTCGAGGCCATGGAGCGCACCATCGGCCGTTGGGAAGAGCGTCGCGAAGACGCTGCCCAGATCGACGAACTGCTGCGCCTGCTGCACACCCTCAAGGGGGGCGCGCGCCTGGCCGGGCAGAAGCGCCTGGGTGACCTCAGCCATGACCTCGAACAACACCTGACCGAGGCGCAGCAGCAAGGTGCGCCCTGGCCGGACAGCCTGTTCCTCGATGTGCAATCGGGCTTCGAAGGCCTGCAGGCCGAACTCGACCAGCTGCGCGAGCGTCTCGACGCCGTGCTGGCCGAAGAGGCCCAGGAGCCCGAGTCCACCGAGCCGGAACCGGCCGCCCAGGCGCCGGCGCCGAGCCTGGCCGCGCCCATAGTCGCCGCCAGTGCATTGCCGCAGGCGGTCGCCGAGCACAAGGTCCTGCCCTTCGTCCGCAAGGCCCAGGAAGCCGCCCAGGACGCCGCGTCCCGTCGCGCGCCCCAGGAGCTGGTCAAGGTCCCGGCGGACCTGCTGGAAGGCCTGGTCAACCTGGCCGGTGAGACTTCGATCTTCCGCGGTCGTGTCGAACAGCAGGTGAGCGACTTCAGCTTCACCCTGAGCGAGATGGAAGCCACCATCGAGCGGGTCCGCGACCAGCTGCGCCGCCTCGACACCGAGACCCAGGCGCAGATCCTCAGCCGCTACCAGGCCGAGGCCGAGCGTGCCGGCTACGAGGACTTCGACCCCCTGGAGATGGACCGCCACTCGCAGCTGCAGCAGCTTTCCCGTGCGCTGTTCGAGTCCGCGTCCGACTTGCTGGACCTCAAGGAAACCCTGGCGGCGCGTAACCGCGACGCCGAAACCCTGCTGCTGCAACAGGCACGGGTGAACACCGAGCTGCAGGAAGGCCTGATGCGCACGCGCATGGTGCCCTTCGACCGCCTGGTGCCGCGCCTGCGCCGGATCGTCCGCCAGGTGGCGAGCGAGCTGGGCAAGCAGGTCGAATTCGTCGTCGGCAACGCCGAGGGCGAGATGGACCGTACCGTGCTCGAACGCATCGTCGCGCCGCTGGAGCACATGCTGCGCAACGCCGTCGACCATGGCATCGAGCCGGCCGAGGTGCGCCGCGCCGCCGGCAAGTCCGAGGCTGGCACCATCCGCCTGACCCTCGGCCGCGAGGGCGGCGACATCGTCCTCGCCCTGGCCGATGACGGCGGCGGCATCCGCCTCGACGCCGTGCGCCGCAAGGCCATCGAGCGCGGGATGATGGACGCCGATTCCGACCTCTCCGACTACGACGTGCTGCAGTTCATCCTCGAGGCCGGTTTCTCCACCGCCGAGAAGGTCACGCAGATCTCCGGTCGTGGCGTGGGCATGGACGTGGTGCACTCCGAGGTGAAACAGCTCGGCGGCTCCATGAGCATCGACTCGACGCCGGGCGAGGGCACCCGCTTCCTCATCCGCCTGCCGTTCACCGTGTCGGTGAACCGTGCGCTGATGGTGCTTTCCGGCGAGGACCTCTACGCCATCCCGCTGAACACCATCGAAGGTATCGTGCGGGTCTCCCCGTACGAGCTGGAGGCCTACTACCAGCCGGACGCACCGCGCTTCGAATACGCCGGCCAGGCCTATGAACTGAAGTACCTGGGCGACCTGCTGAACAACGGCCAGCAGCCCAAGCTGGTGGGCCAGAGCCTGCCGCTGCCGGTGATCCTGGTGCGCTCCACCGATCACGCCGTGGCGGTCCAGGTGGACTCTCTGGCGGGCTCCCGCGAGATCGTGGTGAAGAGCCTCGGCCCGCAGTTCGCCGGGGTGCATGGCATCTCCGGCGCGACCATCCTCGGCGACGGCCGCGTGGTGGTGATCCTCGACCTGCTGGCGACCATCCGCGCCATGCACGCGCACCTGGTGCAGATGCTGCCGCGTTCCGCGACCCAGGCCGCGCTGCCGGCGGAGCTCGACCACGACCGTCCGCCGCTGGTGATGGTGGTGGACGACTCGGTCACCGTGCGCAAGGTCACCAGCCGCCTGCTGGAACGCAACGGCATGAACGTACTCACCGCCAAGGATGGGGTGGACGCGATCTCGCAACTGCAGGAGCACCGTCCGGACATCATGCTGCTGGACATCGAGATGCCGCGCATGGACGGTTTCGAGGTGGCCACCCTGGTGCGCCACGACGAGCGACTGAAGGACCTGCCGATCATCATGATCACCTCGCGTACCGGTGAGAAACACCGCGAGCGGGCCATGACCATCGGCGTCAACGACTACCTGGGCAAGCCGTACCAGGAGTCCCTGCTGCTTGAAACCATCCAGCGACTGGTCAAGGGAAATGACTGAGAAAACCTCTGCGCGTATCGCCGTCATCGCCGACACCTCGCTGCAGCGCCATGTGCTGCAGCAGGCGCTGGCGGGCAACGGCTACCAGGTGGTGCTCAACAGCGATCCGGCCCGGCTGGACGAGGAAACCCTGAGCGCCTGTGAAGTGGACCTCTGGCTGGTGGACCTGGCGCAGTCGGATGACTCGCCCCTGGTCGACAACCTGATGGAGCGCGCCAGCGCACCGGTGCTGTTCGGCGAGGGGCACGCCCCCGAGCGGCATTCGGAGAACTACCCACGCTGGGAGCGCCGCCTGTTCGGCAAGCTCAAGCGCCTGGTCGGCGACCCGGCGGTGGCCGTCGGCCCCAGCCTCGAGGCACTGCTCGCCGAGGCCCAGCGCCCGGCGCGCCTGGACCTGCCCCGGGCCCTGGCCGACACGCCCCTGGTGGCGGGCGAGCCGGCGCGCCAGGTGTGGCTGCTGGCCGCCTCCCTCGGTGGCCCGGCGGCGGTGAAGGCATTCCTCGATGCCCTGCCCGGTGGCCTGCCCATCGGCTTCATCTACGCCCAGCACATCGACCCGACCTTCGAGACGGCGCTGCCCCAGGCCGTCGGCCGTCACAGCCAGTGGCCGGTCAACCTGGCCCGTCCCGGTGATGCGGTACGCGCCGGTGAAGTGGTGGTGGTGCCGATCAGCCACGAACTCAGCTTCGCCGAAGGCGGCGCCATGCAAGTCGGCGATCGCCCCTGGCCGGAGCCCTACAGTCCGTCCATCGACCAGGTGATGCTCAACCTCGCCCAGCACTACGGTGCCCAGTGCGGCGTCATCGCCTTCAGCGGCATGGGCAGCGACGGCAGTGCCGCCGCCGCCTACGTGCGCCGCCAGGGCGCGCCGATCTGGACCCAGCGCGGCGACAGCTGCGCCTGCGCGAGCATGCCCGACAGCCTGCGCGAGGGCGGCTACAGCACGTTCAGCGCCGACCCCCGCGAACTGGCCCAGGCGCTGGTGAACCACCTGGCGGAGCAGTGCGCCTGAGCCCATGGGGCTGCGGGCGGTTGCGCCAGGAATGAAGAATCGTTGAAGGAAGAACCATGAGCCAAGCCGTCGCCAACCAGAACAGCGCCAACAGCCTCACCGGCCTGCTGGTGCCGCTGTCCGATCGCACCCTGCTGGTGCCCAACGTGGCGGTGGCCGAGCTGATCCCCTATCGCGCGCCGCAGGTGTCGGCGGGCATGCCGGCCTGGTTCCTCGGCCAGGTGGCCTGGCGCGACCTGCGCCTGCCGCTGCTGTCCTTCGAAGCCGCCTCCGACGGCCAGCCCCAGGTCGGCGCCGGTGCCCGCGTGGTGGTGCTCAACGCCCTCGGCGGGCGCGGCCACGTGAAATTCATCGCCCTGCTGGTGCAGGGCATCCCGCGCTCGCTCAAGGTCGACTCCGACCTGCCCCGCGCCGCCGTGCCCCTGGCTCCCCTGGAGCTGGACGCCGTGCAACTGGGTGATGACGTCGCCCGCATCCCCGACCTGATCGCACTCGAGCAGATGCTCGAAGATGCGGGCATCATCTAGCTGGAAGCTGGAAGCTGGAAGCTGGAAGCTGGAAGCTGGAAGCTGGAAGCTGGAAGCGGAGGCTGGTGCCTTGGCTTTTGCTTCCAGCTTCAAGCTAAAAACGCTTCCAGCTAAAAGTCTCCCCACAACTGCTGCGCCACGCTCAGCGCCACCACCGGCGCTGTCTCCGTCCTCAATACCCTGGGTCCCAGGCGTGCCGAATGGAAGCCGGCGGCTTGTGCCTGGGCGACTTCGGCGTCGCTGAGGCCGCCTTCGGGGCCGATGAGGAAGGCCAGGGTCTGCGGCTTGGCGTGGCTGGCCAGGGGCTCGGCGACCGGGTGCAGCACCAGCTTGAGGTCGGCCCGGGCCTGGACGAGCCAGTCGGCGAGGGTGATGGGCGCATGGATCACCGGCAGCACGGAGCGGCCGCACTGCTCGCAGGCGCTGATCGCCACCTGGCGCCAGTGGGCCAGGCGCTTGTCGGCGCGCTCGTCCTTCAGCCGTACTTCGCAGCGCTCGCTGACGATGGGGGTGATTTCGGCGGCGCCCAGCTCAGTGGCCTTCTGGATCGCCCAGTCCATGCGCTCGCCCCGCGACAGCCCCTGGCCCAGGTGCACCCGTAGCGGCGACTCGGCCTGGCCGGTGAAGGCCTCGCGCAACTCGACGCTCACGGTCTTCTTGCCCACTTCGACCAGCTCGCCCAGGTACTCCTGGCCGGAACCGTCGAACAGCTGCACGGCATCGCCCACGGCGAGGCGCAGCACGCGCCCGATGTAGTGGGCCTGGGCTTCGGGCAGCGCATGCTGGCCGAGGGAAAGAGGGGCGTCGATGAAGAAGCGGGAGAGGCGCATAAGGAAGCTGGAAGCCTGAAGCTGAAAGCCGGAAGTCTACCTGTGCGGTGCTTCCAGCTTCCAGCTTCCGGCTGCGTCAGCCAGGATCCCTGTGGTTCGGATGCAGGTCGCTGGCGACGCTGACGCTCACCGAGTCGCGGGTGGCGATGTCGATGCCTTCGCTGGCCACTTCGGCGAGGAAGTCGATCTGCTCGGGGGTGATCACGTAGGGCGGGAGGAAGTACACGACGTTGCCCAGCGGGCGCAGCAGGGCGCCGCGTTCCAGGGCGTGCTGGAAGACCTTGAGGCCACGTCGCTCCTGCCAGGGGTAGGGCGCGCGGCTGGCCTTGTCCTGGACCATCTCGATGGCCAGCACCATGCCGGTCTGGCGCACTTCGGCGACGTGCGGATGGTCGACGAGGTGGGCGGTGGATTGCGCCATGCGCACCGACAGCGCGCGATTGGCCTCGATCACCTTGTCCTGCTCGAAGATGTCCAGGGTCGCCAGGGCGGCGGCGCAGGCCAGCGGGTTGCCGGTGTAGGTGTGCGAGTGGAGGAAGGCGCGCAGGGTCTGGTAGTCGTCGTAGAAGCCCTGGTAGATGGCCTCGCTGGTGAGCACCGCCGCCATCGGCAGGTAGCCGCCGGTCAGGGCCTTGGACAGGCAGAGGAAGTCCGGCGCGATACCGGCCTGCTCGCAGGCGAACATGGTGCCGGTGCGGCCGAAGCCGACGGCGATCTCGTCGTGGATCAGGTGCACGCCGTAGCGGTCGCAGGCCTCGCGCAGCAGCTTGAGGTAGACCGGGTGGTACATGCGCATGCCGCCGGCGCCCTGGATCAGCGGCTCGACGATCACCGCGGCCACCTCCGCGTGGTGTTCGGCGAGGGTGCGCTCCATGTGGGCGAACATGTTGCGCGAGTGCTCTTCCCAGCACATGCCTTCGGGGCGCAGGTAGCAATCGGGGCTGGGCACCTTGAGGGTGTCCATCAGCAGCGACTTGTAGGTCTCGGTGAACAGCGCCACGTCGCCCACGGACATCGCGGCGATGGTCTCGCCGTGGTAGCTGTTGGTCAGGGTGACGAAGCGCTTCTTGCCTTCGCGGCCCTGGTTGCGCCAGAAGTGGTAGCTCATCTTCAGCGCCACCTCGATGCCCGAGGAGCCGTTGTCGGCGTAGAAGACGCGGTCCAGGCCCGGGGGCGTGATCTTCACCAGGCGCTCGGACAGTTCGATCACCGGCTGATGGCTGAAGCCTGCGAGGATCACGTGCTCGAGCTGGTCGACCTGGTCCTTGATGCGCTGGTTGATGCGCGGGTTGGCGTGGCCGAAGACGTTGACCCACCAGGAGCTGACCGCGTCGAGGTAGCGCTTGCCCTCGAAGTCTTCCAGCCAGACACCCTCGCCACGGCGGATCGGCACCACCGGCAGGCGTTCGTGGTCCTTCATCTGGGTGCAGGGATGCCAGAGCACGGCGAGGTCGCGCTGCATCCAGTCGGCGTTTTGGCCCATGGGGTGGTCTCCGGAAAGGGTCGGGGAAGACTATGCAATAGGGGTGAGATGGACAAGCGCGCCGCGCCGGCACAATGACGGGCGCCGACGGGCATCTCTGGTGGCTGCCGGGTGCCTGGCGTATCCTGCGCGCCATCCAAGAAACACGACCATTCCTCGGGGGGAATCCATGTCTGCTGCCTGGCTGCGCACCTGCGCGCTGATTCTGTTGGGAGTGCTCAGTGCGGTTGCGCAGGGCAAGGAAAAGCAACCGGCCGCCATCGTGGTCGGTGGTGGCATGGCCGGCCTCACCGCCGCCTACGAACTGCAGCAGCAGGGCTGGCAGGTGACCCTGCTGGAGGCCAAGCCGAGCATCGGCGGGCGCTCGGGCCTGGCCAGCACCGAGTGGATCGGCTCCGGCAAGCTGCAGCCGACCCTGCATGCCTACCTCAAGGACTTCAAGCTGGCGACCGTGGCCGCGCCTGACTACGTGCGCACCCCCGGCTACCTGATCGCCGGTCGCTATTTCAACGAGGCCGACCTGCTCAAGGAAGCACCCACCACGATCGAGGGGCTCAAGCGCTTCGACAAGAGCCTGGACGACCTCGCGGCCTCCATCGAGGACCCGCTGCAGCCGCTGGTCAACACCACCCTGAAGACCCTCGACTCCATCAGCGTGGCGCGCTGGCTGGACAAGCTGGCGCTGCCGCCGACCGCCCGCGCGCTGGTGGACCAGCGCATCCGCTCGCGCTACGACGAGCCTTCGCGCCTGTCGCTGCTCTACCTCGCCCAGCAGGGCCGGGTCTATCGCGGCCTGCCGGAAGGCGACCTGCGCGCCGCCCGCCTGCCTGGCGGCAGTGCGGCCCTGGCCCAGGCGTTCGCCAAGAAGATCAAGACCATCAAGACCAACGCGCGGGTCTCCGCCATCGTCCAGGACAAGGACAGCGTCACCGTGAAAGTGGGCGGCGCCGGCTACAGCGCCGACTACGTGGTGCTCGCCGTGCCGCTGCCGGCCCTGGACAAGATCAGCCTGACGCCGTCCCTGTCGGCCCTTCAGCTGCGCTCGCTGAAGGACATCAACTACGGCTGGCGCGACCAGATGCTGCTCAAGTTCAAGAAGCCCGTGTGGGGCAAGTCGCGCCTCTCCGGCGAGGTCTACAGCGACCAGGGCCTGGGCATGATGTGGGTCGAGCCCGCGCTCAAGGGCGGCGCCAACCTGCTGGTCAACATTTCCGGTGACAACGCCCGCCTGCTGCAGGCCTTCGGCGATCGGCAGATGGTCGACCAGGTGCTGATCCGCTTCGACAAGCTGTTCCCCGGCGCCCGCGAGCAGTTCTCCGGCTACGAGCTGCGCCGCTACGGCAAGGACTCCCTGGTGGGCGGTGCCTACCTGGCCTACGGCCCCGGCGAGATCAGCCTCTACTGGCGCATGTGGGAGAAGCCCCTGGGCCGGGTGATCTTCGCCGGCGAGCACACCGATGCGCTGTATCCGGGCACCCTCGAAGGCGCCCTGCGCAGCGGCCAGCGCGCCGCCGGCCAGGCCCGCGACCTGTTCGCCGGCAAGACGCTGGAGCCGGTCGAGCAGGTCGCCGTCGCCACGCCCGAGGCGCCGGCCAAGGCCGAAGCCAAGGACGAGAAGAAGGGCTTCTTCTCCCGCCTGTTCAACTGACGCGGACGCGGGCGCAACGCCCGTGACCTCCAGTCGCCTCCCGGGTGCCGTTCGCGCACCCGGGATCGAACTTCCCGCTCGTCACCCCGCCTAATTCGCGCTTAGCGCCGTTCGTTATATCTATCGTTTTACTCGATATTTCAAAGCGACATTTTCTACTTTTATTCGATATTTTTGCCGCTAGGCTTGGTCAATCCGATTTTCAAGGAACCCTCCTGATGCAGTGGCGCAATACCTCCAACCGCTTCGGCCTCGTCAGCATCGTCCTGCACTGGGGCGTCGCCCTGGTCGTCTTCGGCCTGTTCGGCCTGGGGCTGTGGATGGTCGGCCTCGACTACTACAGCGGCTGGTACAAGACCGCCCCGGACATCCACAAGGGCATCGGCATCCTGCTGTTCCTGGTGATGCTCGCGCGGGTCGGCTGGCGCTTCGTCAGCCCGCCGCCGCCGGCCCTGCCCAACCACGACCGCCTGACCCGCCTGGGCTCCAAGCTCGGTCACCTGGCGCTCTACCTGGGCCTGTTCGCCATCATGGTCTCGGGCTACCTGATCTCCACCGCCGACGGTCGTGGCATCGCCGTCTTCGGCCTGTTCGAGGTGCCGGCCACCCTGACCAGCATCCCCGACCAGGAAGACGTCGCCGGCGCCATTCACGAGTACCTCGCCTGGGGCCTGGTGATCTTCGCCGGCATCCATGCGCTCGCTGCGCTCAAGCACCACTTCATCGATCGCGACGCCACCCTGACCCGCATGTTCGGGCGCGCCGCCAAATAAGCTGCACCCTCACAAGGAGAAATACCGATGCTGAAGAAATCCATCGCCGCGCTGACCCTCGGTGCCGCCCTGTTCGCCGGCCAGGCCATGGCCGCCGACTACGCCATCGACAAGCAAGGCCAGCACGCCTTCGTCAACTTCAAGATCAGCCACCTGGGCTACAGCTGGCTGTACGGCACCTTCAAGGACTTCGACGGCTCCTTCAGCTTCGACGCCAAGGCGCCGGAAGCGAGCAAGATCAAGGTCACCCTGCAGACCGCCAGCGTCGACACCAACCACGCCGAGCGCGACAAGCACATCAAGAGCGGCGACTTCCTCAACGTGAGCAAGAACCCGACCGCGACCTTCGAGTCCACCGGCGTGAAATCCACCGGCAACGGCACCGCCGACGTGACCGGCAACCTGACCCTGAACGGCGTGACCAAGCCGGTCGTGGTCAAGGCCAAGTTCATCGGTGAAGGCGATGACCCGTGGGGCGGCTACCGCGCCGGCTTCGAAGGCACCACCACCCTGAAGCTGAAGGACTTCGACATCCAGAAGGACCTCGGCCCGGCTTCCCAGGAAGTCGAGCTGATCATCTCCTTCGAGGGTGTGCGCAAGTAAGACGGCGCGGATGACGAAGAACGCCGGCCGATGCCGGCGTTTTTCATTTCCGGCCCAAGGCCCCGCCGCGTCGGACCCGCCCAGGCCCCGGAAGTCGGGGCGGCAGGGGCACAAATGAAAACGCCGGCCCCGGGGCCGGCGTTTCCAATGGCGTTGCAGATTAGCGGTTGCGGGTCAGCAGCGCCGGCTTCTCGCCACGGGGGCGGCTGTTGGACAGCTGGTCCAACTGCTCCGCGGTGGGGAAGCGATCACCCTTGGACTCCTTGTGGATGATCTTCGGCTGCGGCTTGCGCGGCTCCTGCACGGCGGGTTCTTCACGGGAGCGGGAGCTGCGCTGCTCGTCGCGACGACCCTGGCCGCCACCGTTACCACGGCCTTGGCCCTGGCCATTGCGGCGCTGGCCGTTGCCGGCGCCCTGGCCGGAACCACCGCCACCGCTGCGGGCCTTGCCCTGGCCGGCGCCCTGGCCACGCGCACCGGCGCCCTGGCCCTGGCTTCTGCCCTGGTTCTGGCCCTGCCCCTGGCCCTGCCCCTGGCCGCCACGGCGGTTGCGGCTCTGGGTCTTGTCCGGGTAGGGGCTGACGTAGTCGGCACGGTTGCCGAAGTTGTCCACGTCGTCGTCGAGGAACTCTTCCGGGTCGCGATCACGCGGGGGCTGCGGCGGGCGTGCCGGACGAGCCTGCTGGGGCTGGTTGTTGTTGCCGGCTGCCGGTTGGGCGTTCTCGCCTTCCTTGCCTTTGCCCTTGCCGCGGCGGTTGCGGCTCTTGCGCGGCTTGCCTTCGCCGTCGGCGGCGGGCGGGGTGGCCCCTTCGCGCTTCGGACGGTCGGCACGCGGCTGGCGGGCCGGTTGCGGCGGGCGCACGTCGGGGCGTTCGGCTTCCACGGTGGAGGCGTCGAAGCCCTGCATGTCGCCATCGGGGATGCGCTGCTTGGTCAGGCGCTCGATGGCCTTGAGCAGCTTCTCTTCGTCGGGGGCGACCAGGGAAATGGCCTCGCCGCTACGGCCGGCACGACCGGTGCGGCCGATGCGGTGCACGTAGTCTTCCTCGACGTTGGGCAGCTCGTAGTTGACCACGTGGGGCAACTGGTCGATGTCCAGGCCGCGGGCGGCGATGTCGGTGGCGACCAGGATGCGCACGCTGTTGGCCTTGAAGTCGGCCAGGGCCTTGGTGCGCGCGTTCTGGCTCTTGTTGCCGTGGATCGCGGCAGCCGGCAGGCCATGCTTGTCGAGGTACTCGGCCAGGCGGTTGGCACCGTGCTTGGTACGGGTGAACACCAGCACCTGTTCCCAGGCGCCGACCGTGACCAGGTGGGCCAGCAAGGCACGCTTGTGGTTGGCCGGGAGGCGGAACACCCGCTGCTCGATGCGCTCGACCGTGGTGTTCGGCGGGGTCACTTCGATGCGCTCGGGGTTGTGCAGGAGCTTGCCGGCGAGGTCGGTGATGTCCTTGGAGAAGGTCGCCGAGAACAGCAGGTTCTGGCGCTTGGCCGGGAGGCGCGCGAGGACCTTCTTCACATCGTGGATGAAGCCCATGTCGAGCATGCGGTCGGCTTCGTCCAGCACGAGGATTTCCACGTGGGAGAGGTCGATGCTGCCCTGGCCCACGAGGTCCAGCAGGCGCCCGGGGCAGGCCACGAGGACGTCGACGCCCTTGGCCACGGCCTGGACCTGCGGGTTCATGCCGACACCGCCGAAGATGCAGGCGCTGGCCAGCGGCAGGTCACGTGCATAGACCTTGAAGCTGTCGTGGACCTGGGCGGCGAGTTCGCGCGTCGGGGTCAGGACCAGTACGCGGGCCTGGCGCGGGCCATGGCGGTGCGACTTGTCCGGGTGGCCGTTGGGGAAGAGGCGCTCGAGAACCGGAAGGGCGAAGCCGCCGGTCTTGCCAGTGCCAGTCTGTGCCGCAACCATCAGGTCGCGACCTTGCAACACGGCGGGGATGGCCCGCTGTTGCACCGGAGTGGGCTGGTTGTAGCCGGCTGCTTCCACAGCACCGACTAAAGCCTCGGAGAGACCGAGGGAGGCAAAGGACATGGGAGATCCTGTCTAGTTAGGGCTTGGCCCGGGGGAGTGTCTGCCTGGCTAGAAAATCGCAGCGGGGAGGCGCGATTCCCGTCCGGTCCTGCTGGCCTGGGGGGCCAACATCCGGGCGTATGCCTGGCGGGAGCCGGGAGTATAACAGAGCATTTCCGGCGTGCAGCCTATCGACTGCTCAACGGCGTTCGCGCCGCGACCGCCTGGCCGGGCGCGAGGTAACGCGCCTGCAGCGCGGCGTAGCCCGGCTCCTCTTTGAAACGGCGCAACTCCTCGGCGAAGCGCCGGGCCAGCTCCTGCAGTTCCGGAGCCCGGCGGAAGGCGATGTAGAGGGCGTCCTCGCCCACGGCCAGGGGATGGTGGGCGATCTGTCGCGACAGCCCCAGCCGTTCGGCGAGGTAGAGCCCGGCGCGGCGGTCGTTGACCACCAGGTCGACGCGGTCGCGCACCAGCTTGCCGAAGTTGGCCTCGTGGCTGGGGGCGGGCTCGCGGGTGAACAGCGGCGAGGTGCGGAAGGCCGTGTCGCCATACCAGTAGCCGGGCGAGACGCCGACCTTCAGGCCCTGCAGATCCTGCAGGCCCGTGAAGGGGTAGGGCCGCGAGCGGTCGTAGAAGAGCACGAACTCGGTATGCGACAGCGGCTCCTCGGCGAAATGCATGAGCGTGCGGCGTTCGGCGGTCATGAAGATGTCCAGGATCGCGTCGGCCTGGCCGTTCTCCATCTCGGTGAGGCAGCGCTTCCAGGGCATGAACTGCCACTGCACCTGCACGCCCAGGCGGCGGAACACTTCCTCGGCGGCGCCAAGGTCCAGGCCGCGTGCCTGGCCGTCCTCTTCGAACACGTAGGGCGCCCAGGGGTCCGTGACGATGCGCAGCGGCCCCGCCTGGGCAAGGGGGCCGAGGCAGGCGATCAGCAGCAGGGCGAGGAGGCGGCGGAATGCTGGCATAGGGCCAGAATACGCGGCGCCCTCCAGGCTGGGAAGTGATCGCCGCCGGGCCTCGATGGTTCAGGGATTGAGCAGGAACACCACGTAGCCGCGGAACCAGGGGCTGTCTTCCAGGTACTCCGGGGCCTTCCATTCGCCGCCCTGGACCAGGCCGATGCGGTAGGGCAGCTGCAGCCTGGCGACGCGGGGCAGGTAGCGGGCGTTGTCGGGGATGCTGTGGCGGCCCTGGTAGGTCTGTACCACCACCTCGTCGAGCACCTTGCCCAGGCGGTTGAGCACCGCCGGGTCGCCGTTGCTGCCCCAGTCGAGCAGCCCGGTGATGCCGAGGCGGTACTGGCGGGGCAGGCGCTGGCGCAGCTGCTCGAGGAAATCGGCGTAGCCGTCCAGGTGCAGGGTGCGGGCGTCGAAGTCGATCTGCACGCCGACCACCGGGTTGCCCGCGCGGCGCCAGCGCTCGAGCTGGGCGAGAAGGGTGGCGTAGACGGGCTCGGTCCAGCGCAGGGTATGGGCGCGGTACACCACCCAGACCTCGCCTTGCGACAGGCGCGGCACCGCCATGCCCTGGGCGATGAAGCGCGCCTGCGGGTCGCCGCTCTGGCGCGGCCCGTCGATCTGGCCCTGGAGGATGTAGAGTGTGCGCGCCTCGGCCAGCACCGCCTGGGAACGCACGCCGCTCCAGACCCAGAAGGCGTCGTAGTCGGCGGCATCCACCCGCTCCCCGGCGAGGCCGGGAAGGATCGCCAGGGCCAGCAGCAGGGCCAGTGCCCTGGCGATCACGCGTTGCTTACCAGTAGTACTTGAGCTTCTGCGCCCAGGGGTTGCCCGGGTAGTTCTTCTTCAGGTCCTGGAACCACTGCTTGCGCTGGGACTTGGCGATGTCCTGGCCGTCGCAGGTGTTGTAGCCGGCGGGGGCGAAGCAGTTCACCGCGCGGAATAGCGCATAGGCCATTTCGTCGGCGCTGGCGTGGGGGTCGTCGATGGTCCGCTGGTAGCCGGCCAGGCGCGACCAGGGCGAGCCGGGGAAGTCGGTGGTCGAGCCGCCCAGCTCGTCCTTCGGCGGCTGGTCGTTGAGGCTGAAACCATCCAGGCCGTTGGTGCGGATGAAATCGCCCAGGCAGTTGAGTGCCAGGCCGTCGCCGTCGTTCTCCTGCAGCCGCCCGGCGACCTTGGCCAGCGATGGGCAGGCGTACTCGCCGGCGCCGGACTGGCCGGCCCAGGCGAAGCGGCCGAGGGCCCAGGTGGCGCCTTCCTCTACCTTGGGCGCCGGGCTGGGCAGCAGGGCGAGGTCTTGCTGGAAGTGGGCGTAGTCGCCGAACACCAGCTCCTTGTAGAGCAGGGTGAACAGGGCGGTGTCACGCTCGGCGGCGGGCGCGGCGCCATCCTTGGCCTGCTGGCGCAGCAGGTCGGCGGAGGCGAGGTTGCGCAGGACGATCTCGCGGATCGGCGCGGTGCGGATGGGCGAGTCGGCGGCGAAGATCTCGGCCACCTTGCCAGTGCGCGACAGGTTCAGCGCCAGGGCCAGTTCGAGCTGGCCGCGCTGCAGCGCGGACGGCTGGCGGGACAGCAGCTGCAGCCAGAGCTCGCGCGCCGCGTCGGGTTTGCCGGTGGCTTCCAGTGCCAGGCCACGCAGGGTTTCCTGGCTGAAAACCAGCAGGCCCATGGGTGCCTGGGTGTCGCCGGCGGGCAGGGCCGCCAGGGCCTTGGCGGCATCGCCACCGCGGTAGAAGTGCCAGGCCGCGACGAGGTAGTCGTGCAGGCCGGGTTGGCTGGCGAAGCGCTGCTTCTGCGCCTGCAACTGCTCCAGGCTGATGCTCGGGCTGAGCTCGCTGCCGGGCTTGCGCAGGCGGATCAGGTCCATCACCGCGAGCAGGGTCGGGTCCTGCACGTCCTCGGGCTTGAGCGCCGGCAGCAGCTTGACGTCGAGCTCCTCGATCAGCGCGCGGCCGCTCATGTTGCGCTGGGCGCTGTCCTCGTCCTGGGCGAACTGCCAGGCGTACTCGGCGGCGAACTTGCGCGGGTCGTCCAGCAGCCAGTAGACCTTGCGCAGCAGGCCGCGCGCGGAGGCGTGGTAGAGCCCTTCGGGGTAGGCCTGCAGGTAGGCCTTGAGGCCGGACTCGGCGCTGGCCATGGCGTTGCGGTCGATCTTGGCCAGGTCGGGGATGCCGTACTCGTCGAAGGCGTCCTGCTGGGCCTGGTTCAGCTCCACGCGCGCCTGCATGTACAGGGCGGTTTCCTTGAGCCAGGGCTGCTCGCTGCTGGCGAGGCCGGTGAACTGCTGACGGGCGCCGGCGAAGTCGCCCCGGTAGAACGCGTCGGCACCGGCCAGGTAGCTGGCGAAGGCCTGGGCGACGGGGGAGGTGAGCAGGGTCCCGGCGGGCAGCACGTCTTCGGGTTGCGGGTCGCCCTCGCCGCAGACGGTGAGCAGGTTGACGCGGCTGTCGGCCAGCGCCTTGCGCTCGCCGGCCGAAAGCGCCTCGGTGCCGGCCAGTTGGTCGACGAAGGCATGGGCGCTGTCGAAGTCGTTGCTGCGGCAGCGATTGCCTTCGCCTTCGGCGAAGTAGTGCTCGGCCAGGTCGGTCTCGCCCAGCTCCACGCCCAGTTGCTCGAGCGCCAGGGAGAGGTTCTCCTTGCGCAGGTCCTTCTGCTCGGCCTCGGCATCCCCGGCTTCGCCTTCCGCGCTTTCACCGCCGTTCTCGCTGGCGGCCGCCTCGGCATTGGCCGGGTCGAGCATCTCTAGGGTGAAGGGCACCTGGGCGTAGCCGTCCTCGTAGCCGCTGGTGGACTTCAGCGTCTCCGGCAGGCGCAGGCGGCCGGCGTCGGCCAGCAGCAACTGCAGGTTGGCGCGGCTGTCGTTGCCGGGGCTGAGGAAGGGCAGGTTGCTGCACCCCATCAGCTGGTCGCCGGCGATGGCCCAGGTCGGGCTGCAGACGAAGTCGAAGCTGGCGAAGGCGCTGGGGCTGGCGCAGCCGATCAGGAGGGCGAGCGGGGCGAGGCGGAGGGTGGTCTTCATGGTGTCTTCCTTGAGTGAAGGGGCCGGCGCATCCTGCCGCCGGCCCTTCGCCTCAACGTGGCAGTTTGAGGTTGTTCCAGATGGCCAGGCTGGGTTCGGCCTGGTTCAGGGTGTAGAAGTGCAGCCCCGGTGCGCCACCCTGGAGCAGGCGCTCGCACATCTCGCTGACCACCTGCTCGCCGAAGGCCTGGATGCTTTCCAGGTCGTCGCCGTAGGCTTCCAGCTGCTTGCGGACCCAGCGCGGGATCTCGGCGCCGCAGGCATCGGAGAAGCGCGCCAGCTTGCTGTAGTTGGTGATCGGCATGATGCCCGGGACGATCGGCAGGTCCACGCCCAGCTTGCGTACGCGGTCGACGAAGTAGAAGTAGCAGTCGGCGCTGAAGAAGTACTGGGTGATGGCGCTGTCGGCGCCGGCTTTCGCCTTGCGGGCGAAGTTGGCCAGGTCGTCTTCGAAGTTGCGTGCCTGGGGGTGTACTTCCGGGTAGGCGGCGACTTCGATGTGGAAGTGATCGCCCGTCTCGGCGCGGATGAACTCGACCAGTTCGTTGGCGTGGCGCAGCTCGCCGCTGGCCATGCCCATGCCCGAGGGCAGGTCGCCGCGCAGCGCGACGATGCGCGTGATGCCGGCGGCCTTGTACTGCTCGAGCAGGCTGCGCAGGTCGGCCTTGCTGTCGCCGACGCAGGAGAGGTGCGGCGCGGTCGGCACCTTCACGTCGCCATCGAGCTGCAGCACGGTGTTGAGGGTACGGTCGCGGGTCGAGCCACCGGCACCGTAGGTGCAGGAGAAGAAGTCCGGCTTGTAGGTGGCCAGCTGACGCGCGGTGTTCAGCAGTTTTTCATGCCCGGCTTCGGTCTTGGTAGGGAAGAACTCGAAGCTGTAGCGGCGTTCTTGAGACATGAAGAGTTCCAAGCTTGAAGCCGTAAGCTCGAAGCCGGAAGTGGGAGCACCTGCGTGCTTGGCTTCCAGCTTCTAGCTTCTGGCTTTATTGGTTAGTAGCGATAGCTGTCCGGCTTGAACGGGCCGGAGGCGTCGACGCCGATGTAGTCGGCCTGCTGCTTGGTCAGCTGGGTGACTACGCCACCGAAGCCCTTGACCATTTCCAGCGCCACTTCCTCGTCCAGTTTCTTCGGCAGTACTTCCACGGTCAGGCGCTCGGCTTTCTTCTCGGCGGAGAGGTCGGCGAACTTCTGTTCGAACAGGAAGATCTGCGCCAGCACCTGGTTGGCGAAGGAGCCGTCCATGATGCGGCTCGGGTGGCCGGTGGCGTTGCCCAGGTTCACCAGGCGGCCTTCGGCCAGCAGGATCAGGTAGTCGTCGTTGGCCGGATCGAAGCTGCCGGCGCCGGTGCGGTGGACCTTGTGCACCTGCGGCTTGACCTCTTCCCAGGCCCAGTTCTTGCGCATGAAGGCGGTGTCGATCTCGTTGTCGAAGTGACCGATGTTGCACACCACGGCGCGTTTCTTCAGGGCCTTGAGCATGCCGGCGTCGCAGACGTTGACGTTGCCGGTGGTGGTGACGATCAGGTCGATCTTGCCCAGCAGGGCGGCGTCGACGCTGGCTTCGGTGCCGTCATTGATGCCGTTCTTGTAGGGGGAGACCAGCTCGAAGCCGTCCATGCAGGCCTGCATGGCGCAGATCGGGTCGATCTCGGAAACCTTGACGATCATGCCTTCCTGGCGCAGGGACTGGGCGGAGCCCTTGCCCACGTCGCCGTAGCCGATCACCAGGGCCTGCTTGCCCGACAGCAGGTGGTCGGTGCCGCGCTTGATGGCGTCGTTCAGGCTGTGGCGGCAGCCGTACTTGTTGTCGTTCTTGCTCTTGGTCACGGCGTCGTTGACGTTGATCGCCGGGACTTTCAGGGTGCCGGCCTTGAGCATGTCGAGCAGACGGTGCACACCGGTGGTGGTCTCTTCGGTCACGCCGTGGATGCGCTCGAGCATCTGCGGGTATTTCTTGTGCAGGATCTCGGTCAGGTCACCGCCGTCGTCCAGCACCATGTTGGCGTCCCAGGGCTGGCCGTCCTTGAGGATGGTCTGCTCGATGCACCACTCGTACTCCTGCTCGGTCTCGCCTTTCCAGGCGAACACCGGGATGCCGGCGGCGGCGATGGCAGCAGCGGCCTGGTCCTGGGTGGAGAAGATGTTGCAGGACGACCAGCGGACTTCCGCGCCCAGGGCGGTCAGCGTCTCGATCAGCACGCCGGTCTGGATGGTCATGTGGATGCAGCCGAGGATCTTCGCGCCCTTGAGCGGTTGGCTGGCCGCGTACTTGCGACGCAGGCCCATCAGGGCGGGCATTTCGGACTCGGCGATGATCAGCTCGCGACGGCCCCAGGCGGCCAGGGAAATGTCGGCGACCTTGTAATCGTTGAAATCGGCAGGCGTGATGACAGCGCTCATGCGTACTCTCCATTCGTTGTGTGCGAATGGGCGCCGTTGATGCGTTTGGATAACGCCCCATCCGAGCCTGACAGACCCCTTGGAGAACAGGCCTGCTGCAGCGCCCCTCGGACAGGTGGCGGGCGCGGCCGGTGGCCGCGTGAAGCCGGGGGATTATAGCTGCGCGAGGCGATCTGCCCAAGGTTTTCCGTCGTCCGGCGCGCGAACTATCAGGGTGATCGATTTCGTTGCGGGGACAGCGCGTCGGGCCTCTGCCATCATCCCCGGCGTCATCGACGCAAGGAGAAGGACGCATGAATTTCCATACGCGCAAATGGGTCAAGCCCGAGGACCTCAACCCCAACGGCACCCTCTTCGGCGGCAGCCTGCTGAAGTGGATCGACGAGGAGGCGGCGATCTACGCCATCATCCAGCTCGGCAGCCAGCGCGTGGTGACCAAGATGATGTCGGAGATCAACTTCGTCAGCTCGGCCCGCCAGAGCGACATCATCGAGCTGGGCATCACCGCCACCGAGTTCGGCCGCACCTCCATGACCATGCGTTGCGAGGTGCGCAACAAGATCACCCGCAAGAGCATCCTCACCATCGACCGCATGGTCTTCGTCAACCTGGGCGAGGACGGCAAGCCCGCGCCGCACGGCAAGACGGAGATCACCTACATACGCGACCAGTTCAAGGATTGACCGCTACCAGCGGCCGGAGGCTCCGCCACCGCCGCTGGAACCACCGCCACCGCTGAAGCCGCCGCCGGAGCTGCCGGACGAGCTGCTCGAGCTGCTGTCCGACGAACTGCCGGAGGAGCCCGAGCCGACGCTGAACTGCCAGGTCGACAGCGGCGCGACGGTGAAGATGAACACGAACAGGCCGATGAAGCCCGCCGTGAGGGTGAAGAACAGCAGCAGGTCGATGGGTGTGAGGGTGACCAGGCAATACGCCAGGGTCGCCCCCGTCACCAGGCCGACGCAGGAGAAGTAGCGCTGCACGCTGTGCTGCCGCGCCCAGGGCCTGGGAATGCGCTTGACCAGGGCCGGTGCGACGAAGAACTGGGCGAAGAACAGCACCAGGCTGAACAGGTTGATGGTGTCCGGCTGGCGGTTGCCGCCAACCGGCTCCGGCAGCGTCTCGCCGCGCACCAGGCCCGAGAGGGCATCGGTGCCGGCCTGGATGCCGCCGAAGAAATCCCCCTCACGGAAGGCCGGGGTGATGCGCTCGCGGATGATGCGCGAGGCCAGCACGTCGGTCACCGCGCCCTCCAGCCCGTAACCCACCTCGATGCGCAGCGCGCGGTCGTCCTTGGCCACCAGCAGCAGGATGCCGTCGTCCACGCCCTTGCGCCCGAGCTTCCACTGCTCGAACACGCGGATGGCATAGGCCTCGATGCTTTCCTCGCCGGTACTGGGGATGATCAGCACCGCGATCTGGGCGCCTTTTTCCTTCTCCAGCGCGGCGAGCCGGTCTTCGAGGGCGGCCCCCTGGCTGGCGTCCAGGGTGGCGGTGAGGTCGGTGACCCGCTGCTTGAGGGCCGGCACCGGCTGTGCGGCGGCGAAGCAGGAGCCGGCCAGCACCAGCAGCAGGGTGAGCAGTGCGGCGCGCATGGTCAGCCCTCGCGATGCGGGGTGGTGAAATCGACCTTGGGTGCGACCGAGACCTCCGCCTCGTTGGCGACGCTGAAGCTGGCCTTGGGCTCGTAGCCGAAAGCCATGGCGGTCAGGTTGCCGGGGAACTGGCGCACCAGCACGTTGTAGGCCTGCACGGCCTTGACGTAGCGCGAACGCGCCACGGTGATGCGGTTCTCGGTGCCCTCCAGCTGCGCCAGCAGGTCCTGGAACAGGCCGTCGGCCTTGAGCTGCGGGTAGTTCTCGCTCACCGCGAGCAGGCGCGAGAGCGCCGAGCTGAGCTGGCCCTGGGCATTCTGGAAGTTCTTCACCGCCTGCTCGTCCGTGAGCTGGCCGGCATCGAGGTGGACGCTGCCGACCCGCGCGCGGGCGTCGCTGACCTGGGCGAGCACGGCCTGTTCATGGGCCGCGTAGCCCTGCACGGTGCTGACCAGGTTGGGGATCAGGTCGGCGCGGCGCTGGTACTGGTTGAGCACCTCGGCCCAGTCGGCCTTGACCTGCTCGTCGGCGCTCTGCATGGCGTTGTAGCCACAGCCGCTGAGCAGCAACAGGGAAATCAGGAGGATGGCGAATCGAGGCATGGGAGTTTTCTCGTCCATGAAAAACACGCATTAGTACAGGCGATGCGCCCTGCGGACAATCGTGGCCATTGGCCGATGTGCCGATCGCCACGTTTTCGGCGGCCATGGACGCCGAACGTCGGAATCACCAGGCTCTACGCTCAACCTTCGTCCTTGGAGCCCCCATGACCCTCGCCTACTGGTGCGTGCTGATCGCGCTGTTCCTGCCCTACCTGTCCACCGCTGCGGCGAAGTTCACCGGAGGCGATTTCGGCCCTCGGCAGAACCATGATCCGCGCACCTTCCTCGCCGGGCTCGAAGGCTGGCGCAAGCGTGCCAACAACGCCCAGCTCAACGCCTTCGAGGTCACCCCGGCATTCGCCATCGCCGTGGTCATCGGTCATCTCGCCGGGGGTGCCGAGCAGGGGACGCTGGATGCCCTGGCCATCGCCTTCGTGGCCAGCCGCATCGCCTACTTCATCTGCTACCTGGCCGACTGGGCGGCGTTGCGCTCGCTGGTCTGGTTCGCCGGCATGGGGCTGATCGCCAGCTTCTTCTTCGTCGCCGCCTGATCGGTCGCGCCGGGGCTCAGCGTTGCAGCTGCGCCTCGGCGGCGTTCAATTCGCGACGGGCCTCGGCCAGCTTGGCCTCGCGCTTGGCGATCTTGCCGGCATCGCCCTTGGCCCGGGCTTCGCGGAGCTCGGCCTCGCGCTCCCGCACCTCGGCGCGACGCTTCTCGACGGCGGCTTCGCGGTCCTGGCGCAGGCCGTCGTCGGTGCAGTAGGTCCGGACGCGTGTCAGGGCCCTTTGCAGCCCGGCCACCTGGGCCTCGTTGCCATGGGCGCGCGCCTGCTCGATGCGGGCTTCGAGGGCCTGGCGCTTCGCCGCGCAGCCGGTGGGCGGCGCCTCGGTCGCGTGGGCGATGCCCGCCAGGGCCAGGCCGGCGGTGAGCAGGAGTGCAGTGCAATGGCGCATGGGTCTACCTCGATTGGATGGTGTCGGTCGCCTGCATTGTGACCGCGGATGCGCCGTCCCACGTGGCTGATCGGGCTTTCCATGATCTGCGACAAACTGTCGCCACCCTTGGTATTTGCCGGGCATCTATCGATACTGTGCGCCCCGCCCGTCGCAGCACCCCGTGATCCGCCATGAAAAGAACGACCGTCCTGACCCTGCTTTGCGCCTGCCTGACTCTCGCCGCCTGCGGTGGCGTCGACCCCAATTCGCCGCTGGGCAAGCGCCAGGCGATCTTCAAGCAGATGCTGCACACCAGCGAGGATCTCGGCGGCATGCTGCGTGGCCGCGTCGAGTTCAACGAGCAGAAGTTCGCCGAGAACGCGGTGAAGCTCGACCAGCTGTCCCATGAGCCCTGGCAGCACTTCCCCAAGGTGCGTGACGAAGGCGACAGCGACGCCCGTGATGACGTCTGGCAGCGCCAGGAGCGTTTCCAGAGCCTGGCCCGCGAGCTGGAAGCCGCTACCGGCCAACTGGCCGCCGCCACGGCGAAGCGCCCCCTGGACCCGGACGCCATGGCTCCGCTGGTGCAGAAGGCCGAGGACGCCTGCGAGGCGTGCCACAAGGAATTCCGCGCCTACTGAGGCGCGGCCCCGAAGCCATCCACCTGTGCTTTCGCCAGGCGCTCTTGCAGCGCCTGGACTTCCGGGTGGTGGAAAAACGCCCGCAGCTGTCGCGCGCGCTCGGGGCCCAGGCCTGGCACGGCTTGCCATTGCGCCTCCGAACGGGCGGCCAGTTTCTCCCAGCCGCCCTCCAGGTCGGCGTTGCCGCTGGGCGGCAGGCCGAGGGCCTTCAGCCAGCGGGCGAAGGGTTGCCGCCTGGCCTCGGCCGCCGCCTCCCGGAAGCGCCGGGCATTGCGGTGAGCGAAGCCCGGTAGCCTGGCCAACTCTTCTTCTTCCAGCTCCAGCCAGTCCAGCAGACCTTCCATCCTGCCGGCCGCCAGCAGCCGCTCCCAGGTACCGGGGCCGACGCCGCGCATCGCCAGGCCACCGCTGCCGGACAGCCACTCCAGGCGTGCACGGAACTGCGCCTCGCAGCCGGGCGTCGGGTGCCAGCAGCTCAGGGCGTGCAGGGCGGTCGGGTCCGGCACCTCCAGTTCCACGCGCTCGCCTGCCCGCAGCACCACCGACTCCAGGCGCGGGATGGTCAGCCCGGCCAGGGCGACGGCGACCTGGTCGCCGGGGCGGATATCCAGCTCGCGCCAGTGCTCCAGGGAACCCAGGCTGACCCGCTGGATGCGCCGGTCCTCCAGCGTCACGGGCGAGAGCAGCAGGCGCGGGGTGATGCGCCCGGTGCGGCCGACCAGAAATTCCACCCGCCGCACCTCGGCCAGGGCCTGGGCGAAGGGGTACTTCCAGGCGATGGCCCAGTGCGGCGGTCGTGCTTCCCAGTTGCGTGCGGCGGGCACCACGCCCTGGCGGACCACCACGCCATCGCTGGCGAAAGGCAGGCCGCTGCGATACCAGTGCTCGCGCCAGTGCGCCACCTGGTCGGCGCTTCGCACCGGCAGGGTATGGCGCTGGGTGTCGGCGAAGCCCAGGCGGGTCAGCCCGTCCAGGCGTTGCAGCATGCCGCCGGGGCCGCCGGGCCAGTCCCAGACGAACAGCCCGATGCCGCGGGCCTCCTCATCCGCCAGGTGCTGCCTGGCCATCAACCCGGCGACCCTGCCCCGTGCGCCGCGCCCTCCGGCCTGCGCCTGCACGTGCCCGGGCAGCGACCAGTAGAGTTCGCCCTGCAGCACCAGGTCGCCCGGGTCGGCGAGGCGCTCGGGGATGGCCGGGATGCGCCGGGCGTTGGCCGTCCAGTCTTCGCCGCGCTCGCCATCGCCACGGCTGATGGCTTGCTGCAGGCGGCCGCCGCGGTAGACCAGGGTCACCGCCACGCCGTCCACCTTGGGCTGCACCCAGAGGTCGTCGCGGCCGCGCATCCAGGCGCGCAGCGCCTTGGCGTCCTCCAGCTTGTCGAGGCCGGTCTGGGCGACGGGGTGCGTGTGCTTGCCGCCCACCGTCGACAGGGGCTGCGTTTCCTGCGCCTCGGCCTGGGGGAAGCACTGGCGCAGTTCGGCGAAGCGCGAACGCACCTGGTCGTAGATCTCGTCGGGGACCGGCGAGAGGCGGTCGCGGTGGTAGCTGTGCTCCCAGCCCGACAGCTGTTCATGCAGGGCGTGCAGTTCGCGCTTGGCGCGGGCATCGCTCCAGGGCGGACAATCGTCGGCGGCCAGGGCTATGCCGGGCAGGCCGAGGATCAGGGCAAGCAGGTGGGTAGACAGGGGGTTGGGCATGCGGGCCTCCGTGCGAACGATCCGGGCTCCATGCCCGGGGGACGCAGGAATACACCCTGTGCGGCGTCATCGCGCTCGCGAACCGCCGGGCCCTGGGCGGGACCCTGGCAGGTGGGAGGGCGGTGCGGCGCCGGGGTGGGCAGGTGGCTGGCGGGAGCGGGGGCCCCTGCCCTGTGCTGCGACGGCAAGGGGGAATGCGCCAATGCGATGGATTCGACGGGCTGGCGCTGCGAGGGGGAAGGGGGCGTGCGGCGGCGTCCTACAGGTGGGGCCGACTCTCGCCGGCCCCCTCTGCTCAGCCCTTGTTGGCTTGGTCGAGCTTCTCGCAGCCTTCGGACAGCTGCT
Organism: Pseudomonas tohonis; assembly: GCF_012767755.2. Classification (NCBI taxonomy): domain Bacteria; kingdom Pseudomonadati; phylum Pseudomonadota; class Gammaproteobacteria; order Pseudomonadales; family Pseudomonadaceae; genus Pseudomonas; species Pseudomonas tohonis. The sequence continues at coordinate 614,421 of NZ_AP023189.1, forward strand.
TCTCGGCCTTGTCGGCCACCGAGCCGAGCAGGCTGGCGCCCAGGCCGTTCTGTTCCTTCTTGGCCTCGTCCAGCTTGGCCTGTGCTTCCGCGCTCTTTTCCTCGCAGCCCTTGTTGAGCTTGTCGCCCAGGGGGTTGCCCAGGTCGACGGCCTGCGCCTGGACGGCGAACAGGGCTGCGAAGAGGGCTGCGGGAAGAATGGAGGTGATGCGCATGGGTATCTCCTTGGGCTCCAGCGCCAATGCTTGCTCGCCCCGGGCGCTCGAGTCATCCGTGAGGGAGGGGCGAGAGGGCGCGGATTCTAGCAGCGGCGCCCCTCTGGAGGGGCAGGGGAAAGCTCGACCGATTCACGAATGCGGCGAATGGCTATCGCGCCTCTGCCGGCAGGGGCGGGGAGGCTGAAGGCCGCCCATGAAAAAGCCCGGCACAGGGCCGGGCTTTTCGTGTCGCGTGGGCCTTACAGGCCGGCGGCGGCACGCAGGGCGTCGACCTTGTCGGTCTTCTCCCAGGTGAAGGTGCTGAAGGTGTCGTTGCCGACGGTCTTCTGCTCCGGGGTACGGCCGAAGTGACCGTAGGCCGCGGTGTCGCGGTACATCGGGTGGAGCAGGTCGAGCATCTTGGTGATCGCGTAGGGACGCAGGTCGAACACGTCGCGCACCAGCTTGATGATCTTCTCTTCGGCGATCTTGTGGGTGCCGAAGGTGTTTATCGAGATGGAGGTGGGCTCGGCCACGCCGATGGCGTAGGAGACCTGGATCTCGCAACGCTCGGCCAGGCCGGCGGCGACGATGTTCTTGGCCACGTAGCGGCCGGCGTAGGCAGCGGAGCGGTCGACCTTGGACGGGTCCTTGCCGGAGAAGGCGCCGCCACCGTGGCGGGCCATGCCGCCGTAGGAGTCGACGATGATCTTGCGGCCGGTCAGGCCGCAGTCGCCCACCGGGCCACCGATCACGAAGTTGCCGGTCGGGTTGATGTGGAACTGGGTGCCCTTGTGCAGCAATTCGGCCGGCAGGGCGTGCTTGATGATCAGCTCCATCACCGCTTCGCGCAGGTCAGGCAGCGAGACCTCGGGGTTGTGCTGGGTGGACAGCACCACGGCGTCGATACCGACGACCTTGCCGTTCTCATACTGGCAGGTGACCTGGGACTTGGCGTCCGGGCGCAGCCACGGCAGCAGGCCGGACTTGCGGGCCTCGGCCTGGCGCTCGACCAGGGCGTGGGAGAAGCGGATCGGGGCCGGCATCAGCACGTCGGTCTCGTTGCTGGCGTAGCCGAACATCAGGCCCTGGTCGCCGGCACCCTGGTCTTCCGGCTTGGCGCGGTCGACACCCTGGTTGATGTCGGGGGACTGCTTGCCAATGATGTTCATCACGCCGCAGGTGGCGCCGTCGAAGCCGACGTCGGAGCTGGTGTAGCCGATGTCGCAGATGACGTCGCGGACGATCTGCTCGAGGTCGACCCAGGCGCTGGTGGTGACTTCGCCGGCGACGATGGCGACGCCGGTCTTGACCAGGGTTTCCACGGCCACGCGGGCGTGCTTGTCCTGCTCGATGATGGCGTCGAGGACGGCATCGGAGATCTGGTCGGCGATCTTGTCCGGATGGCCTTCGGACACGGACTCGGAGGTAAAGAGGGAGTATTCGCTCATCTAACGGTTCCTTTAATACCGGTGGGTGAGGTCGCTTCGCGAATCCGGCTTGGCGAAGTGCCGTACCTGAATCTGAAAGCCGTTTCTTAAACCAATGTAGAGGCTCTCGCCGGGCGCAAGCCCTGCTGCGGCGGCCCACTGGGCCAGGTCGTCCTGTTCGAAGCCGAGCCAGAGATCGCCGCAGGCCTCCCTGGCCCAGCTCTGGTTGTGGCTGCACAACTCGGTGATCAGCAGGCTGCCACCCGGAAGGAGGTGGCGGGCCAGCTGCTTCAGGGCCTCGGCCGGGGCGGCGAAATGGTGCAGGACCATGTTCAGCACCACGCAGTCGGCGGCCTCGTGTTCGTCATCCAGGGCGTCGGCGAGCTTGAGCTCGACGTTGCCCAGTCCTTCGGCAGCGCAGCGGTTGCGTGCCAGTTCCAGCATCGCCGGGCTGTTGTCCAGCGCGGTGACGCGGGCGAAGCGCCGGGCCAGGTCGGGGAGGAAGCCCCCGTCGCCCGGGCCCACTTCCAGCGCGCAGGCGCCGGCCGGCAGGTTCAGCGCGTCCAGCAGGGCCAGCACGCTGTCGCGGTACTGCGGCAGGCCGGCGATCAGGTCCTGCTGGGCCTGGAACTTCTCCGCCGAGCGGGCGAAGAACTCGCGGCTCACCGCCTCGCGCTGGGCATGGACCTCGGCGATCCGCGCCTGCACATCCGGCGGCAGATGCAGTGCATCGACCTCCTCCAGCAGCGCCCCGTGCAGGGTGCCGCCCAGGCGATCGCCCTGGGCGATGGCGCGGCGATAGAAGATCGCGTTGCCTTCGCGGCGCGTGGCCACCAGCCCGGCCTGGGACAGCACCTTGAGGTGGTGGCTCATGCCGGACTGGCCGATGGCGAAGATCTGCGCCAGCTCCAGCACCCCGAACGAATCGTTGGCCAGGGCACGCAGCACGTTCAGGCGCAGCGGGTCGCCCCCGGCCTTGCACAGGGCGGCCAGCTCGTCGCAGTCGTCGTGGCGGATCTGGGGTACGCGCAGGTTCATAGGTGGCGCAGTCTAGTCCCCGCTCCTGCGGCTCGCAACGGCAATATCAAAAAGTTTTGATATTGCCGATGGGTGGTTATTTTTTGTCCAGGATCATCGCGAGGAAGGCGGCCGGCGCGGGGCTCAGGGTGCGCGTGGGGTGCCAGAGCAGGTGCATCTCACGCTCGATACGCAGGTCGTGCACCTCGAGTGCCTGCAGGCGGCCGGCGGCAAGATCGTCCTCGATGACCCGCTGCGACAGCCAGGCGATGCCCTGGCCGTCGCGCACCAGGCGTTTCAGCGCCTCGGTGCTGGCGATGGCCATGCGCGGGCGTGCCTCCAGGCCCTGGCGGGCGTAGGCCTGCTCGATGCTGGCGCGGGTGCCGGAGCCTTCCTCGCGCAGGTACAGCGCCTGGTCGGCCAGCTCGGCCGCGTGCAGGCGGCCCCGGGTCGCCAGGGGGTGGCCGGGACCGCAGACGGGCAGCAGGCGGTCGCGCTCCAGGAGGCTGAAGGCATGGCTCGCGCGATCGAAGTCGCCTTCGACGAAGCCCAGGGCGATGCGTTCGTCGGCCAGTGCCTGGGTGATCTCGCGGGTGTTGCTCACCTGCAGGTCGACGCGGATCTCCGGATGGCGGGCGTGGAAGCGGGCGATCAGGTCCGGCAGCAGGTAGCTGCCCAGGGTGGCGCTGGCGCCCAGGCGCAACTCACCGTCATCGAGCCCGGCGAAGCTGCGCAGGTCCGCTTCGGCCGCCTGTTCGAGGGCGAAGATGCGTTGTGCATAACGGTGTAGGCGCAGGCCGCCTTCGGTGAGGGTCACGCCGCGTGGCTGGCGATCGAAGAGGGGGATTCCCAGGCGCGCCTCCAGCTCGCGCACTTCGCGGGTGACCGCCGGCTGGCTGATGTGCAGGCGCTCGGCGCCGGCGCTGATGCTGCCGCTCTCGGCGACGGCGAGGAACACCTTGAGGTGGTGAAGATTCATAAATGAAAGGCATGCCTTACATATCGAGGATGTATTTTTCGTATAGCACGCCCGGGGTTTACCGTGCAGTCATCTTCTGCAACGGGTCCACCCGACCGGAGCCATCATGCCTCGTCCCCTTTCCCGACTCGTCGAACCGCGCGCCCTGGTTCGCCACTTCATTCCCGGCTGGTTCGCCGTGACCATGGGCACCGGCGTACTGGCGCTGGTGCTGGGCGCCCTGCCCTGGCAGGTGCCGGCGCTGCATCGCCTCGGCGAGGTGCTGTGGCTGTTCAATGCCCTGCTGTTCGCGGCCTGCGCCGGGCTGTTCGTGGCCCGCCTGCTGCTGCACCCGGATACCGTCGCGCCGATGCTGGCGCACCCGGTGCAGTCGATGTTCCTCGGCGCCATCCCCATGGGGTTGGCGACCCTGGTCAACGGTCTGGTGCTCTATGGCGGTCCGCGCTGGGGCGAGACCGCCCATGCCGTCGCCCACGCCCTCTGGTGGCTGGATGTGGCGCTGGCCCTGGGGGCGGCGCTGCTGGTGCCCTACCTGATGTTCACCCGCCAGGAGCACGCGCTGGAGAAGCTCACCGCCGTCTGGCTGCTGCCCATCGTCGCGCCCGAGGTGGCGGCCGCCAGTGCCGGCGTCATCGCCCCACACCTGGAGGCCGGCGATGCCCGCCTGCTGCTGGTGATGGGCTACCTGCTGTGGGGCCTGTCGATGGCTCTGGCCTTTTCCCTGATCACCCTGGTGCTGCTGCGCCTGGCGCTGCACAAGCTGCCCGATACCGATTTCGCCGCCACCAGCTGGTTGCCCCTGGGGCCGCTGGCCACCGGGTGCCTGGGGCTGCTGGCGCTGGGCCGCGCCGCGCCCGCTGCGTTCGCCGGCTCGCCCTTGCAGGGCGTGGCCGAGCTGCTGCCGGCCATCGGCCTGGTGGGCGGCCTGGTGCTCTGGGGGGCGGGCCTCTGGTGGCTGGTCACGGCCTGCCTGTTCACCCGTCGCTACATCCGCCAGCGCATGGCCTTCAACCTCGGCTGGTGGGGCTTCACCTTCCCGCTCGGGGTGTTCGCCCTGGCCACCTTCGAGTTGCAGCGCCAGACCGGCCTGGCGTTCTTCGGTGCCATCGGTACCCTGCTGGCGCTGCAACTGGCCACCGTCTGGGCCCTGGTGATGCGTCGCACCCTGGCCGGCATCTGGCATGGCGAGCTGTTCCGCGCGCCCTGCCTGTGCACCCTGGGGGGCCCGGCGCGGGGCTGAAAACGGGCGAGGGCGCATCTTCGACCATCTGTCATTGCCCGAAACCTGCCCGCTGGGCGAAAATAGTCGCCTTTTTTCGTTCAGCGTCTTTTCAGACCCGCAGGAGATCAGCGATGCCCAGCCGTCGTGAGCGTGCCAATGCCATTCGTGCCCTCAGCATGGATGCGGTGCAGAAAGCCAACAGCGGCCACCCCGGCGCCCCGATGGGCATGGCCGATATCGCCGAAGTGCTGTGGCGGGACTACCTGCAGCACAACCCGAACAACCCGCAGTGGGCCGACCGCGACCGTTTCGTGCTGTCCAACGGCCACGGCTCGATGCTGATCTACTCGCTGCTGCACCTCACCGGCTACGACGTCACGGTCGATGACCTGAAGAACTTCCGCCAGCTGCACAGCCGCACCCCTGGCCACCCGGAATACGGCTACACCGCCGGCGTCGAGACCACCACCGGCCCGCTGGGCCAGGGCATCGCCAACGCCGTGGGCTTCGCTCTCGCCGAAAAGGTGCTGGGTGCGCAGTTCAACCGTGAAGGCCACGAGATCGTCGACCACTACACCTACGCCTTCCTGGGCGACGGCTGCATGATGGAAGGCATCTCCCACGAGGTCTGCTCCCTGGCCGGCACCCTGGGCCTGGGCAAGCTGATCGCCTTCTACGACGACAACGGCATCTCCATTGACGGCGAGGTCCATGGCTGGTTCACCGACGACACCCCGAAGCGCTTCGAAGCCTACGGCTGGCAGGTGATCCGCAATGTCGACGGCCATGACGCCGACGAGATCCGCACCGCCATCGAGACCGCCCGCAAGAGCGCGCAACCGACCCTGATCTGCTGCAAGACCATCATCGGCTTCGGTTCGCCCAACAAGCAGGGCAAGGAAGAGTGCCACGGCGCTGCCCTGGGCAACGACGAGATCGCCCTGACCCGCGCCAACCTGGGCTGGAGCCACGCGCCCTTCGAGATCCCGGCCGACATCTACGCCGAGTGGAGCGCCAAGGAAGCCGGCGCCGCTCGTGAAGCCGCCTGGAACGAGCGCTTTGCCGCCTACGCCGCCGCCCACCCCGAGCTGGCCGCCGAATTCCAGCGCCGCATCAAGGGCGAGCTGCCTGCCGACTTCGCCGAGCAGGCCGCCGCCTACATCGCCGATGTCGCCGCCAAGGGCGAGACCATCGCCAGCCGCAAGGCCAGCCAGAACGCCCTGAACGCCTTCGGCCCGCTGCTGCCCGAGTTCCTCGGCGGCTCCGCCGACCTGGCCGGCTCCAACCTGACCCTGTGGAAAGGCTGCAAGGGCGTCTCCGCCGAGGATGCCGCCGGCAACTACCTGTTCTACGGCGTCCGCGAGTTCGGCATGAGCGCCATCATGAACGGCGTTGCCCTGCACGGCGGCTTCATCCCCTACGGCGCGACCTTCCTGATCTTCATGGAATACGCCCGCAACGCCGTGCGCATGTCCGCGCTGATGAAGCAGCGCGTGCTCTATGTCTTCACCCACGACTCCATCGGCCTGGGCGAGGACGGCCCGACCCACCAGCCCATCGAGCAACTGGCCAGCCTGCGTTCGACCCCGAACCTGGACACCTGGCGCCCCGCCGACGCGGTGGAATCCGCCGTGGCCTGGAAGGCTGCCATCGAGCGCAACGACGGCCCAAGCGCGCTGATCTTCTCCCGCCAGAACCTGCCCCACCAGGCGCGCGATGCGGCCCAGCTGGCCAACATCGCCCGTGGCGGCTACGTGCTCAAGGACTGCGACGGCGAGCCCGAGCTGATCCTCATCGCCACCGGCTCCGAAGTCGGCCTGGCGGTACAGGCCTTCGAGCAACTGAGCGCCGCCGGCCGCAAGGTGCGCGTCGTCTCCATGCCGTCCACCAGCCTGTTCGACCAGCAGGATGCCGCCTACAAGCAATCCGTGCTGCCGCTGGAAGTCGGTGCGCGCATCGCCATCGAAGCCGCCCACGCCGACTACTGGTACAAGTACGTGGGCCTGGAAGGCCGCGTGATCGGCATGACCAGCTTCGGCGAATCCGCCCCGGCCCCGGCCCTGTTCGAACACTTCGGCTTCACCGTCGAGAACATCGTCGCCACCGCTGAAGAATTGCTGGAGGACTGACGCCAGCTGCAAGCTGCAAGCCTCAAGCGGCAAGCGAGAGCCCCTCTGCCGCCGCCTGACTTGCAGCTTGCCGCTTGCGGCTTGCGGCTATGTCCAATCCTCGTTTCCGCGTTGCCCTGAACGGCTACGGCCGTATCGGTCGTTGCGTCCTGCGTGCGCTGCATGAGCGTGGCGGGCGTGATGGCTTCGAGATCGTCGCCCTCAATGACCTGGCCGACCAGGCCAGCATCGAGTACCTGACGCGCTTCGACTCCACCCATGGCCGCTTCCCGGGGGACGTGAAGGTCGACGGCGATTGCCTGCACATCAACGGCGACTGCGTGAAGGTGCTGCGCAACCCGGCGCCCGAGGGCATCGACTGGGCGGCGCTGGGCGTCGACCTGGTGCTCGAGTGCTCCGGCCAGTACACCAACCGCGCCCAGGCCGAGCGCTTCCTGCGCGCCGGCGCGCCACGCGTGCTGTTCTCCCAGCCGATGGCCAGCGAGGCGGACATCGACGCCACCATCGTCTACGGCGTCAACCAGGACAGCCTCCTCGGCACCGAGACCCTGGTCTCCAACGCCTCCTGCACCACCAACTGCGGCGTGCCCTTGCTGAAACTTCTCGACGAGTCCGTGGGTCTGGAATACGTCTCCATCACCACCATCCACTCCGCGATGAACGACCAGCCGGTAATCGACGCCTATCACCACGAGGACCTGCGCCGCACGCGCTCGGCCTTCCAGTCGGTGATCCCGGTCTCCACCGGGCTGGCCCGGGGCATCGAGCGCCTGCTGCCGGAACTGACCGGGCGCATCCAGGCCAAGGCCATCCGCGTGCCGACGGTGAACGTGTCCTGCCTGGACATCACCCTGCAGACCGCCCGCGACACCAGTGCCGCCGAGATCAACCGCGTGCTGCGCGAGGCCGCCGAAAGCGGCCCGCTCAAGGGCCTGCTGGCCTACACCGAGCTGCCCCACGCCAGCTGCGATTTCAATCACGATCCCCATTCCGCCATCGTCGACGGCAGCCAGACCCGCGTGTCCGGGCCGCGCCTGGTCAACCTGCTGGCCTGGTTCGACAACGAGTGGGGCTTCGCCAACCGCATGCTCGACACCGCAGGCCACTACCTGCGGGTTTCCGCTGTTTCCACAACATCCAGCCCCGTGAAGGACTGACCCCATGACCGTGTTGAAAATGACCGACCTCGACCTCCAGGGTAAGCGCGTACTGATCCGCGAAGACCTCAACGTCCCGGTGAAGGACGGTGTCGTGAAGAGCGATGCGCGCATCCTCGCCTCCCTGCCGACCATCAAGCTGGCACTGGAGAAGGGCGCGGCGGTGATGGTCTGCTCGCACCTGGGTCGTCCCACCGAAGGCGAGTTCTCCGAGGAGAACAGCCTCAAGCCGGTCGCCGACTACCTGGCCAAGGCCCTGGGCCGCGACGTGCCGCTGGTGGCCGACTACCTGGACGGCGTCGACGTCGCCCCCGGCCAGGTGGTGCTGTTCGAGAACGTGCGCTTCAACAAGGGCGAGAAGAAGAACGCCGACGAGCTGGCGCAGAAGTACGCCGCGCTGTGCGACGTGTTCGTGATGGACGCCTTCGGCACCGCCCACCGCGCCGAGGGCTCGACCCACGGCGTGGCCAAGTTCGCCAAGGTCGCCGCCGCCGGCCCGCTGCTGGCCGCCGAACTGGACGCCCTCGGCAAGGCCCTGGGCAATCCGGCCCGCCCGATGGCCGCCATCGTCGCCGGCTCCAAGGTCTCCACCAAGCTCGACGTGCTCAACTCCCTGAGCCAGATCTGCGACCAGCTGATCGTCGGTGGCGGCATCGCCAACACCTTCCTCGCCGCGGCCGGCTACAAGGTCGGCAAGTCGCTGCACGAGGCCGACCTGCTGGATACCGCCCGCGCCATCGCCGCCAAGGTCAGCGTGCCGCTGCCGGTGGACGTGGTGGTCGCCAAGGAATTCGCCGAGACCGCCGAAGCCACCGTCAAGGCCATCGCCGACGTCGCCGACGACGACATGATCCTCGACATCGGCCCGCAGACCGCCGCCCAGTTCGCCGAGCTGCTGAAGTCATCGAAGACCATCCTCTGGAACGGCCCGGTCGGCGTCTTCGAGTTCGACCAGTTCGGCAACGGCACCCAGGTGCTGGCCCAGGCCATCGCCGAGAGCCCGGCCTTCTCCATCGCTGGCGGTGGCGACACCCTGGCGGCCATCGACAAGTACGGCGTCGGCGAGCGCATCTCCTATATTTCCACTGGCGGCGGCGCTTTCCTCGAGTTCGTCGAGGGCAAGGTCCTGCCGGCCGTGGACGTGCTGGAACAGCGCGCCAAGGCCTGAAATAGCGGCTAAACCATGGCGGCGGCCCGTGGTCCCTTGAACAGGACCCGAGAAAAGGAGTTGCCGCCATGCGTACCAACCTGATCCTGCTGTCGTTGTTCGCGATGCTCACCGGTTGTGCGGGTGGTTCTTCCCCCGCCACTTGCGAGGTGTTGAGCCCGCCCCAGGTCGTCCTGCCGCAATCCCAGGACGACCAGCGCGTCGAGGCCCAGAGCAGCGGTGATCCGACCGTCAACGGCAGCCAGGAACGGCACTGTCCATGACCCTCGATGGGTGAACGGCCTTCTGGCCAAGGGAGTGAAGGGATGAAAGGCATGTTCGCCCTTGCGGCGCTGTTGGCGCTGGGCGGTTGTGCGGGCGCTCAGGCGCCGGCTGACGACTGGACCCGCTGGGTCTGCGACAGCCAGGCCGAGGTGCTGTGGCGCTTCGTCGACGCCGACCGGGAGCAAGTGGACCTGCGTCTGGGTGGCGGCGATATCGTCTACCGCCTCAAGCAAGAACCTTCGGGGTCCGGCGCGCTCTATAGCGACAGCCGCCTGGCCTTCCACACCAAGGGTGACGAGGGGCTGGTGTACTGGGTCGCCACCGATGACCTGATCGGTCGCGGCTGCAAGGCGCCCTGAACCGGCGCCGATGATTGCACCGGGCCGGCGTCATCGCCGGCCGGTTTTTACGGGAGGACGCTCGCCGTCCTTCATGGAACTTGAACCTGGCCTGCCCCTGCGGCAGGCTTCGCATTTCGAATGCCCACCCACTCGGGAGACTGAAACACCATGGCACTCATCAGCATGCGCCAGATGCTGGACCACGCCGCCGAATTCGGCTACGGCGTACCGGCCTTCAACGTCAACAACCTGGAACAGATGCGCGCCATCATGGAAGCGGCCGACAAGACCGATTCCCCGGTGATCGTCCAGGCTTCCGCCGGTGCCCGCAAATACGCCGGCGCGCCTTTCCTGCGCCACCTGATCCTGGCGGCCATCGAAGAATTCCCGCACATCCCGGTGTGCATGCACCAGGACCACGGCACCAGCCCGGACGTCTGCCAGCGCTCCATCCAGCTGGGCTTCTCCTCGGTGATGATGGACGGTTCCCTGCGTGAAGACGGCAAGACCCCGGCCGACTACGAATACAACGTCCGCGTGACCCAGCAGACCGTGGCCTTCGCGCACGCCTGCGGCGTGTCGGTGGAAGGCGAGCTGGGCTGCCTGGGCAGCCTGGAAACCGGCATGGCCGGCGAGGAAGACGGCGTCGGTGCCGAGGGCGTGCTGGACCACAGCCAACTGCTGACCGACCCGGAAGAGGCCGCGGACTTCGTCAAGAAGACCCAGGTCGACGCCCTGGCCATCGCCATCGGCACCAGCCACGGCGCCTACAAGTTCACCAAGCCGCCGACTGGCGACGTGCTCTCCATCGAGCGCATCAAGGAGATCCACAAGCGCATCCCCAACACCCACCTGGTGATGCACGGCTCCTCTTCGGTGCCGCAGGAGTGGCTAAAGGTGATCAACGAATTCGGCGGCGACATCAAGGAGACCTACGGCGTGCCGGTCGAGGAGATCGTCGAAGGCATCAAGCACGGCGTGCGCAAGGTCAACATCGACACCGACCTGCGCCTGGCCTCCACCGGTGCCATCCGCCGCATGATGGCCGAGCAGCCGAGCGAGTTCGACCCGCGCAAGTTCTTCGCCAAGACCATCGTCGCCATGCGTGATATCTGCATCGCCCGCTACGAAGCCTTCGGCACCGCCGGCAACGCCTCGAAGATCAAGCCGATCTCCCTCGAAGGCATGTACCAGCGCTACGCCAAGGGCGAGCTGACCGCCAAGGTCAACTGAGTTCTGGCGCTGTAAACGGAAAGCCCCGCATTCGCGGGGCTTTCTGCTTTCCGGGGCCTGGAACCCGCATGCGGCGTCCTTACTGGGCGGTGCTGCTTGCCAGGGCCCGGTGCTCGAGCTTCAGGTTGTAGAAGGTGGCGCTGCCGGCTTCGGTGGCCTCGCCGACGTTGTCCTGGGCATAGACCCCGGCCTTGAAGTACAGCGGCTTGGGCGCCCAGGTGGGGTCCAGCTGCTGGGTGAACATCGTGCTGTTGACCAGGATGCTCAGCTGCCCGGTGGGCGACATGTTGATGACGTAGGTGAAGCGCTGGTTGAGCTTCACGCCGCTGAGCAGGGTGACCACCGCACCGGCCTCGTCGCTCGGGGTGTTGCGCACCTTGGCGACGATGTTGCCGGTGCCGGTCTTGGTCTTGAACTGGTACTCCAGCTTGAGCAGCGGACTGGTGCTGCCGTAGGCATGGATCTGGCCGATCACGATCTTGCCCGTGGACGGGACCTGGCCCACCGCCAGGTTGGCGCTCATGTAGTTGTCGGCGGCACCGTAGGTCCAGTTGCGCAGCTTGCCGTCGGCGTAGGTCTCGCGCAGCTCGCTGCGCGGGTAGACGGCGTTGGCGGTGGCGCTGCCGTTCACCGGGGTCCAGAAGAACAGGGTGCCGTTGGCCGCCTTGAAGTAGTTGTCCTGATAGCCACCCATCAGGGCGGGGGTTTCGATGGTCACCGAAGGGCTGCCGACGGGGATGGTGAGGTTCCAGGTTCCGAGATCGATCATTTTGACTGAGTTCTCTAAGAGAACTTTCAGTCGGGTGCTATCTCATCCACGAGACGTAATCACTTACTGCGGCATCCGGCCAACTGCACACGAACTAAAAGTGAAAGCTAGGTAGTGGCAGGGGGGGGCTGCCGTGTCGTCCGAAGGCATTTACGCCGTCTCGCGGAACGCTTTATAGGGCTGCGCAAGCCCCTTGTTAATCACCGATCGTCGCCGTCGGGCCTGTCAAAAAGCCGTCTGGAACGGGCTTTGCCATCAAGGTGCAATCGCCAAAACTAACCAGGTGGTTCATGTCCGGAATGCCGCCCTCAGGTGGAATGCGGCTTGCGCCGAATCATTGGCGTCATTTTTCCGTAAGCGCAGCGGCAGCCCCGTTCCGCTGGGGGCGGGCAGGTGCTTCGAGGGCATCCGATGAACGGTCGCCGGGCGTCTGCCGCTGCGCTGACAGGCTGCGTCGCAAACTGTCACCGGCGGTAGAATGCGGGCTTTCCCCCGGCCGCACCGATCCCCCATGAACCCGCTCCGCTACATCCGGTCCTACCCCGTCCACCTGCAGGAGCAGATTCGCCTGCTGGTCGAGCAGCGCCGCCTGGGCGAATACCTCGCCAAGCGCTACCCGGATCGCCATGAGGTGCAAAGCGACAAGGCCCTCTACGGCTACACCAATGCCCTGCGCCAGGAGCACCTGCGCAATGCGCCGGCCATCGACAAGGTGGTCTACGACAACAAGCTGGACGTCGTGCAGAAGGCGCTCGGGCTGCACACGGCGATCTCCCGGGTGCAGGGCGGCAAGCTGAAGGCGAAGAAGGAGATCCGCGTGGCCTCGCTGTTCAAGGAGGCGGCGCCGGAGTTCCTGCGGATGATCGTGGTGCACGAGCTGGCGCACCTGCGCGAGCGCGACCACAACAAGGCGTTCTACCAGCTCTGCGAACACATGCTGCCGGGTTATCACCAGCTGGAGTTCGACCTGCGCCTGTACTTGATCCAGCGTGAGCTGGAGGCGGGGAACTGAAGGGGAATGGCTGGGGGAGGGAGGGAGAGTGTCATGCCCAACCCCAGCTGTGGAGGGCTGCAGGATGAGCGCAGTCCTGAGGCGGGCATGACGGGACCGACTATACCCATGCGCCCCGGGTGGTCGATGTAGGCCCCATCCCAAAGGCTCCGCCGAATGCTCCGGCGAGGCTCCCCGTACCTGCTCGCGTACGCCGGAAAAAGCCTGCTAGGCTCTCCCCATCCCTGTCGTCGAGTATTCGCGGGCATGAGCCGCTACCTACGGATGTTGTGTCCAGTGCTGCTGTGCCTGGCGTTCGCGCCATCCGCGCCGGCCCGCGAATGGCTGGCCGTGGGGGCCGAGTTCCCGCGCCTGTTCGGGCAGACGGTGGAAGGTCGTTACATCGGCCTCGGCCCTGACGTGCTGCGCGAGGTGGTGCAGCGCATGGGCGACTCGGTGCGCTTCGAGGTCTACCCCTGGGCCCGGGCGCAGAAGATGGTGGCGCAGGGGCGCGCAGACATCCTCATCGGCCCCTATCGCACGCCGGAGCGCGAGGGGCTGTTCCTCTTCAGCCAGCGTCCCTTCTACCGCGACCGCATCGTGTTCTTCGCCCGTTCCGGCCTCGCTCTCGCGTGGCAGGGCGACTACGCCAACCTGGCCGGCAAGCGCATCGGGGTCATCCGTGGCTGGACCTACGGGCCGAGCTTCGACCAGGGCCGCGAGGCGATGGACCTGCACAGCATCGAGAGCGTCGACAACGCGATACGCATGCTGGTGATGGGCCGCATCGACCTGCTGGCGAGCAACGAACGCAACACCCGGCCACGCATCGACGCCCTCGAGCATGGGGCGGTCAGCCAGCTGCAGCCGATCATCGATACCCAGGACGGCTACTTCGCCTTCCCCAGGACCGACGAGCATGCCGCCTTGCGCAAGGACTTCGACCGCGCCTTCGCCGGCCTGGTCGCCGAGGGGCGCCTGAGCGTGCTTGCCCTGCGCCAGGGCGTCACCATCCCCTGAGGGGCGTCAGGGCGCGATACGTGGCGGGGCCTGGAACTGCGCGTCGATGTCCCGCTTCAGGCGCTGGACCAGATGCAGCGCCTCGGCCTTGCCGCAGGTGGCGGAGAAGGGGATGCCGGCGGTTTCGAGGATGGTCTTGCGGGTGCGCTGGTCGTAGATGAGCACATGCAGGCTGCGATCGCTGTCCATGTGCCCGGAGAACCCCAGTGGCAGCAACTGGGTACGCATGAAGTCCAGGGTCCTGGACAGTCGTTCGGTTTCCACGGGGATGGCCTCGGTGCTGTGGGGGGAAGGTGGACGCTACCCACCCATGGAGTGGAACGTGCCGGCGGGCGTTCGGTTCCCCGCACCTGCGTGTCGCTCGTCGGCGGAGTGGTGCGGCACTGTCTGCCGGCAGCGCCGATGGCTACACTGGCACAAGGCCATGTGGGGACTGTCGTGAGTACTGAAGAGTCGGGTTATTCGATCTATAGGCGTCTGGTTTCGCAATTGATGAACGGTGAAGAGCAGCTCCCCAGCCTGCCCATGATCACCATGGAGATCCGCCGGGCCCTGGCCAATCCGGATGCCAGTACCTCTTCCCTGGCGCGGGTCATCAACAAGGATCCGGCGCTCAGCGCAACGCTGGTCAAGCATGCGGCCAGCACGCGCCTGCGCACCGCCTTGCCGCCCAAGACCCTGGAGGACGTGATCCGCACCCTGGGCATGCTGGAGGTGGACCGCATCACCATGGTCCACAGCATCAAGAGCCTGTTCACCCTGCACAGCGCCTCGCACAAGAAACTCTTCGTCGACACCTGGAGCCGCCTGGCCCGGCGCGGCAGCATCAGTGCCGTGCTCGCGCGCCTGCTCGGGCACGCCTCTTCCGAGCACGTGCTGCTGGCCAGTGTGCTCAGCGACATCGGTGCCCTGGCGATCCTTTCCGCGTTCAAGGACGCCCAGCAGATCCCCTCGCCCGAGCTCTACTCGCGCCTGTGCCGGGAGTACGGCAAGTCCCTCGGCGTCATCGTCCTGAAGAAGTGGGCGGTGGACGACAGCTATATTGCAGTGGTGCGCGGCCTGGGCGCCTGGGACGGATCCAGCGGCCCCGGCGTCGAGCTCGTCGACCTGATCAACCTCGGCCTGTTCCACGCGCTCCGCGAGGCCGGGCCCACCGCCCTGCTGCCGCCCCTGCGGGAGTTGGCTGCCTATCGCAAGTTGCAGCCGCCCCTCAACGCCCTGGACCCCAGCGGCAATGGCCTGGCCCTGGTAGCCAGCCAGCGCGCCGAGATCCAGCGGGTGGAGTCGCTGCTCCAGTAGTTGCACCGTTCGGGTGCGTTGCCTTCCCGTCGCAGGGCCGCTGCGGGGTTCCGCTGGCCGGAGAGCCTCGTAATGCGCCGTGCGCAGCCTTCCCGGCGCATCGGCGTTCTTGGGTACCACCCCGGGTTCGGCTTTTGCATGATGCAGGCTTTCGGCCTACCCGCCGATCCGGGTCCAATGAGGTGTCGTCATGACAGCATTACTCACGCCGGGCGTGCGCCTGCTCGAAGGGTTCAGCTTCGCGCGCAAGTTCCAGCTGCTCTTCCTCCTGTTCATCCTGCCGCTGGGCTATGCCCTGTGGGTGATCACCGCGTCCTACCTGGACCGCCTCGGCCTGGTCGATGGCGAGCTCAGCGGCATGCGGGTGATCGCCACCCTGGCCGACGCCCAGCACGAAGTGGGCGCCCAGCGCCTGCTGCTGGCCCGCTGGAAGGGCACCGAGGATGCCGCCAGGGCGCAGCTCGAACAACGGGGCGGCCGCCTACAGGAAGCCCTGGCCAGGGTCGAGGCGCAGTTGCAGGCGGAGGGGCTAGGCGAGCAGAGCCGCAAGCTGTTAGAGGAGGCCCGTTCGCGCAGCGAGCGCATCGGCTTCCAGGCCCTGGCGCCGCTGGCCCTGCCCGATGCCCTGGAGCGCTTCCAGGACGTGTTGCAAAGCCTGCAATCCCTGCGCGAGCAGGTGGCCACCGAGACCGGCCTCATCCTCGACCCGGGGATGGACACCTACCTGATGATGGAGCAGCTCACCTACGTGCAGCCGCGCGCCCAGGAGCTGCTCGGCAGCTTCGCCGCCAATGCCCATGGCGCCGTGGTGTCGCAGCACTTCACCCTGCAGAGCCGGGTCGCCGTGCGTGACCTGCGCCGCGCCCTGGACGACACCGCGCGGCAACTGCGCAAGGCCCAGGACGCCATCGCCCAGGCGTCCGACGTCAACGCCGCGCTGGACGGCCCGTTCCGCCAGGCCGACCAGGCCATGAGCGATTTCCTCGCCCGGGTCGACAAGGGCATGTTCGAGGCCAACCCCTTCACCCTCGGCACCGCCGAATTCGTCCAGCAGGTCGAGCGCCTCGATGGGCAACTGGTGGCGCTGCAAACGGCACTGACCGAACGCTTCCAGGCGCGCCTCGGCGACTTCCGCAGCCAGGCGCTGCGCAACATGGTCCAGGTGATCGGCGCCTTCAGCCTGCTCACCCTGCTGGCCCTGTACATGCTGCTGTGCCTGAACGCCGCCATCCGCCGTGGCACCGCTGCCATCACCGAGGCCGCCGAGGGCCTGCGCGCCGGCGACCTGCGCGTCGCCGCCCAGGTCCATGGCCGCGACGACCTGGCGCAGATCGCCGAGGCACTCAACGCCGCCCTGGTGCAACTGCGCGGTTCGCTGGCCGGGGTCAACCAGGAGAGCAACCAGCTCGGCGGCACCGTGCTGCAGCTCAATGCCCAGGCCCAGGACACCCTCACCTCGGTGGAGCAGCAGCAGGGCCAGGTCAGCCAGATCGCCGCGGCCGCGCACGAGTTGGCGGCCACCGCCCAGAGCGTGGCCGAGAGTTGCGAGGGGGCGGCCCAGGATGCCCAGCAGACCCGTGAGATCGCCATGCAGAGCAACCAGCGCAGCGCCCGCACCGGAGCCAGCATGCGCGAACTGAGCACGCGCCTGGGCGACACCGTCTCCGCGTTGCAGCAACTGCGTGACCAGGCGCAGCAGATCAACCGCGTGGTGGACGTGATCAAGGGCATCGCCGAGCAGACCAACCTGCTGGCGCTCAACGCCGCCATCGAGGCGGCGCGTGCCGGGGAGCAGGGCCGTGGCTTCGCCGTGGTGGCCGACGAGGTGCGCAGCCTGTCGCAGCGCACCCAGGACTCCACCAAGGAGATCGGCGACACCGTCGCCAGCCTGCAGGGCGTGGTCGGCCAGGCGGTCGCCCTGATGGAGGCCGCCTTCAAGCAGGCCGAGGGCGACGTGGGCAGCGTGCTGAGCATGGGCGAGGACCTGTCCGGTATCGCCGATGCGGTGCAGCGGGTCAGCGACCGCCTGGCGCAGATCGCCACCGCCGCCGAGGAACAGGCCGCAACGGCGGACGAGGTCAGCGGCAATATCCAGCAGGTCGACCAGGCCGCCAGCCTGCTGTTGCAGGGGGCCCAGTCGGTCCAGGCCGCCGCCGAGCAGCTGCATCGCGGCAGCCAGGCACTGAACCAGAACACCTCGCGCTTCCGCCTGGCCTGATCGCCGGGCAACCGGCCGCCTGCGGGCGGCCGGCCTCGCTCAGAGCTTCCAGAACGGTTTCAGCGCCTCATCGCGCGCCTGTTCGCGGGTCAGGCCGATGTCGCGCAGTGCCTGCTCGTCCAGGTCCAGCAGCGCCTTGCGCGTCTGCAGGCGGCGCCAGAAGCGATGCCAGCGGCCATCTCCCGCGGAGCGGGTGCTCGCGTGGACGCGCAGGTGGTCCAGCTCCAGCTCTTTCGCGTGGAGGCTCAGCCGCGTATCGCTCAGGCCGTTCATGTCGATCTCCTCGTGCCGGGGTGTATGGAGGACATGATGCGCGGCGGGCAAAAAGCATTACAGATTCAAGGCGTGGGTATTTTTTTCATACAGATTGCGCGATGGATCGTCTGAATCCACAATTTGCCCGTCATCTGTACCGGTCCGTGCAAAGCGGGCTCCGCGCAAGGGGAACTGTCATGAAGCTCTACACCCAGCTCGCCGAAACCCTCGCCGCTCGCATCGAGCAGGGCTACTACCGGCCCGGCGACCGCCTGCCCTCGGTCCGCGCCCTGAGCCAGGAGCACGGCGTCAGCCTCAGCACCGTCCAGCAGGCCTACCGCCTGCTGGAGGATGGCGGCCTGGCCGTGCCCCGGCCCAAGTCCGGCTACTTCGTGCCGCCCCGTCGCGCGGCCCCGGCGCTGCCGGCCATGACCCGCGCGGCGCAGCGCCCGGTGGACGTGTCGCAATGGAGCGATGTGCTGGAGCTGGTCAAGCGCGGCGCCCGCGACGGCCTGGTGCAACTGGGCCGGGGCATGCCCGATGTCACCAGCCCGACCCTGCGACCGCTGCTGCGCAGCCTGGCGCAGGTCGCCCGGCGTCCCGACCTGGGCGGCCTGTACTACGACGCCATCCAGGGCTCGCTGCCCTTGCGCGAACAGATTTCCCGGCTGTTGGTGGATGCGGGCTGCCAGATACCCGCCAGCGACCTGATCATCACCACCGGCTGCCACGAGGCGCTGTCCGCCTCCATTCGCGCCATCTGCCAGCCGGGGGACATAGTCGCGGTGGATTCGCCGAGCTTCCATGGCGCCATGCAGGCGCTGAAGGGCTTCGGCATGAAGGCCCTGGAGCTGCCCACCGACCCGATCAACGGCATCAGCCTGGAGGCGCTGGAGATGGCCCTGGAGCAGTGGCCGATCAAGCTCATCCAGCTCACCCCCAACTGCAACAACCCGCTGGGCTACATCATGCCGGAGGCTCGCAAGCGCGCCCTGCTGACCCTGGCCCAGCGCTACGACGTGGCGATCATCGAAGACGACGTCTACGGCGACCTGGCCTACCGCTACCCGCGCCCGCGCACCATCAAGTCCTTCGACGAGGACGGCCGCGTGCTGCTGTGCAGCTCCTTCTCCAAGACCGTGGCGCCCGGTATCCGCGTCGGCTGGATCGCCCCCGGTCGCTACTTCGACCGGCTGCTGCACATGAAGTACATCTCCACCGGCGCCACCGCCACCCAGCCGCAGATCGCCCTGGCCGAATTCCTCGCCAGCGGCGCCTACGAGCCCCACGTGCGGCGCATGCGCAGCCAGTACCAGAACGGCCGCGACCAGATGATCGACTGGGTGATGAAGTACTTCCCCGAAGGCACCCGCGCCAGCCGGCCCCAGGGCGGCTTCATGCTCTGGGTCGAGCTGGACGAGGGCTTCGACACCCTGCGCCTGAATCGCGCCCTGCTCGACAAGGGCGTACAGATCGCCTCCGGCAGCCTGTTTTCCGCCTCCGGCAAGTACCGCAGCTGCCTGCGCATGAACTACTCGCGCAAACCCGACGCCGAACAGGAAGCCGCCGTGCGCAAGGTGGGCGAGACGGTGAAGGCGTTGATGGCGGAGATGGCAGGCATGCAGGCAGAGGCCTGACCCTGTAGGGGCGATGTAGGGGCGACTTCAGTCGCCCAGCAGCCCACCGGGCTGCCAAGGTCCCCACACCCACACCGCATCCCAGTGCGAATACAGGCGAACGCTCCTGGCCAACCCGGCCCGCAGCGGGTTGGCTACTATGTAGCGCGCCACCTGCTGCAGATCCTCTTCTCTGCGCAACGCCCGGTCATGGAAGCCCCGCTGCCAGACCCTCCGGCCCGTGCCGAGCCGCTCGCCCAACCGCTTCGACGAGCGCCCCTTCAGCAGCTTGATGACCTGGGAGAGTGATAGGGGGCCTTGCAGGCGGATCAGCCAGTGCAGGTGGTCGGGCATCAGTACCCAGGCCAGCGATTCAAGCAAGCGCTGATCCTGGAGGCGGCGCATTTCGCCGATCACCAGCCGTGCACAGGCCAGATCGGCGAAGAGCGACTGTCGCCCTTCAGTGGTGACGGTGATGTGGTAGAGGCGGCCGGGGGCCGAGAAGCGGCCGATACGCAGATCGTCTCGAGACATGTCCCTGTCCTCGTTTATCGGGATAGGGGAATGTATCGGGGTGGCGTGGGGGCTGCGGCGCTTCGTGGGGTGGGAGGGGGCTGTATTTGCTGGGAGATGTGGGACCACTGCGTGGTCCCTGGGCGAATGAATTCGCCCCTACAGGTGGTGCCCAAGGAGGGCGGTGCTGGCCCGGAGGATCATCACCGTGTCCTCACCCCACCTTCTTCCCACTCGCCAGGTGCGCCGCCAGGGTGCGCAGGGCGCCGAGCTGGCGGCAGATCAGGCCGAGCTCGGTCTGCACCAGGCGGGCGCGTTCGTCCATGTCCTCGGGGAGCTGTTCCAGCTCCTTGGCCAGGGCTTCCTCGCTGTCGCTGTGGATGGTCACCGGCTTGCGCGCGGCGAGGTCGGTGGCGATCTCTTCCAGGGTCGTGGCGATGCGTTCGGCGGCATCGCCCAGCAGGCTGCCTTCCAGCGCCATGGGTTCGCTTGCGCGATGCGCGCCGAGGGCAGAGAGGTAGCTGAGCAGGGTGTGGGAGAGCACCAGGAAGCGGAAGCCGATGTCCGCTTCTTTACGGAAGTGGCCCGGTTCCATGAGCATGTTGGCCAGCGTCGTGGACAGCGCCGCATCGGCGTTGTGGGCGTTGCGCCGGGCCAGGCGGTAGGCCAGGTCGTCGCGCTTGCCGGCGTTGTACTGCTGCACCAGCTGGCGCAGGTAGCGGGCGTTGCAGGCCAGGGTGTTGGCCACCACGCGGTGCAGGCCGCGGCCCTGCCAGTCGGGGAGGATGAAGATCACCGCCAGCGCGGCGATCAGGCTGCCCAGCAGGGTGTCCACCAGGCGCGGCACGAAGAGGCCGTAGCTGTCGCCGATCTGGTTGAAGCAGAACAGCACCATCAGGGTGATCGACGCCGTCGCCAGGGTGTAGCGGGTGGCCCGGTTGGCGAAGAAGATCACCCCGGCGACCACGGCGAACAGCGATTGCACCAGGGCGCTGGGGAACAGGTCGAACAGCGCCCAGCCCAGGGCCAGGCCGATGACGGTGCCGATGATCCGCTGCACCAGCTTGCGCCTCGTGGCGCCGAAGTTCGGCTGGCAGACGAAGACCGTGGTGAGCAGGATCCAGTAGCCCTGGCTGGGGTGGATCAGGTGCAGCACGCCGTAGCCGACGCACAGGGCGATGGCCATGCGCAGGGCGTGGCGGAACACCAGGGAGGTCGGGGTGACGTTCTGCTTCAGGCGTTCCCAGACGTCCTTCAGGCCCTTGGGCGAGCGATCCAGCAGGCTGCTGTCCTGGGCTTCGGCGAGGGCGTCGGGGTTGCTGGCGTCGGTCAGCAGGCGATCGAGGGTGGAGAGGTTGCCGGCCAACGCGTTGAGCGAACGCAGCAGGCCGCGCCAGGCCGGGTTGCTCTGGATGCGCAGGTGCTCCAGGGAGCGGTGCAGATCGTCCAGGGCCTGGGTGCCGTCGTTGTAGTCGAACGGCTGGCGCATCTGGATGGCCTGGCCGAGCGCCTGGCAGGCGCCCCCCTGCTGGCGCAGCAGGCGCTGGCAGCGGAACAGCACGTCGCTGTGGAAGAACGCCTCGGCCAGCTGGTTGTACGGATAGTGGGAGGAGCTGGCGCGTTCGTGGATGTCCTGGGCGAGGAAGTACAGCTTCAGGTAGCGGCTCACCTTGGGGCCGGGACGGGCGTTGCCGACGCGGTGCAGGATGATTTCCTTGGCCGCGTTCAGCGCCGCCACCACCTTGCCGTTCTGCTGTGCCAGCTCCAGTCGCTTGGCCTCCACGTCCAGCTCGCGCAGCGGCTCGAAGAGGTTGGCCTTGAGCTTGAGGTAGCGCCCCAGCTCACGGTACAGCCGGGCGAGGCTCTGCTGCACCGGCTGGTGGGTGAACAGCGCCTGCCAGATCACCGAGAGCAGGCCGTACCAGGCCGCGCCGCCCACCAGCAGCGCCGGCTCGCGCCAGAGGTCGTGGCCGACGCCGTCGCGCTGGTCGACGCCGATCATGCTGTAGATCGACAGGATCAGGGTCGCCGACGCGATGGTGGCGTAGCGCTCGCCGAGGGCACCGAGCATGGTCAGGCCAAAGGCTGCCAGCGCCAGGGCGCAGACGAACAGCCAGGGATAGGGGAACAGCAGCTCCACCGAGAAGGAGGCGATGCTGAAGCAGCCCAGGGTGACCAGCAGCGCATTGAGGCGGCCCTGCCAGCTGTCGTCGGTCTCGGCCAGGGCGCTGGCGATGATGCCGAGGAACAGCGGGATCAGCAGCTCCATGCGGTCCTGCTGCCAGCAGAGCGCCATGCTGCCGGTGAGGGCGACGAACACCCGCAGGCTGTAGCTGAACTTGTCCTGGGCCCAGAGGCGGCGCAGGGAGTGACGGAGCGAGGTCGATGGCATAACGGCCTTGTGGGCGTGCGGTCCGGGGGCTCGGCCCGCGCGGGTGTGCGTGGGCCGATGGCGAAAGGTTACCGCTTGGATGCCGCCCGGGCGAGGCGGGTTACACCCGCTGGCGTGAATGCGCAGGCGCTGGCGCCGTCAGGCATGCCGTCGCCTCAGGCGAACTGCGCGGCGGCGTGCGCCGAGGCCCAGGCCCACTGGAAGTTGAAGCCGCCGAGGTGGCCGGTGATGTCCAGCACTTCGCCGATGAAGTACAGCCCGGGGGACTTCTGCGACTCCATGGTCTTGGACGAGACCTCGTGGGTGCTGACGCCGCCCAGGGTGACTTCGGCGGTGCGATAGCCCTCGGTGCCGGACGGGGTCACCTGCCAGTCGCTGAGGGCTTCGGCGATGGCCTGCAGCTCGGCCAGGCTGTACTGCTTCATCGGCCGCGAGACGAACCAGCGCTCGGCCAGCAGGCCGGCGAACTTGCGGGTGAACAGCTCGCCCAGCAGGGTCTTCAGCTCGGCATTGGGGCGCTCGCCCTGCTGCTGCACCAGCCAGGCGGGCACGTCGAGATTGGGCAGCAGGTTGATCGACACCGTGTCGCCCGGGTTCCAGTAGGAGGAGATCTGCAGGATGGCCGGGCCGCTGAGGCCACGATGGGTGAACAGGATGTTCTCGCGGAAGCTGGCGCCGTTGCAGCTCACGAGGGCGTCCACCGAGGTGCCGGAGAGCTCGGTGCACATCTCCTTGAGCTGGTCGGTGATGGTGAAGGGCACCAGGCCGGCGCGGGTCGGCAGCACTTCGTGGCCGAACTGGCGGGCGACCTGGTAGCCGAAGCCGGTGGCGCCCAGGGTGGGGATCGACAGGCCGCCGGTGGCGATCACCAGGGACTGGCAGCGCACCGGGCCGATGCCGGTCTGCAGCGTGTAGCCGGCGTCGTCGCGGGCGATGTCGGTGACGGCGGTGTCCAGGCGCAGGTCGACGCCGTGTTCGTCGCACTCGGCCAGGAGCATGGCGAGGATGTCGCTGGCCTTGTGGTCGCAGAACAGCTGGCCGAGCTTCTTCTCGTGGTAGGCGATGCCGTGCTTGTTGACCAGCTCGAGGAAGTCCCACTGGGTGTAGCGGGCCAGGGCCGACTTGCAGAAATGCGCGTTGGCGGAGAGGAAGTTGGCCGGCTCGGTGTAGAGGTTGGTGAAGTTGCAGCGCCCGCCGCCGGACATGAGGATCTTCTTGCCGGCCTTGTTCGCGTGGTCGAGCAGGAGCACCTTGCGTCCGCGCGCGGCGGTCTTGGAGGCGCACAACAGACCGGCGGCGCCGGCCCCGATAATCACCACGTCAGTCACGAACAAGAAACCACCCTCAGAAGTCGAATCGGCCAAGGCGCGCGCCGGTGGCGAAGTCTACCCTATGGAGGTGCCGCGACCAGCGCTCTCCGCTGGCTGGCAAGGGAAATGCGTGCAGTCCGGCGATGCCGACCGTCCCAGCCCCAGTGGAAGCCATGGATGAAAAAGACCTGCAGTGTCCTGTTGTTGCTCGTTCTGCTGTGCTCGGGCCCGCTGCGTGCCGAGCACCTGCGACTGGTGGCCAACACCTGGCCGCCGTTCACCGATGCGAGCCTGCCCGAGGGCGGCCTGGCGGTGGACCTGGTGGTCACGGCACTGAAGCGCGCCGGGCACAGCACCGAATACGTCGAGGTTCCCTGGGCGCGGGCACTGCGCGGGCTGGAGGTGGGCGACTACGACGTGGTGATCAACGCCTGGTATGACCAGGCCCGCGCCGTCTATGGGCTCTATTCCAGGCCCTACCTGGTCAACCGCGTGCGCTTCCTCCGCCACCGCGGCGCCAAGGTCGACTTCCAGACCCTGGCCGACCTGCGCCCCTACAGCATCGCCGTGGTGCGCGGCTATGCCTACTCAGCGGAGTTCGACCAGGACCCCACCCTCGACCGGGTGCCGGTGATGGGCTTCGAGATGGGCGCGCGCATGCTCGCCGCCGGGCGCGTGCAGCTGACCCTGGAGGACGAGCTGGTGGCGCGCTATCACCTCAACCGCGAGCTGAAGGAGCTCAAGGGCCAGCTGGAGTTCCTGCCGCGCCCGCTCAGCGAGAACGACCTGGCGATCCTGGTACGGCGCAGCCACCCGATGCATCGCCAGGTGGTGGAGGACTTCGACCGGGCGATGCAGTCGATGCGCGATGACGGGACCTACCAGCGCATCTTCGCCCGCCACGGTTTCTAGCGGTTGGCGATGGTCCGCCCGCGGCCCTCGTGCTTGGCCTGGTAGAGGCGCTGGTCGGCCTCGTGCAGCAGGCTTTCCAGATCCTCCGGTATGCCCTGGTAGACGCCGGCGCTGAATGACAGCGGTGGTGCATCGGCAGCGTACTTCAGGCGGGCGCAGTTGCGCCGCAGCTGGTCGAGCGCGGCCTTGACGGTGGGCGCGTCGCCCTTGCTGACCAGGGCGAACTCCTCGCCGCCGAGCCGGCCCAGCAGGGCGTCGGGGAAGGCGTGTGCCAGGACCCGCGAGAACATCACCAGGGCGGTGTCGCCGCTGGCGTGGCCGAACTTGTCGTTGATCTGCTTGAAGAAGTCGAGGTCGAGCATCGCCACGCTCAGTTCCTGGCCGGCGCGCTGGGCCTGCTGGAACAGCTGCAGGCCCTGCTCGTAGAAGGCGCGGCGGTTGTAGAGGTTGGTCAGCGAGTCGAACAGCGCCGCCTGCTTCAGCGCGCGCATCAGGTCGCGGCGCTCCAGGGTCGACATCACCCGGCAGTTCAGTTCCTCGGTGCAGAAGGGCTTGCGCAGGAAGTCGTCGGCGCCGTGCTTGATGAACATGGCGCTGAGCGAGCCTTTCTGGTCCGCCGAAAGGCCGAGGATGATCAGCTCGGTGCGGTGCAGTTTCTGTCGCAGCATCTTCACCAGGTCGAAGCCGCTGATGCCGGGCATGCCGTGGTCCACCAGCAGCAGGTCGATGTCCGGCTGCTCCTGGAGGATGTGCAGGGCTTCGTCGCCGTCGCGGGCCTCGATGATCTGGTAGAGGTGCGGGGTCAGCACGCGGCGCACGAAGTTGCGCGTGGCCTCGGAGTCCTCGGCCACCAGGATCTTCACCCCGCAGTTGCGCACCAGGCGGTGCAGCAGGCGGAAGACGTACTCGTAGGAGTGCTGGCTTTCCTTGAGCACGTAGTCGACCACGCCCTTGAGCAGGAGCTCGTCGCGGCGCTGCTCCTTGTAGGAGCCGGAGAGCACCACGCAGGGCAGTTCGTAGCGCAGCACCAGGTCGACGATCTCGCCGTCGGGCGCGTCCGGCAGGTTGAGGTCGACGATGGCGGCGAAGAACAGGGCGGCGGAGGTTTCCAGCAGCACCTCGGCTTCGGCGCAGGAGGCGCAGAACACGGGCTGCAGGTCCGGCTCCTGACGGAACAGGTGCTCGAGGATCTTCAGGACCAGCGGGCTGTCTTCGACGACCAGAATATTGCGCACGACCTACTCCATTGCTGCGTGGCGGGTGTCCCCGCCTGCGCTGTCATACAGGACGAACCTTTCCGGGGCGTTACTGGAGTGCCCGCACCTTGAACGAGCGACCCTTGATCTTGCCGTCGCTCAGGCGCTTGAGGGCCTGTTTGACGATACTCCTGTCCACGGCCACGAAGGCCTGGAAATCGAAGATGGCTATCTTGCCAACCTGCGCCCCCGGAATACCAGCTTCACCGGTCAGGGCGCCGAGGATGTCGCCCGGGCGAACCTTCTCCTTGCGCCCGCCACTGATACATAGCGTAGCCATCGGCGGCACCAAGGGGTCGCGATTGCGCAGCACCAGTTCGTCCAGACGCTGCCAGTTCAAGGGGGCCTTCTGCAGGTCCTCGATGGCCTGGGCGCGGCTGGCCTCGGCGGGGGCCACCAGGCTCAGGGCCAGGCCCTTCTCGCCGGCGCGGCCGCTGCGGCCGACACGGTGCACGTGGATTTCCGGATCGCGCGACAGCTCGACGTTGATCACCGCCTCCAGGCCGGCGATGTCCAGGCCGCGCGCCGCCACGTCGGTGGCCACCAGCACGCTGCAGCTGCGGTTGGCGAAGAGGGTCAGCACCTGGTCACGCTCGCGTTGTTCCAGTTCGCCGTGCAGGGTCTGTGCCGAGATACGGTTGGCCTGCAGGTGCTCGACCAGTTCCTGGCACTGCTGGCGGGTGTGGCAGAAGGCGACGCTGGACTGCGGGCGGTAGTGCAGGAGCAGGTGGACCACGGCGTCCATGCGCTGGGCCGGGTCGATCTCGTAGAAGCGCTGTTCGATCTGGCTGTCGTCGTGCAGGGCCTCGACCTTCACCTGCTGCGGGTCGCGCAGGAAGCGCCCGGCCAGCTCGGCGATGCCCTTGGGGTAGGTGGCGGAGAACAGCAGGGTCTGCCGCTTGGTCGGGGTCTGCTCGATGATCTCGGCGATGCTGTCGTAGAAGCCCATGTCGAGCATGCGGTCGGCTTCGTCCAGTACCAGGGTGTTGAGCCCGTCGAGCTTCAGGGTGCCCTTGCGCAGGTGCTCCTGGATGCGTCCCGGGGTGCCGACGATGATGTGGGCGCCGTGCTCCAGCGAGCCGATCTGCGGGCCGAAGGGCACGCCGCCGCAGAGGGTCAGCACCTTGATGTTGTCGGCGGCGCGGGCCAGGCGGCGGATTTCCTTGGCCACCTGGTCGGCCAGTTCGCGGGTCGGGCACAGCACCAATGCCTGGCAGCCGAAGAAGCGCGGGTTGAGCGGGTCGAGCAGGCCGATGCCGAAGGCCGCCGTCTTGCCGCTGCCGGTCTTGGCCTGGGCGATCAGGTCGCGGCCCTTGAGGATCACCGGCAGGCCGAGGGCCTGGATGGGGGTCATCTCGTGGTAGCCGAGGGCATCGAGGTTGGCCAGCATGGCGGCCGACAGGGGCAGGGTGGAGAAGGCGTTGGTGGTCACGGGTGGGGCCTGGCAATCGGATTGGCGCGCAGTTTAGCAGGATGGCGCGCGGCCACCCTGCCGTCCCGGTGTCGCAGCGACGGTTATTCCTCCATATCGCCGGGCACCCGACGCACGGCGCGCCCGCTGTCCGGGGGCAGCTGGAAGAAGATCGCCGCCGCCAGCAGGGTGAGGGTGCCGACGCACAGGTAGGTGGCCTGGAACGCCGCCAGCACGCTGGGCGTATCGGGCTTGCCGAAGCCGCCGAGCAGGGCGGCGGCCACCGCCACGCCCAGGCTCATGGACAGCTGCATGACCACCGAGAGCAAGCTGTTGCCGCTGCTGGCCTGGTGGTCGTCGAGGTCGAGCAGGGTGACGGTGTTCATCGCGGTGAACTGCATGGAGTTCACCGCCCCCAGGGCCGCCAGGTGCAGGAGCAGCAGCGGATAGGGCGTGTCGCCGTCGATCAGGCCGAGGCTGGCGATCATCGCGCCCAGCAGCAGCGTGTTGCCGAGCAGCAGGCGGCGGTAGCCGAGGCGGTCCAGCAGCGGCTTGGCCAGGGGCTTGGCGATCATCGCCGAGAGCGCGAGCGGGATCATGGTCATCCCCGCTTGGGCCGGAGGGAAGCCCAGGGCCACCTGCAGCAGCAGGGGCGTGAGGAAGGGCAGGGCGCCGCTGCCCAGGCGCGAGAAGAGGTTGCCGAGGATGCCGGCGGCGAAGGTGCGGGTACGGAACAGCGAGGGCGCGAACAGGGGCTGCTCGACCTGCACGGCATGCAGCCAGTAGGCGGCGAGGCAGGCGAGGCCGCCGAGCAGCAGGAGCATCACCCGCACGTGGGGCAGGCGCAGCTCGCCCAGGCCTTCCAGGGCGATGGTGATCAGCACCATGGCGGTGCCGAACAGCAGGAAGCCGTAGACGTCCAGGCGAACCGGGCCGCTGCTGCGCAAGTCGGGCATGAAGCGCCAGGCGGCCCAGCCGCCGATCAGGCCGACGGGCAGGTTGATGAGGAAGATCCAGTGCCAGCTGGCGTATTCCACCAGCCAGCCGCCGAGGGTGGGGCCGATCAGCGGGCCGAACAGGCCGGGCAGGGTGATGAAGCTCATGATCCGCACCAGCTCGGTTCGCGGGTAGGCGCGCAACACCACCAGGCGCCCCACCGGCATCATCAGCGCGCCGCCCAGGCCCTGCACCACGCGGGCGGCGACCAGTTGCGGCAGGGTGGCGGAGAGGGCGCAGAACAGCGAGCCCAGGCTGAACAGGACGATGGCGCCGAAGAATATCCGCCGGGTGCCGAAGCGATCGGCGATCCAGCCGGAGGCGGGGATCAGCAGGGCCACGGTGAGCATGTAGGCGATGATCACCGACTGCATGCGCAGCGGGTCTTCGGCCAGGTCGCGGGCCATGGCGGGCAGGGCGGTGTTGAGGATGGTGCCGTCGAGGGCCTGCATGAAGAAGGCGACGGCCACCAGCCAGGGCAGCAGGCGGGCGGTACGGGCGTCCAGGCTGGGCAGGTCGGGCATGGGATTCCTCGGGCGTCAGACCCTGCGGACTTTAGGCGCAGGCGGGCGGGCTGTCACCCCGCCGTCACCTGTCGCCGGCTGCTAGGCTGTGCTCACTCCCCTTGCTCCTCGTTGCGGAATGGCCTCTATGCGGATCTGCTGTGCGCTGCTGCTCTCCCTGCTGGCCCTGGTGCCCTGCCATGCGACGGAGTGGTTCCCGGTGCCGGTGTTCGCCGATGGGAAGGCCCGTGACTACGTGCCCCTCGCGCATGCCAGCCGCCCCTGGCGCATCTGCACGCTGCTGCCCCATGGCATCGACCGCTACTGGTGGGGCGTCGCCTGGGGGCTGGACGAGGAAGCCCGGCGCCAGGGCGTCCAGCTGGGCATCTACGAGGCCGGTGGCTACCAGTTCCCGGCGATGCAGCGCGCCCAACTGGCCCGCTGCATCCAGCTCGGCGCCGACGCCTTCGTCATCGGCGCCATCGAGGCGCGCGGGCTCTGCCATGAAATCGACCAGCTGAAGCAGCGCGGCACGCCGGTGATCGACCTGGTCAACGGTATCGACTGCGCGGGCGTGACCGCACATTCACGGGTGGATTTCGCCGATATGGCGCGCGAGGCCCTGGGCTTCATTCGCGAGCGGGCCGGGGGCGGCCCGATCAACCTGGGCTGGTTGCCGGGCCCCCGGGACGCCGGCTGGGTGCTGGACGCCGAGCGCGGGTTGCGCACGGCCATGGACGGCGCGCCGGTGCGCCTCGCCGACGGTGGCTACGGGCCGGTGGATCGATCGACCCAGGCGGCCCTGGTCCGCGGGCTGCTGGGGCGCGAGTCGCGGCTGGACTATCTGCTGGCCAATGCCGAGGCGGCGGCTTTCGCCGGGCAACTGGTCAGCGGCTCGCCGTCGCGCTTCCAGACGCAGGTGGTGTCGCTCTACGCCACCGAGCGGGTGGTGGAGGCGATCCGCCAGGGGCGGGTGCTGGCCGCGCCGACGGACTCGCCGGTGACCCAGGCGCGCATCGCCATCGACCTGGCGGTGCGGGCGCTGGAGCACAAGGGGGAGGCTTACTGGGTCAGCCCGCGCATCCAGATGCTCGATCGGGCAAGCCTGGAGGATTTCGACATCAGCCGGCTGGTGCCGCCGGGTGGACACTGGATGATCCGCCAGGAGCTGCCGGAATAGCGCCGATGAGTCGCGGGCCCGGTGGGAGGCGGGGGCGGTGCGAACCGCCCCCGGGGTTCAGCCGGCCTTGCGCTGCGGCTGGGTGCGTACCGGGGCGTCGCCGGCCACGTAGTAGCTGGCGGTGCTGCGGGGCAGCGGCTGGCGGCCACGGATCCGGTCGGCGATCTTCTCGGCGATCATGATGGTGGTGGCGTTGAGGTTGCCGGTGATGATCTCCGGCATGATCGACGCATCCACCACGCGCAGCCCCTGCATGCCGTGCACACGGCCCTGGCCATCGACCACCGCCATCTCGTCGCTGCCCATCTTGCAGGAGCAGGAGGGGTGGAAGGCGGTCTCGGCGTGGGTGCGGATGAACTCATCCAGCTCGGCATCGGTCTGCACGTGGGCACCGGGGCTCAGCTCGCGGCCACGGTACTTGTCCAGCGCCGGCTGCGCCATGATCTCGCGGGTGATGCGGATGCCGTCGCGGAACTCCTGCCAGTCCTGCTCGGACGCCATGTAGTTGAACAGGATGCTCGGGTGCTGGCGCGGGTCGCGGGACTTCAGGCGGATGCGGCCGCGGCTCGGCGAGCGCATGGAGCCCATGTGCGCCTGGAAGCCGTGCTCCTGCACGCCCTTGCTGCCGTTGTAGTTAATCGCCACCGGCAGGAAGTGGTACTGGATGTTGGGCCAGGCGAATTCGGGGCGGGTGCGGATGAAGCCGCCGGCCTCGAACTGGTTGCTGGCGCCCAGGCCCTTGCCGCGGAACAGCCAGTTGGCGCCGATGGCGGGCTGGTTCCACCACTTGGTGGCCGGGTAGATGGAGACCGGCTCCTTGCAGGCGTACTGCAGGTAGAGCTCGAGGTGGTCCTGCAGGTTCTCGCCGACACCGGGCAGGTCGTGCACCACGGGGATGTCGAATTCGCGCAACACGGCGCTCGGGCCGACGCCGGAGCGCTGCAGGATCTGCGGCGAGGCGATGGCGCCGGCGCACAGCAGCACTTCACGGCGGGCGTTGACGATGATCGGCTCGTTGCCGTCGCCGTGCAGGTAGGCGACGCCGCTGGCGCGCTTGCCGCTGAAGAGGATGCGGTCGGTGGTGGCGTGGGTGACGATGGTCAGGTTGGGCCGGCCGCGGGCCTGGTCCAGGTAGCCGCGACCGGTGGCGGCGCGACGGCCTTGCGGGGTCACGGTGCGGTCCATCGGGCCGAAGCCTTCCTGCTGGTAGCCGTTGAGGTCTTCGGTACGCGGGAAACCGGCCTGTACACCAGCCTCGACCATGGCGTGGAACAGCGGGTTGTTGCCGTTCTTGGGCGTGGTGACGCTCACCGGGCCGTCGCCGCCGTGGTAGTCGTTGGGGCCGATGTCGCGGGTCTCGGCCTTGCGGAAGTAGGGCAGGCAGTCGAGGTAGGTCCAGTCTTCCAGGCCGGGCGCCTTGGCCCAGTTGTCGAAGTCCAGGGCGTTGCCGCGGATGTAGCACATGCCGTTGATCAGCGAGGAGCCGCCGATGCCCTTGCCGCGACCGCATTCCATGCGGCGGTTGTTCATGTGCGGCTCGGGGTCGGTCTCGTAGGCCCAGTTGTAGCGGCGGCCCTGCAGCGGATAGGCGAGGGCGGCGGGCATCTGGGTGCGGAAGTCCAGGCGGTAGTCGGGGCCGCCGGCTTCGAGTAGCAGGACGCTGGTGCCGGCGTCCTCGGTCAGGCGGGTGGCCAGTACGTTACCGGCGGAGCCGGCACCGATGATGATGTAGTCGAATTCTTGAGACATGAGGTTCTCTCTTTAAATGGCTGGGGGCTGGAAGCCAGGGCGCTTAAGGCTCCTGGCTTCCCGCTTCGGGCTGCCGTTTAGAAGACGGAGAAGTAGTCGCCGAGCTCGACCTGCACCGACTTGATGCGGGTGTAGTGGGCGAGGGTGGTGAGGCCGTTCTCGCGGCCCACGCCGGACTGCTTGTAGCCACCGACGGGCATCTCGGCGGGCGACTCGCCCCAGGTGTTGATCCAGCAGATGCCGGCTTCCAGCTTGTGGATCACGCGGTGGGCGCGGGCCAGGTCGCGGGTGACGATGCCGGCGGCCAGGCCGTAGTCGGTATCGTTGGCGCGGCGGATGGCTTCTTCCTCGGTGTCGTAGACGAGGATGCTCATCACCGGGCCGAAGATTTCCTCGCGGACGATGGTCATCTCGTCCGTGCAGTCGGTGAACACGGTCGGGGCCACGTAGGCGCCCTTGGCGTATTCGCCGTCGGTGACGCGCTCGCCGCCGATCAGCAGGCGCGCGCCTTCCTTGCGGCCGGACTCGATGTAGCCGAGCACGCTCTCCATGTGCGGGAAGCTGGTGAGCGGGCCGAAGTTGGTGTTCTCGTCCTGCGGGCTGCCCAGGCGGATGCGCTTGACGCGCTCGAGCACCTTGGCCTCGAAGCGGGCCTGCAGCACGCGCGGGATGAACACGCGGGTGCCGTTGGTGCAGACCTGGCCGGAGCTGAAGAAGTTGGCCATGACGGCGATGTCGGCGGCGCGATCGAGGTCGGCGTCCTCGAAGATGATCAGCGGCGACTTGCCGCCCAGCTCCATGGTCACTTCTTTGAGGGAGGAGCTGGAGGCGCTGGCCATCACCTTCTTGCCGGTGGCGGTGCCGCCGGTGAAGGAGATCTTCTCGATCTGCGGGTGCTCGGTCAGCCACTGGCCGACTTCACGGCCGCTGCCGGTGAGGACGTTGAACACGCCGTCCGGCACGCCGGCCTCGGTGTAGATCTCGGCGAGCTTGAGGGCGGTCAGCGGGGTGACTTCGCTGGGCTTGAAGATCATCGCGTTGCCGGCGGCCAGGGCCGGGGCGGATTTCCACATGGCGATCTGGATCGGGTAGTTCCAGGCACCGATGCCGGCGACCACGCCCAGGGGCTCACGGCGGGTATAGACGAAGCTGGTTTCGCGCAGGGGGATCTGCTCGCCCTCGATGGCGGGCACCAGGCCTGCGTAGTACTCGATCACGTCGGCGCCGGTGACGATGTCCACGGCACGGGTCTCGGCCAGGGGCTTGCCGGTGTCCAGGGTCTCCAGGGCGGCCAGCTCGTCGTTGCGCTCGCGGAGGATCTCCACGGCACGGCGCAGGATGCGCGAACGCTGCATGGCGGTCATCGCGGCCCAGATCTTCTGCCCTTCGATGGCACTGGCGACGGCGCGCTCGACGTCTTCCTTGCCGGCGCGCTGGACGTTGGCGAGGACCTCACCGTTGGCCGGGTTGATGCTCTCGAAGGTGGCGCCGCTGGTGGAGTCGACGTAGCGACCGCCGATGTAGAGCTTCTGGTCTTCGAATCGGGCCATGGGGTTCGTCCTCTCAGGTCTCGTTTACGCAAGGCGGGCCGCGCTCGGGGCGGGCCCTTTGTCGGGGTTCCAGGCACGGTGGAGCCGCCCGGATGCATGAAAACGAGCCTACTTTATTTTTATTGAACGTTCAAACAACAAAGAATAAGCTGCGCTCCATGAACGGGGCTGCGGCACATCGCCGCACCTCTTCAGGCCGCATTGCAGAGGCTTCGCCGGGTTACATGAGCGGGTCGGCAGGGCGGCGCGGGTCTGTCGTTGCGCCGTCAGGCGCGTGCTTTCACTGCCCTGGAGCTCTTCTCCACATGAGTACCGCTTCCCTTGCGCTGCATCCCGAGTCGCGTGCGCGGCTCAACCCCGTGGTGTTCTTCGGTTCCACCGCGTTGATCCTGATCCTCACCGTCGCCCTGATCCTCTTCCCCGAGGGGGCCGGGCTCTGGCTGAACAAGGCGCAGACCTGGCTCTCGCGCAGCTTCGGCTGGTACTACATGCTGGCGATCGGGGCCTACCTGTTCTTCGTGCTCTACGTGGCCTTCTCCCGCTACGGCAACCTGCGCCTGGGCGCGGATGGCGACCGGCCGGACTTCAGCTACGGCGCCTGGGCGGGGATGCTGTTCTCCTCGGGCATCGGCATCTCGCTGCTGTATTTCGCCGCGTCCGAGCCCATCGACCACCTGTACAACCCGCCGGAGGGCGAGGCAGGCACCGAGCACGCGGCGCGCCAGGCGTTGCAGCTGACCTTCCTCCACTGGGGCGTGCACGGCTGGGCGATCTATGCGCTGGTCGGCCTGGCCGTCGGCTACTTCGCCTACCGCCACAAGCAGCCGCTGGCGCTGCGCTCGGCGCTCTACCCGCTGTTCGGCGAGCGCCTGATGAAGGGCTCGGTGGGCAACGCGGTGGATTGCTTCGGCATCTTCGTCACCCTGCTGGGCCTGGTGACCAACCTCGGCATCGGCTCGCTGCAGGTCTCCTCGGGCCTGGAGTACCTGTTCGGCTATCCGCACAGCCAGGGCGCGCTGCTGACGGTGATCCTGGTGATGAGCGCGGTGGCGACGCTGGCCGCCGTGTCGGGGATCGAGAAGGGCATCCGCCGCCTGTCGAACCTCAACATCATCCTGTTCAGCGGCCTGCTGCTGTTCGTGCTGCTGGCCGGCGACACCCTGCACCTGCTCAATGGGCTGGTGCAGAACCTCGGCGACTACCTCAACGGCCTGGTGCTGAAGACCTTCGATCTCTACGTCTACACCGGCCAGTCCGGCAAGAGCGAGGCGTGGATGGGCCTGTGGACCCTGTTCTACTGGGCCTGGTGGATTTCCTGGGCGCCCTTCGTCGGCATGTTCATCGCCCGCATCTCCCGTGGGCGCACGGTGCGAGAGCTGGTGTGCGGCGTGCTGCTGATCCCGCTCGGCTTCACCCTGGCCTGGCTGTCGGTCTTCGGCAACAGCGCACTGGACCTGGTGATGGACCAGAACGCGACCGAACTGGGCAAGGCCGCGCTGGAGCAGCCGGCGATGTCCATCTACCTGCTGCTGGAGCACTACCCCTGGGCCAAGGCGGTGATCGGCCTGTCGATCTGCGTGGGCTTCGTGCTGTTCCTGACGCCGGCGGATTCCGGCTCGGTGATGCTCGCCAACCTCTCGCGCAAGGGCGGCGAGCTGGACGAGGACGCGCCCAACTGGCTGCGCATCTTCTGGTCGGTACTGATCACCCTGGTGACCATCGGCCTGCTGTTCGCCGGCAACTTCACGGCGATGCAGACGGTGGTCGTGCTCGCCGGCCTGCCGTTCTCGGTGGTGCTGCTGCTCTACATGTTCGCCCTGCTCAAGGCCATGCGCATCGACATGGAGGCGCAGGAGATGAACCGGCACTCACCGGTGATCGCCCCCGGGCCCGTCTGACCGGCCCGCAATGAACAACGCCCCGGGGGAAATCCCGGGGCGTTTTCGTTTGCGGCGGATGAAGGATGACTTGTAGCGGGCGATTTCAATCGCCAAGCGGCGCGCAGCGCCGCCATTACGCCCGTGAGTCGGTAGCCTTGGCCAATTGCAGGTCGAGGTAGTCATAGGCGATCTGCAGGGCCTGCCTGGCGTTGAAGGCATCGCCGGAGAGGGCGCTGCGCAGCCACAGGCCGTCGATCAGGGCGGCGAGGCCACGGGCGGCGGCGCGGGCGGCTTCCAGAGGCAGTTCCCGGCGGAATTCGCAGCACAGGTTGGAGTAGAGGCGGTGGTCGTTGACCCGCTGCAGGCGGCGCAGGGCGGGCTGGTGCATGCTCGTGGCCCAGAACGCCAGCCAGGTCTTCATCGCCGGGCCGTTGACCTGGCTGTCGTCGAAGTTGCCGTCGATGATGGCGCGCAGGTGGGCCCGGGCGGAGTCGTCGACCAGGGCGGCGCGGCGCTCGCGCACGGCGGTGCTCAGGGCCTGCATCAGGTGGCGCATGGTGGCTTCGAGCAGGCCGTTCTTGTCCTGGAAGTAGTGGCTGATGATGCCGTTGGAGACGCCGGCGAGGCGGGCGATGTAGGCGATGCTGGCGTCGCCCATGCCGACCCGGTCGACGGCTTCGAGGGTCGCGTTGATCAGTTGCGAACGGCGGATCGGCTGCATTCCGACCTTGGGCATCAGTCACTCCAGATGGCGAATTCGAGCGAGGGAAAGCGCGCAGTCTAGGGCGTATCAAATTGATCGATCAATCAAGAAGGTCGCTTCAGGGATGACCTGTCGGTCAAAGGCATGCGCCGTGAAGCGCCGGGAAAGGCGGGATGCAGAACGAAAAACGGCGATGCGCACCGGGGGCACGCATCGCCGTGGCGGAGCCGCCAGCGCTTATTTAAGCCATTCGGCCACGCGCTCGGGGTTCTTGGCGATCCAGGCCTTGGCGGCCTCTTCGGGCTTGGCGCCCTCGCGGATTGCCAGCATCACGGCGCCCACTTCCTCGCCGCTCCAGGAGAATTTCTTGAGGAAGGCGGTGGCTTCCGGCGCCTTGGTTTCCAGGCCCGGGTTGGCCACGGTGTCGACGTGCTCGTCGTCGCCGAAGACCTTCTTCGGGTCCTCGAGGAAGCGCAGCTTCCACTTGGCGAACATCCAGTGCGGGATCCAGCCGGTCACGACGATGGGCTTCTGCGCCTTCTCGGCGCGGGTCAGCGCGGTGGCCATGGCCGGGCCGGAGCTGGGCATCAGCTTGATGTCGAGGTTGTACTGCTTGATGGCGTCCTCGGTGCGGCGCATTACGCCGGCGCCGGCGTCAATGCCGGTGATCTTGCCGTCGAAGTCCTTGCTGTAGGTGTTCAGGTCCTCGATGGACTTGGCCTGGACGTAGTCGGGCACGATCAGGCCGATCTTGGCGCCCTTGTAGTTGGAGCCGAGGACCACGACCTTGTCCTTGAGCTTCTCGAAGTACTCGCCGTGGGTGGCCGGCAGCCAGGCGGAGAGGGTGGCATCCAGGTCACCGCGGGCGATGCCCTGCCACATGATGGCGGGCTCCACCGGCTTGAGCTCGACGCCATAGCCGAGCTTCTCCTTGAGGATCTCGCCGGCGACGTGGGTGGCGGCGACGCTGTCGTCCCAGCCGTTGACGTAACCGATCTTCAGGGTGGGCTTGTCAGCGGCGTGGGCGCTGCCGAGGCCGATGGCCAGGGCGGCGATGCCGATGGATTGCAGACACAGGGACTTCAGCTTTCGCATACGTAATGCTCCATCAGGTGGGATTGGCAGCTAGCTACGTTGGATGCCACGGGCCCGTTCTCGGGCGGGCTGGGTGGCGCTGCACGCCATGGCCCGGCTGGGCCATGGCAGCAGGAGACGGGAAGCGGAAAATCAGAGGCCGACGTGTTTCTTCACGGCGGCGGCGCCGTCCTGGCCGTCGAGGGTGGTGACGCCTGCCAGCCACTTGTCGAGGATCGCCGGGTTGGCCTTGATCCAGTCCTTGGCGACCACCACCGGGTCTTCCTTCTTCAGGACGCGGTCCATCAGCTGGCTTTCGATCTCGACGCTGAACTGCAGGTTGTTCAGCAGCTTGCCGACGTTGCCGCAGCGCGCCTCGTAATCCGGCGGTACCACGGTGTAGACCTTGGCGGCGCCGAAGTCCGGGCCGAACACGTCATCGCCACCGGCGAGGTAGGTGATGTCGAACTGGGTGTTCATCGGGTGCGGGGCCCAGCCGAGGAAGACCACCGGCTCCTTCTTCTTCACCGCGCGCTGCACCTGGACCAGCATGCCGGCCTCGCTGGACTCGACCATGCGGAAGCCGCCGAGGCCGAACTGGTCGCCCTTGATCATCTTGTCGATCAGCAGGTTGCCGTCGTTGCCCGGCTCGATGCCGTAGATCTTGCCGCCCAGCTGGTCCTTGAACTTGGCGATGTCCTGGAAGCTCTTCAGGCCCGCTTCGGCGGCATAGGTGGGCACGGCGAGGGTGTACTTGGCGCCTTCGAGGTTGGCGGTCGGCAGCACCTTCACGCCGTTGTCCTTGGTGAAGGGCTCGATCACGGCGTCCATGGAGGGCGCCCAGTAGCCGAGGAACACGTCGATCTGCTTGTTCTTCACGCCGGTGAAGGCGATCGGCACCGAAGCCATGATCTTACGCGGGGTGTATCCCAGGCCCTCGGTGAGGACCATCGCGACGCCGGTGGTGGCCGAGATGTCGGCCCAGCCGATCTCGGCGAAACGCACCTGTTTGCAGCTCTCCGGGTCCTGTGCCCACGCGCCTTGCACCAGCGCGCAGGCCAGCAAGCCGGCACCCGCGATCTTCTTCATGTTCATCATCTGCAACTCCCTGCTACTGGAAAGTGATGGCTCTTGTTTTCTAGGTATGCGTCATTGCCGTTGCAGCTTGGCCCGTGCGCTCAGCCAGCCGAACAGGCGGCCGCGGGAGGCGGTCTGCGGGGTACCGAAGCTCTCGGTGATGCGGTCGAGGATGATCGCCAGCAGCACCACGGCCATGCCGCTCTCGAAGCCCAGGCCGATGTCCAGGCGCTGGATGCTGGCGAGCACGTCGTTGCCCAGGCCACCGGCGCCGACCATCGAGGCGATGATCACCATCGACAGCGCCATCATGATGGTCTGGTTGACCCCGGCCATGATCGAGGGCATCGCGTTCGGCAGCTGCACCTTGTATAGCAGCTGCCAGCTGGTGCAGCCGAAGGATTGCCCGGCTTCGACGATTTCCTTGTTCACCTGGCGGATGCCGAGGCTGGTCAGGCGCACCGCCGGGGGCATGGCGAAGATCACCGTGGCGATGATCCCCGGCACGCGGCCGAGGCCGAAGAGCATGGCGGCGGGAATCAGGTAGACGAACGCCGGCATGGTCTGCATGAAGTCGAGGATGGGACGGATGATGTAGGCCACCCGCTCGCTCTTCGCCGCCCAGATGCCCAGGGGCACGCCGAGAAGCAGGCTGATCAGGGTCGAGGAGAAGGTCAGCCCGAGGGTCACCACCGTCTGTTCCCAGAAGCCGGTGAGCACGATGAGCACGAAGGCGGCGGCGGTGAACAGGGCGAACTTGACGCCGATGCGCCACAGCCCGAGGCCGACGAACACGGCGATCACCAGCCAGGCCGGCGGCCACATGAGGAAGCGTTCGATCAGCTCGGAAAAGCCGCTGACCACGGCGCCGATGTTCTCGAAGGCGCCGCTGTAGTTGTCCAGCAGGTGCTGGACGACATCGTTGACCCAGCTGCCCAGATCCAGTTTCTCGCTCATGGTCATTCTCCCTGCAGGCGGCTAAGCAGGCGGCCCTTGCTGATGGCGCCGCAGTAATGGCCGTCCTGGTCGACGACTGGGATGGGACCTTCGTTGTCCACCAGGCGCTCGATCACCTGCTCCAGGGGGAGGTCCTCGGGCACCGGCACGATGTGCTTGAGCAGTTCGGGCTCCAGGCTCCGGGTCTGGCCTTCCTCCACCAGCAGGGCGATCTTCTCCAGGCTGATGGAGCCGCGGAACTTGTTGTCCTCGTCGACGATGAAGGCGTAGTGCTTGTCCAGCGCCTGCAGCTCCTGGCACACCTGCTGGGCGTCGGGCGCCTTGCCGTTGTGCACGTACAGCGGGACGCTGTCGGCCTTGAGCTGGCCGGCGGTGAGGTAGCGGCTGGTGTCGACGGTGTCGAAGAAGTTGCGCACGTAGTCGTTGGCGGGTTTCTCGATCAGCTCCTGCGGGGTGCCGACCTGGACCAGCTTGCCGCCTTCCATGATGCCGATGCGGGTGCCGATGCGCATGGCCTCCTCGATATCGTGGGAGACGAAGATGATGGTGCGGCGGTGGGTCTTCTGCAGTTGCAGGAGCACATCCTGCATCTCGCGGCGCTTGAGCGGGTCGAGGGCCGAGAAGGCCTCGTCCATGATGATCATCGAAGGGTCGACCGCCAGGGCGCGCGCCAGGCCGACGCGCTGCTGCATGCCGCCGGACAGTTCGTGCGGGTACTTCTGGGCGAAGGGCGCCAGGCCCACCTGCTCCAGCACTTCCATGGCGCGGCGCTCACGCTCCTTCTTGCTCTTGCCGGCCACTTCGAGGCCGAAGGCGGCGTTGTCCAGCACCGTGCGCGAGGGCATCAGGGCGAAGGACTGGAAGACCATGCTCATGTCGCGGCGACGCAGGTCGATCAATTGCGCCTTGGGCAGCTTGGCGACGTTCTGCCCGTCGATGAACACGTCACCGGCGGTGGGCTCGATCAGGCGGTTGATCAGGCGGATGAGGGTGGACTTGCCCGAGCCGGAGAGGCCCATGAGCACGAAGATCTCGCCCTCCTCGACGCTGAACGACACGTCGCTGACGCCGATCACCGCGCCACGTTCGGCGAGGATCCTCTCCTTGCTCCAGCCTTGCTTGAGCAAGTCGATGGCTTCTTGTGGCTGTTGGCCGAAAACCTTGTAGAGGTTCTGGACCACGATTTTTCCAGACTGCATGGGATGGTTCCCCTTCAGTAGACATCCAGATCAGCTACACGGGACCCGGCGGGCGCCACGGAGACGCGCCGACAGGCGATGCCGACTGTTATTGCCTGTGTGGGTTTACTGGTTCCAGGGTGTGGCAGGGAGATCGCGCAACGGGCGGTGGGGGCGCGGCACAACACGGGTTCGGCGGTCCGCCATGACACCTCGGGTGTATGGACGACCGTTCGATTCCTTGAGTTCCTGACCTTCATTCCGCTGTATTGCAAACCGCTTTCCAAACCCTCTGGCAGTGCTACGAAACCCGATCCTTGGGTCGTTCAACACCTCGACCGGAGGTGCGCGTACATCCGAAATTTCTTGTAGGGCGG
Source organism: Pseudomonas tohonis (assembly GCF_012767755.2). Lineage (NCBI taxonomy): Bacteria > Pseudomonadati > Pseudomonadota > Gammaproteobacteria > Pseudomonadales > Pseudomonadaceae > Pseudomonas > Pseudomonas tohonis. Next base: position 654,743 of record NZ_AP023189.1, read on the forward strand.
AGGCCTGTGACAGGGGGCTCCGCCGTTTTCTGTTCTTCGGTCCGGGGCTGAGGGCCCCGGTCTGTCAGTTCTGGCTTGAAGCGACAGCGACGAAATCGGCTGAGTCAACGATATAGCCTCGGTGGCCGGGCAATTGTCGGTTTACGACTCTGACGTGTTGGGCGACGACACCAGGCCGGTTGCCGAAAAAAACCATAACAGAAATTTCTTACCGGATAGAAATGCTGGAACCCGCGCGGGGCGCGGGTTTCAGGGGTTGACATGGCCATAGGCAAGAGCTGCCGGGGGCTTCAGCGTAATCGCAAAAAGGCGAAATTCATGGCGCTGCGGCGAGCCCGAGTGCGGCATTCGCCATTTTCCCGTCACGGGTGGTGACGCCGTCGAGCCACTTCTCCAGCTGCTCGGGGTGCGCCTTCAGCCAGGCCTTGGCTTCGCGCCGGCGGTTGGTGCTCTGGTTGAGGATCGCCCCCATCAGGTGGTTCTCCATTTCCAGGCTGAATTGCAGGTTGCCGAGCAGCCTCCCCAGGTTCGGGCATTCCTTGGCGAGGCCGGCGCGGGTGTTGGTGTAGACGGTGGCGCCGCCGAAATCGGGGCCGAAATAGTCGTCGCCTCCAGCCAGGTAATGCATCTGGAACTGGTTGTTCATCGGGTGTGGCTCCCAGCCCAGGAACACCACCCACTGCTTGAGGTGCTCGGCGCGCTTGACCTGGGACAGCATGCCGCTCTCGCTGGATTCCACCAGCTTGAAGTCGGCGAGGCCGAACGCCTTGTCGTCGATCATCTTCTGGATCAGCTTGTTGCCGTCGTTGCCGGGCTCGATCCCGTAGAGCTTCCCGCCCAGCTCGTTCTTGAACCGCGCCAGGTCGGCGAAGCTCTTCAGGCCCCCGTCATAGGCCGCCTGGTTCACCGCCAGGGTGTACTTGGCGCCCTTGAGGTTGGCGCCCAGGGTGTCCACCGAGCCGTTCTCGCGGTACGGCTTGATGTCGTTCTCCATGCTCGGCATCCAGTTGCCGAGGAACACGTCGATCTTCTTCTCCGACAGCGCCTTGTAGGTGTCGGGCACCGAGAGGCGCTTGACCTGCGTGCTGTAGCCCAGCTCGGTCAGCACGTAGCGGGTGACGGCGGTGGTGGCGGTGATGTCGGTCCAGCCGACATCGGCGAAACGGACGGTCTTGCAGGATTCCGGTTCTACGGCCTGGGCCAGCAGCGGGGTGCAGAGCGCTACGGCCAGGAACCGGTTGATCAATGGGTTCATGGGGACTTCCACAGCAGTGTCGAGGGTGGGCGATCGCCTGTCCGCGCGGCGAACGGACTGCTGCTGGCCGGTGCGGGTGCGCCCGGATCATGTGACGAAGTCGCGCCTGCTTCTACGAAGCAGGTCGCAAGCAGAAAGGTGCTGTCGCTTTTTTCGCCTGTGCGTCGCTACGACGTATTTGGACACGAGCGGGTCGGTGTGGGACGTCGGGGGCGTCCGGAAATGCCGATCATGTGGCCGAAGCCCCACCACCTCTCGCGGAGACCATCGTGGCCATCAGCGTGTTCGACCTGTTCAAGATCGGGATCGGTCCCTCCAGCTCCCATACCGTCGGCCCCATGCGGGCGGCCGTGCTCTTCGTCGGCGCCTTGCGCGAGCGGCAGCTGCTGGAGCGGGTGACGCGCCTGGAGGTGAACCTCTACGGCTCGCTCTCCGCCACCGGCGTCGGCCACGGCACCGATCGCGCCGTGGTCATGGGGCTGATGGGCGAGTGGCCGGACCGCATCGACCCCAGGCAGATCGCCCCGCGCATCGCCGAGCTGCTCGCCAGCGGGGTCCTGCCGCTCGACGGTCGCCTGCCGGTGCCCTTCGACTGGCAGCGCGACATGCGCCTGCTCGAGGAGAACCTGCCGTATCACCCCAACGCCATGACCCTGGTGGCCTTCGGTGAGAGCGGCGAGCTGCACCGCGATACCTACTATTCGGTCGGCGGCGGTTTCGTCGTCGACGCCGAGCAGGCCGCCGCCGGCCAGCTCGACCAGGACCACACCCGGCTGCCCTACGACTTCTCCAGTGCCGAGGAGCTGCTGCGCCTGTGCAAGCGCCATGGCCTGCGCGTCTCCGAACTGATGCTGGCCAACGAGAAGGCCTGGCGCAGCGAGGCGGACATCCGCAGCGGCCTGCTGCGCCTGTGGGCGGCCATGCGCGAATGCGTGGACAACGGCCTGAGCCAGGAAGGCATCCTGCCCGGCGGGCTCAATGTCCGGCGCCGCGCCGCGCGGCTGCACCGCAGCCTGCTGGAGCTGGGCAAGCCCAACGTCATCGGCTCGACCATGAGCGCCATGGAATGGGTCAACCTGTTCGCCCTGGCGGTGAACGAGGAGAACGCCGCCGGCGGGCGCATGGTCACCGCCCCCACCAATGGCGCCGCCGGCATCATCCCGGCGGTGTTGCACTACTACATGAAGTTCAATCCGGAAGCCTCCGACGACGACGTGGTGAACTACCTGCTCGGGGCCGCCGCGGTGGGCATCCTGTGCAAGAAGAACGCCTCCATCTCCGGCGCCGAGGTCGGCTGCCAGGGCGAGGTGGGCTCGGCGTGCGCCATGGCCGCCGCCGGCCTGGCCGAAGTGCTCGGGGCCACCCCGGAGCAACTGGAGAACGCCGCCGAGATCGGCCTGGAACACAACCTCGGGCTGACCTGCGACCCGGTGGGCGGGCTGGTGCAGGTGCCCTGCATCGAGCGCAATGCCATCGCCGCGGTGAAGGCCATCAACGCCGCGCAGATGGCCCTGCGTGGCGATGGCGAGCATTTCATCTCCCTCGACCGGGTGATCCGCACCATGCGGGACACCGGCGCGGACATGCACGACAAGTACAAGGAAACCTCGCGCGGCGGCCTGGCCGTCAGCGCCATCGAATGCTGACCCGCTTTCGCTCCCCGGCGCGTCCGCCTGCCAGCTTTTGGTGCGACGCCCGGGGACGCGATGCGAACCCGGGGTGACCGATCGGTCACCCGTCCTGCCGCTCGTCTGTTACGCCCGGTATTCCCGGATGTAGCGGGGTGACAACGGCACCGCCAGCAGGTGCTACCTAATGCCCCAGAGCCCACGAACCACGGGGCCTGGCGGTCGCTAACAGAATGTTTCTGTCGCTCTCGCCTAGCCCCGCTGGCATGGGGTTTGGATGCGCTTATGCATTTTTATTGAACGCGCGAACAATTTAGGCATGACCTTTGCCTCGTATCAGGGGCAACTCATCTGGGTCAGTCGCCGTACCAGAACCATAAGAAGAGAACCTCGCAACGAAGGTTCACAGCGTGTTTAGCGTGAGGGTTTTCAGATGTCACAGTCCAACCAGGGCTCCCAGCCCCAGAACCGCGCTCCCCAATCCATCGGCTTCCTGCTGCTGGACAACTTCACCCTGATCTCCCTGGCCTCTGCGGTGGAGCCGCTGCGCATGGCCAACCAGCTCTCCGGCAAGGAGCTGTACCGCTGGTTCACCCTGACCCAGAGCGGCCTGCCGGTGAGCGCCAGCGACGGCCTGCAGATCACCCCCGACGCCAGCCTGGAGAACGCCCCGGCACTGGACGCGGTGATCGTCTGCGGCGGTGTCGACATCCAGCACAGCGTCACCCGCGAACACCTGCAGTGGCTGCAATCGCAAGCCCGCCAGGGGCGCCAGCTCGGCGCCGTGTGCACCGGCAGCTGGGCGCTGGCCAAGGCCGGGTTGCTCGACGGCTACGACTGCAGCGTGCACTGGGAGTGCCTGGCCGCGATGCAGGAGGCCTTCCCCCGCGCCGCCATCACCACCCGCCTGTTCTCCATCGACCGCAACCGCAACACCTCGTCCGGCGGCACCGCGCCGATGGACATGATGCTGCACCTGATCGCCCGCGAGCATGGCCGCGAACTGGCGGCGGCGATCTCCGAGATGTTCATCTACGAACGCATCCGCAACGAGCAGGACCACCAGCGCGTGCCGCTCAAGCACATGCTCGGCACCAACCAGCCGAAGCTGCAGGAAATCGTGGCGCTGATGGAGGCCAACCTGGAGGAGCCCATCGACCTCGACGAGCTGGCCTGCTACGTCGACGTGTCGCGCCGCCAGCTCGAGCGGCTGTTCCAGAAGTACCTGCACTGCTCGCCCTCGCGCTACTACCTGAAGCTGCGCCTGATCCGTGCGCGCCAGCTGCTCAAGCAGACCGCCATGTCGATCATCGAAGTGGCCTCGGTATGCGGCTTCGTCTCCACGCCGCACTTCTCCAAGTGCTACCGCGAGTACTTCGGCATCCCGCCGCGTGACGAGCGCGCCAACCAGAACGCCAACGTGGTGGCGCTGGTGCCCATGCCCGAGGACCTGATGCGGCCCTCGTCCTCCACCGCCATGGCGGCCCTCACCCGCGCCCAGGGCGAGTCGACCTTCGCCAGCGTGCGCTTGTAAGCCTTGCACCGGGGCCGCCTGGCGGCCCCGGTCATTTCAATCCCACCGCCGTGCCTCGGTTCTTCGCGGTTGAAACCGCTCCCACAAGGTGACGCCAATGCAGGGTGGCGGGCTCCAGTCTTGTGGGAGCGAATTCATTCGCGATGCTTTTCGAGCAGCCCGGCCGGCGCCAGGGTCATGTCCGGGCCTGGAATCGATGGGTTTCGCTTCGCTCTACGCCATCCTGCGGGGCGTTGTGCATCGCTTGACGGGCATGAAAAAAGGGCGCCATCGGCGCCCTTTCTCGTTGCAGGTGGATCAGCGCGGAACCAGCGCTGGCAACAGGGTACGGGAAATGGCCTCGCGCACGTTCGGCAGCAGGGTGGCGCTGCCGCCCAGCAGCTCCTCCACCAGGCGCCGCAGAGCCACGGCGCGTTCGGGGCTGAGGCCGCTCACGGCGTGCTCGCAGGCCTGCTCGGCGCTCACCCCCGAGGGAATGGCCAGCCCCAGCGCCACCAGGCGCTCGCGGAAATCTTCCTGGTCGATCAGATCGGCATGCATCATGGCCTGTCTCCTCCGGTCATCGGGCTGCGCGTCAGCGCAGCACTCCTTCTTCCATCAACAGCTTGAAGATAGCCTCGGCACCCTCGGCTGGCGACAGGTCCTTGAGCACCTTTCCGCCCCCGCCGGAAGCCTTGGCCGTGGCCGCCTTCATCCGCTCGGCGCCGGTCTTGGCCTTGATCACCTTGAGCCGCTTGGGCCTCGGCCGGGCCGGTTGCAAGCGTGCCTCGGCCAGCAGCGTGTCTTCAACCACTTCGACGTCGCAGGCCTCGAGCGTGCCGCGCCGGGCCGGGCCGAAGGCGCTCTGGCGCGCCGCCGGGGCGGCGTTGTCGACGCTGGCGAGGAAGGGCAGGCGCACCCGCAGGCGGCGCCGCTGGCCACGGGGCAGGGCCTGCAGCACCTGGGCCACGCCGTTCTCAACCTTTTCCACTTCCGCGAGCCCGACCACCAGCGGCCAGCCGAGTCTCTCGGCCAGCAGGAAGGGCAGCATCCCCGAGCCTTCGCCGGTTTCCGCCTGGCTGCCGGTGAGCACCAGCTGCGCGCCGGCTTCGGCGAGGTACTCCGCCAGTGCCGGCAGGGCGTCTGCCTGGGCGGGCTGTTCGAGCACGGCGATTTCCGCCAGGCCCATGCCCAGGTAGGCGCGCAGGGCTTCCTCGCGCGGGTTGCCGGCGTGCAGCACCTGCAGGCGATCGCCGCCCAGGCGCAGGCCCAGCTCGACGGCGCGGGCGTCCTGCTCCGCACGGCGGGCGCGGCCGGAGGTCGGGTGAGCGCCGACGGAGACCAGGGTGATGATGTTCAGTTCGTCATGCGGCATCGCGTGCGCCCCCCTGACGGTATGCGGTGATCCGCTCGATCAGCGCCGCGAGGATGGCGCCGGAGTCGCCGATCACCGAGAGGTCGGCGCGTTTGATCATGTCGCAGCCCGGGTCCATGTTCACCGCCACCACCTTGTCGCAGGCGCCGATGCCCTGCAGGTGCTGGATGGCGCCGGAGATACCCACGGCCAGGTACACCCGCGCGGTGACCCAGGTGCCGGTGGCACCGACCTGGCGGTTGCGCGGCATGTGGCCGTCGTCCACCGCCACGCGCGAGGCGCCTTCGGTGGCGCCCAGGACCCTGGCGGCCTCGTGGAACAGCGCCCAGTCCTTCACGCCGTTGCCGCCGGAGAGGATGAACTCGGCCTCGGCCATGGGGATCTGCGCCGGGTCCACGGCCACTGCACCGAGGTCCTCGATGCGCGGCAGGCTGCGGGCGATGTTGGCTTGCAATTCGATGGGGCGGGCTTCGTGGCGGGTCTCGCTGACCGGCTCGGCGCATTCGGCGGCGGCCAGGATCAGCCGTGGCGTGGCGCGCACCAGGTCCTCGCGACCGGCACCGGCACGGCCGCTGCATTGCTCGCCGTCCACCTGCCAGACGCGTGTGGCCGGGCGTTCGCCGAGCTTGGCTGCCAGGCGCCGGCCCAGCTCGCCACCCCCGCTGCGGCTGTCGGGCAACAGCCAGTGGCGCGGGGCCAGCTGGCTTTCCACGGCGCTCAGGGCCAGCACCCGCGCTTCGGGCGCATAACCGTCGAAGGCCTCGCCCTGGATGCGCAGGATGCGGTCGACGCCGGCGTTGTCGAAGGCGGCTTCCTTGTCGTCGCCGAACAGCACCGCGACCACCGCGCCGCCCGATCCGGCAAGCCTGTTGGCCAGGCCGAGCAGGTCCTTGTCGTGGCTGCCGAGGCGGCCGCCGACCATGTCCGGCACCACGGCGATGTAGAAGGCCGGTTGCGCCACCACATGCAGCGGCAGTTGCACGGCCTCGCTGCTGCCACTGCGCTTGCCGGCGGTGCCCTGCTGGGCGCCGCTGCGGTCGATACGCTTGATGCCGGCAGGACCGATGAAGCCGGCGGCGATGGCATGGGGATTCTTGCGGATGACGCCGTTGGGCCCCATCCAGGTGGTCTGGCCCTGTTGCTGCAACGTGGCGTGCAGGGGGTGCAGGCGGTTGCGGGCGATACGCTCGGCGCGCGGGTCGCGGCGGATGATGTCGCTCATCGTTGAGTCTCCGTGCGAGAGGGGCGCTGGTGGCGAAGGCACTTCATCAGTGCACCTCCGCCACGTCTTCACGCTTGGCCGCCACCGGCTTCCTGGCCTCCACCGGTGCTTCGATGAGCACCTCGGCGACCAGCTCGGCGATGTCCTTGATCTCCGGGCGCGGGGCGACCACGCCTTCGAGCATCGCGGTGCACTGCGGGCAGCCCACGGCCACCACTTCGGCACCTGTCTCCTTGATGTCCACCATGCGCATGTCGGGGATGCGCTGCTTGCCGGGGATATCGGTGATCGGTGCGCCGCCACCGCCGCCGCAGCAGCGGGAACGGAAGCCGGAGCGTTGCATTTCCTTCACCTCGATGCCGATGGCCTTGAGCACGGCACGCGGGGCTTCGTACTCGCCGTTGTAGCGGCCGAGGTAGCAGGGATCGTGGTAGGTCACGCTGCCGGCCTTGCTCTGGCCGAGCTTCAGCGTGCCGCCGCGCACCAGTTCGTCGATGAAGGTGCTGTGGTGCAGGACCTGGTAGTTGCCGCCGAGCTCGCCGTATTCGTTCTTCAGCACATGGAAGCTGTGGGGATCGCAGCTGACGATGCGCGTGAAGCGGTACTGCGAAAGGGTGGCGATGTTGCGTCGGGCGAGCTGCTGGAAGGTGGCCTCGTCACCCAGGCGCCGGGCCACGTCGCCGCTGTCGCGCTCTTCCAGGCCGAGTACGGCGAAGTCGACGTTGGCGGCCTTGAGCACCTTCACGAAGGCGCGCAGGGTGCGCTGGTTGCGCATGTCGAAGGCGCCGTCGCCGACCCAGAACAGGACGTCGGCCTGCTTCTTCTCGCTCATCAGCGGCAGGTTCAGGTCCGCCGCCCAGTTCAGCCGCCCGCCGGGGGCGAAGCCGCCGGGGTTGTCGGTGGCGATGAGGTTTTCCAGCACCTCGGCACCCTTGTTCGGGGTCGCGCCCTTCTCCAGGGTGAGGTGGCGGCGCATGTCGACGATGGCGTCGACGTGCTCGATCATCATCGGGCACTCCTCGACGCAGGCGCGGCAGGTGGTGCAGGACCACAGCGTCTCGGCATCCACCAGGGCCTTGCCCTGCAGGGCGACGATGGGCTGGTGCGGACCGCCGCCGTGCTCGCCCAGTGGCTTGCCGGGGTAGGGGCTGCCGGCGAAGGAGGCGTCGTTGCCGCCGGCCAGGCCGATGACCATGTCCTGGATGAGTTTCTTCGGGTTCAGCGGCTGGCCGGCGGCGAAGGCTGGGCACATGGCCTCGCACTTGCCGCACTGCACGCAGGCGTCGAAGCCGAGCAACTGGTTCCAGGTGAAGTCGGTGGGTTTCTCCACGCCCAGCGGCGCGCTCGGGTTGGCCAGGTCCAGGGCCTTGAGGCCGGTGGAGCGACCACCACCGAAGCGTTCGGCACGACGGTGCCAGGCCAGGTGCAGGGCCCCGGCGAAGGCGTGCTTCATCGGCCCACCCCAGGTCATGCCGAAGAACAGCTCGGACACGCCCCAGGCGACGCCCACGGCGAGGAGGGCTGCGAGGACCCAGCCACCGAAGCCGGCCGGGAGGATGCCGGCCACCGGCAGGGTGGCGATGAAGAAGCTCGCGGCGAACATCAGCAGGCTTTTGGGCAGGCGCATCCACGGGCCTTTCGACAGCCGCGAGGGCGGGTCGAGGCGGCGCTTGGCGACGAACAGCGCGCCGACGAACATCAGCGCCGTGGCCGCCAGCAGGGCGAAGCCGAGGATGCGGCTGTGCAGGCCGAAGCCGTGCACCAGGATGGCCAGCAGCGCCGCCAGGACGAAGCCGCCGGCGGTGGCGACGTGGGTCTTGGACATGTACTTGTCGCGCTCGACCACGTGGTGCAGGTCCACCAGGTAGCGGCGCGGCATCTTCATCAGCCCGCCGAGCCAGTCGACCTGGGACGGGCGGCCCCGGCGCCACATGAGGAAGCGCCTGGAGGCGCCCAGGGCGGCCAGTGCCAGGGTGGTGAAGAGAAGGATCGGAAGCAATGTGCTCAACATGGATAACCACCTTGGCCGCAGCGGCAAGCGCCAAGCTTCAAGCTGCAAGCAAGAGCCGAGTCCCGCTCCGGCGCCTGCTTGTGGCTTGCCACTTGCCGCTTGCGGCTGCTTTTAGAAGTCCTTGCACAACCGCAGGGCGTCGTAGATCGCCGCGTGCACGTTGCGCGGGGCGCCGCAGTCGCCGATGCGGAACAGCAGGTAGCCGTCGCCGGGTTCGGACAGGCAGGGTTGCGGCCTGATCTCGAACAGCGCGTCGACGTCGATCTGGCCCTTGTTGCGCGAGCCCTGCTTGAGTGCGTAGTACAGGCTCTCGTCGGGGCGCACGCCGTTCTCGATGACGATCTGGTCGACCACGCGCTCCTCGCGGGCGCCGGTGTATTCGTTCTCCAGCACGGCCACCACCTTGTCGCCCTCGCGGTAGACCTTTTCCAGCATCAGGTCGCCGGTCATGATCACGTCCTTCGGGTACATGCTGCGGTAGTAGGTGGGGAAGGTGGTGCCACCCATGGCGACGCCGGGCTTGGTGTCGTCGGTGACGATCTCCACCTGGGCGCCCTTCTCGGAGAGGTAGTCCGCCGCCGACATGCCGCCGAACTCGCAGATGGTGTCGTAGACCAGCACGTTCTTGCCGGGCTCGACCTTGCCTTCGAGGATGTCCCAGGCGCTGACCACCAGGCCTTCTGCCGCGCCCCAGTGCTCGTTCTGCTCGATGAAGGGATGGCCGCCGTTGGCCAGCACCACGATGTCGGGCTTGAGGTCGAGGATGGTGTCGGTGTCGGCACCGGTGCCCAGGCGCAGGTCGACGCCGAGGCGGGCGATCTCCAGCTGATACCAGCGGGTGATGCCGGCGATCTGGTCGCGTTGCGGTGCCTTGGCGGCGATGCTGATCTGGCCGCCGAGCTGGTCCTTCTTCTCGAACAGGGTCACGTCGTGGCCGCGCTCGGCCGCCACGCGGGCCGCTTCCATTCCGGCGGGGCCGCCGCCGACGATCACCACCTTGCGCTTGACGCCGGTGGTCTTCTCGATGATGTGCGGCAGGCCCATGTACTCGCGGGTGGTGGCGGCGTTCTGGATGCACAGCACGTCCAGGCCCTGGTACTGGCGGTCGATGCAGTAGTTGGCGCCGACGCACTGCTTGATCTGGTCCACCTGGCCCATCTTGATCTTGGCGATCAGGTGCGGGTCGGCGATGTGGGCGCGGGTCATGCCGACCATGTCCACGTAGCCGCCTTCGAGGATGCGCGTGGCCTGGTTCGGGTCCTTGATGTTCTGCGCGTGCAGCACCGGGACGTTGACCACTTCCTTGATGCCGGCCGCCAGGTGCAGGAAGGGCTCCGGCGGGAAGCTCATGTTGGGGATGACGTTGGCCAGGGTGTTGTGGGTGTCGGCGCCGGAGCCGACCACGCCGATGAAGTCGAGCATGCCGGTGTCGCAGTAGTACTTGGCGATCTGCTTCATGTCCTCGTGGGACAGGCCGTCGGGGTGGAACTCGTCGCCGGAGATGCGCAGCCCGACGCAGAAGTCGGGGCCGACTTCCTCGCGCACGGCCTTGAGCACTTCCAGGCCGAACTTCATGCGGCCTTCGAAGGTGCCGCCCCATTCGTCGGTGCGCTTGTTGACGCGCGGGCTCCAGAACTGGTCGATCATGTGCTGGTGCACGGCGGAGAGCTCGACGCCATCCAGCCCGCCGGCCTTGGCGCGGCGCGCGGCCTGGGCGAAGTCACCGATGACGCGCCAGATCTCTTCCACCTCGATGGTCTTGCAGGTGGCGCGGTGCACGGGCTCGCGGATGCCCGACGGCGACATCAGGGTCGGCCAGTTGAAGCCGTCCCAGCGCGAGCGCCGGCCCATGTGGGTTATCTGGATCATGATCTTGGCGCCGTGCTTGTGCATGGCGTCGGCGAGGTTCTGGAAGTGCGGGATGATGCGGTCGGTGGACAGGTTCACCGAGCTCCACCATTGCTGGGGGCTGTCGCTGGACACCACGGACGAGCCGCCGCAGATGGCCAGGCCGATGCCGCCCTTGGCCTTTTCCTCGTAGTACTTCACGTAGCGCTCGGTGGTCATGCCGCCATCGGTGGCGATGACCTCGGCGTGGGCGGTACTGAGCACGCGGTTGCGGATGGTCAGTTTGCCGATCTGGATCGGCTGGAACATTGCTTCGAACGCCATGATGCCGTGCCTCGCCTCAGAGGGGTTTCACGATGAACAGGCCATCGTCGTGGCCTTCTTCCGAGCCGCTGTAGACCTGCTCGGCGACGGTGCGGATGCTGCTGCCGCGGGCCTGGAGGATCTGGTCCATGGCCCCGGCGAACCAGCCGGTGAACATGTAGTCGACCTTGCGCCCGACCTTGCCGTAGACGTAGACGAAGGCGGAGTGCTCGAGCTTGACGCTGGCGGTGCCCTTGTCGAGGTCGATGTCCTGGATCTTGAACAGGCCCCAGCCGCGCTGGGACAGGCGCTTCATGTAGTGCTCGAACACCGCCACGCCTTCCAGGCCGTGGCATTCGGCTTCCTTCTCGCACCAGTGCCAGGCGGACTTGTAGCCGGCCTTGTAGAGGATCTCGGCATAGGCGTCGGCACCCAGCACCTCCTCGATGCCGATGTGGTTGTTGACGAAGAAGTGGCGCGGCACATAGAGCATCGGCAGTGCGTCGGTGGTCCAGACGCCGGTCTCGCTGTCGACTTCGATGGGCAGTTCGGGGGCGTGTTTGGCCATGTGTTCAAGCTCCGGAATTCGCTTTGTTGATGGGGCGAAGCCCCGTCTCATGTTTGAAAGGTGCCGATGAATGCCTGTGGAGCCGTCGCGAGCGCGCCGAGAGCCAGGAGACCCGCAGCGACAGGCGAGAGCAGTACGCATGTACGGCGAGCCTGTCGCGAGGACGCGACGCAGCTATCGGTGGGCGCAGCAGGCTCCGGGGGCATTCATCATTCGCCCCAGACGTCCTTGAGGACATTTACCCAGTTCTCGCCCATGATCTTGCGCACCACGCGTTCGCTGTGGCCGCGCCCCAGCAGGGTCTCGGTGAGGTTGGGGAATTCGCCCACGGTGCGGATGCCCAGCGGGTTGATGATCTTGCCGAAGTTGGTCAGGCGCCGGGCGTAGCCCTTGTCGTGGGTCAGGTACTCGAAGAAGTCCTGGCCGTGGCCCTGGGTGAAGTCGGTGCCGATGCCGATGGCGTCTTCGCCGACGATGTTCATCACGTATTCGATGGCTTCGGCGTAGTCGTCGATGGTGGAGTCGATGCCCTTGGCCAGGAACGGCGCGAACATGGTCACGCCGACGAAGCCACCGTGGTCGGCGATGAACTTCAGCTCCTCGTCGGACTTGTTGCGCGGGTGTTGCTTCAGGCCGGAGGGCAGGCAGTGGGAGTAGCAGACCGGCTTCTTGGATTCGAGGATGACTTCCTCGGAGGTCTTGGAACCGACGTGGGAGAGGTCGCACATGACGCCGACGCGGTTCATCTCGGCGACGATCTCGCGACCGAAGCCGGAGAGCCCGCCATCACGCTCGTAGCAGCCGGTACCCACGAGGTTCTGGGTGTTGTAGCACATCTGCACGATGCCCACGCCGAGCTGCTTGAACACCTCCACGTAGCCGATCTGGTCCTCGAACGCGTGGGCGTTCTGGAAGCCGAAGAGGATGCCGGTCTTGCCCTGTTCCTTGGCCTTGCGGATGTCGGCCGTGGTACGCACGGGCATCACCAGGTCGCTGTTCTCGCGGATCAGCTTCTGGCTGGCGGCGATGTTGTTCACCGTGGCCTGGAAGCCCTCCCACACGGAGACGGTGCAGTTGGCCGCGGTGAGGCCGCCCTTGCGCATGTCTTCGAAGAGTTCGCGGTTCCACTTGGCGATGATCAGGCCATCGATGACGATGCTGTCGGCGTGAAGTTCGGCTGGGCTCATCAGGCTGTCCCCTTTGATTCTTGGTGCGCCGAATCTTCTGCCGGCGCTTTGAACCGAGCATATCGCCGGGGCTTTCGGCGCTATCGCGCAAAAACGACGGGGGGATTGCCGAAAGCGTCAATGCGGGGTCGTGGATGGGTAAGCCGGGTGAGCGGTACGGCCGGCCGACAGGTGTCGGTATGTCGGATGGATCGGGTGTAAATGGCGGCTATCTGCGCTCAAGTTCTTTGATCCGAAGGTGATCGTGCGGGGGTACGCATGCGCGTTCCGGGCGGTGCCACATCGCCTGTGGGGTGTTCGTGGCGGTCCTGGCTGGGACAGGCGGCGAAGCGGTTGCGGTAGCAGCGGGAGAAGTAGGAGGAGGATTCGAAGCCGCAGGCGAGGCCGATCTCCAGCACGCTCATGTCGGTCTGGCGCAGCAGCTGGCGAGCCTTCTCCAGGCGCAGGGCCAGGTAGAAGCCCGATGGCGTGTCGTCCAGGTGCAGGCGGAACAGGCGCTCCAGCTGGCGCGGGGTGACGCCCACCAGGGCGGCCAGCTCACAGGAGCCGAGGGGTTGTTCGCAGTGGCGCTCCATCTCGCCGATCACCTGCACCAGCTTGCGGTTGTGCACGCCGTAGCGACGGGTGATCTGCATGCGCTGGTGGTCCTGGCGGGTGCGGATGCGACCGAGGACGAACTGCTCGGAGACCTCCACCGCCAGCTCGTCGCCGTGGTCGCGGCCGATCAGGGTGAGCATCAGGTCGAGGGTGGCGGTGCCGCCGGCGCTGGTGATGCGGCGGCCGTCGATCTCGAACAATTCCAGGGTCGGCAGCAGGCCGGGGTAGCGTTCCTGGAAGGCTTCGATGGCTTCCCAGTGCAGGGTCAGGCGCTGGCGGGCGAACAGGCCCGCCTCGGCGAGGACGAAGCTGCCGGTGTCGATGCCGCCCAGGGTGGCGCCGTCGAGGTCGGCGCGCTTGAGCCAGTGGGCCAGGCGTGGCGTGTAGCTGGCCAGCGGCTCGAAGCCGGCGACCACGAACAGGCTGTCGCCGGCGCCGGGGCGTTCCAGCGCGGCGTCGACGTTCAGCGACATGCCGTTGCTGCCTTCCACCGGGCCGCCTTCCAGGCTCAGCAGGCGCCAGCGGTAGAGCTCGCCGCGAAAACGGTTGGCCACGCGCAGGGGTTCGATGGCGGACATCAGGCCCATCATGGAGAAACCGGGCAGCAGGAGGAACCACAGGGTCTGGGGCATGGGCAGGCGTCCTCGCGAAGGCGTCGCCACACTAGAAGGCAGGACGCGGCGCAAGGCAATGCAGGTGGTCGTTCTCGTTCAACATTCGGTCGTTTTAGTTCGATTTGCCCCCGGGTGCGCTGCGTAATCTGGCTGCAACGGGTGCAACAGGGCCCGCGAACGGCGGGGCGTGACTGACCCCGGCACAACAACAGACGGGCCACGCGGCCCGATAACCGTATGGCTGTAGGGGAGCATTCGATGAAAGGTCTCAATGCATTCGCGGGTTGCTGTCTTCTCACCCTGTTCAGTTCCACCCTGATGGCGGCGGACGACGCCAGTTGCCAGAAGATCCGCATCGGCGCGGTCGGCTGGACCGACGTGGTCGCGACCACCGCCGTGGCTTCCGAGCTGCTGGCCGGCCTCGGCTACGAAACCACCCAGACCCAGGCGTCGCAGCAGATCATCTTCGCCGGCATCCAGAAGAAGCAGGTGGACGTGTTCCTCGGCTACTGGAAGCCGATCATGGATGACAACATCCAGCCCTTCCTCGACAGCGGCTCGGTCAAGGTGGCGCCGCAGCCGTCCCTGGACGACGCCGTGGCGGTGCTGGCCGTGCCCACCTACACGGCGGAGGAGGGGCTCAGGACCTTCGCCGACATCGCCCGCTACAAGGACCAGCTGGGCGGCAAGATCTACGGCATCGAGTCGGGGTCCGGCGCCAACACGGCGATCAAGAAGATGATCGACGAGAACCAGTTCGGCCTCGGCGGCTTCAAGCTGGTGGAGTCCAGCGAGGCGGCGATGCTCACTGCCGTGTCGCGCGCGGTGAAGAACCACAAGCCGGTGGTGTTCTTCGGCTGGAAGCCGCACCCGATGAACATCCAGATGCCGATCACCTACCTCACCGGCAGCAATGACGTGTTCGGCCCCAACGACGGCGCCGCCACGGTCTCCACTGTCACGGCGCCGGACTTCGCCCAGCGCTGCCCCAACGCCGATCGCCTGCTGACCAACCTGCGCTTTTCCAGCGAACAGGAGAGCCGCCTGATGCAGCCGATCATGGAGCGCGAGGCGCCGTCCAAGGTCGCCCGCGACTGGCTCAAGGCCAACCCCGAGGTGGTCAAGGCCTGGCTGGCCGGGGTGACCACCT
Source organism: Pseudomonas tohonis (assembly GCF_012767755.2). Lineage (NCBI taxonomy): Bacteria > Pseudomonadati > Pseudomonadota > Gammaproteobacteria > Pseudomonadales > Pseudomonadaceae > Pseudomonas > Pseudomonas tohonis. The sequence goes on from NZ_AP023189.1 coordinate 670,014, forward strand.
TCGACGGCAAGGACGGCGCCGAGACGGTCATCGCTTCGCTCAAGTAAGTCCCGACGCTTCACCGCAGTCATCGACCCACGCCCGTGCGCGGTCCGCCGCGCACGGCACCCGATCGCCCCGAGAAAGGATGTTGCAACCGTGAACCATGAAGTCATCGTCACCTGTGCGGTAACCGGCGCCGGCGATACCGTCGGCAAGCACCCGGCCATCCCGGTCACCCCGAAGGAGATCGCCGCGGCCGCCATCGAGGCGGCCAAGGCCGGCGCCACGGTCGCCCACTGCCACGTGCGCGACCCGCGCACCGGCAAGCCCAGCCGCGACGTGGCGCTCTACCGCGAGGTGGTCGAGCGCATCCGTGAAAGCGACACCGATGTGATCATCAACCTCACCGCCGGCATGGGCGGGGACCTCGAGATCGGCAAGGGCGAGCAGCCCCTGGAGTTCGGCGCCGGCACCGACCTGGTGGGCCCGCTGGAGCGGCTCAAGCACGTCGAGGAGCTGTTGCCGGAGATCTGCACCCTGGACTGCGGCACGCTCAATTTCGGCGATGGCGACTTCATCTACGTCTCCACCCCGGCGCAGTTGCGTGCCGGCGCCAAGCGCATCACCGAGCTGGGCGTGAAGGCCGAACTGGAAATCTTCGACACCGGCCACCTGTGGTTCGCCAAGCAGATGCTCAAGGAAGGATTGCTGGACGACCCGCTGTTCCAGATCTGCCTGGGCATCCCCTGGGGAGCACCGGCGGACACCACCACCATGAAGGCCATGGCCGACAACCTGCCGCCGGGCGCCACCTGGGCCGGCTTCGGCATCGGCCGCTCGCAGATGCCGATGGTGGCCCAGGCCATGTTGCTGGGCGGCAACGTGCGCGTCGGCCTGGAGGACAACATCTGGCTGGACCGTGGCGTGCACGCCAGCAACGGCCAGTTGGTGGAGCGCGCGGTGGAGATCATCGAACGCCTCGGCGGCCGCGCCCTGAGCCCGGCCGAGGGCCGCGAGAAGATGAACCTCAAGCGTCGCGGCTGACGTTTCCCCCGTAGCCCGGGCTTCGGCCCGGGAACCCCATAGCGGATACAGACCAGGAGCCACCATGGCCTTCATCACCCACATCAGGACCTTCGCCGCCCTTGGCAGCGGCGTCATCGGCAGCGGCTGGGTCGCCCGTGCCCTGGCCCACGGCCTCGACGTTGTCGCCTGGGACCCGGCACCCGGCGCCGAGGCCGCCCTGCGTGCGCGCATCGCCAACGCCTGGCCGGCGCTGCAGAAGCAGGGGCTGGCGCCCGGCGCCTCCCCGGAGCGGCTGCGCTTCGTCGAGACGGTCGAGGAATGCGTGCGCGATGCCGATTTCATCCAGGAAAGCGCGCCCGAGCGGCTCGACCTGAAGCTCGACCTGCACGCCCGCATCAGCGCGGCGGCGCGCCCGGAGGCGATCATCGGCTCCAGTACGTCCGGGCTGCTGCCCAGCGACTTCTACGCCGACGCCGTGCACCCGGAACGCTGTGTGGTGGGGCACCCGTTCAACCCGGTCTACCTGTTGCCGCTGGTGGAGGTGGTGGGGGGTGAGAAGACCGCGCCCGAAGCCGTGCAGGCGGCGATCGAGGTCTACACCGCACTGGGCATGCGCCCGCTGCACGTGCGCAAGGAGGTGCCGGGCTTCATCGCCGACCGCCTGCTGGAAGCGCTGTGGCGCGAGGCGCTGCACCTGGTCAACGACGGCGTGGCCAGCACCGGCGAGATCGACGATGCGATCCGCTTCGGCGCGGGGTTGCGCTGGTCCTTCATGGGCACCTTCCTGACCTACACCCTGGCGGGCGGCAACGCGGGCATGCGCCATTTCATGGCGCAGTTCGGTCCGGCGCTGCAGTTGCCCTGGACCTACCTGCCAGCCCCGGAACTGACCGAGGCGCTGATCGACAGCGTGGTGGAAGGCACGCGCGAGCAGCAGGGTTCGCGCAGCATCGCCGAACTGGAGCGTTATCGTGATGACTGCCTGCTGGCGGTGCTGGACGCGGTGAAGGCGACCAAGGAAAAACACGGCTTCGCCTTCGCCGACTGAGGTGCCAACCGCTTCCCGCCCTTACCCAACGGCCCTCCCCTTCGCGGCGAGGGCCTATCGCCAGGAACCGCCCCATGAGCCACGCCCTGACCACCCACAGCACCCTCATCCCCGTCGAGTGGGTGGACTACAACGGCCACCTGCGCGACGCCTTCTACCTGCTGATCTTCAGCTACGCCACCGATGCGCTGATGGCGCGCATCGGCCTCGACGAGGCGGGGAGGGCTTCGACCGGGCATACGCTCTACACCCTGGAGTGCCACCTCAACTACCTCGCCGAGGTGAAGCTGGGCGCACGGGTGGAAGTGCGCACCCAGGTATTGGCCAGCGACGCCAAGCGCCTGCACATCCACCACGGGTTGTACTACCCCGGCGGCGATGAGCTGCTGGCGGCCAGTGAACAGATGCTGATGAACGTGGACAGCGAGAGCGCGCGTTCGACGCCCTTCGCCGAAGCGGTGGCCGGGTGTGTGGCGGGGTTGGTGGAGGCGCACCGGCAGTTGCCACTGCCGGTGCACGTCGCGCGGGTCATCGGCTTGCCACCCGCGCGTTGAGCACGGGCCGCCCGGTCAGACCGTGGGAAGGGCGTAGCGGCGGGCGAAGTCGATGAGGTCGACCAGGTTGCGGGTCTTCAGCTTGTCCATCAGGCGGGACTTGTAGGTGCTCACCGTCTTGTGGCTGATGAACAGCTGCTCGGCGATCTCCTTGTTGTTCTTGCCGTTGGCAAGGTTCTGCAGCACCGCGAGCTCCCGGTCTGACAGGCTGTCGAGCAGCTGGGTGTCCTCGCCGGCCTGGGACGGCACGGGCAGGTGCACGGTGCTGGGGAACAGGCTGTAGCCGGAAAGCACCGACTTGGTCGCGGCGATCAGGCTGACGGCCTGTTCCTGCTTGGACAGGTAACCGGTGGCGCCGGCCTGCAGGCAACGGTTGGCATAGAGCGCCGCGGGCAGCGAAGTCAGCACCAGCAGCTTGAGGTTGACGTCCATCGCCGCCAGGCGGGTGAGTACCTCCATGCCGTCCAGCTTGGGCACGGCGATATCGAGGATGACCAGGTCCGGCCTGAGCGAACGGGCCAGGCTCAGGCCTTCCACGCCGTTCTCGGTCTCGCCGACGATGTCGTAGCCCTCACGCTCCAGCAGGACGCGTGTGGCGAAGCGGATCATGGGCTGGTTGTCGATAAGCAGGATCTTACTCATCCGTTCATTTCTCCTTGGTGAGTTTCCCGTTGCTCCACGGCACGCACACAAAGCCGTTCGAAACAGGGTTGGCACTTCTTCCGATTGGATTTCTTGCTATTACCGGTAGAGGCGGCGCGAACAAGTTATCCATAGCCGGCGATAGTCCGTATCGGACTGTCCTTGCATATGGGATATTTCTTCAGAAGTTATGTTGATGTCGTTCAGACAATTCCTAATGTTTATTGCGTACGCCAAACGAGGCGACACGAGCTGCCATAGGCTTTTAGGCTTGGCCGCTCATGGAATTGGCTGAATATGTGAGGCGAGAAGTATATTCGCGGTGCGCGCCGTGATCGGTTGTTTGGGAAGTTTCCTACAATTCATGTAGGCAAGTTTTTAGGCTTCCTCAGTCATTGAATATCAGTCACTTCCTGTAACGGGCATTGTTCCAATCCAGCAGGCAGAAGGAGGTCGCCACGTTGCGCCGCATTTCGTGGTTTTGCGTATCCGCCCGGGCGCTCCTGCTGGGTCTCTTTCTGCTGTCACCGATGGCGGTCGAATCCGCCCCCGTGGGAGCTGCGCCCCTGCATCTGTCGAGCCAGTTGCAGGTCGACCAGCAGGAGCTGGCCATATCCGAGAGCGACTGGCACTGGTTGCGGCAGAAGCGCGACCTGGTGCTCGGGGTGGCCGGCGATGCCGAGGCGCCGATGGCGATGCTGCAGCGCGACGGCAGTTTCGAGGGCATCACGGCGGACACCACCGCGCTGGTCGGGCAGATGCTGGGCATGCGCATCGTCCTGCGCGAGCTGCCGGACCAGGCCGCCCTCGCGCGGGCACTGGAGTCGGGCGAGATCGACATGACGACCGCGTCCAGTCACGGCCTGCGCGGTGCCAGCGTGGCGCGCAGCCAACCCTTCGCCATCGAGCACGCGGCGCTGTTCCGACGCCAGGAGGACACGCGCGAGTTCCCCGCCGACCTGGCCGGGCTGACCGTGGTCACCACCACCGAGTACCTGGGCGACCCGGCCCTGCGCCGCGGATTTCCCGGCGCGCGCCTGGTGGCCGCGGATTCGGTGGACGGGGCGATGGCCGCAGTGGCCTTCGGCAAGGCCGACCTGTACCTCGGCGATGTGCTTGCCGCCTATTACCGGATCAACCGGGGCTTCCACGGGATGGTGCGCTTCGAGCGCTTCGCCGAGCTCAAGGCCGATGGCGTGGCCTTCATCGTGCGCTCGGACGATGCCCCGCTGCTGCGCGGCCTGGACGCCACGCTCCATGCCCTTGGCCGCTCGCGCCTGGATGAGATCACCCGGCGCTGGATCGGCAGCGGCGTGATACCGGCGCTGGAGCCCCTGCCCCTGACGCAGGAAGAGCGCCGCTGGGTGGAGCGTCACCCGGTGGTGCGCCTGGTGATCGACGACGACATGGCGCCCATGGCCTTCTTCGATGCCCAGGGCCAGTTCCGCGGTATCACCGCCGACCTGCTGGAAATGACCTCCCTGCGCACCGGCCTGCGCTTCGAGGCGATCAGCCGTCGTGGTGGCTTTACCGACCAGATCAGCAGCCTGCAGCAAGGCAGCGCCGACCTCGCGATCCTCAGCCAGGGGCGCGAACGCGAGGCGCTGCTGCGCTTCACCCGCCCGGTGATGACCAACCCCTTCGTGCTGGTGGCGCCGCGCGGCGACGACGGCCTCGCCGAACCGCTCGACGGCATGGAGGGCAAGCGGCTCGCCATCGCCAGGGGGCACGTGGCGTTGGCGGAGGTGCGGGACACCTACCCCGGTGCCGAAATCGTCGAGGCGGGCTCGACGCTGGATGCGATGAACCTGGTCTACGGCGGCGGCGCCGATGCGGCCCTGATGTCGCTGCCCACGGCCCGCTACTACGTGGTCCGGCTGTTTCGCAATCGCCTGGCGGTGGCTGAGCTGGTGCCCATCGAGCCGGCCACGGCGAACTTCGCCATGCGCCGGGCCGATGTCGAGCTGCAGTCGATCCTCGACAAGGCCCTGGCGAGCCTGGCACCGGACGAGCTGAACGCTGCCGCCAATCGCTGGCGCGGCAGCCCGGCCATGAGTGCGCAGACCTGGCGTGACTACAACCAGCTGATCCTGCAGATCGTGATCGGTGCGCTGGTGCTGCTGGCCCTGGCCCTGGCCTGGGGCCTTCGCCTGCGCCGCGAGGTGCGCAAGCGCATGACGGCGGAGCGGCAGCTGAACGACGAGCTGCGCTTCATCGAGACGCTGATCGATTGCATGCCGCAACCGGTCTTCGTGCGTGATGTCGAGGGCCGCCTGCTGTCATGCAACCGCAGCTACCTGGACACCCTGGGGTTGGCGCGCGAAGACATCCTGGGGACGACGGCCCCGGAGCTGCCCCTGGCCTTCGAGGCGGCGCCGCTCTTCCACCAGGGCTACCTGCAGGCGATGGTCGACGGGCAACTGGTGCGTGGCGTGCACGAGTTGGAACTGGGCGGGCGCAGGCTGTGGATCGAGCATTGGACCCAGCCCTTCCAGGACTCGACCGGCGCGGTCAAGGGCGTGATCTGCGGCTGGATCGACATCACCGAGCACCATCATCTGGTCCGTGAGCTGGAGGAGGCGAAGAACCTGGCCGACGACGCCAGCCGAGCCAAGACCGCCTTCCTCGCGACCATGAGCCACGAGATCCGCACTCCGTTGAACGCGGTGATCGGCATCCTCGAATTGGCCCTCAAGCGCGCGGAGCACGGCCCGATCGACCCGGCCGGCATCCAGGTGGCCTATGGGTCGGCCCGCAGCCTGCTGACCCTGATCGGCGACATCCTCGACATCGCCCGTATCGAGGCGGGACGCCTGAGCCTGGCCCCGGCGCGCGCCAACCTGCGCGAGCTGGTGGAGTCGGTGGCCCGGGTGTTCGACGGCCTGGCCCGGCAGAAACGCCTGGAGCTGGTGCTGGAAATCGATTCGAGCATCCAGGGCGATGTGCTGGTCGATGCCATGCGCTTCAAGCAGATCCTCTCCAACCTGGTCAGCAATGCCATCAAGTTCACCCCTGAAGGGCGGGTCGGCGTGCGCGTCACGGGGGACCTCGCCGAGCCCGGGATGCTGCGGGTGGTGCTGGTGGTGGAGGACAGCGGCATCGGCATCGCGCCCGAGGACCAGGCGCGGCTGTTCCAGCCCTTCTCCCGGGTCGAGCAGGCCGATCAATTGACCGAAGGTACCGGCCTGGGCCTGGTCATCTGCCGCTCGCTCTGCACGATGATGGGCGGCCGGCTGGCCCTGGACAGCGAGCCGGGGCGCGGCACGCGGGTCGAGGTGGAGCTGCGCCTGCACCGCCTCGACCCCGTTCCCGAGCCCGTCCCCACGCCGGGCCCCCTGGCCGGCCCGGCAAGGCGCCTGCGGGTACTGGTGGTCGACGATCACCCGGTGAACCGGCAGATTCTCCAGCAGCAACTGGTCTTCCTCGGTCACGAGGCCGAGGAGGCGGCGGATGGCCAGGACGCCCTGCAACGCTGGCGCGCCCGGCACTTCGACGCGGTGGCCACCGATTGCCACATGCCCCGCATGAGCGGGGCCGAGCTGACGGCGGCGATACGCCGCGAGGAGCGCGATGGCGTGCGGCCTCGCACGCTGGTCCTCGGGCTCACCGCCGATGCGCAGGCCGACGAGATCGAGCGGGGCCTGGCTGCCGGGATGGACGAGTGCCTGGCCAAGCCCATCGGGCTCGCCGCCCTGCAGCGGGTCTTCGGTGTCGGCGAAGGGGAGCTGCTCGAGGCGGAGGGCCCTTCGGTCACCGGCTTGTTCGACCTGTCCCCGTTGCAACCCCTGACCGGCGGCGACCCGCTGCTGGTGCGCAACCTGCTCGGCGAACTGATGGCCACCAACGGCAAGGACCTCGCCCTGCTCGGCATGTTGCTGGAGCGGGGTGATAGCGCGGGCCTGTCCGAGCTGGCGCATCGGTTGATTGGCGCAGCCCGCGTCGTGCGGGCCGAGGAGGTCGTCGCGGCGTGCCAGCGGCTGATGGCGGCCTGCGCGGTGCCCAGTGCCCCTGACGGCCTGCGCCGGGGTGTCGAAGACCTGGTGCGCGCGCTGGAGCGTCTGCAACTGGAGTTGAGTGATTACCTGACCGAAGGGGCTGCGGCACCCGCGCCCTGAGCCGTCGAAGGCGTCAGGACGAAAGCCGGGTGGTCGCTGGTGGGCGGGTATCGCCGATCCATCGACGGAAGGCCGACCCGTCCATGGGCCGGGCGAAGTAGTAGCCCTGGGCCTGCACGCAACCCAGCTCCATCAACAGTGTCTTCTGCTCCAGGGTCTCCACGCCCTCGACCACCAGGGAAATACCCATCGCCTCGGCCAGGGTCACGCTGCTGCGAATGACGGCGCCGCAGCGGGGCTGGCTTTGCAGCTTGCGGATGAACGAGGCGTCGAGCTTGATCTGGCTGAAGGGCAGTGCACACAACCGGTCGAGCGAGGAGTAGCCGGCACCGAAGTCGTCCATGGCCAGGCCGCAGCCCATCAGGCGCAGGCGCACGAGGTTCTCCAGGCTGGTCGCCGGGGCGCGCAGCAGGCCCGTCTCGGTCACCTCGAAGGTCAGCCCCTCGCCGGGCAGGCCGCTGTCCATCAGGCGTCGTGCCACCCGCTCGACCATCTGCCGGTCGCCCAGCTGGATGGGCTGGATGTTGATGGCCAGCTCGACCTGCCGGCCCTCTTGCGCCAGTTCCTGCTGCACCGCCAGCCCCTGGTCCAGCAAGCGCCAGAACAGGCGATCCACCAGGCCGCTGGCCTCCATCTGCGGCAGGAACTGTGCCGGCGACAGGATGCCGTGCTGGGGGTGGCGCCAGCGAGCGAGCATCTCGGCGCCACGCAACGCACCGTCGCGCATGTCGACCTTGGGCTGGAACCACGCTTCGAACTCGTCGCGTTCGAAGCCTTCGGCTATCTCCGCCAGGGACGGCAGCTCCATCACTTCGGGGGATGCGGGCAACTGCTCCTGCTCGGGCGCGAAGCCGCGCAGCAGGCGGGCGGCCCGGTTGATGTCGAACGGCTTGCCGAGATCGCCGAGGAATTCCACGCCGAGGCAGCGGATCATCGAGATGGTGGCCTGGCGCAGCACCGGCTCGACAGCGCTGGCGAGCATCACCGCGCGCAGCAGGCCCCGCTGGCTGGCATGGCGGAGGAAGGCCAGGCCGTCCATGCCGGCCATGCGCAGGTCGCAGAGCACGATGTCGACACCGCCGCAGGCTTGTAGCATGGCCAGCGCCTGGTCGCCGTCCTCCGCTCCATGGATCCGGTCCAGGCCCATTCTCTCCAGTGCGGCTATCGCCAGCAGGCGCTGGAAGGGTTCGTCTTCCAGCACCAGAATGCTTATGTTCTTCATCGGGTTTCGCTCGGCAGATGTGTGATGCCGGTCACGTTACTGAGGAGGCTCGGCAACGAGCTAGGCGAAGATTCCCGGAAATTTGTAGGAAATTTCATCAGTGCTTGGGCGTGGCCATGGTTGCCGTGCTTCGGCGTAGAGCCCGCGTCGCCCCAGAAGAGACCGACATGAGAAGTGCCCTGATAGTCGACGATCATCCCGTCATCCGCCTCGCCGTGCGCATGCTGCTGGAACGCAATGGCATCCAGGTGCTGGCGGAGACGGACAACGGTGTCGATGCGCTGCAACTGATCCGCCAGCACGAGCCCGACATCGTCATCCTCGATATCGGTATTCCGCGCCTGGACGGGCTCAAGGTGATCGCCCGCATCCGCGCCCTGGGGCTCGACAGCCATGTGCTGGTGCTCACCTCGCAACCCGCCGAGAGCTTCTGCCAGCGCTGCATGCAGGCGGGCGCCAAGGGATTCGTCAGCAAGGAAGAGGACCTGCAGAACCTCGTCATCGCGATCAACTCGATCAGCGCGGGGTTTTCCTTCTACCCGGCCGATGCACTGCAGGCGGGCCAGACCGCGCTGACCAGCGAGGCCGAGCTGGTCGCACGTCTGTCCAACCAGGAGCTGATGGTGCTGCAGTACCTGGCGGCGGGTCTCTCCAACAAGCAGATCGGCGACCTGATGCTGCTCAGCAACAAGACCGTCAGTACCTACAAGAGCCGCATCCAGCAGAAGCTCAACCTCGGCTCGTTGCTGGAACTGATCGAATTCGCCCGGCGCAACGACCTGGCCAACAGCACCGCTTCCTAGCCGGGCCCCTCCCTGGCGAAGGGCCTCCCCTGCGTACTCCCGCGCCCTGACTTTGCGCATCTCCGGATCCGACCCCTGCCTCATTTTTGGAGTTGACGGCTTTTTCCTGGCTTTTTAAGGATTTTTCCTACGGTTTTTCCTGGCGCTCGATGCCGGATGGCGGGTGTGTCGCTCGATATCATCTTCCCCCTGGAAAAGGCGCGCCGCCACTGCGGCCCTCGTTCCCGCCTTCCCCGCCACGAATCAGGACCAATCGCCACCCGCCCGGCCCGCCCCGGGCGGCGGCCATTCAGGAAAAACCGATGCACCCCACCGCAAGGATCACCCGATTGATCGCCGCACTCTTCATCGCCTCCTTCCTGCCGAGCGTGCAGGCCGGCATGGTGGTGAACGGCACCCGTTTCATCTATCCCGCCAAGCAGCAGGAAATCAGCGTGCGGGTGAGCAACGACGGTACGGAGCCGTCCCTGGTGCAGGCCTGGATCGATCGCGGCGACCCGTCGAGCAAGCCGGAGCAGGCCGATGCGCCCTTTTTGCTCACGCCGCCGATCTTCCGCCTCGACCCGGGCAAGGGGCAGAGCCTGCGCCTGGCGTTCACGGGCGAGGCACTGCCCACTGACCGCGAGACGGTGTTCTGGCTCAACCTCCTGGATGTCCCGCCACAACCCGCGGCGGACAGCGGCAACTCCATGCAGTTCGCCATCCGCACCCGCCTGAAACTCTTCTATCGACCGTCCGGCTTGCCGGGCAGCGCGTCCGGAGCGGCCCAGCAGATCAGCTGGCGACTGGTGCAGAACGGCGCGCAAAGCGTGCTGCGAGCGAGCAACCCCAGCGCCTTCCATGTGTCGTTCAGCGATGTCTCGCTGAATGTCGGCGGGCGGGCGCACCAGGCCGGCGATGGGATGGTGCCGCCGCTCGGAAGCCGCGACTTCCCCCTGCCGGGCGCGGTGCAGCGTGGAGCGGCCGCCACGGTGGTGACGAAGTGGATCAACGACTACGGCTCATCCATTGGGCACGAGGCGAGGCTGGAGCCGTGAGCAGGCGGCTCGTGCGCGAAAGGCGCTGATGCCGCTCGATCGTTCGCGCGCCATTCATCGATGCGCCAGGTACGACTATGAAAGCTCTTTCAGACAGGTATCCGGGATCGGCCACGCGTGGCGCTCGCAGGGTGCGTCTCGCGCCCCGAGGGGGACGGCTCAAGGTCATGGCCGTGGTCCTTGCCTCCCTGGCGCTCAGCGACTGGAGCCAGGTGGACGCGGACGAAGGCGTTTCCCCGGCCCGTTATGCCGTGTTCAACCCGGCGTTCTTCGGTAGCGGTGCGGAGGAGGCCGTCGACCTGTCGCGCTTCGCCAACGCAAACGCCCTGCCTCCCGGCACCTATCTCCTGGATATCTACGTCAACCAGACCTGGAGGGGGCGGCACGAGTTGCGGGTGCTCAGCGAGGGCGAGGGCGCTGCGGTCATCCAGCGCTACTGCTTCAAGCCCGAGCACGTCGGCACCTTCGGCATCGAGCTGGCGAACCTGCCGGACCCCCAGGCCGCTCGGCAGTCGATTACGGACAACGAGGATTGCGTCGAGCTGGATCGCCTGGTGCCCCAGGCGCAGGTCGAGGTCGATCTGTCCGAGCTGAGCGCCCAACTGAGCATCCCGCAGGCGTACCTGGGGCGACAGGCACGCGGGCACGTGGACCCCCGTGACTGGGATGCCGGGGTCACGGCCGGCTTCATCGGCTACAACGCCAGCGGCTACCGCAGCCACAGCGGCGGCGTCGGTTCGAACCAGCTGTCCCTGGGCCTTAACAATGGTCTCAACATCGGTGAGTGGCGCCTGCGCTCCAATGGCTACTACAACCGCTCCAGCCAGGATGGCGGCCCTACCCGCAGCCACTACAGCAACGCCAGCACCTATGCCCAGCGCGACCTCACCGGCCTGCGCTCGCAGCTCACGGTCGGTGACTACTACACCCCTGGCGAGCTGTTCGAGAGCGTGCCTTTCAGAGGCGTGCAGATCAGTTCCGACGACCGCATGCTCCCCGACTCCCAGCGCGGTTTCGCCCCCGTGATCCGGGGCGTGGCGGAAACCAACGCCAAGGTCACCGTGCGCCAGGGACAATCGGTGCTTTACGAGGCGACAGTGGCGCCCGGCCCCTTCAGCATCGACGACCTCTACGACTCGGGTTACTCCGGTGACATCGAGGTGACGGTGACCGAGGCCGATGGCCGCCAGCGCTCCTTCGTCGTGCCCTACGCCTCGGTGGCCCAGTTGCTGCGACCCGGTGTATCGCGCTTCAGCGTGACGGCCGGCGAGTACCGGGACCGCAGCCTGGACGCATCGCCGAAGTTCGTCATGGGCACCTACCAGCGCGGTGTGACCAACGCCTTCACCGGCTACCTGGGCAGCATCGTGGCCGAGAGGTACATGGCCGCCCAGGGCGGTGTCGCGATCAGCACCGAGCTTGGGGCCGTCGCGTTCGATGTCACCCGCTCGCATGTCGCCGAGCGTCCCGTCGCCGACTCCGCCCCCAGGAGCGGCCAAAGCTACCGGGTCACCTTCAGCAAGCTACTGGACAGCACCCAGACCAACTTCACCCTGGCTGCCTACCGCTTCTCCAGCGAGGGATATCTCGAGTTCGGCGACTACGCGCAGTCCGTCGGCAACCCGGAAAGCCGCCTCTACCGCCAGCGCAGCCGATTGCAGGCCAACATCAGCCAGCCCCTGGGGGCGAACTTCGGCAGCCTCTACCTGAGCGGGTCGGCACAGAACTACTGGAACGCCGGGCAGCGCAGCGACATGACCTTCCAGGCCGGCTACTCCAACGGTTTCAGCTGGGGAACCATGAGCACCTCGGCAGGCCGGACGCGCATGGGCTCGGGATACGAAAACCAGTACCTGCTGTCCTTCAGCGTGCCCCTGGGGCGCGACGTGCGCTCGCCCTTCCTCAGTAGCTCGGTCAGCTACGCCGGCAAGCGCAGCAACACCCAGGCCAGCCTCAGCGGCGTCGCGGGCGAGCGCTCGCAGATGAACTACAGCCTCTACGGCTCGCGCAGCAGCGACCAGGGCGACCGGTCCAGCAGCGCCGGCGGCAGCGTCCACTACTTCGCACCGGCGGCGTCGCTCAACGCCAGCTACAGCGAGGGCACCGGTTACCGCCAGCAGAGCGTCGGTATCGGTGGCAGCCTGGTGGCCCACCCAGGTGGGATCAACTTCACCCAGAGCCAGAGCGAAACCTATGCCGTCGTCGAGGCCAAGGGGGCGGAAGGGGCCTATGTCAGCAACGACATGAACGCCCGTGTCGGCAGCAACGGTTACGCGGTGGTCGGCGGCCTCGCCCCCTACCGCCACAACCAGGTGGCGATCGACCCGGTCGGCACCCTGCGCAACGTCGAGTTGCAGATCACCGAGCAGGCGGTGGCCCCGCGCCATGGTGCCGTGGTGATGCTCAGCTACCCGACCATCACCGGCGTGCCGGTGTTGCTGCGCATCCTTCGCGAAGATGGCCAGAACCCGCCGCTGGGCTCCGACGTCATCGATGCCCAGGGCGTGTCCCTGGCCATGGTGGGGCAGGGGGGGCGGGCATTCCTGCGCGGGCTCCCCCGTGAGGGCGTGCTGATCGTCCGTTGGGGCGAAGGGCCGGACAAGGCCTGCCGGGTCGACTACCAACTGCCGGAGCAGGACCCGGACGACCCCAGCTACCAACAGGTCGAGGTGCGCTGCGTCACACTCGGTGGGCGGACAGAAATCGCGCTAGCCGAATGATCCCGGCTACCGTGCGGCTCGCCATGCCTATGCGCGGGCGCTCGGGCCGGTGCTGATGCAACCCTGGTCAGCACGCGATCCCTGACACCTGGGGTTCCGAGTCGGCGGCCTCGCCACTCGATCGCAGGCGCGCCAGCCTTCATGGCGTCTAATGGACCATCCCCGCGCGGCCTCGACCGGCATGCAGGCAGGCCTGCCTCGGCAGGTCGATGGCCGCGGACTCCAGCTGTCGCGCCAGCTCGCTGCTCGATCAAGCGAATCCTTCCTGCCTTGCCGCCATGCACGACCCAGTGTGATGGCGGCTCGCAGTCCCGCGTACCGGATCGGTGTTCGCGGTGTGCTCGGCATGCGGCCTCAGTTGTAGACCACCGTGATGATCCCGGCGTCGCCCGTGCGGGAGGCGATGCTGGTCATGCTCACCGAGCTGGTTTCACCCAGGCCTGCGCAATGGCCGCGCCCGCTGGGCTCCGATCGGCCGATGGGGCTGAGGCCGCTACGGCGTCCTACATGTTCGAGCCAGGTGCTTGCAGGGGTATCGCAAAGGTCCTTGCAGATGCTTCCTACGAAAGTGATCTGTCCTAGGGCCGGTGACGCGTTTTCCGCTTGGGCCAGGCCGGCGACGCAGATGAGGGCGAGGAGGGGAATATTCAGTAGTCGTTTCATCTCAGCACTCCTTACAGGCTGAACTGAGTAAAAATCAGATGGCTCCTACGATCCAGACTTTGGCGATCCGGATTTTTTGTAGGTTCTAACTGTAGGAGCCTGATGGTTTCGCATTATCCCGGTCCTTCGGCGCGAGGTTGTGAACCCGGTCCGGTTCGGTGGTGAGTCGGACTAATCCGACCTACAAACTTCCTTGTGACACGTGGGATACTCCACCATCCGCTTCGCAGAAATTTCCGTCGGGCTTCCGGTCTTTCTGCGCATCCACGCCTCGTTTCCTGCCGGCTTTTCGCGGGTGCCTTCACCCGAAGCACGGGCCGGGTTCGCCTGCCACGGTAAATAGACCGGGAATCTTCCCCGGAAGGGCCTGTTCCAAGCTTCTGCGCGAGGCAGATATCGCCAAGGGCGCCTAACGTTAGATTCAGGCGCGTCCTCGTGTGGGGGCCGGCGATGTCTGGCGCCCTTCTTGCCTTGGTTACGAGGGTTTTCGTGACCGTTCCGGTCTTTCGATGCAGTGGCAGGGGGTGAGCAGATGGGCAGGGCAATCAAAGAACGGGCGACCGTCATCTGCCGCATGCAGGACAAGATCCTCTTCGTGCGCAAACCCAAGTCGAAGTGGACGTTGCCAGGTGGCCGGATCGAGGCGGACGAGGCGCCCGGGCAGGCGGCGTTCCGCGAACTGGTGGAGGAGACCGGGCTCGCGGTCGATACCCTCGACTACATCGCGCCCCTGGAGCTGTACACGACCCTTCACTACGTCTTCGAAGCGCCGATGCCGGAATCCCAGCAGCCCACCCCGCTGAACGAGATCGCCGACTGCCGCTGGTTCTCCGTCGAGGACCTGGGCAAGCGCAGCATCAACAAGGCCATCCGCCGCCTGCTCAAGACCTGCCAGCGCCCAGGCGCATAGGCTCACGCCATTCGGAAAGGCCCCTCGTGCCCTGCTCCGTGCAGGCTTCCCGGGCCGTCGGGCCTGCTGGCCTGGCGTGGTGCGCACGGGCCTGTGCAAAAAAAGCCCCCGCCAGGGCCGACGACCTGATGGGGGCGAGGGTGTCCCTTGCGGGACCTCAGTGTGTTGCCTCGGGGCGCCGTCCCTTGCGACAGGCCAGCGCCGTGTAGAGGGTGAGCAGCAGGACGAACCCGAGGCTCAGGCTCATCGCCTTATTCGCCGACCTGGCGCAGGCGGGTGGCGGGAACGTCGCCCAGGTTGTTGAGCAGGCGCTCGCTGTACCAGTCGAGGAAATTGATCACGCCGAACTCGTAGGTCTTGGAGTAGGGCCCCGGCTGATAGGCGGTGGAATTGATGCCGCGCTGGTTCTCCTCGGCGAGGCGACGATCCTGGTCGTTGGTCGCGTCCCACACTTCGCGCAGGCGCGCCACGTCGTAGTCCACGCCTTCCACCGCGTCCTTGTGCACCAGCCACTTGGTGGTGACCATGGTTTCCTGCGCGCTGATCGGCCACACGGTGAAGACGATCATGTGGTCGCCCATGCAGTGGTTCCAGGAGTGCGGCAGGTGGAGGATGCGCATGGAGCCCAGGTCCGGGTTCTTGATGCGCCCCATGAGTTTCTTGCTGCCCTGCTTGCCGTCCATGGTCATGGACACGGTGCCCTGCAGCAGCGGCATGCGCACGATGCGGTTGCGCAGGCC
Source organism: Pseudomonas tohonis (assembly GCF_012767755.2). NCBI lineage: Bacteria > Pseudomonadati > Pseudomonadota > Gammaproteobacteria > Pseudomonadales > Pseudomonadaceae > Pseudomonas > Pseudomonas tohonis. The sequence goes on from NZ_AP023189.1 coordinate 685,476, forward strand.
GAAGCTGGCGTGGGCATAGGGGATCTTCTCGGCGTCCCAGGCGGTGGTGCAGGCGGCTACCTGGTCCTTGAAGGCCTGGCTGGCACGCGGGTCGGTGACGTCATCCCATTCCAGTAGGGTGTTGAGCAACTCGGGGTGCGAGCCGTTGCAGTGGTAGCACTCGCGGTTGTTCTCGATCACCAGCTTCCAGTTGGCCTTCTCCATCAGGGTGGTCTGCACGGCCACCTTGGTGTTCTCCATGTCGTACGGCTCCATGTAATGGGCCAGGGTGGAGAGGAAGTCGTCGATGGCCGGCGGGTTCTCGGCCAGGGAGATGAAGATGTAGCCGCCGGCGGTCTTCACCTTCACCGGCTTGAGGCTGTAGTCCTTCAGGTCGAAGTCGGCCCCCATCTCGGTGCCGGCGAACAGCAGGCGGCCGTCCAGCTCGTAGGTCCACTGGTGGTAGGGGCAGACCAGCTTGGCGACCTTGCCCTTGTCGCTGACGCACAGGCGCGAGCCCCGGTGGCGGCAGACGTTGTGGAAGGCATGCACCTGCCCCTCGGCGCCGCGCAGCACGATGATCGGGTTGTCACCGATCTGCAGGGTCAGGTAGTTGCCCTTGGCGGGGATCTCGCAGGTCATGCCGGCGATCAGCCACTCCTTGTGGAAGATCTCCTGCATGTCGATCTGGAACAGGCGCTCGTCGTTGTAGAACGGCTGCGGCAGGGAAAAGCTGTGGTCGCGCTCGCGGAGCATCTCGGCGGTGGCCTTGCGCGCCGGGTCCAGCGGATCGCCCAGACTCAGGGTGGAAGTGATATCCATCGTTGACTCCTCAGTGGCGGGGCGCGCTGGGCGGCCTCCGCGAAAATGGCTTTCGGTCGTGACGCAAGGCGGCTTCACCTCCCCTTCCGACGCTGCCGATAGCGCGCTGATAGAGGGGGAATGTCGCTCGTTTGCTTGTGTTCGGCTGGGGCTGAGTGTGGCGTCGGGGACTGACCCGACCTTATCCATGGACGACACGGCCACATCCGTTTCCGACTCCGCAGCCCTTGGCGTTGCTGGCAGGTCGCGATAAGCATGTGAATGTCGCTGGCAGGTAAGTGGGCGCTTTTTCGCTTACGCAGAATCCGTTCCATTGGGGCCGATTTCCGGCCGCGCGGAGATGCGTTATGAGCAGCAACAGCTTCCTGAATCCGGTGACGACACAGACCTGGGCCAACGGCCGTCATCTGGTGCGCTGCGTGAAGGTCATCCAGGAGACCTGGGATGTCCGCACCTTCTGCTTCATGGCCGACCAGCCGATGGTGTTCTTCTTCAAGCCCGGGCAGTTCGTGACCCTGGAGCTGGAGATCGACGGCCTGCCGATCATGCGCTCCTACACCATCTCCAGCTCGCCGTCGGTGCCCTACAGCTTCTCCATCACCATCAAGCGCGTGCCGGGTGGCAAGGTCTCCAACTGGCTGCACGACAACCTCAAGGAAGGCGATGTCATCCCGGTGCACGGCCCGGTCGGCCTGTTCAACGCCATCGACTTCCCGGCCGACAAGGTGCTCTACCTCTCCGGCGGCGTCGGCATCACCCCGGTGATGTCCATGGCGCGCTGGTTCTTCGACACCAACGCCAACGTCGACATGGTCTTCGTCCACAGCGCGCGCACGCCGAAGGACATCATCTACCACCGCGAGCTGCGCCACATGGCCTCGCGCGTCGGCAACTTCAAGCTGCACCTGGTCTGCGAGAAGTACGACATCGGCGAGACCTGGTCCGGTTATCGCGGCTACCTCAGCCAGCCGATGCTGCAATTGATCGCACCGGATTTCATGGAGCGCGAGATCTTCTGCTGCGGCCCCACCCCCTACATGAGCGCGGTCAAGCGCCTGCTCGAAGCCAACGGCTTCGACATGCAGCGCTACCACGAGGAGGCCTTCGGCCCCACCCCGCCGGAAATCCGCGCCGAGGTGAAGGAGCATGCGGCCGAAGCGGCGGAGGCACCGGCGGTGCCGGCGGCCGACCTCAACCTGGTGGAGTTCACCAGCACCGGCAAGAGCATCCGCGTGGCGCCGGGCGAGACCGTGCACACCGCCGCCGCCAAGCTCGGCCTGCACATCCCCAAGGCCTGCGGCATGGGCATCTGTGGCACCTGCAAGGTCATGAAGACCGCGGGGGAGGTGGAGATGGAGCACAACGGCGGTATCACCGATGACGACGTCGCCGAGGGCTACATCCTCTCCTGCTGCAGCGTGCCCAAGGGTGATGTCGCCATCGACTATTGATCAGTAATTGACCGATCGCCCAGGGGGGCCGGCAAACGGGGCCCCTGGCGTTTGGCGAACAGCTTGTCCACAGGCTGGTGCACGGCTTCTGTGGGTTTGTCACCAGGCTGAGAGTCCCGGTTGGCAAGGGTTCGGTAGCGCGCGGGGCGTTGATCAAGGATTGACCGCTCGCTTGTATCCACCGTGGGCCGGGCGCTGCAGCGGGTTATGCACAGGCAGGCCACAGCTCCTTGCACAGAGGCTGTGCACAAGATCGCCGCCATCCCTCTGAAATCGTTCGATAAATAGCCTGTAAGCCACGCTCCACGGGGCGCAAGGCATGCAGGCGACGCTGCACAGCTTGTCCACAGAAGCCTCCACCGCAGCAGGGGACAAATTCAGGCATGGCGTTGCCAGGCTGCATGTGTCGCATCCGGGCTGCCCCAGGCGCCACGCGGCCTGCAGCGCTGCTCATTATCTGAACGATTCCCTGCAGCGGCCGTACCCCGTGGCCTGCAGCCTCTTATCCACAGGTTGCCTACAGATCGCCGCACAGAAATTGTGCGCCGAATATTCATAACGCTTTGAATACGCTCATAAAACGACCTGTTCTGCACAGGTGCCGTCCTGCCTGGCGCCTGGCCGTCGCTCTACAGCTTGTCCACAGGGTGATGCACCGAAATCGAGGATAAGCCGCGGCCTGAGGATATCTCTGGCGGAACCTCATCCAGGGTGTGGGGCGCGTATGTGGAAAGGCGCCCGCTTTCGCGGGGCGCCTCGGACGGAGGGAGGGGGAGTGCGGCCCAGGGCCCCGGGCCGGAGGGAGGTGTCAGGTGTTGGCCATGGCGGCGCGGATGTCGGCAGCGAGCTCGCGCACGCGCTCCTTCTCGGTATCCCAGGAGCACATGAAGCGCGCGCCGCCGGCCCCGATGAAGGTGTAGAAGCGCCAGTTGCGGGCGCGCAGGTAGTCCAGCGCCGGCTCGGACATCTGCAGGAAGACGCCGTTGGCCTCCACCGGGAACATCAGGCTCACACCGGGCACGTCCGCCACCAGTTCGGCCAGCAGTTGGGCACAGCTGTTGGCGTGCCGGGAATAGTGCATCCAGGCATCGTCCTGCAGCAGCCCGACCCAGGGAGCGGAAAGGAAGCGCATCTTCGAGGCCAGCTGGCCTGCCTGCTTGCAGCGGTAGTCGAAGTCCTCGGCCAGCTCGTGGTTGAAGAACAGGATGGCCTCGCCCACCGCCATGCCGTTCTTGGTGCCGCCGAAGCAGAGCACGTCGACGCCGGCCTTCCAGGTCAGCTCCGCCGGGGTGCAGCCGAGGAAGGCGCAGGCGTTGGAGAAGCGCGCACCGTCCATGTGCAGGCGCAGGCCCAGCTCCTTGCACACGGCACTGATCGCGCGCACTTCCTCCGGCCGGTACACAGTGCCCACTTCGGTGGCCTGGGTCAGCGTCACCACGCGCGGCTTGGGGTAATGGATGTCCTGGCGCTTGAGGGCGATCTCGCGTACCGCTTCGGGCGTCAGCTTGCCCTGCTCGGTGCGGGCCAGCAGCAGCTTGGAGCCGTTGGAGAAGAACTCCGGCGCGCCGCATTCGTCGGTCTCGACGTGGGCCGTCTCGGAGCAGATCACGCTGTGGTAGCTCTGGCACATCGAGGCGAGGGCCAGGGAGTTGGCGGCGGTGCCGTTGAAGGCGAAGAACACCTCGCAGTCGGTCTCGAACAGCTGGCGGAAGTGATCGGCGGCGCGTGCCGTCCACTGGTCGTCGCCATAGGCGCGCTCGTGGCCGCGGTTGGCCTCGGCCATGGCGGCCCAGACTTCGGGGCAGATGCCGGAATAGTTGTCGCTGGCGAATTGCTGGGTCTGGTCGGTCATCTCGGGTCCTTGGTCCTGTCGCCCGGGTCCCCGGCAGGGGCGGGCGGATGGGAACTAACTTTACGACAGGATGGACGCCCGCAAATGACTCCAGGCGACATCCTTTTTAAACCAGGCGCTGTCCCCGGTCCGGTGACGGGGATGCCTGGAGGAACTCGCCGGGGTCTTTGCCGCTCACAACATAACCGTGCCTGCACGGGGACGGACCTTGCCATCAATGAGGAGTGTCACAGATGCGCTATTCCTACCTGATCGCCCTTGCCGCGCCCTGGCTCGTGAGCCTTTCCGCACAGGCGGCCGAATGGCCCGCAGGCGAGCGTGATCATTTCGTCAAGGAGTGCATGGCGGGGGCCCAGGCCCAAGTCGGCGCGGACAAGTTGCAGAAATATTGCGGCTGCGCGGCCGACCGGGTCAGCGCCGAATTCAGCCAGGCCGAACTGGACGAACTGAAGGCCCAGAAGACGCCGTTGCCCAAGGCCACCCACGAGCGGCTGCTGAGCGTCACCAACAAGTGCCTCACCCAGCTGAACTGACCCACCGGGCCGCCAGGCCCTGAGCAAAAAAGAGCCAGGCGGCGCCAGCCGGCGCCGTGCCTGGCCCTGCGCGTTCGTCACACAGCTTATCCACAGGGTGGTCCACGGTCTTTGTGGGCGGTTTCCCCTCGGGCGCGGCCCGGGCTCCAGCCCGGGTGCGAGGGCGTACTCAGCTGAATACCGGACGGAAGAAGCTGCGCTCGTAGCTGAGGATGCAACGGGTTTCCTCGGCATAGCCGAAGGCCGCGATGCACTCGGCGTCCGCCATGGAGCGGGTGCGGTAGTCCTCGTAGGCCGCCAGGCTGGGGAAGCTGAACATCGCCAGCGCGACATTGTTCGCGCCTTCGGAGGGCAGGAAGTAGCCGTGGTGGGTGCCGCCGAATTTCTCCACCAGGGGAATCCAGAGTTTTCCGTAGTGCTCGAATTCGGCCAGCTTGTACGGATCGATGATGTAGCGCAGGTAGCAGGTGATCATGGAGTCGCTCGTCCAGGCGCATGCGAAATGCTGCGGGGAGTCGAAACTATCCACTGCCACCCTCGCTGTCCAGGCGCGTCGCTGTGGGCATCTTCGCCAGCTGACGGCTGATCGGTTCACGTACAGCCGGGCGAGAGCCCCGGCTTGCCTGGCGTTGCGCCATCCACGCACAGCTTGTCCACAGATCGCTGCACAGCTTCTGTGCGTAAGAGTTTCGCTAACCCTCTGACATCGCACAATAAATGCGCAATGGGCCGCAGCCTGCGCAGGCCCTGGCCGGTTGCGCGGGGTGTACAGCTTATCCACAGCTTGGTCCACCGTAACTGTGGGTGACCGGGTCTGCTGCATGGATGTTCGATTGCGACCCTTTGCATGTCGCAAACGCATTCTCCCGTGGCGTCCGTAGGCATCTGGCAAGGCAGGGCGAGTCATACCATCGCTGCAAACGGGAAGCCCCCGTACCAAACGACAGGCGCCACCGCAGGCGCGTCAGGAGATCAGCGATGTTCAGCAAGCACGACCAGATCCAGGGCTACGACGACGAACTGTTCAGCGCCATGCAGGAAGAGGAGCGCCGCCAGGAAGACCACATCGAGCTGATCGCCTCCGAGAACTACACCAGCCAGCGGGTGATGCAGGCCCAGGGCAGCGGCCTGACCAACAAGTACGCCGAGGGCTACCCGGGCAAGCGCTACTACGGTGGCTGCGAGTACGTCGACAAGGTCGAGCAACTGGCCATCGACCGCGCCAAGGCCCTGTTCGGCGCCGACTACGCCAACGTCCAGCCGCACTCCGGGTCCTCCGCCAACAGTGCCGTCTACCTGGCGCTGATCAATGCCGGCGACACCATCCTCGGCATGAGCCTGGCCCACGGCGGCCACCTGACCCACGGTGCCAAGGTGTCGTCCTCCGGCAAGCTCTACAACGCCGTGCAGTACGGCATCGACACCAGCACCGGGCTGATCGACTACGACGAGGTCGAGCGCCTGGCCGTCGAGCACAAGCCCAAGATGATCGTCGCCGGCTTCTCCGCCTATTCGAAGACCCTCGACTTCCCGCGCTTCCGCGCCATCGCCGACAAGGTCGGGGCACTGCTGTTCGTCGACATGGCCCACGTCGCCGGCCTGGTGGCCGCGGGCCTCTACCCCAACCCGCTGCCCTACGCCGACGTGGTCACCACCACCACCCACAAGACCCTGCGCGGCCCGCGCGGCGGCCTGATCCTCGCCCGCAAGAACGAGGAGATCGAGAAGAAGCTCAACTCCGCCGTCTTCCCCGGCGCCCAGGGCGGCCCGCTGATGCACGTCATCGCCGGCAAGGCCGTGTGCTTCAAGGAGGCACTGGAGCCCGGCTTCAAGACGTACCAGGCGCAGGTGATCAAGAACGCCCAGGCGATGGCCGGGGTGTTCATCGAGCGCGGCTTCGACGTGGTCTCCGGCGGCACCGACAACCACCTGTTCCTGGTCAGCCTGATCAAGCAGGGCCTGACCGGCAAGGACGCCGACGCCGCCCTGGGCCGCGCCGGCATCACCGTGAACAAGAACGCCGTGCCCAACGACCCGCAATCGCCCTTCGTCACCTCCGGCGTGCGCATCGGCACCCCGGCCATCACCACCCGTGGCTTCAAGGAAGAGCAGAGCGTCGCGCTGGCCGGCTGGATCTGCGACATCCTCGACCACCTCGGCGACGCCGATGTCGAGGCCCAGGTCGCCAGGCAGGTGGCCGGCCTCTGCGCCGATTTCCCCGTGTACCGCTGATCCAGGAGCACGCGCATGCAACGTTATTCCGGCTTCGGCCTGTTCAAGCATTCCCTGAGCCACCACGAGAACTGGCAGCGCATGTGGCGCAACCCCACGCCCAAGCCGGTCTATGACGTGATCGTGGTCGGCGGCGGCGGTCATGGCCTGGCCACGGCCTACTACCTGGCCAAGGAATTCGGCGTGAAGAACGTCGCAGTGGTCGAGAAGGGCTGGCTGGGCGGCGGCAACACCGCGCGCAACACCACCATCGTCCGCTCCAACTACCTGTGGGACGAGTCGGCGCACCTCTACGAGCATGCGATGAAGCTCTGGGAGAACCTCTCCCAGGACCTCAACTACAACGTCATGTATTCCGCCCGTGGCGTCTACAACCTGTGCCACACGCTGCAGGACCTGCGCGACTCCGAGCGCCGCGTGAGCGCCAACCGCCTCAACGGCATCGATGGCGAGCTGCTGGACGCCAGGCAGGTGGCCGAGGAGATCCCCTACCTCGACTGCAGCAAGAACACCCGCTACCCGGTCCTCGGCTCCACCGTGCAGCGCCGTGGCGGCGTGGCCCGCCATGACGCCGTGGCCTGGGGCTATGCCCGCGCCGCCGACGCCCTGGGCGTCGACCTGCTGCAGAACACCGAAGTGATCGGCTTCCGCAAGCAGGACGGCGTGGTGATCGGCGTCGAGACCAACCGCGGCTTCATCGGCGCCAAGCGCGTCGGCGTGGTCACCGCCGGCAACTCCGGGCACATGGCCAAGCTCGCCGGCTTCCGCCTGCCGCTGGAATCCCACCCGCTGCAGGCGCTGGTATCCGAGCCGATCAAGCCGGTCATCCACAGCGTGATCATGTCCAACGCCGTGCATGGCTACATCAGCCAGTCCGACAAGGGCGACCTGGTCATCGGTGCCGGCATCGACGGCTACAACGGCTACGGCCAGCGCGGCTCCTACCCGACCATCGAGCACACCCTGCAGGCCATCGTCGAGATGTTCCCGGTGCTCTCGCGCGTGCGCATGAACCGCCAGTGGGGCGGCATCGTCGACACCACTCCCGACGCCTGCCCGATCATCGCCAAGACGCCGGTGAAGAACCTGTTCTTCAACTGCGGCTGGGGCACCGGCGGCTTCAAGGCCACCCCCGGTTCCGGCCACGTGTTCGCGGCGAGCCTGGCCAAGGGCGAGATGCACCCGCTGGCCAAGCCCTTCTCCATCGAACGTTTCCACAACGGCGCACTGATCGACGAGCACGGCGCCGCTGCCGTGGCTCACTAAGGAGACCCGCCATGCTGCACATCTTCTGCCCCCACTGTGGCGAGCTGCGCTCCGAAGAGGAATTCCACGCCAAGGGCCAGGCGCACATCCCGCGCCCGCTGGACCCCAACGCCTGCACCGACGAGCAGTGGGGCGACTACATCTTCTTCCGCGACAACCCGCGCGGCATCCACCACGAGCTGTGGGTGCACGCGGCCGGCTGCCGCAAGTACTTCAACGTCACCCGCCACACCGTGACCTACGAAATCCTCGAGACCTACAAGGTCGGTGAGCGCCCTGCCATCACCGACGCCGGGACCCAGGAGAAGAAAGCCGTGGACCAAGGAGTAACGGCATGAGCCAGCCCAACCGTCTTTCCAAGGGTGGCCGCATCGACCGCAGCCAGCCCCTGACCTTCACCTTCAACGGGCAGAGCTACCAGGGCTACGCCGGCGACAGCCTGGCCGCCGCGCTGCTGGCCAACGGCGTCGACATCGTCGGCCGCAGCTTCAAGTACTCCCGTCCGCGCGGCATCGTCGCCGCCGGTGCCGAAGAGCCCAATGCCATCCTGCAGATCGGCTCCACGCCCGCCACCCAGGTACCCAACGTGCGCGCCACCCAGCAGGCGCTCTACGCCGGGCTGGTGGCCGGCAGCACCAACGGCTGGCCGAGCGTCAACACCGACCTGATGGGCATTCTCGGCAAGGTCGGCGGGCAGATGATGCCGCCCGGGTTCTACTACAAGACCTTCATGTACCCGCAGAACCTCTGGCTGACCTACGAGAAGTACATCCGCAAGGCCGCCGGCCTCGGTCGCGCGCCGACCGAGACTGACCCCGACATCTACGACCACATGAACCGCCACTGCGACGTGCTGGTGGTGGGTGCCGGCCCCGCGGGCCTGGCCGCCGCCCTGGCCGCTGGCCGCAGTGGTGCGCGGGTGATCCTCGCCGACGAACAGGAAGAATTCGGCGGCAGCCTGCTCGACACCCGCGAGACCCTCGACGGCAAGCCCGCCGCCGAATGGGTGGCGCAGGCCATCGCCGAACTCGAGAAGCTGCCGGAAGTGACCCTGCTGCCGCGCGCCACGGTCAACGGCTACCACGACCACAACTTCCTCACCATCCACCAGCGCCTCACCGATCACCTCGGCGAGACCGCGCCCATGGGCCAGGCCCGCCATCGCGTGCACCGCGTCCGTGCCAAGCGCGTGGTGCTGGCCGCCGGTGCCCACGAGCGCCCGCTGGTGTATTCGAACAACGACGTGCCGGGCAACATGCTCGCCGGCGCCGTCTCCACCTACGTGCGCCGCTACGGCGTGGCGCCGGGCAAGGAGCTGGTGCTGTCCACCAACAACGACTACGCCTACCGCCTGGTGCTGGACTGGCTCGACGCCGGGCAGAAAGTGGTCGCCGTGGCCGACGCCCGGAGCAACCCCCGTGGCGCCTGGGTCGAAGAAGCCCGCGCCCGTGGCGTGCGCATCCTCACCGGCAGCGCCGTGATCGAGGCCCGTGGCAGCAAGCGCGTGACCGGTGCACGCATCTGCGCCATCGACGTCAAGGCGCACAAGGTCACCAGCCCCGGCGAGGTGGTCGACTGCGACCTGATCGCCAGCTCCGGCGGCTACAGCCCCGTGGTGCACCTGGCCTCCCACCTGGGCGGCAAGCCCACCTGGCGCGAGGACATCCTGGCCTTCGTGCCGGGCGAGGGCGGCTTCCAGAAGCGCATCTGCGCCGGCGCCGTGAACGGCGTGTTCGCCCTGGGGGACACCCTGGCCGATGGCTTCGAGGCGGGCGCCAAGGCGGCCGCCGAGGCCGGCTTCAAGGAAGTCACCGGTACCCTGCCGAAGGCCGAGAAGCGCCACGAGGAGGCCACCCTGGCGCTGTTCCAGGTGCCCCACGACAAGTCCACCGCCCGTGCGCCGAAGCAGTTCGTCGACCTGCAGAACGACGTCACTTCCGCCGGCATCGAGCTGGCGACCCGCGAGGGCTTCGAGTCGGTCGAGCACGTCAAGCGCTACACCGCGCTGGGCTTCGGCACCGACCAGGGCAAGCTGGGCAACATCAACGGCCTGGCCATCGCCGCCCGTTCGCTGGGCATCAGCATCCCGGAAATGGGCACCACCATGTTCCGCCCGAACTACACCCCCGTGGCCTTCGGCGCCGTCGCCGGCCGCCACTGCGGGCACCTGTTCGAGCCCAAGCGCTACACCGCCATGCAGCGCTGGCACCTGGCCAATGGCGCCGAGTTCGAGGACGTCGGCCAGTGGAAGCGCCCCTGGTACTTCCCCAGGAATGGCGAGGACCTGCACGCCGCCGTGGCCCGCGAGTGCAAGGCCGTGCGCGAGAGCGTGGGCATCCTCGACGCGTCCACCCTGGGCAAGATCGACATCCAGGGCCCGGACGCCCGCGAGTTCCTCAACCGCGTCTACACCAACGCCTGGACCAAGCTGGACGTGGGCAAGGCCCGCTACGGCCTGATGTGCAAGGAAGACGGCATGGTGATGGACGACGGCGTGACCGCCTGCCTCGCCGACAACCACTTCCTGATGACCACCACCACCGGCGGTGCCGCGCGCATCTTCGAATGGCTGGAGATCTACCACCAGACCGAATGGCCGGAGCTCAAGGTGTACTTCACCTCGGTCACCGACCACTGGGCCACCATGACCCTGTCCGGCCCCAACAGCCGCAAGCTGCTGGCCGAGGTCACCGACATCGACCTGGACAAGGACGCCTTCCCCTTCATGAGCTGGAAGGAAGGCCTGGTCGGCGGCGTGCCGGCGCGGGTGTTCCGCATCTCCTTCACCGGCGAGCTGTCCTACGAGGTCAACGTCCAGGCCGACTACGCCGCCGGCGTCTGGGAAAAGCTCATCGAGGCCGGCAAGAAGTACAACCTCACCCCCTACGGCACCGAGACCATGCACGTGCTGCGGGCCGAGAAGGGTTTCATCATCGTCGGCCAGGACACCGACGGCTCCGTCACGCCGGATGATCTCGACATGGGCTGGGCGGTCGGTCGCAACAAGAGCTTCTCCTGGATCGGCTGGCGCGGCATGAACCGCGAGGACTGCCTGCGCGAAGACCGCAAGCAGCTGGTGGGCCTCAAGCCCCTGGACCCGAACAAGGTGCTGCCGGAAGGCTCGCAGCTGGTGTTCGACCCGAAGCAGTCGATCCCCATGACCATGGTCGGCCACGTTACCTCCAGCTACATGAGCGCGGCGATGGGGTATTCCTTCGCCCTCGCGGTGGTGCGGGGCGGCCTCAAGCGCATGGGCCAGAAGGTCTTCGCCCCGCTGGCGGACGGCAGCGTGATCGAGGCGGAGATCGTCAGCTCGGTGTTCTACGACCCGAAAGGGGAGCGCCAGAATGTTTAAGCAGCAGGCCGAGACCATGGAATTCGACGGTGCCGGCGTGCACCAGGCAGGTGAGAAATGAGCGCAGTGAACGTGTACAAGCAGCGTCCGGACGAACTGGCCGGCGAGTCGCCGCTGTTCCATGCCGGGCTCGACGAGCTGGCCGGTAAGGGCGCCCTGGGCAAGCCCGGCGGTGCCGGCGTCACCCTGCGCGAGAAGAAGCTGCTCGGGCACCTGGTGCTGCGTGGCGATGCCCGTGACCCGGCCTTCGCCGGTGGCGTGCACAAGGCCCTGGGGCTGGAGTTGCCCGTGGCGCTGACCCTGGTGGCCAGCGGCGAGACGTCCCTGCAATGGCTGTCGCCGGACGAGTGGCTGCTGATCCTCCCCCGTGGCGAGGAGTTCGCCGCCGAGCAGCGCCTGCGTGAAGCCCTGGCGGGGCTGCACCACGCGGTGATCAACGTCAGCGGCGGGCAGACCGTGCTCGAGCTGAGCGGACCCAAGGTGCGCGAGGTGCTGATGAAGTCCACGCCCTACGACGTGCACCCGAGCAACTTCCCGGTGGGCAAGGCGGTGGGCACCACCTTCGCCAAGTCGCAACTGGTGATCCGCCACACTGGCGAGGAAACCTGGGAACTGCTGATCCGCCGCAGCTTCTCGGACTACTTCTGGCTCTGGCTGCAGGACGCCAGCGCCGAGTACGGGCTGGCGATCAAGGCCTGAAGGCAGGGTGGACGAGGCCGTTCTCGTCCACCGCAGCACAGCGAAGGTGGATGGGTGAAGCGTCATCCACCCTACGCCCCCGGATAGCGTGGATTACCGAGGTCCCGACATGAGCCGCACCCCAGACACCTGGATCCTCACCGCCCACTGCCCCAGCGTGCTGGGCACCGTGGACGCGGTGACGCGCTTCCTCTACGAGCAGCGCTGCTACGTCACCGAGCACCATTCCTTCGATGACCGGCTCTCCGCGCGTTTCTTCATCCGCATCGAGTTCCGCCAGCCCGACGGCTTCGAGGAGCAGGCCTTCCGCGCCGCCCTGGCCGAGCGCGTGGCGCCCTTCGACATGCAGGTCGAACTGACCCCGCCGAGCTACCGCGCCAAGGTGGTGCTGATGGTGAGCAAGGCCGACCACTGCCTGAACGACCTGCTCTACCGCCAGCGCATCGGCCAGCTGGCCATGGACGTGGTGGCGGTGGTGTCCAACCACCCCGACCTGGAGCCCCTGGCGCGCTGGCACGACATCCCCTACCACCATTTCCCCCTCGACCCCAACGACAAGCCCGCCCAGGAGCGGCGCGTCCTGCAGGTGATCGAGGAGACCGGCGCCGAACTGGTGGTGCTCGCCCGCTACATGCAGGTGCTGTCCCCCGAGCTGTGCCGCCGCCTGGACGGCTGGGCGATCAACATCCACCACTCGCTGCTGCCCGGCTTCAAGGGCGCCAAGCCCTACCACCAGGCGTACCAGAAGGGCGTGAAGCTGGTGGGGGCCACGGCCCACTACATCAACAACGACCTCGACGAGGGCCCGATCATCGCCCAGGGCGTGGAGCCGGTGGACCACGCCCATTACCCCGAGGACCTAATCGCCAAGGGCCGCGACATCGAGTGCCTGACCCTGGCCAAGGCCGTGGGCCTGCACATCGAGCGCCGGGTGTTCCTCAACGCCAACCGCACCGTGGTGCTCTGAACCAACAGACGCAGCCCGGGCTCCAGTCCGGGCGCGTGCCCGACCCCGGGCTACAGCTTTCGGAAACCGCCCTGCCAAGGTTCATCGGCGGTGTCCGGCAACAGACACAAGCTCCAGTACAAGGCCGCGTGGCCCAGGCCGCGCCTTTGTATCCACAACAACAAAGGAGATTCATGCATGTCTGGTAATCGTGGTGTCGTCTATCTCGGCGCAGGCAAGGTCGAGGTACAGAAGATCGACTATCCCAAGATGCAGGACCCGCGCGGTCGCAAGATCGAGCACGGGGTCATCCTGCGCGTGGTATCCACCAATATCTGCGGCTCGGACCAGCACATGGTGCGCGGCCGTACCACCGCCCAGGTCGGCCTGGTGCTCGGCCACGAGATCACCGGCGAGGTGATCGAGAAGGGCAGCGACGTCGAGAACCTGAAGATCGGCGACCTGGTCTCCGTGCCCTTCAACGTCGCCTGCGGCCGCTGCCGTTCCTGCAAGGAAATGCACACCGGCGTCTGCCTCACCGTCAACCCGGCCCGTGCCGGCGGCGCCTACGGCTACGTCGACATGGGCGACTGGACCGGCGGCCAGGCCGAGTACGTGCTGGTGCCCTATGCCGACTTCAACCTGCTGAAGCTGCCTGACCGCGACAAGGCCATGGAGAAGATCCGCGACCTGACCTGCCTCTCCGACATCCTGCCCACCGGCTACCACGGCGCGGTCACCGCCGGCGTCGGCCCGGGCTCCACCGTCTACGTCGCCGGTGCCGGCCCGGTCGGCCTCGCCGCTGCCGCGTCCGCGCGCCTGCTGGGTGCCGCGGTGGTCATAGTCGGCGACGTCAACCCGGTACGCCTGGCCCACGCCAAGGCCCAGGGCTTCGAGATCGCCGACCTGTCCAAGGACACCCCGCTGCACGAGCAGATCGCCGCCCTGCTGGGCGAGCCGGAAGTGGATTGCGCAGTGGACGCCGTGGGCTTCGAAGCACGAGGCCATGGCCATGCCGGTGCCCAGCACGAAGCGCCGGCCACGGTGCTCAACTCGCTGATGGGGGTGGTGCGCGTCGCCGGCAAGATCGGCATCCCCGGCCTCTACGTCACCGAGGACCCGGGCGCGGTGGACGCCGCCGCCAAGCTGGGCAGCCTGAGCATCCGCTTCGGCCTCGGCTGGGCCAAGTCGCACAGCTTCCACACCGGCCAGACCCCGGTGATGAAGTACAACCGCCAACTCATGCAGGCGATCATGTGGGACCGCATCAACATCGCCGAAGTGGTCGGCGTGCAGGTGATCAGCCTGGACGATGCGCCCCGTGGCTACGGCGAGTTCGACGCCGGCGTGCCGAAGAAATTCGTCATCGACCCGCACAAGCTGTTCAGCGCCGCCTGACCCACCCGCAAACCCCCGGTACCGCGCCTGCTACGTTGCGGTACCTGTTTTCGAGGAGCCCATGGGCTCCTCTTTTTTATGGGGGAAGGCGGGGGGCACCTGGCCTCGCACCCGAAGGCCGGACTGCTCCGTAGCCCGGGCTCCCTAGCTAGCGCACCAGGTGCAGGAACTGCAGGTGCCGTTCGTACTGGTCGAGCATGTCGTTGATGATCTGCTCGCGGCTGTAGCCCACCAGGTCATAGTCCTGGCTGCCTTCGGCCAGGTGCACCTCGGCGCGGTAGTAGCGGCGGTTGCGCAGGTTGCGCGCGTCCAGCCCGGCGACGGCGAAGGAGGGCGTGAAGTAGCCACGCATCACCACCCGGTAGAGGAAGGGCGTTTCCTCGCCGTGGCCGACCTCCAGGCTGAGGCTGGCGTTGGCCGGGTCCAGCTCGGTCTCCACCCGCAGCGACTTCTCGCGGAACTGCTCGGCGACCGCCTCCATGGCCGGGCGCACCTGCTGCTCCATGAAGCGGTACACCTCGTCCCGCGAGGGGAAGTGCACGACCTGGCTGAGGCGCTGGCGCCAGCCGCCCTTGCGCGGACGCTGGTCCAGCGGCGCCAGGGAATGCAGGCGCGCGCGCTGGCGCTGGGACTCCAGGTAGAAGGCCTTGTGCAGGCCCCACATCATCAGCAGGAGGATCAGCGAGAAGGGCAGGGAGGTCAGCACCACCGCCGACTTCAGGGCGTCGATGCTGCCGGCGAACAACAGCCCGCTGGTGATCAGGGCGGTCATCGCGCCCCAGAACACCCGCAGCCACTTGGGCCCGTCCTCGCCTTCCTCGCCGCCGCGTGCGGAGAGGGTCGAGAGCACCACGGTGCCGGAATCGGCGGAGGTGACGAAGAACACGAAGCTGACGAACACCGTCACGGCGATCACCGTGCGGCTCCACGGGTAGGTCTCCAGCAGCTTGTAGATCACCATCGACGGGTCTTCGATGGCGCCGACGGCGAGCTCGGTCATGCCGTGGTCGAGCACCAGTTCCAGCGCGCTGTTGCCGAAGATCGACATCCACGCCAGGGTGAAGCCGAGGGGGATGAACAGCACGCCGAAGACGAACTCGCGGATGGTGCGCCCGCGCGAGATGCGCGCGATGAACAGCCCCACGAAGGGGGCCCAGGCGATCCACCAGGCCCAGTAGAACACCGTCCAGTCGCCCAGCCAGCCGGAGGGGCTGTTCCAGGCATAGAGGTCGAAGCTCTTGGCCGGCACGGCGCTGAGGTAGTCGCCGACGTTCTGCACCAGCATGTTAAGCAGGTGCTGGGTGGGTCCGGCGAAGAGCACGAACAGCAGCAGCGAGCAGGCCAGCAGCATGTTGACGTCGGACATCACCCGCACGCCCTTCTCCACGCCGCTCACCGCCACCAGCACCGCCGCGCCCATCATCAGGGCGATCAGCAGCACCTGAATCCACTGGTTGTGGGGGATGCCGAACAGGTAGTCGAGGCCTGCGTTCAGGTGCAGCACGCCGAAGCCCATGTCCGCGCCCAGGCCGAACACCGTGGCGATGATGCCGAAGGCGTCCACCGTGTAGCCGATGGGGCCGTTGATGCGCTTGCCGATCAGCGGGTAGAGCGCCGAGCGCAGCGCCAGCGGCAGGTTGTGGCGGTAGGCGAAATAGGCCAGGGC
Organism: Pseudomonas tohonis; assembly: GCF_012767755.2. NCBI lineage: Bacteria > Pseudomonadati > Pseudomonadota > Gammaproteobacteria > Pseudomonadales > Pseudomonadaceae > Pseudomonas > Pseudomonas tohonis. The sequence continues at coordinate 701,675 of NZ_AP023189.1, forward strand.
CATCGCCACCAGGGCGAACACGCCCCAGCCGTGCAGGCCCCAGTGCAGGAACAGCAACTGCATCGCCTGGCGCGCGGCCTCGGGCCCGCCGGCCTCGCCCTGCGGCGGTTGCAGCAGGTGGGTCAGCGGCTCGGAGACGCAGAAGAAGAACAGGGTGATGCTGATGCCGGCGGCGAACAGCATGCCGGCCCAGGACAGGTAGCTGAATTCCGGCTCGTCGTGGTCGGCGCCGAGCTTGATCTTGCCGTAGCCGGACAGCGCGGTGACGACCACGAACACCAGGTACAGGGTCATGGCCAGCAGGTAGTACCAGCCCACGCTGTTGGCGGCCCAGGCCTGGGCCTGCAGCAACCAGGCACCGGCCTGCTCGGTGAAGATCGCGACCACCAGGCCGAAGATCAGGACGAAGCCCGCCGATCCCAGCAGGACGGGCGTGTTCATGCGCAGCGGCAGGCTGCCGGGGGGATTGGGCACGCTCATGGTCGGGCGGCCCCGTGGCGGAAGGGGGAGGGGGTCGACAAGAAATGCTCCTTTGACGCAGATTCAGGCACGCGCCTGATGAGAAACGGAAGAGGGCGTCGAGGTTCCTTTTAAATTGATCGAGCGTTCAATATAAACACGGTCGGCCCCTTCGCGGCCAATCCCATGGCCGTCGCGCGCGCGCCTGCGCCGCCCCCTGAGCCAGTGCTCAAGGGGGCTGCGCCGTTTCGTCGGAAAATGTTTCGGCTCGGGAGGCCGGCGCGAAGGACGCGGGCTCAGCCCTGCAGTTCACCGCGCAGCTGTTCGATGCGCGCGTCCTTCTCGGCCCAGAGGCGGGTCACCCAGTCCTGGATGTGCTGGCGGAATTGCGGGTCGTTCTCGTAGTCGCCCTGCCACAGCGAGGGGTCGATGTCGCGGGTCTGGATGTCGACGATGACCCGGGGCACCTGGCCGGACACCAGGGCCCAGAAGCCGGGCACCTCCTTGCCGGGGTAGATCAGGGTGACGTCGAGCATGGCATCGAGCTGCTCGCCCAGGGCGGCGAGCACGAAGGCGACGCCGCCGGCCTTGGGCTTGAGCAGGTGGCGATAGGGCGAGGATTGCTGGGCCTGCTTGGCCGGGGTGAAGCGCGTGCCCTCGAGGTAGTTCACCACGGTCACCGGCAGGCGCTTGAACTTCTCGCAGGCGGCCTTGGTGATCTCCAGGTCCTTGCCCTTCATCTCCGGGTGCTTGTCGAGGAAGGCCTTGGAGTAGCGCTTCATGAAGGGGTAGTCCAGCGCCCAGAAGGCGAGGCCTATGAAGGGCACCCAGATCAGCTCCTTCTTGAGGAAGAACTTGAAATAGGGCGTCTTGCGGTTGAAGGCCTGCACCAGCGCGGGGATGTCCACCCACGACTGGTGGTTGGAGACCACCAGGTAGGAGGTGTCGCCGCGCAGGCCGTCGCCGCCACGGATGTCCCAGGCGGTGGGGGTGAGCAGGGCGAAGATGCGCTTGTCGTTCTCGGCCCAGGTCTCGGCGATCCACATCACCGCGCGGGAACAGGCGTCCTTGAGGGCCTGGCCCGGCAGCACGAGCTTCAGCAGGGCGATCAGCAGCATGGGGCCGATCAAAACCAGGGTGTTGATCAGGATGAGCAGGATGGTGGTGATACCGGTCAGCAGCGCCCGCATAGGTCCTCGGCTCCTTGGCCTGTGGGTGGCGTTGCCATGATACGCAGCGGGCTTCGCTTGCCAAGACGTGACGGGGTGCGAAAGTCCCGTTCGGGTGGCTGTCCTGGCAGCTGGCCATCAGGCATGATGGAGGCGCATTCGCGTATTTCCATCGAGTAGTTACCGTGCTCAAGAAGATCGCTGTGTCCGACCTGCGCCTGGGCATGTACGTCCAGGAATTATGCGGTTCATGGATGGACCACCCCTTCTGGAAGAGCAGCTTCCTGCTGAAATCCGAAAAGGACCTCGCCCGCATCCTCGACAGCGCCGTCACCGAGGTGTGGATAGACACGTCCAGGGGCCTGGACAGCGACGCGGGCTCCGCCAATGGCGGGAGCACCGCCGAACAGGTGCAGCAGGAAGCCCAGGCACGCCTGCTGGAGGCCGCCGAGGCGCCGCCCGTGGTGGTGAACCCGGCGACCATGGAGGAGGAACTGTCCCGCGCGGTGCAGCTCTGCGCCCGCTCCCGCGAGGCGGTGATGGAGATGTTCAACGACGCCCGTCTCGGCCACGCCATCGAACTGGGCCACGCCGCCGAACTGGTGGAATCCATCACCACCTCGGTGCTGCGTCACCCCAACGCGTTGATCAGCCTGGCGCGGCTGAAGCGCTCCGACGAATACACCTACATGCACTCGGTCGCCGTCTGCGCGCTGATGATCGCCCTGGCGCGCCAGCTGCAGCTCAGCGAGGCCCAGGTGCGCGAGGCGGGCCTGGCCGGCCTGCTCCACGACATCGGCAAGATGGCCGTGCCGCTGGAGCTGCTGAACAAGCCCGGCGCCCTCACCGACGCGGAGTTCGCCACGGTGCGCCACCACCCCCAGGCCGGCGCGCGCATGCTCATCGACAGCCGCCAGGTCAGCGCACTGGTGCTCGACGTCTGCCTGCATCACCACGAGAAGTTCGACGGCAGCGGCTACCCCCATCGCCTGGGCGGCGAACAGATCAGCCTGCTGGCGCGCATGGGCGCGGTGTGCGACGTGTACGACGCCATCACCTCCGACCGCCCCTACAAGAAGGGCTGGGCGCCGGCCGAGGCCCTGCACAAGATGGCCGAGTGGACCAAGGGGCACTTCGATCCCCAGGTGTTCCAGGCCTTCGTCAAGACCGTCGGCATCTACCCCACCGGCTCCCTGGTGCGCCTGGAGAGCGGCCGCCTCGGCGTGGTGATCGACCAGAACGCCCGCTCCCTGCTGCTGCCCCGGGTCAAGGTGTTCTTCTCCGCGCGCTCCAAGGTGCCGATCCCCCAGGAGATCATCGACCTGGCGGCTCTGGAGGGGCGCGATCGCATCATCGGCCGCGAAGCCCCGGAAGACTGGGGCTTCCGCAACCTCGACGCCCTCTGGGGCGGCGAGCGCCTGCCACCCGCCAAGGCGAAGTGACGCGAACGAATGGCCGGCCATCCAGTCCTACTCCCTGCACCCTGATCCCGAGGACAACCCGTTGAAACGCTTCCTAGCCCTGCTGACCCTGGTCGCCCTGCCGGCCTTCGCCGCCGAGGACCCCGAGCTCTACGGCCGCTACGAATACATCCGCCTGCCGGAGATCGGCCAGACCCTCAAGGCCAAGATGGACACCGGTGCCCTGACTGCCTCGCTGTCGGCCAAGGACATCGAGCGCTTCCAGCGCGACGGCGAGGACTGGGTGCGCTTCCGCCTGGCCACCAAGGACGCCGACGACACCCTCTACGAGCACCGCCTGGCGCGCATCAGCAAGATCAAGACGCGCGCCGAGGAAGCCGGCGACGTAGAGGACGACGAAGGCGAGAAGGCCGACCCGACCAAGCGCCCGGTGATCGAGATGGAGATGTGCCTGGGCGACACCAAGCGCACCGTCGAGGTCAACCTCACCGACCGCAGCAGCTTCAACTACCCGCTGCTGATCGGCGCCAAGGCCCTGCGCGAGTTCCGCGCCGCGATCTACCCGGGGCGCAAGTTCACCGCCGGCAAGCCCCAGTGCTGAGCCGCGCCGGCTGAGGTGACGGCCTCGGCGGGATTGACGCCGCCCGAGGCCTGCGGCACCGTGCCGGCTATTTCCCCGCCTGCACGGACGCCATGCCCAACATCCTGATTGTCGAAGACGAAGCGGCCATCGCCGACACCCTGGTCTATGCCCTGCAGGCCGACGGTTTCGGCGTCACCTGGTCGAGCCTGGCCGGCGAGGCCCTGGAGCTGCTGGCGCGCGAGCCCTTCGACCTGGTCATCCTCGATGTCGGCCTGCCCGACATCAGCGGCTTCGAAGCCTGCAAGCGCCTGCGGCGCTTCTCCGAGGTGCCGGTGATCTTCCTCACCGCCCGTGACGCCGAGATCGACCGCGTGGTCGGCCTGGAGATCGGCGCCGACGACTACGTGGTCAAGCCCTTCAGCCCGCGTGAGGTGGCCGCCCGGGTGCGCGCCATCCTCAAGCGCACCGCCCCGCGCGAGGCCGCACCCGCCCCGGTCGCGGCCGCCGCCGAGGGCCCCTTCGTGGTCGACGTCGAGCGCTTCCGCATCCACTACCTGGGCCAGCTCCTGAGCCTCACCCGCCACGAGTTCCGCCTGCTGCAGACGCTCCTGGCGCAGCCCGAGCGGGTGTTCAGCCGCGAGCAGCTGCTCGATTCGGTGGGCGTGGCCAGCGATGCCGGCTACGAGCGCAGCATCGACAGCCACATCAAGAGCCTGCGCGCCAAGCTGCGCCAGGTGAACGCCGAGGCCGAGCCGATCCAGACCCATCGCGGCCTCGGCTACAGCTACGACCCCAGCGCCTGACCGGAGCCCCGCCATGCCGCTCGGCGTCCGCATCTTCCTGGTGTACTTCCTCTTCGTCGGCCTGGCCGGCTACTTCGTGCTGAGCACGGTGATGGACGAGATCCGCCCCGGCGTGCGCCAGTCCACCGAAGAGACCCTGGTGGACACCGCCAACCTGCTGGCCGAGATCCTCCGCGACCCGGTGCGCGACGGCACCCTGGGCCAGAGCAACCTGCCCGAGCTGCTCAAGGCCTACGGCAAGCGCCAGCCCGGCGCCGAGATCTGGGGCGTGCGCAAGACCGAGGTGAACCACCGCATCTACGTCACCGATGGCACCGGCCGCGTGCTGCTGGACTCCAGCGGCCTGGCCGTGGGCCAGGACTATTCCGGCTGGAACGACGTCCTGCTGACCCTGCGCGGCCAGTACGGCGCCCGCTCCACGCGCGAGGACCCGAGCGACCCGGACTCCTCGGTGATGTACGTGGCGGCGCCGATCCGCGACAACGGCCAGATCATAGGCGTCGTCTCGGTGGCCAAGCCCAACCGCTCGCTGCAGCCCTACATCTACCGCTCGCAGATGCGCCTGGCCTGGCTCGGTGCCGGGCTCATCGTCCTCGGCCTGCTGATCGGCGGGCTGCTGTCCTGGTGGCTCAGCGGCTCCCTGCGCCGCCTCACCCGCTACGCCCAGGCCGTCAGCGAGGGCCAGCGCGCCGAGCTGCCCACCCTGCGCGGCGGCGAGCTGGCGCAACTGGCCCGGGCCGTCGAACGCATGCGCACCGAGCTGGAGGGCAAGGCCTATGTCGAGCGCTACGTGCACACCCTGACCCACGAGCTGAAGAGCCCCCTGGCGGCCATCCGTGGCGCGGCGGAACTGCTGGAGGGCGAGATGCCCCCGGCGCAGCGCCAGCGCTTCGTGGCCAATATCAGCGGCGAGAGCGCGCGCCTGCAGCAACTGATCGAACGCCTGCTGTACCTGGCCCAGGTCGAGCAGCGCCAGGGCCTGGAGGAGCGGGTGCCGGTGCCCCTGGCACCGATGGTGGAAGACCTGCTGCAGGCCCAGGCGGCGCGCATCGAGGCCGCCGGGCTGCGCATCGAGAATGCGGTGAACATCGGCCTGGAGGCATCGGGCGAACGCTTCCTGCTGCGCCAGGCGCTGGCCAACCTGCTGGACAACGCCCTGGACTTCACCCCGGCGGGCGGCCTGATCCGCATCGCCGCGAGCCGCGACGGCCATGAGCTGGACCTGCGCCTGTACAACCAGGGCGAGGCCATTCCCGACTACGCCCTGCCGCGCCTCACCGAGCGCTTCTATTCCCTGCCGCGCCCCGGCAGCGGCCGCAAGAGCACCGGCCTGGGGCTCAACTTCGTCCAGGAAGTGGCGCAGCTGCACGGTGGCAGCCTGCAGGTCTGCAACCTCGACGGCGGCGTGGAAGTGCGGCTGCGCCTGCCGGCGGCCTGACTTCGCTCAGGCACCCTTGTGGTGCACCCGTTTCGGCGCGGCGTCCGGCGGGATGCGGGGTGGATGGCGCTCTTCCATCCACCGGCGGAGCCCTCCAGGCGCTCCGCCGGGGCGACTCCGCGTGATCCACGTCAGCGCGGGAGAATCACTCCGCCGTGGCCACCGGCGCGCTCTTGGCGTACTTCGCCGTCACACCCTTCCAGAACGCCGGGAAGCCTTCGCTGAAGCGGGCGAAGGCGGCCTTCTCGGCGCGGTTCTTCGACTCGGTCACCGCGTCTTCGGTGGACCAGGTGCTGGAGCGTTGTTCTTCCTGGGCGGTGGCCTCGGTGGAGCCGTAGATGTAGCCGCTGCGCACATCCACCAGGATGCCGGCGACGGTGCTGGTCACATGGGCCTGGTGGTTGGGCAGGAAGCCCAGCGAAACGGCGGTCAGCGGGCCCAGCGGGGTGCTGTCGACATAGAAGGTGGTGTCCACGGTGTAGACCAGCAGCAGGTCCGAACGCATGTGCGCGGCGGGCAGGCGCAGGTCCTTCAGGCTCTTCATGTCGTTGGGGACCAGCAGGCGGCTCAGGGGCGCGGCCTGGCTGACCAGCGGCTGTTCGGTGATGCGCGCCAGGTCGGCATCGGACTCGATGTCGCGGGTCTGCACCACCTCGAATCCGTCCCGGTAGGTGCTGGCCACCCGGACGATGCTCAGCTGCGCCGGGAAGGGGCTGGCAGGTTTCTTGCTGAACAGTTCCTCGATATCGGCATCGTCGATGCCGGCGAGGGAGACGCCATGGTCGGGGGTGACATAGCCCTTGCTGGAGCAACCGCCGAGCATGAGCAGCGAGAGCGCGGTGAGGGCATAGAGGGTCTTGCGGGGGAGCATGGGAACGTCCATTTCCAAAGGGCCGGAAGGCCCGACTGGCGGCGATTCTGCCGCGTCTTGCGAGTGCCCACAATTGACTATTCTCAAACCGTCGCCGTGCATGGAACGCGGTGCACATAACAACGAGAAACCGGGAGCAGCCAATGAAGAGCGTCGCCGAAATACTGCGGGGCAAGCCCCATACGACCATCTACCGGGTCGACCCCACCACCACCGTGCTGGAGGCGGCCGAGCTGATGGCCGAGAAGGGCATCGGCGCGGTGCTGGTGATGGAGCGTGACGAGTTGGTGGGCATCGTCACCGAGCGCGACTACGTGCGCCGCGTGGCCGCCAAGGACCGTTCCTCCTACGGCACCGAAGTGCAGGAGATCATGACCTCCAACCTCTTCGTGGTCGGCCCGAAGGACAGCAACCAGTTCTGCATGCAGCTGATGACCGAGAAGAACCTGCGCCACCTGCCCGTGCTGGATGACGGCAAGGTGATCGGGCTGCTTTCCATCCGCGACCTGGTACGCGACATCACCGCCGAGCAGGAAAGCCTGATCCACCACCTGGAGGACTACATCCGCGGGTCGTGCTGATCGCTGGATGTGGGCGCCGGTCCCTTGTGGGAGCGAATTCATTCGCGAATGGGGGCCGTAGGGTGGATGACGCTTCACCCATCCACCGGGCGGTGTTCCGTCTCGCGCATTACGCATTATCGGGCACCTCGTAGGGTGGGCCGGGCGGCGTTCTGCGAATGAAGCGAAACCCATGGGGCAACGCCCGACTCCGCTGATGGGTTTCGCTTCGCTCTACCCATCCTGCGATCCCCGCATGAGCGATCCCCCCTCTCCACCCAATCCCCACACAAACTCCACATTCTCCCCATAACCCCGCCTCGCGCATTCCCCAGACTTTCCCCATCGAGAACACATGAGGAGAGTCCGAGATGACCCGTACCCTGGGTTTCAAGCTGGGTGCCATCGCCCTGCTGATCCTGTTGCTGCTGATTCCGCTGCTGATGATCGACGGCCTGATCGACGAGCGTCAGCAGGCGCGCAACGGCGTGCTGGAGAACATCGCCCAGAGCTCCAGCTACAGCCAGCAGGTGACGGGGCCGATCCTGGTGGTGCCTTACCGCCGCGTGATCCGCGAGTGGAAGACCAACGAGAAGACCGGCCAGCGCTACCTCGACGAGAAAGAGGAACGCAGCCGCCTGTTCTTCCTGCCGGAGCGCCTGCGCCTGGCCGGCGAGGTGGACACCGAGCTGCGTGCCCGGGGCATCTACCAGGCGCGGTTGTACAAGAGCGATAGCCGCATCACCGGGCAGTTCCTGCTGCCGGCCAACTACGGCATCGGGGAAGGGCTGGCCGACTACCGCTTCGAGGCGCCCTTCCTGGCGGTGGGCATCAGCGACATCCGTGGCATCAGCAATGCGCTGAAGCTGGAGCTCAACGGCCGCAGCTTCGACTTCCAGCCCGGCAGCGGCGACCCGGTCCTGCCCGGCGGCGTGCATGTGCCGCTGCCGAACCTGCAGGCGGGCGAGGTGCAGAACCTCGACTTCGGCTTCGACCTCAAGCTGCAGGGCACCGAGTCGCTGAGCATCACCCCGGTGGGGCGCGACAGCCAGGTGGAGCTGAAGTCCGGCTGGCCGCACCCGAGCTTCGTCGGCGAGTTCCTGCCCGCCGAGCGCGAAATCCGTGACGACGGCTTCAGCGCCCGCTGGCAGACCAGCTTCTTCGCCACCGACATGGAAGCGGCCCTGGCCAACTGCGCCTACGCCGAGCGTTGCGAGGACTTCAACGGCAAGGTGTTCGGCGTCAGCTTCGTCGACCCCGTGGACCAGTACCTGAAGACCGATCGCGCCATCAAGTACGCCCTGCTGTTCATCTGCCTGACCTTCGCCGGCTTCTTCCTCATGGAAGTGCTCAAGCGCTTGGCGGTGCACCCGGTGCAGTACGCCCTGGTGGGCCTGGCCCTGGCGTTCTTCTACCTGCTGCTGCTGTCGCTGTCCGAGCACCTGGAGTTCGCCCTGGCCTACTCGCTTTCCGCAGCGGCCTGCGTGCTGCTGGTGGGCTTCTACGTCAGCCACGTGCTGCACAGCTGGGCGCGTGGCGCAGGCTTCACCGCCGGGCTGGCGGCGCTCTACGGGATGCTCTACGGCCTGCTCAGCGCCGAGGACTACGCGCTGCTGATGGGCTCGCTGCTGGTGTTCGGCCTGCTGGCCTGCGTAATGGTGCTGACCCGCAAGCTCGACTGGTACGGCGTCGGTGCCGTCAAACCCGCCCAGGTCCAGGGCTGACATTCATGGGCGCGGCCATCGCCGCGCCCCTTCGGGAGGAAGAAACGATGCGTGCAATGGTGCAATTCACAGCCTGCTTCGCCCTTGGCCTGGTGGTCTCGGTACTGATCCTCGGCGGCCTGATGTTCGCCGGCAATTTCGGCTTCATCGACCTCTGGCTGATCACCGGCAAGCCGGTGGCCAACCTGGCGCTGATGGTGCTGCCCGAGTCCTTCTGGCATGCCCTGACCGGCGTCATCGACCCGCGCAACAACCCCTCGGTGAACTCCTTCCTGCAGCTGTGCGTGGCGCTCTCCCAGGGCGCCCTGTTGCTGGCGGCCGGGTTCTTCCGCCTGTGGTACCGGCACCGTGACGAAGAGGAGGACAGCCGTGATGCGCGGTGAACTGCATGAGGAGCGTGCCGCCAGCCGACGCCTGGCGGCCCGGATCGCCGAACTGTTTCCCGGCTACCGGGCGGAAAGGCAGGGCGTGGTGATCGGGTTCGAGCCCTGGCCGGGCCGCCAGGAGCCCACCGGGCAAGCGCGGCGCCAGGCCCGCTGAAGGACGCATGCCAGGGACGGCGCGGCCTGGAGCGGTGCGAGGGGGCAGGACGAGGAGAGAGGACGAGGGAATGTCAGCGTCTTGTAAATATTTCGATGCAAATGACTATAAAGATCAAATGAAAATAAATATCATCCGCAACCGATTCTTTTACTCGCCACCAGGATGCGGACCTGCCCCATGTCGACCCCTGCCAAACTGCCTGCCCTTTCACCCCTGGCCCTGAGCCTGGCTTCCCTGCTGCTGTCGCCGCTGGCCATGGCCGTCACCGAGCTGCCCGCCATCGAAGTCGACGGCAAGCGCAGCCAGGACTCGAGGGTGAAAGAGGTCTCCACCGCCACGCGCACCGCCACCCCGGTGCGCTACGTGCCCCAGGCGATCGACACGGTGCGCACCGAGGATGTGCTCAGCTACGGCACCCGCAACATCGCCCAGGCCCTCGTCGGCCTGCCCAACGTCAGCGACGCCAGTGACACCCGCTTCGACGGCCTGCGCATCCGCGGCTTCGACGCCAGCAACGACTTCTACCTCGACGGCATCCGCGACGACAGCCAGTACACCCGCGACCTGCACAACATCGAGCGCATCGAGGTGCTCAAGGGCCCGGCGGCGGTGCTCTACGGCCGTGGCAGCCAGGGTGGCCTGGTCAACCGCATCAGCAAGCAGCCCCAGGCCGGGCTGGCCTCCACCCTCGAGGCGCAGCTGGGCAGCCAGGACTTCCGCAGCCTCTATGCCGACCTCAGCACCGACCCCGGCGAGAACATCTCCCTGCGCCTGAACATGGGCGAGCAGGACGCCAACAGCTTCCGCAAGGGCATCGACTCCAGCCGCCAGCTGTTCGCGCCATCCATGAGCTGGCAGCTCAGCCCCGACCTCAACTGGCTGGTGCAGTACGAATACAGCCGCCACCGCCGCACCCCGGATCGCGGCATCCCCGGGCTCAATGGGCACCCGGCGGACGTTGGCCGCGACACCGTCTACAGCGACCTGCAGCGCGACTACATCGACGACAAGGCACAGTCCCTGCGCTCGCGCCTGACCTACGACATCAACGCCGACTGGCAACTGCGCCAGACCCTGGGCGTGTTCAAGCTCGACAGCGACTTCGACAACACCTACGTCACCAGCGTCAACGCCGCCGCCCGTACCGTGGGCCGTGCGCGCTGGCAGCAGGACCTGACCACCCGCAACATCTTCAGCAACCTGGAGCTGGAGGGGCTGTTCCACACCGCGGGCCTCGAGCACCGCCTGCTCACCGGCCTGGAGCTGGGCAACCAGCACCGCGACCCGAAGCTCTACACCAACGCCACCGGCGCCGCCAACGCCGCGCCCTCGCTGGACATCTTCAACCCCGACACCACCCGCCAGCAGACCGGGCGCATGGTCGCCAGCAGCGACGCCCAGCACCGCATCGACAGCCGCGCCCTGTACATCCAGGACCAGGTGACCCTGAACGAGCAGTGGCAGGTGTTGTTCGGCCTGCGCTACGACCACTTCGACGTGGACTCGCAGAACCGCCTCACCCGCCGCAGCGAGCAGCAGGTGGACGACAGCTTCAGCCCGCGCGTCGGCGTGGTCTGGACGCCCCTGCGCGACCACTCCTTCTACGCCTCCTACAGCAAGACCTACTCCCCGGTCGGCGGCGGCCTGATCGGCGTCACCGCGGGCGCGACCACCAACACCAACGGCACCGGCCCGGAACACACCCGCCAGTACGAAGTGGGCGTGAAGAGCGACTGGCTGGACGACAGCCTCAGCACCACCCTGGCCATCTACGAGATCGAGCTGTACAACCGCCGCACTTCCGACCCGCTGAACCCCGGCAACTTCATCCTCTCCGGCCTGCAGCGCTCGCGCGGCATCGAGCTGACCGCCAGCGGCCGCCTCTACAGCCACTGGTACCTGCGCGGCGGCATCGGCCTGCAGGACGCGGAGATCGTCAAGGACAACAACGGCCTGGAAGGCAAGCGCATCGGCGATGTGGCCGAGCGCAACGGCAGCCTGTTCCTAAGCTGGAAACCGGAGCAGGGCCTGTATGGCGAAACCGGCCTGACCCTGGTCGGCGACCGCTTTGCCGACAGCGCCAACACCGTCGCGCTGCCGGGCTACGGCCGCTGGGACGCCATGCTCGGCTACCGCCTGGAACAGTGGGACCTGAAGGCCGCGCTGACCAACATCGCCGACAAGACCTACTACGCCACCGCCACCAGCGCCGTGCAGATCATGCCCGGCGACCCGCGCACCCTGATGACCAGCGCGAGCTACCGGTTCTGATAGGGACGGGCACGCGCCCTACCCGTAGGTTGGGCTAAGGCACGAAGCCCAACGCAGCGGGGCCGGGCCCTGCACCGTTGGGCCTCGCTGCGCTCGGCGCCAACCTACGGCGGCACTGCGTGCCGCTTGGCGAATGAATTCGCCCCTACTGGTTGGTTCGTGGGCTGCTCAATCCCTGATCATCACCAGCCGGTCGAGGCCCGATTCCGCGCCCCAGACTTCGCCGATGCGCCCGGAGAGCTGCAGCACCCGGGCGTTGGCCTGGTCGCTGGGGAAGGCGGTGAAGCGCTGGCTGAAGGGGTTGAAGCGGAGGATGGCATTGCTGGCGAAGTCGCTGATCCAGATGCGGTCCTGCTCGTCGACGAACATGGCGTGGGCATCGGCCTTGTCGCCGGGCAGGGCCCAGCTGTTCCACGCGTTGGCCAGCGGGTCGTAGCGGCTGAGCTTGCCACTGCCGCTTTCGCTGACCCAGAGGGTGCCCTTCGAATCGCTCCAGATGCGCTGTGGGCCCTGCTGCGCCTCGGGTGAGGCGATCACTTCGGCGTGGCCGGAGGCGGCGTCGATGCGGGCGATGTGCTTGCCGTCGAGGCTGGCGTACCAGATCTCGCCGTTGGGCGTGGTGGTGATGCCGTAGGGCCCGGCGCCACCGGGGGCGGGCCAGACCTTGATGTCGCCATTCTTCGGGTCCAGGCGTCCGTAGAAGCCGTTCTGCCCGGTGAACCAGAGCATCCCGGCCCGATCGAAGGTGGCGCTGTTGAGGCCGGCGTTGGCGGCGTTGCCCGGCAGCGGGTAGTGCTTGGTGGCGAGACGGTCCGGGTCGACCTTCACCAGGGCATTGAGCCCGGCGTCGGTGACCCAGGCCGCGCCGTCCTGGCCGACCACCACGCCACGGGGGCTGGAGCCAGAACCGAGGGCGACCTGCAGGCTCTGCCCGGTCATGGGGTCGAGCAGCCCGAGCAGGCCGAGTTTCTGCGCGGTGTACCAGACGCGGCCGTCGGTGGCGGGGGCCACATCGCGCGGGCCGCTGCCCGGCGGCAGGGGGAAGTACTTCACCTCGGCGGCGAGCACGGTCGTGCTGAGCAGGGCGGCGAACAGGGCCGCTACGGCGTTGCGGAGCATGGCGACCTCCAGGTCTGGGACACAGACGTATGGACGCCGTCACGCTCCAAGGGTTCGCCGCGAATTTCCCCGGCGGCTCAGCGTCGCAGCAGCAGGGGGCGGATGCCGAGGACGGCGGGGATGCCCAGCCCGACCCAGGCCAGGGCATCCCAGATGCCGTCGCCGAGCAGCGCGCCCACCAGGCCGATGGCGGTCAGCGCGGCCAGCAGCGCGGGCACGGCGAAGATGCGCGTCAGGTTCATGCCGTGGCCTCCCGCCGGCGCGCCGGGACGCGTCGGCGTACCCACCACAGGTAGAGCCCGCTGCCGAGGACGATGATGGTCAACACATCGAGTGTCGCCCACAGCACTTGCATGGGCCGGCCGCCGTAGTCGCCGAAGTGCAGCGGCTGGGACATGGCCAGGGCGTCCATGTACCAGGGGCGCTCGCCGACGGCCGTCACCTCCAGGGTGCGCGCGTCGATCAGCACCGGGGTCCACAGGTGCGAGGTGAGGTGGCTGCTGCCTTTCATGAACACCGAGTAGTGGTGCTCGCTGGAGAAGCGCGTGCCGGGGAAGGCGATGAAGTCCGCCGCCATGCCCGGCGTCGCCTTCGCGGCGATCTCCAGCAGGCGCGTGGCCGGGGCCCGGTCGGTGAGCGGCGGGGCGTTGCGGTAGGGCTCGACCATGGCGGCCAGGCTCTCGTTGCGCCAGGCGGCGATCACCAGGTCGGCGCAGGCGCTGATCACCCCGGTGACGCCCACCACCAGGGCCCAGGTGAGGGTGACGATGCCGATCAGGTTGTGCAGGTCCAGCCAGCGGGTGCGGGGGGAGCGCTCGTGGCGCACGGTGCCGAACTCCAGGCGACGCATGAAGGGTGCGTAGAGCACCACGCCGGAGACGATCGCCACCACGAAGAGCAGGCCCATGAAGGCCAGCAGCAGCTTGCCCGGCAGCCCGGCGAACAGGTCCACGTGCAGGCGCAGCATGGTCATCATGAAGCCGCCGTTGGCCGAGGGCATGGCCACCGGCTCGCCGCTGCGGGCGTCGAGCATGAAGGTGTGGGAAGAGTTGGGCTCGGTGCCGGCGGTGGCGGCGGTGATGGCCACCACGCCGTTGGGCTCGTCGTCTTCCCAGCCCAGGTACTGCACCACCTCGCCCTGGCGGTGGGCCTCGGCGGCCTGCACCAGCTGCTGCAGGTCGAGGCGCGGCGCATCCGCCGGCATCTCGCGCAGCACCGGGGCGTCGCCCAGCAGGTGGTCGATCTCGTGGTGGAAGATCAGCGGCAGGCCGGTCAGCGCCAGGAGCAGCAGGAAGGCCGTCGAGATCAGGCTGGTCCAGGTGTGGACGAAGGACCAGCGGCGGAGGGTGGTGGTTTTCATCGGCTTCTCCAGCGGCTCTTTCCCCTTCTCGCGAGGGTTACACGGCCGCCCAGGTGGGCCCTGCACAAGGCTTCGATCCTCTGTGCCGGGCCTATCAATGACGAAGGCCGGCAGCGCCGGCCTTCGTGGTCACGGGTGGATCAGAACTCCAGCTGAGCGGAGAAGGTCAGGGTGCGCGGGTCACCCAGGTAGGAGCTGTTCAGCCAGTATTCCTTGTTGGCCAGGTTGCTGACATTGGCACGCAGGGTCAGGGTGTTGTCGGCCACCGGCATGCGGTAACGGGCACCGGCGTCGAAGGTGGTGAAGGACGGCAGGCTGTAGTGGTTGGCTTCGTCTGCATACTGCTTGCCGGTGTAGTAGGCGCCGCCGGTCAGGGCAAAGCCCGGCAGGTCGTTCACGTCGTACTCGGCGTAGAGCTTGGCCAGTTGCGAAGCGACGTTGGTGGGCTTCTGCCCTTCGTTGGCCGCCACGCTGCTTTTCTTCACTTCCGGGTCAAGCAGCGTAATGCCGCCTACCAGGGTCAGTTCGGGCAACACCTTGCCAGTGACGCCGAACTCCAGACCGTTGTTTTCCTGACGACCGTCCTGAACGTAGAAGTTGGCAGCGTTGGTGTAGGCGTTGGGTTTGTCGATATTGAACAGCGCGAGGGTGAACAGAGCCTCGCCCCATTGGGCCTTGGCGCCGATCTCATACTGCTCGCTGACTTCCGGGCTCATGGCCGCGCCGGAGTTGATGGTGCCATTTGGGGCGATACCGCCGGCCTGCAGACCTTCGATGTAAGTGGCATAGGTGGTGAGCCAGGTGGTCGGCTTGTAGATCAGCGAGACGTGGGGCGAGGTCTTGGACTCGTCATAGGTGGTCTGCTGGCGTGGGAAGAACGCCGGCATGGCAGTTGCCCAGACGAAGTTGTCATTGAAGGTCTCGATCTGGGTGTGGGTGACGCCAAGGATCGCTGACCACTGCTCGTTGAAGGTGATTACATCGCCAATCAGGTAGTTGTTGGACTCGGTACGGGAAGCCAGCAGTTGGTCACCGTGGCCGATGGAGTAGCTGGGTTTGCTGACCTGGGGAGTCGAGCTGAACGGCGACGCGCCGCATGCCACGTCCTGGTACTGAGGACCCATGCCGGCTACACCGCAGAAGGTTCCCGAGGTATAGGGGATGTGGTCGGTGTAGTTGCGCACGCGGACGATGTTGCCCTGGTAACCGAGGGTGGCCTTGTGGCCGATGGAGCCGGTGTTGAAGGCTGCATCCAGGAACAGGTTGCCGGAGGTCTCTTCGGTTTCCTCCGGAGCGAATGCATAGAGCGGCTGGGTGTAGGCGCCAGCGCTGTATACGGTCGGGCCGGTGTAGACGTATTCCTGGGTGTACTGGCTGTAGCCCAGCGCACCACGCAGGGTGAAGACATCATCCAGGCGCCAGTTGAAGCGGGAGCCCACGCGATCGTGCTCGCTGTCGGAGAACGCCCAGCGCTGGCTGTAAAGCTTGTCGTTGTCGAGGTCCTTGGCGTCAGGGCGGAACGATTGGTTACCGAAATACCAATAGCTGCTCAGGCCACGCACTTCGTTCTTCTTGTGGGAGGCGTCGAACTGGATCAGCAGGTCATCGCTGACGTTCCAGTCCAGTGCCAGGCTGATCATCTGACGGCGGCGTTTCTGCAGGTCGATGGCGGTCTCGCCGTCCTGGGTCAGGACGTTGACGCGGTAGGCGAATACGCCCTGGTCATCGATGGGGCCGCCGAAGTCGCCGTGCAGGTAGTAGTTCTCGCCACCGGCATTACCCAGGGTCACGCTGTTGTAGCGTTCGTAGGTGGGGCGCTTGATCACGTAGTTGACCAGGCCACCGGGGTTCGCCGGGCCATAGAGGAAGCCGCTGAGGCCGGTGAGGATCTCGATCTGCTCCATTTCCTCGACGAAGTTGCCGGAGTCAAAGCCGGTGGAATAGCGCAGGCCATCGTTGGCGATGCTCAGGTTGCCGGCGGAGCTGAAGCCACGAATGGCCACGGCGCTGGCGTAGCCGGCGTTCTTCGGCGAGTAGAGCTGGGTGAAGGGGTTGCGCTTGAAGACGTCGTCGGTGGAGGTCGTCTGGGTGTTCTGCAGCATCTCCTTGGAGACGACGCTGATGGAGTAGGGCGTATCTTGCAGGCGCATGCCGCCCAGGGCGCCGACGTTCTTCACGTTCTCGGTGCGGTAGCCGGCTGCGGCGCTGCCGTCCTGTGCCGCGGCGCGGGCGTTGACGTTGACGTCGGGCAGGGCCAGGCCGGTTTCCGCCAGGGGCTCCAGGCTGAAGGTGCCCGCCGGGCTTTTCACCAGCTGCAGGCCGCTGCCGCTGAGGGCGGCGCGCAGGGCGCCTTCGGCGTTGTATTCGCCCTGTACCGGTTGCGAGGTCTTGCCGCTGGTCAGGCTCGGGTCGATGCTCAGGACGATGCCGGCTTCGCTGGCGATGCGGCTCAGGGTGCTGGCCATGGGCGCGGCGGGCAGTTTGTACTGCTGGGTTTCAGCGACGGCATGGGCGGACAGGCTGCTCAGGACGATGGCGACGGCGAGCAGGCTGGGACGGAAGCTGGGGCGGAAGGCAAACGTCATTGCGAACGACTCCTGATAGGAAATAAGTCTCAATGACCTGTTGCCGGATCAGGATAGAAAAGTGATAGGGGCCCTGCGAAATATTTTTCGAATGTCCGCCGGAAGGTGATTTCCCGGGCCGGAGCCCGGGCTACGCGGGGGAACGCGGTTAGCAGCGCTATTTCTCGGCGGGCACCACGCGGGTCCACCAGCTGGTATGGCGTTCGATGCGCACGGGCAGGCTGGGGGGCAGGGCGTCGAGGGCGAGATCGCTGTCATTCAGGGGGAAGCTGCCGCTGATGCGCAGGTCGGCCACTTCCGGGGCGACGCCCAGGTAGCCGCTGCGGTACTCGCCCAGGCGTTCCAGCAGGTCGGCCAGGCGCGCGTTCTCCACCACCAGCATGCCGCGAGTCCAGGCGTCGGCGCCGACCGGCGCGCTCTCGCTGGTGTCCAGGCGGGTGCTGTTCATCAGCACCTGCTGGCCTTCCTTGATGATGCGCTCTTCATCGGCCCGCGCCGGGTGGGCGGCGACGGCCGACTGCAGGACGATCAGGCGCGTGCCGTCCTTCTCGGCGCGCACCAGGAAGCGCGTGCCGAGGGCGCGCAGGTCGCCGTCCTCGGTGCCGACCACGAAGGGGCGCGGGTCACCGTGTGCGGTCTCGACGAGAATTTCGCCGCGGCGCAGGTGGATGCGGCGCTGGGCCGGGTCGAACTCGATGTCCAGGGCGCTGCGGCTGTTGAGGCGCACATGGGTGCGGTCGGGCAGCAGCAGGTCGCGTTGTTCGCCGCTGGCGGTGACTTCGTCGGCCAGCCAGTCGCTCAGGGGGCGTTGCGGGTTGGCCAGGCCCAGGGCGAGGGCACCGACCAGGACCAGGCCGAGCAGGCTGGCGCTGCGGCGCATGCGGCGCGGGGAGCGCAGCAGGGCGCGGCGGGCCGGGGCGTTGCCGGCGGCGACGAATTGCTGGTCCAGGCCGGCCAGTTGCGCCCAGGCGCGGGCGTGTTCTGCATTGGCGGCGTGCCAGTGGAGGAATTCCGCCTGCTCGCCCGCGCTGGCTTCACCGGAGCCCAGGCAGAGCTGCCAGTGGATGGCTTCGTCGAGGACCTGCGAGGAGACCGGGGCGCGATTCACGTCGGTTCACCGTAGAGGGCGATGTAGCACTGGCGCAGGCCCTGGGCGAGGTACTGGCGCACGCGCGGCACGGAAACGCCCAGGCGCTCGGCGATCTCGGCGTGGCCGAGGCCGTCGACGCGGTTGTGGAGGAAGGCGGCGCGCGCCTTGCTGGAGAGCGTGCCCAGCAGGCGGTCGATCTCGCGCAGGGATTCGAGGATCAGCGCCTGTTCCTCCAGGCCCGGCTGCACGGCTTCGGGGACCCGGGCCAGTTCCTCGAGGTAGGCGCGTTCCAGGGCGCTGCGGCGGAAATGGTCCACCAGCAGGCCACGGGCGATGGTGGTGAGCAGCGCGCGGGGCTCGCGCACCTGGTGCAGGTCGGCTTTGCCGAGGATGCGCACGAAGGCGTCCTGGCTGAGGTCTTCCGCCCGATGGGGGCAGCTCAGGCTGCGGCGCAGCCAGCCGAGCAGCCAGTCGCGATGGTCGCGATAGAGCGCGCCCGCCAGCTCATGGTTCGTGGTTTCCCCAAGCGACACTGCAACCTCCGCCGCGCGAAGCAGGCTGGTAGGAAATGGAGCGAGAATGATTCGCAATTATGCCGATGCTGGCACCCGGCCGCAATCGCAGGCCGTCGGCTGGCGACGACCGTTCGCGTGGCGCTGGCTCAGAGACCGGGTTGTTGCTGGCGACGCTGCCTGCGGGTGAGGGCGGCGGCGAGGGCGGCGGGGCTGTCGAGGCCCTGCTGGCGGGCGCGGCTGAAGAGGATCAGGGCCATCTCGGCGGTGGCCAGGGCATCGGCGCTGGCGTGGTGGCGTTGCTGAACCTGCAGGCCGAAGTACTCGGCCCATGAGTCCAGCCCGCCGTTGCGGATGCCGGCGTCGGGGCACAGCAGCGGGGCCAGTTCGGCGACGTCGAGGAAGGGATGCTGCAGGCGATGGTCGAGGTCGCGCTTGAGGGCGCGGGCGAGCATGCGCTGGTCGAAGGGGGCGTGGAAGGCCAGCAGCGGGCTGTCGCCCAGGTATTCCATGAAGGCCAGCAGGGCTTCGGCGGGCTCCACGCCTCCGGCCGATTCGCTGGGGGCGATGCCGTGGATGAGCACGCTGGGGCTGACCCGTCCGGTTTCGCGGTGCAGGGTGGCCTCGAACTGGTGGCCGAGGTCGATGGCGCCGTTTTCGATGCTCACCGCACCGATGGACAGCACCAGGTCACGGCTCATGTTGAGCCCGCTGGTTTCCAGGTCGAGCACCACGAAGCGCTGTTCGCGCAGCGGTCGGTCGTCCAGGCCGAGCGGCGCCGCCAGGGCGTCGCGGCGGCGTTGCTGGGCCTCGCTGAGCTGCGGGCGATGGCGGCGGGTGAGCCAGGCGAGGGCGTTCATAGCTGGTAGCGCAGCGCGAGGCTGCCTTGCAGGCGCTGGGCCTGGCGGAAGGATTCGCGGAGGATGCGCCGGTCCAGGTGGTTGAGGCTGTCCGGGTCGAGGCGGTTGGTGAAGGGCAGCCCCTGCCGGGCCTGCTGCTGGTGCTGCTGCATGCGGGTCTGCTGGATGAAGTGGTAGGCCTCTTCGAAGGCGGCACCGTCCTGGGCGTCGATCACTTCGTGGGCGACCAGCTGGCGCAGGCGCTCGAGGGTGTTGCAGCTCTCGATGCCATGGGCGAGGGCCAGCAGGCGTGCGCCGTCGACGAAGGGGGTGAGGCCCTGGACCTTGAGGTCGAGGGTGTCCTTCTCGGCGCCTTTGCGGGCCACCACGAAATCGCGGAAGCGGCCCACGGGCGGGCGCTGGCGCAAGGCGTTCTCGGCCATCAGGCGCTGGAGCAGGCGGTTGTCGGCGACCTGCGCGAGCACCTCGCGGCGCAGTTGCTCGCAGCCCTCGCGCTCACCCCAGACGGCCCGCAGGTCGAAGTAGATGCTCGAGCCGAGCAGGCTTTCCGGCGTGGCTTCGCGGATGAAGCCGGCGAAGCGGCGGCTCCACTCCTGGCGCGACAGGCACAGCTCGGGGTTGCCGGCCATGATGCGCCCGCGGCACAGCTCGAAGCCGCATCTGGCCAGGTCCTGGTTGATGCGCTCGGCCAGGGGCAGCAGGCGCCCGCGGATGGCGGCGGCCTCGGCGGCGTCGCGGGCCTCGAAGAGGATGCCGTTGTCCTGGTCGGTGTGCAGCGTCTGCTCGCGGCGCCCTTCGCTGCCGAAGCACAGCCAGGTGAAGGGGACGCCCGGGTCGCCCTGCTCTTCGATGGCGAGCTCGATCACCCGGCACACGGTGTGGTCGTTGAGCAGGGTGATGATGTGGGTGATCTGCGTGGAGCTGGCACCGTGGGCGAGCATGCTGTCCACCAGGCGCTGGATGTCGCTGCGCAGGGCGGCGAGGGTCTCGACGCGGCCGGCGTGGCGGATGGTGCGGGCCAGGTGCACCAGGTCGACGCGCTGCAGGGAGAACAGGTCGCGCTCGGAGACCACGCCGCGCAGGCGGCCGTCCTCCACCACGCAGACGTGGGCGATGTGGCGCTCGGTCATGGCGATGGCGGCATCGAAGGCGCTGGCATCCGGCGGCAGGTGGAAGGGTTGCTGGGTCATCAGCCCGGCGATGCTCTGGCCGAGGTCGGCGCAGGCGTCGGCGATCACCCGGCGCAGGTCGCGCAGGGTGAAGATGCCCTGGGGCCGCTGCTGCTCGTCGACGATGACGATGCTGCCCACCTGGTTCTCGTGCATCAGCCGCACGGCATCGCGCAGCGGCATGTGCGGCGGGCAGGCGATGGGCTGGCGCACGGCGAGGTCGATGAGGCGGGTGTCGAGCGAATACTGGGCGCCGAGGGTTTCCACCGCGCGCAGCTGCACCTGCTGGTTGACCTGGTCGAGCAGGCTGCTGACGCCGCGCAGGGCGAAGTCGCGGAACGGGCCGGAGATGGCGAACAGGCGCACGAAGGCGGGCTTGGCCAGGAGCAGGCAGAAGGTGTCTTCGCCGGCCAGGTGCTCGGTGCGGGTGGCGCGCTCGCCCAGCAGGGCGGCGAGGGGGAAGCATTCGCCGCCGGCGATCTCGAAGGTGGTCTCGGTGCCGCGCTTGGCCGAATGCGGGCGTTCGCCGACCACGCGGCCCTGCTTGACGATGTAGAAGTGTTCGACCGGCCCGTCGCTGGGCTTGATGATGGATTCCCCGCGCCCGTAGAAGCGCAGCAGGCAGTTTTCCACCAGGTAGGCCAGGTGGGCGCTTTCCATCTGGTTGAAGGGGGGGAACTTCTGCAGGAATTCCATGGTGCCATGGACGTTCTGCATCACCGCCTGCTTGCCCGCCTGGGCGAAGGCGTCGGTCGTGCTCATGCTGTGTTTTCCACGGCGCTCTTGTTGTGGGTGCATGGTCGGTGGCCGGGGCGGCGCTGCACATTGGACGTAAGTATAGAGCCGGCCCCGGCCGCTTCCCGGTGTGGCGGCAGCCGTCTGGGGCGAGGGTTTGCGCGCGCCACCGTTGCGCTGGTCATTTTTTGCACCGTTCGGCGGCGAAACGGGAACTCTTATGATGTTCCGCTATCACACACGCGTAATCCCGCGCACTCTGACTTTGCGCGGAGCAGCGTGCCTGCGATGGCCGCTACGAGGTGGAATCCATGAATTACGGTGACCTGCTGAGCCAAGAGGAGATGAAAGCCCTGGATGAACTGGTGCGCGTGCCGAACGCCCAGCCCAGCGTGCTGCTGGTGGACGATGACGAAGCCGCCCGCGACTCCCTGGCCGATCGCCTGACCGCCCACGGCATCAGTTGCATCACTGCCGACAGCGGCGAGCAGGCCCTGGCCCTGCTGCTGGCGCGGCCCTCCATCGACCTGCTGGTGACCGAGCTGCACATGCAGTGCGGCAGCGGCCTGGAGCTGGTCCGCCAGGTGCGCCAGTCGGCGCGGGCGAGCCTGCCGGTGATCATCACCTCGTCCTCGGGCGATGCCGACGTGCAGGACGCCATCGAGGCCATGCACATGAAGGTGGTGGATTTCCTTCTCAAGCCCGTGGACATCACCCGCCTGGTCACGCTGGTGCGCAACGAGCTGGGCACGCCGCCGAGCAAGCCTCCGGTGAGGGCGAGGCAAGCGAAGGCCGAAGTCCTCGCGCTGAAAAGCGCCTGAAGCCGCCGCAAGGCGGTTTTTTCTTTTCTCCATTTCCCCATCGATCCGCTGGTTGGCCCGGCATTCGCCGGCCTGATGCGGGCTGCCGGCTGCTTGTAGCCGATCGATTTGTGATCAGAATAGTTAGACCGGTCTATATAGAAAGCCGGCCACTTTTCAGGAGGAAGCGTCATGAACCACGATCCGCGTTTGCAGGAACGACTCGAAGCGGTGATCAACGCCACCCCGTTCGCCGCGCTGATGGGGGCACGCGTCAATGCCATCGGCGCGGGTGCCGTCGAGCTGGAGGTCGAGGTGAAGCCGGAGGTGATGCACCAGCATCACGGCTTCGTACATGGGGCGGTGGTCGGCTTCATGGCCGACAGCGCCTGCGCCTGGGCGGCGGCCTCGGTGGCGGGGGATGTGGTGACCTCGGAGTACACGCTCAACCTGCTGGCGCCGGCGGTGGGCGAGCGCCTGGTGGCCCGGGGGCGGGTGCTGAAGGCGTCGAGCCGGACACTGGCGACCTTCGCCGAGGTCTTCGCGATCAAGGCCGGCGAGGAGAAGCTGGTGGCTCTGGCCACGGTGGCCAAGGTCGGCGGCGAGGGCGCGCGCTGATGGAGAGCGAAGTGCCTGACGGCTACGAGCCGCTGTTTCGCAGCAGCCCATTCCTCGATCTGCTGGGCCCGCTGTATTCCCGTCGCGACGAGAGTGGCGGCCTGGTGATCGCAGTACGTATCGGGGAGAAGCACTGCAACCTGCGGGGCACGGCCCATGGCGGTCTGCTCTGCACCCTGGCGGATGTGGCGCTGGGCTATTCCACGGCCTTCTCCCAGGACCCGCCCCTGGCGATGGCGACGGTGAACCTGAGCCTGGATTTCTGCGGCGCCGCTCGGCTCGGGGACCTGGTGGAAGTCCGCACGACGATCCACAAGGTGGGCCAGCGCCTGGCATTCGCCAGTGCGGACCTGCGCTGCGGGGAACACGCCGTGGCCCGCGGCAGCGCCGTGTTTCATATTCCCTGAGGCTCGGGCATGCTTTGCGCGCGCCGGGTGACCGGCGCGCCATCGCTCCTGGAGAGGTTCCCTTGCCGAAGAAATCCAACGCTGCCGATCGCGTCGTCCGCGCTGCCGCTTCACTGCTGGCGAGCAAGGGCTATTTCGGAACGGCCCTGGGCGACATCATCGCCCGCTCGGAAGCGCCCAAGGGCTCGCTCTACCACTACTTCCCCGATGGCAAGCCGGAGATCGTCGGCGCCGCCATCGATTTCGTCGCCACCGAGGTGCGTGCGCATCTCGAGCAGGCCGCGAACCGGGCGCCCCATGCGCGCAACGCGCTGCTGGGCTTCACCGCGACGCTGCGCGGTTGGCTGGAGGCCTCGGACTACGCCGAGTCCTGCCCGATCTTCGCCACCACCTTGAGCATCGACGATGAGCTCGAGGGTGTTCACCGGCGCTGTGGCGCCGCGCTGGGCGGCTGGCATGGCGTTTTCGAACGGGCACTGCTCGCCGACGGGCTTGCCGCCGCAGTGGCCGAACGCCGTGCCTGGCTGCTGATCGCCGCGCTGGAAGGGGCGCTGGGCGTGGCCCGGGTACAGCGCTCGCTGCGACCGCTGGAGCTGATCGAGGCGGAGCTGCTGCCGCTGCTGCCCTGATCGCCAGGCGTTCTACAGGCATGAAAAAACCGCCCCGAGGGGCGGTTTTTCTTGGAGCGGGGCTTACAGGCCGTTCTTCGCCTTGAACTCGCGGCGACGACGGTGCAGGACCGGCTCGGTGTAGCCGTTGGGCTGCTTGGTGCCTTCGACCACCAGTTCGACGGCGGCCTGGAAGGCCACGTTGTCGTCGAAGTTGGGGGCCAGCGGGCGGTACAGCGGGTCGTTGGCGTTCTGGCGGTCGACCACCGGGGCCATGCGCTTGAGGCTGGCGAGGATCTGCTCCTCGGTCACCACCTTGTGGCGCAGCCAGTTGGCCAGCAGCTGGCTGGAGATGCGCAGGGTGGCGCGGTCTTCCATCAGGCCGACATCGTTGATGTCCGGCACCTTGGAGCAGCCGACACCCTGGTCGATCCAGCGCACCACGTAGCCGAGGATGCCCTGGGCGTTGTTGTCCAGTTCGTTCTGGATCTCGTCGGCGCTCCAGTTGGTGTTCGGCGCCAGCGGGATGGTCAGGATGTCATCCACCGAAGCCGGCGCGCGCTTGGCCAGTTCGGCCTGGCGGGCGAATACGTCGACCTTGTGGTAGTGCAGCGCGTGCAGGGTGGCTGCGGTCGGCGACGGGACCCAGGCAGTGTTGGCGCCGGCCAGCGGGTGGCCGATCTTCTGTTCGAGCATGCCGGCCATCAGGTCGGGCATGGCCCACATGCCCTTGCCGATCTGGGCGCGGCCCTGCAGGCCGGTGGCCAGGCCGATGTCGACGTTGTTGTTCTCGTAGGCGCCGATCCACTTCTCGCTCTTCATGGCGGCCTTGCGCACGACGGCGCCGGCTTCCATGGAGGTGTGGATTTCGTCACCGGTGCGATCGAGGAAGCCGGTGTTGATGAACACCACGCGCTCACTGGCGGCCTTGATGCACGCCTTGAGGTTGATGGTGGTGCGGCGCTCCTCGTCCATGATGCCGACCTTGAGGGTGTTGCGCGGCATGCCGAGCACATCCTCTACGCGACCGAAGATCTCGGTGGTGAAGGCGACTTCTTCCGGGCCATGCATCTTCGGCTTGACGATGTAGACCGAGCCGGTGCGGGTGTTCTTGCGGCTGGTGTTGCCGTTGAGGTTGTGCAGGGCGATCAGGCTGGTGAACAGCGCGTCCTGGATGCCTTCCGGGATCTCGTTGCCGGCGGCGTCGAGGATGGCCGGGTTGGTCATCAGGTGACCGACGTTGCGCACGAACAGCAGGCTGCGGCCGTGCAGGGTCAGCTCGGAACCGTCGGCCCTGGTGTAGACGCGGTCGGGGTTCATGGTGCGGGTGAAGGTCTCGCCGCCCTTGGACACGCTCTCGGCCAGGTCGCCTTTCATCAGGCCCAGCCAGTTGCGGTAGACCACGGTCTTGTCGTCGGCATCGACGGCGGCGACGGAGTCCTCGCAGTCCATGATGGTGGTCAGGGCGGCTTCCATCAGCACGTCCTTGACGCCTGCGGCATCGGTCTTGCCGATGGGGCTGTTCGGATCGATCTGGATCTCGAAGTGCAGGCCGTTGTGCTTGAGCAGCAGGGCTTGCGGGGCCGCGGCATCACCCTGGAAGGCGATGAACTGGGCGGTGTCCTTGAGGCCGGTCTCGGTGCCGTCCTTCAGGGTCACGGCGAAGGCGCCGTCCTTGATGGCGTAGGCGGTGGCGTCGACATGAGAGCCGTCGTGCAGCGGGGCGGCTTCGTCGAGGAAGGCGCGGGCGAAGGCGATGACCTTGTCACCGCGGACCTTGTTGTAGCCCTTGCCCTTCTCGGCGCCGTTCTCTTCGCTGATCACGTCGGTGCCGTAGAGCGCGTCGTACAGCGAGCCCCAGCGGGCGTTGGCGGCGTTCAGGGCGAAGCGGGCGTTCATCACCGGCACCACCAGCTGCGGGCCGGCCATGCGGGCGATCTCTTCGTCGACGTTGGCGGTGGTGGCCTGGAAGTCGGCCGGCTCGGGGAGCAGGTAGCCGATTTCCTGGAGGAAGGCCTTGTAGGCCACGGCATCGTGGGCCTGGCCGGCGCGGGCCTGGTGCCAGGCGTCGATCTGCGCCTGGAGTTCGTCGCGCTTGGCGAGCAGGGCTTTGTTCTTGGGCGCCAGGTCATTGATGACCGCTTCGGCGCCGGCCCAGAACTTCTCGGCGCTGATGCCGGTTCCGGGGATGGCTTCGTTGTTCACGAAGTCGAACAGGACTCTGGCGACCTGCAGGCCACCGACTTGAACGCGCTCAGTCATTGCTTGCCTCACTCTGCTCAATATCCGCTGCGGACCGTGCTCCAGTGCTTGTAGTCCGAGCCGCGGCATACTACATGAAGCCGTCGTAAAAATCATGGGCGTGCGTCGCTATGCGACCAGAAAACGCCTTGCAGTCACGGCGGGGGCAGAATGTTCTCAAGAAACAGGTGGATTGTTCCAGAAAAATCTTAAAAACGTACACGATTAATGAAAAATCGTGTCTGCGACCCAGTGCCGCAGCCTGTAAACGCATATTCCGGGACTACCTTCAGCTCTTTTCTATACTGCCCACACTACAAAAAATGGAGTTTCCCATGGCCGTGCATGCCGTAACCGCTGCCGATATCGATGAACTGGCCGAGCTCTTCTCCGGCTACCTGGATTTCTATGAAGTACCGCGGCCGCTGGGCGAGGTGCGCGATTTCCTCGGCGACCGCCTGGCGCGTGGCGACTCGGTGCTGTTCATCGCGCGTAGCCTGGAAGGCAGGGCGCAGGGCTTCGTGCAGCTCTATCCCTTCATCTCGTCCCTTGCCATGGCGCCCGCCTGGCTGCTCAGCGACCTCTACGTCGCCCCGCATGCCCGCCGCCAGGGCGTGGGCGAAGACCTGATGAACGCCGCTCGCGCCCACGGCGAGGCCACCGGCGCCTGTGGCCTGCAGCTGGAGACGGCGAAGACCAACCTGGCCGGCCAGGCGCTCTACGAGCGCCTGGGCTATGTGCGCGACCAGGTGTACCTGACCTACTGGCTGAGCCTCGCCTGAGGCGGCCCACTGAAGAGAAGGAGTCGAGCGTGGACCATCTGGTATTGACGGTGATCGCCCCGGACCAGCCCGGGCTGGTGGAACGAGTCGCCCAGTGCATCGCCGCCCATGGCGGCAACTGGCTGGAGAGCCGCATGTCGCGCATGGCCGGGCAGTTCGCCGGCATCCTGCGGGTGGCGGTGCCGGCGGAGGGGTATGACGAGCTGGTGGAAGGGCTGCAAGGCCTGGCGGCCCATGGCATCCGCGTGATGCTGGCGGAGAGCGGCATCGAGCCGTCCTGCACCTGGAAGCCGATCCTCCTGGACCTGGTGGGCAATGACCGTCCCGGCATCGTCCGCGACATCACCCGCTTGCTGTCCGAGCAGGGGGTGAACGTGGAGAGCCTGGTCACCGAGGTGAAGCCGGCGCCCATGAGCAGCGAGCCGCTGTTCCATGCCGAGGCGGTGCTGGCGGTGCCGCTGACCCTGTCCCTCGATGTGCTGCAGAAGCGGCTGGAGGCCCTGGCCGACGACCTGATGGTGGAGCTGGACCTGCAATCGCAGGCGTCGTGACGGCTATCCCCGGAAAACCTGGGCAAGCCTGTGGATAACCTGGGGAGCGCCGGCGCTGGAGCAGGGCCTGCGCGGCCCGGGGCGTTCTGGCTGAAAAACGAGCGGAATCAGCGGCTTGTGCACAATGCACGGGGACGGAGCTGTGGATAAGCTCTGGAGCGTCGGCTGCAGGCCAGGCGTGGCGCTGCCTGCAGCCGATCGTACGTTTTCTGCTCAGCCGACGTTGCGGCGCAGGGTGAACCAGGCGTCGACGCTGTAGACCGCAAGGCCGGCCCAGATGAAGCAGAACGCCAGGAGCTTGCTCGGATCGAAGTGCTCGTCGAAGAGGAAGATCGCCTGCAGCATCACCAGGGTCGGCGCCAGGTACTGGAGGAAGCCCAGCGTGGTGTAGGGCAGGTGGCGGGCGGCGGCGTTGAAGCACACCAGCGGCACCAGGGTGATGGGGCCGGCGGCGATCAGCCAGAAGGCCTCGGAGGTGCCCCAGAAGGCCACCTGGCTGGTCTGGGCCGCCGGGTGCAGGACCAGCCAGCCCAGCGCCAGGGGCAGCAGCAGCCAGGTTTCCACCACCAGGCCGGGCAGGGCGGCGACCGGTGCCTGCTTGCGGATCAGCCCATAGAAGCCGAAGGTCAGCGCCAGGGTCAGGGAGACCCAGGGCAGGCTGCCCACCTGCCAGATCTGTTGTGCCACGCCGACCGCCGCCAGGGCCACCGCGATCCATTGCAGGCGGCGCAGGCGTTCGCCGAGCAGGAGCATGCCCAGCAACACGTTCACCAGCGGGTTGATGTAGTAGCCGAGGCTGGCTTCGAGCATGCGCCCGTTGTTCACCGCCCAGACATAGACCAGCCAGTTGGAGGCGATCAGTACGCCGCTGGCGGCGAGGATGCCGAAGCGCCTGGGGTTCTCGCGCAGTTCGCGCAGCCAGCCGGGGTGCTTCCAGACCAACAGCAGGAGCGCGCCGAACAGGGCGGACCAGATGGCGCGATGGACGATGATCTCCAGCGCCGGAACGGCCTGGATGGCTTTGAAGTAGATGGGGAAGAGGCCCCAGATGATGTAGGCGGTCAGGCCGAGGATGTACCCGCGACGCGGGTTGGCGGTGGCCATGTAAGGTCCTTGCTTAGGTCGCTAACGAAAGGTCCGACATTCTAGAGGCCGCCCGGCCGACTTGTCTGTCTGCTCAGGATCTTCCCGCATGCCCCGGGCCATTCCGGCGTAAGGATTACGTTACGCCGGAATTCCTGGGGCCCCTGCCGCATCGTCCGCGCGTCAGAACAGGCGCAGCGGCTCCTCGTCCATCGCCGCCAGTTGCTCGCGCAGGATCAGCACCTGGTCGCCCCAGTAACGCTCGCTGCCGAACCAGGGGAAGCTCATGGGGAAGGCGGGATCGTCCCAGCGCCGCGCCAGCCAGGCGCTGTAGTGCATCAGGCGCAGGGCGCGCAGGGCTTCGATCAGCGGCAGTTCGCGCGGGTCGAAGTCGTGGAACTCCTGGTAGCCGTCCACCAGTTCGGAGAGCTGCGTCAGGCGCTCGTGGCGCTCGCCGGCGAGCATCATCCACAGGTCCTGCACCGCCGGGCCCATGCGGCAGTCGTCGAGGTCGACCATGTGGAAGGTCTCGTCGCGGCACAGGAGGTTGCCGGGGTGGCAGTCGCCGTGCAGGCGGATGGCGGTGTAGCGCACCTCGCCGAAGCGCTGGTCGAGGCGCTTGAGCAGGTCGCGGGCTACCGACTCGTAGGCCGGGAGCAGGCTCCTGGGGATGAAGCCGCCCTCCAGCAGGGTGTGCAACGAGTCATGGCCGAACGCCTGGACGGTCTGGGTCTCGCGGTGCTCGAAGGGACGCACGGCACCGACCGCGTGCAGGCGGCCGAGCAACTGGCCGAGGCGGTAGAGCTGGTCCATGTTGCCGGGCTCGGGCGCGCGGCCGCCGCGGCGGGGGAACAGGGCGAAGCGGAAGCCCGCGTGTTCGAACAGGGTTTCGCCGTCACGGGAGAGAGGTGCGACCACCGGCACTTCGTGCTCGGCGAGTTCGGCGCTGAAGGCGTGCTCCTCGCGGATCGCGGCGTCGGTCCAGCGCTGCGGCCGGTAGAACTTGGCGATAAGCGGCTGTTCGTCTTCGATGCCGACCTGGTAGACGCGGTTTTCGTAGCTGTTGAGGGCCAGCACGCGGGCGTCGCTGAGGTAGCCCAGGCCCTCCACGGCGTCGAGCACGAGATCGGGCGTCAGTTCGGCGAAGGGATGGGACATGGGCGACTCCGGTGGTTGGGCGGCAAGTCTAGCGCCTATGGCACCGGCGGGGCGGTCTATCGTACGTCGCTTCTCAGAGCGGGGTGCCGAGCAGCACCAGGCTGGGGGCGAACAGGGCGCGGGCCATGCTGCCCGCTCGCAAGCCATCGGCTTCGAGCTGGGCGGGTTCGGCCAGGGCGCAGAGGGTCTGGCCGTTGGCCAGGGCGATGCGGACCTCGCTGGGGCCCTCGTCGTCGGGCAGGATCGCTTCGATGCGTCCTTCCAGGGCATTCATCTGTGGATCGGGCTGCACGCCGAGGGGCTGCACGCTGAGCCAGCCGGCCTTCATCAGGGCGATCACGCCGCCGCCGGGGGTGAGTTCCAGCTTCTCGCTGCTGTCGTGGGTGATCTGCGCGCGCATGCGGGCGCCGCCAGGCAACTCGACGTCCACCAGGTCGTTGCGGCCCTGGGCCTGCACGGCGACGACCTTGCCGCTGAGCTGGTTGCGGGCGCTGGTACGCAGCATCAGGCGGCCCAGGCGCTCCAGGTCCTGCTCGCTCTCGGCGCTCTCCAGCAGGTGTGCCTGCAGGCTCTCCATGCGCTTGAACAGGGCCAGCAGGCGTTCGCCTTCGGCGGACAGGCGCGCGCCGCCACCGCCCTTGCCACCGACGCTGCGTTCGACCAGAGGCTTCTCGGAGAGGTTGTTGAGCTCGTCGATGGCGTCCCACGCGGCCTTGTAGCTGAGCCCGGCCGCCTTCGCCGCACGCGTGATCGAGCCCTGGACGGCGATCTGCTCCAGCAGGGCCATGCGCTGCGGGCGGCGGGTCAGTTGCTGGGTCAGGGGCGTGAGCTGGCTCATGGTCGACGGCTGTTGCTGGACATGGCGCAGCAGGCTGAGTGAGTCGGGGGCGCCCGTCAAGCCATGCCTCAGGGCGGCGTGCCGGGCTTGGGCGTGCGCGCCAGGCAATAGATGTCGACCCGCTCGGCGCCTGCGCGCTTGAGCAGGTGGGCGAGGTATTGCGCGGTGGTTCCGGTGGTCAGCACGTCATCCACCAGCGCCAGGTGCAGCCCCTGCGGGCTGGCGTGCGGGGCCAGCTGGAAGGCGCCGCGCAGGTTGCGCTTGCGGGTGGCGGCGTCCAGGCCCTGCTGGGCAGGCGTGTCCCGTTGGCGCAGCAGCCAATCGTCGTGCGTCGGCACCCGCAGGCGGCGGCCGAGCCAGCCCGCCAGCATCTGCGCCTGGTTGAAGCCGCGCTGGCGCTGGCGGCGGGTTGCCAGCGGCACGGCCAGCAGGGCGTCGGGACGCGGCTCGCCGGTGCTTTGCGCGTGCTCGATGTGGCGCGCCAGGAGTTCCGCCAGCAAGCGGCCAAGGGGCCACTGGGCCTGGTGTTTGAAGCGGGTGATCAGGCTGTCCACCGGGAAGTCGTAGCGCCAGGGAATGCAGGCGGCATCGAAGGCGGGCGGGCGCTTCAGGCATTCGCCGCAGGTCAGGCCCCGGGCGGGCAGCGGTAGGGCGCAGACCCGGCAACGCCCGGCCAGCCAGGGCAGGTCCGCCTCGCAATCGGTGCAGATGGGCAGTTCGCAGCCATGCGCCCGTGTGCCACACAGCGCGCAGGTCGGGGCGGTTCGGACGAGGTGGCGCAGCAGGTGGGCGAGCCGGTCCATGGCGCCCCTCCCTGGGCGAGGTCAGTGGATCAGCCAGCTCATGACGATCAGGCCGAGGAAAATGAGGATCAGGCCGCTGATGATGCCCTTTCGCAGCAATGCGCGTATGCCGCCGAAGAGCAGGAGCAGGCCGAGAATGAGTACGACGAAGCTGAAGATCGAGGCATCCATCCCGATGGCTCGCGCCAGGCCCCTGAGGAAGTCGTCCATCGCCGCCCAGATGCCGCCGAGGACGGTTGAAAGCAGATCGACGATGAAGCGGATCACCTTGCCGATCGCCTCGCCCAGCCAACTGAAGAAACCGTCGTTACCCATGCTCGTTCCTTATGCGTCATGACCGTCTGGGTGTTTGATCCAGGCGGCGCCCAAGGGTTCTGTGTGGTTGAAAAATAACCAGATGTAAACCTGTGTCGAGTTTTTGGTTGACAGCGTCATAGCCCAAAATCAAGATGCCCAACAGCCTGAATTCCCGCGCTCGCCGTCGGGATTTCCCCCTACAAGAGGCGCGATCCACGCGTCGAAGGAAGCTCCCCATGAGTGCAACCGTAGCCATCTCCACCCGCCACGATTGGTCCCTCGCCGAAGTGCGGGCACTGTTCGAGCAACCTTTCAACGACCTGCTGTTCCAGGCGCAGACCGTGCACCGCGCGCACTTCGACCCGAACCGCGTACAGGTCTCCACCCTGCTGTCGATCAAGACCGGCGCCTGCCCCGAAGACTGCAAGTACTGCCCGCAGTCCGGCCACTACAACACCGGCCTGGACAAGGAAAAACTGATGGAGGTGCAGAAGGTCCTGCAGGCGGCCGCCGAGGCCAAGGCCATCGGCTCGACGCGCTTCTGCATGGGGGCGGCCTGGAAGCACCCCTCCGCCAAGGACATGCCCTACGTGCTGGAGATGGTGAAGGGCGTGAAGAAGCTCGGCCTCGAGACCTGCATGACCCTCGGCCGCCTGGACCAGGAGCAGACCCGCGCGCTGGCCGATGCTGGCCTGGACTACTACAACCACAACCTGGATACCTCGCCGGAGTTCTACGGCAACATCATCACCACCCGCACCTACGGCGAGCGCCTGCAGACCCTGGCCTACGTGCGCGAAGCGGGGATGAAGATCTGCTCCGGCGGCATCCTCGGCATGGGCGAGTCGGTGGACGACCGCGCCGGCCTGCTGATCCAGCTGGCCAACCTGCCGGAGCACCCGGAGTCGGTGCCGATCAACATGCTGGTCAAGGTCAAGGGCACGCCGCTGGCTGAGGAGAAAGACGTCGACCCGTTCGACTTCATCCGTACCCTGGCAGTGGCGCGGATCATGATGCCCAAGTCCCACGTGCGCCTCTCCGCCGGTCGCGAACAGATGAACGAACAGATGCAGGCCCTGGCCTTCATGGCCGGCGCCAACTCGATCTTCTACGGCGAGAAGCTGCTGACCACCGCCAACCCCCAGGCGGACAAGGACATGCAGCTCTTCGCCCGCCTCGGCATCAAGCCCGAGGAACGCGAGGAACACGCCGACGAAGTGCACCAGGCCGCCATCGAGCAGGCCCTGGTGGAGCAGCGCGACTCCAAGCTGTTCTATAACGCTGCCGTTTGAAGGCAGCTCCAAGCCACAGGCTGCAAGCCACAAGCCGGGATGCGCTTCCGGCTTTCACTTGCAGCTTGCGGCTTGCCGCTTGGAACTGACGTTATGCCCTTCGATCTCGCTTCCCGCCTCGCCGAGCGCCGCGCCGCCGATCTCCATCGCCAGCGTCCCCTGCTGGAAAGTCCCCAGGGGCCGGATGTGGTGGTGGACGGCCGGGCGATGCTGGCCTTCTGTTCGAACGACTACCTGGGCCTGGCCAACCACCCCGAGGTTATCGCCGCGCTGCGTGCCGGTGCCGAGCGCTGGGGTGCTGGCGGCGGTGCCTCGCACCTGGTCATCGGCCACAGCGGGCCGCACCACGAGCTGGAACTGGCCCTGGCCGAGTTCACCGGGCGCCCGCGTGCGCTGCTGTTCTCCACCGGCTACATGGCCAACCTGGGTGCCGTCACCGCGCTGGTGGGCAAGGGCGGCAGCGTGCTGGAGGACCGCCTCAACCACGCGTCCCTGCTCGATGCCGGCCTGCTGTCGGGTGCGCGCTTCTCGCGCTACCTGCACAACGATGTGGCCAGCCTCGCCGCGCGCCTGGAGAAGGCCGAAGGCGACACGCTGGTCGTCACCGATGGCGTGTTCAGCATGGATGGCGATCTTGCCGACCTGCCCACGCTCTGCGCCAAGGCGCGGGAGCAGGGCGCCTGGGTGATGGTCGACGACGCCCATGGCTTCGGCCCTTTGGGGGCCACCGGTGGCGGCATCGTCGAGCACTTCGGCCTCGGCCTGGAGGATGTGCCCGTGCTGGTCGGCACCCTGGGCAAGGCCTTCGG
Source organism: Pseudomonas tohonis (assembly GCF_012767755.2). Lineage (NCBI taxonomy): Bacteria > Pseudomonadati > Pseudomonadota > Gammaproteobacteria > Pseudomonadales > Pseudomonadaceae > Pseudomonas > Pseudomonas tohonis. Next base: position 735,234 of record NZ_AP023189.1, read on the forward strand.
CACCGCCGGTGCCTTCGTCGCGGGCAGTGAAGAACTGATCGAGACGCTGATCCAGTTCGCCCGCCCCTACATCTACACCACCAGCCAGCCGCCCGCCGTGGCCTGCGCCACCCTCAAGAGCCTGCAGCTCCTGCAGAAGGAGAGCTGGCGCCGAGAGCACCTGAACGGGCTGGTCCGGCGCTTCCGCGAGGGGGCCGCCGAGATCGGCCTGAGCCTGATGGACAGCCCCACGCCGATCCAGCCGATCCTGGTCGGCGACAGCGCCCGGGCCCTGCGCCTCGCCGCCCTGCTGCGCGAACGCGGCATCCTCGTCGGGGCCATCCGCCCGCCGACGGTGCCGGCCGGCAGCGCGCGCCTGCGGGTGACCTTCAGCGCCTCCCACAGCGAGGCCCAGCTGGAACTGTTGCTCCAGGCGTTGTCCGAAAGCTGGAACATTCTGGCTAAGGAAGGAAGAACCGATGCGTGACCGACTGATCCTGCTGCCCGGCTGGGCGCTCGGCCCGGGTGCCCTGGAGCCGCTGCGCGATGCGCTGTCCGAGCGTGCGCCGCACCTGAACATCGAGATCGAGCCGCTGCCCGACCTCGCGCAGCCGGAGGCCTGGCTCGACGAGCTCGATGCGCGCCTGCCGAGCGATTGCTGGCTGGCGGGCTGGTCCCTCGGCGGGATGCTGGCGGCGCAGCTGGCGGCACGGCGCGACGGGGCCTGCTTCGGGCTGATCGGGCTCGCCAGCAACCTGTGTTTCCGTGCCCGCGAGGATTGGCCGAGCGCGATGCCCGGCGATGTCTTCGCCGCATTCCACGAGGCCTTCGGTCTCGACCCCGAGCTGACCCTGAAGCGCTTCCGCCTGCTGGTGAGCCAGGGCGCCAAGGACCCGCGCACCCTGGTGCGGCAGCTGCAGGTCACCCAGCCGTCCACCCCGGTGGAGGTGCTCGAAGCCGGCCTGCAACTGCTGGCCGGGCTGGACACCCGTGGCGCCCTGCGCGCCTACAGCGGCCCGCAACTGCACCTGTTCGCCGGGCGTGATGCGCTGGTGCCGGCCGGCGCCTGCCAGGCGTTGCTGGACTGGCTGCCGGATGTCGAGGCGACGGTGATCCGCGAAGCCAGCCATGGGCTGCCGGTGGAGTGTCCGGACGCGGTCGCCGAGGCCATGCTGGCGTTCATGTTCGAAGGTGAAGATGTCTGAATCCGTCGTCGTCCCGTCGCCCAGCCTTTCGGTGGAGGCACCGCCCCTGCCGGACAAGCGCCAGGTCGCGGCCTCCTTTTCCCGAGCGGCGGCCAGCTACGACAGCGTCGCCGAGCTGCAGCGTGCCGTCGGCGGTGCCCTGCTCGACAGCCTGCCCGATGGCTTCGTCCCCGAGCGCTGGCTCGACCTGGGTTGCGGCACCGGGCATTTCTCGCGCGTGCTGGCGGAGCGCTTCCCCACGGCCGACGGCCTGGCGCTGGATATCGCCGAAGGCATGCTGCAACACGCCCGCCCACTGGGCGGGGCCAGCCACTTCGCCGCCGGCGACGCCGAGCGCCTGCCTCTTGTGGACGGTTGCCTGGACCTGGTGTTCAGCAGCCTGGCGGTGCAGTGGTGCGGTGATTTCGCGGCGGTGCTGAGCGAGGCGCGGCGAGTGTTGCGGCCGAACGGCCTGCTGGTCTTCAGCAGCCTGTGCGTCGGCACTCTGCAGGAGTTGCGCGACAGCTGGCAGGAGGTGGACGGCTTCGTTCACGTCAACCGCTTCCGTGAGTTCGGCCGCTATCAGGCGCTGTGTGCGGGCAGTGGCCTGCGCCCGTTGGTTCTGGAGCGCCGTCCTCGCGTGCTGCATTTCCCCGACCTGCGCAGCCTGACCCATGAGCTCAAGGCGCTGGGCGCGCACAACCTCAATCCCGGGCGCCCCGGTGGCCTGACCGGCAGGGCGCGCATGCTCGCCCTGATCGAAGCCTACGAACGTCGGCGCGATGCCGCCGGCCTGCCCGTCACCTACCAGGTCGTCCACGGCCTCTTGCGCAAGGAGCCCTGAATGAGCGCGGCCTTCTTCATCGCCGGCACCGACACCGAGATCGGCAAGACCACGGTGGCCGCGGGCTTGCTGCACGCCGCCCGCCTGGCCGGGCTGTCCACCGCGGCGAGCAAGCCGGTGGCGTCCGGCTGTGTTCCGACCCCCGCCGGCCTGCGCAACGAGGACGCCCTGGCACTGCTGGGCGAGTGCTCGCTGCCGCTGGCCTATGAGGAGGTCAACCCGCTGGCCTTCGCGCCCGCCATCGCACCGCACCTGGCCGCGCGCGAGGTCGGTGTCGAGCTGGACCTGTCCGCGCTGGAAGGCCCGGTGCGGCGGGTCATCGACAAGGGGGCGGACTTCACCCTGGTCGAGGGCGCCGGTGGCTGGAGGGTGCCGCTGGCCGGCGGCGCAAGTCTTTCTGACCTGCCGATCGCCCTGGGCCTGCCGGTGATCCTGGTGGTGGGCGTGCGCCTCGGCTGCATCAACCATGCGGTGCTCAGTGCCGAGGCGATCCTGCGTGATGACCTGCCGCTGGCCGGCTGGGTGGCGAACCTGGTGGACCCGGCGACCTCGCGCCTGGAAGAGAACCTCGCCACCCTGGCGGAGCGGCTTCCGGCTCCGTGCCTGGGGCGTATCCCCCGCCTGGCGGCCCCGACGCCCGCGGCCGTTGCGGCCTGCCTGGACCTGGCCCCTCTGGCGCTATAAGCAGAACGGCGTCCATAGCCTTTTGTTTGTACGTTTTTTAGACGTTTTCTGCTTCAATTACGGCGTTGATCTCTTGTTTCGAGGTTGGTGATGGAAATCTCCGGTAGTGCCTTCAGCGCAGGATTGAGTGCTCTGCAATCGGGCCAGCGTCGTATCGACCAGGCCGGTGCGGATATCGCGGGCTCGTCCGTGCAGCGCAACCAGCAGGCCCCCAGCGCCCGAGTCCAGGAATTCAACGATGTCGACCAGGCGAGCAACCTGGTGGACCTCAACGTCGGCAAGTTCCAGGCGGAAGCCGGAGCCCAGGTGATCAAGACCGCTGACGATGTACTCGGAACCCTGATCGACACCCGCGCCTGACTGACGGCTCCCCGACTGCGATAGCGGCGGTGGCCTGGCGCGGGCAGGGAGGGCCCCATGCGGATCGGCAGTGCTGCATATCTCCCTTCCTCGGCGATGGCGCCCCAGCCCCTGCGCGGCGCGGTGAACGGCGCTGCATCCGAATCCTCTTCCTCCCTCCGTGATCCCGCCTCTTCCGGCGAACTGGCTTCGTCGTCCGAAACGCGTGCTGCCGATGCGCGCGGCGCAGGGGCATCCACCACGCGCCAGACCCGTCAGCAGGAACAGCAGGACCTCCAGGAAATCGCTGAGCTGGCCGCGCGGGACCGTGAAGTCCGCGCCCATGAGCAGGCCCATGCCTCGGTAGGTGCCGCCTACGCGGGCTCACCCAGCTACAGCTTCAAGCGCGGGCCGGATGGCCAATCCTATGCCGTGGGCGGCGAGGTGGGGATCGACGTCAGCGCCGTGGCCGGCGACCCCGAGGCCACCTTGCGCAAGATGGAGGTGGTGCAGCGCGCGGCGCTGGCGCCGGCCGATCCCTCCGCACAGGACCGCCGCGTCGCCGCCGAGGCCGCCGCGCAGGCCGGCCAGGCGCTGGTCGAACTCGCCCAGATGCGCCGCGAGGAAGCCGCCGAGGAAGCCGCTCGCAAGGCCGAGGCGCGTGCCGAAGCGGACGACGCCTCCGAATCATCCCCACCAGGCGCCAGCCAGGACCTCGGGCTCTATCTCCAGGTCGCTCGCTCCGACGCGCCCGGGCCCCTGCTGGATATCCGCGCCTGAGCCGCGACAGGCGGATGCTTGACAAGGGAATGGCGTAAACGTATGTTTCAAACACCTGTTTGATTGTCGGGCGGCCAGCGTGCAACCGACAGCGACTACCGTGATGTTGTAAGCGACCGATGTGCCGGTCACCTTAACTAGGAACCCACCGTAGAGGTTTACTGCTATGCCTGATTACAAGGCCCCCTTGCGTGATATCCGCTTCGTTCGTGACGAACTGCTCGGCTACGAAGCGCACTATCAGAGCCTGCCTGGCTGCCAGGACGCCACCCCGGACATGGTCGACGCCATTCTCGAGGAAGGTGCAAAGTTCTGTGAGCAGGTGATCGCTCCGCTGAACCGCGTGGGTGACACCGAGGGCTGCACCTGGAGCGAGTCCGGCGTGAAGACCCCGACCGGCTTCAAGGAAGCCTACAAGCAGTTCGTGGAAGGCGGCTGGCCGAGCCTGGCCCATGACGTCGAACACGGCGGCCAGGGCCTGCCCGAGTCGCTCGGCCTGGCCATCAGCGAAATGGTCGGCGAAGCCAACTGGTCCTGGGGCATGTACCCCGGCCTGTCCCACGGCGCGATGAACACCCTGTCCGCCCACGGCACCGAAGACCAGAAGCACACCTACCTGACCAAGCTGGTATCCGGCGAGTGGACCGGCACCATGTGCCTGACCGAACCGCACTGCGGTACCGACCTGGGCATGCTGCGCACCAAGGCCGAGCCCCAGGCCGATGGTTCCTACAAGGTCACCGGCACCAAGATCTTCATCTCCGCCGGTGAGCACGACATGGCCGACAACATCGTCCATATCGTCCTGGCCCGCCTGCCCGATGCACCGGCCGGCACCAAAGGCATCTCCCTGTTCATCGTGCCGAAGTTCCTGCCGACCGCCGAAGGCGGCGTGGGCGAGCGCAACGCCGTGGCCTGTGGCTCCATCGAACACAAGATGGGCATCCACGGCAACGCCACCTGCGTGATGAACTTCGACGGTGCCACCGGCTTCCTGATCGGCCCGGCGAACAAAGGCCTGAACTGCATGTTCACCTTCATGAACACCGCTCGCCTGGGTACCGCGCTGCAAGGCCTGGCCCATGCCGAGATCGGCTTCCAGGGTGGCCTGAAATACGCTCGCGAGCGCCTGCAGATGCGTGCCCTGACCGGCCCGAAAGCGCCCGAGAAGCCCGCTGACCCGATCATCGTCCACCCGGACGTACGTCGCATGCTGCTGACCATGAAAGCCTTCGCCGAAGGCAACCGCGCGATGGTGTACTTCACCGCCAAGCAGGTCGACATCGTCAAGTACAGCCAGAACGAGGAAGAGAAGAAAGCCGCCGACGCGCTGCTGGCCTTCCTGACCCCGATCGCCAAGGCGTTCATGACCGAAGTCGGCTTCGAGTCGGCCAACCACGGCGTACAGATCTATGGCGGCCACGGCTTCATCGCCGAGTGGGGCATGGAGCAGAACGTCCGCGACAGCCGCATCTCCATGCTGTACGAAGGCACCACCGGCATCCAGGCGCTGGACCTGCTGGGTCGCAAGATCCTCATGACCCAGGGCGAAGCGCTGAAGGGCTTCACCAAGATCGTCCACAAGTTCTGCCAGGCCAACGAAGGCAACGAAGCCGTCAAGGAATTCGTCGAGCCCCTGGCCAAGCTGAACAAGGAGTGGGGCGACGTCACCATGAAGGTCGGCATGGCCGCGATGAAAGATCGCGAAGAAGTCGGTGCCGCCTCCGTGGACTACCTGATGTACTCCGGTTACGCCTGCCTGGCCTACTTCTGGGCCGACATGGCCCGCCTGGCTGCCGAGAAACTGGCCGCCGGCGAAGGCGATGCCGCCTTCTACAAGGCCAAGCTGCAGACCGCGCGCTTCTACTTCAAGCGCATCCTGCCGCGTACCCGTACCCACGTCGAAACCATGCTGTCCGGCGCCAACAACCTGATGGACCTGGCCGAAGAAGACTTCGCCCTCGGTTACTAAGGTTCAGCGCTGTACGAAGGAGCCCGCCGCAAGGCGGGCTTTTTCTTTGGCGCGCGAATAGACCGGGAGAGGCTCGCGAAAGCACGACGATCGCGGCGTTTCGTCGCCTGGACGGGTGCGTGGCCCTGGCAGAAATGCAATCATATGGCCAGCTCCCCATCCCCCTTTCGACACCTGTCTGGATCAGCATCAGTGCGGTCTCTCTCGTCATTTCGCGTCAGCCATTTCGTCCCGCCCCTGGCCCTGATCCTGGCCGGCGGCGTGATGGGCTCGCTGCCGGGCATGACCGAGTTCTTCGTCTCGCTGTTCAACGTGCTGCCCACGCTCCTGCTGCTGCTCGGTGGCTCCTTCTGCGCCGCCTATGGCCGCCTGCGCCAGCTGTTCCTGCTGCTGATCCTCTACCTCGCCTACTACCTGCTCGACACCCAGGTCGACTACTACCAGGCCGAACGCGTGGTGCGCGAGGATGCGGCGCTGGTGTTCCACCTCTGCAGCCTGCTGCTGCCGCTGCTGTTCGGCCTGTTCGGGTGCTGGCAGGAGCGCACCCACCTGCTTCAGGATTTCGTCGCCCGGGGGGCGGTGATCCTCGCCGTGGTGGGCGTTGCCGTCGCCCTCGGCCGCAGCTACCCCGAGTCCCTGCTGCCGGTGCTCACCGCCGTGCACTGGCCGCTGCTGCACGGCAGCTGGATGAGCCTGATCCAGCTGTCCTACTTCGCCTTCGTCGGCGCGCTGATCGCCCTCGCGGTCACCTATGCCCGCCAGCCCCGCCCGCAGCACGCCGCGCAGCTGCTGGCCCTGCTCGGCATCTGGTGGATGCTGCCCAAGGTCTTCGTCCTGCCCCACGCGCTGCACGCCATGAGCAGCCTGGCGATGCTCGCGCTGACCGCCTCGGTGGCCCACGAGGCCTACCAGATGGCCTTCCGCGACGAACTCACCGGGTTGCCCGGCCGCCGCGCCCTCAACGAACGCCTGCAGCGCCTCGGGCGCAACTACGTGCTGGCGATGACCGATGTCGACCACTTCAAGAAATTCAACGACACCTACGGCCACGATGTCGGCGACCAGGTGCTGCGCATGGTCGCCGCGCGCCTGAAGAAGGTCACCGGCGGTGGCAAGGCGTACCGCTATGGCGGCGAGGAATTCACCATCGTCTTCGCCGGCAAGACCATGGAGGAATGCCAGCCGCACCTGGAGGCGGTGCGCGAGGCGATCGAGAACTACGCCATGCAACTGCGCGACAAGGACAGCCGCCCCAAGAACGACGAGCAGGGCCGCAGCAAGCGCAGCGGCGCCGCCGGGCAGAGCGTCTCGGTCACCATCAGCATCGGCGTCGCCGAACGCGATGCCGAGCAGCGCACCCCCGAGGAAGTCATCAAGGTGGCCGACCAGGCGCTCTACAGCGCCAAGAGCGCCGGGCGCAACCGCGTGTTCCTCCATGGGCAGAACCGCCGTGGCGCGGTGCGGGTGCGCAAGGCCGACGCCTAGCGCAGCGGGTTATGGCGCTGCATTCAGCGCCGGCAGCTTCGTTGTCCGGGGCCCGGGCGCGCAGTAGGGTCGGATGATTGGCGCCGACCCTGGCGCTCGCCCAAGGAGAACCCTGCCATGCCCGAGTACAAGGCCCCCCTGCGCGACATGCGCTTTTTGATCGACGAAGTCTTCGATTTCCCGGCGACCTACGCCGCCATCGGTGCCAGCGACGCCACCCCGGACATGGTCTCGGCGATCCTCGAGGAGGGCGCCAAGTTCTGCGAGCAGGTGCTCTCGCCCATCAACCGCTCCGGCGACGAGGAAGAGTGCCAGTGGAAGGATGGCGTGGTGACCACGCCCAAGGGCTTCAAGGAAGCCTTCGCCCAGTACGTCGAGGGGGGCTGGAACGGCCTGGCCGCCGACCCGGCCTACGGCGGCCAGGGGCTGCCCCATTCCCTCGGCCTGATCATCAGCGAGATGGTCGCCTCCAGTAACCAGTCCTGGGCCATGTACCCCGGCCTCACCCACGGCGCCATGTCGGCCATCCACGCCCACGGCACCGAAGAGCAGAAGCAGACCTACCTGACCCGCATGACCGAAGGCCGCTGGACCGGCACCATGTGCCTCACCGAGCCCCACTGCGGCACCGACCTGGGCATCATCAAGACCCGCGCCGTGCCCCAGGCCGACGGCAGCTACGCGGTCAGCGGCACCAAGATCTTCATCTCTGCCGGCGAGCATGACATGAGCGAGAACATCGTCCACCTCGTCCTCGCCAAGCTGCCCGATGCGCCCGCCGGTACCAAGGGCATCTCCCTGTTCATCGTGCCCAAGTTCATGCCGGCCGCCGATGGCGCCGTCGGTGCGCGCAACGCCGTCTCCTGCGGGTCCATCGAACACAAGATGGGCATCAAGGCCTCCGCCACCTGCGTGATGAACTTCGACTCCGCCACCGGCTACCTGATCGGCGAGGCCAACAAGGGCCTCAATTGCATGTTCACCATGATGAACCACGCCCGCCTGGGCACCGGCATGCAGGGGCTCTGCCTCGGCGAAGCCAGCTACCAGGGCGCGGTGCGCTACGCCAACGACCGCTTGCAGATGCGCGCACTGACCGGGCCGAAAGCCCCGGAGAAGGCCGCCGACCCGATCATCGTGCACCCCGACGTACGCCGCATGCTGCTGACCATGAAGGCGTTCAACGAAGGCAACCGCGCGCTCTCCTACTTCACCGCCCAGCTGCTCGACATCGCCCACGGCAGCCCGGATGCGGAGCAGCGCCAGGAAGCCGACGACCTGCTGGCCTTCCTCACCCCCATCTGCAAGGCCTTCATGACCGAGACCGGGCTGGAAGCCACCAACCTCGGCATGCAGGTATTCGGCGGCCACGGCTACATCCGCGAGTGGGGCATGGAGCAACTGGTGCGCGACTGCCGCATCGCCCCCATCTACGAAGGCACCAACGGCATCCAGGCCCTCGACCTGCTCGGCCGCAAGGTGCTCGGCAGCCAGGGCAAGCTGCTGCGCGGCTTCACCAAGCGCGTGCACAAGTTCTGCCAGGCCCAGGCCGAGCACCCGCAGTTCAGGGGGCAGGTCGCCGAACTGGCGCGCCTCAACCAGCAGTGGGGCGAACTGACCCAGAAGGTCGGCATGGCCGCCATGAAGAACCCGGACGAAGTGGGTGCCGCCTCCGTCGACTACCTCATGTACTCCGGCTACATCGTGCTCGCCTGGTTCTGGCTGCAGATGGCCGTGGTCGCCCAGGCCAAGCTCGATGCCGGCACCAGCGAAGCCGCCTACTACCAGACCAAGCTGGCCACCTTCGACTTCTACTTCAAGCGCCTGCTGCCGCGCACCACCGCCCATCAGGCGGGGGTCGAGGCCGGCAGCGACTCCCTGATGGCCCTGCCGGCCGAACAGTTCGCGCTCTGAGCGTCTAATCTCGGTGTATCCAGGGGCCCGCCACGTGCGGGCCCTTTTCATCGGGGTTGCGATTTGTGACCATTCAATAACATATGGTCACGCAACGACCCTATGTGTCTCAAAAGTTGTTCGGGTACACTGCCGGCCTGTTCCGTGAAACCGGCCTTCCCGGCCACCTGTAGAGTTCCTGCGAGGTTTTGCACATGGCTGACTACAAAGCGCCCCTGCGCGATATGCGCTTCGTTCTCAATGAAGTTTTCGAGGTCGCCAAGCTCTGGGCTGAACTGCCCGCCCTGGCCGAGACCGTCGATGCGGAAACCGCCTCCGCGATCCTCGAAGAGGCTGGCAAGGTCACCGGCGGCGTCATCGCCCCGCTGAACCGTTCCGGCGACGAGGAAGGCTGCCAGTGGAACGACGGCGTGGTCAGCACCCCGGCCGGCTTCCCCGAGGCCTACAAGACCTACGCCGAAGGCGGCTGGGTCGGCGTCGGTGGCGATCCGGTCTTCGGCGGCATGGGCATGCCCAAGGCGATCTCCGCCCAGGTCGAGGAAATGGTCAACTCGGCCAACCTGTCCTTCGGCCTCTACCCCATGCTCACCGCCGGTGCCTGCCTGTCGATCAACGCGCACGCCAGCGAAGAGCTGAAGGAAAAGTACCTGCCGAACATGTACGCGGGCGTCTGGGCCGGCTCCATGTGCCTGACCGAACCCCACGCCGGCACCGACCTGGGCATCATCCGCACCAAGGCCGAACCCCAGGCCGACGGCAGCTACAAGCTCACCGGCACCAAGATCTTCATCACCGGTGGCGAGCACGACCTCACCGAGAACATCATCCACCTGGTCCTGGCCAAGCTGCCCGACGCGCCGGCCGGCCCGAAAGGCATCTCGCTGTTCCTGGTGCCCAAGTTCATGGTCAACGCCGACGGCTCCCTGGGTGAGAAGAACGCCCTGTCCTGCGGCTCCATCGAACACAAGATGGGCATCAAGGCCTCCGCCACCTGCGTCATGAACTTCGACGGCGCCACCGGCTGGATCGTCGATGCCCCGAACAAGGGCCTGGCCGCCATGTTCACCATGATGAACTACGAGCGCCTGGGCGTCGGCATCCAGGGCCTGGCCTCCGGCGAGCGTTCCTACCAGAGCGCCGTCGAATACGCCCGTGACCGCATCCAGAGCCGTGCGCCGACCGGCCCGGTCGCCAAGGACAAGGCCGCCGACCCGATCATCGTGCACCCCGACGTGCGTCGCATGCTGCTGACCATGAAGGCCGCCAACGAAGGTGGTCGTGCCTTCTCCACCTACGTCGCCATGCAGCTCGACACCGCCAAGTACAGCGAAGACCCCGTCGTGCGCAAGCGCGCCGAGGAAATGGTCGCCCTGCTGACCCCCGTGGCCAAGGCCTTCCTCACCGACCTCGGCCTGGAAACCACCGTCCACGGCCAGCAGATCTTCGGCGGCCACGGCTTCATCCGCGAGTGGGGCCAGGAGCAGCTGGTGCGTGACGTGCGCATCACCCAGATCTACGAAGGCACCAACGGCATCCAGGCCCTGGACCTCGTCGGCCGCAAGGTCGTCGGCAGCGGTGGCGCGTTCTACAAGCACTTCTCCGACGAGATCAAGGCCTTCACCGGCAGCGCCTCCGCCGACCTGGCCGAGTTCGTCCAGCCGCTGAACGCCGCCGTCGCCAACCTCGACGACCTGACCGCTTGGCTGCTGGAACGCGCCAAGTCCAACCCCAACGAGATCGGCGCCGCCTCGGTCGAGTACCTGCACGCCTTCGGCTACACCGCCTACGCCTACATGTGGGCGCTGATGGCCAAGGCTGCACTGGGCAAGGAAGGCCAGGACGAGTTCTACGCCAGCAAGCTCGGCACCGCGCGCTTCTACTTCGCCCGCCTGCTGCCGCGCATCCACTCCCTGACCGCCTCCGTGAAGGCCGGCAGCGAGTCGCTGTACCTGCTGGACGCCGCCCAGTTCTAAGCGGCCCCCGCAAACGAAGAAGCCCCGCCGATGCGGGGCTTTTTCATTTGAACGTGGGAAATCGCGTCTTCAGGGCGTGGTCATGAGTCATCGGCTCTGTGACAGTTCGAGCCGAGGACTGACAGGATGAGCTCGTGCCGTGGGGTGTGCCGTGCGCACCGCCGCTCGGTGCTTCCGGCGAGTCCCCGGTGCGCAGCACACCCTACGTCCGGAGCGCGCGGCGGTCGCGGGCTCCGAGGTCTGGTTGCGCCCCTTCAATCCGGGATCAGCCTGTCCACCAGGCCCGGGTCGTCGATGAAGCGGTTGCGGGTGCCCTGCAGCGCGGCGATCTGCTCGTTGCGGGCGCGTTCCTCGGCGTCCACCGGGTCCAGGCGGTGCCACTCCTTGAACATCTGCACCTGGCCGACGATGGGCAGGCCGTACTCGATGTGCATGTAGAAGATCGCCCGGGCCACGTTGCCCTTGGCGGCATCGCGAGGCTCCACCAGCTGGAAGCTGGTCCTGAGGTCGCACTCGGCGCCGAACTTGCTCGGCACATCGCCGACCATGCCGAACAGCGCATTGCGCCGCGCCAGCTCGACCCGCGCCAGCTCCGGGTAGAGGTTGTGCAGGTCGGCGAGCATGAAGGGATATTGCGCGTTGGCGCTCTTGCACTGGCTGTCGGTGACGCAGCGCAGCGCGCTCTTGATCTGCTTGATGGAATAGACCGGGCTGGCTGCCAGCAGGCCACTCTCGCCGGTGAAGGCCTTGCCGCAATACAGCGTGGTACCGGCGCCCGCATAGAGCTGAGGCCAGAAGACCTGGCTCACGGCCGCCTTGTGATCGGGGAGCCTGTCCTGGCCGCCGGCGAGGGCGGTGGTGGCGATGAAAGGGGTGAGGCAGCAAAGGGCAATCGCAACTACGCGCATGGTCATGACCCCAGTCGACCGCACGAAAAGGCCGGCCATATCGTTCTTGTAGGACAATGCGGAGTCTATCAAGCGACTATTCTGAAGACAAAGCCTACCGATCGCTTGCTTGGTTGCTGCATTGCCTCTGGGACGGGCCTTTCACTGACGTGATGGCCTTTTGTGATCAAATCGTCAAACCGCTATTTTGTAAGATATTGCTTACATTTTCTGAAGGCGTTCGCTGCTTCCGCCTACATGGCTGCAGGACTAATCTTCACTCCATAGGGACGTAGCGCAGGAAGCGCACTGAAAAACAGGGACTACGCCGGATTTCCGCCAGGATGGTGGGTAGATCAGGGATGTCAGGGATACAAGTCTGCAAAAACCTCGCTTCGGCGGGGTTTTTCTTTTTCCGGACCCGGCATCACGCGGCGGGGGGCACCAGGTTCTCCAGCAGAGCCCGCAGCAGCTCCAGCGTCGCCTGCTGGCGCTGGGCATCGCGGAATACCAACCCCACCTTCAACGGCACGCGGGGCTCGCTCAAGGGCTTCCACAGCAGCGCCTGGTTGGCATGCAACTGCCGCGCGCGGCCGGGCAGCACCGTGGCCAGGCGCGTATGCGGCAGGCTGTCGAGGATGCCGGCCATATGGTTCAGCTCCGCCTGCACCTGCGGGCGCCGGCCGATCAGCGCCAACTGCTCCTGCCAGATCTGCCGTACGCGGAACTCCTCGCCCAGCAGCAGCATCGGCAACTCCGCGGCCTGGGCCAGCGAGACCTTGCGGAACTCCTTCAGCGGGTGCTCCTCGGGAATCACCAGTTGCAACTCGTCCTCGTACAGCAACTGGCTGTGCAGCCCCGGTTGGCGCGGCGGCAGGAAGCCGATGCCGATATCCAGGTTGCCGGTCAGCAGGCGCCGCTCGATGTCCAGGCCCGACAGCTCGTAGATCTGCACCACCAGGTGCGGCTGGGCTTCGCGCAGGCGCTCCAGCAGCAGCGGCACCAGGCTCGCGTTGACCGTCTGCAGCACGCCGATGGCCAGGCTCCGGGGTGATTGCCCGCGGAAGTTGCGCAACGCCTCGCGCGCCCGCTCCATGCCGTCGAGCAGCGGCAGCGCATGGTTGTAGAGCGTGTGCGCGGCGAGGGTCGGCAGCAGGCGCTTGCCGGTGCGCTGGAACAGGCTCACGTCCAGCCCCTGTTCCAGCTGGCGGATCTGCTGGGAAAGCGCCGGCTGGGAAATGCTCAGGCGCTCGGCAGCGCGGCCGACATGGCCTTCCTCGTAGAGCGCGACGAAATAGCGAAGCTGGCGGAAATCCATAAGCCTTTCTTATCGAAGAACCTGAAAAATCGAAATGTCATGCGCAGCGGCAAGGCCCTAGTCTAGCGGCCATAGAACCTGGTTCAAGCGCTGGAGCACGACATGCAGGGCCTGGAAGTAAAAGGTGTATTCATAGGCAAAGCCGAAGATATCGGCGGGGGACTCAGCAGCGCGATCGACAAGCGCCCGGTGGAACACCGGCTCTGGCTCTGGCCCCAGGGCCTGGGCAGCGACGAGCAGGGTGACCCGCGATTCCACGGCGGCCCCGAGCGCGCCCTGCACCACTACCCGGCGGAGCACTACCGCTACTGGCGCAAGCACTACCGCCACCTCGCCTGGAAGGCCCCGTCCTTCGGCGAGAACCTCTCCACCTACGGCCTCACCGAAGAGCAGGTGTGCATCGGCGACAGCTTCCGCTGGGGCGAAGCCATCATCCAGGTCAGCCAGCCGCGCTCGCCCTGCTACCGCCTGAGCCGCCGCTGGGGCATCGAGGAATTGCCGCGCCTGGTGCAGGACACCGGCCGCTGCGGCTGGTTCTACCGCGTGCTGCGCCCCGGCTTCGTCAGCACCGGGGATCGCCTCGCGTTGCTGGAACGCCCATTCCCAGAACTCAGTGTCGCCCGTGCCGTGCGTGCCTACTTCCACGAACCCCTGGAGCGCGAGGGCCTGCAACTGCTGCAGGCCTGCGAAGCCCTGAGCGGCCGCTGGCGCGACGGTGCCGCGCGGCGCCTTTCCAGCGGCCAGGTCGAGGACTGGAATGCACGCCTGCACGGCCTGCCGCTGGAGGGCATGCGCGCATGAGCGACTACCAGATCAATCTGGAACGCCACGGCGTGCTGCTCGCCACCCTGGAGGTGAGCCAGGCGCGCTACGTGGAGATGACCACCCTGCTGCGCGAGCGTTTCCCCCTCGCCGAAGGCTTCGCCCTGCGCATCCGCCGGCGCCGCGAGCTGCGCCGCATCCTCGAGCAGGGGCCGGAAGGCCTGCGCCTGCTGGGCATCGAATACCGCCATGAAGAGGTCCCCGACCATGCGTGACCCCCTCGCCGGCCTGCGCCTGATGCGCACCGTCGAACGCCCGCCCCAGGTCTTCGTGCGTGGCCAGGGCTCCTGGCTCTGGGACGCCGACGGCCGCGCCTACCTGGACTTCACCCAGGGCTGGGCGGTCAACAGCCTCGGCCACAGCCCCGGCGTCGTGGTCGAGGCGCTCAAGCGCCAGGCGGAGGCCCTGATCAACCCGGGGCCGGCCTTCTACAACCGCGGCATGCTCAAGCTCGCCTCGCGCCTGTGCCAGGCCAGCGGCAGCGACCAGGTCTACTTCCTCAACAGTGGCGCCGAAGCCAACGAGGGCGCGATCAAGCTCGCGCGCAAATGGGGCCAGCTGCATCGTGGCGGCGCCTACGGCATCGTCACCGCCGGCAACAGCTTCCACGGCCGCACCCTCGCCACCATGTCCGCCTCCGGCAAGCCGGCCTTCCAGGCCCTGTTCGAGCCCAAGGTGCCCGGTTTCACCAAGGTGCCGTTCAACGACCTCGATGCCCTGCACGCCGCCGTCGACGACAGCGTCGTCGCGGTGATGCTGGAACCGGTGCAGGGCGAGGCCGGGGTCATCCCCGCCACCCTCGAATACCTGCAGGGCGCCGAGCGCCTGTGCCGCGAGCGCGGCGTGCTGCTGATCCTCGACGAGGTGCAGACCGGCATCGGCCGCTGCGGTGCCCTGCTGGCCGAGGACCTCTACGGCGTGCGCGCCGACATCATCACCCTCGGCAAGGGCCTGGGCGGCGGCGTACCCCTGGCTGCGCTGCTCGCCCGGGGCAACGCCTGCTGCTTCGAGCCGGGCGAGCAGGGCGGCACCTACCACGGCAACGCGCTGATGACCGCCGCCGGCCTCGCCGTGCTCAATACCGTGCTGGAGCCGGGCTTCCTCGAACAGGTGCGCGATGTCGCCCAGCACCTGCGCGAAGGCCTCGCCCGCGTGGCCCGCCGCCACGGCCACGGCCCCCTGCGCGGCCATGGCCTGCTGATCGGCATGCCGCTGATCGAACAGCGCGCCGACGCGGTGGTCCGCGCCGCACTCGACGAAGGCCTGCTGATCAACGGCCTGGCCAGCGACTGCCTGCGCTTTTCTCCCGCGCTCACGGTCAGCCACGCCAACGTCGACGAGATGCTCAAGCGCCTCAACCGCGCCTTCGCCCTGGCCAGGGGCAAACACAAGGAGCCCGCCTGATATGCGCGTCGCCATCCTCCAGCACGTCCCCTTCGAGGGCATCGGCCGCATCGCCCAATGGCTCGACCTGCGCTCGGCCCAGGTGCGCGTGCACTACCTGCATGCCGGCTGCCCATTGCCGGAGCTGGATGCCTTCGAGCTGCTGATCGTCATGGGCGGGCCGATGAGCGTCCACGACGAGGCCGTGGTGCCCTGGCTCGCCGGCGAGAAGGCGCTGATCCGCGCAGCCCTGGTCGCTGAAAAGCGCGTGCTGGGCATCTGCCTGGGCGCCCAGCTGCTGGCCGAAGCCCTCGGCGCGCAAGTCCGCACGGGGCAGGTCGAGATCGGCTGGTGGCCCATGGAGAAACACGCCCTCGCCGAGCACTCGCCGCTGGGCCGCATGCTGCCGCAGCGCCTCATGGCCATGCACTGGCACGGCGAGACCTTCGACCTGCCGGCCGGCTCCATCCCGCTCTACGGTTCGGCGGCCTGCGCCAACCAGGGCTTCGTCTGGAAGGAGCGCGCCATCGGCCTGCAATGCCACCTGGAAAGCACGCCCGAAAGCATCCACGAACTGCTCGAAGCCTGCCCCGACGACCTGGCCCTCAGCGGCTCGGTGGAAAGCGCCGCCGCCATCCGCGACGGCTTCCCCCACTGCAGCGCCCTGGCGCCGACGCTGTTCCGCCTGCTCGACTACCTCACCGGGCCGCACGCCGTGCTGACCTGACCCTGTCCCCTCGAGTCTCTTTCTCAACCGCCCGGCGGCCCTGCCCTTTGCCCCGGGCGGTCTTTCATTCCAGGCACCGGTCAACAAGGCGCGCTGTTTCAGTGGGCCCCCGCGTTCGCGAGGGTGACGAGGGGCGGGGAGCCGTCGGCGCGCCGTCAACTCCGAGCCGGCGTGGATCGCTGAAGGGCATCGTGAGCGGAGTGCGCTCCTGCGGGTGCAATCCGGCATCCCGAGCACCAGGCCGCGCGGATTCGACCGTGGCTTCCACGTCCCACCCATACCGTCATCCCCGCGAACGCGGGGAACCACTGAACCCGCTTCGCCAGCCAGATAAGGGGCGGTCAGGGCCGATAGAGCTCCGGCCTGCGGTCGTGCAGGTAGGCGATCGCGGCGCGCGAGGTCTGCAGGGCTTCGTGGGCGAGGTCGGCCAGCAAGAGGGTCTCGTCGCGACCGGCGCGGGCGGTCTGTTCGCCGTCCGGGCCGTTGAGGCTGGAGAGGCCGCAATAGCGGATGGCCCCCTCGGCGCCGCAGTAGTTGGCGTAGGCGAGGTAGCACTGGCTCTCGTAGGCGCGGGTGCGCACCAGCACGTCGCAGACGAAGTCGTACGGCACCATGTTGGCGGTGGGCACCAGCACCAGCTCGGCACCGGCCATGGCCAGGCGCCGCACGTTCTCGGGGAATTCCACGTCGTAGCAGATCAGCACGCCGAGCTTCCAGCCTTCCAGCTCGATGATCGGGCAGGGCGCCTCGCCAGGGCTGAACATGCCCCGGTCCAGCTCACCGAACAGGTGGGTCTTGCGGTAGTTGCCCAGGCGCTCGCCACGCGCGTCGATCAGTTGCGCCGAGTTGTACAGCACCCCGTCCTCACCGCGTTCCGGGTAGCCGTAGAGGATGGCGATGCCCTGTTCGCGGGCGATGGCCGCCACCCGCTGGGCCCAGGGGCCGTCGTCGGGCTGGGCCAGGGTCTGCGCCGCCTCGCGGCCGATGTTGTAGCCGCTCAGGTACATCTCCGGGCCCACCAGCAACCGTGCGCCGCGCCGTGCTGCCTCGGCCGCCTGGCGGTGCAGGCGCGCGAGGTTCGCCTCCGGGTCCAGCGGCAGGGGCGGGCACTGGTAGAGGGCGATGCGCATGGCGTCTCTCCTGGTCATTCCGGCAGGGCGATGGGGCCGAGCTCGGCGAACACATCGCCCGGTCCGGGGTTGTCGGCATGGGTGGCGCCGCCGTAGTGCTTCATGATCCCCCACACGGCGTTGAGCGAGGTCTGCACCGCGCCTTCCACCCAGGCCGGGGTCCAGGACACGTCGTCACCGGCGATGAACATACCCTTGTGCTCGGCGGGCATGTCGTCCTGCATGAAGTGCGCGTACATGCGCTGGTTGTAGCGGTAGTGGCCCGGCAGCGCGCCCTTGAAGGCGCCGAGGAAGTGCGGGTCCGCCTCCCAGGAGACGGTGATCGGGTCGCCGATGATGTGGCTGGCGATGTCCACGTCCGGGTAGATCTTCTTCAGCGCGTCCAGCGCCAGCTTCACGCGCTTCTCGATGGGCTGCGGGAGCATCTTCAGCGCGTCGCTCATCCAGGAGTAGGAGAGGCAGATCACCCCCGGCTTGTCGTCGCCGTTGTCGAACAGGTAGGTGCCGCGGGTGAGGCGGTCGGTGAGCGTCATGCTCATGGTGTCGCGGCCGGTGACCGGGTCCTTGTCCTTCCAGAAGGGCCGGTCGACCATCACGAAGGTCTTCGACGACTGCATGTAGCGGGTGCGGTCCAGGGCCATCCACATCTTCTGCGAGAACAGCGATTCCTCGCACTCGATCTGGGTGGTCAGCAGCCAGCTCTGGCAGGTGGTGAGCACCGCCGCGTAGTGGCGGGTGTCGCCCCAGGCATCGGTCACCGCCAGCTGGCCGTCGGCGGCGCGGGCGATGCGCTTCACCCCCGGGCGCGGCGCGCCGTTGTGCAGCGACGCCAGGCTGGTGCCGGCCGGCCAGTGGGCCATGCGCTCGGGCACGTGGCGCCAGATGCCCAGCGGCACCTGCTGCACGCCACCCACCACCAGGTGCTGGTGGTCGTCGCAGTTGGTCATCACCACGCGGAAGATCTCCAGCATGGAGTTGGGGAAGTCCGAGTCCCAGCCGCCGGTGCCGAAGCCCACCTGGCCGAACACCTCGCGGTGGTGGAACGACAGCTTGGCGAAGGCCTTGGAGGTGGCGACGAAGTCGTAGAAGGTGCGGTCGTCCCAGAGCGGCACCAGGCTGTTCCACAGCTCTTTCAGGCGCTTGGTGTCGCGGTCGCGGATGGCCTGCTGGATCTCGCTGAACTGCGCGCCGTCCTCCAGCGCGTCGGCCCAGGCATCGGCCACCTCGCGGAACAGCGCCGGCAGGTCGGCCATCTTCTCGGCGTAGTAGGTCTTGCCCTCAAGGTCGATCACCGTGCTGCCGGAGGCCGGCGTCAGCGGGTTGGGGAAGGGGCGGGTCTCGAGGCCCAGCTTGTCGACGTAGTGGTAGAAGGCCGTGGACGACACCGGGAAGCGCATGCCGCCCAGCTCCGCGATGATTCCCTCGGTGCCCTCGAACGCCTGCGAGCGCAGGCGCCCGCCCATCTTCGAGGCCTCGTACACCACCGGCTTGAGGCCCAGCTTCATCAGCTCGTAGGCCGCCACCAGCCCGGCGATGCCGGCGCCGACGATGGCCACTTCCTCGCCCTGGCGCTCGACGGGAATGCTGCCCAGGCCGGCGGGGTGCTCGATCCAGTCATCGAAGGCGAAGGGGAAGTCGGGGCCGAAGATGGTGATCGGCTTCTTGCCGTCGGCGGGGTGGCGGTTGTTGTTGTGCATGGCGACCTGCGAAGGATGTTGGAGGGGCTGTCTGTGCAGCGTTGGCGCCATTCTAGGGAGGCTGCTTTTCGTCCATAAGACGAATTTTGTCGTCGATAAGTACGCATAAAATTCATATCGACGACGCGATGATTCGATATGACGAATGTCTCGCTCGGCCGCACAGCCGCTCAGCCCCCTGGGTAGTCACCTTCTCGATGCAGGGATATTTCCTTCGCTAAGGAGGGAAAAGGCCTACTCGTATGCGATTTTCGATAGTTCATCATCCGAGGCCTTCGCATTCGGTGCACCGGGAGACGCCTCATGCACGCTTGGCTACTTCGTACGTTCATCCTGCTCTGTTTGCTGCCCGGGGTCGTTCAGGCGGAGCCGCGCGGCTTTGCCTCCTGCGTGATGGACTCTGGCGTCCAGGCGGCCGAGACCACGGCGCCCCTGCCAGCGCAACTGGTGGTGCCGCGCGACGCGCCGGTGGGAACAGTGCTGTTCGATACCCAGGGCTGGCTCCAGGGCGGCACGGCGAAAGTCACATGTGGCGCGCCTTTCCTGCCAGGCGACCTCTGGCTGCGCAAGGGCTTCTTGAGCGGGGCGGCCGTTCCGGGGCAGCCGAACGTCTACCCCAGCGGCGTGCCGGGTATCGGCATCCGCGTGGCCTGGTCGCGGGACTCGAAGTCGCTGCCGGCGCAGATGAGCGGCGGCGAGTTCATGAACTCTCCACGCACGGTAGAGCCGATGCCCCATGGCAGGTACGCCCCCGCGAACAACTGGTGGGTCCAGCTGGTCAAGACCGGGCCGATCTCCAGCGGCACCTACAACTACGACATCCCCAACGTTGAGGTGCACCACCACGACGTGCGCACCAACATCCTGACATTCCCCCCGCTCGCCATCACCTTCCAGGCGCGCAGTTGCCGGCTGGTCGATGGCCGGGACTACACCCACCACCTGCGCAGCAGTTCGCTCGGGAACTTCTCCGGCGTCGGCAGCACCGCCTTGCCGGAAGATTTCACCATCACGCTGAATTGCGATCGCGGCCTCAGCGTCAGCTACCGGATCGACGGTGATCCGGCCGACGACACCACTTTGAAAAACCAGACGGGCGATGGGATGGCTAAAGGCGTAGGCATCCAGTTGCTCAATCGGATCGGGTTTGGAGGTCCGATACGCCTGGGCCGGGAAGTCATCCTGCCAAGGGCCAATAACTCAGGCGACTTGTCGATCCTGCTGACGGCCCGCTACCGCCAAGTCGACCCTGTGATAACCGCAGGCAAGGTGTCGGCCTTGGCGACCATCACCCTGTTCTACCGGTGACCCTTCAGGCCGGCCCCGGCAGCGGCTGGCCGCGGTCGATCTTGCAACTGAGGATGATCGAGGTGGTGGTGCGCTCCACGCCCTCGACATTGCCGATCTCGTCCAGCAGCAGGTCGAGCCGCTCCGGCGATTCGGCGCGCAGCCAGGCCACGTAGTCGAACTCCCCGCTCACCGTGCACAGCAACTGCACCTCGGCCATGCCGGTCAGCCGGCGCAGCACGTCCTTGCCGCTGCGCGGCCTGACGGTGATGCCCACGTAGGCCTGCAGGCCTCCCTCCGCCACCCGCTGGCCCAGGCGCACCCCATAGCCGCTGATGACCCCGCTGCGCTCCAGGCGTGCCAGGCGCGAATTCACCGTGGTGCGCGCGATGCCCAGGCGGCGGGCGAGGGTGGCGACGCTTTCCCGGGCGTTGATCTGCAGGGCGGCGATCAACTGGCGGTCGGTTTCGTCGAGGAAGACGGGGGCATCTGGCATGGCGAGGCTTCGAGCGGGTCAGGGGAGTGACAAGGCTACCCGAATGCCCGTGGAAGTCACGGTGTGCCGGTGACGCCACAGGCGGAACCGTGCCATTCGGCGGTCAGGGGTAATGGCCTACAGGTAGAGGCGAATCCTCTATGCCTTTTCCTACATGCTACTGCTTTGTGGGCCGCTAGGATCTGTCGCCCGTACTTTCTTGGGCGTTCCCATGACCCCTCTCCTATGCAGCAGGTTGGCAGGTGCCCTGGCGCTCATGCTCTCCGGGCTCACCTGGGGAGCCAATTGCACCGGCTCCGGCCAGAAGACCCAGTTCCCGCTTCCGACCACCCTTTCCCAGCAGCGCGATGCCCCGGTCGGCACGGTGCTTTACGACACCAACGACTGGATCGGCACGGGTGAGGCCAGCGTGAGCTGCTTCGGTGCGGGCACCTTCAAGCACAGCCATGGCTACTACACAGCGGCCACCCCAACCGCACAGGCCAACGTCTATGAAACAGGTGTGCCCGGTGTCGGCATCAAGGTGGCCTGGAACAACAGCGCCAACCAACCGTCGCTCCCAATGAGCGGTGGCGTCTACATGGGCTACCCCCGGTATGAGGTGCAGGCGCCGGGGGGCAAGTACGTGCCCGCCCAGCGCTGGTGGATCCAGCTGATCAAGACCGGGCCCATCGCAACGGGCACCTTCAACATCCCACCGATCCGCGTGTACTACGACAACGTGCTGACCAACGAGCTGACCTTCCCGGCCTCGCAACTGGTGTTCACCAAGAAGGGCTGCCGCCTGCTCACCCCCAACACCACGGTGCAGTTGCCCATCGCCAACCTGCACCACTTCAGCGGGGTCGGCAGCGGTGCCAGGCCGAAGGCCTTCAACCTCGAGCTCGACTGCGACCCCGATGTCCGCATCTCCTATCGCGTGGACGGGTTGCAGGCCGCCGACTCGGTGCTCAAGAACAGCGAAGGCAGCGGCATGGCCAGGGGCGTGGGGGTGCAACTGCTCAAGGGCGCGGGCGGCGGGACGCCCCTGGTGCTGGGGGCCAAGGCCTACCACCTGAACATCGGCGCAGCCGGCGGCTCCAGCGTGATCCCCCTGATCGCGCGCTATTACCAGGTCGAGCCCACGGTCAGCCCCGGCGCGGTGATCACCACCGCCACCCTCACGCTGTTCTACGAATGACGCCCCTCAAGCCCCGAACAGCTGGCGCAGCGCGCTGGGGGAGAGCCCCGTCCAGCGCCTGAGCGAGCGGCGGAAGTTGGTGCTGTCGTGGAAGCGCAGGTACGCCGCCACCTCGTCGTTGCCGTAGCCCTTGATGCGGTAGAGGTAGAGCGCCACGTGCTTGCGCACCAGGTCGCGCTGCTCCTGGTAGTGCGTCCCGTGCTTGGCCAGCTTGCGCTTGAAGGTGGCCGGGCTCATGGCGAAGGCCTGGGCCGCATCCTCCAGCACCGGCGCCTCGCGCACCCGCTCCAGCAGCCAGCTGTAGAGCCGGTCCAGCAGGCTGGCGCGATGGCCCAGCGCCTCCAGCTGGCGCGCACATTCCTGGCGCGCCACGCGGCCGGCGGTCTGCGACGCCTCCGGCAGCGCCCGGGTCAGCCAGGCGCGCGGCACCTGCATGGCGTCCACGTGCTGGTCGAAGCGCACCTCCTCCCCCAGGTGCACCCAGTACTGCTCGATGCAGCGCGGCTGGCCATGGGCGAAGTGGTAGCGCCACGGCAGCCGCTCCCCGCCCAGGCGCCGGCACAGCGCCGCCACCGCCGTCATGCTCGCCTCCAGCAGGAAGCGCCGGTATTCCCCCGCCCCGCAGGCGTCCACCCAGTAGAGCCAGGCGTCCTGCTCGTCCAGCAACAGCCGGGGCGCCAGCAACGGCGTCAGCAGCGCCCGCTGGCGGATCAACTGGCCCAGCGCATCCTGCAGGTGCTCGGCGTGCAGCAGGGTGTGGCTGGCGGCGCCGTAGTGGCCGGGCAAAAGCCGCTGGCCGAAGAGAAAGGCCGTGTCGTCGGCGGCCAGCAGGCGCCGGGCATTGCCGACCAGCCCGAGGAACTGCTGCGGGCTGACGAGCTGCCCGCCGGCGAGGATGTCCTCGTAGAACAAACCCGTCCCCCGCAGCAGGCGGTGGCTGTCGATCCCCCGCGAGAGCGCCAGGTCGATCAGCACCGCCGGCTGGCCGTGGGCCGGGATGAAGCGGCTGTCGCACTCGTACCAGTCACCCCTGATGGTCATCGCGCACCTCAGGCACTGTGGGCCAGGCGCGGCGAGCGCGCCTTCGCCAGGGCCAGGTTGAGCCGTTGCAGCAGCGCCTCGGGGCTCTCGTCCAGGGCCATCGCCACCGCCGTGCTGGCGCGCAGTTGCAGGCGCTCGCCGTGCTGGCGGGTGCGGTGGGCGAAGTGCGCCACCGCCTCGCCCAGCTCCGTGGCCAGCTGGTGCGCCTGGCGCTCGCCGGTGTTCGGCAGCAGCACCACGAAGCGGTCGCCGGCCAGGCGGCAGAGCAGGTCCTGGCGGCGCAGGTTGAGCAGCAGCAACTGCGTCAGGGCCAGCAGCAGGTGGTCGCCCTCGGCGTGGCCGAAGCGGTCGTTGACCTGGCTGAAGTCATCGATGTCGAGGATCACCAGCGACAGCGGCTGGCCGTTCGCGGCGGCCTCGCCCAGGCCCAGCTCCAGCTGGCGGCGCAGGTAGTCGGCGTCGCCCAGCGGGGTGAGGGTGTCGAACTGGCGATGCTCGCGGAACAGCCGCTCGCGCTTCTCCATCTGCGCGCTGATGGCCAGCTGCTCGCGGTGCCAGTGGTAGATGCCCAGGGTCAGCAGCACCAGGCCGATGGGCATCGGCACCGACTCCAGCCAGTGGTCCCAGTGCACCGTGTCGGGCATGCGGATGAA
Organism: Pseudomonas tohonis; assembly: GCF_012767755.2. NCBI lineage: Bacteria > Pseudomonadati > Pseudomonadota > Gammaproteobacteria > Pseudomonadales > Pseudomonadaceae > Pseudomonas > Pseudomonas tohonis. The sequence goes on from NZ_AP023189.1 coordinate 759,009, forward strand.
TTCGTCGAGGCTGTCGATCCACCAGGAGAAGAACACCCCCGCCAGCCCCAGCACCAGCAGGTTGGTCACCCGCCCGGCGGGCCGGCTTTTCAGCACCAGGCCGATCCACACCAGCGCCAGCAGCGCCGAGCCGCCTTCGCCGAGGATGTCCAGCCACACCCACTCCGAGGCCGCCTTCAGGTCGCCCACCGCCAAGTGCAGCAGCAACCCGGCATTGGCAGCCAGGAACAGCGCGGTGAGCTTGAGGCGGTGCAGCTTCAGCAGGGAGGTCATGGGCAGGTCCGCAGGGTTAGACCGGGCCAGCAGAGCAGATGATTGTGACGGCGAGGTTGCAGCGCCGGAGCGGGGTGGGAGGGTCGGATCGGCTCAGGGGACGTGGGGTGTTTTTCAGCATTTCGCGCTGCTTTTGGCAGGGGCGAATTCATTCGCCAGGCAGCCCGCAGGGCTGCTTCTGCGGGGCTGTAGGTAGCGGCGGACCTGCGCTCCGCTGGGCGAATGAATTCGCCCCTACCGCGGCGTGGGCGGGTCCTATCAGCTCAAAACCCCGGGGCTACCCCCGCAAAACCCCGCCATTCCCGCCCGGTGCCGTTGCCCTGTCACAGAAGCTTCATCCGCGCTGCCTAGCGTCCGCTCCCACATTGCCGGGCCATTTGCCTGGCCTGGAACCACTCCTGGGGAGAGCATTCATGTACAAGCGCAGCACCGCCGCCCGGCTCGCGGGCTTCACCTTCAGCGCACTGACCCTGGCCATGGCCGGCGTCGCGCTGGCCGCCGACGAGGGCGCCGCCGGCGCCACCGAGCACGTCGAGGTGGTCGGCCAGGCCGTGAGCATCGACAAGGCCCTGAAGGAGCAACGCGCCTCCGACAGCGTCGAGAGCGTGGTGCATGCCGATGGCGTCGCCCAGCTGCCGGACCAGAACGCCGCCGAAGCGGTGCAGCGCCTGCCCGGCGTCTCGGTGGAGCGCGACCAGGGCGAAGGCCGCTTCGTCAGCGTGCGCGGCCTGGGCCCGGACCTGAACAGCGTCACCATCAACGGCACCCTGGTGCCCGCCCCGGAAAGCGACCGTCGCGCCGTGGCCCTGGACGTGCTGCCCGCCGAGCTGGTGCAGTCGCTCACCGTGATCAAGACCCTCACCCCGGACATGGACGCCAACTCCCTCGGCGGCACCATCGACGTGGAGAGCCTCTCTGCCTTCGACCACGAGGGCCTGTTCTACACCGGCAGTACCGAAGCGAGTTACGACGAGAACACCGACAAGACCAGCCCCAAGTTCTCCGGCGCCATCAGCGACCGCTTCAGCCTGGGCGATGGTATCGACAACTTCGGCGTGGCCGCCGCCCTGAGCTGGCAGGAGCGCAAGTTCGGCTCCGACAACGTCGAGACCGGCGGCGCCTGGGACTTCGAGGACGGCGCCCGCCTGGAGGAGCTGGAACAGCGTGACTACGCCATCACCCGCGAGCGTGCCGGCGGCGGCCTCAACTTCGACTACAAGCCCGACGACAGCTCCAGCTACTACCTGCGCACCCTCTACAGCCGCTTCAAGGACACCGAGACGCGCAACGCTGCCGGCATCGAGTTCGACGACGCGCGCCTGCCGGGCGAGACCGGCGACGGCGAGGGCTACCGCGAGCTGAAGGACCGCGAGGAAACCCAGGAGATCCAGTCCTACGTGTTCGGCGGCGAACGCATGATGGGCCTGTGGACCCTGAGCGGGCAGGCCGGCTACAGCCGCTCCAGCGAAGACAGCCCCGGCCACATCGCCGGTGCCACCTTCGAAGGCATCCGCGACTTCACCGGCACCGGCTTCGACGACAGCAAGAAGCCCCGCCTCAACGTCGAGGACGCGTTCTATGACCCGGCCAACTTCGCCCTCGACAAGATCGACTGGGAAAAGCAGAACACCCGGGACACCGAGAAGAACATCCGCCTCGACCTCGCCCGTGACTACGACCTCTCCGGCTACGCCGCCCAGGCCAAGTTCGGCGGCAAGCTCAGCCGCCGCGACAAGACCAACGACCTGGAAGCCTGGACCTACGAGGACCTGGACACCTTCTTCAGCGACGAACAGCTCAACCTCGGCCAGTTCCAGAAGGGCACCGTGCACTACGCCCTCGACCGCTTCGGCCCCGGCATCAGCGCCAGCGCCATCAAGGGCCTGATCGGCCAGCTCGATGCCGCCGACTTCTACAACGAGGAAGAGTCGCGGGTGAACGACTTCGACATGAGCGAAGACATCAACGCCGCCTACCTCATGAACACCCTGGACGTGGACGACTGGCGCTTCATCGTCGGCATGCGCTACGAGGGCACCGAGTTCGAAGCCAAGGGCACCGGCATCCGCGATGGCGACTACGAGAGCATCGAGCGCAAGCGCGACTACCACCACTGGCTGCCCGGCCTGCACGCCCGCTACCAGCTGGACAAGGACACCCAACTGCGCGCCGCCTGGACCAAGAGCGTGGTGCGCCCCACCTTCGGCCAGCTGGCCCCGGGCTTCGTCATCGACGGCGACGAGGCCAGCTTCGGCAACCCCGACCTGTCGCCGCTGGAGTCGAGCAACCTCGACCTGGGCATCGAGCACTACCTGGGCCGCGCCGGCGTGGTCTCCGCCTTCCTCTTCTACAAGGACATCGACAACTTCATCTACAACACCGACCTCGCCGGCACCGGCGCCTGGGCGACCTTCGACGAGGCCAACACCTACGCCAACGGCGACAGCGCCAAGCTCTACGGCCTGGAACTGGCCTACTCGCAGAAGTTCGACTGGCTGCCCGCGCCCTGGAACGGCCTGCTGCTGGGCGCCAACGCCACCTTCAGCCGCTCCGACGCCAGCATCGAGGGCTTCGACGCCGCCAGTGGCCGCACCCTCGAGCGCGACATCGACCTGCCCAACCAGTCCGACACCGTCGGCAACCTGATGCTCGGCTGGGAGAACGACACGCTCAGCCTGCGCCTCTCGGCCAACTACAAGTCCGACTACCTGTTCGAAGTAGCCCCGGTGGGCGACCGCCAGCACGACCTGCACGTGGATGCGCAGACCTTCGTCGACTTCAGCGCCCGCTACTTCCTGACGAAGGAGCTGCAGCTGTCCTTCGAGGCGCAGAACCTCACCGACGAGCACTACTACGTCTACACCGGGCGCCGCAGCTACAACGCCCAGTACGAGGAATACGGCCCCACCTACACGATCGGCCTGACCTTCACCCACTTCTGATCGCCACGCCCTCCCCACCGGGGAGGGCGGCACCCCCGTATCGCCTGGAACCGCCCGATGACCGCTATCCGCCCCCGCACCGCCCTGCTGTTCGCCGCCCTGTTCGGCCTGGCCGCCTGCCAGCCGCGCCCGGCCGCCGAGTCCTCGTCCCCCCGGCTCGACCTCAGCCCATGGGGCGCCTCCGCCCTCAAGGCCGAAGACCTCCGCCCGCTGCCCGGCAGCGACGCCCGCCTGGCCGCCAGCGAGCGCGACGGCCTGCTCCTGCTCGACGGCGAAGGCCGCGAGCGGGCGCGCCTGCCGGGCTCCTTCTCCGGCCTCGACCTGCGCAGCGCCGGGCCCCGGGGCGTGATCGTCGCCAGCCTCGACAACGCCACCCAGCAGGCCACCCTGGTGAGCCTGGACACCGAAGCCCAGCGCTGGGGCGCCCCGCTGCAGCTGCCGGCCCGCGACTACGCCGTCGCCGGGCTCTGCCTGTACCGCGACGACGCGCGCAACCTCTACCTGTTCCTGGTGGGCGAGGACGGCCACGGCGAACAGTGGCTGGTGGGCGCCGGCCCGCGCCTGAATGCCGAGGCCCGGCGCGTGCGCGGCCTGGCCCTGCCACCGGCGGCCGAATACTGCCAGGTGGACGACGCTGCCAACCGCCTGTTCGTCAACGAAGAGAACGTCGGCCTCTGGGCCTACCCGGCCCACCCGGAAGCCGACAGCGCCCGCGTGCCGGTGGACCTGGTGGCCCCCTTCGGCGGCCTGGCGAAACGCGCCGGGGCCATGGCCGTGGTGCCCGGCGGCCTGCTGGCGCTGGACCCGTCCGCCGCCCGCCTGCACCTCTACCAGCAGCAGGGCGAGGCCTGGCAGGCCGTGGCCAGCCTGCCGCTGCCGGGCCTGGACGAGCCCGAGCGCATCGCCGTGGCCGCCAGCGCCAAGGGCACCGAGCTGCTGCTGCAGGACGACGCCAGCGGGCGCTTCCACCAGGGCCGGCTGGACTGGCAGGCGCAGCCTGTGGCCCTGCCGCCGGCGCTGCCCGGCGTCGCCGCCCTGCGCCAGAGCGAGCCGGTGGGCCGCCAGGGCGATGCGGCGGACGACCCGGCCATCTGGGTCAACCCCAACGATGCGGCCGCCAGCCGCGTGCTCGGCACCAACAAGAAGCAGGGCCTGCTGGTCTACGGCCTCGACGGCCAGCTGCTGCAGGAACTGCCGGTGGGCCGCCTGAACAACGTCGACGTGCGCCCCGGCTTCGCCCTCGGCGGCCAGCGGGTCGACCTCGCCGTGGCCAGCAACCGCGACCGCAACAGCCTCAGCCTGTTCGCCATCGACCGCGCCACGGGCGAGGTGAAGCCGGCCGGCGAGGTGCCCACCCCGCTGAAGGAGATCTACGGCATCTGCCTGTTCCAGCCGGCCTCCGGCGAGCTCTACGCCTTCGCCAACGGCAAGGACGGGCGCTTCCTGCAATACCGCCTGGACGGCGCCGGCGGCGCGGCGAGCGGGCAGCTGGTGCGCGAGTTCCGCGTCGACAGCCAGCCCGAGGGCTGTGTCGCCGACGACCAGCGCCAGCGCCTGTTCATCGGCGAGGAGGACGTCGGCGTCTGGGCCCTGGACGCGCGCGCCGACGCCCCCGCCGACCTCGCCTCGGTGATGAAGGTGGGCGACGCGCTGCACGCCGACGTCGAGGGCCTGGCCCTCTACCAGAGCGAGGCCCGCGACTACCTGGTGATCTCCAGCCAGGGCAACGACAGCTACGTGGTGCTCGACGCCGAGCCGCCCTTCGCCCTGCGCGGCGCCTTCCGCGTCGGCCTCAACGCCGCCGCCGGCATCGACGGCGCCTCGGAGACCGACGGCCTGGAAGTCACCTCCGCCAACCTCGGCGGCCCCTGGAGCCAGGGAATGCTGGTGGTGCAGGACGGCCGCAAGCGCATGCCCGAGCAGACCCAGAACTTCAAGTTCGTGCCCTGGGCCGAGGTGGCCCGGACCCTGGGCCTGCACTGAAGCGCTGTCATCAATCCGTCACCACCGCGTAATCGAATAGGGCCAGCGGGCCCGGCAACACGAGGAACCGAACCATGCACGCAACACTGGAACAGATGACCGTCTGGGGCCTGATCAGCGACGCCAGCCTGCTGGTGAAAGGGGTGATGGCGATCCTGCTGCTCGCCTCCCTGTTCAGCTGGTACCTGATCGTCCAGCGCGGTGCCCTGCTGGGGCGCGTCGAGCGGCAGGCCAAGGCCTTCCTGGCGCGCCTGCGCGGCACCGCCGAACTCGGCCAGCTGCAGCGCAAGGACGGCGAGCCGGACGAGGACGCCGCCCTGGAGCGCATCTTCCACGCCGGCTACCAGGCGTTCGCCCAGCTGCGCCGCGAGCCGGGCATCGCCCCGGACATTGTGGTGGACGGTGTCGAGCGCAGCCTCTACGTCGCCATCGCCGAGGAGGAGGAGCGCCTGGAGAAGGGCCTCACCTTCCTCGCCACCGTCGGCTCGGTCAGCCCCTACATCGGCCTGTTCGGCACCGTGTGGGGGATCATGAATTCCTTCATCGGCCTGTCCCAGGTGCAGCAGGCGACCCTCTCCACCGTGGCCCCGGGCATCGCCGAAGCGCTGATCGCCACCGCCATCGGCCTGTTCGCCGCCATCCCCGCGGTGATCGCCTACAACCGCTTCTCGGCCCGCGTCCAGGGGCTGGTGGCGCGCTACTACGCCTTCGGCAACGAGCTGCAGGGCCGCCTGCAACGCCGGCTGGTCGGCACCAACCCCGTCGCCGCCGCGGCCTGAGGTGCAGCATGCTCGTCCGCCCCCAGCGCAAGCACGGCCCCAAGGCCGAAATGAACGTGGTGCCCTACATCGACGTGATGCTGGTGCTGCTGGTGATCTTCATGGTCACCGCGCCGATGCTCACCCAGGGCGTGAAGATCGAACTGCCAAAGGTGGCCAGCGAGGCGCTGCCCCGTGACAGCCAGCAGCGCATCCTCACCCTCTCGGTGCAGGCCGACGGCGGCTACTACTGGAACCTCGGCACCGAGCTGGACACCGAAAACCGGACCGACAGCGCCGTGGCCCTGGAGGAGATGACCGCCAAGGTGGGCGCGCTGATCGCCGAGCGCGGCGACACCCAGGTGTACATCCGCGCCGACCAGGACGCCGGCTACGGCAAGGTGGTGGCCGCCATGGCCGCGCTGCAGCAGGGCGGGGTGGCCAACCTCGGGCTGATCACCGAGGCGCCGCAATGAGCGTGATGGTCATGGGCGACACCCCGCTTTCCCGCCTGCGCCTGCCCGCTGCCGGGTTCTGGCGCCACGCCTTCGCCGCCGGCTGCGCCCTGGCCCTGCACCTGGCTGCGCTGGTGCTGCTGATGGCCGGCTGGGCCCCCGAACGCCCGGCCGAACCCGTGCAGCGGGTGCTCACCACCCAGCTCATCAGCCTGCCCGCGCCGGTGCCCGAACCGGCCCCCGCGCCCCCGGCGCCGGTGCAGCCGGCCGTGGCCGAGCCCGCCCCGGTGGCGCCACCCCCGGTGCCGCTCGAACCGCCGAAGCCGCAGGTCGACCCGCGCATCGAGCAGCGCAAGCAGGAGCAGGCCGCCCTGGCGCGCAAGCGGGTGGAGGAGCAGAAGCGCCAGGAGCAGGTGCAGCGGGAAACCCAGCGCCGCGAGCAGCAGCGCCTGGAGGCCGAGCGCGTCGCCGCCGAACAGCAGCGCCAGCTCGACCTGGCCCGCCAGGCGGAACAGCAACGCCAGGCCGCCGAGCGCGCGCGCCAGGCCGCTGCCGAAGCCGCCGCCAACAGCCGCCAGTACCTGCCGATCGCCAAGGAAGCGCCGGACTACCCCCAGCGCGCCCTCGACAAGGGCATCCAGGGCGACTGCACGGTGGAGTACCGGGTCAACCCGCAAGGCCGCGTCGAGGACCCGCAGGTGGTGGGCGACTGTCACCCGCTGTTCATCCGCCCGTCACTGGCCGCGGCGCAGACTTTCCGCTACCAGCCGCGCCTGGAGAACGGCCAGCCCGTGGCCGTGCCCGGCGTGCGCAACACCTTCCACTACCGCATCGAACGCTGAGCGCGCAGCGCCGGCGCAGACCAGAAGAGAGACGTGATGAACCAGGACTTCGCAGCCTTCCATGCCGCACTCGCCGCCCACGACGACGAGGCCATCAACCCCAGCGGCAACCGCAGCCTGGACCGGATGGTCGATGCCGGCCGCCGCAACGTGCTCAAGGGTGGCCTGGCGATGGCGGCCCTGGGCTTCTTCGGCGGCGGCATCAGCGCCTGCCGCGCGGTGGCCGACGACGGGTTGCTGGGCTTCAAGGGCGTGCCCCAGCAGTTCGATGCCAAATTCGACCAGGTCATCGTCGCCGAGGGCTACAGCGCCCGGCCGTTCTTCTCCTGGGGCGACGCCGTGCTCGCCGATGCGCCGGCCTTCAAGGGCGATGCCAGCGAAACCTGGGAGGACCAGCTCAAGCAGGCCGGCGACAACCACGACGGCATGCACTTCTTCCCCTTCCCGGAGGCGCCCAACGACCACGGCCTGCTGGTGATCAACCACGAATACATCAACCCCACCCTGCACGCCGCCGGCATCGTCTACGTCGACGGCAAGCGCAAGGCGGAGGACGTGAAGAAGGAGCAGGCCGCCCACGGCGTCAGCGTCATCGAGGTGAAGAAGGACGGCAGCGGCCACTGGCAGCGGGTCGCCGGCTCGCGCTACAACCGCCGCATCTCCACCCTCACCCCCATGCAGCTCAGCGGCCCGCTGGCCGGCCACCCGCTGATGAAGACCGCCTCCGACCCCAGCGGGCGGGAGGTGATCGGCACCCTCAACAACTGCTCCATGGGCGTCACCCCCTGGGGCACCTACCTCGCCTGCGAGGAGAACTGGCACAACTACTTCATCAACCGCGACGCGGCCGACCATGCCCAGCGCGTGTCCCACAAGCGCTACGGCATCGCCAGGGAAGGGTTGAGCAAGAACTACGGCTGGGAGACCGCCGACCCCCGCTTCGACGCCACGCCCTACCGCGACCAGCCCCACGACGGCCACGTGCAGGAGCCGCACCGCTTCGGCTGGGTGGTGGAGATCGACCCCTTCGACCCCACTAGCACGCCGAAGAAGCGCACCGCCGTCGGCCGCTTCTGCCGCGAGTGCTCCACCCTGTCCCTCGGCAAGGACGGGCGCATGGCCTACTACTACGGCGACGACACCAAGGGCGAGTACATCTACAAGTTCGTGCCCAGCGGCCGCTTCGACGCCGCCAACCCCAGGGCCGCCCGCGACCTGCTGGACGAGGGCACCCTCTACGTCGCCCGCTTCGACGACGACGGCAAGGGCCAGTGGCTGGCCCTGGTGCACGGGCAGAACGGCCTCACCGCCGAGAACGGCTTCCCCAGCCAGGCCGAGGTGCTGCTCAACGCCCGCGCCGCCGGCGACCGGGTGGGCGCCACGCCCATGGACCGGCCCGAGTGGGTGGCCGCGCACCCGGAGACCCGCGAGGTCTACGTCACCCTCACCAACAACGACGAGCGCGGCGCCAAGAAGCCGCTCAACGCCGCCAACCCGCGCCCGCACAACCTGCACGGGCAGATCCTGCGCTGGAACGAGGCGGGCGGCGACCCCACCGCCACCACCTTCGAATGGGAGATCTTCCTGCTCGCCGGCGAACCCCAGGGAGCGAAGGACGACAAGGGCCAGCCGGTGCCGGCCAACCTCATCGGCACCATCAACGGCGACGCCTTCTCCTCGCCGGACGGCCTGGCCTTCGACCCCGCCGGCCGCCTGTGGATCGAGACCGACTTCGATGACATCGAACCGGCCATGGCGCGCATCGGCTGCAACCAGCTGCTCTGCGCCGACCCCAGGACCCGCGAGGTGCGCCGCTTCCTGGTCGGCCCGCGCGGCTGCGAACTGACCGGCATCACCTTCACCCCGGACGGCCGCAGCATGTGGGTCAACATCCAGCACCCCGGCATCAGCTACCCCGCCAGCGACGGCAAGAGCCGCCCGCGCTCCACCACCGTGCTCATCACCAGGAACGACGGCGGCGTGATCGGCAGCTGATTCCACGCCCGATGCCGGGTTCGACTCCGCGCGTTGGGCCTCGTACCTCGGCCCAACCTGCGGCTGTGCACGACGCCGGCTCCCGTAGGAGCGAGCTCTGCTCGCGAAGCTTGGCTACGCCGAGGGAGCGCTCTCCGTAGGTTGGCGCCGAGCGCAGCGAGGCCCAACGATGCCGGGTTCGACTTCGCGCGTTGGGCCTCGTACCTCGGCCCAACCTACGGCTGTGCACGACGCCGGCTCCCGTCGGAGCGAGCTCTGCTCGCGAAGCTCGGCTAGCCATCGGATGCGGCATTCCGTCGCCCCTTCAAGCGTTTCAACGGCATGTCGCCAGGGGTTGCGAGGCGGCGCCTGACGAGCAGCGGTATGGCCTGAAACCCGTACAAGGATTGATGCAGCGACGGTTCGCGCTGGTGGCGCCATGCCATACTTTTGGCATGTCGGCTTCCATGGGCGATCCCCTGAAAGCTGTTTACCTGAGGGTGCGGGAGGTGAGGTCAGGGATGGATAAGGTCCAGCTGTTGCTCAGCCACTACGCCGAGAGCCGCTACACGCGGCAGCTCAACAAAGGCTTCGGCTGGCTGCGTTTCGAGCCCGAACTGGAGGCGGAATACCGCCTCTCCAACTACCGGGCCTTCCGCACCACGCGTATCGGCGCCCTCTGCACGCTGCTGCTGGCGCTGCTGTTCTTCCTCGGCTTCGACATCTTCTACGCCCTGCGCCACTACGATGCGACGCTGACCCCGGCGATCTTCGGCATGCGCCTGATCGCCCTGGCCGGGATCATGCTCTCGGCGTCCATGGTGCTCTACGGCAACGATCGCTCGGCGGGTGCCTTCTGGGTGCCCTGCACCGTGTTCTTCATCGGCACCACGACGCTGGTCAGCAACATCCTCTACATGCAGGTGCTGGAGCAGGTCGGGATGCCGTTCAACCTCGACGGCATGATCCTGGTGCTGATCGCCATCTTCTTCCCGGTCGGCTACAGCTACTGGGGCTCGGTGGTCTGCGCGGTGGTCACCTTCATCGTCATGCTGGTGGCGATCCCGGTCTTTCTCCCGGAGGGCTATCTCGACGACTTCATCGCCCTGTCCATCTACCCCCTGGTCGCCATGGTCTTCGCCGGCATGTCGCGCTACTTCCAGGAATCCGCCACGCGCCGCCAGTTCCTCACCCGCGCGGCGCTCAAGGAACTGGCCGACAGCGACAGCCTCACCGGGCTGTTCAACCGGCGCATGTTCGAGATCCTCCTCGAGCGCGCCCTGCTCGAAAGCCAGCGGGAGCGCCATTGCCTGGGGCTGATGCTGGTGGATGTGGACTACTTCAAGGCCTACAACGACCGCTATGGCCACCCGATGGGCGACGCCGCCCTGCAGGCGGTGGCGGAGACCCTGGGCGCGCTGCCCCGGCGCTCCCTGGACATCGCCGCCCGCCTGGGGGGCGAGGAGTTCGCCCTGGTGTTCTGCGACCTGGTGCCGGACTTCGCCACCCGCACCGCCGAACGCGTGCGCCAGCGTGTCGAGGCCCTGGGCATCCCCCACGAGGGCTCGCAGGTTTCCGGCGTGCTGACGGTGAGCATCGGCGTGGCCCTGAGCGAGCCGGGCGACACCCGCGCCAGCCTCTACAAGCGCGCGGACGAGGCGCTCTACCGCTCCAAGGGCGAAGGCCGCAACCGCGTGACGGTGGCGGACTGAGGCTCGGGCTGCGGGCCCACTGAAAGGACACCCCCGACATTCCTTTCATGCTTCCTTCACCGCATTTTCACTCCCGGGCCCGCAACCTTGCATCGCGCTGGGGCAGACCGGGTCCGTGCCTCGCGTTGGCGGCCGCCTGCGGTGCGCCTTCTCTTCGGGCGGACCCCGGGAGTCGCGATGAACAAGTTGCCCCAGATCACCCTGGCCTTCTGGATCATGAAGATCTGCGCCACCACGCTCGGCGAGACGGCCGGGGACCTGCTGTCGATGACGCTGGACGTCGGCTATGCGATCAGCTCGCTGATCCTCATCAGCGCGTTCTTCGCCACCCTGCTGACGCAGCTGGCGAGCAAGCGCTACAACCCGCTGGTGTACTGGGCGGTGATCCTTTCCACCAGCACCGCCGGCACCACCATGTCCGACTTCATGGACCGCACCCTGGGCCTGGGCTACGCCACCGGCTCGGCGATCCTGATCGGCATCCTGCTGTGCATCTTCGCGCTGTGGCGGGTCACCGAGGGTTCGCTGTCGGTGGACCGCATCCGTTCGCGGCGCGGCGAGCTGTTCTACTGGGGCGCGATCCTCTTCTCCAACACCCTGGGTACGGCGCTGGGCGACTACCTCGCCGATGATTCCGGGCTCGGCTTCGCCGGTGGCGCGCTGCTGATCGGCGGTGCGCTGGCCATCGTGGTCGCCGCTCACTACCTGACGCGCCTTTCCACCGTGCTGCTGTTCTGGCTGGCCTTCGTGCTCACCCGGCCCTTCGGCGCGACCCTGGGCGACGTGCTGACCAAGAGCCACGAGAAGGGCGGGCTGGACTTCGGCACCGTCGGTTCGTCCCTGGTGCTGGGCGGCGTGCTGCTGATGCTGGTGGTGTACGCGACCTGGGTGCAGCGCCAGCGCGCCGCCTATGCGGAGCTGCCGCTGGCGCGTTCGCCTCAGCGATAGGCCGAGGCGGCGAGGGCGCGGGCGAGGCTCATGTCGTCGGTGCCCGCCGTCGCGGGTTGCTGGTGCAGGGCCTGCAGCGCCCGTTCCAGCTGCGCGCCACGGATGCGCCCGTCGCTGGCGACGAAGGCCGCCGCGTCGTCGCGGGCCAGCGCGTAGACGCCCGGCTCGCGCCGATCACGGCTGAGGTTGCTGGTGGTGGCAGGGGCGAAGGTGGTGGCCGCGCTGCTGCTGAGCAGCCAGGAGCCGGTGCCTTCGTCGGCCATGGCGGCTGCGGGCAGGGCCAGCAGCATCAGGCAGAACGGGATGCGCATGGTTCGTCCTTGATCGCTGGGCTCAGGGCAGGCTCTTGAGGGCCGCGCAGCTGGCCTCGTAGCGCTGGCCGCAGGCGGCCTGGTAGAGGCGCCGGGCCTGGTCCGGGTCGCGCGGCACACCCTGTTCGCCCTTGAGGTAGAGGCTGCCGAGCACGTGCTGGGCCATCGGGTTGCCGGCGGCGGCGGACTGGTTGAGGTACTTCAGCATCGCCTGCTGGTTGGCGTAGGCCGGGTCGTTGCGCCCGGTGTAGAGGTAGGCGAGGCTCACCGCCGCCATGGCGTGGCCCTGGTCGGCGGCGCGCTTCCACCAGAACTCGGCCTGCTTGAGGTCGGCCGGCTTGCTCACGAAGAAATGACTGCCGAGCTGGAACTGGGCTTCCAGGTCGCCGCGCTCGGCGTTGCTGCGCAGCAGCTCCAGAGGCGTGGGCTGGTCCTGCACCTGGTTGGGCAGGCGCTGCGGCGGTGCTTCGGGCTTGGGCTGGTCATGGCTGCAGCCGGCCAGCAGCGCCAGGGCGCAGAGCGCCGCCAGGTATCGTGCTTTCATCCTTTCACTCCTGCCGCCGCGAGGGCTCGCGGCTCGATGGTTCTTGGCGGCTTATCGGACAACAGCTTTCGCCTGGGGTGCAACGCCCTGCTGTGAGCCGGTCGAGGTCGTCGGCATCTCGCCGCTTGGCTTTGTGAAAATCAGATGCTAGATTTTCATGAAATTTATCAATTCAAATTTCATGAGGCCTCGCATGTTCAAGCAATCCGCCCAGCATGTCGGCACCTGGTACGCCGCCAGCTACCCCGGCTCCATCCCCCTGCGCCCGCGCCTGCAGGGCAGCCTGGACAGCGAGGTGCTGATCATCGGCGCCGGCTTCAGCGGCCTGCACACCGCGCTGCGCCTGGCCCTGGCCGGCAAGCGCGTGGTGCTGCTGGAGGCAAGCCGCGTGGCCTGGGCGGCGTCCGGGCGCAATGGGGGGCAGGCGCTGCTGGGCTGGTCGTGCGACATGCCGCCGCTGGAAAAGGCCCTGGGGCAGGAGCGCACCCGCCACCTGTGGGACAGCATGCGCTGGGCCGCCGGCGAGATGCGCGAGCTGCCGCAGCGCCACGGCTTCGATGTCGACTACCGCGTCGGCAGCCTGTGGACGGCGGTGCTGGAGCGTCGCGTCGAACTGCTGCGCGAGGCCCAGCGCGACGCCGAGCAGAAGTGGGGCTACGACGCCATGCGCCTGATCGAGCGCGACGAGCTGCCGGAGTGGATCGACAGCCCGCGCTACAAGGCCGCGCTCTATGACCCGGAGGCCGCCCACCTCAACCCGCTGAAGCTGGCCCAGGGCCTGGCCAGTGCCATCGAGGCGGCCGGCGGGCGCATCTTCGAGCAGAGCCAGGTGCTGGAATACCGCGAGACGCCGGCCGGCTACGTGGCGCGCACGCCCGAGGGCGAGGTGCGTGGCGACGTGCTGGTGCTGGCCTGCAACGCCTATGTCGACGGCCTCGACCGCCAGCTGTCCTCGCGCCTGCTGCCGGTGGGCTCCTACCAGGTGGCCACCGCGCCGCTGGACCCCGAGCTGGCGCGCTCGCTGCTGCCGAGAAACAGCTGCGTGATCGACAACCAGTTCGTGCCCGACTACTTCCGCCTCACCCCCGACCACCGCCTGCTGTTCGGCGGCGGCTGCACCTACCTGGGCGGCCTGCCCAAGGATGTGCCTGCCGCCACCCGGCCCTACCTGGAGCGCGTGTTCCCGCAGCTCAAGGGCGTGCAGATCGACTACGGCTGGGGCGGGCACATCGACGTCACCATGAAGCGCACCCCGGACATCGGCCGCCAGGGCCAGCGCTACTGGCTGCAGGGCTTCTCCGGCCACGGCATCCTGCCGACCCTCGCCGGCGCCCGCGCGGTGGCCGACGCCATCCTCGGCGACGAGCAACTGCTCGCGCTCTACCAGGGCCTGGACAACCCGCGCTTCCCCGGCGGCTCGCTGCTGGCCGCACCGCTGGAAGCCGCCGGCAAAGCCTGGTATCGCTTGCGTGACCTGGCCTGACGCCGGCACCGAAGGAGATCCGACATGGACATGCAAGACGAGATCGAAGGCCTCGCGATCCTCATCCGCGACCTGCGCAAGCACAAGAACCTGACCCTGGGCGAGCTGGCCGCGCGCATCGACCGCTCGGTGGGCTTCCTCTCCCAGGTGGAGCGCGGCCTGTCGCGCCCGACCGTGGCCGACCTCACCGCCATCAGCGAGGCGCTGGGCGTGCCCACGACCTATTTCTATAGCCTCAGCAAGCCCCGCGAGGTGCGCTGGGTGACCCGCCCCGGCGAGCGCCGCACGCTCTACTACGCCGGCGGCATCACCGACGTGCTCGCCTCGCCGAACATGTCGGCCGGCTTCTCCATGCTCGAAAGCCACCTGGAGCCCGGCGCCACCAGCGGCGAAGGCCACCTGGACGACAGCTCCGAGCAGGGCGGCTTCGTGCTCGAAGGCGAGCTCAGCATCTGGCTCGACGACGCGGAGGAGCCGGTGGTGCTGCACCCCAACGACAGCTTCCAGCTGCCGGCCCATGCGCAGTTCCGCTACGCCAACCTTTCCGATAAGCCCACTCGAGTCTTATGGGTATTCACCTGAAATCCGGCCAGAACCTGCTGCGCTTGGCCAGGCTGCGTTGAAACCAGGCTCGGACTGCTCATTTACGGCTCGTAAACTCCGCGTCCTCGCCTGTTTTCGCCTTGCCTGTCCTTCGCTCGCTACGGTTCTGATCCGAATTTCTCCTGCCAACGCCCTGTACGCGAAGGACAAAAACAATGAACGTGCAACATCCCGACCTGCTCGCCGAAGTGCGTGACTTCCGTGCCCGGTACCCGGAAATCCGCTACGTGGACCTGATCTGCCTGGACATCCCCGGGCACTTCTACGGCAAGCGCTACCCGGTGGAGATGCTGGAGAAGGTCGCCGCCGGCGGCCCGCTGAAGCTGCCGCAGAACTGCGTGCTGCTGGGCACCCAGGGCGGGCTGTACCCCATCGGTGACTACTGCTTCGCCGACGGCGACCCGGACGCGCCACGGCGCCTGGTGCCGGGCACCCTCAAGCCGGTGTGCTGGGAGCGCCAGCCGCTGGGGCAGATGCTGATCACCTCCGACGGCACCGAGGCGCCCATCGAGTTCGAACCGCGCGAGGTGCTGGCCCGCGTGCTGCAACGCCTGGCCCGTCGCGGCATCCGCCCGGTGGTGGCCTTCGAGCTGGAGTTCTACCTGTTCGACCGCACGCTCAAGAACGGCCTGCCGCAATACCCCCGCGACGCCCTGTGCGACGACGAGGACGACCAGCCGAACATGCACATCGAGCGCCTGTCGCGCTTCTCCACCGTGCTCCACGAGATGGTCGAGGCCGCCAACCAGCAGGGCGTGGCGGCCAACGTCATCACCGCCGAGCTGGGCCCGGGGCAGTTCGAGATCAACTTCGGCCACTGCGACGACGGCCTCAAGGCCGCCGACTGGGCCGCCCTGTTCTGCCGCAGCACCCGGGGCGTGGCGCTGAAGCACGGCCACCGCGCCAGCTTCATGAGCAAGCCCTACCTGGACGCGCCGGGCAGCGGCATGCACGTGCACGTCAGCCTCTACGACGACGCGGGCAACAACCTGCTCGACGCCGACGGCCAGCGCCCCCTGCGCCACGCCGTGGCCGGCTGCCTGGAGCTGCTGCCGCACTGCATGCCGATCTTCGCCGCCAACCACAACGCCTTCCGCCGCTACGGCGCCATGGTCAACGCCGCCAGCCGCGCCAGCTGGGGCTTCGAAGACCGCGATGCGTGCATCCGCATCCCCGAGTCCGACGGCCGCAACCTGCGCATCGAACACCGCCTGGCCGGCGCCGACGCCAACCCCTACCTGGTGCTGGCGGCCATCCTCACCGGCATGGAACACGGCCTCGACGCCGCGAAAGAGCCCATCCCCCCGCTCAACGAAGACCGCTCCAGCGGCATCGACTTCCCCACCGACATGCCCGCCGCCGTCGCCGCCATGCGCCAGAGCGCAGCCGTGAACGAGGGCCTGGGCAGCGAATTCGTGATGGTCTATTGCGAGAACAAGCGGCAGGAATACCTCGACTTCATCAACGAGGTCAGTGCGCGGGAATATCGGTGGTACATGTAGCGGCGGGGCCGCAGCGGCAAGCAGCAAGCTTCAAGCGGCAAGTCAGTGGCATCGAGGCCTGGGAGCTGACCGGGGCGTAGGGTGGATGGCGCTTTTTCCATCCACCAGCGGTGTTCCCGGGGGCACCGAGTCGGGCAGCGCTGCGCACTGCTTGGCGAATGAATTCGCCCCTACAAGGCGCCGAAGGCGGCCACCAGATCTTCGACGAACGCCTGCTGCGCTTCGCTGGGCTCCCGGCCGCGGTGGTGGGTGAGGCGGAATTCGACGTCGAAGCCCAGTCGTTCCGGCAGCAGGGCGCGGAGTTGCCCGCGTGCCTCCCAGGGCGCGGCGATGTGGCGGGGGAGGTAGCCGATGTGGGCGCCGGAGAGGATCAGCGCCAGGGTGCCTTCCACCTGCTCGGTCACCGCGCTGCTGGCGGCGGACTGGAAGGGCTCGGCCTCGCCGATGAAGCGGTAGGGGTGCAGCACCCGGTCGCATTGGCGCAGGTCGCTCTCGGTCACGCGCGTGCGGTCGAACAGCGGGTGCCCGGCGCCGCAGAACAGCAGCTGCTCCTCGACGAACAATGGCCGGTGCGCCAGCGCCTGCTGGTTGCCGGAGAAGTAACCGATGGCCAGGTGCAGCTGGTCCTGCAGCAGGCGCCGCTCCAGTTCGGCGGGCATGGCGCTGAGCAGTTCGATGCGCACCGCCTGGCGGCGCGAGCGGAAGCGCCGGATGGCATCGGCCAGGCGCTGCATCACGGCATCGTCGAGGGACTCGGAGAGGCCGATGCGCAGCTCGCCCAGGAGCATGTCGGCCATGCCCCGCGCCTCGCCCTTGAAGGTCTCGATGGCGCCGAACAGCCGCCGCGTGGCCGCCAGCACCTGCTCGCCCTTGGGGGTCAGGCGGAAGCCGGCCTTGCCGCGCTCGCACAGGCGGAAGCCCAGGCGCGTCTCCAGCTTGGCCATCTGCGTGCTGATGGTGGACTGGCCCACCCCCAGCGCGCCCTGGGCGGCGCTGAAGCCGCCGCTTTCGACCACGGTGACGAACAGCCTGAGCAGTTGCAGGTCCAGGTCCTGGAGTTGGGCGAGCATGGGAATCTCCAAACATCGATGGCGAGCGATGCCAAAGTAGAACACTTCATATTTATCCGAAGCAAAGCCCGGCGCAGGATCGCCCCATCACCGCTCCGGGAGCTTTCGCCATGCGCCTTTCCCTGTTGTTCGCCCTGCTCGCCGCCTGTGTCCTGCCCGCCCATGGGCAGGACCGGGAGTTGAACCTCTACAGCTGGTCCGCCTACATCCCGCCCCAGGCGCTGGAGCGCTTCAAGGCCGAGACCGGCATCCAGGTGAAGTACGACATCTTCGACAGCGCCGAGGCCCTCGACGCCAAGCTGATGACCGGCGGCAGCGGCTATGACGTGGTGTTCCCCGCCAGCAGCGGCCTGGCGCGGGCGATCAAGGCCAATGCGGTGCAGCCGGTGCAGCGCGAGCAACTGCACCACTACGCCAACCTCGACCCGCAGCTGCTGGCCAAGCTCGCTAGCGTCGACCCCGGCAACCGCTTCGGCGTGCCCTACACCTGGGGCACCATCGGCCTGGGGCTGAACCGCGACGCTGTGCAGAAACGCATCCCCGATGCACCGCTGAACAGCCTCGACCTGCTGTTCAAGCCCGAGTACGCCAGCCGCCTGAAGGACTGCGGCATCGCCGTGATCGACTCGCCCCAGGAGGTCATCAGCGTGGCCCTGCACTACCTCGGCAAGGACCCGTACAGCACCGCCAAGGCCGACCTCGCGGCGGTCCATGAATTGCTCACCGCGTTGCAGCCGAACCTGCGCTACGTCGGCGCCGGCAAGCACATCAACGACCTGGCCAAGGGCGAGATCTGCCTGGCGCTGACCTACAACGGCGACGCCGCCATCGCCGCCGAGCAGGCCCGCGAGGCGAAGATGCCCTTCGAGGTGGTCTACCGCATCCCCCGCGAGGGCACGCTGATCTGGTTCGACACCCTGGCCATCCCCGCCGACGCGCCGCACCCCCAGGCGGCCCACGCCTTCATCGACTGGATGCTGCGCCCCGAGGCCATCGCCGAGCTGACCAACAGCCAGTTCTTCGCCAACGCCAACCAGGCCGCCACGCCCTTGCTGGACCCGGCGGTGGCCAACGACCCGGACATCTACCCGGACCAGGCCGTGCGTGACCGCCTGTTCGGCGAGCAGGCGCTGACCCTCAAGGAGCAGCGCGAGCGCACCCGCATCTGGACGCGCTTCCGCACCCAGTACTGACCCCGCGCAGACGCACACCCCACCCCCGACGGAGCCCGATGACATGGAACACGCCTTCGACAACGACCAGGCCATCACCCGGCCGAGCCTGCTGGGCACGGCCGCCGAGGCCACCTACGCCGGCATCACCAGCTTCATGCGCCGGCGCTACAGCCGCGACCTCACCGGCGTCGACCTGGTGGTGAGCGGGGTGCCCTTCGACACCGCCACCACCAACCGCCCCGGCAGCCGCTTCGGGCCGCGCGCCATCCGCGCCGCCTCGGTGCAGATGGCCTGGGCGCGGCACTTCCCCTGGGAGTTCGACCCCTTCGACCACCTGGCGGTGATCGACTACGGCGACTGCGCCTTCGACCACGGCACGCCGCAGCACACGCCGGAGGCGATCCAGGCCCACGCCGCGCACATCCTCGAGGCCGGCGCGGCGATGCTCACCCTGGGCGGCGATCACTTCATCAGCTACCCGCTGCTCAAGGCCCATGCGGCCAAGCACGGGCCGCTGTCGCTGATCCACTTCGACGCCCACAGCGACACCTGGCCGGACGAAGAGGGCCAGCGCATCGACCACGGGACGATGTTCTTCCACGCCGCCCGCGAGGGCCTGGTGGACCCGGCGCGCTCGGTGCAGATCGGCCTGCGCACCACCAACGACGACGTGATGGGCTTCCAGGTGCTGGACGCCCGCGAGGTGCACCGCCATACGCCGGAGCAGATCGCCGAGCGCATCCGCGAGCGGGTGGGGGACAACCCGGTGTACCTGACCTTCGACATCGACTGCCTCGACCCGGCCTTCGCCCCCGGCACCGGCACCCCCGTTTGCGGCGGGCTCTCCAGCCACCAGGCGCTGGAAATCCTCCGCGGCCTGCGTGGCATCAACCTGGTGGGCATGGACGTGGTGGAAGTGGCGCCGCCCTACGACAACGCCGAGGTCACCGCCCTGGCCGGCGCGACCCTGGCGATGGAAATGATCTGCCTGTATGCCGCGCGGCATAAGTTGGGGGAGCGGTAGGCGCGGCTCTGTGGAAGCGAGTTCATTCCCGAACGAGGTGAAGCACGAGCATCGCGGCTGAAGCCGCTCCCACGGGGCAGGCCCATCTGTAGCCCGGACTTCAGGGTGTAGGGTGGACAACGCTTCATCGGTCCACCATATGGGCTCGCGGCGAACACCATTGGTGGATGGAAAAAGCGCCATCCACCCTACGCCCCGACTGGCGACACGCCGGTCCGTGGGAGCGAATTCATTCGCGAACGAGGTGAAGCACGAGCATCGCGGCTGAAGCCGCTCCCACAGGGTGGGCTACGGGATGCACCTGAAAAAAAAACACGGGCCCAAGGGTGGGCCCGTGGTTTCACGCATAACCGTCGATCATGGCGCGCAGGCCCAGGCGGGGCTCCTGGAACAGCCGCGCGTCCATCAGCCGGGGTTGGTCGACGATGGGGCGGAAGTCCATGCGGGCAAGAATGTCCCGCTCGATATCCACCCCCGGCGCGACCTCGATCAGCTCCAGGCCCTCGGTGGTGAGGCGGAACACGCAGCGCTCGGTCACGTAGAGCACCGGCTTGCCGGCTTCGGCGGCGAGGCGGCCGGCGAAGGTGCGGTGCTCCACCTCGCGGACGAACTTGCGCAGTTCGCCGTCCTGCACGATGCGCAGGGCGCCGTTTTCGATGCGGATGTCCTGCGGGCCGGCGCTGAAGGTGCCGACGAAGACCACCGCCTTGGCGTTCTGGCTGATGTTGATGAAGCCCCCGGCGCCGGCCAGGCGCGTGCCGAACTTCGACACGTTGAGGTTGCCCGCCGCATCCGCCTGGGCCAGGCCGAGGAAGGCGAGGTCCAGGCCGCCGCCGTCGTAGAAGTCGAACTGGTAGGGCTGGTCGATCAGCGCGCTGTGGTTGCAGGCCGCGCCGAAGTCCAGGCCCGAGGCCGGCACGCCGCCGATCACGCCGGGTTCGGCGGTGAGGGTGAGCAGGTCGATCACCCCTTCTTCCGCCGCCACCGCCGCCACGCCTTCGGGCATGCCGATGCCCAGGTTCACCACCGCGCCGGGCTTGAGTTCCAGCGCCGCGCGGCGGGCGATGAGCTTGCGCAGGTCCAGCGGCATCGGCGGCAGGCTGCCTTCGGGCACCCGCACCTCGGCGGCGAAGGCCGGGTTGTAGGCGGTGGCGAAGGTCTGCTGGTGGTGCTCCGGCGAGGCGACCACCACGCAGTCGACGAGGATGCCGGGGATCTTCACCTGGCGCGGGTTGAGCGAGCCTCGGGCGACCACCCGTTCCACCTGGGCGATCACCAGCCCGCCGGAATTGCGCGCGGCCATGGCGATGGCCAGGCTCTCGATGGTCAGCGCCTCGCGCTCCATGGTCAGGTTGCCGTCCTCGTCGGCGCTGGTGGCGCGCACCACCCCGACGTGGATGGGGAAGGTCTTGTAGAAGAGGTAGTCCTCGCCGTCGAGGGGCATGCGCCGCACCAGCTCCTCGGTGGTGCGGGCATTGAGCTTGCCGCCGCCGTGCTCGGGGTCGACGAAGGTGCCGAGACCCACCCGCGACAGCTGCCCCGGCTTGCCGGCGGCGATGTCGCGGAACAGCTGGGAGATCACCCCCTGGGGCAGGTTGTAGGCCTCGATGCGGTTCTCCACCGCCAGCTTCTGCAGCCCCGGCACCAGGCCCCAGTGGCCGCCGATCACGCGGCGCACCAGCCCTTCGTGGGCCAGGTGGTTGAGGCCCCGGCCCTTGCCGTCGCCCTGGCCGGCGGCGTAGACCAGCGTCAGGTCGCGCGGCGCCTGCTCGGCCTGGAAGCGTTGCTCCAGGGCGATGGCGATGGCCTCGGCGAAACCGATGCCGACGAAGCCGCCGGTGGCCAGGTGGGCGTTGTCGGGGATACGCGCCACCGCCTCGGCGGCGCTCATCACTTTGCTCATGTCGTACCTCGAGCGTGGAATTGGGGGCTGCCTGCTTCTACTCATCAGAAGCTGCCGAACAGGCTGCCGAGGGTGATCACCACCACCAGGGCAGCGAGGGGGAAGATCACCGTGTTCATGAAGATGAATCGGTAGGAATCGCGGTGGGTCAGCTTGCAGATGGCCAGCAGCGAGATCACCGCGCCGTTGTGGGGCAGGGTGTCCATGCAGCCGGAGGCCATGGCGGCGACCCGGTGCAGCAGCTCGGGGCTGATGCCGGCGGCGTTGGCCATCTCCAGGTACTGCGCGCCGAGGGTCTTGAGGGCGATGGACATGCCGCCGGAGGCGGAGCCGGTGATGCCGGCGAGGATGTTCACCGCCACCGCCTCGGACACCAGCGGGTTGCCCGGCACGCTCAGCACCAGGTCGCGGATCACCACGAAGCCGGCGAGGGAGGCGATCACCGTGCCGTAGCCCACCTCGGAGGCGGTGTTGAGGATCGGCAGCATGGAGCCGAAGGTGCCGTCGTTGAGGCTCTGCTTCAGGTCCGCCCAGCGCCGCCAGTGCAGGCCGATGAGCAGCAGCACCGCCGCGCCGAGGGCGACGATGATCGACCAGATGCCGATCACCGACTTGGCGTCCTGCAGGCCGCCGAATTCGGGCTTGGCCAGGTAGCTGGTGTCGAGGTTGGGCAGCACCTGCTTGGCCATCAGGAAGTTCAGCGCGATCACCAGCAGGATTGGCAGCAGCGCCAGCCAGAAGCCGGTCACCGGCAGGCCGCTCTGCTCGGCGGGGTCGTCCTTGTGGCTGCCGTAGCCTTCGCCGGCGGCCATCAGCTTGCGGGCCTGGGCGGCGAGCCACCAGCTGCCGAGGCCGAGCATGATCAGCCCGCCGATCAGCCCGAGGATGGGCGCGGCGAAGGCGTCGGTGCCGAAGAAGGGGCTGGGGATGGCGTTCTGGATCGCCGGGGTGCCGGGCAGGGCGGTCATGGTGAAGGTGAAGGCGCCCAGGGCGATGGCGCCGGGCAGCAACCGCTTGGGAATGCCCGCCTCGCGGAACAGCGCGGTGCCGATGGGGTACACGGCGAAGGCCACCACGAACAGCGACACGCCGCCGTAGGTCAGCAACCCACAGGCCAGCACGATGGCGAGGATGGCCCGCTCGCGCCCCAGCCGCGTGACGATGCCCTGGGCGATGGCGCGGGCCGAGCCGGAGTCGTCCATCAACTTGCCGAAGATGGCGCCGAGCAAAAACAGCGGGAAGAACTGGATCAGGTAGCCGCCCAGGGACTTCATGAACACCTGGGTGTAGGTGGGCAGCATCAACGCCGCATCACCGGCGAACAGCACCGCCAGCAGCGCCATCAGCGGCGCCAGGATCAACACGTTGTAGCCGCGGTAGGCCAGGAACATCAGCAGTGCGAGGGACAGCAGGATTCCGAGGGTACCCATGGGATTTCCTTCTTGTTGTTGTTTTGAACCGCCGCAGCGGCCGGGCCTGGGTCGGCCCTTTGCCGGTATAGAGCGAAAGCTGTGCCAGGTGGGCTGAAAAGCCCTGGGGAAGGCGCTGGTACTGGGTTTGAGCCATTGGCGGGAAGGAGAACGCAGCGGTTCAGGCGTCCAAATAATTGGACTGTGTCCTGATTGTTGGACGTTCATTTCGAGCGATGTCCAAAAATATGGACATTCCACAACCCGAGCGCGAGGCCTCCGGGCTGTAGGGTGGATGGCGCTTTTCCCATCCACCAACGCACCCACTCCCAAACGCCATGGCCGCAGGGAAAATGCACGCCCTGCCCAGCGACCAACCCCGCCCGCGTGGATCGATGAAGCGCGATCCACCCTACGCCGCCTGTGCGTTCCGTGGGGTGGATGCCACTTCCATCCACCGACGTGCCGGCCCGTAGCCCGGGCTTCAGCCCGGGGAAACGCGCCCGCAGGCCCGGCTACAACCTGTGGGCCTGGAGCTTGTTGTAGAGGCTGGCGCGGGCGATGCCGAGGCGTTCGGCGGCGCGGGTGCGGTTGCCGTCGCAGGCGGCGAGGGCGGTGAGGATGGCGGCGCGCTCCGCCTCGGCCAGGCTGTCCGCCAGGGGGCGGACATCGCGCGGTGCGGACGGCTCGGGCGCTGGGGCGGGCTCGGCGCTGGGCGGCAGCGGGTCCACCAGCAGCTCGGCCAGCTCCGCCCCATGCAGGGGCTGGGTGCCATCGCCCAGCAGCTGCGCCCGTTCCAGCAGGTTGCGCAGCTCGCGCACGTTGCCCGGCCAGGGCTGGGCGCAGAGCAGGTCGAGGGCGCCCTGCTGCAGTTCCAGCGGCGGCTGGCCGGAGCGGGTGGCGATGTCGTCGAGTAGGTAGTCCACCAGCGCCGGCAGGTCTTCCCGGCGCTCGCGCAGGGGCGGCACGCGCAGGGCGAGGACGTTGAGGCGGTAGTAGAGGTCTTCGCGGAATTCGCCGGCGGCCACCTTGGCCTCCAGGTCCACATGAGTGGCGGCGATCACCCGCACGTTCAGGGTCTTCACCTGGTTGGAGCCCAGCGGCTCCACCTCCTGCTCCTGCAGCACCCGCAGCAGCTTGGCCTGCAGCGGCAGGGGCAGATCGCCGATCTCGTCGAGGAACAGCGTGCCGCCGTCGGCCAGCTCGAACTTGCCGGCCCGCGCGCGGCGGTCGGCCCCGGTGAAGGCGCCCGGCGCGGTGCCGAACAGCTCCGCCTCCACGAGCGATTCCGGGATGGCCGCCACGTTCACCGCCACGAAGGGCCCGCTGGAGCGCAGCGACAGGTTGTGGATGCCCTGGGCGAGCAGCTCCTTGCCGGTGCCGGTCTCGCCGCGCAGCAGCACGGTGGCGTCCAGCTGGGCGGCGCGGCGGGCCTGGCGCTTCACCTCGCTGGCGGCGGCGCTGGTGCCGATGAAGCCGGCGATGGTGTAGCGCGCACGGCGGGCGCGGGCCAGCTCGTGCTGGGCGGCGGCCAGCTGGGTCTGCAACTGGTTGTACTTGGCCATGACCGGCTGCAGGTGGCGGGCGCGGTCGAACAGCACGAAGCCGAGGGCGCCGACCAGGGTGCCGTCGGCGTCGCGCAGGGGGATGCGGGTGACCACGAAGTGCTCGTCGCCGAAGGCCATCAGGTCGAGCATGCTCGGCGCGCCGCTCTGCACCACCTCGCGCAGGCGGCTGGCGGGCAGCACGTCTTCCACCTCGCGGCCGAGCACCGAGCGCGGGTCGGCGATGCCGATCTTCTGCGCGTACTTGTCGTTGATCCAGACGATCCGCGCCTGGCGGTTCACCGCGATGGTGCCCTCGCACTGGGCGTTGAGGTGGTCGAACAGCAGGGGCATCGCCACGGCGCGGAAACGCTCGGGCGAGACGCCGATGATCAGGCCGTGTTCGTCGAGGTCGTCGCGGGAGATGGCCATGGGCGGTCGGGTCCGGAGGGGCGGGAGCGACGGATTATGGGCGGGGCGCCGAAACATCGGCAAGGAACCCTTTGCGCTCGCCGGCAGTCGATCAGGAGTAGACGAATTTCCCTACAAGGAGCTTTTGCATGGACCTGATCCGCATCCTCATCGCCATCATCCTGCCGCCGCTGGGCGTGTTCCTGCAGGTGGGTTTCGGCGGCGCCTTCTGGCTGAACATCCTCCTCACCCTGCTGGGCTACATCCCCGGCATCGTGCATGCGGTGTACATCATCGCCAAGCGCTAGCCGACTGGTGAAAAACTGACTGCGTTGCCGCTGCTGCGCTTCTAGACACGCTGCTCAAGGGAACGGGGACGCCATGCGTCCCCGAATCCGTTCTATTGCAGCGTGGCCCGTTCGCCGCCTTCGAACAGCTCCGCCACATCCTTCACCCGCACCCATTGGCGGCCCTGCCACTCCATGACGCTGAACTCCCTGCCCTGCCAGGTCACCCGGCGCTGGCGGGGCAGGTGCGGCGTGGCCTGGGAGCGCAAGGCGGGGATCACCTCGCCGGTGATCCACTGGCGCAGGCCACGGTGCTCGGGGTGATAGAAGTTGACCTTGAGCAGCTCGCAGACGGCGCTCTCGCTGATCAGCAACAGGGTTTCCACCGCGCCCTGGTGGTTCTCCACGCGCTCGTTGCGCCACTGGTCCGGGTCCAGCTTGCGGGTCAGCTTGTCGTCGATATGGCGGTTGGTGAGCGGGCCGAGGTCGCCGGCGACGACCCAGGCCTGGTCGTCGATGAGCAGCGCGCGTAATGCGCGGTGGTGGCGGTGGAAGACGCTGGGAACGAAATAGTCGTGGGACATGATGAGACTCCTTCCTTGCAGGGGAGCCGCCACCTGATCCTGGTTGCGTGAGGGTGGCGGACCGTACGAGGTGTGGAATACCGGCTCACGGAAAGCCCGGTGGGCATGTGCCCCCCTCGCACGGTCCGCCATAGACAGCCAAGGCAGTCGGACGCTATTGCTGTCCGCATACCTTGCTATGGCGTGGGTGCTGCTTCCGTCAGTTCGGGATTCCACTCCCGGTCGCAGCCAGTGCTGCGACGGGGGGAGACGCTACGAGCCGACCCTGTAGGACGGCAATGCCTGTAATGGGTAGGAATTGTCGGAGGAAGAGTTGCATCAAAGAAGTTGCCTTACAGAAATGGAGGTCGGGCAGAAACAAAAGTTCCAGATTCACGACGCGAACCCAATTAAGGCATATAAGTTAGAATTATTTACTAATTAACTGAAGAACTGCCAAATGCCCCAGGAAGCAAAGCCGCGATTGCGAGTGCTAGTATCGCAATGCGGCTAATGGGGCAACGATAAATTGATTTCGATCACTCCTCTCCGTACCAATGCTTGGGAATAAGTGCAGCATCCCCGCGCCATTTTTCATCCGCAATAGCTGACTGGTACCAGTCTTCCTCAATATCGGCATGGTCGGTAACAATCACCTGAAGATCTGGCCCTAGCTCTTCTTCGACAACCTTGAAAAGCCATTCAAACATCTTCTTAACTGCTTTGCGATCTTCGTCTTTCTCAATCTCATTAATATTCCCAGTTACAGCCTTGTCAGACGGGAAATACACCTGCGTAGGCTGGTCAAAGAAGATGAATCTGCCGACAGGGCGTTTCTCTTTTATGAACCATTTGGCCAGTGCAAGATATGCCACCAAGTGATAACCCACCCAGTTTTCACCGCTACCCATACGATGAAGCGGTGTTCTGCCGTGAGGGGTTTCGGCCACGACAGTGAGCTTGGATATATCAAGACGAATAGGGTGTTCTGAGTGTTCGAGCCCCAGCTC
Organism: Pseudomonas tohonis; assembly: GCF_012767755.2. NCBI lineage: Bacteria > Pseudomonadati > Pseudomonadota > Gammaproteobacteria > Pseudomonadales > Pseudomonadaceae > Pseudomonas > Pseudomonas tohonis. The sequence continues at coordinate 785,735 of NZ_AP023189.1, forward strand.
TCTTGCCCACCGCGTCATATCCTCGCTAATGATGCTGATTTGAGCGTCCAGTCTCTCTTTGAGAGCGTCAGGGTTAAGTTTTTCTTCAAGATCATCAATCTGCGGATCAATCGAAGCGATTTGCTTCTTGATCGGTCCAGTATCATCTGACCAATTGATGCCATCTAAATAAAGCGATACGCGTCCGGCGATTCTGGATTTCAAAAGATTTCTATCTTGCAAGCCCTCTGAGGATGCATCTTTCAACCTGATCTGGTCGATACTGTCGCGCGTCTTTTTGATCTTATCAGCCAGATCAGTCTGCTCTTCGATCAAGCTATGAATATAACTCGTGATCCGTGGTCGGTTTCGCTCGACGCCGTCGAGCTTATGCGCCAGATCGGCAATAGCTTGTTGAATAATGCCCTCGGCACCATCACGAGCTTCATGCTGTGACTCGCAAATCGGACAGAGATGCTCGGCGGCGAGTGCCTTCTTGAATAGGCCAATAGACTGCAGTCTTAAACTCTGTTCACCAGCTTCGTTTTCGAAACCGGTTTCGGAGCTCGCGAATTCATTTGCGGCATTCAGTTTGAACCGTACCTCGCGCTTTTGCTGCTGGAAGCGCTGATACTCGCGCTCCAATGCAGGCAGGGGGTCGTCTGTGTTGTCTTCAGTTGGAACCTGCGGCGGCACCCAATTGCTGATGCGCGATAGGCTGGCAAGAAGGTCCCTCTCATTGGGTATGAGATTTTCATCTATATAAAGGCCTGCGTTAGCAGCTTCTGCGAGCAGGGCATAGCCTTTATGAAGTCCATCCCCTTTTAGGGATTCAAGTTCATACAGTCTCTTGGTGAGACGTGTTTTTTCTTGCTTCAAGCTCCGCAAGGCGGCGAGATCCTTCAAACGGTCATCTTCAGCAGCACCCAAGAAATATGGGATAGTGTCTTTAATTGCTTGGGGAATATGTGGCTCTGATTGCCTATGGAACAGTATTTTCTTGGCGGCAATTTCATCCTGGCTCTGAAAAAGATAGTACCTCGAGTGCTTAAAATTAATGGAGATTGAGTGGCGCGTCTGGCCTTCGGGTATTTCTGTTTCCTGCTCCGGAACGCCAAGTTTATCTGTTAGGAAGTTAACGATACTGTCAATGTTTGTAGATGCTCTGAGTTCCGATTTGTTAGGGGTTCTAATTTCTTTTTCAATAATCATGTGTGACGTGCTGTTAGAGTTAAAGCCGGGCAATGGAGCTGCGCGGGCAATAAAAACTTGTGTGTCCTGAAATTGAAGAAGAATGGCGTACCAATCGACTGTTTTTCTAATTAAGCCCTCTGCCACGCTGCACTCATTGGAACCGAGGCAATACTCCACAATCTCCAGTAGGGATGATTTCCCTTTCTTGGAAGCTCCCGTGATGATATTGACGCGCGATGGATTGAATTTTACATCCCGGCGCTCTCCATTTTTGCCATAGACGGATATTTGTAGAATTTGCATAGTCATGGTCTGATTCCTAATTGCGCATAAATTGTTTCAACGGTCGAGGAATGGGCAAACCATTTTCCTACAAAGCTTGCAGCATGAAGAGCTTGCTTCATACTCTTGCTTTTGTTGAACAGGCTGGGCGCTTTAGATAGCTCATCGTTAATGATGAGATAGTGTGCATGTTCCGATAGCTGAATAATTTTTCGATCCAGCAAAAACAATAAGGCGGCGCTGGCAATAGGAATACAGGCTGAGGCCATTTTTGAAAAGTCAGATAACTCGCCCCCCTGTTCAGAAACCCATGAAGCTATGGGTGTTCTATAGGTTGCTGGCAAACTGTCCGCAATATGTGGAGATAAAGCCATTGGGAGTATGACGTAGGGTAGTGCGCAGTGCATTCCTTGAGTATTAATTTCACTGCAGGCACGCAATGATGCGAGGAGGAGAAAGCCGGCATAGGCTGGATTGTAAAGATTAATTTCTTCTTGAGTCAGGATATCTCTCAAAGGCATTAGGCTACTCCCTTATTATCCTTCTTCTGAAGGATGGCTCGATAATTAGGGTGCCAGCCAATTTTGAAATCATCGGCCAAAGTGTGGTAACTCCCTCTGGCGACAAAGGGGTGGCTAAAGTCTCTTCGTATCGCTAGTGCGCCTTCATTTTGGCATTTTCCGTATACATCTCGACCGGATTTTTTGCATTGCTCTGAATTGCTAGTGTCGGTGTCTGGAAGGATGAGTGATGAATGGTTTATCCACTCTTCTTCTAATCTTTTAAGATATGATTTGAGTTCGCCAGGTTTAACCAGTCCATCTCTTGACCAGCGTGAACGCTGTTCACAGGCACGATAGTAATTGATTATTGCGAAGCGGATGGCCGGGTTCGGTACTCCTATTAAGCGTAATTGCTCTACAAAATTTCTATCGTCACTGTCGACGTCTATATCCTCTGGTTCGGCATCGGCATAATCTGCAGTGAGATTAGTCAGGGAGAATTGAGAACGAAGGTCGTCAATAATGGCAACTACCTCGCCAAGACAAATCTCTTTTTCATCTGACGACATAGCGCTGATAAAACGATTAAACCATTCTCCTTCGAGACGTGTGCAAAAAGCATCTATATGCTTTTTTTCTGCTGTGGTTCTCAGCTCTTTTTTTATCAGTTCTTCTACTCCCAGAATACTTGCGGAGCGGCACAAGATATTGATGGAGCCGATTAGTTGGTCCTTCTGCCAGTCCAGTAAAGCGCTATATGCTGTATAGGCCGAAAGATTTGTAGCGTTGGACGTCTCACCAGCAATCTCATCCAGGGCTCTCCTCACCTCGCTGATGTTGCGAGAGGACGCAGGCAATAGTGCTACAACGAGTCCAGTGCTAGGCGCGCTTTGCGTAGTGATGAGTGTAAAGTTCGTCGTTGCTGGATTGAGGTCGCCCTTCTTTATACCTTCCGCCCAAACCCTGATTGTTTTCCACAAGTCGGTACTTCTGTCTGTTAGGTTGCCTTCGATACCGTGGAATTTAGTCTGAAGAATATCGACAGGATTTCCCCCAATTTCGAAAGCGATATCGTCGAGCTTTTCAATGGAAACGAAGCATTCGTCTGGGTCCTGAACCTCCCTGATTTTCTGAAGGCTAAGGAACAAGGCGTATCGTGCCTGGTATAGATAACCAAGCATTGATGCCGTTGCATCGAATTCATTTGCTTTATTGGCCATACATGTTCCCATTTCGTAGAGGAACAGCGTAGCGGCTGGCGCTAGCGCTAATTCTTAAAAATCATTCGGGTTCGTATTTTGTTAATACTGGTTCTATTTAAGGCTCTTCAGAGTTCGACACTTGGGAAAGGTCGAACAACCCCAGAACTGCTTTCCTGCATTTACCCCCGACTTCACCGTTCGAATCACCAGCGCATTCCCGCACTTGGGGCATTGCCGCTCGGCGCTGGGGTCATTGCGGCGCTGCAGGTTCTGCACATGCTCGCGGTGGGTGGCGAGAGTCGGCGCGCGGCGGCCGGTTTGCAGGGCGCGGACCAGGGTGGCGACCTGGGCGTCGCTGAAAACCGGCTGCTGGAATGACTTGATGTAGCGGATGAAGCCGATGCCCTCGGTGACGTTCGCGGGCATGGCGGTCTTGAAGGTGCTGCCGCCGACGAAGGTGATGACCGAATGCAGGTGCTCGGGGGCGATGCCGAGGGTGGCTTCGAGGGCCTTGAGGTGTTTGTAGTTCTGCCGCAGCGGGTTCTGGAACTTGTAGCTGTGCTTGTAGAGCTTCTGCGTCCACTGGGCCTGCTGTTCGCTGCCGAATATCCAGCCGCTCATGTTCTTGGTTTCCAGCACGAAGATGCCGTAGCGGGAGAGGAAGACGTGGTCGATCTGGGTGGTGCCGTCGAGGGTGGCGAGGGTGACGTTGTGCAGGCGCTGGTAGGTCTGCCTGTCCAGTTGCCAGTGGGCGAAGAGCCGGACGAGGCATTCGCCGATATAGCCCTTGCCCAGGGGGGACTTGAGCAGGCCGATGAGGATCATCAGCGGGATGAACCAGGCGAAGGTAAACCAGGCTTGTGCAATGAGCGGTGTGAAATCCATTTCCGACACTCATGTTCCTTGAGTTACTGGAGAGTAGCGAAAAAGCCGTACTGGCACTATGGAATTGCGTTGATATCAGTCAAAGGTCTTATGCGAGCCCGTGGCGCTTGGCGCGGGTTCGATTACGGGCGGGCGTGATGAGCCGAATAGAGAGGGCTATTCGGCTCACGGCCTCGCGGGGGGTGTGATCGAGGCCAGCCAGCAGAAACGAAAAAGCCGCACGATGCGCGGCTCTTTCGTGGTTCTTGGCGGGCCCACGGGTGCGAGCCTTGGGCAGCTGGGCCGGCCCGCGCCTGCCTTGAGCTGGCTGCACCGGCGTTGCGCCTGGGCAGCGCCGTTCCGCCTAGTAGGTGCTGTCCAGGCCTGCGGGAAGCCGGATGCCGCCGGCATCGACCTGCAGCAGGTCAGCGGCCGGTTCCTCGGCGACCACCCTGTGTTTTTCGGCGGGGACCATCAGCGACCAGGCCACGTCGTAGCGGGGGCCCGGGTCACCCGAGGTGTTGGTGGCAGGTGGCGGGGTCACCGGGTCGATGGTGCCGACAGCGCCGCTCGCCTGGGCGATCTGGTAGCCGTAGACCGGTTTGCCGCCGTTCTCGGCGCTGATGATGCTCAGCGCGCTGGAGGTCACCGTCTTGCCGGTGCCGACTCCGGGGGTGTCGTAGTGGCCGGTGGTCGGTGTGTCGAACAGCACCGTGTCGCCATCGATGGCGCCGCTCACCGAGTAGTTGGCGGCGGCCAGGGCGGCGGCGGTGGTGCCGTCGTAGGGCTTGGTGACGTTGCCGACGAGTTGGGCGGTGAGGGCGGGCGCCAGGCTGTAGAGGAAGCCGTTGCCGCTGCCTGCCACGGCGGTGCTGCCGTAGCTGGCGTTGTACTGCTTGAAGTCGTAGGCCAGGCCGCCACGGGTGTCGCCGGTGGGGTTCGCCGACCAGACCAGCCAGCGCCCGTTGGGCGTTGACAGGGCGTTGGCGCCCAGGTTGTTGGTGAAGGCCTGGCCGGCCAGTTCGATGGCGGTGCCGGTGGCCTGGGAGGTGATGCCGGCGTTCAGGGTCAGGCGGTTGCTGGCCAGCAGCTTCAGGGCGCCGTCCACGGAGATGGTGCTGTTGACGGTGATGTCGTTGCTGGCCTGCAGGGTCAGGGTGCTGCCGGCGACGGCGGCCTTGGCGATGGCGCCGGGGCTCACGGCCTGGTTGCCGGCGCTGTTGTTCAGCGTGCTGGCGAGGTCGGCGCCGCGCTGCACCAGCCACAGGCTGCCGGCACCGCCCAGGCCGTCGACGGTGGCATTGGGCGAGCGCACCAGGAAGTCGTTGCCGGCCAGCAGCTGGATGCCGCCGGAGCCCAGTTGGTCGCCGGACTGCAGGCCCACCAGGGCGTTGCTGGCGGAGGCGTAGCCGGTCAGGCCGCCGCTGCCGCTGCCGATGACCACGGCGCCGATGCCGGGCGTGGAGCCGTCGCCGCTCCATCTGGAATAGGGCACCAGGTAGTCGTGGTTGGGTAGCACCTGGATGCCCCCTCGGGTCAGCTGGTCGCGGGCGGAGCCGTAGAAGGTGTTGTTGGCGCTGGTCAGGCCGACGATGGGCGCATTGCTGTCGATGAAGGTGATGGAGCCGGCGCTGGCCACGCCACTTGGGTTGGTGGCAAAAAAGCCATAGACCACGAAGCTGCCATTGCCCAGGTCGCGGACGCCGCCCTCGGCGCCCAGCCTTGCCCGCCGGTAGCCGCCGATCAGGGCGGTCGTGGTGTCGATGCCGCCGACGAAGCTGCCGTCGTTACTGCCGACCGCGACATAGCCCTGGGTATCACCCCAGTAACCGAAGTGGACGACGAACTTGCCGTTGCTCAGTAGCGTGATGTTCGGGCTCCAGGTGCCGACCATGGCGTTGCTGCGGTCGAAGGTGCCGGTGCTGGCGGCGCTGCCGTTGCGCCAGGCCACGTTCCCGGTGAAGTCATGCCACTGCCCGCTCCTGATCAGGTAGTTGCCGCCTGGCAGGGCGAACACGCCGCCATCGCCGACCTGGTCGTTGTTCATGTCGCCCAGCATGGAGTTGGCTGCCGATACGGCGCCGACGGTGCTGCCGTCGCCGTTGGCCCAGGTGACCGCGCCGACCTGGGTGAGGCCGTTGAGCACGTCGTTCCATTGCGGGCTGGTGACCACGTAGTGGCCGTTGGTGAGGGCGGTGGAGGCGATGCCCACATGGTCATAGGCGGTACTGCCCACCAGGGAGTTGCCGGCGTTGATCAGGCCGACCGTGCCGCCGTTGCCATTCCCCCAGGTGGAGGCGCCCACCTGCGGGTTGATGCCGTCGCTCCAGTCGGGGCTATTGACCACGTAGTGACCGTTGCTGAGAGCGGTGGAAGACAAGCCCACATGGTCGTAGGCCCTGCTGCCCACCAGGGAGTTGGCGGCGCTGATGGCGCCCGCCGTGCCGCCGTTGCCGTCGCCCCAGGTGGCGGCGCCCACTTCCGGGTTGAGGCCATCGCTCCAGTAGGGGCTGTTGACCACGTAGTGGCCGTTGTTGAGCACGGTGATGCCGTAACTGCCGACCCGGTCGTTGGCGGTGCTGCCCACCAGGGAGTTGCCGGCACCGATGACGCCGGCCGTGGGGCCTGTGCCGCTCATCCAGGTGGCGGCGCCGGCGCTGCCGTTCCAGTACCCGCTGGTCACCACCACGTTGCCGTTGGCCAGCTCGACATAGCTGGGCTTGTCGCCGTAGGGGTGGTTGGAGATGTAGCCCACCCGGTCCGCCGCGTAGCTGCCGATCAGGGAGTTGCTGGCATCCACCACGCCGGTGGTGGCGGTGGAACCGCTCATCCAGGTCACGGCGCCGGTATCGATCAGCGGGGTGAGGTGCCAGTGCTTGCTGAAGACCAGGACGTTGCCGTTGCCGAGGCTGACGATGCCGCTGTTGAGGTTGCTGTCGGTGCCGAGGAAGTCGTTGTCCTGGGTGCCGACCATGGAGTTGGCAGCGCCGATCACGCCCACCGTGGGGCCGGTGCCGCTCATCCAGGTGACGGCCCCGGCATCGACTGCGGTGCCGTTGTCCCAGAGGCTGCTCCAGGTGATCGCATTGCCCTGCTTCAGTGCCAGCACGTTGGCGCCCACGCGGTCGCCGGTGCTGCTGCCGACCAGGGAGTTGGCGGCGCTCACCACGCCCGTGAGGGCCTGGTTGGCATAGCCGTAAGTGACGGCGCCGGCGCTGGCTGCACTGCCGTTGTGCCAGTCGGGGGTGCCGACGATGTAGTTGCCATTGGTGAGGGTGGTGATGTTCAGACCCACCCGGTCGCCGGCGGTGCTGCCGGTTAAGGAGTTGGCGGCGGAGACGAATCCCGACAGCCCCGTGGTGCCGTTGAACCAGGTCACCGCGCCGACATCGGTCAGCGCGCCGTTGTCCCAGTCGGGGCTGGCCACCGCCACGTTGCTGCCGGCCAGCGCCGCGACGCCGCCGGAGCCGATGCTGTCGCCGGCGGTGCTGCCGTAGAGGGCGGAGATCAGCCCCCCGGTCCTGCCGTTGTAGAGGAAGGCTGCACCGGTACTGATGTTGCCGAAGTAGGCGGTGGGGCTGCCGACGACGATGTTGCCGTTGGCCAGCTGCACGATGTTGCCGCTGCCATGCTGCGCCCCGGCCTGGGGGTTGGGGTCGGCCAGGTCGAGGTAGACCTGGTCGCTGATCGTGTCGGTGATGACCAGGTTGGTGGGGTCGAACAGCACCTCGCCGCCCTGCCCGGCGTTGACCTGCCCGCCGTAGTTGAGGGTGCCCTTGCTCGACACCTCGATGAAGCCGCGCTCGCCCGTGGCGGCCTGGCCGCGGAAATCGGTGCGCGTGTCGGACCAGACCACGATGTCGCCGTCCGCACCCTTGGCGCTCAGATTGCTGTAGGCGTTGACGCGGGTGGTGCGGGCGTTGGCCACCTCCGGGTTCGCTCCGTGGGCGTCGCCGCCGATGCGGATGGCGCCGCCCTTGGCCGTGCCGTCGGCCTTCAGGGTGGCGGCTGCCAGGTTCACGGTCTGCCCGGTGACGGTGATGTCGCCGCCGCGCTGGCCGTTGGCGCTCAAGCTGCCGGAGATGAACGACGAGTCGCCGCCGTTCACGCGGATGGAGCCGCCCTGGGTCGAGCCGTTGGCGGTGATCTGGCCCTGGGTGGTCTGCAGGGCGCCTTGGGCGGCGTTTACCGTCACCACGCCGCCTTCGCCGTCGGCATGGATGGTGCCGGCCTGGATGATGCCCTGGCCGGCCAGGCTGATGCGGCCACCGGTTGCGCCGCTGGCGTCCAGGGTGCCGGTATTGGCCAGCCTGTCGCCTTCCAGGCGGATGACGCCATCGTGCTGGCTCACCGAGCCGGCCTCGACGATCCCTTCGTTGTTCACGACGGCGTTCAGCAGGCCCTCGGCTGCCTTGGCGGTGAGGATCACCTGGCCGCCGTCGGCCTGGATCAGCTGCTTGTTCTGGGCCAGGGCCTGGAGGGTGCCCTTGTCCACTTCCAGGCTGACCAGCTGGTCGCCGGCGAAGTCCAGGGTGACCTTGTCCCCTGCCGCCAGGGCGGCGCTGCCGAGCCTGGCCGTGAGCGTGCCCTCGTTGCTGACCTGGGCGCCGAGGAGGGCCACGTAGCCGCCGTTGGCGGTGATGCTGCCATGGTTGGTGACGCGGCCGCCCTTGCCCGCGAAGGCGAAGTTGCCGGCGGCGAGGTCCTGGTCCGACAGGTCCAGGGTCGAGGCCACCAGGCCGCCGACGTTCACCTGTGCGCCGGGGGCGAAAAGGATGCCGTTGGGGTTGATCAGGAACACCTGGCCGTTGGCCTGCAGGGTGCCGTAGATGCTGGAGGGGTCGCTGCCCACCACGCGGTTGAGGGCGATGGCGCTGCTGTTGGGCTGGACGAAGCTGACCTTCTCACCCTGGGCGATGTTGAAGCTGTTCCAGTTGATCGCGAGGTTCTGCGACGACTGGGTGACGGTCATGCTGCCCTCGGCGCTGGCGATGCTGCCTTGCCCCAGGCTGACCTGGCCGTCCGTGGGCAAGGCGAGGGCGTGGCCGCTGGCGCCGGCGAGGAGCACGGCGAGCAGGGTCCGGGCGCGGGCGCGCTTGCCCTGGCCGGTGGCGTTCTCGGGGGCAGGCACGTAGGTGCCGTGGGCGGCGTTCCAGAGCAGTCGGTAGACGTGGTTCATGGGGTCGGCCTTGCGTGTCGTATTCAGAAGTACTTGACGGTCTGCAGCCAGAGACGCGGGCTGCGGTCGTCATCGGAGGTCGGTTCGCTGCCCGTGCGCCAGGCGGCGAAGGCCTGCAGGCTGATGGACGCGGGCAGGGCCAGGTTCACCCCCAGCCCGGCGCCGGAGAGCGTGCGGCGGTTGTCGGCGGTGCCGGCCACGGGGCGATGGCTGATCCGTCCGCCGCCTGCGTCGTAGAAGCCGAAGAGCTGCCAGGCGGGGGCGGGGGCGTAGCGCAGTTCCAGGTTCGCCAGCCAGGCATCGTCGGCGGAGGCCTCGCCCTGGGGGCAGGCCCTTACGGCGTAGGCACCGCCCAGGCTGAGCTTTTCCGAGGAGTCGAGGTTCTTGGCGGCGCGTTGGCCGGAGGCGCGGACCTGGAGGCTGAGCCTGTCGGTGAGCCGTTGCAGGCGGGTGAACTGGAAGGCGAGCTTGGCGTAGTGGCCTCGGGTGTCCAGCCCGCTGTCGTCGAGGGCGGCGCTGGCGGCGTCCAGTTCGAGGTTGCCGGCCACGAGGCTTGCGCCGTACTGCATGGCGCCGCCGCCGAGCAGGCCGTCCTGGTGGCTGCCGCTCAGGCCCAGGCTCCAGACGTCCAGGGTCTTGTCGAGGGTGGTGTCGGTGGCGTCGACCTGATCCTCGAGCCGTTTGTGTTCGTAGCTCAGTTGGCCGTCGAGCCGGGCCTGGCGGCTGCGCAGCAGGGGCTGCAGGGCGTAGACCGAGCCGATGCTGGCCTTGCCGTGGGCGTCCAGCGATTCGAAGTCTTCGCCCAGTTCGTAGCGCATCTCCGACCACGCCACGCCGACCTGGGTGGCCTGGGGGCCTACCGGCAACTGGTAGGCCAGGCGGCCGTAGTTCATCCCCGAGCCGGAGCTCAGGCCGCGCAGGCTGAGGGTGTCGCCGAGGCCGGCGGGGCTGTTGATGGCGAGGTTGCCGCCGAGCCGCTCGCTGCCGGTGTAGCGGTTGTCGAAGTTGTCGGCTTCCAGGCTCCCGGCCAGGCGGGGGCCGGCCCCGAGCGAGACGTCCAGGTCGGTGAGGCCGACGGAGGCGCCGGGCTTGAGGGTGGAGTGCACCTCGGCACCGGGCAGTTCATTGAGCAGCAGCAGGGATCGCTCCAGGGAGGCGGCCTGCACCGCGTCCCCCGGGTGCAGGTCGTCGAGCTGGCGCTGCGCGGTGGCGTCGCTGAGGAGGGAGCGGTTGTCCACATCGATCTTGCCGAGGCGGCCTTCGAGAACGGCGATGGTCAGCAGCCCGTCCTGGATGTCCTGGGCGGGCAGGTACGCCCGGGCCAGCAGATAGCCGTGGTCACGGAAATGGCGGGTGATGCGGTCGGCCAGGGCGTGCAGGTCGGCCAGGCTCAGTTCGCGGTCGGTGCTGTCGGCGAGCAGTTCGAGCAGTTGCGCCTCGCTGAATTCGCGGGCTCCGGTGATCCGGAACGCCCTGACGTAGACCCTGGCGTCGCTGGGCAGCGACATGGCCGGGCGGGCCGGTGCCGGCTCGGGCAGGACGCCGTCGGTGGCCGGCGGCAGGCTGAGCGGGGGCTTGATGTTTTCCAGGATCTGCCCGGCATCGGGGGCCTGGGCGGCCAGGGCCGTCTGTGCGAGAAACAGGGCGAATGCGACTGCTCTGCTGCATCCCTTGGGGTTCATGAATCTTCTGCCTCGCCTATGGCTTCGCTTGACCGGGAGGCATGATCCCATGGCCGCTGAGGGGGCATTTTGCCGGCAGCGGGGGAGACTTTGCCGGCAGACAATTTTTCCGTTAACGGCGTGGGAAGACGGGCCCGTTCTGGGCTCTAATACCCGCTCCAGCAGCCCCACAGACCCCACCGGCATGCGCATTTCCAGCAACCCGAAGATCCTGCTCATCGACGACTCGGTGGCCGACCTGCGCGTGCTGACGGAGTTTCTGTCGGCCCGGGGCCTGGACATCGTGGTGGCGTTCGACGGCAAGGACGGCTATCGCAAGGCCCAGTTGCTGCGCCCCGACCTGATCCTGCTGGATGTGCACATGCCCGGCAGCGACGGCTTCGCGACCTGCCGGTTGCTCAAGGCCAACCCTGAGACCTGCGCCATCCCGGTGATTTTCCTGACGGCGGCCAACCAGCCGCAGGAGCGCCTGACGGGCCTGACGCTGGGGGCTGTGGACTATATCGCCAAGCCGCTGATCGACGAGGCGGAGGTGGTGGCGCGGGTGCAGATTCACCTGGAGCTCGCGCGCCGCTTGCGCGCCGCCGCCCCTCCCGCCCCGGCCCCGGCAGCCGATACGCGCCCGGAAGCGGTGCTGGTGAAGGTGGCCACCGACCATCTGCGCCGGGACCTGCGCCAGCCGCCCTCGCCGGAAATGCTGGCGCGCCTGTGCGGCACCAATGAAACCCGCCTCAACGAGGCCTTCCACAGGATCGTCGGCATGCCCATCTACGGCTGGTTGCGCGAGGAGCGGCTCAGCCAGGCCCAGGGGCTGCTGGCCCGCACCGAGACGCCCATCGGCGACATCGGTGATCACCTGGGCTACACCAATGCCGCCAGTTTCTCCAAGGCCGTGCGGGAGCGCTTCGGTTGCTCGCCGCGCGAGTTGCGCAGCCGCCTGCGGGATGAGGCCGGCCTTCGCGCACCGCTGCAGCAAGGCGCCGCGGACGATGCCTGCTGACCGCCGCCTGATGCGACTCTGGCAGGTGCTGTGCCTGTGCGGCCTTTGGGCGATGGCCGGCGGGGCCTGGGCCGAGGTGCTGGAGCTGCGTGACGATGGTGCCTTCCAGGTGGTGGACCGCTTCGACCTGCGCGTCGATCAGGACGGCGGCCTGGATATCACCGCCGTCGCCGCTGCGCCTGAGCGCTTCGCCCAGGTCGCCGCGCGGACGCTGTCCCAGGGTTTCGATCCGCGGCCACGCTGGTTGCGCTTCAGCATCCGCAACCCGGGTACCACCGCCCTCACTCGCTGGCTGGAGATCGGCCATGCCCGGCTGGAGTCGGCACGGCTCTATACCTTGGAGGGCGACGGCCGCTGGCAGGTCCAGGCCAGCGGCCTGGTGGTGCCCATGGCGTTGCGTCCGCTGCCTGGCCCGACGGCGCTGTTCCCGCTCACCCTCGAGCCTGGCGAGACACGCACGCTCTATGTGCGCGTGCAGTCGCGCTCGGCGCAGTACATGGGCATTCGCCTGTGGGAGCCCCAGGCCTATCGCGACAAGCAGCTGCGGTTCGAGAACCTGCGTTCGATGGCCCAGGGCGGCATCGTCCTGGCGGGCCTGCTGTCCCTGCTGATCTTCATCCAGCTGCGCGACATGCCCTATCTCTATTTCGGCCTGGAGATGCTGCTGATCAGTGGGTTCGAAGCGATCATCGGCGGGCTGGCCCAGCAGTACCTGTGGCCGGGCACCTGGCCGTTCCCGATCGTGCTGGTGCCTCTGCTGGGCGCCGCGGTCATGATCATGCACTGCCAGTTCGTGCGCACGTTCCTCGACCTCAGGCGGCGAGGGCGGGGGTGGGACCGTACGCTGCTCGGCGTGATCGGGGTGGTGATCGTGGCGGCGCTGGGGGCCAGCCTGCACGACTACATCGTCTGGCTACAGGTGCTGACCCTCGCTTCGCTGGTGGCGCTGGCCGCCGGGATCATCACCTCCTACCAGGCCTGGCGGGGTGGCAACGCCTCTGCGGGGCTGACGCTCATTTCCTTCGGGGCGTTCGGTGTCTCGGTGGTGATCCGCGAGGCGGGCCTGTACCTGGGGCTGGACCCTACCGGCCCGCTGTTGGCGAGCGCCTGGCCACTGGCGGTGCTGGTGATGGCGCCGTTTATCCTCATCGCCATCACCAATCGCACCCAGCAGTTGTCCGCCGCGCTGGCGGTGGAGCGCGAAGCCAATCGCGCCAAGACCACCTTCCTGGCGCACATGAGCCATGAGCTGCGTACGCCGCTCAATACCATCATCGGCTTCGCCCAGTTGCTGCAGCGGGGCTCGCGGCGCCTCGGCCCGGAGGAGGGCGCGCGGGCCATCGAAGGCAGCGGGCGCCATCTGCTGCACCTGATCGACGAGCTGCTGGATGCGGCTCGGGCGGAGATCGGCCAGTTGGAGGTGACGGCGGCGCCGCTGGCGTTCCGCCCCTGGCTGGCGGACATGGTGGAGGTCGCGCGGCTGCAGGCCGAGGCGGCTGGCAACGGCTTCTCCCTGGAGGAGCACGGCGTGGTGCCCGAGTACCTGTCCATCGACAGCCGCCGCTTGCGCCAGGTGCTCGACAACCTGTTCAGCAACGCCAACCGGCATACCCGCGATGGCCGCATCGCCCTGCGTTACCGAGGGGAGAAGCAGGGCAGCCAGGTTCGGCTGTGCTTCGAGGTGGAGGACAGCGGCGGCGGTATCGACGGCGACGACCTGGCGAGGATCTTCGAGCCCTTCGTCCGGGGGCGGAACCAGCATGCGGAGGGTTCCCGCGCCGGGGTTGGCCTGGGGCTGGCCATCGCCCGGCAACTGGTGCGCTGCATGGGCGGCGAGCTGAGCGTGGCCAGCACGCCGGGCCAGGGCAGTGCGTTTCGCTTCCATGTGGTGGGCGAGCTGCTGGCGGAGTTGCCGGCGGAGCCGGCTGCCGGTGACGTCGCGGTGCCCCGGCCCCTGGGCGATCAGGTGGTGTTGCTGGTGGAGGATGATCCGGACCTGCGTCTGCTATTGGCCGAGCAGTTGAGCCGGCATCAGCTGCGGGTGGTGACTGCCGTCGATGGCCGGGATGCCGCCCTCAAGTGGCGCGAGGATGTCGCCCTGGTGATCACCGACCAGTTCATGGACGGCGGTGATGGCTGGTCGGTCCTGCAGTGGGTGGCCGAGCGTTCCCCGGCCACGCCGGTGGTCCTGCTTTCCGCCACGGCGCCGTTGCCGCCGGAGGGCTTTGCGCCGCACCTGGGCTTTGCCGACTGCCTGCGAAAGCCGATCAGCGAGGCCGAGCTGGCGGACCTGCTGGCCAGGTTCCTGGGGTTGCAGGACCTGGCCCCGAGCGGTAGCGAATCGCCGGCCTCGGACACCGCCGCCCGGCCGGACGCGGCACGCCTGGCGATTCTGGCGAGCCTGGTGGAAACCGGCCAAGTGACCTTGATCGAGGAATGGGCCCACGACCTGGCGGCCGAGCAGCCGGAATGCATCGGCTTTGCCGATGCCGTGCTGCAGGCGGCGTTGACGCTGGATTTCCCTCAGCTCGCCGAGCTGGTCGGGCCGGCCGAGGGCTGAGCGAGCGGGTGCCTGTGCAGGCTGCTGGACCCGGGGACCCGTCCCGGATCAAGCTCCGGTGAAATGCAAAAAAGCCGCGCAATGCGCGGCTTTTTCATGGGGTTTTGGTGGTGGGCCCACACGGACTCGAACCGTGGACCAAAGGATTATGAGTCCTCTGCTCTAACCGACTGAGCTATAGGCCCCCAGAAGGCCGGCGGATTATACCGGCGCCTTTTCCTGAGCGCCAACGGGTTGACACGGATCGAGGAATTGCCGGGCGAAAACGTCGGCGGGCAGGGGGCGGCTGACGACGTAGCCCTGGATCTGTTCGCAGCCTTCGGCGGTGAGGAAGGCTTCCTGGGCGTGGGTTTCGACGCCTTCGGCGATGACGGTGAGTTGCATGCTGCGGCCCAGGGCGATGATGGCGCGGGCGATGGCGGCGTCTTCGAGGTCGTCGGGCAGGCCGCGGACGAAGGATTTGTCGATCTTGATGATGTCCAGCGGCAGGCGCTTGAGGTAGCTGAGGGAGGAGTAGCCGGTGCCGAAGTCGTCGATGGCCAGTTGCACGCCGAGCGCCTTGAGGGCGTGGAGCACGGCGAGGGCTTCTTCGGCCTGGCTCATGATGAAGCCTTCGGTGATTTCCAGTTGCAGGTGGCAGGGGACGACGCCTGTGTCCTGCAGCAGGCGGTCGATGCGCTCGACCAGTTGCGGCTGGCGCAGCTGGGCGCCGGCGAGGTTGACGGAGAGCGGGCCGAAGGGGGCGTGGCGGTCCTGCCATTCGCGCATCTGCCGGCAGGCTTCGGCGAGGACCCAGTCGCCCAGGGGGAGGATGAGGCCGTTCTCTTCGGCGAGGGGGATGAAGCGCTCGGGGGAGATTTCGCCGAACAGGGGGTGGTGCCAGCGGATCAGGGCTTCGGCGCCGATCAGGCGGCGGTTCTGCAGGCACAGCTTGGGTTGGTAGTAGAGGCTGAGTTCGCCGCGTTCGAGGGCGCGACGCAGTTCGTTCTCCAGGGCCATGCGTTCGTTGGCCTGGAAGGTGAGGTCGCGGGTGTAGAACTCGATGCGGTTGCGGCCCTTGGATTTGGCGCGGTACATGGCGGCGTCGGCGTTCTTGACGACGGTGGCGACGTCGTTGCCGTGTTCGGGGTAGAGGCTGATGCCGATGCTGGCGCTGGTGAAGAATTCGTGGTCGTCGGCCTCGAAGGGGGCGCTGAAGCAGGCGAGCAGTTTGTTGGCGACGTGTTCGGCGTCGACGGCGTTGTGCAGGCCGGGCAGGAGGATGATGAATTCGTCACCGCCGAGGCGGGCGACGGTGTCGATGTCGCGCAGCTGGTCCTTGAGGCGGGCGGCGATGCTTTTGAGCAGGAGGTCGCCGACCGGGTGGCCGAGGCTGTCGTTGATGTGTTTGAAGCGGTCGAGGTCGATGAACAGTACGGCGCCCTGCTGGGCGTCGGTGGTGGCGTCGAGCAGGGCGGCCTGCAGGCGGCTTTCGAAGAGGATGCGGTTGGGCAGCCCGGTGAGGGGGTCGTGGTGGGCCTGGTAGTCGAGGCGGTCCTGGGCGTGCTTGAGGGTGGAGATGTCGGCGAAGACGCCTACGAAGTGGGTGATCTGGTCGTCGCGGTTGCGTACGGCACTGATGGTCAGCCACTCGGGATAGGGTTCGCCGTTCTTGCGGCGGTTCCAGATTTCGCCCTGCCAGTGGCCGTCGGCGGCGAGCTGGTGCCACATGGCGGCGTAGAAGGCGCTGTCGTGCTGGCCGGAGGCGAGCAGGCGCGGTGATTGGCCGAGGGCTTCGGCTTCGCTGTAGCCGGTGATTTCGGTGAAGGCGCGGTTGACGGCGGTGATGCGTTGTTCGGTGTCGGTGATCATCACGCCTTCGGCGGTGCTTTCGAAGACGGTGGCGGCCTGCAGGAGCTTTTCCTGCATGTGCTGGCGCTCGGTGATGTCGCGGGCGATGGTGAGGACGCAGGCTTCGCCGTTGATGGGGAGGGGCTGGGCGGTGAGTTCGCAGAGGCGGATGCTGCCACCCTTGGTGCGTACCGGGGCGGTGAAGTTGCGCAGGCTGCCCTGGTCGCTGATGACGCGGACCATTTGCTGGCGGTCTTCGGGGTTGGCCCAGATGCCGAGTTCGAGGGTGGAGCGGTCGGCGGCTTCGCGGGCGGTGTAGCCGGTGATGCGGGTGAAGCCTTCGTTGGCTTCGATGAGCCTGCCGTCGGCCAGGCGGGTGATGAGCAGGCCGTCGGGGGAGGCGTGGAAGGCGCGGGCGAATTTCTCTTCGGAGATCTTCAGTTGCTGCTGGGTTTCCTTGACGAGGGTGATGTCGCGCACGACGACGATGAGGGCGGGGATGCCGTCGAGGTCGGTGGGTTGCGCGGAGATGAGGCCGGTGAAGTTTTCGCCGTTCTGCCGGCGGAAGGTCATTTCCAGGTTGTGCAGGCTTTCGCTCTGCAGGCGCTGGAGGAGGCCGGGACCCATGTCGGGGGTGCCCCAGATGCCCAGTTCGGTGGCGGTGCGGCCGATGGCCTGGGCGGCGCTGACGCCGGTCTGTTGCTCGAAGGTGCGGTTGACGTCGAGCAGGCGGCCGTCCTGGCGGCGGGCGAGGGCGATGACGTCGGGGCAGTTGTGGAACACGGAGGCGAATTTCTGCTGGGAGAGGCGCAGGGCGTGTTCGGTGTCCTTGGCTTCGGTGATGTCGATCATCAGGCCGCGGATGATCTGGCTGTCGCCCTGGGGGTCGAGGGTGACGATGTCGCGGATCCACAGGACGCGGCCGTCGGCGGCGAGCATGCGGTAGTCGAAGCTGTGGTCGCGCCCGGCGGCGACTTCCTCGTTGCAGAAGTATTCGGCGCGCTGGGCGTCTTCGGGGTGGAGGGTGCGCTGCCAGAAGCCGGGCTCGAGCCAGTCCGCCAGGGGGTAGCCGAGCAGGCGTTCGGCGTGGGGCGAGACGTAGGTGAAGCGGTGTTCGTCGAGGCGCATTTCCCAGGCGATGGCGTTGAGGCTTTCGACCAGGCCGCGGTAGTGCTGCTCGCTGGTGCGCAGTTCGTCTTCGAGCAGGGCGCGGCGTGACATTTCGCCGCTGAGGCGGCGGTTGATGCGCAGGACGAAGACCAGGGCGAGGCCGATCAGCAGCAGGGCGGGGAGGCCGTAGGCGATGAGGGTGGTCCAGACCGGGCGACGGTCGATGACGCCACCGACCCAGCGGTCCTGGATGGCTTCGACCTGGGCGGTGCTGATGTCGGCGAAGACCTTGTCGAGGATGCCGATCAGTGGGGTGTCGCCACGCGGCGTGGCCATGGCGAGCTGGTAGCGGTAGGGCGTCTCGCCGCTGATGTAGAGGCCTTCAAGCCTGAGCTGGCGCAGGCTCCAGACGCTGGAGGCGAGGTCGCCGACGAAGGCGTCGGCCTGGCCGGTGGCCAGCGCCTGGAGGCTGGCGGCGACGCTGGGCAGGGGCAGGAGGTTGAGGTCGGGATTGCCGCTGCGCAGCAGCTCGTGGGGGGCGTAGTCCTCGACCACGGCGATCTTGAGGCCGTAGAGCTCGCCGAGTGACTTGGGCTGCGGGCCGCCGTCGCGGGCGAGGATGACGATGGGGAAGTCGAGGTAGGGGCGGGTGAAGCTGAGGTACTGCTGGCGTTCGGGGGTGGACATGACGCCGGGCAGCAGGTCGAGCTGGCCATTGCGGGCCTGCTCCAGCACTTCACCCCAGTTGCGGGGCTCCACCGGTTCTAGGCGCACGCCCAGGCGGTCCTGGATCAGCTTGACGTAGTCGGCGGCGAGGCCCTGGTGGCGGCCCTGGCTGTCGCGGAATTCGAAGGGGGGCCAGGAGGCGTCGATGCCCATGCGCAGGACGGGGTGGTCCTGCAGCCATGCCTGTTCTTCCTGCGTGAGGGTGAACGCTCCGGACGGGGCCGCCCAGAACGCCAGACACAGCAGGAGAATGGCAGGCAGACGCGCCATGACGGTCTCGTTCCACGAAGTGATAGGCGGAAGTGTAGACGTGGCAGCTGGCGCTTTGGTAGCAGAAAGAAAAACCCCCGGACTGGCCGGGGGTTTGTTCGATCACTCGTCGAGGAAGGAGCGCAGATGCTCGCTTCGCGACGGGTGGCGCAGCTTGCGCAGCGCCTTGGCTTCGATCTGGCGGATCCGCTCGCGGGTCACATCGAACTGCTTGCCGACTTCCTCGAGGGTGTGGTCGGTATTCATGTCGATGCCGAAGCGCATGCGCAGGACCTTGGCTTCACGGGCGGTGAGGCCGGCCAGTACTTCGCGGGTCGCTTCCTTGAGGCTTTCTACCGTGGCCACGTCGATCGGGGACTGCATGGTGCTGTCCTCGATGAAGTCGCCCAGGTGGGAGTCCTCGTCGTCGCCGATCGGGGTTTCCATGGAGATCGGCTCTTTGGCGATCTTCAATACCTTGCGGATCTTGTCCTCGGGCATTTCCATGCGCTCGCCAAGCTCTTCCGGGGTGGGCTCGCGGCCCATTTCCTGGAGCATCTGACGGGAGATGCGGTTGAGCTTGTTGATGGTCTCGATCATGTGCACCGGGATACGGATGGTGCGGGCCTGGTCGGCGATCGAGCGGGTGATCGCCTGGCGGATCCACCAGGTGGCGTAGGTCGAGAACTTGTAGCCGCGGCGGTATTCGAACTTGTCCACCGCCTTCATCAGGCCGATGTTGCCTTCCTGGATCAGGTCGAGGAACTGCAGGCCGCGGTTGGTGTACTTCTTGGCGATGGAGATCACGAGACGCAGGTTGGCCTCGACCATCTCTTTCTTCGCCCGGCGGGCTTTCGCTTCGCCGATGGACATGCGGCGGTTGACGTCCTTGATCTCGGCGACCTTGAGGTCGACTTCCTTCTCGAGGTCGATCAGCTTCTGCTGGTTGCGCTTGACGTCTTCCACCAGCTTGCCGAGGGCTTCGGCGTACTTGGCCTTGCCCTTGGCGAGGCCTTCGACCCAGGTCAGGTCGACTTCGTTGCCCGGGAACAGGCGCAGGAAGTCGGCACGCGGCATGCGGGCATCACGCACGCAGAGCTGCATGATGGCGCGTTCTTGGGCGCGGACGCGGTCGAGGGCGTCACGGACGCGGTCGACCAGGGCGTCGAACTGCTTCGGCACCAGCTTGATGGGCATGAAGAGTTCGGCCAGGCCTTGCAGCTCGTCGATCGCCTGCTTGCTGCTGCGGCCGTGCTTCTTCAGGGCCTTGCGGGCTTTCTCGAGCTGGTCGGATACGGCGGTGAAGCGACGCAGCGCTTCTTCCGGGTCCGGGCCGCCGTCACCTTCTTCCTCGGTGTCGTCGCCGTCGCCTTCCTCTTCTTCGTCCTCGTCCTTTTCCTTCGCGGCGCTGTCGTCCTTCAGGTCGACAGGCTCGACTTCTTCGGCCGGCAGGCTGCCGTCGTCAGGGTCGATGTAACCGGCGAGGACGTCGGAGAGACGACCGCCTTCGGTGGTGACACGGTGGTATTCGGCAAGGATGCTGTCGACGGTACCGGGGAAGTGGGCGATCGCGCTCATCACTTCGCGGATGCCTTCCTCGATGCGCTTGGCGATTTCGATCTCGCCTTCGCGGGTCAGCAGCTCCACGGTCCCCATTTCGCGCATGTACATGCGCACCGGGTCGGTGGTCCGGCCGATGTCGGTCTCGACCGCGGCGAGAGCGGCAGCGGCTTCTTCCGCGGCAGCTTCGTCGGTGTCGGCTTCGGCCAACAACAGGGCATCCGCATCCGGGGCACTCTCGAATACGTTGATCCCCATGTCGTTGATCATGCGGATGATGTCTTCCACCTGTTCCGGATCGGAAATATCCTCCGGCAGGTGGTCATTGACCTCCGCGTAAGTCAGGTAACCCTGCTCACGACCACGGGCGATCAACTCTTTGAGGCGAGACTGCTGTTGCGCTTTTCCGGACATAACACCCTATCCACTTAAGGTCTTGGCGGGCTAAAAACAAGCCGAGGATTATACCTGACCAGGTGCCTCACGCGCCAGTTGGGCTGGTGGAGGCTGGAGATGGACTGCGGCTGAGGAGGTCGCGCAGTTGGTCTTTTTCCTCTGCGCTGAGTTCGCTCTGCCTTGCTTTGCGTAGCAGTTGTTCGAGGCTGCGCTCACGTTGGCGGGCCGACAACCTAGTTATAGTGTCGAAAAACTGTTGTTCAAGGTTGTCGCTCGAAATCAACCATTCCTTTTCCGCCAGGGCCTGCAGCAGGCGGCCCTGTTCGGTGCCGTGCCAGCGGGCGATGAGCTGCAGCGAGCGCAGCTTGGGGTTCTTCTGCAGGGCTTCGAGCAGGGACACCATCAGGCGGGCGTACGTGTCGTCTTCTGCCGCGAAATGGCTGGCATTTTCAACCTTCTGGGCAAGGTTCGGGTGATGCAGAAGGGTGCGCAGCGCGGTCAGCGTCGGTGACTCGACCTTGATCTCGGTACGCGGCGGGCGCTTGAAATCGTCGCGCCCACCCTTCTTGTCCCAGGGCTTGCCGCCTTTCTTCCAGTCGCCTTTCTTGCGCTCACCCTTCTGCCAGTCACCCTGTTGCCGGGCGGGCGGTTCGAAGTAGTGCTCCTGGCTCGGCTCGCCGTAGCTTTCGTAGCCGGCGGGGGCGCCGTAGTGGTAGTCGTCGGGGTAGTGCGACGGCTCGCTGCTGGGGGGCGGTGCGTCGTGACTCAGTTGGCCGATCGCCTCACCATTCAATCCGGTGATTTCCGACAGGCGCTGGCGCATGAGTGTACGCAGGTTGGCGCCGGGAACCTTGTCGATCAGCGGTGCCGCCAGGGTCACCAGGTGTGCCTTGCCTTCCAGGGAGCTGGGGTCGGCTTCTTCCTTCAGTTGCTGGAAGAAATAGTCGGCAAGGGGCTGTGCGTGCTGGGTTATGCGGGCGCGGAAGGCGTCGGTGCCTTCGGCGCGCACCAGGCTGTCCGGGTCCTCGCCTTCGGGAAGGAACAGGAAGCGCGCGCGGCGCCCGTCTTCCAGGCTCGGCAAGGTGGCTTCGAGTGCTCGCCAGGCAGCCTTGCGGCCGGCCTGGTCGCCGTCGAAGCAGAACAGGATGCTGGGCACGAGGCGGAACAGGCGCCTGACATGTTCCTCGCTGGTGGCGGTGCCCAGGGTGGCGACGGCATTGCGCAGGCCTTGCTGGGCGAGGGCGATGACGTCCATGTAGCCCTCGACGACCATGATTTCGTCGAGGTTGCGGTTGTTCTTGCGGGCCTCGTACAGGCCGTAGAGTTCCTGGCCCTTGTGGAAGACCGGTGTCTCGGGGGAGTTCAGGTACTTGGGCTTGTCGTCACCGAGTACCCGGCCGCCGAAGGCGATGATGCGGCCACGGTTGTCGCGGATGGGGAACATGACCCGGTCGCGGAAGCGGTCGTAGCGCTTGCCGCTCTCGGCGTTCTCGATCAGCAGGCCGGCGTCGATCATGGTCTTCTGCTGCAGGGCGTCGCTGGCCAGGTGCTTGAGCAGGTTGTCCCAGCCCGGCGGTGCGAAGCCCAGGCCGAAGTCGCGGGCGATCTCGCCGGACAGGCCGCGGCCCTTCAGGTAGTCCACTGCCGCCTTGCGCGTCGGGTGGCTTTTCAGGGCCTGGCGGTAGTAGTCCGAGGCGGCGCTGAGCAGGGCGTAGAGGGGGGAGTCCGTGGGTTGGCGCGGGCGGTTGCCGCGACCACTTTCTTCACGTGGGACGTCCATCCCGGCGCGCTTGGCGAGTTCCTCGACGGCCTGGGGGAAGTCCAGGTTGTCGTGGTCCATGACGAAGCCGAGGGCGTTGCCGCCGGCGCCGCAGCCGAAGCAGTAGTAGAACTGCTTGTCTGGGCTGACGCTGAAGGAGGGCGTCTTCTCGTTATGGAAGGGGCAGCGGGCGCTGTAGTTCTTGCCGGTCTTCTTCAGCTGGATGCGCGAACTCACCACTTCGACTATGTCGGTGCGGTTCAGCAGATCGTCGATGAAGCCTTGGGGGATCAGGCCGGCCATAGGGTGCTCAGGACTCGGGAAGGGTCAAAGCATAGGCCTCCATCACCCTTGGGTGATAGCGGCATTACCAGGGGCTGCAAATGCAAAAAACTCCGGCGTTCGCCAGGGCGAAGCGGAGTGTCGCGTGCGGTGCCTGAATGCACTCGCCCGGCCGGAGCCGGGCGATGCTGAAAGCGTGCGGCGAAGCCTGTTAACTCAGTACAGGCGCTCGCGGCGGCGCTGTTCGCGCTGCACTTTCTTGGCGTGACGCTTAACTGCAGCAGCAGCTTTGCGCTTGCGCTCGGCAGTGGGCTTCTCGTAGAACTCGCGGCTACGTACTTCAGCCAGTACACCGGCTTTTTCGCAGGAGCGCTTGAAGCGACGCAGGGCTACGTCGAAGGGTTCGTTCTCTTTAACTTTGACGGCTGGCATCCAGGTCGTACCTTCACTAATTACCGTGGGTGAACGTGCTCCTGGCTAGGGTTGCGGGAGAACGTCGGTTTTCAAGGGTTGCGGATGTTAACGCCTCGCGCCCCGGAATGCAAAGCCTTCAGTCGAAAACCGCTGGCCGGGGCGGAGGGCGGCGATTATGATGCGCGCCTTCTTTATTGGCTAGGCCTCGAAGGCTCGATCCCAATGCTAGTGCTGGGTCTGGAAACCTCTTGCGACGAGACCGGCGTCGCCCTCTACGACAGCGAACGCGGCCTGCTGGCCGATGCGCTGTTCAGTCAGATCGACCTGCACCGCGTCTATGGCGGTGTGGTGCCTGAGCTGGCATCCCGCGATCACGTCAAACGCATGCTGCCGCTGCTGCGGGAAGTGCTGGACGGCGCAGGCTGCAAGCCGACGGATATCGATGGCATCGCCTACACCTCGGGCCCCGGCCTGGTCGGCGCTCTGCTGGTCGGCGCCTCCTGTGCGCAAGCCCTGGCGTTCGCCTGGGGCGTGCCCGCATTGGGCGTGCACCATATGGAGGGCCATCTGCTGGCGCCCATGCTGGAAGAGCAGCCGCCGGAATTCCCGTTCGTCGCCTTGCTGGTTTCCGGCGGCCATACGCAGCTGGTGCGCGTCGATGGCATCGGCCGCTATGCGCTGCTCGGCGAGTCGGTGGATGACGCCGCCGGCGAGGCCTTCGACAAGACCGCCAAGCTGATCGGCCTGGGCTATCCGGGTGGCCCCGAGATCGCACGCCTGGCGGAGTCCGGCGTGGCGGGGCGCTTCACCTTCCCGCGCCCGATGACCGATCGCCCAGGCCTGGATTTCAGTTTCAGCGGCCTGAAGACTTTCGCCCTCAATACCTGGCAGCAGTGCCGCGATGCTGGGGACGACGGTGAGCAAACCCGTTGCGACATCGCTCTGGCGTTCCAGCAGGCGGTGGTCGAGACTCTCGTCATCAAGTGCCGCAGGGCCCTGAAGCAGACCGGCCTGAAGCGCCTGGTGATCGCCGGCGGTGTCAGCGCCAACCAGGCCCTGCGCCAGGCTTTGGAGGCGATGCTGGCCGAGCTCCAGGGCAACGTCTTCTATGCGCGTCCGCGCTTCTGCACCGACAACGGCGCGATGATCGCCTACGCCGGTTGCCAGCGCCTGAAGGCCGGGCAGCAGGAAGGCCCTGCGATCGCCGTGCAGGCTCGTTGGCCGATGGAAAACCTGCCGGCCATCTGAACCCTGTGCGGTTTCCTGAAGCCTCAGGCGTGTAGCTTGAGGCTGTCTTCAGTTTCAGAAATGTCGTTCGCGTCCGGCGAAAAGGTCGCGTAGATTGCCGCGGTGTCGCCAGACGATCAGGCAGCAGAGCACGGCCATCGGCAGCAATGCGCCTGGCTTCTGCCAGGCCAGCAGCGGCAGGGTCAGCGGTGTCGCGATCAAGGCCGCGAGCGAACTGGTACGGGTGAGGGCGAACGTCAGCGCCCAGGCCGCAACCGCCAGCAGGGCGGCCGGGGGATAGAGCCCGAGCAGCATGCCGGCGGCAGTGGCGACGCCCTTGCCGCCACGGAAGCGGAAGTACAGCGGGTAGAGATGCCCGAGCACGGCGGCGAGGCCGATCCAGGCCTGTTTCTGGATGCCGAGCCCGATCAGGTAGGCGACCAGCACGGGCACGAGGCCTTTGAGCAGGTCGCCGAGCAGGGTGAGGATCGCGAGCTTCTTGCCCGCCACGCGCAGCATGTTGGTGGCGCCCGGGTTGCCTGAACCCAGTTCGCGCGGGTCGGCGGTGCCGAACACCCGGCTGAGCAGGATGGCGAAGGACAGCGAGCCGAGCAGGTAGGCGAGGATCGCCAGCAGCCAGAACATTGGTATCCATTCCAGGGCGAGGGAGCCCTGATTCTAACGGGGCAGAACTTACGTGGACACGGTTTTCATCGAGGGTCTTGAAGTCGATACCGTCATCGGTGCGTACGACTGGGAGCGGAGCATTCGCCAGTGCCTGCGCCTGGACCTGCAGATGGGCTGGGACAACCGCCTGGCCGCCGCAGGCGATGAACTGGCCCATGCGCTGGACTACGCCTCGGTGTCCCAGCGCATCCAGGCGTTCGCTGCCGACTCCCAGTTCCAGTTGGTGGAAACCTTCGCCGAGCGGCTGGTGGCCCTGCTGATGGCTGAATTCCAGATTCCCTGGGTGCGCCTGAAGCTGCACAAGCCCGGCGCGGTTCCCGCTGCCAGCAGCGTTGGCGTGGAGATCGAACGCGGATGCCGCTGACTCCGGTTCTGCTGGGCCTGGGCAGCAACATCGGGCGTGAGGAACACCTGGAAGCCGGCCTCGACGCGCTGGCCGGTTTCCTCCATAACATCCGGTGCTCGCCGGTATTCGAAAGCCAGCCGGTGGGCATCAAGAGCGGCCCCTTCTACAACCTGGTGGTGGCCGCCGACACCGACCTGCCGCTGATGGAGCTGGACCGCCGTCTCAAGTTCATCGAGGCCGACAACGGTCGCTACGCGCCAGACCGCAAGGGCCTGCCGCTGGACATCGATGTGCTGCTCTATGGCGATCTGGTCGGCAGCTTCGATGGCTTGGTGCTGCCCCGTGCCGAGGTGCTGAAGAACGCATTCGTGCTCTGGCCCTTGGCACTGGTGGTGCCCGACCGCCTGCACCCGGGTGAAGGACGAAGCTTCGCGGAGTTGTGGGCGACGGCGCAGATCCAGCAACAGCTGTGGCCGGTGCCCTTCGCGTGGCGGGGGCGCCCGTTGACCCCCGACGACCTGCTTCAGGCCTTCCCCGCGCCTTCCTTGTAGGCCTTCAGCGCTTTCAGGCGCTCGAGCTTGAGCGCCTCGCCCAGTTCGGCACCCTTGTAGCCCTTCTCCAGCAGGGGCTGGACCGCGACTGCGCGTGCGGCCGAGGCGGCGCCCCGCAGGTAGTTGGCTTGAGGGTATTCGCGCTGCTCGAGGCCGTGACGGCCACGGGCGTCCATCTCGCAGGCCGCGATGAATTCCTCGAAGCGCTGGGGACGGCGGTAGACGTCGAAGCGCGCCAGTAGCTCGGACAGTGTCGATGCGCGGAGTTCCTGCGCGCGATGGGCGTGGGTATGGAACTCGCCCACCAGCATCGCCAGCTCCTGGCAGTCACGAGGTGCCTTGCAGCGTTCGTTTACCTGCTGGATCAGCTTCAGGCCGCGCTGTTCATGGGCGATGTGCCGGGGCCATTCCTCCTCCGGCGTCTCGCCCTTGCCCAGGTCATGCAGCAGGCAGGCCCAGCGCACGGCGAGGGGTTGCTCATGCTCGGCGCACTGCTGCAGAACGGCGAGCACGTGCAGGCCGGAATCCACTTCCGGGTGGTGCTGCTCGGGCTGGGGGACGCCGAACAGGGCGTCGAGCTCCGGCATCCAGGCCTTGAGCGCGCCACAGTCGCGCAGCACCTGGATGAATACGTCCGGGCGGGGCTCCATCAGGGCGCGGGAGATTTCCTTCCAGCTGCGTTCGGGTGTCAGGGCGTCCAGCTCGCCGGACTCGGCGATCTCACGCATCAGCGCCAGGGTTTCTTCGGCCACCGTGAAGCCCAGTGGCGCATAGCGTGCGGCGAAGCGGGCGACGCGCAGTACGCGCAACGGGTCCTCGGCGAAGGCGGGGGAAACGTGGCGGAGGATGCGCCGCTCCAGGTCGCGCTGGCCGCCATAGGGGTCGACCAGCACGCCGTGCTCGTCTTCGGCGATGGCGTTGACGGTGAGGTCGCGGCGGATCAGGTCCTCTTCGAGGCTGACGTCCGGGCTGGCGAAGAAGGTGAAACCGCCATAGCCACGCCCGCTCTTGCGCTCGGTGCGCGCCAGTGCGTACTCCTCGCCACTGTGCGGATGAAGGAACACCGGGAAATCCGCGCCCACGGGCTTGAAGCCCTGCTCGAGCATTTCTTCAGCGGTTGCGCCAACGACGACCCAGTCCACTTCCGTGACCGGGCGCTGCAACAGCCGGTCACGAACCGCGCCGCCCACCTTGTATATCTGCATGCTCACCTCCGAGGGTGCGGAGGATAGCAGCCCGCTCGTTGGCTGCGATGGGGATTTGCCGGGTCAGTGCCTCCACGGCGCTTTCGAGCAACTCGGCGCTGTCCCAGGAGGGGCTCAGGCCCGTACTGGCGATGCCTTCCCAGAGCACCAGGCCGTCGAGGTCGGTGATGCGCAGGCGCAGGGTGCCGGTTTCGTCACGCAAGCGGTGGATGGCCTGGTAGGGGCCGAGCGGGTTGGGCGGTGCCTGGTCGACCTTGAACTCCAGAGGCGCGTCCTGCAGGGCCAGCCAGTAGTAGACGCGCAGCTCGGGGCTCTGGCTTTCGTGGTAGCCGCGCGCGGCAAGGCCCTGGCGAAGCAACGGATCGAGGCGGATGTAGTGCTCGCGGTAGGGCGCCGGGCTTTGCAAGGCCTGCTCCGGGGGAACCAGCTGGAAGCTGTGGCGGATGGCCA
Organism: Pseudomonas tohonis; assembly: GCF_012767755.2. Lineage (NCBI taxonomy): Bacteria > Pseudomonadati > Pseudomonadota > Gammaproteobacteria > Pseudomonadales > Pseudomonadaceae > Pseudomonas > Pseudomonas tohonis. The sequence goes on from NZ_AP023189.1 coordinate 812,972, forward strand.
GGCCGCTGTCGGCCGGTCTAAGCACCTGGATGCTGGGGATGTGGGTGGAGCAGGTGGCCAGGACCAGGCACAGCAGCAGGACGAGGAACAGGCGCATCGACGCTCTCCATGGACGATGACCGCATGCTCGGGGGCGCCCGGCATGCGGTCAACCGATCAAATGGGCGGGATGACCAGGTCCAGTCGCGGGTATTCGCCGTCTTCGCTGCGCTCGCCCTTGGGCGGTACGTGGTGGGTGCCGGTGATCTGCTCGCCGTTCATGGTCTCCAGGTGGATGTCGAAGCCCCATAGGCGGTGCAGGTGGCGCAGCACCTCTTCGGTGGATTCGCCGAGCGGCTTGCGATCGTGCTGTTGGTGGCGAAGGGTCAGGGAGCGGTCGCCGCGGCGGTCGACGTTCCAGATCTGCACGTTCGGCTCGCGGTTGCCGAGGTTGTACTGGGCGGCGAGCGTCTCGCGGATCTGCCGGTAGCCGGGTTCGTCATGGATGGCGGGTACCAGCAACTCGTCCTTCTGATCGTCGTCGAGGATGCTGAACAGCTTGAAGTCGCGGATCACCTTGGGTGAGAGGTACTGGAGGATGAAGCTCTCGTCCTTGAAGCTCTTCATGGCGAACTTGATGGTGGAGAGCCAGTCGCCACCGGCGATATCGGGGAACCAGCGCTTGTCCTCCTCGGTGGGCTCTTCGCATATGCGGCGGATGTCGCGGTACATGGCGAAGCCCAGCGCGTAAGGGTTGATGCCGCTGTAGTAGGGGCTGTCGAAGCCGGGCTGGAACACGACGCTGGTGTGGGACTGGAGGAACTCGAGCATGAAGCCCTCGGTAACCAGGCCTTCGTCGTAGAGGTCGTTCATCAGGGTGTAGTGCCAGAAGGTGGCCCAGCCTTCGTTCATGACCTGGGTCTGGCGTTGCGGGTAGAAGTACTGGGCGATCTTGCGCACGATGCGCACGATCTCGCGTTGCCAGGGTTCGAGCAGTGGCGCGTGCTTCTCGATGAAGTAGAGGATGTTCTCCTGGGGCTCCGACGGGAAGCGCCGGTTGTCCTTGTCGCCGCCCTTGCCCGCGCCCTTGGGAATGGTGCGCCAGAGGTCGTTGATCTGTTTCTGCAGATGCTCTTCGCGCTCCTTCTGCCGGCGCCGCTCTTCTTCGGCGGAGATCGGGTAGGGGCGCTTGTAGCGGTCGACGCCGTAGTTCATCAGGGCGTGGCAGGAGTCCAGCAGGTCTTCCACCGCGTCGATGCCGTGGCGTTCCTCGCACTGCATGATGTACTGCTTGGCGAACACCAGGTAGTCGATGATCGAGCTGGCATCGGTCCAGGTGCGGAACAGGTAGTTGCCCTTGAAGAAGCTGTTGTGGCCGTAGCAGGCGTGGGCGATCACCAGCGCCTGCATGGTGATGGTGTTCTCTTCCATCAGGTAGGCGATGCAGGGGTCGGAGTTGATCACGATCTCGTAGGCCAGGCCCATCTGCCCGCGGGAATAGCCCTTCTCCGTGGCCAGGAAGTGCTTGCCGTAGGACCAGTGGTGGTAGCCCAGCGGCATGCCCACGGAGGCGTAGGCATCCATCATCTGCTCGGCGGTGATGACTTCGATCTGGTTGGGGTAGGTGTCAAGCGCATAGCGCTCGGCCAGCCGGCCGATCTCGCGGTCGTAGGTGCGGATCAGGTCGAAAGTCCACTCGGAACCCGTGGAGATGGGCTGCCTCTTCTTTTCTGTGGCGGTCATGTCGCGGCCCTCAGTTAACCAGTCGGCGCTGGAACAGTTCGCGGAACACCGGGTAGATGTCGCCAGCGGTGACGATCTGCTGCTGGGCGAAGGTGTCGGCGAAGGCGTCGCAGACCTGCTCGTACTCGAACCAGAGCGCCTGGTGCTCGCGTGGGGTGATCTCTACGTAGGTGTAGTACTGCACGAAGGGCATGATCTGCTTGATCAGGATGTCCCGGCAGATGGGCGAGTCGTCGTTCCAGTTGTCGCCGTCCGAAGCCTGGGCTGCGTAGATGTTCCATTCGTTGACGGGGTAGCGCTCGGCCATGATCTCCTGCATCAGCTTGAGGGCGCTGGAGACGATGGTGCCGCCGGTCTCGCGGGAGTAGAAGAATTCCTCCTCATCGACCTCGCGGGCGCTGGTGTGGTGGCGGATGAACACGACTTCGATCTTGTCGTAGTTCCGCTTGAGGAACAGGTACAGCAGGATGAAGAAGCGCTTGGCGATGTCCTTGGTCGCCTGGGTCATGGAGCCCGAGACGTCCATCAGGCAGAACATCACGGCCTTGGAGCTGGGGTTGGGCTGCTTGACCAGCAGGTTGTACTTGAGGTCGAAGGTGTCGAGGAACGGCACCCGCTCGATGCGTGCACGCAGCTTGAGGATCTCGGCTTCCAGTTCCTGTATGTCGCCGAAGTTGTCCGGTTCCTCCCGCTTGAGGCGGGCGAGCTCTTCGCGGGCGATGCGCAGCTTGGCGCGGCTGGAGCCGGAAAGCGCGATACGCCTGGCGTGGGCCGAGCGCAGGGTACGGATGATGTTGATGCGCGAGGGGTTGCCCTCGTTGCTGATGCCGGCGCGTACGGTCTTGAAGGTGTCACTGCCGGTGAGGTGGCGTTTCACCAGGTTGGGCAGTTCGAGGTCCTCGAACATGAAGTCGAGGAACTCCTCCTGGGTGATCTGGAAGACGAACTCGTCCATGCCTTCGCCGGAGTTGCTCGCCTTGCCGCTGCCACGGCCCGCTCCGCCGCCCTGGGGACGTGGAATGCGTTCGCCGGTGGTGAATTCCTTGTTGCCGGGATGGACAATGGTCTGGCGCCCGCCACGGCCATGGTGCAGCACCGGCTCGTCGATATCCCGGCCGGGGATGCTGATCTGCTCGCCATGCTCCATGTCGGTGATGGAACGGCGGCTGACCGCTTCCTCCACCGCTTTCTTGATGTGGTCGCGGTACCGCCTGAGAAAGCGCTGGCGGTTAACCGTGCTCTTGTTCTTGCCATTCAGGCGTCGGTCGATCACGTAGCTCATGGATGCCCCTCCGGGGCAGCTTCAAGCCGCAAGCTGCAAGCTGCAAGTAGACGCGCAGAGCACCGGCCCCCGCCCCTACCTGCCGCTTGGAGCTCGTAGCTTGTGGCTGCTGTTACTGCGACTTGCGTACCCGCAGGTACCACTCGGACAGCAGGCGAACCTGTTTCTCGGTGTAGCCGCGCTCGACCATGCGTTTGACGAAATCGTTGTGCTTCTGCTGTTCGTCCTTGCTGCCCTTGGCGTTGAAGCTGATGACCGGCAGCAGGTCCTCGGTGTTGGAGAACATTTTCTTCTCGATCACCACCCGCAGCTTCTCGTAGCTGAGCCAGGTGGGGTTCTTGCCGTTGTTGTTGGCCCGGGCGCGCAGCACGAAGTTGACGATCTCGTTGCGGAAGTCCTTCGGGTTGCTGATTCCGGCCGGTTTCTCGATCTTCTCCAGCTCCTCGTTGAGGGCGACGCGGTTGAGGATTTCACCGGTCTCCGGATCGCGGTATTCCTGGTCCTGGATCCAGAAGTCGGCGTAGAGCACATAGCGGTCGAAGATGTTCTGGCCGTACTCGCTGTACGACTCGAGGTAGGCGGTCTGGATTTCCTTGCCAATGAACTCGATATAGCGCGGGGCGAGGTATTCCTTGATGTAGCGCAGGTAGCGCTCGCGCACTTCGGCGGGGAACTGTTCCTGCTCGATCTGCTGTTCGAGCACGTAGAGCAGGTGCACCGGGTTGGCGGCGACCTCATGCGGGTCGAAGTTGAACACCTTGGACAGGATCTTGAAGGCGAAGCGGGTCGACAGGCCGTTCATGCCTTCGTCGACGCCAGCGGCGTCGCGGTATTCCTGGATCGACTTGGCCTTGGGGTCGGTGTCCTTGAGGTTCTCGCCGTCATAGACGCGCATCTTCGAGTAGATGTTGGAGTTCTCGGGTTCCTTCAGGCGTGACAGGGCGGAGAACTGGGCGAGCATCTTCAGGGTGTCGGGCGCGCAGTGGGCGTGGGCCAGCGAGCTGTTGGCCAGCAGCTTGTCGTAGATCTTGATCTCGTCGGTGACGCGCAGGCAGTAGGGCACCTTGACGATGTAGATGCGGTCGATGAACGCCTCGTTGTTCTTGTTGTTGCGGAAGCTGTGCCATTCCGACTCGTTGGAGTGGGCCAGCAGGATGCCCTGGAAGGGGATGGCCCCTAGCCCCTCGGTGCTGTTGTAGTTGCCTTCCTGGGTGGCGGTCAGCAACGGGTGCAGCACCTTGATCGGTGCCTTGAACATCTCGACGAATTCCATCAGGCCCTGGTTGGCCCGGCACAGTGCGCCCGAGTAGCTGTAGGCGTCGGCGTCGTTCTGCGGGAATTCCTCCAGCTTGCGGATATCCACCTTGCCCACCAGGGCGGAGATGTCCTGGTTGTTCTCGTCGCCGGGCTCGGTCTTGGCCACGGCGATCTGGTTGAGGATCGAGGGATAGAGCTTGACCACGCGAAACTGGCTGATGTCGCCGCCGAACTCGGCGAGGCGTTTGGTGGCCCAGGGCGACATGATGGTGGAGAGGTAGCGGCGGGGGATCCCGTAGTCCTCTTCGAGAATGGCGCCGTCCTCGGTGGCGTTGAACAGCCCCAGGGGCGATTCGAACACCGGCGAGCCCTTGATGGCGTAGAAGGGCACTTTCTCGATCAGTTGTTTGAGCTTCTCGGCCAGGGACGACTTGCCGCCGCCGACCGGGCCCAGGAGGTAGAGGATCTGTTTCTTCTCTTCCAGGCCCTGCGCCGCATGGCGGAAGAAGGCGACGATCTGGTCGATGCAGTCTTCCATGCCGTGGAAGTCGGCGAAAGCCGGGTAACGGCGTATCACCTTGTTGGAGAAGATCCGCGAAAGCCGCGAGTCGGCGGAGGTATCCAGCAGCTCCGGTTCACCGATGGCCATGAGCATGCGCTCGGCTGCGGTGGCATAGGCGCTGCGGTCCTGCTTGCACAGGTCGAGATATTCCTGAAGGGAATATTCCTCCTGGCGGGTCGCCTCGAAGCGTTGTTGGAAGTGGCTGAAAATGCTCATTACGTCACCTCGCTGGATACTGGGAGCCGGCGGGGTCGGTCACGCGGGTGTGGGCAGTCAGCCGACGAGTCGGCCGATGAGAATCCCCCAGAACACCAAAATGGTCGCCGCCGATGGCCCGGAACCGGTGTGCCGGCTCTCCCCTGTTGGATGGCCTGACCTAAGAGTAGTTCGGAATCCGGCAGGTCAAGGATGACGGAAGGATAACAAGAGATTGCCGTTCGTCAGGTCGCGGCGCGAGACCAGTGATGGCGCGGGGTTGCGCCATCGAGAATTTTTTTACTCGGCGCTGCCTTGGGCGACTTCATCGGGGTAGGTGGCGCGCCAGAGCTCGAAGCCGCCGTCCAGGCTGTAGACATCGGAGAAGCCCTGGCCCACGAGGTAGGCCGCGGCTCCCTGGCTGGAATTGCCGTGGTAGCAGGTGACGATCAATGGCTTGTCGAGGTCGGCCTTGGCGATGAAGTCGGCCAGGGAGTAGTTGTCCAGGTGCTGCGACCCGGCGATGTGGCCGTTGGCGTAGCTCTGCGGGTCACGGATGTCGACCACCTGGGCGCCCTGCTCGCGCAGCGCCTGGGCGCGCTCCGGGGGGATACGCTGGAATTCGCTCATGCTTTGTTCTCCTCGCAACTGCAGCTGATGCGTTCGCCGCTGTCGACGTTCAGCAGGGTCATGGCCCCGCCCCAGACACAACCGGTGTCGAGGGCGTAGAGGCCGGGTTCGTCGCACTTGCCTTCCAGTGCCGCCCAGTGGCCGAAGATGATCTTCTGGCCGCGGGTCTTTCGTCCCGGGTGGCTGAACCAGGGGGCGTAGCCGGGTGGTGCGGTGTCGACGCCTTCCTTGCTCTTGAGGTCCAGGGTGCCATCGGCCGTGCAGAAGCGCATGCGGGTGAAATAGTTGGTGATGACCCGCAGGCGGGCAATGCCTTGCAGGTCACTCTCCCATTTCGACGGCTCGTTGCCGTACATCCCGTCAAGGAAGAGCGGCAGGCGCGCATCGTCCAGCAGGACTTCCTCCACCTCGGCGGCGCGTTTCAGTGCCTTGGCCAGGGTCCAGTTGGGCGGAATCCCGGCGTGCACCATGGCGATGTCGCGCTGCTCGTCGTAGTGCACCAGCTTCTGTCGGCGCAGCCAGTCGAGCAGGTCCGCGGCATCGGGGGCCTCGATGATCTCGCGCAGGGTGTCGGACTTCTTCAGGCGTTCGGTGTTGTGTGCCACTGCCAGCAGGTGGAGGTCGTGGTTGCCGAGCACGCAGGTCAGGCTGTCGCGCATGGCGTACAGGAAACGCAAGGTCTCCAGGGACTGCGGGCCGCGATTGACCAGGTCGCCGACCAGCCACAGGCGGTCGCGGGCGGGGTCGAAGGCGACGCGTTCGAGCAGGCACTCGAGCGGGGTGAGGCAGCCCTGGAGGTCGCCGACTGCGTAAACCGTCATCGAGCTCTCCTGTCAGTGCAGCGCGCCGGGTACGGCCAGGCGGAAGGGGGCGATCTCGGCGTCGAAGCGCTTGCCGTCCTCGGCGACCATCTGGTAGCTGCCCTGCATGGTGCCGACGCGGGTCGCCATCACGGTGCCGCTGCTGTAGACGTGGCTCGCGCCCGGTTCGATCAGCGGCTGCTGGCCGACCACGCCGGCACCGCGCACTTCCTGCACATGGCCGTCGCCATCGGTGATCACCCAGTGGCGCGATACCAGCTTGGCCGGTAACTCGCCTTCATTGCGAATGGTCACGGTGTAGGAGAAGGCGAAGCGGCTCTGTTCGGGCTGCGACTGCTCCGGGAGGAAGCGGGTGGTGACGCTGACGGCGACCAGGTAGCGGGAATCGGGCACGGGTCTGTTCTCTGGAACCGGAATGGAAGTCTAGGGCGTCATGCGCCCGATGTCTGTTCGGCCAGCTTGTCGGCCAGGCGCACGAAGGCCGCCAGGTCCAGCTGTTCGGGACGCAGGCCGCCATCCACGCCGGCCGCCTCGATGGCGTTGCTGTCGAGCAGGCCCTTGAGGGTGTTGCGCAGGGTCTTGCGGCGCTGGTTGAAGGCTTCGCGCACCACGCGCTCCAGCAGGCGGTGGTCCTTGGCCGGATGCGGCAGCACTTCATGGGGTACCAGGCGGACGATGGCCGAGTCCACCTTGGGCGGCGGATTGAAGGCGCCGGGGCCGACGTTGAACAGGTGCTCCACGCGGCAGTGGTACTGGACCATGATCGACAGGCGACCCCAGTCGCCACCGCCGGGCTCTGCGGCCAGGCGCTCGACCACCTCCTTCTGCAACATGAAATGCATGTCGCGTATCAGGTGGGCGTTACCCAGCAAGTGGAAGATCAGCGGGGTGGAGATGTTGTAGGGCAGGTTGCCCACCACGCGCAGGTTGTTGGGCGTGGTGTCGAGCTGGGCGAAGTCGAACTTGAGGGCGTCGCCCTGGTTCAGGCGGAAGCGCGGCTCGGTACCGAACTTGCCCTGCAGGATGGGAATCAGGTCGAGATCCAGCTCGATGACGTCGAGCTGTGCACCGCTGCCGAGCAGGCCCTCGGTCAGTGCGCCCTGGCCCGGGCCGATCTCCACCAGGTGTTCGCCTTCCTTCGCGTGGATGGCGCGCAGGATGCGGTGGATGACGCCGGCGTCATGCAGGAAGTTCTGGCCGAAGCGCTTGCGTGCGCGGTGTTGGTATTCGGACATTGCGGGCTCCAGGTGGAGCAGCTTGAAGCCGGTAGCTTGAAGCTGGAAGCGGGGAAAGGCGCGCAGTCTACAGCATTGCGCCGACCAGGCCGAAATGTGCTGATCGGCGCTTGCGGGCTCAGCTACGGCTGGCTGCCATCTCGTAGGCCGTCTCCAGCGCCACCTGCAGGCTGCCGCCGTCGATGCGCCCCGTTCCGGCCAGGTCGAGGGCGGTGCCGTGGTCGACCGAGGTGCGGATGATCGGCAGGCCGAGGGTGACGTTCACCGCCGCGCCGAAGCCCTTGTATTTCAGCACCGGCAGGCCCTGGTCGTGGTACATGGCCAGCACCGCATCGCAGTGCTCCAGGTGCTTGGGTGTGAACAGGGTGTCGGCCGGGAGCGGGCCGACCAGGTTCAGGCCCTCGTGGCGAAGGCGTTGCAGGCAGGGCTCGATGACTTCGATCTCCTCGCGTCCCAGGTGGCCGCCTTCCCCCGCATGGGGATTGAGGCCGCAGACCAGGATACGGGGTGTGGGCAGGCCGAACTTCTCCACCAGGTCAGCGTGCAGGATGCGGGTGACCCGCTCCAGGCGCTCGGTCGTGATCGCGGCGGCAACGTCCTTGAGCGGCAGGTGGGTGGTCACCAGGGCGACGCGCAGGCCACGGGTGGCGAGCATCATCACCACCTGCTGGGTTTGGGTCAGTTCGGCGAGGAACTCCGTGTGGCCGGAGAAGGCGATTCCGGCCTCGTTGATCACACCCTTGTGCACGGGCGCCGTGATCATTCCGGCGAAGTGGCCATCCAGGCAGCCCTTGCCTGCACGGGTCAGGGTGTCGAGCACGTAGCCGGCATTGGCGCGATCGAGCACGCCGGGCTGGACGGGGGCTTGCAGCGGGGTGTCCCAGACATAGAGCGATCCCGCTTCTGCGGGGCGGTCGGGCCAGGCGTCGTGTGATACGGGGATGACGCCGATATCGAGGCCGAGCTGGCTGGCGCGCTCTTGCAGCAGTGCCTGGCTGGCGATGGCGATCAGCGGGTAGGGCTGGCGTTCGCGGGACAGGAGCAGGCAGAGGTCCGGGCCGATGCCGGCGGGTTCACCAGGGGTGAGGGCGAAGCGGGGAAGGGGCATTGCGGGGCTCTCCGGCTGTGGCGCGTGGCGGCGATTGTACCGCCAGCGCGCCACCCTGCGTGGCAGGGTGCCGAAGAATCAGAGCTTGGTTTCGACGTACGCCTCGTCGCGGATCTGGCGCAGCCAGGCCTGCAGCTCTTCGTCGTACTTGCGGTTGCGCAGGACGTTGATCGCCTGCTGCTCGCGCATCTGGTCGGCGCTGTCGGTGGCGCGGCGACCGAGCACTTCCAGAACGTGCCAGCCGTAGGGGCTCTTGAACGGGCGGGACAGCTGGCCTGCCGGCGTCTTGGCCATGACTTCGCGGAACTCGGGCACCAGGGCGTTGGGGTCGATCCAGTTCAGGTCGCCACCGTTGAGCGCCGAACCCGGGTCCTCGGAGAAGTTCTTCGCCAGCTCGGCGAAGTCCTCGCCGGACTGGATGCGCTGATAGAGGCGCTCGGCCAGGCGTTCGGTGTCGGCTTCGCTGCGGATCTCGCTGGGCTTGAGCAGGATGTGGCGCACATGCACCTCGTCACGCACCTGGGTGCTGCCGCCGCGCTTTTCCAGGAGCTTGAGGATGATGAAGCCACCCGGCGTGCGCACCGGTTCGGTCACTTCACCCGGAGAGAGGGCGCTGACCATGCCATCGAAGGGGGGCGGCAGCTGGGCGGCCTTGCGCCAGCCGATCTCGCCGCCTTCCAGGGCGGTTTCGCCGGCGGAGCGGGAGATCGCCAGCTGGGCGAAGTCGGCGCCCTGTTGCAGTTGCTGGTAAAGATCCTTCGCCTGGCGGTCGGCGGCCTGGATGGTCTCGGGCGAGGAGCCGTCCGCGACCGGGATCAGGATATTGGCCAGGTGGAATTCCTCGGAGAGCTGCATCTTGCCCAGGTCGGAGGCGAGGAAGTTCTGCACTTCCTGGTCGGTGACCTGGATGCGCTCGGCGACGCGGCGCTGGCGCACGCGGCTGATGACCATCTCGCGGCGGACCTGGTCGCGGGCGTCCTCATAGGAGAGGCCGTCTTGAGCCAGGGCACCACGGAACTGATCGACGCTCATGCCGTTGCGCTGGGCGATGGCCTCGATGGCCTGGTTCAGCTCCTCATCGGTGATGCGGATGCCGGAACGGTCGCCGATCTGCAGCTGGATGTTCTCGATGATCAGGCGTTCCAGCACCTGCTGGCCCAGCACGTGCTCGGGGGGCAGGGCAGACCCGCGCTTGGCGATGGTCTGCTGCACCTCGTGGATGCGCTGGTCGAGCTGGCTCTGCATGATCACGTCGTTGTCGACGATGGCCACGACGCGGTCGATCGACTGGACCTCGGCATGCACGGCACTACCCAGGAACAGGGCGCCCAACAGCAGCGGGCGGAGACAATCAGAAAGCTTGGTCTTCACGTTCACGGTAACCTTGGATGCCATTGTCGAGGAAACTTTCAACCTTGTTGCCGATCACGCCGCCAAGGCCCTTGAACACGATCTGCAGGAAGACGCCGCGGTCGGCCTTCTCGTTGAGTTCGGGCGAAAGGGTGGTCTCGTCGTAGTCGACCCAGTAGCGGTTGATCAGACGCAGTTTCCAGCAGCAGCTGTCGTACTCGAAGCCACCGAAGGCTTCCAGGGTGCGGCTGCGGTTGTAGTCGTACTGCCAGCGAGCGATGGCGTTCCACTGCGGGACGATCGGCCAGATGACGGACGCGTCATGCTGCTCGATCTTGTAGTAGTCCTTGATCACGCGGCCGGTCACGTTGTCGACGTAGTCACCGCCTTCCTGCCACCGGCCGGTGGTCTGGTTGTAGACCACGGCGTCGTTGCGGTAGCGGTAGCCGAAGTTGACCACCTTGTTGACGTCGTCTTCCGGCTGGTAGTGGAACATCATGCTGCCGGAGCGGGTGCGGCCGGCATCCGGGTCCCAGTTGAAGTCGGAGGACAGGCGCCAGTCGCGGTTGAAGCGATACAGGTACTCAAGCGCATAAGGCGAGACGCTGGCCTGGGCCGACTTGCGGTCGCGGTAGTCGATGCCGGGCAGCTGCACCTTGCGGTCTTCGAAGTAGAAGGCCTGGCCGATGCTGAAGCGCTGACGCTCGAAGCCGTTGGGCTGGATCCAGCGGTTGGTCAGGCCCAGGGACACCTGGTTGGCATCGCCCACGCGGTCACGACCGGAGAAGCGGTTCTCGCGGAACAGCGAGGAATAGCTGAAGGCGCTTTCGCTGCTGTCGAAGACCGGGATGTTGTCCTGCTTCTCTTCGGGGACGTAGAGATAGAACAGGCGCGGTTCCAGGGTCTGCTTGTACTGGCTGCCGAACAGCTCGGTGTTGCGGTCGAAGTACAGGCCGCTGTCGAGGCTGAAGATCGGTACGCTGCGGTCTTCGCTGCTGTTGAACTCCTGGCCGGCCAGCAGGCTGTTCTTGCCCTGCTGGTCCAGGTCCAGGTCGTACTGGGTATAGAGGTACTTCACCGACGGCTTGATGAAGCCGTAGCTCCAGTCCAGGGGCAGGCTGACGCCCGGCTCCACATGGATGCGGTTGCCGTTGGCGCGGGCCAGGCCCGGGATGCGGGTGTCGTACCAGGGGCTGGTCGCACCATCCTCGTCGCTGAACAGGCCCTTGCGCAGGTCACGCTCGAAGCGCACGAACTCGGTGGAGTAGGAGAACTTCAGGCCGCCGGCGTCGACAGGCAGCACGCCGTCCAGGGTGATCTGGGGCAGGCGGTCGTACGGGGTGATCTCGGTGACCGTGGCCATTTCATAGGCATGGGCGTTGAGACGTGCGGTGTAGCTGTCGCCGCGCCAGGTGACGGCGCCCTGCTGGTTGACGTAGGTCGATTGCTCGATGCCCAGTTCGGTCTGCAGGTCCTGGAAGTAGTAGGGGTCGCTGATGTCGGTGTAGTCCACCTCGGTCATCAGGCGTTCGTCCAGGCCGCCCTTGTGTTGCCAGTTGTAGAGCCAGCGCTTGTCCTTGTACTCGGACTGCAGCTTGCGCTCGTCTTCCTCGTCGTTCAGGTAGGCGCCGCCGAACTGGCCTTCGCTGCCCTTGGTCAGGTAGCGGAACTCGCCTTCCATCAGCAGGCCGCGCTTGGCCATGTAGCGCGGATAGAGGGTGGCGTCGTAGTTCGGCGCGAGGTTGAAGTAGTAGGGCGTCAGCAGGGAGAAACCGGTGTCGCTGCTGGTGCCGATGCTCGGCGGCAGGAAGCCGGACTGGCGACGGTCATCGATGGGGAAATAGATGTACGGGGTATAGAACACCGGAATGTCCTTGACCCGCAGCGTCACGTTGGTCGCGGTGCCGAAGCCGGTGGCCGGGTTCAGCTTGATGTTGTTGCCCTTCAGGTGCCAGGCGTTGTCGCCCGGCTCGCATCGGGTGTATGTGCCGTCCTTCAGGCGGATGATCGCGTCTTCCTGGCGCTTGGCGTACAGGGCGCTACCGCGCGTGTGGGACTTGTGCAGCACGTACTCGGCGTTGTCGATCTTCGCTTCGCCGTTGTCCAGTTGCAGTTCGGCCTTGTCGCCGACCACCAGGGCACCGTTGTCGCGCAGCTTGACGTTGCCGACCAGCTCGCCACGGTTCTCGGCCTGCAGCAGGTTCGCCTCGTCGGCTTCAACCTGCATGCTGCCCTGGCGCAGGACCACGTCGCCGGCCAGGGTCGCGACCTGCTTTTCCTGCTCATAGCGCGAGGCCTTGGCGGAAACGTAGGTGGGTGAATCTTCGGGCGGGGTCTTGTCGTTCATGCCCGGGCGGCGCGGCTCGACATAGGCGCCAGCGCAGTACGGACCGGTCTCGGCCAGTTGTGCGGCGGTCAGCTTGTCGCGCGGAACCCAGTCCAGATGGCTGAAGTCTGCACTACGGGAAGCGAGTGCCTTGCCGCCTGCCTCGGTGACCAGCGTGGTCTTGGATTCGGCCGACTCGCCCTGGCCGGAAGCGGCGGTGGTGCCCGCTACGCCGACCCTGGAACTCACCGCGCTATCGCTGTGGACCGGGCGTGGAGGCAGGCTTTCCGCCGTTGCCTTGGGTGCGCAGGCCCAGCCGCCGGAGGCGGACGCCTGGCAGTCGAACTGCTCGGCGGCGACTACGAACTGGGTGGCTACAGGCTGCATTGCCAGCAGGCTGCCGGTCACCAGCAGAGGGAATTTTTTACGAAACGCGGGAGATTTTACTGCCATCTTGTTAGTCCGGGCTTCCTGCGCGCCATCGGCCCGCTGGGGCCGCACGCCTCTCGATGGGCTGAAAAAGATGCTGGATAATAAAGCATGACCCGCGCAACGGCTAGCGCCGTCGGAGACCCTTGTAATGCCCCATGAAGATGTACGCCTTCAACAACTTAGCGCCTGGCTGGACCAGCAACTGCCCCTTCTATTCCACGCGGAAGGCTGGGGTGACGTGCCGCCGGCGGAGCTGCTGCCGGCCAGCAGCGACGCGAGTTTCCGCCGTTATTTCCGCTGGCAGGCGCAGGGCCGCAGCCTGATCCTGATGGATGCCCCGCCGCCCCAGGAAGATTGCCGCCCCTTCGTCAAGGTCGCGGGCATGCTCGCCGAGGCCGGCGTCCATGTGCCGCGGATCCTCGCGGCGGACCTGGAGCAGGGTTTCCTGTTGCTCGATGACCTCGGGCGCCAGACCTACCTGGAAGTGATCGACACCGACAATGCCGATGCGCTGTTCGAGGATGCCTTCCAGGCACTGCTGGCCCTGCAGCAGCGCAGTCTCGACGCGCCGATGCCCGCCTATGACGACGCACTGCTACGCCGCGAGCTGCAGCTCTTCCCCGACTGGTATCTCAAGCGTCACCTGGGTATCGAGCTGGCCGGCGAGCCGTTGGCGGCCTGGGAGCGGACCTGCGATCTGCTGGTCGCCAGTGCGCTCGCCCAGCCCCGCGTGCTGGTGCACCGCGACTACATGCCGCGCAACCTGATGCTCAGCACGCCCAATCCCGGCGTGCTGGATTTCCAGGATGCGGTCTACGGCCCGGTCACCTACGACGTCACCAGCCTGTTCAAGGACGCCTTCCTCAGCTGGCCCGAGGCGCGCGTGCGCAATTGGCTGGAGCGCTACTGGAGCCTGGCCCGCGAAGCGGGCGTCCCGGTGCAGCCGCAGTTCGACGACTTCCTCCGTGCCAGCGACCTGATGGGCGTGCAGCGCCACCTCAAGGTCATCGGCATCTTCGCGCGCATCTGCCACCGCGACGGCAAGCCCAAGTACCTCGGCGATGTGCCGCGCTTCTTCTCCTATATAGAGGCGGTGATCGCGCGTCGCCCCGAACTGGCCGACCTCAAGGCGCTGCTCGCCTCTCTGCCACAAGCCGAAACGGTGCACGCATGAGGGCGATGATCCTCGCGGCGGGCAAGGGCGAGCGCATGCGCCCGCTGACGCTGCACACCCCCAAGCCGCTGGTTCGCGCCGGCGGCACCCCGCTGATCGAGTTCCATATCCGCGCCCTTGCCGCTGCGGGGCTCAGTGAATTGGTGATCAACCATGCCTGGCTCGGCCAGCAGATCGAGGATCACCTGGGCAGCGGCGAGCGCTTCGGCGTCAGCATCCGTTATTCCCCCGAGGGCGAGCCGCTGGAAACCGGCGGGGGCATCCACCGCGCATTGCCGCTGCTGGGCGACGAGCCCTTCCTGGTGGTCAACGGCGACATCTGGACCGACTACGATTTCGACGCCCTGCGCGATCACCCGTTGCAGGGCCTCGCCCACCTGGTGCTGGTGGATAACCCCAGCCATCATCCGGGCGGTGATTTCCGGCTGGCCGGTGGCATGGTCAGCGATGGCGTGCCTGGCGAGCCCGGGCTCACCTACAGCGGCATCGCCGTGCTCCATCCCGCGCTTTTCGACGGTTGCAGCGCCGGCGCCTTCAAGCTGGCGCCGTTGCTGCGCCGTGCAATGGGGGATGGGCGTGTCAGCGGCGAGCATTTCGCCGGACGCTGGGTGGATGTCGGCACCCACGAGCGCCTGGCGGAAGTCGAGCGCCTGATCGAGGCGGGGCGCTGAGATGTTCTGGCCCGTCACGCTGCTCGGCGTCATCGCCGGCCTGTTCATCGCCAGCATTCCCGGCGCGCTGCTCGGCGGCCTGCTCGGCCAGGTGGTGGATCGGCGGCTGAAGCTGGATTCCTGGGCCAGCCTGCGCGATCGGCTACGGCGCAGTGCTGCCGTCGCACAGGAGGACCTGCTGTTCCTCATGCTGGGCCGCCTGGCCAAGAGCGAGGGCCGGGTGCTGGAGCTGCATATCCAGCAGGCGCGTGCCGAGATGCGTCGCCTGGGGCTGGACGACGCCGGGCAGCGTCGTGCCATCGCCGCGTTCACCCGCGGCAAGGCCGAGCAGGTGGAACTGCGTGGGCCCCTGCGAGGCTTGCGCTACCAGCGTGCGCAAGGCGAGGCGCTGTTGCGCAGTTGCTGGCAGATGGCGGCGGCGGATGGCCGGGTGGGGCAGCGCGAGCGCGAACTGATCCTGCTCTGGGGCAAGTGGCTGGATTGGCCGGCGGACCAGGTGGAAGCGCTGTGCGCCGGCTTCGATGTGCCCAGCGGCGCGCCGGTGCGGCGTGGCAGTGCCTACCAGGATGCGTTGTCGCTTCTGGGCGTGAACGCCAACAGCGAGCCGGCGGCGATCAAGCGCGCCTACCGCCGCCTCATCAGCCAGAACCATCCGGACAAGCTGGCCGGTGCGGGGGCCAGCCCGCAGCGGGTGCGCGAGGCCACCGAGAAGACCCGCGAGCTGCACCACGCCTACAGCCTGATCCGCGAGCGTCACGGTTTCCGCTGAGTCAGATACCGGGCGACTGCGGGATGATGGGCGCCGGTGCGGCCGCCGGCGCCCGCTTGCCCGGAGCCTGCAGATGGGCGTCCAGCCAGCCGCGCACCCGCCGGAACAACTGCTCCTGGTCCGCGTCGCGATTGGGCAGGGACTTCAGGCCCACCTGCACATAGGCCGGGTGCTTGTCGCGCTTGCTCGCCTGCAGGCGCTTGAGGGCGGCGGCGCTGTCCAGCGGCTTGTCCTGGTAGAAGAAATCGCCGATCGCCTGCTTGAGCTTGGGCGCCGACTCTTCCAGTGGCGGGCCGTAGCCGGGGGGGACTTCGGCCTCCACCAGCACCAGATTGTCGATGCCGCTGGAAGACGAATCGCTCAGCGCCTGCACCGCCCAGTAAGCGCCACTGCCGTGGCCCAGCAGGACGATGGTCTTCGGGCTCTGCTGGTTGACGAACACGATGGCCGCCTGGATGCGTGCCGCGATCCGCGTGGCCTGTGCCTTGCGTTCCTCCTCGGCGCTGAGAACGGGTCGACCCGGGTCGGTGGAGGGCTCGGCGCTGCCGGCCTGCTCGGGCGTGGGGGGTGGCGTGGCCGGGTCGGCCTTCTCGGTTTTCGCGTCGCCGGCGGCGGGCGGTTCGGCCTGCTCGACCGGACGGGGCGGCGGCTCATTGCCCCTGGGGTCGGGCAGGGTCAGGCTGAGGCTGTGCCAGCCGATGTCCGGCAGTTTGCTGCGCAACGGGGCGATCGCCCGCGGCCAGTCGGCGCTCTCGCCATCGCCGGGCAGCAGGATCACCACGCCGCTGGGCTCGGCCACGTTGGCCGGTTTCCACAGGGCCAGGAAACTGTCCTCGCCGGCCTTCAATTGCTGCTGTTCCTTCTGCGGCAGCTGGCGTTCGAGGGCGGTGGCGTCCTCCTGGCTGCGCTCCTCCAGGGGCGCGCGCTCCACCGGGGTTTGCGCAGGGGCGGCCCCGTCCTCGCCCGCGGCCGGCGGTTCTTCACCCCAGGCGGCGGCCGGCAGCAACAGGGCGAGGCAAAGGGCGGCGAGTGTCGGGCGGGGGACTCGGAGCATCTGAGGATTCCACGGGGTGGCCATAGGCAGGCAGCCTAATGGCTGGGCCGGTATTTGTCAGGCGCACCTTCGCCTCGGCGGGGCTGCTGGAGTAAGGTACGTCGGCTTCGTTCTCGGCAGCCTGGGCTGTGCGGTGTCTCCTGCATGATTCGTTCGTTGTGTCTCCTCCTTCTCGCCTGCTGCCTCGCCGCCTCCCTGGCCGCAGCCCCCGCGCCCGCGCCCGTCGCGCTGGACCCGGCCCTGCGCCAGTGGCTGGACCAGCACCCCCAGCTGCGCGCCGGTGTCGTCCTGCAGGCGCCCTACGCTCAACTGGACCGGCGCCTGCAGCAGCTGTCCGGGGTCAACGTCGAGCTGCTCGACTGGGTCGCCACGGCGCTCGGCGTGCCCCTGGTCTGGCGCACCTTCGCCGACAACGCCGAGCTGGAGAACGCCCTGCGTACCGGCCAGATCGACCTCGCTCCCGGCCTCAGCCAGACCCCCGCAGGCCTGCGCCTGTGGCTGTTCTCCGATCCCTACATGCGCGTGCCGCAACTGGTGGTGGGCGAGCGGGGCAACGGCGGCGCCGTGGATATCGAGAAGCTCGGCAGCGACGAGCCGGTCGCGGTGCGCTCGCCCAGCGCGGTGGCGGACTACCTGCGCGCCACCTATTCCGGCGTCCTGGTACAGCCGGTCGGCAGTGAGCGCCAGGCCTTGCGCGCGGTGCTGGAACAGCAGGTGAAGTACGCGGTGATCGACGAGGCGCAGCTCAGCCGGCTGTCGCGCGAACAGGAGTTCTCCGGCCTTGCGGTGGTCGGCGACATCGGCTTCCCCCAACTGCTGCGGGTCGCCACGCGGCGCGACTGGCCGCAGCTCTCCACGGCGGTGGACGCCGCCCTGCGCACCATCCCGCCGAAGGACCTGGACCAGCTCCACGAGCGCTGGCTGCAGCCTAAATACCCGCGCATCGGCGAGTCGCCCGGCTTCTGGCAGAACCTCGCCCTGCTCTTCGGCGTGCTGCTGCTCAGCGCGGCGGCGATCATCTACTGGCTGCGTCGCCAGCAGCGTGCGCTGGAGAAGCGCCTGCTCGAGGCGCGCCATGCCATCCAGCTGCGCGAGGCGGCGGAAGAGGCGCTGCGCCTGACCCAGTTCTCCATCGACCACAGCACCGTGGGCATCCTCTGGGTCAACTGGGACAGCCACGTGCGCTATGCCAACCGCGCGGTGGAACAGATGCTGGGCTACGCGGCCGGCGGTCTCACCGATCGCCCCCTGGCGCACATCCAGCCGCAGCTGGACATGGATCGCTGGCTCAGCCTCTGGCGCCGTGCGCGCAACCACGACGAGAGCGCCCAGGCGTTCGAGACCGCCTGCCGTCGCGCCGACGGCAGCGAGATGCCCGCCGACGTGTCGCTCAGCTTCCTGCGCTTCGGCACCTCGGAATACCTGGTGGTGTTCCTCACCGATGTCACCGAGCGGCGCCGTGCCCACGCCGCGCTGGAGGAGAGCGAGGCACGCCTCAAGGGCATCGCCTCCAACGTGCCGGGGCTGGTCTTCCGCCTCGAACGCCCGCGTGCCGGCGAAGATGCTGACTTCGCCTTCATCGGCGCCGGCAGCGAGGCCCTGGTGGGCTATGGCGCCCGTGAGCTGCTGGAGACCGGTCGCGGCATTCGCGGCCTGGTGCACCCGGACGATGGCGACGGCTACTGGGCCAGCCAGATGGCCGCCCTCGATGCCGACCGCGACTGGCACTGGCAGGGCCGCATCCTCACCCGCGACGGCCAGTTGCGCTGGGCCGACATCAAGGCCAGCGCGCGGCTCTTCGAGGACGGTCGGGCCACCTGGGATGGCGTGGTCTGGGACATCACCGACAACAAGCAGACCGAGCTCGAACTGGCCGCCTCCCGCGCCCAGTTGCGTGATCTCTCCGCGCACCTGGAAAGCGTGCGGGAAGAGGAGAAGGCACGTATCGCCCGCGAGGTGCACGACGAACTGGGCCAGGTGCTCACCGTGCTCAAGCTGGAGACCTCCATGTGCGAGCTGGCCTACGGCGAGCTGGACCCCGGCCTCGGCGAGCGGCTGAACAGCATGAAGCGCCTGATCGCCCAGCTGTTCCAGCTGGTGCGCGACGTGGCCACGGCGCTGCGCCCACCGATCCTCGACGCCGGCATCGCCTCGGCCATCGAATGGCAGGCGCGGCGCTTCGAAGCGCGCAGCGGCATTCCCTGCCTGGTGCGGGTGCCGGATTCGCTGCCGCAACTGTCGGATGCCAAGGCCATCGGCCTGTTCCGCATCCTCCAGGAGGCGCTGACCAATGTGCTGCGCCACGCCCGGGCCCACAGCGTCGAGGTGGCGCTGGAGCGCGACGGCGACGACCTGCAATTGATCATCAGCGACGATGGCGCGGGCTTCGACCCGCAGGCCTGCCGCCCCGGCGCCTCGTTCGGCCTGGTGGGCATGCGCGAACGGGTGCTGATGCTGGGCGGCGCGCTGTCGATCGACAGCGCGCCGGGAGAGGGCACCACGCTGGTGGTGCGCATCGCTTTGGACAAGGAGAAGAACGCGTGATCCGAGTACTGGTGGCCGAAGACCACACCATCGTCCGCGAGGGCATCAAGCAGTTGATCGGCCTGGCCAAGGACCTCTGCGTGGTGGGCGAGGCGAGCAACGGCGAGCAGTTGCTCGAAACCCTGCGCCAGACGCCCTGCGAGGTGGTGCTGCTGGATATCTCCATGCCCGGCGTCAACGGCCTTGAGGCCATTCCGCGCATCCGCGCGCTGACCAGCCCGCCGGCGGTGCTGGTGCTCTCGATGCACGACGAGGTGCAGATGGCGGCGCGTGCACTGAAGATCGGCGCCGCCGGCTACGCGACCAAGGACAGCGACCCGGCCCTGTTGCTGACGGCGATCCGCAAGGTCGCCTCCGGCGGGCGCTACATCGACCCGGAGCTGGCCGATCGCATGGTCTTCGAGGTCGGCCTGACCGATTCGCGCCCGCCCCACGCGTTGCTTTCCGAACGTGAATTCTCGGTGTTCGAGCGCCTGGTGAAGGGCGAGGGTGTCAACGAGATCGCCCAGCACCTGGCCGTCAGCGGCAAGACGGTGAGCACCCACAAGGCGCGGCTGATGCAGAAGCTCGGCGCCCATTCGGTGGCCGACCTGGTCAAGTACGCGGTGGAGCACAAGCTGGTCTGAATACCTGATCGGGTCGCTGGGAATTGTAGGGCTCGCCCTACACGCGATCCTCCGACGGCCTTATAGCAATCTCTCATAGCGCCCGATTTGCGTGGCTTGCCGGCTTCTCTAGTCTCTGGGAACGGCATAAACAAAAATCAAAAAGGTGCGGTGATGGCCTCCATTCCGGCGAACGATGTACTGGTCAGCTTCCGTGGCGTGCAGAAGAGCTACGACGGCGAGTCGCTCATCGTCAAAGACCTCAACCTGGACATTCGCAAAGGCGAGTTCCTGACCCTGCTGGGCCCCTCCGGCTCCGGCAAGACCACCAGCCTGATGATGCTCGCCGGGTTCGAGACCCCGACCAATGGCGAGATCCTCCTGGCCGGCCGCTCGATCAACAACGTGCCGCCGCACAAGCGCGACATCGGCATGGTGTTCCAGAACTACGCGCTGTTCCCGCACATGACGGTGGCCGAGAACCTGGCCTTCCCGCTCACCGTGCGCGGCATGAACAAGACCGATATCAGCGAGCGCGTGAAGCGTGCACTGTCCATGGTCCAGCTCGACAGCTTCCGCAACCGCTACCCGGCGCAGCTCTCCGGCGGGCAGCAGCAGCGCGTGGCCCTGGCCCGTGCCCTTGTGTTCGAACCGCAGCTGGTGCTGATGGACGAGCCGCTGGGCGCGCTCGACAAGCAGCTGCGCGAGCACATGCAGATGGAGATCAAGCACATCCACCAGCGCCTGGGCGTGACGGTGGTGTACGTGACCCACGACCAGGGCGAAGCGCTGACCATGTCCGACCGCGTGGCCGTGTTCCACCAGGGCGAGATCCAGCAGATCGCCCCGCCGCGCGAGCTCTACGAGTCCCCCAGCAACACCTTCGTGGCCAACTTCATCGGTGAGAACAACCGGCTCAACGGCCAGTTGGTCAGCCGTGACGGCGAGCGCTGCGTGGTCAGCCTGGCCCGTGGCGAGAAGGTCGAGGCGCTGGCGGTCAACGTCGGCCAGCCGGGCGAGCCGGTGACCCTGTCGATCCGCCCCGAGCGGATACGCCTGAACGGCGGCAGCGAGAGCTGCGCGAACCGTTTCTCCGGCCGCGTCGAGGAGTTCGTCTACCTGGGCGACCACGTGCGCATCCGCATGGAGGTCTGTGGCAAGCCCGACTTCTTCGTCAAGCAACCCATTGCCGAGCTCGACCCCGCATTGGCGGTAGGCGACGTGGTGTCCCTCGGTTGGCAAGTGGAGCACGTGCGCGCACTGGACCCGCTGATAGCGGACTGACGACGCGGCGGCACCCCGGCATTACCCACCCAGCACTATGGAGAAAACAACAATGTCCAAATCCTTGAAGCTCACTGCCCTTGCGTTGGGGCTGGCATGCGCCGCACAGGCCATGGCAGCCGACCTGACCGTCGTTTCATTCGGCGGCGCGAACAAGAACGCCCAGGTGAAGGCGTTCTACGAACCCTTCCAGGCGTCCACCAGCAACAAGATCATCGCCGGCGAGTACAACGGCGAGATGGCCAAGGTGAAAGCCATGGTCGATACCGGCAGCGTTTCCTGGAACCTGGTGGAGGTCGAATCCCCCGAGCTGTCCCGCGGCTGCGACGAGGGCCTGTTCGAGGAGCTGGACCCGGCCCAGTTCGGCAAGGCCGAGGACTTCGTTCCTGGGGCCATCCAGCCCTGCGGCGTCGGCTTCTTCGTCTGGTCCACCGTGCTGGCCTACAACGCCGACAAGCTTAAGACCGCGCCCGCCAGCTGGGCCGATTTCTGGGACACCACCAAGTTCCCGGGCAAGCGCGGCCTGCGCAAGGGCGCCAAGTACACCCTGGAATTCGCCCTGATGGCCGACGGCGTCGCGCCCAAGGACGTCTACACCGTGCTCGCCACCAAGGAAGGCCAGGACCGCGCGTTCAAGAAGCTCGACCAGATCAAGCCGAGCATCCAGTGGTGGGAAGCCGGCGCCCAGCCGCCGCAGTTCCTCGCCTCGGGCGACGTGGTCATGAGCTCCGCCTACAACGGCCGCATCGCCGCCGTGCAGAAGGAGAGCAACCTGAAGGTGGTGTGGACCGGCGGCATCTATGACTTCGACGCCTGGGCCATCCCGAAAGGCGCCAAGGATCAGGAAGCCGCACTGAAGTTCATCGCCTTCTCGGTCAAGCCCGAGCAGCAGAAGATCTACTCCGAGAACATCGCCTACGGTCCGGCCAACAAGCAGGCGGTGCCGCTGCTGGACAAGGGCCTGCTCAAGGACATGCCGACCACGCCTGAGAACATCAAGGACCAGGTCGCCATGAACGTGACCTTCTGGGCCGACTACGGCGAGCAGCTGGAGCAGCGCTTCAACTCCTGGGCCGCCAAGTAACCGGCCACCCAGCACATCCCCTCCTCCTCGCGGGGGAGGGGAGTACCCAGAGATCCACCGGAGTTCGCCATGGCCACCCTCGTCGCCGGCCCGACCCTCAAGCAACGCCTCGCGCGTGCCGAGCGGGTCAACCGCCTGAAGTCCCAGGCCCTGATCCTGCCGCTGCTGCTGTTCCTCCTGCTGACCTTCCTGGTCCCCATCGGCACCCTGCTCTACAAGAGCGTGAGCAACCCCGAGGTGGTCGGCTCGCTGCCGCGTACCGTCGAGGCGATCACCGCCTGGGACGGCAAGGCGCTGCCCGATGAGCCGGCCTACAAGGCCCTGGCCGAGGACCTCGCCGCCGCGCGCAAGAACCAGACCATCGGCGATCTTTCCAAGCGCCTGAACATGGAGCTGGCCGGCTATCGCAGCCTGATGGCCAAGACCGCCCGCGCCTTGCCGTTCAAGGAGACCCCCGCTTCCTACAAGGACGCGATGGAAGGCCTCGACGAGCGCTGGGGCGACCCGGCCTACTGGCAGGCGATCCGCCGCAATGCATCGAGCCTGACCCCCTATTACCTGCTGGCGGCCGTCGACCATCGCATCGACGACCTCGGCGAAGTCGCCCCGGCGACGCCGGACCAGGCCATCTACCTGGACATCTTCACCCGCACCTTCTGGATGGGCGCGGTGATCACCCTGATCTGCCTGGTGCTGGCCTACCCGCTGGCCTACCTGCTGGCCAACCTGCCGACGCGCAAGAGCAACCTGCTGATGATCCTGGTGCTGCTGCCGTTCTGGACCTCGATCCTGGTGCGCGTGGCGGCCTGGATCGTGCTGTTGCAATCCGGTGGCCTGATCAACGGCGCGCTGCTCAAGCTGGGCCTGATCGACCAGCCGCTGCAGCTGGTGTTCAACCGCACCGGCGTGTACGTGGCGATGGTGCACATCATGCTGCCGTTCATGATCCTGCCGATCTACAGCGTGATGAAGGGCATCTCGCCCACCTACATGCGTGCGGCGATCTCCCTCGGCTGCCACCCCTTCGCCAGCTTCTGGCGGGTGTACTTCCCGCAGACCGTGGCCGGTGTCGGCGCGGGCTGCCTGCTGGTGTTCATCCTGTCCATCGGCTACTACATCACCCCGGCGCTGCTGGGCAGCCCGAACGACCAGATGGTCAGCTACTTCGTCGCCTTCTTCACCAACACCACCATCAACTGGGGCATGGCCACGGCCCTGGGCGGCATGCTGCTGCTCGCCACCATGGTGCTCTACGTCGTCTACAGCTGGCTGGTGGGCGCCGGCCGCCTGCGCCTGGGTTGAGGAGATAAGAAATGCTGAGTCCCTACATGTCCCCGGTCGAGCGCCTGTGGTTCTACACCCTGCGCATCCTCTGCGGCCTGGTGCTGCTGTTCCTGATCCTGCCGGTGCTGGTGATCATCCCGCTGTCGTTCAACTCGGGCACCTTCCTGGTCTACCCGCTGCAGGGGTTCTCGCTGCGCTGGTACGCCGACTTCTTCGGTTCCGCCGAGTGGATGCGCGCGCTGACCAACAGCATCATCGTGGCGCCGGCCGCGACCTTGCTGGCGATGGTCTTCGGCACCCTGGCCTCCATCGGCCTGACCCGTGGCGAGTTCCGCGGCAAGGCGCTGGTGATGAGCCTGCTGATCTCGCCGATGGTTGTGCCGGTGGTGATCATCGGCGTCGCCAGCTACCTGTTCTTCGCCCCGCTGGGCCTCGGCAACAGCTACCTGTCGCTGATCCTGGTGCATGCGGTGCTCGGCGTGCCCTTCGTCATCATCACCGTGTCGGCCACCCTGCAGGGCTTCAACCACAACCTGGTGCGCGCCGCCGCCAGCCTGGGCGCGCCGCCGCTGACCGCGTTCTTCCGCGTGACCCTGCCGCTGATCGCGCCGGGGGTGATCTCGGGGGCGCTGTTCGCCTTCGCCACCTCCTTCGACGAAGTGGTGGTGACGCTGTTCCTCGCCGGCCCCGAGCAGGCCACCCTGCCGAGGCAGATGTTCAGCGGCATCCGCGAGAACCTCAGCCCCACCATCGCGGCGGCGGCGACCCTGCTGATCGGTTTCTCCGTGGTGCTGTTGCTGGTGCTGGAATGGCTGCGCGGGCGCAGCGAGAAGCTGCGCACCTCGATGCCGGAATGACCGCCTGATGCGGTGCGAACGGGGAGCTCAGGCTCCCCGTTTGCGTGGTGGCTGATCATCGCTGACGTATGACAAAGCCTTGGAAGCGGACTCAGGCTACAATCCGCGCCACCGTGATTCTGCTCCGAGGTCTGTCATGCAACCCTTCGCCATCGCACCGTCGATCCTTTCCGCCGATTTCGCCCGCCTGGGCGAGGAAGTCGACAACGTGCTCGCCGCTGGCGCCGATATCGTCCACTTCGACGTGATGGACAACCACTACGTGCCCAACCTGACCATCGGCCCGATGGTCTGCTCGGCACTGCGCAAGTACGGCGTCACCGCGCCCATCGACGTGCACCTGATGGTCTCCCCGGTGGATCGCATCATCGGCGACTTCATCGAGGCCGGCGCCACCTACATCACCTTCCACCCGGACGCCTCCCTGCACGTCGACCGCTCGCTGCAGCTGATCCGCGATGGCGGCTGCAAGGCCGGCCTGGTGTTCAACCCGGCAGCGGGCCTGGATGCGCTGAAGTACGTGATGGACAAGGTCGACATGATCCTGCTGATGAGCGTGAACCCCGGCTTCGGCGGGCAGAAGTTCATCCCCGGCACCCTCGACAAGCTGCGTGAGGCGCGTGCGCTGATCGACGCTTCCGGCCGCGACATCCGCCTGGAGATCGACGGCGGCGTCAACGTGAAGAACATCCGCGAGATCGCTGCCGCGGGCGCCGACACCTTCGTCGCCGGCTCGGCCATCTTCAACACGCCGGACTACGCCGAAGTCATCGCCGCCATGCGCGCCGAGCTGGCCCAGGCCTGATGAGCGCCCTGCAGCGGCTGTTCGACGGGCGCCTGCCGCGCCTGGTGATGTTCGACCTGGACGGCACCCTGGTGGACTCGGTCCCCGACCTTGCCGCCGCCATCGACCACATGCTCGTGACCCTCGGCCGACCGGCCGCGGGCATCGAGCGGGTGCGCGAATGGGTCGGCAACGGTGCCCGGGTGCTGGTGCGTCGCGCGCTGGCCGGCGGCCTCGATCATGCTGCCGTGCATGACGAGGATGCCGAGAAGGCGCTGGCGATCTTCATGGAGGCCTATGCCGACAGCCATTCGCTGACGGTGGTCTACCCGGGCGTCGCCGAGACCCTCAAGTGGCTGAAGAAGAAGGGCGTCGAGCTGGCGCTGATCACCAACAAGCCGGAGCGCTTCGTCGCCCCCTTGCTGGACGAGATGAAGCTCGGGCGCTACTTCCCGCTGATCATCGCCGGCGACACCCTGCCCCAGCAGAAGCCGGACCCGGCGGCGCTCCTGCACGTGATGCACATGACCGGCACCAGCCGCAGCGAGTCGTTGTTCATCGGCGACTCGCGCAACGACGTGCTGGCGGCCAAGGCGGCCGGCGTGCAATGCGTGGCGCTGAGCTACGGCTACAACCACGGCCGGCCCATCAGCGAAGAGGAGCCGGCACTGGTGGTGGACGACCTGCGCGAGCTGCTGCCTGGCGGTTGCGCGGCACACGGCGCTGCGCTAATGTCGCCCGACTCCCCAGATCATCTGCCTCACAGAGATAGAAACGTGCTGGTTCCCTGCAAGCGTTGGCTCGAACGAGCCGGAATGAAGATCATCAAGGCCGCGGCCCGTTGGCGCTGGCGCGCCTGATTCGATTCTGGCCGGATACCTGCTCCGGCGCGCTCGCACACCGACGTTTTTCTCCAGGAGCCTCCGGGCTCCTCGCCCACGAGGCTGATCATGACCCGCGATGAATTCCTGCGTTTGGCCGCCCAAGGCTACAACCGCATCCCGCTCGCCTTCGAAACGCTGGCGGATTTCGACACCCCCCTTTCCCTCTACCTGAAGCTGGCCGACACGCCCTTCTCCTACCTGCTCGAATCGGTGCAGGGCGGTGAGAAGTGGGGCCGCTATTCGATCATCGGCCTGCAAAGCCGCACCGTGCTGCGCGCCCACGGCCACCAGGTCAGCGTCAGCGTCGATGGCGAGGTGGTGGAGCGTGAGGAGAGCGAGGACCCGCTGGGCTTCGTCGAGGCCTTCAAGGACCGCTACCAGGTGGCGCCCATCCCCGGGCTGCCGCGCTTCAACGGTGGGCTGGTGGGCTACTTCGGCTATGACTGCGTGCGTTATGTCGAGAAGCGCCTGGCCAACTGCCCGAACCCCGATCCGCTGGGCACCCCGGACATCCTGCTGATGGTTTCCGACGCGGTGGTGGTGTTCGACAACCTGGCGGGCAAGCTGCACGCCATCGTGCTGGTCGACCCGGCCGCGCCCGACGCCTACGAACGTGGGCAGGCCGCGCTGGCCGAGCTGCGCGAGAAGCTGCGCCTGCCGATCACCCCGCGCCTGGGCGTGGACCCGGCGCTGCAGTTGACCGAGGACCTGCCCTACCGCTCCAGCTCGACCCGCGAGGACTACGAGCAGGCGGTGCGCGAGATCAAGGAATACATCCTCGCCGGCGACTGCATGCAGGTGGTGATCTCCCAGCGCATGACCATCGACTTCAAGGCTGCGCCCATCGACCTGTACCGGGCGCTGCGCTGCTTCAACCCGACGCCCTACATGTACTTCTTCAACTTCGGCGACTTCCACGTGGTGGGCAGCTCGCCGGAGGTGCTGGTGCGCGTCGAGGACGGCCTGGTCACCGTGCGCCCGATCGCCGGCACCCGGCCGCGTGGCGCCACCGAGGAGGCCGACCTGGCGCTGGAGGAGGACCTGCTCTCCGACGCCAAGGAGATCGCCGAGCACCTGATGCTCATCGATCTGGGACGCAACGACGTCGGTCGCGTATCCGCAACCGGCTCGGTGAAGGTCACCGAGAAGATGGTGATCGAGCGCTATTCCAACGTGATGCACATCGTCTCCAACGTCACCGGGCAGCTGAAGGAAGGCGTCTCGGCCATGGACGCGCTGCGTGCCATCCTGCCGGCCGGCACCCTCTCCGGGGCGCCGAAGATCCGCGCGATGGAGATCATCGACCAGCTCGAGCCGGTCAAGCGTGGCGTCTACGGCGGTGCCGTGGGCTACCTGGCCTGGAACGGCAACATGGACACCGCCATCGCGATCCGCACGGCGGTCATCAAGGACGGCCAACTGCACGTGCAGGCGGGCGCGGGAATCGTCGCCGACTCGGTCCCGGCACTGGAATGGGAGGAGACGCTGAACAAGCGCCGCGCCATGTTCCGTGCCGTGGCTCTCGCCGAACAGACCGCCAAGACCGACGCCTGAGGATCGCCCCATGTTGCTGATGATCGACAACTACGACTCTTTTACCTACAACGTGGTGCAATACCTCGGTGAGCTGGGCGCGGACGTGCACGTGATCCGTAACGACGAGCTTTCCGTCGCCGAGATCGAGGCACTGAACCCCGAGCGCATCGTGGTCTCCCCCGGCCCCTGCACCCCCACCGAAGCGGGGGTCTCCCTCGAGGTGATCAAGCACTTCGCCGGCAAGCTGCCGATTCTGGGCGTATGCCTGGGCCACCAGAGCATCGGCCAGGCCTTCGGCGGTGATGTGGTGCGCGCGCGCCAGGCCATGCACGGCAAGACCAGCCCCGTGTTCCATGAGGACCAGGGCGTGTTCGAAGGGCTGAACAACCCGCTGACCGTGACCCGCTACCACTCGCTGATCGTGAAGCGCGAGACGCTGCCGGAGTGCCTGGAAATCACCGCCTGGACCCAGCACGCCGACGGCGCGGTGGACGAGATCATGG
The DNA here is from genome assembly GCF_012767755.2 of Pseudomonas tohonis. Lineage (NCBI taxonomy): Bacteria > Pseudomonadati > Pseudomonadota > Gammaproteobacteria > Pseudomonadales > Pseudomonadaceae > Pseudomonas > Pseudomonas tohonis. The sequence continues at coordinate 840,925 of NZ_AP023189.1, forward strand.
GCCTGCGCCACAAGACGCTGAACATCGAGGGTGTGCAATTCCATCCGGAATCCATACTCACCGAGCAAGGCCACGAGCTGTTGGCCAATTTCCTCAAGCAACAAGGCGGGGTGCGCTGAGATGGATATCAAGGAAGCCCTCAACCGCGTGGTCAACCAGCTGGACCTGACCACCGAGGAAATGCAGGACGTGATGCGCCTGATCATGACCGGGCAGTGCACCGACGCGCAGATCGGTGCCTTCCTCATGGGCATGCGCATGAAGAGCGAGACCATCGACGAGATCGTCGGGGCGGTCTCGGTGATGCGCGAGCTGGCCAGCCGCGTGGAGCTGGAATCGATGGCGCGGGTGGTCGACGTGGTCGGCACCGGTGGCGATGGCGCCAACATCTTCAACGTCTCCTCGGCCGCCAGCTTCGTGGTCGCCGCGGCAGGCGGCAAGGTCGCCAAGCACGGCAACCGCGCGGTGTCCGGCAAGACCGGCAGCGCCGACGTGCTGGAAGCGGCCGGCATCTACCTGGACCTGAAGCCCGAGCAGGTGGCGCGGTGCATCGAGCACGTCGGCGTCGGCTTCATGTTTGCCCAGGTCCATCACAAGGCGATGAAATACGCCGCCGGCCCGCGCCGCGAGCTGGGCCTGCGCACCCTGTTCAACATGCTCGGCCCGCTTACGAATCCGGCCGGTGTGAAGCACCAAGTGGTCGGGGTGTTCAGCCAGGCGCTGTGCCGCCCGCTGGCCGAGGTGCTCAAGCGCCTGGGCAGCGAGCACATCCTGGTGGTGCATTCGAAGGACGGCCTGGACGAGATCAGCCTCGCCGCGCCGACCCATGTCGCCGAGCTGAAGGACGGCGTGGTCACCGAGTACCAGGTGCAGCCCGAAGACTTCGGCATCAAGAGCCAGAGCCTGATCGGCCTCGCCGTGGACAGCCCGCAGCAGTCGCTGGAGCTGATCCGTGACGCGCTGGGGCGGCGCAAGACCGAGAATGGCCAGAAGGCCGCCGAGATGATCGTGCTCAACGCCGGTGCCGCGCTCTATGCGGCGGACCATGCGAGCACCTTCAAGGAAGGCGTGCAGCTCGCCCATGACGCCCTGCACACCGGCCTCGCCCGCGAGAAGCTGGACGAGCTGGCCTCCTTTACCGCGGTGTTCCGAGTGGAGAATGAAGCGTGAGCATCCCAACCGTTCTTGAAAAGATCCTGGCCCGCAAGGCCGAGGAAGTCGCCGAGCGCCGCCTGCGCGTGCCCTTCTCCGAGCTCGAGGCCCTGGCCCGCGCCGCCGATGCGCCCCGTGGCTTTGCCCGCGCCATGCTGGAGCAGGTCGCGCGCAAGCAGCCGGCGGTGATCGCCGAGATCAAGAAGGCGTCGCCGAGCAAGGGTGTGATACGCGAGGACTTCGTGCCGGCGCAGATCGCCCGCAGCTACCAGGACGGCGGTGCGACCTGCCTCTCGGTGCTGACCGACATCGATTTCTTCCAGGGCGGCGATGCCTACCTGCAGGAAGCCCGCGCTGCCTGTTCGCTGCCGGTGATCCGCAAGGATTTCCTCATCGACCCCTACCAAGTGGTCGAGGCAAGGGCGCTGGGCGCCGACTGCGTGCTGCTGATCGTCTCGGCGCTGTCCGATGCGCAGATGGGCGAACTGGCGAAGACCGCCAAGGACGTGGGGCTGGATGTACTGGTGGAGGTGCACGATGGCGATGAGCTGGAGCGTGCGCTGAACACGCTGGACACCCCGCTGGTGGGGATCAACAACCGTAACCTGCACACCTTCGAGGTCAGCCTGGAGGCCACCCTGGACCTGCTGCCGCGGATTCCGCGCGATCGTCTGGTGATCACCGAAAGCGGCATCCTCAATCGCGCCGACGTCGAGCTGATGGAGGTGAGCGAGGTGTTCGGCTTCCTCGTGGGCGAGGCGTTCATGCGGGCCGAGGAACCTGGCACCGAGTTGCGCCGGCTGTTCTTCCCCGAGCGTGGCGGGGTGAGCCGGGCGGTCGATCCTGACTGACGGAAGTGCACATGGAAAAGCCGGCGTCCTGCCGGCTTTTTCATGTGCGCGTCTCAGCGGGTACCGAATACCACCATGGTCTTGCCCTTGACGTGTACCAGGCCCTGTTCCTCCAGGCTCTTGAGTACGCGTCCGACCATCTCCCGCGAGCAGCCGACGATGCGACCGATTTCCTGGCGGGTGATCTTGATCTGCATGCCGTCCGGGTGAGTCATGGCGTCGGGCTGCTTGCAGAGGTCCAGCAGGGTACGAGCGACACGGCCGGTGACGTCGAGGAATGCCAGGTCGCCGACCTTGCGCGTGGTGTTGCGCAGGCGATCCGCCATCTGGCTGCCCAGGGCGTAGAGGATCTCCGGGTCCTGCTGGGTCAGTTCACGGAACTTGGCGTAGCTGAGTTCAGCGACTTCGCATTCCGTCTTGGCCCGTACCCAGGCGCTGCGTTCCTTCTCGGTTCCTTCCTTTTCGAACAACCCCATCTCGCCGAAGAAGTCCCCGGAGTTGAGATAGGCGATGATCATTTCCCGGCCGTCGTCATCCTCGATGAGGATGGTGACCGAGCCCTTGATGATGAAGAAGAGCGTCTCGCAGCGGTCACCCGCGTAGATGATGGTGCTCTTTGCCGTGTAACGACGGCGGTGACAGTGCGCTAGCAGCTTGTCGAGGTTCTTGATTTTAGGTGTGAGGGTAATAGCTACCATGCCCGAGTCCCGAAATTTTGAAGGTAAGCCTTTGTCCAACAGGCACTTTCTTATTAGTTATCTGGCTAAGTGTGCCAGTTATCCGGCGTCAGCTTAACAGACGGACCGTGACCGGTGATCCGAAATTGAGACGCAGGTAACAACTGCCGGGGAACTAAACGACCAACGTATGTGACACGCGGCGCCTCCCAGGCGCTGTGATAAGCTGGCGACCCTTTTTTTCAGCCTGGAGTCTGGCGATGAAAGCGCGTATCCAGTGGGCGGGCGAAGCCCTCTTCCTCGGCGAGTCCGGCAGCGGCCATGCCGTGGTGATGGACGGTCCGCCGGAAAGCGGCGGTCGCAACCTCGGCGTGCGTCCGATGGAAATGCTGCTGATCGGCCTGGGCGGCTGCACCAACTTCGACGTGGTGAGCATCCTCAAGAAATCCCGCCAGCCGGTGGAGAGCTGCGAAGCCTTCCTCGAGGCCGAGCGCGCCGACGAGGACCCCAAGGTGTTCACCAGGATCCACGTGCACTTCGTGGTCAAGGGCCGCGGCCTGAAGGAGGCGCAGGTCAAGCGCGCCGTCGAGCTTTCCGCCGAGAAATACTGCTCCGCCTCCATCATGCTCGGGCGCGCCGGCGTCGAGATCACTCACGATTACGAGATCGTCGAGCTCGGCTGATCGGCATACACCCGATCATCATATTCGGGGCGCAGACTCTGGCAGGTGACGCCCGTCGACTGCATAATGCGCCCCCTCGTTTTTCCGGGGCACTCCGCCCCAGAACCGATAACCACAATCGCCATCGCGAAGAGGTGTAAACCGTCCTACGCAGAAGTCACTGTGCGCTTCTGACGGGCATGCTCAACAACGCGGCAGGGCCGCAATGAACAGAGAGTTCCCAACGGTGAAAAGCAAACTCAAGCTCCACGGGTTCAACAACCTGACGAAGACCTTGAGCTTCAACATCTATGACATCTGCTATGCAGAGACCCCCGAGGACCAGCAGGCCTACGTCCAGTACATCGACGAAGAGTACGACGCCGAGCGCCTGACCCAGATCCTCACCGACGTGGTCGACATCATAGGTGCGAACATCCTCAACATCGCCCGCCAGGATTACGATCCCCAGGGCGCCAGCGTGACCATCCTCATTTCCGAGCAGCCGGTGACGCCCACCGACAGCCAGATCGAGGAGTCCCCCGGCCCGCTGCCCGAGACCATCCTGGCCCATCTGGACAAGAGCCACATCACCGTTCACACCTACCCGGAAATCCATCCGGTGTCGGGGATCGCGACCTTCCGCGTGGACATCGACGTTTCCACCTGCGGCGTGATTTCACCCCTGAAGGCGCTCAACTACCTGATCCACCAGTTCGACTCGGACATCGTCACCGTCGACTATCGCGTGCGTGGCTTCACCCGCGATGTGGAAGGTCGGAAGCACTTCATCGACCACGAGATCAACTCGATCCAGAACTACCTCTCCGACGATACCCAGGACGCGTACCAGATGACGGACGTGAACGTGTACCAGGAGAACCTGTTCCACACCAAGATGCTGTTGAAGAACTTCGACCTGGACAACTACCTGTTCGGCGACGCGACCTCCAACCTGACCGCTGAGCAGCGCAAGCAGGTCGAAGAGCGCGTCCGGCATGAGATGCTGGAAATCTTCTACGCGCGCAACATGCCGCGCTGACGCGCGGGGGCTGCAAGCTCGAAGCCGCAAGCTACAAGTGGAAAGCACAAAGGGCGCCTAGGCGCCCTTTGTCGTTTTTGCAGTCTGTCGTTTTCTTGCAGCTTGAGGCTTGCAGCTTGCCGCTGCGTCAGACCCTATAGGTGCTCTTGGTCATCACCTTGGAAAGCAGCGTCATGCCGAACTTCACCGGAGCGGGGAAGCGCAGGCCGCCGGCCTCCAGCGCGGTGGTGGCGTGGTGCTCTTCGTCCGTGCGCATCTGCTCGAGGATGGCGCGGGACTTGGCGTCCTCGGCGGGGATCTGCTGCAGGTGGTCGTCCAGGTGCTTGCAGACCTGGTCCTCGGTGGCGGCGACGAAGCCGAGGCTGACCTTGTCGCTGATCAGGCCGGCGACGGCGCCGACACCGAAGGACAGGCCGTAGAACAGCGGGTTGAGCACGCTGGGGCGGCCCCCCAGCTCGCGGATGCGTTGCTCGCACCAGGCCAGGTGGTCGATCTCTTCCTCGGCGGCGTGCTCCATGGCCTTGCGCACTTCCGGCAGCTTCGCGGTCAGTGACTGACCCTGGTACAGGGCCTGGGCGCAGACTTCACCGGTGTGGTTGATACGCATCAGGCCGGTGACATGGCGGCTGTCCGCCTCGCTCATGGGCGCTTCGTCCTGCAGGTTCGCCGGGTTGGGGCGATAGGGCTGGCCCTTGAAGGGCAGCAGGGTCTTGAGGGCCGCATCGGCCTGGAGCAGGAAGCGGTCAACGGGGGAGTACTGGCGTTCGGTGGCCATGGGGCACCTCCGGTAGGCAAGAATGCCCGGCAGTTTACCCCATCGGACCTGCCCGGGTTTGATCGGGATCACTGCAGCTCGCGCAGCACCCGGAAGCCCAGTGCGTAGTCGTCGTGCCCCGGCTGCTTGAGATCACGCAGGCTGGTTCGCAGGTAGGAAGGTCCGCTGTTCCAGGCGCCACCCCGCACTACGCGCGGGCTGCGGTCGAGCAGCGCCGCAGTCTGCGTCTCGCTGCCGTCGAAGGGGGCGACGAAGCGCGAGGCGGTCCATTCCCAGACGTTGCCGGCGGTGTCGTGCAGCCCGAAGGCGTTGGCCGGGTACTGGCCCACCTGCGCGGTCTTGCCGCGGATCGCATTGGGCGTGCCGCAGCCCCGGCAATGGGCGCGTGGTGCGCTCTCGCTGCTGTCCAGCTCGTCGCCCCACGCGTAATAGCCACGGCTACCGGCCCGCGCGGCGTATTCCCATTCCGCCTCGGTGGGCAGCCGGTAGCGCTGGCCCGTGGCCTTGCTCAGCCAGTCGCAGTAGGCGCGGGCGTCGAACCAGCTCACGTGGATCACCGGGCGCTGCCCGGAAAGGCCCCAGCCTTCGTTGTCGGGCATCGGCTTGCCGGTGGCGCTCGCGTAGCGCTGCCAGTCGTCGAAGGTCAGCTCGACGCGACCGATGGCGAAGGGTTTATCGATGACCACGCGATGGGGCGGGCGCTCGTTGTCGTTGCCGCGCCCGGTTGCATCGCCCATGAGGAATTCGCCCGCAGGGACCACCACCAGCTCGGGGCCCTGGGCGCCGTCCGGCAGTGCATCACGCAGGCGCTCGCCGGCCTGCTGGGCCAGGGCGGCGAGCGGTAGCAGCGAGAGGGCGAGGAGTAGCGTGCGGCGCATCAGCCCGGTGGCCAGTGCAGCTGGCGCTGACCGAGCACGTGCATGTGGATGTGGTAGACGGTCTGGCCGCCCAGCTCGTTGCAGTTCATCACCACGCGGAAGCCTTCTTCGCAGCCCTGTTCCTTCGCCAGGCGCTGGGCGGTGTGGACGATATGCCCGGTCAGCGCCTTGTCGTCCTCGGTGAGGTCGTTGAGGGTGGCGATGTGTTTTTTCGGGATCACCAGGAAGTGCACCGGGGCCTGGGGGGCGATGTCGTGGAAGGCGATCACGTGATCGTCTTCATAGAGCTTGCGCGCGGGGATGTCCCCAGCGACGATTTTGCAGAACAGACAGTCCACGGACATTCTCCGGCCTGTTATAAGAAGCCCCCGAGTTTAGCGGCGCGTGTTTATCCCGGCCAGCCTGCCTGGCCGCACAAGGAGCCTGTGTGAAGAACGACATCCACGATCTGGGGCTGGTGCTGGACTCCAAGGTCAAGCTCATCGTCATCGAGTCCTGGGACGAGCAGCGCGTGCTGGAGACCCTGACCACCCTGGCGGTCAAGCGCGGGCTCGGCCTGTTCACCTGGGCGGTGACGGAGGGCCTGCAGCGCCTCGGTTTCGGTGGCGACCCGGTGGGCGATGGCGCGAGCACCGATGCGGAAGCCGCGTTGCGCCTGATCAAGGCCGACCCGCAACCCAATCTCTACGTGATGTGCGACCTGCACCCCTTCTTCGACGACAACCCCAAGCTGGTGCGCCTGCTCAAGGAAGTCGCCATGGCCGAGGCCATTCACAAGCCGACCCTGGTGCTGGTCTCCCACGCGATGAAGCTGCCCGCCGAAGTGCAGCGCTACAGCGCGCGCTTCAGCCTGGCGTTGCCGAGCGAAGACGAGTTGCTGGCCATCGTCCGCGAAGAAGCCGCGCGCTGGAGCGAGCGCAACCGTGGCGCTCGCGTGCGCACCGACAACCGCACCCTGCAGCAGGTGGTGAAGAACCTGCGCGGCCTCAGCCATGGCGAGGCGCGCTCGCTGGCGCGCAACGTGATCTGCGATGACGGCGCCATCACCCAGGAAGACCTGCCGGAGCTGAACAAGACCAAGTTCCAGCTGCTCGATCTGGAAGGCGTGCTCAGCTTCGAATACGACACCGCGCGCTTCGCCGACGTCGGCGGGCTGGGCAACCTCAAGCGCTGGCTGGGCGAGCGACAGAGTGCCTTCATGGAAGCCAAGCCGGCCAACATGCCCAAGGGCGTGTTGCTGGTGGGAGTGCAGGGCGGCGGCAAGAGCCTGGCAGCCAAGGCGGTGGCCGGTCTCTGGGGGCTGCCGTTGCTGCGCCTGGACTTCGCCTGCCTGTACAACAAGTTCTTCGGCGAGACCGAGCGCAACCTGCGCGATGCCCTCAAGCTGGCCGAGCAGATGGCGCCCTGCGTGCTGTGGATGGACGAGCTGGAGAAGGGCCTGGCCAGCGGCGACCAGGACGGCGGCGTGAGCCAGCGCGTGCTGGGCACCCTGCTGACCTGGATGTCGGAGCGCAAGGCGCCGGTGTTCATGGTGGCCACCGCCAACGCCATACACCGCCTGCCGCCGGAGCTGGTGCGCAAGGGGCGCTTCGACGAGCTGTTCTTCGTCGACCTGCCTGGCGCCGAGGTGCGGGCCGAGATCTTCCGCATCCACCTGTCCCGCCGCGATATCGACCCCGCTCAGTTCGATCTGCCGGTCCTTGCGGCATCCAGCGACGGTTTTTCCGGCGCCGAGATCGAGCAGGCGGTGGTGGGGATGCTCTATGCCGCGCAGGCCGCCCAGGTCGGCGTGAGCCAGGCGCTGCTGCTGCAGCAGTTGCTGGGTACGGCGCCGCTGTCGGTGGTGATGGCCGAGGAGCAGGCCAAGTTGCGGGCTTGGGCGGACGGGCGTTGCGTGAAGGCCGATTGAAGCGGCCGGATATGAAGAAAGGCGCCTCGCGGCGCCTTTTCTATTTGGGGAGGTAGGCCTTGTTGATGCGCCCGGCCAGGCGCCGGACCAGCCAGCGCGGCGACAGGCGCGGGCTCATCGCCAGCAGGCGGTTGCGCCAGCCGGGGATGATGATGGCGCGGTTCTTCTCCAGCGCCTTCACGGTGATCAGCGCGACTTCCTCGGCGCTCATCATCAGCTTGCTGCCTTCGAGCTTCTCGCCGGCCATCCGCGCACCACGGAAGAATGCGGTGCGGGTCGGGCCGGGGCAGAGCACCGAGACGCCGACGCCATGGACCTTGAGCTCTTCGCGCAGCCCTTCGGAGAAGTGGAGCACGTAGGCCTTGCTGGCGTAATAGTTGCTCATCCAGGCGCCAGGCTGGAAGCCGGCGACCGAGGCGACATTGAGGATCTGGCCGATGCCACGGCTGGCCATGGCGCCGCCGATTTCATGGCAGAGACGGGCGAGGGCGAGGACGTTGAGCTCGATGAGCTCCTGTTCGCGGCTCCAGTCCTGTTCGACATAGAGGCCGGACGTGCCGATGCCGGCGTTGTTCACCAGCAGGTCGATTTCCCGCTCGCCCTGGTTCAGCTCATGCAGCAGCCCGGAGAGTTGCAGGGGTTCGGAGAGGTCGCAGGTGCGGTAGAGCACTTCCACGCCGAAGCGCTGGGTCAGTTCGTAGGCGATGCTCTCCAGTGCGTCGCGTTGCCGGGCCACCAGGATCAGATGGCGGCCCCGGCGTGCCAGGGCTTCCGCCAGGGCGAGGCCGAGGCCGCTGGAGGCGCCGGTAATCAGGGCAAAACGAGGCATCGCGAATCTCCGTGTCGGGGCCGGGTTGGACAACGTCAGCCCCGGGAGGTTGCTCAGTTGGACTCGAACTCTTCCTGGTCGGCGGGTGCTTCCGCCTCAGCCGGGTCGGCGGACTCGGAGGGGTCGACGTACTCGCCTTCCTCGGTGGGTTCCGCGTACTCGCCGTCGGCCGGGGCTTCGTAGCTGCTCATCTCGGAGCGTTCCACGTAATCCTGGTAGGCCGGGATGCTGATGGCCGCGAGGATGCCGAAGACGACGGGGATGACCAGCCACATCCAGGCCAGGACCTTGACTGCGGTGGTGTTCGGCGGCGGCGGTGGGCCGAAGCGGTTGACGCCGGTGGTACCGGGGATGAACAGCAGCAGCAGGGGGAAGACGCTGCCGACGATGGGCACGAAGTTCAGCAGGTAGAGCCAGCCGGACCAGCCGATGTCGTGAAGGCGCTGGACGTTGATCTGCACGCTCACGACGATGGCGGCGATACCCAGCACGGCCGCGAGGAGGCCACCGACCACCGGGTGGATGGCGAAACCGATGCCGGCGCCGACGCCGATCACCACCAGCAGCGCGACCATGAACACGAAGGACCAGGCCAGGTAGCGCACCCGGCCGATACGGCCGGTGATGCCGAACGGACGCAGCTCGCAGTACTGCGGCAACGCTTCGCCGACTTGCGCCTGCGGGGTGGCATAGGGCGAGGTCGCAGTGCCGGCCACGGCGGAGGCGGTTGCCTGTGCGCTTTCGGCCAGTTGGGCCTGACGCGCCAGGTACTTCTCGATGATGATGCCGCAGGCCTGGCATTCGACGGACCTGGCCTGCTCATGGCCGCATTTGGGGCAGGTCATGGTTCCGGTGTCCTGCTCGGCTTCGACGGCGGCCAGGGTTTCCGGGTTGGGATGGTCCTCGGTTTCCACCAGGCTGAAGCCGGCGGCGAGGTCCTGCTCCTTGCGCACCTGGGCACCGGCGCGCTGCAGGGCGGCCAGGTACTTGTCCGCCTCGACTTCCTCGAGGTCGCGCTTTAGCGCAACGGGGCGTCCACCGAACAGGCTGTCGATCTTGCTGGCATCGCTCTTGAAGAGCTTGGCCAGGTTCTCCTTCACGGTCTCCAATGCCACACCGGGCATCAGTTCTCCTTCGAAGACGATCTTGTAGCGGGCATCGGACATGCGGGCATCCTTGTCGGCGGCTGGTTAGGGATGGCACAGCGTAATGGTGGCGCACCCTGCGGCACAAGCGGCCTGCCGCACAAAAAGCGGAGCCGGTCAGGCGGCGGGTTGTGGCTTCCAGGTGCCGACCAGCTTGCCGTGGCGGAGCAGGCGCAGTTCGCCGAAGCGGTCGAACAAGCCTTCGCAGAGCAGGGGGCGCAGGAACACCCAGTCGTCCACGGCGAGTGCAGTGCCGGCGGAGCCGACCAGGCGCTCCTGGTTGGCACTGCGCCCGTAGATGCCGTCATAGGCCAGACCCTCGGGCGAGACCGGCTGCGCCGGCCAGCGGCCGCCATACAGGTAGTAGGCGTTGTGCCGGTTGGGGTTCCAGGCTTCGAGCGCGCCCTGTGCCTGTTGCAGGTAGGGGAGGGTGCCGCTCTGCATCTTGAGCACCGGGGTGGCGATCCAGATCGCGCTCTGGTGGCTGGCCAGGAGGGGGGTATCGAACTCGAGGGGCTTGAGCAGGGCCGAGCCGATCGCGACTTCGCTCAGCGGCGTCGGGCCCTTGGCGTGCAAGGGGTAGGTGAGGCTGCCGGCGCCGTTGAGCAAGGGCTCCCGGGGCCAGATGGCGGGGAAGCCCCGTGCGGCCTCGATGAAGGTCGTGTAGCGCGCATTGGCGGCCTCGAACGCATCCTGGCTGCCGGTCCAGAAGGGGGCATGGGCCACCTGGGCGTCATAGCCCATCAGGCCGCGCAGGTGCAGCAGCGGCTGGTTGCCTGCCAGCAATCGCAGGGTTTGCGCCAGGCTCGCGGCGTCCGGGTGGCCGCCGCGCTGCAGGCCGATGTCGATCTCCAGCGCGATGCTCATGGGTTTTTGCAGGGCCTGGGCCAGTTCGAGGTACTGGGCCAGGCGTTGCGGACTATCGACCAGCCAGGTGAGCTGGCGCGATGGGTCGAAGGGCTGGCCGTTGCCCAGTTGCTGGTAGAAAGCGAGCGCTGCCGCGACCGGTAGCGGCTTGCCCAGCAGCAGGTCGGCATCTGGGAAGGCTTGGGCCAGCTGGTTGATCTGGGGTTGGTGGAAGACCATGAAGCGGCGTGTATCCAGGCGCTTGGCGAGGTACTCGAGCAGCCCGTTGGAGGCCAGGGATTTGGCGACCAGACGCAACGGCAGCGTGCCGAGGCGCTGGGCGAGCAGGTCGGCGTTGGCATCGAGCCGGTCGAGGTCGATGACCAGTTGCGGCACGCCACCGCCTTCCTGTTTCAACAGGTTCTGCAGGCTGGCGAAATAGGGCGCATGGGGGCGGCCCTGGTCGCCGGGGCGCATGCCCCACAGCCCGAGCGCTCCGAGTGCACCCAGGCCGAGCAGGTGCCGACGCTTCATCCCGGCCAGCGCTGGCCGAGGCGGCTCGCCCGCTGGGTGGCGGCACGGTACTCGTGGTCGAGGCGTGTGATCAGTTCTTCGACCGTCGGCAGGTCGTCGATGTCGCCCACGCCCTGGCCGGCGGACCAGACGGTCTTCCAGGCCTTGGCCTCGTCGCTGATGGGCTTGAGCTTCTCGCCGTAGTTGATGTCGGCCTTGTCGGTCAGGCGCTTGAGGTCGTAGCCGGCGGCTTCGAGGCTCTGGCGCATGAAGCTGGCCGGGACGCCGGAGACGGCCGGGGTGTGGACGATGTCGGCGGCTCGGGCGTCGAGGATCATCTGCTTGTAGGGGCTGTCGGCGTTGCTCTGGCGGGTGGCGATGAAGCGGGTGCCGAGGTAGGCGAGATCGGCACCGAGCATCTGTGCGGCGAGGATCTCGTGACCGTGGTTGAGGCAGCCGGCCAGGAGCAGCGTCTTGTCGAAGAACTGGCGTATTTCGGCGACCAGGGCGAAGGGGCTCCAGGTGCCGGCATGACCACCGGCGCCGGCCGCCACGGCGATCAGGCCGTCGACGCCGGCTTCCGCTGCCTTCTCGGCATGACGACGGGTGGTGACGTCATGGAACACCAGGCCGCCGTAGCTGTGCACCGCATCGACCACCTCCTTCACCGCGCCCAGGCTGGTGATGACGATGGGGACCTTCTTCTCGACGCAGATGGCCAGGTCGGCCTGCAGGCGCGGGTTGCTGTGGTGGACGATGAGGTTGACCGCGAAGGGGGCGGCATCTGCCTGCAGGCCCGCTTCGATCTCGTCGAGCCAGGCGCGGAAGCCCGCACTGTCGCGCTGGTTGAGCGCGGGAAAGCTGCCGACGATGCCCGCATTGCTGCAGGCCAGGACCAGCTCCGGGCCGGAGACCAGGAACATGGGCGCGGCGACGACGGGCATGCGCAGGCGTTGTTCGAGCAGGGCGGGCAGTGACATCGGGCGTTCCTCGTGTGGGGCAGTCGGGAGTCAGAAGGGTTTGATCACCACCAGGATGACGATGGCGAGCAGGAACAGGACCGGGACTTCGTTGAACCAGCGGTAGAACACGTGGCTGCGGCCGTTCTCGCCACGGGCGAAGCGCTTGAGCATGGCACCGCAGACGTGGTGGTAGCCGATCAGCAGGAACACCAGGGTGAGCTTGGCGTGCAACCAGCCCTGTTTGAGCCAGGCGGGGTTGAGGTAGAGCATGCCGGCGCCGAGCAGCAGGGTGAGGATCATGGACGGCTGCATGATGCCGCGGTAGAGCTTGCGCTCCATGATGCAGAAGCGCTCGCGGCTGGGCGTGTCTTCGGCCGAGGCGTGGTAGACGAACAGGCGAGGCAGGTAGAAGAGGCCGGCGAACCAGCATACGACGGCGATGATGTGGAAGGCCTTGAGCCAGAGATAGAGCATTGGATGTTCCCTGATGTGAGGTGGGTCCGATAGTAGAGGCTCCGGCGGTCATGCGTCACCTCGGCGGTTGGCCCTTGGCCGATGCGGCTTTATCATCGGCGGCTTTCCGGTCTCAGGGTGCGGTCGATGTCCAAGCTAGCCATTCGCGATGGCGTTCTGTCTCCCCGACCGCCCTCTGCCGTGCTTCGCTGATGTCGCGCTGGGAGGTCCGAATCAGTGACCCGCGCCGTGAACGGCTGGTGCGCTGGTTGGTAGTGGTGCTGCTGCTGGCGCTGCCGGTCGCGTTCTTCGTGGGTGGCTGGTTGCGTGCCGAAGGCTTGGCGGATGCCGTGGCCGAACGAGACAGCCTGCGCGCTCAGCTGGATGAGCGCACCCGTGCGCTCGATCAGCTGCAGCAGCGCCAGGCGGTGCTGGAAAGCGGCGAGCGACTGGGCCACCAGGCCAATGAGCAGAGCCGCCAGAGCATCAAGATGATGGAAGAGCAGGTTTTCAAGTTGCAGCAGGAGCTGGCGTTCTACCGGGGCGTGCTGGCGCCGGACAGCCGCCGGGAGGGACTGCGCATCCGTGCCTTCGAATTGCACGGCACGGACCAGCCGCAGAGATTCCGTTTCCGGCTGATGCTCAGCCGGGTCGGCAAGGATGACCAGCCGATCAAAGGCACGTTGCGGGTTCGGGTGATCGGTCGCCAGGATGGCAAGGAGGAGAGCCTGGAGTTGGCTGCACTCTCCAGCGAGATGGCGCAGCAGGATGTCGGTTTTTCCTTCAAGCACTTCCAGGCGATTCCCGAGGCGGGACGTTTCGCCGAACTGGAGTTGCCCGAAGGTTTCAGTCCCCGTCAGGTAAAGGTGCGCGCGCAGGTGGACGGCCAGCAGAAACCGCTGGAGCGCACATTCGAATGGATCGACGAGGAGTCATGACGATCATGTTCAACAAACAGAAACCCAAGGCTGATCTGCAGCGTTTCAGCGGCAAGACCAGCATCATCGCCATCGGCGCGGAACTGGAGGGCGATCTGCGCTTCCAGGGCGCTGTCCAGGTGGACGGTCGCCTCAAGGGCAATCTCAACGCCAGCGAAGGGCTGGTCAGGGTCAGCGTCGAAGGGCTGGTGGAGGGGGAGATCCGCGCGCCCCACGTGATCATCGACGGCGAGGTGGTGGGCGATGTGTTCGCCGCCGAGCACCTGGAGCTGGGCGCCAAGGCACGAGTACGCGGCAATCTTTATTACGGGCTCATGGAGATGGCCATGGGGGCGCAGATAGAGGGGCGCCTCGGGCACATCAAGGAGGCACAGCGCCTGCTGGAGGCGCCGATCAGCCCGGAGAACACGGACGCTTAATAGTTGACCAGTTTTCTAGGGTAAGCGGATAATGCGTGGCCACAGCGCAGTAAGGCGGCGTCCAGCCGGGAGAGTTACAGCATGAGTGTCGAATCCTTCACCCCCACAGCCCTGATGTTTACGCATGGAGCGGCAAACAAGGTGAAGAACCTGATCGATGAGGAAGGCAATCCGCGGCTCAAGCTGCGTGTCTTCGTCACGGGCGGTGGCTGTTCGGGCTTCCAGTACGGCTTCACCTTCGATGAAGACGTGGCTGACGACGACACGATCGTCGAGCGCGACGGTGTGAGCCTGGTCGTCGATCCCATGAGCTTCCAGTACCTGGCCGGTGCGGAAGTGGACTATCAGGAAGGCCTCGAGGGTTCGCGCTTCGTGATCAAGAACCCGAATGCCACCACGACCTGCGGTTGCGGTTCGTCCTTCTCGATCTGATCGCTGTTCGCTGATGCAGAAACGCCGTGCTCATGCACGGCGTTTTCGTTTGTGCGGTTTGGTTCAGGCGGGATGGATGGCGCCGAGGATGCGCAGGCCCTTGGCCCCGGTCACGCTCGGGCGGTTGGCGGGGATGCCTTCGAGGCAGCAGTGGGCCAGCCAGGCGAAGGCCATGGCTTCGACCCAGTCCGCAGGCACGCCACGGCTGTCGGTGGCGCTGACCTGGGTTCCGGGTAGCAGTTCGGCGAGGCGGCGCATCAGGGTGCCGTTGTGGGCACCGCCACCGCACACCAGCAGCTCGAGGGTTTCCGTCTGGGCGGCCTTGAGCGCATCCACCATGCTGCGGGCGCTGAGTTCGAGGAGGGTGGCTTGCACATCCTCGGGCTTGAGGGTCGGCAGCTTGGCGAGGTGTGCCTGGAGCCAGTTCAGGTTGAACAATTCACGACCGGTGCTTTTCGGGCCGCGCGTGCTGAAGAAGTCGTCCTCCAGCAGTGTGTCCAGCAACGACGGTTGCACCTGGCCGCTGGCCGCCCACGCTCCGTCACGATCGTAGCCTTGGCCGAGGTTGAGCTGGATCCAGGCATCCATCAGCACATTGCCCGGACCGCAGTCGAAGCCGCGCACCGCTTGGTCGGGCTCGATGAGTGACAGGTTGCTGAATCCACCGATGTTGAGCACTGCGCGGTTGCCGTTGCGGTCGTCGAAGAGCGCTTCATGGAAGGCGGGCACCAGGGGGGCGCCTTGGCCGCCGGCGGCGACATCGCGCCGGCGGAAGTCACCGACCACGGTGATGCCGGTGAGCTCGGCCAGCAGGGCGCAGTTGCCGATTTGGATGGTGAAGCCGCGCGCCGGTTCGTGGCGCACGGTCTGGCCGTGGCTGCCGATGGCGCGGATGTCGGTGGCTACCAGGCCCTTCTCGCGAAGCAGGAGGTCGATGCCTGAGGCGGCGAGTTCTACCCAGCGCCGCTCGGCCAGGGCCGCACGCGCGAGTTCGTCTTCGCCTGGCGCGCAGAGCGAGAGCAGCTCCTGGCGGAGCGAGTCGGGCATGGGGATGTAGTGTGAGGCGAGGAGGCGAGTGCGCTCTCCTTGGTCGATCAGGGCGATGTCCAGTCCGTCCAGGCTGGTTCCGGACATCACTCCGAGGTAGCGCGGCATCGGGTCAGCGCTTGTTCTGCGCGAGCATGGTGGCCTTTTCCTGGTCCATGCGTGCCATCAGCGGTTTGCTCATCTGCAGGAAACGCTTCTTCTCGGCGCTGGCCAACGGATCGGCCATGGGTAGCTTCACGCCGAGCGGGTCGACGTGCTGGCCGTTGACCTGGAACTCGTAATGCAGGTGGGGACCAGTGGAGAGCCCTGTGGTGCCGATGTAGCCGATGATCTGCCCTTGCTTGACGGTGCCGCCGGTCTTGATGCCCTTGGCGAAGCCCTGCATGTGGCCGTAGAGGGTCCGGTACTTGCCGCTGTGCTGGATGATCACCGCGTTGCCGTAGCCACCACGGCGACCGGCCAGGACGATCTTGCCGTCGCCGGTGGCCTTGATAGGTGTGCCGCGCGGGGCTGCGTAGTCGACACCTTTGTGGGCGCGGATCTTGTTGAGGATCGGGTGGCGGCGGCCGATGGAGAAGCGGGAGCTGATGCGGGCGAAATCCACCGGCGTCCGGATAAAGGCCTTGCGCATGCTGGTGCCGTCGTCGCGGAAGTAGCTGGCGATGCCCTGGCTGCTGGTAAAGCGAACGGCGCTGTAGGTCTTGCCACGGTTGGTGAAGCGCGCGGCGAGGATGTTGCCGGTGCCTACCTGCTTGCCGTTGACCGACTTCTCTTCGTAGATGACTTCGAATTCGTCCCCTTCTCGGATGTCGAGGGCGAAGTCGATGTCGTAGTCGAAGATGTTCGCCAGGTCCATGGTCAGGTTATGCGAGAGACCGGCGCGCTTGGCGGAGAGGAAGAGCGAGCTGTCGATCACGCCGTGGGCATAGGCGGGGTGGATGTCCGGCTTGGCCAGGTCACGCTTGAACTCATAGCCCTTGTCGGTCTTGGACAGGGTCACGGTCTCGAGGTCGCTGAGCTTGGAATGCAGGCTCTGCAACTCGCCTTCGGGAGAGAGGCGGAACTCGAACGCCTGGCCGATCTTCAGACGGCTGAGGTCCTTGGCGTCCTTGCTGCTGTTGAGCACGTCATGCAGAACGGTGGCGGACAGGCCGACCTTGCTGAATAGGGTCGACAAGGTGTCGCCGTTGCCAACGGTTACGGTGTGCAGGCCGGGCTCTTTGGGTGGTTCGCTGGATGCTAGGTCGGTTGAGGCTTCGTCCTTGTCCGCGTCTTTGTCGGCGCTGTTCTGGTCGTCCGCAGGGCGCTCGATGGATGCGAATGGCGAGCTGCCCTCTTCTCCGTTGACGGTGTCTGGTCGGAGGTCGTCCTTCTCCTGGATGAGGGCTTCGGAGCCGTTCTCCATTTCCAGATTGATGTAGGTCTTCTTCGCCTCGACTTCACGAGACGGGAACACCAGCAAAGCCAGGCTGAGCAGCGCAGCTACACCGCTTGCGGCCAGCAAATGGCTTTTCGGGTAGCGCGGCGCTTTAGGAACGATATGCGTCATGGCGAGTGGTGTTTTTAGAATGTGAACTAACTGCCTAAAATATAACCAAAATACGGCGTAGGCAACCTCAAGATCCTGCCTTCCGCCGGTTGGTACCGACCCGGGCGCAAAACTTGTAATTAGTCAGCGATCTTGTATGTTTGGTTCCCTTTTGGTTTGTCGAGCGGTTACGGGGCTTTCATGAAGTCGGTTGAAGAGCAGCTGGCGCTTATCAAGCGCGGCGCAGAAGAGGTTCTGGTCGAGTCCGAGCTGGTAGAAAAGCTCAAGCGGGGACAGCCCCTTCGCATCAAGGCGGGGTTCGATCCGACTGCGCCCGATCTGCACCTTGGGCATACCGTCCTTATTAATAAGCTGCGTCAGTTCCAGGAGTTGGGTCATCAGGTGATCTTCCTGATCGGTGACTTCACTGGAATGATCGGCGACCCCAGCGGCAAGAGCGCTACCCGCCCGCCGCTTACTCGCGAGCAGGTCCTGGACAACGCCGAGACCTATAAAAGCCAAGTGTTCAAGATTCTCGATCCTGCGAAGACGGAAGTGGCGTTCAACTCCACTTGGATGGATCAGCTGAGCCCGGCAGATTTCATTCGCCTTTCGTCCCAGTACACGGTGGCGCGCATGCTGGAGCGCGATGACTTCGACAAGCGCTACAGCAGCAATCAGCCGATCGCGATCCACGAGTTCCTCTATCCGTTGGTTCAGGGCTATGACTCTGTAGCGTTGCGTGCGGATGTCGAACTGGGTGGTACCGATCAGAAGTTCAACCTGCTGATGGGGCGTGAGCTGCAGCGCGCCTACGGGCAGGAGTCCCAGTGCATCGTCACCATGCCGCTGCTTGAAGGCCTGGATGGTGTGAAGAAGATGTCCAAGTCTCTGGGTAACTACGTGGGTATCCAGGAAGCGCCGGGCGTGATGTATAGCAAGCTGGTATCCATCCCGGATGCACTGATGTGGCGTTACTTCGAGCTGCTCAGCTTCCGCTCCATGGAAGAGATCGAGCAATTCCGTCACGACATCGAGCAGGGTGCGAATCCTCGCGACATCAAGATCAAGCTGGCCGAGGAGATCGTGGCTCGCTTCCATGGGGAAGAGGCTGCGGCTTCTGCGCATCGTTCTGCGGGCAACCGTATGAAGGAGGGCGAGCTGCCTGAGGATCTTCCGGAAATCGAGTTGGTAGCAGAAGAGGACATGCCGATCGCATCCGTCCTTAATAAGGCGGGTCTGGTGAAGAATGCCGCTGTCGCTCGTGATCTGCTGGGTTCTGGCGGTGTTCGTGTAGATGGCGCGGTAGTTGATCGCGGCTTCATCTTCAAGCGTGGCGCCGTGCATGTCTGCCAGGCTGGTAAGAAGGCGTTCGCACGTATCTCGTTGAAGGCTGAATGATTTTTTCATTTAAGTGTTGACGTGCCGTTTCGTATCCCTATAATGCGCACCACTTCCACAGCGGAATCCAAGAAAAATCTCTTGTAAATCAAAAGGTTAAGTAATTGGAGGGTGGTCAGGCCAAGGTTTGATCGGTGCGGTGGAAGGGTGGTGCCAGGCTGGTTAAGGCATCGCCAGTTTCGCTCGGATGACTCCGGAAGAAACTGAAAAAGAGGTGTTGACAGCGAGTTTGAACGCTGTAGAATTCGCCTCCCGCTGATGTGAAGCGAAAGAATCACTGAAGCGCAAGTTGTTGAGTAGAAAGAAAAAATTCTTCGAAAAACAGCTTGACAGAAAGAAAGGCTGCTGTAGAATGCGCGGCCTCGGTTGAGACGAAAGACTTGATCGAAATTGCTCTTTAACAACTTGAATCAAGCAATTCGTGTGGGTGCTTGTGATGTAAGACTGGTAGTCGACTGATTATCAGCAACACAAGTAACACTCGTGAATTCGAGAGTTTATTTGCGATTGCTGAGCCAAGTTTAGGGTTTTCTCAAAACCCAAGCAGTATTGAACTGAAGAGTTTGATCATGGCTCAGATTGAACGCTGGCGGCAGGCCTAACACATGCAAGTCGAGCGGATGAGTGGAGCTTGCTCCATGATTCAGCGGCGGACGGGTGAGTAATGCCTAGGAATCTGCCTGGTAGTGGGGGACAACGTTTCGAAAGGAACGCTAATACCGCATACGTCCTACGGGAGAAAGCAGGGGACCTTCGGGCCTTGCGCTATCAGATGAGCCTAGGTCGGATTAGCTAGTTGGTGAGGTAAAGGCTCACCAAGGCGACGATCCGTAACTGGTCTGAGAGGATGATCAGTCACACTGGAACTGAGACACGGTCCAGACTCCTACGGGAGGCAGCAGTGGGGAATATTGGACAATGGGCGAAAGCCTGATCCAGCCATGCCGCGTGTGTGAAGAAGGTCTTCGGATTGTAAAGCACTTTAAGTTGGGAGGAAGGGCAGTAAGCTAATACCTTGCTGTTTTGACGTTACCGACAGAATAAGCACCGGCTAACTTCGTGCCAGCAGCCGCGGTAATACGAAGGGTGCAAGCGTTAATCGGAATTACTGGGCGTAAAGCGCGCGTAGGTGGTTCAGCAAGTTGGATGTGAAAGCCCCGGGCTCAACCTGGGAACTGCATCCAAAACTACTGAGCTAGAGTACGGTAGAGGGTGGTGGAATTTCCTGTGTAGCGGTGAAATGCGTAGATATAGGAAGGAACACCAGTGGCGAAGGCGACCACCTGGACTGATACTGACACTGAGGTGCGAAAGCGTGGGGAGCAAACAGGATTAGATACCCTGGTAGTCCACGCCGTAAACGATGTCGACTAGCCGTTGGGATCCTTGAGATCTTAGTGGCGCAGCTAACGCGATAAGTCGACCGCCTGGGGAGTACGGCCGCAAGGTTAAAACTCAAATGAATTGACGGGGGCCCGCACAAGCGGTGGAGCATGTGGTTTAATTCGAAGCAACGCGAAGAACCTTACCTGGCCTTGACATGCTGAGAACTTTCCAGAGATGGATTGGTGCCTTCGGGAACTCAGACACAGGTGCTGCATGGCTGTCGTCAGCTCGTGTCGTGAGATGTTGGGTTAAGTCCCGTAACGAGCGCAACCCTTGTCCTTAGTTACCAGCACGTTATGGTGGGCACTCTAAGGAGACTGCCGGTGACAAACCGGAGGAAGGTGGGGATGACGTCAAGTCATCATGGCCCTTACGGCCAGGGCTACACACGTGCTACAATGGTCGGTACAAAGGGTTGCCAAGCCGCGAGGTGGAGCTAATCCCATAAAACCGATCGTAGTCCGGATCGCAGTCTGCAACTCGACTGCGTGAAGTCGGAATCGCTAGTAATCGTGAATCAGAATGTCACGGTGAATACGTTCCCGGGCCTTGTACACACCGCCCGTCACACCATGGGAGTGGGTTGCTCCAGAAGTAGCTAGTCTAACCGCAAGGGGGACGGTTACCACGGAGTGATTCATGACTGGGGTGAAGTCGTAACAAGGTAGCCGTAGGGGAACCTGCGGCTGGATCACCTCCTTAATCGAAGACATCAGCTTCTTCATAAGCTCCCACACGAATTGCTTGATTCACTTGCGAAAAGCGATTGGGTTGTTAGACCCGAGAGTAAGACGATTGGGTCTGTAGCTCAGTTGGTTAGAGCGCACCCCTGATAAGGGTGAGGTCGGCAGTTCGAATCTGCCCAGACCCACCAATTGTCATGGGCGTGGCAGGTCTTCGAGGGGCCATAGCTCAGCTGGGAGAGCGCCTGCTTTGCACGCAGGAGGTCAGGAGTTCGATCCTCCTTGGCTCCACCATCCACTCTGAAATCGCTGAAAGCTCAGAAATGAGTGCCTTGAGAATGGCATTGATTTCTGGTCTTTGCGCCAGAACCGTTCTTTAAAAATTTGGGTATGTGATAGAAGTAGACTGATTAATCTCTTTCACTGGTGATTAATCAAGTCAAGGTAAAATTTGCGAGTTCAAGCGCGAATTTTCGGCGAATGTCGTCTTCACGTTAGAGACAATAACCAGATTGCTTGGGGTTATATGGTCAAGTGAAGAAGCGCATACGGTGGATGCCTTGGCAGTCAGAGGCGATGAAAGACGTGGTAGCCTGCGATAAGCTTCGGGGAGTCGGCAAACAGACTTTGATCCGGAGATCTCTGAATGGGGGAACCCACCTAGGATAACCTAGGTATCTTGTACTGAATCCATAGGTGCAAGAGGCGAACCAGGGGAACTGAAACATCTAAGTACCCTGAGGAACAGAAATCAACCGAGATTCCCTTAGTAGTGGCGAGCGAACGGGGACTAGCCCTTAAGCTTCTTTGATTTTAGCGGAACGCTCTGGAAAGTGCGGCCATAGTGGGTGATAGCCCTGTACGCGAAAGGATCTTAGAAGTGAAATCGAGTAGGACGGAGCACGAGAAACTTTGTCTGAATATGGGGGGACCATCCTCCAAGGCTAAATACTACTGACTGACCGATAGTGAACCAGTACCGTGAGGGAAAGGCGAAAAGAACCCCGGAGAGGGGAGTGAAATAGAACCTGAAACCGTATGCGTACAAGCAGTGGGAGCCCACTTTGTTGGGTGACTGCGTACCTTTTGTATAATGGGTCAGCGACTTATTTTCAGTGGCGAGCTTAACCGAATAGGGGAGGCGTAGCGAAAGCGAGTCTTAATAGGGCGTCTAGTCGCTGGGAATAGACCCGAAACCGGGCGATCTATCCATGGGCAGGTTGAAGGTTAGGTAACACTGACTGGAGGACCGAACCGACTACCGTTGAAAAGTTAGCGGATGACCTGTGGATCGGAGTGAAAGGCTAATCAAGCTCGGAGATAGCTGGTTCTCCTCGAAAGCTATTTAGGTAGCGCCTCATGTATCACTGTAGGGGGTAGAGCACTGTTTCGGCTAGGGGGTCATCCCGACTTACCAAACCGATGCAAACTCCGAATACCTACAAGTGCCGAGCATGGGAGACACACGGCGGGTGCTAACGTCCGTCGTGAAAAGGGAAACAACCCAGACCGTCAGCTAAGGTCCCAAAGTTATGGTTAAGTGGGAAACGATGTGGGAAGGCTTAGACAGCTAGGAGGTTGGCTTAGAAGCAGCCACCCTTTAAAGAAAGCGTAATAGCTCACTAGTCGAGTCGGCCTGCGCGGAAGATGTAACGGGGCTCAAACCATACACCGAAGCTACGGGTATCACGTAAGTGATGCGGTAGAGGAGCGTTCTGTAAGCCTGTGAAGGTGAGTTGAGAAGCTTGCTGGAGGTATCAGAAGTGCGAATGCTGACATGAGTAACGACAATGCGAGTGAAAAACTCGCACGCCGAAAGACCAAGGGTTCCTGCGCAACGTTAATCGACGCAGGGTTAGTCGGTCCCTAAGGCGAGGCTGAAGAGCGTAGTCGATGGGAAACAGGTTAATATTCCTGTACTTCTAGTTACTGCGATGGAGGGACGGAGAAGGCTAGGCCAGCTTGGCGTTGGTTGTCCAAGTTTAAGGTGGTAGGCAGAGTGCTTAGGTAAATCCGGGCGCTTAATGCTGAGAGCTGATGACGAGTCGTCTTTTAGACGATGAAGTGGTTGATGCCATGCTTCCAGGAAAAGCTTCTAAGCTTCAGGTAACTAGGAACCGTACCCCAAACCGACACAGGTGGTTGGGTAGAGAATACCAAGGCGCTTGAGAGAACTCGGGTGAAGGAACTAGGCAAAATGGCACCGTAACTTCGGGAGAAGGTGCGCCGGTGAGGGTGAAGGACTTGCTCCGTAAGCCCATGCCGGTCGAAGATACCAGGCCGCTGCGACTGTTTATTAAAAACACAGCACTCTGCAAACACGAAAGTGGACGTATAGGGTGTGACGCCTGCCCGGTGCCGGAAGGTTAATTGATGGGGTTAGCGCAAGCGAAGCTCTTGATCGAAGCCCCGGTAAACGGCGGCCGTAACTATAACGGTCCTAAGGTAGCGAAATTCCTTGTCGGGTAAGTTCCGACCTGCACGAATGGCGTAACGATGGCGGCGCTGTCTCCACCCGAGACTCAGTGAAATTGAAATCGCTGTGAAGATGCAGTGTATCCGCGGCTAGACGGAAAGACCCCGTGAACCTTTACTGTAGCTTTGCACTGGACTTTGAGCCTGCTTGTGTAGGATAGGTGGGAGGCTTTGAAGCGTGGACGCCAGTCTGCGTGGAGCCATCCTTGAAATACCACCCTGGCATGCTTGAGGTTCTAACTCTGGTCCGTCATCCGGATCGAGGACAGTGTATGGTGGGCAGTTTGACTGGGGCGGTCTCCTCCTAAAGAGTAACGGAGGAGTACGAAGGTGCGCTCAGACCGGTCGGAAATCGGTCGTAGAGTATAAAGGCAAAAGCGCGCTTGACTGCGAGACAGACACGTCGAGCAGGTACGAAAGTAGGTCTTAGTGATCCGGTGGTTCTGTATGGAAGGGCCATCGCTCAACGGATAAAAGGTACTCCGGGGATAACAGGCTGATACCGCCCAAGAGTTCATATCGACGGCGGTGTTTGGCACCTCGATGTCGGCTCATCACATCCTGGGGCTGAAGCCGGTCCCAAGGGTATGGCTGTTCGCCATTTAAAGTGGTACGCGAGCTGGGTTTAGAACGTCGTGAGACAGTTCGGTCCCTATCTGCCGTGGACGTTTGAGATTTGAGAGGGGCTGCTCCTAGTACGAGAGGACCGGAGTGGACGAACCTCTGGTGTTCCGGTTGTCACGCCAGTGGCATTGCCGGGTAGCTACGTTCGGAAGAGATAACCGCTGAAAGCATCTAAGCGGGAAACTCGCCTCAAGATGAGATCTCACTGGGATCTTGAATCCCCTAAAGGGCCGTCGAAGACTACGACGTTGATAGGTTGGGTGTGTAAGCGCTGTGAGGCGTTGAGCTAACCAATACTAATTGCCCGTGAGGCTTGACCATATAACACCCAAACAATCTGACGATTGTTGTTATAAGGTGAAGTCGACTTAGCCGAAAATTGGCCAGAACTTGCAAAGCCTTATCACATACCCATTCGGGGTCGCGTCCTAGACGATACCCCAACCGAATTGCTTGACGACCATAGAGCGTTGGAACCACCTGATCCCATCCCGAACTCAGTAGTGAAACGATGCATCGCCGATGGTAGTGTGGAGTTTCTCCATGTGAGAGTAGGTCATCGTCAAGCACCTATACCAAACCCCCGATCTTCGCAAGAAGGTCGGGGGTTTGACTTTGCGCCTAAGAAAATCGGCCGCAGCGTCGAGATTTGTCGAATATCTTTTCGACTATATGGTCTATTCCAATCTGTACTTTTCTATGCAATCCCAGCATGCATGGCTATGATGCGTGCCTCATTCCGAGGCGGTGCGCGCATGCTTACCTTGTTGAAGCTCCTACAGGACGGCCAGTTTCACTCCGGTGAGGAGTTGGGGCGGGTGCTCGGTGTTAGTCGAAGTGCCGTCTGGAAGCAATTGCAATCTCTCGAGGCGAACTACGACGTCCGGTTTCATAAGCTGCGTGGCAGGGGCTACCGATTGGAAGCTCCCATGAGTCTTCTTGATCCCGCAAGGCTGAATGACGGCGTGCCGGGCTTTTCCTGTGCTGTTGTTGAAACCGTCGATTCCACTAATGCTGAAGTCATGCGACGTATCGCCGCTGGAGCCGAGACTCCTTTTGCTGTCCTGGCAGAGCATCAGAGTGGCGGTCGCGGCAGGCGCGGTCGGGAATGGGTCAGCCCCTATGGGCAGAATCTCTACTGCAGCGTGGGCTTGCGCGTCGAGGGGGGCGTGGGCCATCTAGAGGGCCTTAGCCTGGTAGTAGGGCTGGCTGTCCTGCGAGCAATACGTTTGAGCGGGCTCTCTGGTCTTGGGCTCAAGTGGCCCAACGATATTCTGGTCAATGACCGCAAGATAGCGGGAATTCTTCTGGAGTTGATTGGGGATCCCGCAGACATCTGCAGTGTCATTATTGGTATCGGCATCAACGTCAATATGCGTGGGGCTGACGCGGAGATAAGTCAGCCCTGGACCTCCATTGTCCTCGAAAGTGGTGGTTTGTTTGATCGAACCGCGCTTGCCATAGATGTTCTTGAGCAGTTGAATTGCTGTCTGGCGCAATGTCATCGCGAGGGCTTCAAGGCCTTGCGGGCAGAGTGGGAGGCTGACCATCTCTGGCGCGGGCGAGAGGCCTCGCTAATTGCGGGCAAGCAGCGTGTCGATGGCGTCATTCTGGGGGTGGACGATAGTGGTGCCCTGCGAATGGATGTTGATGGTTCCGAGAAGGTTTTCAGTGGTGGAGAGCTCAGTTTGAGGTTGCGTAATGATTCTTGAGCTTGATTGCGGTAACAGCTTCATCAAGTGGCGCGTGATCTCTACTACCGAGATGCGAGTTCTTGCCGGAGGTGTCGTAGGTTCCGAGGATGAGCTGATCGCAGTGCTCTCGACATCCAAGATTGAGCTGAGCTGGTGTCGCCTCGTAAGCGTGCGTACCGACGATGAAACTCATCGGCTCATGGATAAATTGCGCGCGGCCTTTGCTATCGAATCTGCTTGTGCTCAGCCTTCCAGGGAGATGGCTGGGGTGCGCAACGGCTATGACGATTATCAGCGTCTGGGGCTTGATCGATGGCTTGCTGTTCTTGGGGCTTATCATCTGTCGAATAGTGCATGTCTGGTCCTGGATCTTGGTACGGCGGTTACCTCAGACTTCGTTTCTGGAGCGGGGGAACATCTTGGTGGCTTCATCTGTCCAGGAATGCCGCTCATGCGTAATCAGTTGCGAACGCATACTCGACGTATCCGGTATGGCGATGACGCCGCAGAGCGAGCTCTGCAGCAAATGGTGCCGGGGCGCTCAACAGTCGAGGCTGTAGAGCGAGGCTGCCTGTTGATGTTGCAAGGTTTTGTGCACACCCAGGTTGTGCAAGCGAGAGACTGGCTGGGAGCTTCCTTTGAGCTCTATCTGACAGGTGGAGATGCCTTTCTGGTGAAGGATGAGTTTCCCCAGGCCAAAGTCCTTCCGGATCTTGTGTTCGTTGGATTGGCGATTGCCTGCCCGTTACCTTGAGGTTCGTCATGCGTTGGATGTTTCTGCTTTTGCTGGTTCTCAATCTTTTCTATTACGTGTGGCATCAGCAGCAGGCGCCTCTGCGCGCTAAAGAAGTGGAAACGCTCTCTTTATATAGAGGGGGACAGCAGGACATCCGGCTACTGAGTGAGTCGAAAGACGCCAGGCCCAGGCATGAAGAGTCATCGGTGCAGCAGGCTACGGCTGAGCAGAATGCATGCCTATACCTTGGAAGTTTTGAACAGGAAGCCCAGGCAAGGGAGGTTGAGCAGCGTCTGGTCGCGCTTGATATTCAGGGGCAGGTTCAAGAGGTCGATGCGGCTGCCGGAGTGGATTATTGGGTCTATCTCGCTCCGCTGGCATCGCGGCAGGCATCGTTGCGTCAACTCAAAGAGCTTCAGGCGCGGAAAATAGACAGCTACATCATCAGTCAGGGTGACTTGCAGAACGGCATTTCGCTGGGGATTTTTCCACGGATGGACTCCGCTGAAAGCGTGATGGCGCGTTTGAAGGATGCGGGTTATGAACCTTCTATGCGAGAACTTGCGCGCTCTCATCGAGATTTCTGGGTTCGCATCGCCCCGGAAAGCCGACGTCTAGCTGATGATGCGTTGCTTGGGGAGCTGGCTCGGGACTTCGCTGGGCTCCAACATAAAATAATGCCGTGCGAAAACGTTGCATCCTCCAGATAGTTTGAATAGAATGGCGCCCGCTTCGCAGCTAGGCTGAAAAAGTAGAACTGCGGAGCTGCTGTCAAAGTAAGCTAACCTCAAGATTTAAATGAGAAAATGCTTGACAGTAGGGTGGCAGAGAATGAAAATGCCGCCTCCCGATTGGAGGGATTCCCGAGCGGCCAAAGGGATCAGACTGTAAATCTGACGTCATAGACTTCGAAGGTTCGAATCCTTCTCCCTCCACCAGATTCAAGCGTGAGCACCGGGCTCCGCGGGTATAGTTCAGTGGTAGAACCTCAGCCTTCCAAGCTGATGATGCGGGTTCGATTCCCGCTACCCGCTCCAGGTTTGATGTTCATGCAATGTGTTTGGCTCATGTAGCTCAGCTGGTAGAGCACACCCTTGGTAAGGGTGAGGTCAGCGGTTCGATTCCGCTCATGAGCTCCATCTCAACAAAGGCAGATATGTGAATATCTGCCTTTGTTTTAATGGTGGCGTGACTCGCTCAATTCTTTGATGGGAGACGTTCTCGATGGCTAAAGAAAAATTCGAACGTAACAAACCGCACGTCAACGTCGGCACCATTGGTCACGTAGACCATGGCAAGACCACCCTGACTGCTGCTCTGACCAAAGTCTGCTCCGAGACCTGGGGTGGTTCTGCTCGCGCTTTCGACCAGATCGACAACGCGCCGGAAGAGAAAGCTCGCGGTATCACCATCAACACCTCCCACGTTGAGTACGACTCCGCTGTTCGTCACTACGCTCACGTTGACTGCCCCGGTCACGCTGACTACGTGAAGAACATGATCACCGGTGCTGCTCAGATGGACGGCGCTATCCTGGTTTGCTCCGCTGCTGACGGCCCCATGCCGCAGACTCGCGAGCACATCCTGCTGTCCCGTCAGGTAGGCGTTCCCTACATCGTCGTGTTCCTGAACAAGGCCGACATGGTTGACGACGCCGAGCTGCTGGAACTGGTCGAAATGGAAGTTCGCGATCTGCTGAACACCTACGACTTCCCGGGCGACGACACCCCGATCGTTATCGGTTCCGCGCTGATGGCGCTGGAAGGCAAGGACGACAACGAAATCGGCGTCTCCGCTGTTCGCAAGCTGGTAGAGACCCTGGACTCCTACATTCCGGAGCCGGTTCGTGCCATCGACCAGCCGTTCCTGATGCCGATCGAAGACGTGTTCTCCATCTCCGGCCGCGGCACCGTGGTTACCGGTCGTGTTGAGCGCGGTATCGTCAAGGTCCAGGAAGAAGTGGAAATCGTTGGTATCCGTGATACCAGCAAGACCATCTGCACCGGCGTTGAAATGTTCCGCAAGCTGCTCGACGAAGGTCGTGCTGGTGAGAACGTTGGTATCCTGCTGCGCGGCACCAAGCGTGACGACGTAGAGCGTGGCCAGGTTCTGGCCAAGCCGGGCACCATCAAGCCGCACACCAAGTTCGAGTGCGAAGTGTACGTTCTGTCCAAGGAAGAAGGTGGTCGTCACACCCCGTTCTTCAAGGGCTACCGTCCGCAGTTCTACTTCCGTACCACTGACGTGACCGGTAACTGCGAACTGCCGGAAGGCGTTGAGATGGTAATGCCGGGCGACAACATCAAGATGGTTGTCACCCTGATCGCTCCGATCGCCATGGAAGACGGTCTGCGTTTCGCGATTCGCGAAGGCGGCCGTACCGTTGGCGCCGGCGTGGTTGCCAAGATCATCGAGTAATCGGTTGATCTAACCCTGTCAGGCCGGCATAATGGTCGGCCTGACTTCGTTACAGGCCAGTAGCTCAATTGGCAGAGCGGCGGTCTCCAAAACCGCAGGTTGGGGGTTCGATTCCCTCCTGGCCTGCCAAATTTCCAAGAAGGAAGTTTGGCAAATATTCACAAGGTCCTAGCTGATGAATGCCAAGGCTGAAGCCAAAGAAACACGCTTCGACGTTCTGAAGTGGATCGTTGTGGCTGCTATCGTCGCGGTTGGTGTGGTTGGTAATCAGTATTTTTCTGCTGAGCCGATCATCTATCGCGTTCTTGTTCTGCTTGTTCTGGGTGCGGGTGCTGCCTTTGTAGCGCTGCAGACTGCCAAGGGGCAAGCATTCTTTGTTCTGGCTAAAGAGGCGCGTGCGGAGATCCGCAAGGTCGTTTGGCCGACTCGTCAGGAAACCACGCAGACCACGCTTATCGTTGTGGCTGTTGTTCTGGTAATGGCGCTGCTGCTGTGGGGGCTCGATTCCCTGCTCGGTTGGCTTGTTTCGATGATTGTAGGTTAAGGGTGCGCCGTGGCTAAGCGTTGGTACGTTGTGCATGCCTACTCCGGTTATGAAAAGCACGTAATGCGTTCGCTGGTGGAGCGCGTCAAGCTTGCCGGCATGGAAGATGGTTTTGGCGAGATTCTGGTCCCTACCGAAGAGGTGGTGGAGATGCGGAATGGCCAGAAGCGCAAAAGTGAGCGCAAGTTCTTCCCTGGTTACGTGCTTGTTCAGATGGAAATGAACGAGGGGACTTGGCACTTGGTCAAGGACACTCCTCGTGTGATGGGTTTCATTGGTGGTACCGCCGACAAGCCGGCGCCTATCACCGACAAAGAGGCTGAGGCGATCCTGCGTCGCGTCGCTGATAGTGGCGACAAGCCCAAGCCCAAGACATTGTTCGAGCCGGGTGAAACGGTTCGTGTCATTGATGGGCCGTTCGCGGACTTCAATGGCGTCGTTGAAGAGGTTAACTACGAGAAGAGCCGGATTCAGGTCGCCGTGCTCATCTTCGGCCGCTCCACGCCGGTGGAGCTGGAGTTCAGCCAGGTCGAGAAGGCATAGCTGAAATAGGCATCCCATACCCCGCAGCCAATGGTTGCGGGGTTTTGTCGTCACTGGGATAAACGCGCAAGCAAACGGGGAGCCTCAAGGCGTTCGAACCCGCAATTGGAGTTATAGATGGCTAAGAAGATTCAGGCTTATATCAAGCTGCAAGTGAAGGCTGCCCAAGCCAACCCGTCCCCGCCGGTCGGCCCGGCTCTGGGTCAGCATGGCGTGAACATCATGGAATTCTGCAAGGCGTTCAACGCCAAGACCCAGGGCATGGAGCCCGGTCTGCCGACTCCCGTGATCATCACCGTATACAGCGACCGCAGCTTCACTTTCGAAACCAAAAGCACCCCGGCTTCCGTGCTTCTGAAGAAAGCGGCTGGCATCACCAGCGGCTCTGCTCGCCCGAACAGCCAGAAAGTCGGCACCGTTACCCGTGCTCAGCTGGAAGATATCGCCAAGGCAAAACAGGCTGATCTGACTGCAGCTGACCTGGATGCGGCCGTGCGTACCATCGCCGGTTCCGCTCGTAGCATGGGCCTGAACGTGGAGGGTGTGTAAATGGCTAAGCTGACCAAGCGCCAGAAGGCTATCGCCGAGAAAATCGAAGCCGGCAAACAATACGGTTTCGAAGACGCCGCCAAACTGCTGGCTGAGCTGTCGACCATCAAGTTCAAAGAGTCCGTTGATATCTCCATCAACCTGGGCGTTGATCCGCGTAAATCCGACCAGGTCGTACGTGGCGCTACCGTACTGCCGAACGGCACCGGCAAAAGCGTTCGCGTTGCCGTTTTCACCCAGGGTCCGGGCGCTGAAGCTGCTCTGGCTGCCGGCGCTGACCGCGTAGGCATGGACGAGCTGGCTGCCGAAATGAAAGGCGGCGACCTGAACTATGACGTCGTCATCGCCTCCCCCGACGCGATGCGTGTTGTCGGTCAGCTGGGCCAGATCCTCGGTCCGCGCGGCCTGATGCCGAACCCGAAGGTTGGTACCGTGACTCCGGACGTGGCCACCGCTGTGAAGAATGCCAAGGCTGGTCAGGTGCGTTTCCGTACCGACAAGAACGGCATCATCCACGCCTCCGTTGGCAAGATCGATTTCGAGCCGGTCAAACTGAAGCAGAACGTCGAAGCTCTGCTGGTTGACCTGAAGCGCCTGAAGCCGTCCACCTCCAAGGGTGTGTACGTTCAGCGCGTGACCCTGAGCACCACCATGGGCCCGGGTCTGCAGATCGATCAGGCTTCCCTGGAAGCCTAAGAAATGAAGTCGCAGCGGGTACGCCCGCTGCGCAGGTATTGGGGTCCCTGCCTGGCGGGGGCTATCCAAGACCGTAGGCGGTGAAAGCCTCAAACCGGGAAATCTTTCCCGAGCCTACGCAGATGGTGCTCCCGATTCGTTTACCGAATCAGACACCAAAACGCCGTCCGGCCCCGGCTGGACGAACCGGTAACATCCAGGAGTGAACCCGTGGCAATTAAACTCGAAGACAAGAAGGCCATCGTCGCTGAAGTCAACGAGGCTGCCAAAGCTGCCCTGTCCGCTGTCGTGGCTGATGCCCGTGGCGTGACCGTGGGAGCCATGACCGGACTCCGTAAAGAGGCCCGCGAGGCTGGTGTGTACGTGAAAGTCGTGCGTAACACCCTGGCTCGTCGCGCCGTTGAAGGTACTTCTTTCGAAGTCCTCGGCGACGTGTTCAAAGGCCCGACCCTGATCGCGTTCTCCAACGAACATCCGGGCGCTGCCGCTCGTATCTTCAAGGAGTTCTCGAAGGGTCAGGACAAGTTCGAGATCAAGGCTGCCGCGTTCGAAGGCAAGCTGATCGCAGCTAACCAGATCGACGTACTGGCAACTCTGCCGACCTACGACGAGGCCGTATCGCAGCTGATGAGCGTGATCCAAGGCGCTACCAGCAAGCTGGCTCGTACCCTGGCGGCAATTCGCGACCAGAAGGAAAGCGCTGCTGCCTGATCCAGGCGCGCTGCTTCTTCTACGTAAACTCGTTTAATTCGATGGCCGTTAAAGGCCGTCCATCTATACAGGAATTAGAGTCATGGCTCTGACCAACGAAGACATCATCAACGCCGTATCCGAAATGTCCGTGATGCAAGTTGTTGAACTGATCAAGGCAATGGAAGAGAAATTCGGCGTTACCGCCGCTGCTGCCGTTGCTGCTGGCCCGGCTGTTGCCGCTGCCGCTGCTGAAGAGCAAACCGAGTTCAACATCGTTCTGACCGAAGCCGGCGACAAGAAAGTGAACGTCATCAAAGTCGTTCGCGAACTGACCGGTCTGGGCCTGAAAGAAGCCAAGGCTGTTGTTGACGGCGCCCCGGGCGTTGTCAAAGAAGGCGCTTCGAAAGAAGAAGCCGAAGCTGCCAAGAAGGCTCTGGAAGAAGCTGGCGCCAAAGTCGAGCTCAAGTAAGCGACGACTTTGCGTCTACAGCCCGAGCGACTCGCGCGAGGCTGATGGCTGGTGGCTTATGCCACCGGCCTTTTTCCGTTCTAGGTGGCCGGCGCATGCCTCCACCGGAACGTGAAAAACCACCCGAGAGGTGGCGCAAACCAAGGGGTTTGCACGATTTTCTGGCTACTCCCGTCGGGGGAGCCAAACAAGCAGGTGACCAAGCTGGGGAACGCTGATGGCTTACTCATACACTGAGAAAAAACGTATCCGCAAAGACTTTAGCAAGTTGCCGGACGTCATGGATGTACCCTACCTCCTGGCCATCCAGCTGGATTCGTATCGCGAATTCCTGCAGGCGGGCGCGAGCAAGGACCAGTTTCGTGATATCGGCCTGCACGCGGCCTTCAAGTCTGTATTCCCGATTATCAGCTATTCCGGTAACGCCGCTCTGGAATACGTCGGCTATCGCCTGGGCGAGCCGGCTTTCGATGTCAAGGAATGCGTGCTGCGCGGCGTAACCTTCGCCGTGCCGCTGCGAGTCAAAGTCCGTCTGATCATTTTCGACAAAGAGTCGTCGAACAAGGCGATCAAGGACATCAAGGAGCAGGAAGTCTACATGGGGGAAATCCCCCTGATGACCGAGAACGGTACCTTCATCATCAACGGTACCGAGCGCGTCATCGTCTCCCAGCTGCACCGGTCTCCGGGCGTGTTCTTCGACCACGACCGCGGCAAGACCCACAGCTCGGGCAAGCTGCTGTACTCCGCTCGCATCATCCCCTACCGCGGCTCCTGGCTGGACTTCGAGTTCGACCCGAAGGACTGCGTATTCGTGCGTATCGACCGTCGCCGCAAGCTGCCGGCTTCGGTACTGTTGCGCGCGCTCGGCTACAGCACTGAAGAAGTGCTCGATGCCTTCTATGCGACCAACGTTTTCCACGTGAAAGGCGAGATCCTGCACCTGGAGCTCGTGCCTCACCGTCTGCGCGGCGAAATCGCCGTGTTCGACATCAAGGACGAGAACGGCAAGGTCATCGTTGAGCAAGGCCGCCGCATCACCGCGCGCCACATCAACCAGTTGGAAAAGGCCGGCATCAAGGAACTGGAAGTCCCCCTGGACTACGTTCTCGGCCGCACCACCGCCAAGGCGATCGTGCATCCGGCCACCGGCGAGATCATCGCCGAGTGCAACACCGAGCTGACCACCGACGTCCTGGTGAAGATCGCCAAGGCTCAGGTCGTTCGCATCGAGACCCTGTATACCAACGACATCGACTGCGGTCCGTTCATCTCCGACACCCTGAAGATCGACTCCACCGGCAACCAGCTGGAAGCCCTGGTCGAGATCTACCGCATGATGCGTCCCGGTGAGCCGCCGACCAAGGAAGCCGCCGAGACCCTGTTCAACAACCTGTTCTTCAGCGCCGAACGTTACGACCTGTCCGCCGTCGGCCGCATGAAGTTCAACCGTCGTATCGGTCGCACCGAGATCGAAGGTTCGGGCGTGCTGAGCAAGGAAGACATCGTCGAGGTCCTCAAGACCCTGGTCGACATCCGTAACGGCAAGGGTATCGTCGACGACATCGACCACCTGGGTAACCGTCGCGTACGTTGCGTCGGCGAGATGGCCGAGAACCAGTTCCGTGTCGGTCTCGTGCGCGTCGAGCGTGCGGTCAAGGAGCGTCTGTCGATGGCCGAAAGCGAAGGCCTGATGCCGCAAGACCTGATCAACGCCAAGCCGGTGGCTGCCGCGATCAAGGAATTCTTCGGTTCCAGCCAGCTCTCGCAGTTCATGGACCAGAACAACCCGCTCTCCGAAATCACCCACAAGCGCCGTGTCTCCGCACTCGGCCCAGGTGGTCTGACCCGTGAGCGCGCCGGCTTCGAAGTCCGCGACGTACACCCGACCCACTACGGCCGCGTGTGCCCGATCGAGACCCCTGAAGGTCCGAACATCGGTCTGATCAACTCTCTTGCCACCTATGCACGCACCAACCAGTACGGCTTCCTGGAAAGCCCGTACCGCGTTGTAAAAGGCACCCAGGTGACCGACGAGATCGTCTTCCTCTCCGCAATCGAAGAGGCCGACCACGTCATCGCCCAGGCGTCTGCGACCCTGAACGAGAAGGGCCAGCTGATCGACGAGCTGGTGGCCGTACGTCACCTGAACGAGTTCACCGTCAAGGCGCCGGAAGACGTCACCCTCATGGACGTTTCGCCGAAGCAGGTCGTTTCCGTTGCTGCCTCGCTGATCCCGTTCCTCGAGCACGACGACGCCAACCGTGCACTCATGGGTTCGAACATGCAGCGTCAGGCCGTGCCGACCCTGCGTGCCGACAAGCCCCTGGTCGGTACCGGCATGGAGCGCAACGTCGCCCGTGACTCCGGCGTCTGCGTCGTGGCCCGTCGTGGCGGCGTGATCGATTCCGTCGATGCCAGCCGTATCGTGGTCCGCGTCAATGACGACGAAGTCGAAACCGGTGAAGCCGGTGTCG
The DNA here is from genome assembly GCF_012767755.2 of Pseudomonas tohonis. Classification (NCBI taxonomy): domain Bacteria; kingdom Pseudomonadati; phylum Pseudomonadota; class Gammaproteobacteria; order Pseudomonadales; family Pseudomonadaceae; genus Pseudomonas; species Pseudomonas tohonis. The sequence continues at coordinate 875,371 of NZ_AP023189.1, forward strand.
ACATCTACAACCTGACCAAATACACCCGTTCCAACCAGAACACCTGCATCAACCAGCGCCCGCTGGTGCAGAAGGGTGACCAGGTCTCCCGCAGCGACATCCTCGCCGACGGTCCGTCCACCGACATGGGTGAACTGGCTCTCGGTCAGAACATGCGCGTTGCGTTCATGCCCTGGAACGGCTTCAACTTCGAAGACTCCATCTGCCTCTCCGAGCGTGTGGTCCAGGAAGATCGCTTCACCACCATCCACATCCAGGAACTGACCTGTGTGGCGCGTGACACGAAGCTCGGCCCAGAAGAAATCACCGCTGACATCCCGAACGTGGGTGAAGCGGCGCTGAACAAGCTGGACGAAGCGGGCATCGTTTACGTGGGTGCCGAAGTCGGTGCTGGCGACATCCTGGTCGGCAAGGTCACCCCGAAAGGCGAGACCCAGCTGACTCCGGAAGAGAAGCTGCTGCGCGCGATCTTCGGTGAGAAGGCTTCCGATGTTAAGGACACCTCCCTGCGCGTGCCGACCGGTACCAAGGGCACCGTCATCGACGTCCAGGTCTTCACCCGTGACGGCGTGGAGCGCGACAGCCGTGCCCTGGCCATCGAGAAGATGCAGCTCGACGAGATCCGCAAGGACCTGAACGAAGAGTTCCGCATCGTCGAGGGCGCTACCTTCGAACGTCTGCGCTCCGCCCTGGTCGGTGCCAAGGCCGAAGGCGGCGCTGGCCTGAAGAAAGGTGCCGAGATCGATGACGCCTTCCTCGACGGCCTCGACCATGGTCAGTGGTTCAAGCTGCGCATGTCCGACGACGCACTGAACGAGCAGTTGGAAAAGGCCCAGGCCTATCTCTCCGACCGCCGCCAGCTGCTCGACGACAAGTTCGAAGACAAGAAGCGCAAGCTGCAGCAAGGCGATGACCTGGCTCCGGGCGTACTGAAGATCGTCAAGGTCTACCTGGCCATCAAGCGCCGCATCCAGCCGGGCGACAAGATGGCGGGCCGCCACGGTAACAAGGGTGTGGTCTCCGTGATCATGCCTGTCGAAGACATGCCCCACGATGCCAATGGCACCCCGGTGGACATCGTCCTCAACCCGCTGGGCGTACCGTCGCGTATGAACGTCGGCCAGATCCTCGAAACCCACCTGGGCCTCGCGGCCAAGGGCCTGGGCGAGAAGATCAACCGCATGCTCGAAGAGCAGCGCAAGGTCGCCGAGCTGCGCAAGTTCCTCCACGAGATCTACAACGAGATCGGTGGTCGTCAGGAAAACCTGGACGAACTGGGCGACCAGGAAATCCTCGACCTGGCCAAGAACCTGCGTGCTGGCGTGCCGATGGCTACCCCGGTGTTCGACGGTGCCAAGGAACGCGAGATCAAGGCCATGCTGAAGCTGGCCGATCTGCCGGAAAGTGGTCAGATGCGCCTGTTCGACGGTCGTACCGGCAACATGTTCGAGCGCCCGACCACCGTCGGCTACATGTACATGCTGAAGCTGAACCACCTGGTCGACGACAAGATGCACGCACGTTCCACCGGCTCTTACAGCCTGGTTACCCAGCAGCCGCTGGGTGGCAAGGCGCAGTTCGGTGGCCAGCGTTTCGGGGAGATGGAGGTCTGGGCGCTGGAAGCCTACGGCGCTGCCTACACCCTGCAGGAAATGCTGACCGTGAAGTCGGACGACGTGAACGGCCGTACCAAGATGTACAAGAACATCGTGGACGGGGATCACCGCATGGAGGCCGGCATGCCCGAGTCCTTCAACGTGTTGATCAAAGAGATCCGCTCGCTCGGCATCGACATCGAACTGGAAACCGAATAACACGAGACGCCCATACGCTGCGGCTGGTCAAGGCCGGTCGCAGCGGGTCCGTGAGGAGGAAAGGCCTTGAAAGACTTGCTGAATCTGTTGAAAAACCAGGGTCAAATCGAAGAGTTCGATGCCATCCGTATTGGCCTGGCCTCGCCCGAGATGATCCGTTCCTGGTCCTTCGGTGAAGTGAAGAAGCCGGAGACCATCAACTACCGTACCTTCAAGCCGGAGCGCGATGGCCTGTTCTGCGCCAAGATCTTCGGCCCGGTGAAGGACTATGAGTGCCTGTGCGGTAAGTACAAGCGCCTCAAGCATCGCGGCGTGATCTGCGAGAAGTGCGGTGTCGAAGTCGCCCTGGCCAAAGTGCGCCGTGAGCGCATGGGTCACATCGAGCTGGCTTCGCCGGTCGCCCACATCTGGTTCCTGAAGTCCCTGCCGTCCCGTATCGGCCTGCTGCTGGACATGACCCTGCGTGACATCGAACGCGTGCTCTATTTCGAGAGCTACGTGGTGATCGATCCGGGCATGACCACCCTGGAAAAGGGCCAGCTGCTTAACGACGAGCAGTACTTCGAAGCCCTCGAAGAGTTCGGCGACGACTTCGATGCCCGCATGGGTGCCGAAGCCGTTCGCGAGCTGCTGAACGCCATCGACCTGGAGCACGAGATCGGTCGCCTGCGCGAAGAGATTCCGCAGACCAACTCGGAAACCAAGATCAAGAAGCTGTCCAAGCGCCTGAAGCTGATGGAGGCCTTCCAGGGCTCCGGCAACCATCCGGAGTGGATGGTGCTGACCGTCCTGCCGGTGCTGCCGCCGGACCTGCGTCCGCTGGTTCCGCTGGATGGCGGCCGCTTCGCGACCTCCGATCTCAACGATCTGTATCGCCGCGTGATCAACCGTAACAACCGCCTGAAGCGCCTGCTCGACCTGGCCGCTCCGGACATCATCGTGCGCAACGAAAAGCGCATGCTGCAGGAAGCTGTCGACGCTCTGCTGGACAACGGCCGTCGTGGTCGCGCCATCACCGGCTCGAACAAGCGCCCGCTGAAGTCCCTGGCCGACATGATCAAGGGTAAGCAAGGTCGCTTCCGTCAGAACCTGCTCGGTAAGCGCGTGGACTACTCCGGTCGTTCCGTGATCACCGTGGGTCCGACCCTGCGTCTGCACCAGTGCGGTCTGCCGAAGAAGATGGCCCTCGAGCTGTTCAAGCCGTTCATCTTCGGCAAGCTCGAAGCCCGCGGCATGGCCACCACCATCAAGGCGGCCAAGAAGATGGTCGAGCGCGAGCTGCCCGAGGTCTGGGACGTTCTCGCCGAAGTCATCCGTGAACACCCCGTACTGCTCAACCGCGCACCGACCCTCCACCGTCTGGGTATCCAGGCATTCGAGCCGGTGCTCATCGAAGGCAAGGCCATCCAGCTGCACCCGCTGGTCTGCGCGGCGTACAACGCCGACTTCGACGGTGACCAGATGGCCGTTCACGTCCCGCTGACCCTCGAGGCCCAGCTGGAAGCGCGCGCGCTGATGATGTCCACCAACAACATCCTGTCCCCCGCCAACGGCGAGCCGATCATCGTGCCGTCGCAGGACGTGGTACTGGGTCTGTACTACATGACCCGTGAGGCGGTGAACGCCAAGGGTGAAGGTCGCGTATTCGCCGACCTGCAGGAAGTCGACCGCGTATTCCGCGCCGGCGAAGCGTCCCTGCACGCCCGCGTGAAAGTCCGCATCAACGAGACCGTGAAGGACAAGGACGGCTCCATCACCAAGAACACCCGTATCGTCGACACCACTGTCGGCCGTGCGCTGCTGTTCCAGGTGGTTCCGGCCGGCCTGGCGTTCGACGTGGTCAACCAGCCGATGAAGAAGAAGGCGATCTCCAAGCTGATCAACCAGTGCTATCGCGTGGTTGGCCTCAAGGACACCGTCATCTTCGCCGACCAGCTGATGTACACCGGCTTCGCCTACTCCACCATCTCCGGTGTCTCGATCGGTGTTAACGACTTCGTGATCCCGGACGAGAAGGCCCGCATCATCGACGCGGCCACCGAGGAAGTGAAGGAGATTGAGTCCCAGTACGCCTCCGGCCTGGTAACCCAGGGCGAGAAGTACAACAAGGTGATCGACCTCTGGTCCAAGGCGAACGATGAAGTGTCCAAGGCGATGATGGCCAACCTCTCGAAAGAGAAAGTGGTCGATCGCGAGGGCAAGGAAGTCGATCAGGAGTCCTTCAACTCCATGTACATGATGGCTGACTCCGGTGCGCGGGGCTCCGCGGCACAGATCCGTCAGCTCGCCGGCATGCGTGGCCTGATGGCCAAGCCGGACGGCTCCATCATCGAGACCCCCATCACCGCGAACTTCCGTGAAGGCCTGAACGTACTCCAGTACTTCATCTCCACTCACGGTGCTCGTAAAGGTCTGGCGGACACCGCACTGAAGACCGCGAACTCCGGTTACCTGACCCGTCGTCTCGTCGACGTGGCCCAGGACCTGGTCGTGACCGAGATCGACTGCGGCACCGAACAGGGCCTGCTGATGACTCCGCACATCGAAGGCGGCGACGTGGTCGAGCCCCTGGGTGAGCGTGTACTGGGTCGAGTGATCGCCCGTGACGTGTTCAAGCCGGGCTCCGACGAGGTCATCGTTCCGGCCGGTACCCTGGTCGACGAGCAGTGGGTCGAGTTCATCGAGCGCGCCAGCATCGACGAAGTGATCGTGCGTTCGCCGATCAGCTGCGAAACCCGCTACGGCATCTGCGCCAAGTGCTACGGCCGCGATCTGGCCCGTGGTCACCAGGTGAACATCGGTGAAGCGGTCGGCGTCATCGCCGCCCAGTCCATCGGTGAGCCGGGTACCCAGCTGACCATGCGTACCTTCCACATCGGTGGTGCGGCCAGCCGTACTTCCGCAGCCGACAACGTCCAGGTCAAGAACGGCGGTACCATCCGCCTGCACAACCTGAAGCACGTCGAGAACCTCAACGGCCATCTGGTTGCCGTTTCCCGTTCCGGCGAGCTGGCTGTTGCCGACGACTTCGGTCGCGAGCGCGAGCGTTACAAGCTGCCCTATGGTGCTGTCATCAGCGTCAAGGAAGGTGACAAGGTCGATCCGGGCGCCATCGTCGCCAAGTGGGACCCGCACACCCACCCGATCGTGACCGAAATGAAGGGTACCGTTACCTTCGTCGGCATGGAGGAGGGCATCACCATCAAGCGTCAGACCGACGAACTGACCGGCCTGACGAACATCGAAGTCCTGGATCCGAAGGATCGCCCGGCAGCCGGCAAGGACATCCGTCCGGCCGTGAAGCTGGTCGACGCCAATGGCAAGGAGCTGCTGCTGCCGGGTACCGACGTACCGGCCCAGTACTTCCTGCCGGCGAACGCTCTGGTTGGCGTTGCCGACGGTGCTCAAGTGGGCGTGGGTGACGTTATCGCCCGTATCCCGCAAGAGACTTCGAAAACCCGCGACATCACCGGTGGTCTGCCGCGTGTTGCCGACCTGTTCGAAGCGCGTCGTCCGAAAGAGCCGTCGATCCTGGCGGAAATCAGCGGCACGATCTCCTTCGGCAAGGAAACCAAGGGCAAGCGTCGCCTGGTCATCACCCCGACCGACGGCAGCGATCCCTACGAAGAGCTGATTCCGAAGTGGCGACATCTGAACGTCTTCGAAGGCGAACAGGTAAACCGCGGCGAAGTCATCTCCGACGGTCCGAGCAACCCGCACGACATCCTGCGTCTGCTGGGCGTCAGCGCACTGGCCAAGTACATCGTCAACGAGATCCAGGACGTGTACCGCCTCCAGGGCGTGAAGATCAACGACAAGCACATCGAGACCATCCTGCGTCAGATGCTGCGCAAGGTCGAGATCGCCGAGTCGGGTGACTCCAGCTTCATCAAGGGCGACCAGATGGAGCTGACTCAGGTACTGGAAGAGAACGAGCGTCTGGCGACCGAAGATCGCTTCATCGCCAAGTTCGAACGCGTCCTGCTGGGTATCACCAAGGCTTCGCTGTCGACCGAGTCGTTCATCTCCGCAGCGTCCTTCCAGGAAACCACCCGCGTTCTTACCGAGGCGGCGGTCACTGGCAAGCGCGACTACCTGCGTGGCCTGAAGGAAAACGTCGTGGTGGGTCGTCTGATCCCGGCCGGTACCGGCCTGGCCTACCACAGCGAACGCAAGCGTCAGCGCGAAGCCGGCAAGCCGGTCCGTGTGAGCGCGAGCGAAGTGGAAGCGGCGCTGACCGAAGCGCTGAACTCCAGCGGCAATTGAGTGCAAAGCCCCGGCCGACTTCTGTCGCCCGGGGCTTTGTCTTGACTGGGGGAATTAGTCTCTTTAGACTCATGCACCCCTAAATTTGGCAGGGCATGCGCTCTGCCATTTTGCTTTAGGGCAATAGCGTCGAAAGACAACAGTGGAGCTTATAGATGGCAACTATCAACCAGCTGGTACGTCAGCCGCGCAAGCGTATCGTCGAAAAATCCGACGTTCCTGCGCTGCAGAACTGCCCGCAGCGTCGTGGCGTGTGCACTCGCGTGTACACCACCACGCCGAAAAAACCGAACTCCGCACTCCGTAAGGTTTGCCGTGTTCGCCTGACCAACGGTTTTGAAGTCACCTCCTACATCGGTGGTGAAGGTCACAACCTGCAGGAGCACAGCGTAGTGCTGATCCGTGGCGGTCGTGTAAAAGACCTTCCGGGTGTTCGCTACCACACCGTTCGCGGTTCTCTGGACACCACTGGTGTCAAAGACCGTAAGCAGGGCCGTTCCAAGTACGGTACCAAGCGTCCGAAGTAATTCGGTCCGCTCACTGATTTTCAATTTTATTGAGTCGATAAGAGTAAGGTCGGGCGTAACCGAATGGTTATGGTTCCGGGCTAACCTGAAGACCGTTTGAGGGCTTATCAATGCCAAGACGTCGTGTAGCAGCCAAGCGTGAGATCCTGGACGATCCGAAATACGGAAGCCAGATCCTCGCCAAGTTCATGAACCACGTGATGGAAAGCGGCAAGAAGGCCGTAGCCGAGCGCATCGTTTACGGTGCTCTGGATACCGTCAAATCCCGCAAGAACGCCGATCCCCTGGAGATCTTCGAGAAAGCTCTCGACGCCATCGCTCCGCTGGTCGAAGTCAAGTCCCGCCGTGTAGGCGGTGCTACCTACCAGGTTCCGGTCGAAGTTCGTCCGTCCCGTCGCAATGCGCTGGCCATGCGCTGGCTGGTGGACTCCGCGCGCAAGCGTGGCGAGAAGTCCATGGCCCTGCGCCTCGCTGGCGAGCTGCTGGATGCCTTCGATGGCAAAGGCGCTGCTGTCAAGAAGCGTGAAGACGTGCACCGTATGGCCGAAGCCAACAAGGCGTTCTCGCACTACCGCTTCTAATTACGGCATCCATTCTTTCGCGAGGGCTTTATGGCTCGTAATACAGCAATTAACCGCTACCGGAACATTGGTATCTGTGCCCACGTAGACGCGGGCAAGACCACCACTACCGAGCGGATCCTGTTCTACACAGGTCTCAGCCACAAGATGGGTGAGGTGCACGACGGTGCAGCCACTACCGACTGGATGGTGCAGGAGCAGGAGCGTGGTATCACCATTACCTCCGCTGCCATCACCACCTTCTGGGAAGGCTCCCGTGGTCAGTACGACAAGTACCGCGTAAACGTCATCGACACCCCCGGCCACGTAGACTTCACCATTGAAGTTGAGCGCTCCCTGCGCGTGCTGGACGGTGCTGTCGTGGTGTTCTGCGGTACTTCCGGCGTTGAGCCGCAGTCCGAAACCGTATGGCGTCAGGCCAACAAGTACGGTGTTCCGCGTATCGTCTACGTGAACAAGATGGACCGCGCTGGCGCCAACTTCCTGCGCGTCGTCGGCCAGATCAAGAACCGTCTGGGTCACACCCCGGTTCCGGTTCAACTGGCCATCGGTGCTGAAGATGACTTCCAGGGTCAGATCGACCTCCTGAAAATGAAGGCCATCTACTGGAACGAAGACGACAAGGGCACCTCCTACCGCGAGGAAGAGATTCCTGCGGAGCTGGTCGACCTGGCCAACGAGTGGCGCAACAACATGGTCGAGGCTGCTGCCGAAGCCAACGAAGAGCTGATGAACAAGTACCTGGAAGAGGGTGAGCTGACGATCGAAGAGATCAAGGCCGGCCTGCGTCAGCGTACTATCGCCTGCGAAATCGTTCCGGCTGTCTGCGGTTCCTCCTTCAAGAACAAGGGCGTGCCCCTGGTTCTCGACGCCGTTATCGACTTCCTGCCGGCTCCGACCGAGATCCCTGCGATCAAGGGTGTGCATCCGGACAGCACCGATGACAACGAGATCCATGACGAGCGTCCTGCGGACGACAGCGCTCCGTTCTCCGCTCTTGCGTTCAAGATCGCTACCGACCCGTTCGTAGGTACCCTGACCTTCGTTCGCGTCTACTCGGGCGTTCTGGAGTCGGGCCAGTCGGTCATCAACTCCGTGAAAGGCAAGAAAGAGCGCGTTGGTCGTATGGTGCAGATGCACGCGAACCAGCGTGACGAGATCAAGGAAGTGCGCGCTGGCGACATCGCGGCCCTGATCGGCATGAAGGACGTCACCACCGGTGACACTCTGTGCGACATCGACAAGCCGATCATCCTCGAGCGCATGGACTTCCCGGAGCCGGTAATCTCGGTGGCTGTTGAGCCGAAGACCAAGGCTGACCAGGAGAAGATGGGTATCGCCCTCGGCAAACTGGCCCAGGAAGACCCGTCGTTCCGCGTCAAGACCGACGAAGAAACCGGCCAGACCATCATCTCCGGTATGGGTGAGCTGCACCTGGACATCCTCGTCGACCGCATGAAGCGCGAGTTCGGCGTCGAGGCCAACATCGGCAAGCCGCAGGTTTCCTACCGTGAAACCATCACCAAGGACAACGTCGAGATCGAAGGCAAGTTCGTTCGTCAGTCCGGTGGTCGTGGTCAGTTCGGTCACTGCTGGATCCGTTTCTCGGCTGCCGATGTGGACGAGAAGGGCAACATCACCGAAGGTCTGGTGTTCACCAACGAAGTCGTGGGTGGTGTGGTTCCGAAGGAATACATCCCGGCGATCCAGAAGGGCATCGAAGAGCAGATGAAGAACGGCGTTGTCGCCGGCTACCCGCTCATCGGCCTGAAGGCTTCCGTGTTCGATGGTTCGTACCACGACGTCGACTCCAACGAGATGGCGTTCAAGATCGCTGCCTCCATGGCGACCAAGCAGCTGGCCCAGAAGGGCGGCGGTAAAGTGCTTGAGCCGATCATGAAGGTAGAGGTGGTAACTCCTGAGGATTACATGGGCGACGTGATGGGTGACCTGAACCGTCGTCGTGGCCTGATTCAGGGGATGGAAGACTCGGTTTCCGGTAAGGTTATCCGTGCAGAAGTTCCGCTGGGCGAGATGTTCGGTTATGCAACCGACGTACGTTCCATGTCTCAGGGTCGCGCTAGCTACTCCATGGAATTCGCAAAATACGCCGAAGCTCCGTCGAACGTCGTCGAAGCGCTGGTTAAAAAACAAGGTTGATTCAGCCCTTTAAGTAAGAGGTTTACTGTCGTGGCTAAGGAAAAATTCGAACGTAACAAACCGCACGTCAACGTCGGCACCATTGGTCACGTAGACCATGGCAAGACCACCCTGACTGCTGCTCTGACCAAAGTCTGCTCCGAGACCTGGGGTGGTTCTGCTCGCGCTTTCGACCAGATCGACAACGCGCCGGAAGAGAAAGCTCGCGGTATCACCATCAACACCTCCCACGTTGAGTACGACTCCGCTGTCCGTCACTACGCTCACGTTGACTGCCCCGGTCACGCTGACTACGTGAAGAACATGATCACCGGTGCTGCTCAGATGGACGGCGCTATCCTGGTTTGCTCCGCTGCTGACGGCCCCATGCCGCAGACTCGCGAGCACATCCTGCTGTCCCGTCAGGTAGGCGTTCCCTACATCGTCGTGTTCCTGAACAAGGCCGACATGGTTGACGACGCCGAGCTGCTGGAGCTGGTCGAAATGGAAGTTCGCGATCTGCTGAACACCTACGACTTCCCGGGCGACGACACCCCGATCGTTATCGGTTCCGCGCTGATGGCGCTGGAAGGCAAAGACGACAACGAAATCGGCGTCTCCGCTGTTCGCAAGCTGGTAGAGACCCTGGACTCCTACATTCCGGAGCCGGTTCGTGCCATCGACCAGCCGTTCCTGATGCCGATCGAAGACGTGTTCTCCATCTCCGGCCGCGGCACCGTGGTTACCGGTCGTGTTGAGCGCGGTATCGTCAAGGTCCAGGAAGAAGTGGAAATCGTTGGTATCCGTGATACCAGCAAGACCATCTGCACCGGCGTTGAAATGTTCCGCAAGCTGCTCGACGAAGGTCGTGCTGGTGAGAACGTTGGTATCCTGCTGCGCGGCACCAAGCGTGACGACGTAGAGCGTGGCCAGGTTCTGGCCAAGCCGGGCACCATCAAGCCGCACACCAAGTTCGAGTGCGAAGTGTACGTTCTGTCCAAGGAAGAAGGTGGTCGTCACACCCCGTTCTTCAAGGGCTACCGTCCGCAGTTCTACTTCCGTACCACTGACGTGACCGGTAACTGCGAACTGCCGGAAGGCGTTGAGATGGTAATGCCGGGCGACAACATCAAGATGGTTGTCACCCTGATCGCTCCGATCGCCATGGAAGACGGTCTGCGTTTCGCGATTCGCGAAGGCGGTCGTACCGTTGGCGCCGGCGTGGTTGCCAAGATCATCGAGTAATCGAAGATCCTGACGAGAGAAGGGGCCCTTAGGGGCCCCTTTTCTTTTGGCTGGTCAAAAGTTGACACCCTTCCGGTGCATCCGTACAATCACGCCTCCTTTTAACGGGCGTAGTCCGTCCGTTGGGGAAAGCAGAGATAGAGTCTGAGGTCAAAATGCAAAACCAACAAATCCGTATTCGGTTGAAGGCTTTTGACCATCGCCTGATCGATCAATCCACCCAGGAAATCGTGGAAACCGCGAAACGTACTGGTGCTCAGGTGCGTGGTCCTATTCCTCTGCCTACTCGCAAAGAGCGGTACACCGTTCTGATCTCCCCGCACGTCAACAAAGACGCGCGCGATCAGTACGAAATCCGTACCCATAAGCGTGTCCTGGACATCGTCCAGCCGACGGATAAAACCGTCGATGCGCTGATGAAGCTCGACCTTGCGGCAGGCGTGGAAGTGCAGATCAGCCTCGGCTAATAACCTTCGGGTTCTTAGTCGTGTAACGCTCTGAAATGGGCGGCCATAGCGGGTGAAAGCCCCGTACACTCATGAGGTTTACAACATGACTATTGGTGTAGTCGGTCGTAAGTGCGGCATGACCCGCATTTTCACCGAAGAAGGTGTCTCCATTCCGGTCACGGTCATTGAGATCGAGCCGAATCGCGTCACCCAGTTCAAGACTGAAGAAAGCGATGGTTATCGTGCAGTGCAAGTCACTGTCGGTGAGCGTCGTGCTTCGCGTGTGACTGCCGCTCAGGCTGGTCACTTCGCCAAGGCTAACGTTGCCGCTGGTCGCAGTGTCTGGGAATTCCGTCTCGAAGAGGGCGAATACCAGGCTGGCGATCAGATCACTGCCGAGGTTTTCCAGGCTGGTCAGCTGGTTGACGTTACCGGTCAGTCGAAAGGTAAAGGCTACGCCGGCACCATCAAGCGCTGGAATTTCCGTGGTCAAGACAATACCCACGGTAACTCCGTTTCCCACCGCGCCCCGGGCTCCATTGGCCAGTGCCAGACTCCTGGTCGTGTCTTCAAGGGCAAGAAAATGTCCGGTCACCTCGGCGCTGAGCGAGTGACTGTGCAGTCCCTGGAAGTTGTGCGTGTCGATGCAGAACGTAATCTGCTGCTGGTAAAAGGTGCCGTTCCCGGCGCTACCGGTGGTGATGTCGTTGTGCGTCCGGCTGCCAAGGCTCGTGGTTAAGAGGGGAAGCTGAGATGCAATTGAATGTAAATGGCGCTCAGGCTATCGAAGTCGACGAGCGTACCTTTGGTGGCGAGTTCAACGAGACCCTGGTTCACCAGGCTGTCGTCGCCTATATGGCTGGCGGTCGTCAGGGCACTCGTGCGCAGAAGACTCGCTCCGAAGTATCCGGTGGTGGCAAGAAGCCCTGGCGTCAGAAGGGCACCGGTCGTGCTCGTGCTGGCACCATCCGTAGCCCCATCTGGCGTTCCGGTGGTACCACTTTCGCCGCCAAGCCGCAGGATCACTCCCAGAAGCTCAACAAGAAGATGTATCGCGCTGCTCTGCGCTCCATCCTCTCCGAGCTGGTCCGTCAGGATCGTCTGGTCGTGGTTGCCGACTTCGCAGTCGAGGCGCCGAAAACCAAGGATCTGCTGGGCAAGCTGAACGGCCTGGGCCTGACCGACGTCCTCATCGTTTCCGATGATGTCGATCAGAACCTGTATCTGGCTGCTCGCAACCTGCCGCATGTCGATGTCCGTGACGTGCAAGGTTCCGACCCGGTAAGCCTGATCGCCTACGACAAGGTGTTGATCACCGTGTCCGCCGTGAAGAAATTCGAGGAGCTGCTGGGATGAACCAGGAACGCGTATTCAAGGTGCTGGTTGGCCCGCACATCTCCGAGAAGGCTACCGTGCTGGCAGATGGCAAAAGCCAATTCGTTTTTAAGGTTGCCACCGATGCAACCAAGCTGGAAATCAAGAAGGCCGTAGAAAGCCTGTTCAGCGTGAAGGTAGAAGCCGTCCGCACTGTCAACGTACAGGGCAAGACCAAGCGTACCGCTCGCGGCCTGGGCAAGCGCAACGACTGGAAAAAGGCGTACATCGCCCTCCAGCCGGGTCAAGATCTCGATTTCGCCAGCAGCGCTGAGTAAAGGGGTGCATCATGGCAATCGTTAAATGCAAACCGACTTCCGCTGGCCGCCGTTTCGTGGTCAAGGTTGTCAACCAGGAGCTGCACAAGGGTGCTCCCTACGCGCCGCTGGTTGAGAAGAAGTCGAAGACCGGTGGTCGTAACAACAACGGCCGCATCACCACTCGCCACATCGGCGGTGGTCACAAGCAGCACTATCGTCTGGTCGATTTCCGTCGCAACAAGGATGGCATCCCTGCCACCGTCGAGCGTATCGAATACGACCCGAACCGCACTGCTCACATCGCTCTGCTGAAATATGCCGACGGCGAACGTCGCTACATCATCGCGCCGAAAGGCGTGAGCGCTGGCGACCAGCTGATTTCCGGCGCTCACGCTCCGATCAAGGCTGGTAACGCTCTGCAGCTGCGCAACATCCCGGTTGGTAGCACCGTTCACGGTGTTGAGCTGAAGCCGGGCAAAGGTGCTCAGATCGCTCGTTCCGCTGGTGCTTCCGCCCAGCTGGTCGCTCGTGAAGGTGCCTACGTGACCCTGCGTCTTCGCTCCGGCGAAATGCGCAAGGTACTGGCTGAATGCCGTGCGACCCTGGGCGAGGTCTCGAACTCCGAGCACAGCCTGCGTTCGCTGGGTAAAGCTGGTGCCAAGCGCTGGCGTGGCGTTCGCCCGACCGTTCGTGGTGTTGCCATGAACCCGGTCGACCACCCGCATGGTGGTGGTGAAGGTCGTACCTCTGGTGGTCGTCATCCGGTGTCTCCGTGGGGCTTCCCGACCAAGGGCGCGAAGACCCGTGCGAACAAACGCACCGACAATATGATTGTCCGTCGCCGTAAATAATCGAGGATACGACAGTGCCGCGTTCTCTGAAAAAAGGTCCTTTTATCGATCTTCACCTACTGAAGAAGATCGAAGTGGCGGTGGAAAAGAACGATCGCAAGCCGGTGAAAACCTGGTCGCGCCGTTCCATCGTTCTGCCGCAGATGGTCGGTCTGACCATCGCTGTACACAATGGTCGTCAACACGTCCCCGTTCTCGTGAACGAAGACATGGTCGGTCACAAACTGGGCGAGTTCGCCGCTACCCGCACCTACCGCGGGCATGCTGCTGACAAGAAAGCCAAGCGTTAAGGGGTAAGGAACGATGGAAGTAGCCGCTAAGCTGTCGGGCGCTCGAATCTCCGCCCAGAAAGCCCGCTTGGTCGCCGACCAGATCCGCGGGAAGAAGGTGGGCGAAGCGCTCAACCTGTTGACCTTCAGCAGCAAGAAAGCCGCTGAGATCATGAAGAAGGTGCTCGAATCGGCCGTGGCCAACGCCGAGCACAACGAAGGCGCCGACGTGGATGATCTCAAGGTCTCCACCGTTTTCGTCAACGAAGGGCGTTCGCTGAAGCGCATCATGCCGCGTGCCAAAGGCCGTGCTGATCGCATCGTCAAGCGGTCTTGCCATATCACTGTCAAGGTTGCGGACAAGTAACGGAGTCGATCAGATGGGTCAGAAAGTACATCCCACTGGCATTCGCCTGGGAATCGTCAAGGAGCACACCTCCGTCTGGTACGCAGATAAGCGCACTTATGCCGATTATCTGTTTGCCGACCTGAAGGTTCGTGAGTACCTCCAAGACAAACTAAAAAGCGCGTCCGTAAGCCGTATCGATATTCATCGTCCGGCTCAAACCGCACGCATCACCATCCACACCGCTCGTCCCGGCATCGTGATCGGCAAGAAAGGTGAAGATGTTGAGAAGCTGCGTCAGGACCTGACCAAGCAAATGGGTGTGCCGGTGCACATCAACATCGAAGAGATCCGCAAGCCGGAGCTCGACGGTATGCTGGTTGCGCAGAGCGTAGCTCAGCAGCTGGAGCGTCGCGTTATGTTCCGTCGCGCCATGAAGCGCGCTGTACAGAACGCCATGCGCATTGGTGCCAAAGGCATCAAGATCCAGGTAAGCGGTCGTCTTGGCGGTGCTGAAATCGCCCGTACCGAATGGTACCGCGAAGGTCGTGTGCCCCTGCACACCCTGCGTGCCGATATCGACTATGCAACCTACGAAGCGCACACCACCTACGGTGTGATCGGTGTGAAGGTTTGGATCTTCAAAGGCGAGGTCATTGGTGGCCGCCAGGAAGAGCTGAAGCCCCAAGCGCCCGCTCCTCGTAAAAAAGCTGCTAAGTAAGGAGTACGCAAAATGCTGCAACCCAAGCGTACAAAATTCCGCAAGCAGATGACTGGTCACAACCGTGGCCTGGCTCAGCGCGGTAGCAAGGTCAGCTTCGGCGAATTCGCCCTGAAAGCTGTCGCTCGCGGTCGTCTCACCGCTCGCCAGATCGAGGCTGCACGTCGTGCCCTCACTCGTCACGTGAAGCGTGGCGGCAAGATCTGGATCCGTGTGTTCCCCGACAAGCCTGTCACCAAGAAGCCCCTCGAAGTTCGTATGGGTAAAGGGAAGGGCGGCGTCGAGTACTGGGTAGCCCAGATTCAACCGGGCAAGGTCCTGTACGAGATCGAGGGTGTTTCCGAAGAGCTGGCGCGTGAGGCATTCGCCCTGGCTGCTGCAAAGCTGCCGCTCGCCACCTCCTTTGTTAAGCGGACGGTGATGTGATGAAAGCGAATGAACTTCGTGAAAAATCCGTACAGCAGCTGAACGAGCAACTGCTCGGCCTGCTGCGCGACCAGTTCAACCTGCGTATGCAGAAAGCAACTGGCCAGCTGGGGCAGTCTCACCTGCTCTCGCAAGTGAAGCGCGACATCGCTCGCGTCAAGACTGTGCTGAACCAGCAGGCAGGTAAGTAATCATGGCTGAAGCTCAGAAAACTGTCCGTACGCTGACCGGTCGTGTCGTCAGCGACAAGATGGACAAAACCATCACCGTCCTGATCGAGCGCCGCGTAAAGCACCCGATCTACGGTAAATACGTGAAGCGCTCGACCAAGCTGCATGCTCACGACGAAACCAACCAGTGCCGCATCGGCGACAAGGTCACCATCCGCGAGACCCGTCCGCTGGCCAAGACCAAGTCCTGGGCACTGGTGGAAGTCGTAGAACGTGCCGTGGAAGTCTAAGGACTAAGGGTCGGAGAAAGATATGATTCAGACTCAATCCATGCTCGACGTCGCTGACAACAGCGGTGCTCGTCGCGTTATGTGCATCAAGGTCCTGGGTGGTTCGCACCGTCGTTATGCCGGTATCGGCGACATCATCAAGGTCACCGTCAAGGAAGCGATTCCGCGCGGTAAAGTGAAGAAAGGCCAGGTAATGACTGCTGTCGTGGTCCGTACCAAGCACGGCGTTCGCCGTCCTGATGGCTCGATCATCCGCTTCGATGGCAACGCTGCTGTTCTGCTGAACAACAAGCAAGAGCCGATCGGTACCCGCATCTTCGGGCCCGTGACCCGTGAACTTCGTTCCGAGAAGTTCATGAAGATCGTCTCGCTCGCCCCCGAAGTGCTGTAAGGAGAAGCCGTCATGCAAAAGATTCGTCGTGACGACGAGATCATCGTCATCGCCGGCAAAGACAAGGGCAAGCGTGGCAAGGTGCTCAAGGTTCTCACTGACGACCGTCTGGT
This sequence comes from Pseudomonas tohonis, assembly GCF_012767755.2. NCBI lineage: Bacteria > Pseudomonadati > Pseudomonadota > Gammaproteobacteria > Pseudomonadales > Pseudomonadaceae > Pseudomonas > Pseudomonas tohonis. The sequence continues at coordinate 891,603 of NZ_AP023189.1, forward strand.
CGTTGGTGGGATCAACCTGGTGAAGCGCCACACCAAGCCGAACCCCATGTCCGGTGTACAGGGCGGTATCGTCGAGAAGGAGGCGCCTCTGCACGTCTCCAACGTCGCCATCTTCAATGCTGAAACCAACAAGGCTGACCGCGTTGGTTTCAAAGTCGAAGACGGTAAGAAAATTCGTGTCTTCAAGTCGACCCAAAAAGCGGTTGATGCTTGAGCACTGCTAGGTAGAAGACCATGGCACGACTAAAAGAGATTTACCGGAAAGAAATCGCGCCCAAGCTGAAAGAAGAGCTTCAGCTTTCCAACGTGATGGAAGTTCCGCGCATTACCAAGATCACCCTGAACATGGGGCTGGGCGAAGCGATCGGTGACAAGAAAGTCATCGAGCACGCTGTAGCTGATCTTGAGAAGATCACTGGTCAGAAGGTCGTCGTGACCTACGCCAAGAAATCCGTAGCGGGCTTCAAAGTCCGTGAAGGTTGGCCGATCGGTGTCAAGGTGACCCTGCGTCGCGATCGTATGTACGAATTCCTGGATCGCCTGCTGGCTATCTCCCTGCCCCGCGTGCGTGACTTCCGCGGTCTGAATGCCAAGTCCTTCGATGGTCGTGGCAACTACAGTATGGGCGTGAAAGAGCAGATCATCTTCCCGGAAATCGATTACGACAAGATCGATGCGCTGCGTGGCCTGGATATCACCCTGACCACCACTGCCCGTAACGATGATGAAGGTCGTGCCCTGTTGCGCGCCTTCAACTTCCCGTTCCGCAACTGATTGGAGTAGGAACATGGCCAAACAGAGCATGAAAAACCGTGAGCTGAAGCGTCAGCAAACGGTTGCTAAGTTCGCTAAGAAGCGCGCTGAGCTGAAAGCTATCATTGCCAACCCCAACTCCACTCCGGAAGCGCGTTGGGAAGCTCAGGTAGCTCTGCAGAAGCAGCCCCGTGACGCCAGCGCCTCGCGCCTGCGTAACCGCTGCCGCATCACCGGTCGTCCGCACGGTGTGTACCGCAAGTTCGGCCTCGGCCGTAACAAGCTGCGCGAAGCCGCCATGCGCGGTGACGTTCCCGGCCTGGTCAAGGCCAGCTGGTAATGTCGCTGTGGGTGTCGGGGCGCAAGCTCCGACATCCGCCGAGTGGTATCAAATCAAGCCCCTTTTGGGGCTTGATTCGTTTTTGATCCGTCTCTAGAATATTCGGCTCGCCGGAGTCAGGCCTTAATTCGCCTGCGCTCTGTCGCGATTCTAGTCGCAAGGCTATTTCTTTTGTATTTAGGAGCAACTAGCCCATGAGTATGCAGGACCCGTTAGCGGACATGCTAACTCGTATCCGTAATGCCCAGATGGCTGAAAAGTCTGTCGTAAGCATGCCGTCCTCCAAACTGAAGGTGGCGGTAGCCAGCGTTCTCAAGAACGAAGGTTACATCTCGGGATACCAGATCAGCAGCGATATCAAACCTCTGCTGTCCATCGAGCTGAAGTACTTCGAAGGCCGTCCGGTCATCGAGGAACTCAAGCGCGTAAGTCGTCCTGGCCTGCGCCAGTACAAATCCGTCGATCAGCTGCCGAAAGTTCGTGGCGGCCTGGGCGTATCGATCGTTTCCACCAACAAAGGTGTGATGACTGATCGTGCTGCTCGCGCTGCTGGCGTTGGTGGCGAAGTGCTTTGCACTGTGTTCTAAGGGGGGATAAGCATGTCTCGCGTTGCTAAGAACCCCGTCAAGCTGCCCGCTGGCGTCGAAATCAAGATCGCCGGTCAGCAGCTCTCGGTGAAGGGTGCCAAGGGCGCTCTCGAACTGAACGTGCACCCGTCCGTGGAAGTGCTGCAGGAAGCTGGTGAGCTGCGTTTCGCTGCTCGCAACGGCGACCAGCAGAACCGTGCCATGGCCGGTACCACCCGTGCGCTGGTCAACAACATGGTAGTTGGCGTCAGCCAAGGCTTCGAGCGCAAGCTCCAGCTGGTAGGCGTTGGCTACAAGGCGCAAGCCAAAGGTCAAGTGCTGTCCCTGGCTCTCGGCTTCTCGCACCCGGTGGATTACGAACTGCCGCAAGGCGTTACCGCCGAAACCCCCAGCCAGACCGATATCCTGATCAAGGGTATCGACAAGCAGCTGGTTGGTCAGGTGGCGGCCGAAATTCGCGACTTCCGTCCGCCGGAGCCTTACAAAGGCAAGGGTGTGCGTTACGCCGACGAAGTCGTCCGTCGTAAAGAAGCTAAGAAGAAGTAGGGCATAGCAAATGAGCGTAAAGAAAGAAACTCGTCTGCGTCGCGCTCGCAAGGCACGCCTGAAAATGCGCGAGCTGGAAACCGTACGCCTCTGCGTGTATCGCTCTTCCCAGCACATCTACGCCCAGGTCATTTCGGCCGACGGCGCCAAGGTTCTGGCCACTGCCTCGACCCTGGACAAAGAACTGCGTGACGGCGCCACCGGCAACGTCGACGCCGCCAAGAAGGTTGGTCAGCTGGTTGCCGAGCGTGCGAAAGCAGCTGGTGTCACTCAGGTGGCGTTCGATCGTTCTGGCTTCAAGTACCACGGCCGCGTCAAGGCGCTGGCTGATGCTGCTCGTGAAGGCGGGCTGGAGTTCTAAGTTATGGCAAATAACGAGCAAAAGCGCGACGAAGGCTACATCGAGAAGCTGGTCCAGGTTAACCGTGTTGCCAAGACCGTAAAGGGCGGCCGTATCTTCACCTTCACCGCGCTGACCGTGGTGGGTGACGGTAAAGGTCGTGTTGGTTTCGGTCGTGGCAAGTCCCGCGAAGTGCCGGCTGCTATCCAGAAAGCGATGGAAGCCGCTCGCCGCAACATGATCCAGGTAGACCTGAACGGTTCGACCCTGCAGTACCCCGTCAAGTCCGCCCATGGCGCCTCCAAGGTGTACATGCAGCCGGCTTCCGAAGGTACCGGTATCATCGCCGGCGGCGCCATGCGTGCCGTTCTGGAAGTGGCTGGTGTGCAGAACGTTCTGGCCAAATGCTATGGCTCGACCAATCCGGTGAACGTGGTTTACGCCACCTTCAAGGGTCTGAAGAACATGCAGTCCCCGGAGTCCGTTGCAGCCAAGCGTGGTAAGAGCGTCGAGGAGATTCTCTAATCATGGCAACTGTCAAAGTAACGCTGATCAAGAGCGTTAACGGCCGTCTGGCTAACCACAAAGCTTGCGTCAAGGGCCTCGGCCTGCGTCGCATTGGTCACACCGTCGAAGTTCAGGACACCCCTGAAAATCGCGGCATGATCAACAAGGCTTACTACCTTCTGCGCGTCGAGGGTTAATCCATGAAACTGAACGATCTGCGTTCCGCGCCGGGTGCCCGTCGCGAGAAGCACCGTCCGGGCCGTGGTATCGGCAGCGGCTTGGGCAAGACTGGTGGCCGTGGTCACAAAGGTCAGACCTCCCGCTCCGGTGGCACCATCGCTCCGGGCTTCGAGGGCGGCCAGCAGCCGCTGCATCGTCGTCTGCCGAAGTTCGGCTTCGTTTCCCTGAAGGCCATGGATCGCGCAGAAGTGCGCACTTCCGAGCTGGCCAAGGTTGAAGGCGATGTCGTCACTCTGCAGTCGCTGAAGGATGCCAACGTGATTAACCAGAACGTACAGCGTGTGAAAATCATGCTGTCGGGCGACGTTGCTCGCGCGGTCACCCTGAAAGGTATCGCCGCCACCAAGGGTGCGCGTGCGGCTATCGAAGCAGCTGGCGGTAAGTTCGAGGACTAAATGGCTAAGCAAGGTGCTCTCTCCGCGCTCAGCAATGGCGGGTTATCCGAGCTCTGGGCTCGACTGCGTTTCCTGTTCCTGGCGATCATCGTCTACCGGATTGGCGCGCACATTCCAGTGCCCGGGATAAACCCAGACCGGCTGGCCGAGCTGTTCCGGCAGAACGAGGGGACCATTCTTAGCCTGTTCAACATGTTTTCCGGCGGCGCGCTGGAGCGCATGAGCATTTTTGCACTGGGGATCATGCCGTACATCTCGGCGTCGATCATCATGCAGCTCATGACCGCTATCAGCCCGCAGCTGGAGCAGTTGAAGAAGGAAGGTGAAGCTGGCCGTCGCAAGATCAGCCAGTACACCCGCTACGGCACTGTAGTCCTGGCGCTGGTGCAGGCAGTCGGCATGTCCGTCGGCCTCGCCAGTCAGGGCGTCGCATTCTCGACTGATTTCGGCTTCTACTTCGTGGCCGTCACCACCTTCGTGGCTGGTGCGATGTTCATGATGTGGCTGGGCGAGCAGATCACGGAGCGCGGTGTTGGCAACGGTATCTCGATGCTGATCTTTGCAGGCATCGTTGCCGGTCTTCCGAGAGCGATCGGGCAGTCTTTCGAGTCTGCACGCCAGGGCGATATCAACATCTTCGCCCTCGTCGCCATCGGTTTGCTGGCGGTAGCGATCATCGGTTTCGTGGTGTTCATTGAGCGTGGCCAGCGTCGCATCGCGGTGCACTACGCCAAGCGTCAGCAGGGCCGCAAGGTCTTCGCTGCGCAGACCAGCCACCTGCCGCTCAAGGTGAACATGGCGGGCGTGATCCCGGCCATCTTCGCCAGCAGCATCCTGCTGTTCCCGGCGTCGCTGGGGGCATGGTTCGGTCAGTCCGATAAAATGGGCTGGCTCCAGGACCTTTCGCAGGCGATCGCCCCCGGTCAGCCCTTGAACATTCTGCTGTTTAGTGCAGGGATCGTTTTCTTCTGCTTCTTCTACACAGCGTTGATGTTCAATCCGAAAGACGTGGCGGAAAACCTGAAGAAGTCCGGTGCCTTTATTCCGGGTATCCGTCCTGGTGAGCAGTCCGCGCGCTATATCGATGGCGTACTGACCCGCTTGACCATGTTCGGTGCTCTGTACATGACGGCTGTTTGCCTGCTTCCGCAGTTCCTTGTGGTCGCAGCCAACGTACCGTTCTACCTTGGCGGGACCTCGTTGCTGATCGTTGTTGTGGTTGTCATGGACTTTATGGCCCAAGTGCAATCCCACCTCGTTTCGCACCAGTACGAATCCCTGATGAAGAAAGCCAACCTGAAGGGCTACGGCGGCGGAATGCTCCGCTGACCCGGTTCCGTAAGGTTCTAGGAGTTACTGATGAAAGTTCGTGCATCGGTGAAAAAGCTGTGCCGCAACTGCAAGATCGTTCGCCGCGAAGGTGTTGTTCGCGTGATCTGCAGCGCGGAACCGCGTCACAAACAGCGCCAAGGCTGAGTGTGATTCACGCGTTATGAGCCCGGCAGCTAGTGCGCTGCCGGGTTGATTATTCGTTTCTACAGCGTTAATATCGCGCGCCCTATTTCTTGGCTTCCGGGGCGTAGGTAGCTGTCAACTGGAGTTTCACTGAATGGCCCGTATTGCAGGCGTCAACATTCCAGATAACAAGCACACTGTTATCTCGCTGACCTACATCTACGGTGTTGGTCGCACCACTGCACAGAACATCTGTGCAACCACCGGGGTCAACCCGGCGGCAAAGATCAAGGATCTCTCTGACGAGCAGATCGAACAGCTGCGTGGCGAAGTCGCGAAGCTCACCACTGAAGGTGACCTGCGGCGCGAAATCAACATGAACATCAAGCGTCTGATGGACCTGGGTTGCTACCGCGGCCTGCGTCATCGTCGTGGCCTGCCTGTTCATGGCCAACGTACCAAGACCAACGCGCGTACCCGCAAGGGCCCGCGTAAGCCGATCCGCAAGTAATTGCGCCCGCGAATCGACAGGAACTAAGTCATGGCTAAGCCTGCTGCTCGTCCCCGTAAGAAAGTCAAAAAGACAGTGGTTGATGGGATCGCCCACATCCACGCGTCTTTCAACAACACCATCGTGACCATCACTGACCGCCAAGGTAACGCCCTGTCCTGGGCCACCTCCGGTGGTTCCGGTTTCCGCGGCTCCCGTAAAAGCACTCCGTTCGCTGCCCAGGTAGCTGCTGAGCGTGCTGGTCAAGCTGCCCTGGAATACGGCCTGAAGAACCTCGACGTCAACGTCAAGGGCCCGGGCCCGGGTCGCGAATCCGCTGTGCGTGCTCTGAACGCCTGCGGCTACAAGATTGCCAGCATCACCGACGTGACGCCCATCCCGCATAACGGGTGCCGTCCGCCGAAGAAGCGTCGCGTGTAATAGGAGACAGTGAGAAATGGCTCGTTACATTGGTCCCAAATGCAAACTGTCCCGTCGTGAAGGCACCGACCTCTTCCTGAAGAGTGGTGCTCGCGCGCTCGAATCCAAGTGCAACATCGAATCGGCTCCCGGCCAGCACGGCGCTCGTCGTGGTCGCCTGTCCGACTACGGCACCCAGCTGCGCGAGAAGCAGAAAGTGCGCCGTATCTACGGTGTCCTGGAGCGTCAGTTCAGCGGTTACTACAAAGAAGCTGCCAGCCGTAAGGGCGCTACCGGCGAGAACCTGCTGCAACTCCTCGAGTGCCGCCTGGACAACGTCGTGTACCGCATGGGCTTCGGTGCTACCCGCTCCGAGTCCCGTCAGCTGGTATCGCACAAAGCCATCAGCGTGAATGGTCAGACCGTCAACGTACCGTCTTTCCAAGTCAAGGCTGGTGACGTTGTTGCCATCCGCGAGAAGTCGAAGAATCAGCTGCGTATCGTTCAAGCCCTTGAACTGTGCGCCCAACGCGGTCGCGTTGAGTGGGTTGAAGTCGACGTCGAGAAGAAGTCCGGCGTTTTCAAAAGCGTTCCGGCACGTACTGATCTGTCCGCCGACATCAACGAAAACCTGATTGTCGAGCTCTACTCCAAGTAAGGGCTAGAAAATAGGTGCATCCATGCAGAGTTCGGTAAATGAGTTCCTGACCCCCCGCCACATTGATGTGCAGGTGGTCAGTCCGACCCGCGCCAAGATCACGCTCGAGCCTCTCGAGCGCGGTTTCGGCCATACCCTGGGCAACGCGCTGCGTCGCATCCTGTTGTCCTCCATGCCTGGCTGTGCAGTAGTCGAGGCCGAAATCGATGGCGTACTCCACGAGTACAGCGCCATCGAAGGTGTTCAGGAAGATGTCATCGAAATCCTGCTCAACCTGAAAGGTCTGGCTGTCAAGCTGCACGGTCGTGACGAAGTAACGCTGAACCTGGTCAAGAAAGGTTCGGGCGTGGTCACTGCTGCCGATATTCAGCTGGATCATGATGTCGAGATCGTCAATGGCGACCACGTGATCGCTAACCTGGCGGAAAACGGTGCACTGAACATGAAGCTCAAGGTGGCTCGTGGTCGCGGCTATGAGCCGGCTGACGCGCGCCAGAGCGATGAAGACGAGAGCCGCAGCATCGGTCGCTTGCAGCTCGACTCCTCGTTCAGCCCGGTCCGTCGCGTTGCCTACGTCGTGGAAAACGCCCGTGTCGAGCAGCGTACCAACCTGGACAAGCTGGTTATTGACCTGGAAACCAACGGTACCCTGGACCCCGAAGAGGCCATCCGTCGTGCCGCTACCATCCTGCAACAGCAGTTGGCAGCGTTCGTCGACCTCAAAGGTGACAGCGAGCCCGTAGTAGTCGAGCAGGAAGACGAGATCGATCCGATCCTGCTGCGCCCGGTTGATGATCTTGAGCTGACCGTACGTTCGGCCAACTGCCTGAAGGCGGAGAACATTTACTACATCGGTGATCTGATCCAGCGCACCGAAGTGGAACTGTTGAAGACTCCGAACCTGGGCAAGAAGTCCCTGACCGAGATCAAGGACGTCCTGGCCTCCCGTGGTCTGTCCCTCGGCATGCGCCTCGACAACTGGCCGCCGGCAAGTCTTAAGAAGGACGACAAGGCGACTGCCTGATCGTCGTAATCACCGAACGTGAGTTTGGTAAGGAATTGAACCATGCGTCATCGTAAAAGTGGCCGTCACCTCAGCCGCACCAGCGCACACCGCAAGGCCATGTTCCAGAACATGGCGGTATCGCTGTTCGAGCACGAACTGATCAAAACCACCCTGCCGAAAGCCAAGGAACTGCGCCGCGTTGCCGAGCCGCTGATCACCCTGGCCAAGGAAGACAGCGTTGCCAACCGTCGTCTGGCCTTCGACCGTACTCGTTCGAAAGCCATCGTTGGCAAACTGTTCAACGATCTGGGCAAGCGCTACGCCAACCGTCAGGGCGGCTACCTGCGCATCCTGAAGTGCGGCTTCCGCGCTGGCGACAACGCTCCGATGGCCTACGTTGAGCTGATCGACCGTCCGGTCGGCGGCGCAGCGGTAGAAGCTGCCGAGTAAGTCGTACGCTACAAGAAGAAACCGGGCCTAGTGCCCGGTTTTTTCGTTCAGGAGTCCGAGGTTTTTCGTTCTGAGCGAGTTGCCTGGTAGCGGCAGCCTTCCGGTACTTCATCGTTTCCGGCCTACGTGATCGAAAGATATTATCTATCGACCGTTTCCCTTTAATGCATTGGCTCTGTTCTTCCTCGTCCCTCATCCTCTCCCTCGTTGGCTCGCCGCGAAACTATCTGTTGAGGACGTTATAGATGAACAAGAAGACCTACCTGACCACCGCATCCGGTGCCCCCGTCGCCGATAACCAGAATTCCCGTTCCGCAGGTCCCCGTGGCCCGTTGCTGCTCGACGACTTCCACCTGATTGAGAAGCTTGCCCACTTCAACCGCGAGAACATCCCCGAGCGTCGCGTCCATGCCAAGGGCTCCGGCGCCTATGGCACCTTCACCGTCACCCGTGACATCACCCGCTACACCCGCGCCAAGCTGTTCGAGGCCGTCGGCAAGCAGACCCCGACCTTCCTGCGCTTCTCGACCGTGGGTGGCGAGCGCGGCTCGGCGGATACCGAACGCGACCCCCGCGGCTTCGCCCTGAAGTTCTACACCGAGGAAGGCAACTGGGACATCGTCGGCAACAACACGCCGGTGTTCTTCATCCGCGATCCGCTGAAATTCCCCGACTTCATCCACACCCAGAAGCGCCTCCCGCAAAGCAACCTCAAGAGCGCGCAAATGATGTGGGACTTCTGGTCGCACTCGCCCGAGGCGCTGCACCAGATCACCATCCTGTTCTCCGACCGCGGCATTCCGGACGGCTACCGTCACATGCACGGCTTCGGCAGCCACACCTACAGCCTGATCAACGCCCAGGGCGAGCGTCACTGGGTCAAGTGGCACTACAAGACCAAGCAAGGGATCAAGAACCTGGCCCCGGCCGAAGCGGCCCGCCTGGCCGGGACCGACCCCGATTACGCCCAGCGCGACCTCTTCAATGCGATCGAGCGCGGCGAGTTCCCCAAGTGGAGCGTGTGCGTCCAGATCATGAGCGAGGCCCAGGCCGAGGCTCATCATGAGAACCCCTTCGACGTCACCAAGACCTGGTCGCAAAAGGAATACCCGCTGATCGAAGTGGGCGAGCTCGAGCTCAACCGCAACCCGCTCAACTACTTCGCCGAGGTCGAGCAGGCCACCTTCGGCCCGAGCAACATGGTTCCCGGCGTCGGCCTGTCGCCGGACCGCATGCTGCAAGGCCGCGTATTCGCCTACGCCGATGCGCACCGCTACCGCGTGGGCACCAACCACCAGCAACTGCCGGTGAACGCGCCGCGCTCGCCGGTGAACAGCTACCAGCGCGATGGCGCCATGGCGTTCGGTAGCAACGGTGGCGCGGCGCCCAACTACGAGCCCAACAGCTACGCGAATGCGCCCAAGCAGGCGCCCGAGTACGCCGAGCCACCGTTGGTGCTGAGAGGTGCCGCTGCCCGTCACGACCACCGCGAGGACAGCGACTACTACAGCCATGCCGGTGCGCTGTTCCGCCTGATGAGTGCCGAGCAGAAGGCGTTGCTGATCAGCAACATCGCCGGCGCGATGGCCGGTGTCAGCGAGGATGTGGTGCAGCGCCAGCTGCAGTACTTCTTCAAGGCCGACGCGGCCTACGGCGAGGGCATCGCCAAGGCGCTGGGCGTCCAGCTCGGCTGACCGACGGCGGGCCTCCGATACGCAGGCCCGCTTCATCCAGGCATGAAAAAGCCCCGGCCACCTTCACGGTGCCGGGGCTCTTTCGTTGCTGCCGTACCCTCAGGCGCGATCACGCTCCAGCAGCGGCTTGAGGAAGTGCCCCGTGTGGGACTGCTTCATCTTCGCCACGTCTTCCGGCGTGCCGGTGGCGATGATCTGGCCGCCCTTGGAACCGCCCTCGGGGCCCAGGTCCACCAGCCAGTCGGCCGTCTTGATCACGTCCAGGTTGTGTTCGATCACCACCACCGTGTTGCCGTGGTCGCGCAGGCGGTGCAGCACGTCCAGCAGCTGCTGGATGTCCGCGAAGTGCAGGCCCGTGGTCGGCTCGTCGAGGATGTACAGCGTCTTGCCCGTGTCGCGCTTGGACAGCTCGCGGGACAGCTTCACCCGCTGCGCCTCGCCACCGGACAGCGTGGTCGCCGACTGCCCCAGGCGGATGTAGGAGAGCCCCACGTCCATCAGCGTCTGCAGCTTGCGGGCGATGGCCGGGACGGCGTCGAAGAACTCGCGCGCCTCCTCGATCGTCATGTCCAGCACCTCGGTGATGCTCTTGCCCTTGTAGCGGACTTCCAGGGTCTCGCGGTTGTAGCGTTTTCCCTTGCACACATCGCAGGGCACATAGATGTCCGGCAGGAAGTGCATCTCCACCTTGATCACGCCGTCGCCCTGGCAGGCCTCACAGCGGCCGCCCTTCACGTTGAAGGAGAAGCGCCCCGGCCCGTAGCCACGGGAGCGCGACTCCGCCACGCCGGCGAACAGCTCGCGGATCGGCGTGAACAGCCCGGTATAGGTCGCCGGGTTGGAACGCGGCGTCCGACCGATGGGGCTCTGGTCGATGTCCACCACCTTGTCCAGATGCTGCAGGCCGTCAAAGCTGTCGTGCGGTGCCGCCTCCAGCGTCGTGGCACCGTTCAGCGCGGTGGCGGTGATGGGGAACAGGGTGTTGTTGATCAGCGTCGACTTGCCCGATCCCGACACGCCGGTGATGCAGGTCAGCAACCCGACCGGGATCTCCAGGTTGACGTTCTGCAGGTTGTTGCCACGCGCGCCCTTGAGCAGCAGCGACTTCTTCTTGTCGCGCGGGGTGCGCTTGGCCGGCACGGCGATCTTCACCCGGCCCGACAGGTACTTGCCGGTCAGCGAGTCGGGGTGCGACATCACCTCGTCCGGCGTGCCCTCGGCGACGATCCGGCCGCCATGTACGCCGGCGCCCGGGCCGATGTCGACCACATAGTCGGCGAGGCGGATGGCGTCCTCGTCGTGCTCCACCACTATCACCGTGTTGCCGATGTTGCGCAGGTGGGTGAGGGTGGCCAGCAGGCGCTCGTTGTCCCGCTGGTGCAGGCCGATCGAGGGCTCGTCGAGGATGTACATCACCCCCACCAGGCCGGCGCCGATCTGGCTGGCCAGGCGGATGCGCTGCGCCTCGCCACCGGAGAGGGTGTCGGCGCTGCGATCCAGGGTCAGGTAGTCCAGGCCGACGTTGACCAGGAACTGCAGGCGCTCGCGGATCTCCTTGAGGATCTTGTCGGCGATCTCGCCCTTGCGCCCGGGCAGGCTCAGGTCGCCGAAATAATCGGCGGCATCGCCCACCGGCAGGCCGGTCACCGCCGGCAGTGTCTTCTCGCCCACCCACACATGGCGCGCCTCGCGGCGCAGGCGGGTGCCCCGGCAGTCCGGGCAGGGCTGGGTGCTGAGGAACTTGGCCAGCTCCTCGCGCACCGTGTTCGACTCGGTCTCGCGGTAGCGGCGCTCCAGGTTGGGGATGATCCCCTCGAACGGGTGCGAGCGCTTGACGATGTCGCCACGGTCATTGAGGTAGCGGAAGTCCACGTCCTCTCGGCCGCTGCCGAAGAGGATCGCCTTCTGGTCCTCGGCCGGCAGCTCGTCGAAGGGCTTCTCCAGGCTGAAGCCGTAGTGCGCGGCCAGGGAGCCGAGCATCTGGAAGTAATAGACGTTGCGCCGGTCCCAACCGCGGATCGCACCCTCGGCCAGGGTCAGCTCGCCATTGACCAGGCGCTTGGCGTCGAAGAACTGCTTCACGCCCAGGCCGTCGCAGGTGGGACAGGCGCCAGCCGGGTTGTTGAAGGAGAACAGCTTGGGTTCCAGCTCGCTGATGGAGTGGCCGCAATGGGGGCAGGCGAAGCGCGCGGAGAAAATCACTTCCTCGCCCGGCTCGTCGTCCATCGGCGCCACCAGCGCGATACCGTCGGCGAGGTTGATCGCCGTCTCGAAGGATTCCGCCAGGCGCTGCTGCAGGTCCGCGCGGACCTTGAAGCGGTCCACCACCACATCGATGGAGTGCTTCTTCTGCTTGTCCAGCTTGGGCAGTTCGTCCATCTCGTAGATGCGGCCGTTGACCCGTGCCCGCACGAAGCCCTGGGCGCGCAGCTCGTCGAACACGGCAAGGTGTTCGCCCTTGCGCTCGCGGATCACCGGCGCCAGGAGCATCAGCTTGCGGCCCTCGGGCAGCGCCAGCACCTGGTCCACCATCTGGCTGACGGTCTGCGCCTCCAGCGGCACGTCGTGGTCCGGGCAGCGCGGCGTACCGGCGCGGGCGTAGAGCAGGCGCAGGTAGTCGTAGATCTCGGTGATGGTGCCCACGGTGGAGCGTGGGTTGTGCGACGTGGACTTCTGCTCGATGGAGATGGCCGGCGACAGGCCCTCGATGGTGTCGACATCGGGTTTTTCCATCATCGACAGGAACTGCCGGGCATAGGCCGACAGCGACTCCACGTAGCGGCGCTGGCCCTCGGCGTAGAGCGTGTCGAAGGCCAGCGACGACTTGCCGGAACCGGACAGGCCGGTGATCACGATCAGCTTGTCGCGTGGCAGGGTGAGATCGACATTCTTCAGGTTGTGGGTCCGTGCCCCACGGATCAGGATCTTGTCCACTGCAGCCTCGCTTGGCATGCGGAAACCCGCGATTATACGGCTCGCGCCCACTCTGCGGCAAAGGCGCGCGGCTGTGCTGTAGACCGCCGGGACTGCTAGAATGCGCGACATTTTTTGGCGCCGGCACAGGCCGGGCACCCAGGGTCGGGTGCGTGCGCCGCCGAGGGGCACGACGCATTTCCCCGTATCCGTTTCCCATGAGGAATCTATGCACGACTCCCATTCCGAACGCATGAGCGGTCGCGAGACCCGAGCGGCCAGTGGCCTCGCCCTGGTGTTCGCTTTCCGCATGCTCGGCATGTTCATGGTGCTGCCGGTCCTGGCCACCTACGGGCAGGACCTGGCCGGCGCCACGCCCGCGCTGATCGGCTTGGCCATCGGCGCCTACGGCCTGACCCAGGCGGTGCTGCAGATCCCCTTCGGCATCGTCTCCGACCGCATCGGCCGCCTGCCGGTCATCTATATCGGCCTGCTGATCTTCGCCGCCGGCGCGGTGCTCGCCGCCAACGCCGACTCCATCTGGGGCGTCATCGCCGGCCGCGTGTTGCAGGGCGCCGGTGCCATCTCCGCCGCGGTCATGGCGCTGCTCTCCGACCTCACCCGCGAGCAGCACCGCACCAAGGCCATGGCCATGATCGGCATGAGCATCGGCGTGTCCTTCGCCGTCGCCATGGTGGTCGGCCCCCTGGTCACCCGCGCCTTCGGCCTCTCCGGGCTGTTCTGGGTGACCGCCGTGATGGCCCTGGTGGGCATCGTCATCATCGCCCTGGTGGTGCCGCGTGCCGACCACCCGCTGCAGCACCGCGAATCCGGCGTCGCCCGCCAGGCGCTGCTGCCCACCCTCAGGCACCCCGACCTGCTGCGCCTGGACTTCGGCATCCTCGCCCTGCACGCCGTGCTCATGGCCAGCTTCGTCGCGCTGCCGCTGGCGCTGGTGGAGAAGGCCGGCCTGCCCAAGGAGCAGCACTGGTGGGTCTACCTGACCGCGCTGCTGGTGGGCTTCTTCGGCATGGTGCCCTTCATCATCTATGGCGAGAAAAAACGCCGGATGAAGAACGTGCTGCTCGGTGCCGTCAGCGTGCTGCTGGCCTGCGAACTGTTCTTCTGGGCCTTCGGCGACACCCTGCAGGCGCTGGTCATCGGCACCATCGTCTTCTTCACCGCCTTCAACCTGCTGGAAGCCTCGCTGCCGTCGCTGATCAGCAAGGTCGCCCCGGCCGGCGGCAAGGGCACCGCCATGGGCGTCTACTCCACCAGCCAGTTCCTCGGCGCGGCCCTTGGCGGCATCCTCGGCGGCTTCATGTTCCAGCACGGCGGCCTGTCCGTCGTGTTCATCGGATGCGCTGCCATCTGTGCGATTTGGCTCGCCATTGCTGTTACTATGCGCGAGCCTCCGTATGTCACCAGCCTGCGCCTGCCCTTGTCGGCAGCGGCCATCGGCGATGCCGGTCTGGTGGCGCGATTGCTGGCAACGCCCGGAGTGGCGGATGCCGTAGTGGTGGCCGAAGAAGGCGCCATCTATATCAAGTTGGATACCGAACAATTGGACCGCACGTCCCTGGAGCGCCTGATCAACGCGGCGCCCGAACGTGCTGAAGCCTAGGAGAACGTTATGGCCCGTGGGGTTAACAAAGTCATTCTGGTTGGCAACGTCGGCGGCGATCCCGAAGTCCGCTACATGCCCAACGGCAACGCCGTGACCAACGTCACCCTGGCCACCAGCGAAAGCTGGAAGGACAAGCAGACCGGCCAGCAGCAGGAACGCACCGAGTGGCACCGCGTGGTGTTCTTCGGCCGCCTCGCCGAGATCGCCGGCGAGTACCTGCGCAAGGGCTCGCAGGTCTATGTCGAAGGCACCCTGCGCACCCGCGAATGGGAAAAGGACGGCGTCAAGCGCTACACCACCGAGATCGTCGTCGACATCAACGGCCAGATGCAGCTGCTCGGCGGCCGTCCCGGCAACGATGGCGACTCCGCGCCCCGCGCCCCGCGTCCGCAGCGCGAGCCGCAACAGTCCGCCCCGCGCGAACAGCGTCCGGCTCCCCAGCCCGCCGCCCAGCCGGCCCCGGACTACGACAGCTTCGACGACGACATCCCGTTCTGAGTCGAGCCGTTCGGCACAGACAAAGGCGCAGCCCCCCGGCTGCGCCTTTTTCGTTTCTGAAGGAGGAAACGACCCTCGGCGACCCGGTTGTCCACAGCCGGCCTTTGGCCTGTGAGATCAGCCTGCAGCCCCCGTGGGGCGGGACTTTGTGAATGCAGCATCACATTCAGGCCAGGCTCTGGACGCTGGAAAACCGCCTCTATAGGCTTGCCCACCACTCCATCGACCGCCTTCCCGGAACCCACCATGCGACTCAACGGATTGACCGCCGTTCTGCTTCTGGCCGGCCTGCCCCTGTGCAGCATCGCCAGCCCCTACCAGACCCTCGCCCGTGACGCGGAAAACAGCGCCCGCTGGGGCCTGCTCGGCAGTGCCGCCGAGCAGTACCGCGCCATCCTCGCCGACCCGGGCCTGAGCGCCAGCCACCCCCGCGCGCGCCTGGCCCTGGCCAAGGTCCATGCCGACGCCCTCGACTACCCGGCCGCCAAGGCCGAGCTGGCGCGGCTCAAGCAGGACGTCCCCGACTCCGCGGAGGCCAGGGAAGGCGCCAAGCTGGCCAAGCGCATCGCCAGGAAGCTCAAGACCCACACCTTCGGCGGCCGCGTCGCCGTGGCCCGGGTGCATGACACCGACACCGCCAACGCCAGCGCCGGCATGACCCAGGACCCCTCGTTCGATGACGAAGACGACGAGGACATGGACGACATGGCCTTCGAGGACGACGACAGCCTCGACGACCTGCTCGACGACATCGACCTGGACGAAGACGACCTGGCCGACGACGGCGAGGAAGACGACGACACCGCGCCCACCCCGGTCGCCAAGCCCAAGTCCACCGTCCACGACAACCGCTGGCAGGCCTCCGGCAGCCTGCGCTACGGCTACGGCTTCGACGACCGTGGCAGCCGCTGGAACCTCGGCGCCAACATCGCCCAGGCCCGCCAGGACGACCGCGACGAACTCAACCGGCAGACCTGGGCGGTCTCCACCGGCCCCACCTTCGTCATCCCGGCCTGGCGCCTGAAGATCAACGCCACCGTCACCTACCTGCAGCTCTACAAGGACCACCAGTACGACCTCTCCAGCACCATCTGGTCCCTGGGCGCCAGCCACAAGCTGAACCGCGTACTGGAGCTGTACAGCCGCTACAACTACGAGAACCGTGGCCTGGAAAACGACAGCCCGCTGGACATCGACGTCGACACCTTCAAGGTCGGCACCCGCTTCAAGCCCACCGGCAAGGACAGCTTCGACCTCAGCTACTCGCCCAAGGTGGAAGACAACGACACGCGCAACAAGGACAAGGAGCAGCAAGGCTGGAAGATCAGCTACGCCCGCAAGCTGCCCTGGGACAGCTTCGCCAGCGTCGCCTACAGCCGCCGTCACACCGACTTCGAGCACGACCCTTCCGGCAAGGAAGAGGACGAGACCAAGCACATCGTCACCCTCGGTCACAAACTCACCAAGGACCTGGTGATGACCCTCAGCTACGAGCACAAGGACAAGGACTCCAACCTGCCCAGTCGTGACACGAACAACGAAAGCACCGCCCTCGGCCTGAGCTACAAGTTCTGACCGGAAGCGGCTCGCCGCCCCTCGCGGGCGCGGGCCGCGCTGGCGCGCCGGGCCTGCCGCTTGCGCCACCAGATGACCACGCCGGTGACGCTCAGCCCGGCGATGGCCACCCCCAGCAGCGCGATCACGATGCGCCCCGGCAACCCCGCGATGCGCCCGCCGTGGATCGGCGCCTGTAGCCGGTAGAAACGTTCACCCGGCGTGCCGCGCCCGGCGATCTCCTCGCCGATCAGGCGGCCGTCGGTGCCGTGGAAGAACAGCCAGGACTTGTCCATCGGGTTGGCATCGTGGCCCCCGAATCCCGCCCCGAAGAAGTTGTACTCGACGCTGTAGTACAGCTCGCCGATCGCCCCCTCGATGCCCTGCCGCGCGCCTTCCGCCTGCGCCAGCGTGTACACCTGCTGGTAGTCCAGGCGCGTCTCCCCCAGTGCCTCGCGGGGCATCTGGCTGCGCTGCTGGTAGGTGCTCGGCGGCGCCTCGGAGAACAGCGACACCACCGGCTTGAACACCTGCTCCGGCAGGTTCATCGCCACGCTGCTCACCGCCACCGGCAGGAGCAGCAGCCACAGCCAGAGCCCGCCGGCGCGGTGCAGGTCGAGGGTGCGCCGGTAGTGTCCGGCGCCGCGCTTCAGCGTCCAGGCCGTCCACCATTTCTTCAGGAAGGGCCGGCCACGGGGCAGGGTCAGCCAGGCGCCGGCGAAGCAGTCGATGACCCAGAGGATCGCCACCAGCCCCATCAGGATCAGCCCCCAGTTGCCCGGCAGCGCCAGGTTGTAGTGGAACTCCAGCAGGAAGGGGATGACGTTCTGCGCCTGCAGGCAGCAGGCGCCCCACTGGCGCATGCCCAGCTCGGCGCCGCTCACCGGGTCCAGGTAGATCACCCGGTGGTGCAGGTCGTAGGGCGCGCCGGTGGCCGGGTCGGTACGCGGCACCGCCGCCATCAGCGCGGCGTGGCCGGCTTCGTCCGGGACCTCCATGTACCAGACCTGCAGGCGCGGCTCGGCGCCCTCGATGCGCTGCACCAGCTCGCCCGGCGACAGCAGCGGCCCCTGCGCGGGCGCGTGGTAGAAGGCCGGGTTCAGCCATTCGTCGATCTCGTGCTGGAAGGCCAGCACGCTGCCGGTGAGCCCGGCGAGGGCGAGGAACAGCGCGGTGGCCAGGCCGAGGTAGCGGTGCAGCAGGACGATAAGGGGGCGCATGGGCGCTTTCCTGTGGATAAGTCTGTCACGCACATGAACGGGGCCGCCCCGGTGGCGGCCCCGTCCAGGCACCGGTCAGAACTGGTAGCTGAGGGTGGCGGTGACGTTGCGCTGCTCGCCGAAGTAGCAGAAATCCAGGCTGTAGCAGGAGGCGATGTAATCCTCGTCCAGCAGGTTGTTGGCGTTCAGGCTGATGTCCATGCCCGGCAGCCCCACTTTGCCCAGGTCATAACCGACCAGCGCGTCGATCAGGGTGTAGGAGGGCACGTGCAGGGTGTTGGCCCTGTCCGCCCAGCTCTGGCCGACGTAGCGCGCGCCGAGGCCGGTGCGCAGGCCGTCCAGGGCGCCGGCGTCGAAGCCGTACTCGCCCCAGATGGACGCCATGTGGCGCGGTGCCTGGTTCGGCGTGTTGCCCTGGGTGCCGTCCAGCGACTTGGAATAGGTGATGTCGGTGAAGGTGTAGCTGGCCAGCACCTTGAGGTTCTGGGTCACCTGGGTGTTGGCTTCCAGCTCCAGGCCCTGGGAGCGCACTTCGCCCACCGGGGTGTACCAGTCCTGCTGCGGCAGCTTGGAGGCGACGTTCTGCTGGACGATATGGAACAGCGAGGCGGTGTACAGGCTGTCGCTGCCCACCGGCTGGAACTTCACCCCGGCCTCCCATTGCTTGCCCTCGGTGGGTTCCAGGGGCTTGCCGGCCTGGTCCGAATAGGCGTTGGGGTTGAAGGATTCGGAATAGCTGAGGTACGGCGCCACGCCGTTGTCGAACAGGTACAGCGCGCCGAGGCGCCCGGTGAACTTGCTGCGGCGCTCGTCCGACTTGCTGCCGGCGCTCAGGTTCTTGTCCGAGACCTCGACCCAGTCCTCGCGCAGGCCGATGGAGAAGCGCCACTGGCCGAGGTCGACCAGGTCCTGCAGGTAGAGGCCGGTCTGCTCCAGGCGGCGGTCGTGCTCCGTCTGGCCGTAGCCCACCAGGGCATCGTTGCCGTACACCGGGTTGAAGGCATCGATCGGTGCGAGGGCGGCGGAGCCCCAGGTCACGTCGGTCTTGCGCTTCTGGTAGTCCAGGCCCATCAGCAGCGTATGGCGCAGGGCGCCGGTGTCGAATTCGGCCTGGACCATGTTGTCGACGATGTAGGCCTTCAGGTCCTCGGTGGCATCGGTGTAGTAGCGGTTCAGCTCGGTGGGCGAGGCCCAGCCGTAGGCGTACGCCTGCTGCATGCTCACGTCGGAACTGAGGTAGCGGAAGCTCTGCCGCGCCGTCCACACGTCATCGAAGCGGTGCTCCAGCTGGTAGCCGAACATGCGCTGGGTGCGGTCGAAGGCTTCCAGGTCCGGCTCGCCGTCGAAGAAGTCGCGGCCGATGCGCTGGCCGCCACGCTGGTACAGGGTGCCCTCGGCCGGTACGCCGCCGTGGTAGCCGCCGTTCGGGTCGTGTTGCAGGTAGCTCTGCAGGGTCAGGCTGGTGTCTTCGCTGAAGTCGATGGACAGGGTCGGCGCGATGGCATAGCGCTCCTCCTTGATGTGGTCGTACTGGGTGTCGGAGCCCTCGCCCAGGCCCACCAGGCGATAGGCGATGCGCTTGTCCTCGTCCAGCGGGCCGCTGAAATCGAAGCCCATGCCCTTCTGGCCCATGTTGCCCACGCTGGCCTGCACCTGGTGGTAGTCCTCGTAGAGCGGCTTCTTGCTGGTCAGCGCCACCAGGCCCCCCGGCAGGCTGCGGCCGTAGAGCACCGAGGACGGCCCCTTGAGCACGTCGATGCGTTCGAGGAAGTACGGGTCCACCTGCAGCGAGCTGTAGGTGCCGCTGTCGCCCATGGTCTTCAGGCCGTCCAGGAAGACGTTGTCCACGCTGTTGTCGGCGAAGCCGCGCATCACGATGTAGTCGTAGCGGTTCGAGGCGCCCACCTGGCCGGTGAAGATGCCGGGCGTGTAGCGCACCGCCTGCTGCACGCTCTTGGAGCCCTGGTCGTCGATCTGCTCGCGGGTCACCACCGAGACGGTCTGCGAGGTTTCCAGCAGCGCCTTGCTGGTCTTGGTGGCGATCTGGCTGTGGGTGGCCAGGTAGCCCTCCTCGCTGCCCAGCGCATTGCCCAGGGCGAACACCTGGGTCGAGGGCACCTCCAGCGCGCCCTGGGTCTTCACCTCACGCAGCACGTAGCTGCCACCGCCCAGGTTCTCGGCCTGCAACGGCGTGTCGCCGAGCAGGCGGCCCAGCGCGCCGTCCACCGACCAGGCGCCGTTCAAGCCCGGGGATCGCAGGCCACGGGTCTGCTCCGGGGTGGCGGAGAGATTGATCCCGGCTTCGCGGGCGAAGCGGTTGAGCACCTCGTCCAGCGGCCCGGCGGGGATCGCATAGCTGCGGCTGGCGGCGCTCGTGGCTTCCTCGGCGAAGGCCGGCGCGCCCAGCAGCGGGGCGGCCAGTGCGGCGGAGAGCAGGGCGCCGCGAACGGCAAGAGCGAGACGGGAGGCGCGAGGTGCGGTCATGAAGGCTTCCGTGAAAGGCAAAGGTTAATGGGATTCATTCCCCTTGCCGGACGTTGCGGAAAAACCCGCCAAAAAAGTTTCGAGCCCCTCGGCGCGCCTGCCACCTGTAGGGGCGAATTCATTCGCCCGCTTTTGCACCAGGCTGCTTGCAGTCAAACCCTGGCCTGCACCGTCACCCACCAGCGCGTGCGGTAGTGCACCTCCACCGGCAGCGTGCGGGTCAGCAGTTCCAGCAGCTTGTCGGTGTCGTCCAGGCGGTACACGCCGGAGAGGCGCAGGTCGGCGATGGACTCGCTGCAGGCCAGGCGGCCGTTGCGGTAGCGCGAGACTTCGGCGAGGAAGTCGGCCAGGCGCATGCCTCGGGTGACGATCAACCCGTCGGCCCAGGCGGCCGCGTCCATGTCCGGCGCCTCCAGCGCTCGGGCGGCGTACTCGCCGACTTCGAAGCGCTGGCCGGCACCGGCCACCACAGCGCCGGTGCCGGCCAGCGGGGCGATGCTCACCGTGCCCTCGGTGACGCTCAGGCGGGTGGCGGCCTGCTCCTGGCGCACCACGAAGCGGCCGCCCAGGGTCTCGAACAGGCCGTGGCGGGTGCGCACGCGCAGGGGGCGCGGGACGCCCGTCGTGGCGTCATGGCTGCCGTCGACGAGGATCTCGCCACGCTCTAGGAGCACCAGGCGCTGGCGCTGGTCGAAGCGCAGGTCCACCGCGCTGTCGGTGTTCAGGTGCAGGCGCGTGCCGTCGGCCAGCGCCACGCGGCGACGCTCGCCGACGGCGGTGCCGTAGTCGGCGGTCAGGCGCGGCCAGGGCGTCAGGTCGCGGGCCAGCCACAGGGCGGAACCGCTGACCATGGCCGCCGACAGCAGCTTCAGGGCCTGGCGGCGACGCAGGCGCTGCGTCGAGGTTTCCAGGGTCTGCATCACCGTGCCGGCGCCGGGCACCGCTTTCAGCGTGCTGGAGAGCTCATCGTCCAATACCTGCACGCGCTGCCAGGCCTGCTCGTGGTCCTGGTGGGCGGCACGCCAGTGGTCGCAGGCGCGCTGCAGCTCGGCATCGCCCGCGGCGGAACGCAGGCGCACCAGCCAGTGGATGGCCTGGCGCACCACCTGTGCATCGGCCTGGCGTGACGCGCTCATTCGGCGAACCGCAGCTGGTAGCAGTGGAACAGGGCATCGGCGACATGGCGTTCCACCGAGCGCAGGGAAATGCCCATGCGCTCGGCCACCTGGGCGTGGGTCAGGCCCTCGCACTGGGCCAGCAGGAAGGCGGTGCGCACCTTCGGCTTCAGGCCATCGAGCAGGCGCGCGATGCTCTCCAGCAGCTCGAGGATCAGCTCGCGCTCCTCCAGGCTCGGCGTCGCCGCTTCGGGCAGCAGGGCGAGGGACTCCCTGTAGGCGCGCTCCAGTTCCTCGCGGCGCCAGTGGTCGATCACTAGCCCCCGCGCGATGGTGCGCAGGAAGGCGCGCGGGGTGGCGATCTCCAGCTGCTCGCGGCGGGCGAGCAGGCGCAGGAAGGTGTCCTGCGCCAGGTCGGCGGCATCGGCGGCGTTGCCGAGGCGGCCGCGCAGCCAGTTCTTCAGCCAGCCGTGATGGTCGCTGTAGAGGCGTTGCACGCTGAGGTGGGACGACGGCATGGGGTCACCGAAGAATCGGTAGCAAATGAAAATTAGTCGCATTTTCTTGATGCGCGCGGGGATTTGCAACGTCGGCGTGCAGGAAAGGGGCGGCCGGTCATGCCGAACCGCCCGTCCCCGTCGGCCCCTGCCAGGCGCGGGTGTCGCCTCAGCGATACCAGCGCGGCGTGTACACCCAGTCCTGGCCGTCGGGGCGGGGAATGCGCCGGGTGAGGGACGAGCCGATGATCACCAGGGTGCGCATGTCCACCTGCTCCGGGCGCAGCTCGCCGAGGCTGGTGAGGGTCAGCGCTTCCGCCGGGCGACCGATGTCACGGCCCAGCACGACCACGGTTTCCGGGCGGCGGTGGCGCGCGACGATTTCCAGGGCGCGCGCCAGCTGCCAGGGGCGCGCCCTGGAGATGGGGTTGTAGAAGGCCATGGCCAGGTCGGCGGCGCCGGCGTGGTCCAGGCGCTGCTCGATCACTTCCCAGGGCTTGAGGTTGTCCGAGAGCGAGATCAGGCAGAAATCGTGGCCCAGGGGGGCGCCGGCCTTGGCGGCGGTGGCCAGGGCGGCGGAGACGCCGGGGAACACCTGCAGCTCCACCTGCAGCCAGCGTGGGTCGCGGTTGTCGTCCAGGGCTTCGAGCACGGCGGCGGCCATGGCGAACACGCCCGGGTCGCCCGAGGACACCACCACCACCCGACGGCCGCTGGCGGCCAGCTCGAAGGCGTGGCGGGCGCGTTGCAGTTCCTCGCGGTTGTCGGTGCAGTGCAGCACCTGCTCCGGGCGGAAGGGCCCGGCCATGCGGATGTAGGTTTCGTAGCCCAGCAGGTCCTCGGCCTCGTCCAGGGCGCGGCGGGTGGCCGGCACCATGAACTCGGCGGCGCCCGGGCCCAGGCCCACCACCGTCAGGCGGCCACGGCGCCGGCCGATGCGCTCCACCTCCAGCGGCTGCGCGGCGCGGTACAGGCGGATGCCCGAAAGGTGCTGGTGCAGGGGCGGCAGCGCCGTCTCGTCGACCACGAAGCGCAGCGGCACGCCGAGTTCGTCGGCGCAGCTGGCCAGCGCGGCATCGGTCATGCGTGCGGGGGCGGCCAACAGGCAGGCGAGGGCGCCACTGGCCAGCCCGGCGGTGGCCAGGGCCTGGCGCACGCCGGCTGCATCCGCATCACCGTCGATGCGCGCAGCCACCACGCGGGGGTGGATCAGCAGCTCGTCGCGGGCGTCCACGCGCTGCTCGGCGGTGACATGGATGACCCGCCGGGCCTGATCCGCCAGGGGCAGGTTGGCCGCCTCCAGCCAGGGCGCCTCGCCCTCGACGCGGACGGACTCGCCGCCCAGCAGGTCGGAGACGAAGCGCTTGCCCTGCTCGATATCGGCCAGGGCATAACCCGCTGGCGGTTCCAGCAGGCAGGTGCCGAAGCGCAGCTCGCCGCTGGTGGTGATGGCCGGGGCCACTTCCAGCTGCGCGGCGATCTCGCGGGCCATGCGGTTGACCCCGCCGAGCCCGCCCAGCAGCGGCACCACGGCGCTGCCGTCCTCGGCCACCGCCAGCACCGGCGGCTCGGCGCCCTTGCCGGCCAGCTGCGCGGCAAGGCTGCGGATGAGTATGCCGGCCGCGCACAGGGCGATGATCGGCCTGTCGTCGCGGTAGAGCCCGCGCAAGGTCTCGCCGAACTCGGCGTAGGTCGCGTCGGCACCCTCGACGCGCCCGGCCAGGCCGAGCACGCGTGCCTGTGGATAAAGCGCCTGGATGCGCCGGGCGACGGGCAGGCCGCCGCTGCCGAGCAGCAGGATGGCCGGGGCCTTGCGTGGGTCCATCAGCCTCTCCACTTCTGGCCGGGGACCAGGATCATCGAGAAGTAGGGCGAGGCCATCGGGTCCACCTCATGCAGCGGCAGGATGCGCTGGTTGCTCATGGTGGCGCGCTCCACGTAATGGGCGCGGCCGTCCAGGCCCAGCTCGCCGAGCACCCGGCGCACCTTGTCGAAGTTG
This sequence comes from Pseudomonas tohonis, assembly GCF_012767755.2. Classification (NCBI taxonomy): domain Bacteria; kingdom Pseudomonadati; phylum Pseudomonadota; class Gammaproteobacteria; order Pseudomonadales; family Pseudomonadaceae; genus Pseudomonas; species Pseudomonas tohonis. The sequence continues at coordinate 915,391 of NZ_AP023189.1, forward strand.
CGCCCGAGCTTCATCACCACCGCCGCCTCGGCGTCCGCCAGGCGCGCCTTCAGTTCATCCTCCGGCAGCACGCCGGAGAGCACCGACAGGCTCTGGTTGCGGTACACCAGCGGCAGGCCGAGCACCGCGGCGCTGCCCAGCATGGAGCACACGCCCGGCACCACCTCGGCTTCGTAGCGCCCGGCCAGGCGGTCGTGCAGGTACATGTAGGAGCCGTAGAAGAACGGGTCGCCCTCGCAGATCACCGCCACGTCGCGCCCGGCCTCCAGGTGCTGGGCGACCTGCTCGGCGGCGGTGTCGTAGAAGTCGCTGATCACATCCTCGTAGGACAGCGGCGGCTCCAGCTTCTCGGTGGTCACCGGGTAGACCAGCGGCATGCGCTGCTGCGACTCCACCAGGTGCTGCTCGATGATGCCGAAGGCATTGCCGCCCTGGCCCAGGTTGGCCTTCGCCTTGGCCACGAAGTAGCCGACCACCGGGGCCGACTGCAGCAGGCGCAGGGCCTTGAGGGTGATCAGCTCGGGGTCGCCGGGGCCGACGCCCAGGCCGATCAGGCGGCCCTTGCCGGCGCGTTCCTGTGCACCCATCACTCCACCTCCGTGGCCAGGGCGTTGATCGCCGCTGCGGCCATCGCGCTGCCGCCACGGCGCCCGCGCACGATCACGTAGGGCACGCCACGGCTGTCGGCGGCGAGCATGTCCTTGGATTCCGCCGCGCCGACGAAGCCCACCGGGAAGCCGAGGATCAGCGCCGGCTTCGGCGCGCCGGCGTCGAGCATCTCCAGCAGGTAGAAGAGCGCGGTGGGGGCATTGCCGATCACCACCACGCTGCCTTCCAGGCGTTCCCGCCAGTGTTCCAGGGCCACCGCCGAGCGGGTGTTGCCCAGCGTGCGGGCGAGCTCCGGCACGCTGGCGTCGTTGAGGGTGCAGATCACCTCGTTGTTCGCCGGCAGGCGCGCACGGGTCACGCCCTCGGCCACCATGCGCGCGTCGCAGAGGATCGGCGCGCCGGCGGCGATGGCCGCGCGGCCGGCGGCACCGGCGCCGGGGGAGAAGCGCAGGTCCTGCACCACGTCGACCATGCCGCAGGCGTGGATCACGCGCACGGCGAGCTTCTCCAGGTCCGGCGGGATGGCGGAGAGGTCCGCCTCGGCGCGGATGATGGAGAAGGAATGGCGATAGATCTCCTGACCATCGCGGATGTAATCGATCATTCGGTGGAGCTCCAGCTGTCAGGCGCGGCGGCCAGCCAGGCGGCCGCCGCGTGTATGTCCAGGTCGCGCGCCAGCGGGCGGCCGAAGCCACCGGCGCCGTCGTCGCGTCGATAGAGGTCGTAGTGGCCGTCGCCCGTGGCCAGCAGGGTCAGCGGCGCCACATGGGCGGCGGCGCAGGAGCGCGGGCAGCCGCACAGGTGCACCCGCGCGCCGTCGGGCAGTGTGGCGGCGAGGGTCAGGGCGTCGGCCTTGGTGTCGGCCAGGCCCTTGGCGCAGCCGGCCGACCCGGTGCAGGCCTGGAGGCGCGCCAGTGGCGCGTCGGCCTCGGTGCACAGGCCCAGGGCGGCGAGCCCGGCCAGCAGCGGGGCGGTTTCCCGTTCCGGCACGTTGGGCAGCAGCACGGATTGCCAGGGCGTCACGTGCAGGCTGCCGTCGCCGTGGCGCCGGGCCAGTTCGGCGAGGGCCAGCAACTGGCCCGCCTGCAGGCGCCCCAGGGGCGGGAGTGCGCCGACCAGCCACAGCCCGGCCTGCGCCTGCGGCAGCACGCCGATGGGGCGCAGGTCGGTGGCGGCGCGGCGCCAGCCACCGGCGTCCAGCAGGGGGAAGGGCAGGCGCTGGCGCAGCTCGGCCAGCAGCTGATCGGCGCCGAGGCTGCCGAGCAGGTCGCGCATGCGCGCCTGCTGCGGCGCGGCCCGTTCGAGGAAGAGCTCGAGCAGCGCTTCCACCAGGGCCGGCACCCGGGCGCCGGGCACCGCCGCCAGGGCGGGCGGGTCGCTGGCCTCCCGGGGCGGACAGCCGGCCAGGCCAAAGGCGAACAGGCCGTCCTTGCCGGGCTCCATGGCGGCCAGCCAGATGTCGTTGGGGTGGTCGAGCATCGCCAGGCCCTCGCCGCCGTCCAGCAGCAGGGCGAACTTGGGCGAGAGCGCGTGGAAGCGCGGGTTGTCCTCCAGCAGGGCCAGCAGGCGCGTGGCCAGCGGACGGACGTCCTGCAGCGCGCTCGGGTCGAGCCCGGCGGCGGGGCTGACCATCAGGTTGCGCACATCGTCCGCACCCGGCGTCGCGGCGCCCAGGCCGATGGCCAGCAGCTCGGCGATCAGCGCCTGTTCGCGGCCCGGATGCACGCCACGGATCTGCAGGTTGGCGCGGTTGGTGGCCTCCAGCACGCCGCCGGAATACCCGTGGGCGGCCAGCGCCAGGGCCTCGGCGGCACCGGCTTGCAGGCGGCCGCAGGGCAGCTTGATGCGGCAGATGCCGCCGTCCTTCGCCGGGACGATGCGCAGCAGCCCCGGGCAGGCCGAGGGGCGGACGGATGGAGCGCTGGAGGGAGCGTGGTTCACCGTGGTCACCGGGTCAGTTGCCGCGGCGACCGTGTCCCCCCGCAAGGGAACCCTGGCACCGAGACACCCCGCTCGATGCGTGCACACGCGACTGGTGTCACCGGCAGGTCTCCTGGCTGGCAGGTCGGTATCCGTCGCGGCCTTCCCGGTTTCCCAGTGGCACGGATCGCGAGGACTCGCTGCATACAGTTGCGGGGGCAGCCACGGCTTTGACCGTGTTCCCTCTTAGGCCGGGCGCAGTGGGCGCTCCGGCAACCGGTGAAGGGCGCTATTATGCCCGCTTTGCACGGCTGTGGGATGCGGCTGGTTGTCGGATGCCCAATGGACGCGGCACGGTCGGATACGAGGAAAACTGCATGCAGCCCTGGCTGACGCTGGTGGGGATAGGCGAGGACGGCTACGCCGGCCTGGGCAAGGCCGCGCGCCATGCCCTGCTGGCCGCCGAGGAGGTGGTGGGCGCGCCGCGCCAGCTGGAATTGCTGCCCCGCTGCATCCGCGCCCGGCGCAGCGCCTGGCCCAGCCCCTTCACCCTGGAGCCGTTGCTGCAGCGTCGTGGCGCGCCGGTGTGCGTGCTGGCCAGCGGCGACCCGATGCTGTTCGGCGTGGGGGCCAGCCTTGCACGGCAGCTGCCCGCCGAGGAGCTGCGCGTACTGCCGGCCCCCTCGTCCGCCTCCCTCGCCGCCGCGCGCCTGGGCTGGCCGTTGCAGGACGCCACGCTGGTCTCCCTGGTGGCGCGTCCGTTGGCGGCGCTCAACCTGCATCTGCATGACGGCGCCCGCCTGCTGGTGCTGAGCAATGACGGCGACAGCCCTGCCGCCATCGCCGCGCTGCTGGCCGAGAGGGGCTTCGGGCCCAGCGCCATGACCGTGCTGGAACACCTGGGCGGCCCGGCCGAACGGCGCATCGACGGCGTCGCCGGCGACTGGTCCGCCACCCGGGTCGCGGCCCTCAACCTGGTCGCCATCGACTGCCGTGCCGGCGAGCAGGCCCGCCACCTGCCGCTGACCTGCGGCCTGCCGGACGACGCCTACCGCCACGACGGCCAACTGACCAAGCGCGACGTGCGCGCCATCACCCTCGCGCGCCTGGCGCCGCGACCGGGGCAACTGCTCTGGGACGTGGGTGCCGGCAGCGGCTCCATCGGCATCGAGTGGATGCGTGCCCACCCGGGCTGCCGTGCCATCGCCGTCGAGGCCGACGAAGGCCGCCAGGGGCATATCCGCCACAACCGCGACGCCCTCGGCGTGCCCGGCCTGCAACTGGTGGCCGGCCAGGCCCCCGCCGCACTCGATGGCCTGCCCGCGCCCGATGCGGTGTTCATCGGCGGCGGCGTCACCGAGCCCGGCGTGCTGGAGCAGTGCTGGGGCCGGCTCAAGCCCGGCGGCCGCCTGGTGGCCAACGCCGTGACCCTGCAGAGCGAGGCGGTGCTGGTGGCCTTCCGCGACGCCCATGGCGGCGAGCTGACCCGCATCGCCATCGCCCAGGCCCAGCCCCTGGGTGGCTTCGACACCTGGCGCTCGGCATTGCCCATCACCCTCCTCGAGGTGGTGAAGCATGCGTAGCTGGGTGCCGAGCGCAGCGGGGCCCAGCGCTGCCGAGCCTTGCCCTGTGCGAGCCCGCCATGCGTGACGAAACCCCCGAGCAACCCGCGCCCCTGCGCAGCGGCTACACCACCGGCAGCTGCGCCACCGCCACCAGCCTGGCAGCGGCGCGCCTGCTGCTGGCCGGGGTGGCGAGCGACGCGGTGGAGATCGTCCTGCCCAAGGGCCAGCAGGTGCTGATGCGCCTGGAGTTCTGCCGCTCGATCGACGGCGGTGCCGAGGCCGGCACGCTCAAGGATGCCGGCGACGACCCGGACGTGACCCACGGTGCGCTGATCTACGCCCAGGTGCGCCTGGCCGACGAGCCCGGGGTGCGCTTCCACGCCGGCCCCGGCGTCGGCACCGTGACCAGGCCGGGCCTGACCCTGGCGGTGGGCGAACCGGCGATCAACCCGGTGCCGCGGCAGATGATGACCGAGCACCTCACCCAACTCGCGCTGGAGCACGGCCACCCCGGTGGCTTCGAAGTCACCGTCTGTGTGCAGGGCGGCGCCGAGCTGGCGCTGAAGACCATGAACCCGCGCCTGGGCATCCTCGGTGGCCTGTCGATCCTCGGCACCACGGGTATCGTCCGGCCCTTCTCCTGCGCGGCCTACATCGCCTCCATCCACCAGGGCATCGACGTCGCCCGCGCCAACGGCTTCACCCACCTGGCCGCCTGCACCGGCAATGCCAGCGAGGACGCCATGCGCCGGCGCTATGGCTTCGAAGACACCGCCCTGATCGAGATGGGCGACTTCGCCGGTGCCGTGCTCAAGCACCTGCGCAAGGCGCCGGTGGAAAAACTCAGCCTGTGCGGCGGCTTCGGCAAGATCAGCAAGCTGGCCGCCGGGCACATGGACCTGCACAGCCGCAGCTCCAGCATCGACCTGCCCCTGCTCGCCGAATGGGCCGCCGGCCTGGGCGCCGATGCCGACCTGCAGGACGCCATGCGCGGCGCCAACACCAGCCAGCAGGCGCTGGCGCTGGCCCATGCCGCCGGGGTGCCCCTGGGCGATGCGGTCTGCGCCCGCGCCCTGGCCTTCGCCCGCCGCACCGTGCCGGCCAGCGTGGCCCTGGAAGTCTTCGCCATCGATCGCCAGGGCAACCTGGTCGGCCAGGCGCTGGAGCGACCATGACGCGCATCCTCCTGCTGGGCGGCGTCACCGAGGCCCTGGCCCTGGCCCGGCGCCTCGGCCCCGAGCACGTCTACAGCCTCGCCGGCCTCGGCAAGGTGCCGGCCGACCTCGACTGCCAGGTACGCGTCGGCGGCTACGGCGGTGCCGAAGGGCTGGCGCGCTACATCGACGAAGCCGGTATCGGCCTGCTGCTCGACGCCACCCACCCCTATGCCGCGCAAATCAGCCACAACGCCGCCCGCGCTGCCGGGCTCGCCGGCATTCCCTGCTGGGCCCTGCGTCGCCCCGGCTGGTGCCCCGGCCCCGGTGACGACTGGCGCGAAGTCGCCGGCTGGGCCGAGCTGGTCGAGGCCCTGGACGCCTTCCGGCGGCCCTTCTTCACCCTGGGTCGCGAACCCCTGGAGCACCTCGGCGAGATTCCTGCCCACCAGCACTGGACCGTGCGCTGCCTGCAGGGGCACGCACCGGGCGAGCGTTTCGAGGTCATCGGCTCGCGCGGGCCTTTCGACCTGGACGAGGAGCGTGCGCTGTTCGATCGCCTCGGCACCGATGTGCTGGTCAGCAAGAACAGCGGCAGCCAGTCCACCGAGCCCAAGCTGCAGGTCGCCCGCGAACGCGGCCTGCCGGTGCTGGTCCTCAAGCGCCCCGAACTGCCTCCTGTCACCCGCGAATTCGACTCGGTGGACGGCCTCTGGCAGGCCCTCGCCCCTCAACTGGAAACACCATGACCCCCACTGCCTATGCCCGCGTCCTGTTCGCCGGGCCCGACCTCGGCGAAGGCGCCTTCGCCGAGCTGTTCCGCCGCCAGCTGGCCGCCCTGCGCGGTGAAGCGGCGCTCGCCGATATCGTCGACACCGGCGCCGGCTTCGATGCGCTGACACGCGCCTTGCAGGCCAGCCCGCGCCCGCTGCTGGTGATCGACCTCGACCCGCACTCGGGCCCGCAGCACCTCGACTGGCTGCGCGGCGAGCTGGGCCGCCTCGACGCGCCCGGGGGACTCTTCGTCGCCAGCCTGCTGGGCCAGTACGACAGCGACCCGGCCGGCGCCGCCTGTGCCCTCGTCGAGCGTCCCGAGCTGCATCTCGCCTGCATCGGCGTGCCGGAACTGCCGGCCAGCCACGCCTGGTCCTGCATCCCGCCCCATGCCCGCCGCCTGCTGCTGTGCAACGGCCCACGCTGCACCCGCCGTGGTGCGTTGCCGCTGTGGAAGAAACTGCGGGAAACCCTCAAGGCCGCCGGCAAGCTGGAGTGCGAGGGCGGCGTGCACATCACCCGCACCCAGTGCCAGTTCCCCTGCGACCTCGGCCCCACCGCCAGCCTCTACCCGGAAGGCGAGTGGTACCGCATCCGCGACGAGGCGGAGGTGCTGCGCTGGGTGCAGGAGCGGATAGTCGAGGAGCGGGCGGTGCCGGAGATGCTGACCAGCCCGGGCTCGCAGTGAGGGAGAGATCGATGAGGCGCGACGACAAGCGGAAAGACACCCGGAACAGGGCTGATACGACTCAGTGAGCAGGGCGCAAGCCTGGCTTCCGGCCAACCGTTAAGCCATCGCCGCCTACAACCGGCATGTGGACGAACACGGCGTGTTCAGCAATGGCGTGTGCCGCTTCTGATGGCTCATCCGGGTTGTCCTTCTCCTGCCGGCAGGTCTGGTTCGCTCAGGCGATAGAGCGTCCAGGCCGAGGCGCCGATGATGAACAGGGCGAGTAGGTTGACGCTGATGTCGTAGCCCGGCGCCAGGCCCATGCCGTAGGCGATCGACACCGGGCCGGTGAAGTTGAAGAAGAACTCGGGGGTCTGGAATGTACAGCTCTGCGGCAGGTAGAGCAGGGCGATGAAGAAGAACGCGGTGGGGCGCTTGCGAATGCCCAGGAAGCCCAGCAGCAACGAGGCGGCGCCCTGGATCATGTAGCAGACCGTGGTGGCCAGCGGTACCGAGACGCCCAGTGCGGCGTAGATCGCCGGCGCCATCAGGGTGGATACGCCGATGAAGATGGCGAGTACGGCTACTGTGACGCCGAGCGCCGGCACGTTGCGACGTTGCACTTCTTCCATGAAGAACTTCCGATGTGATTCGACCAGGGCGCGCAGGCTAGAGGCTGGCGGTGTGCTTGTCCATAGGCGTTGTGGTGCCCGCGATCACTGCGCGAAACGCCTCGCCGTCAGCGGTGCCGAGAGCATCAGCGCCCCGAGGATCATGAAGGCCGTGACCAGGCCCAGACCCTGGGCGACGAAGCCCACCAGTGCTGGCCCGGCGAGCATGCCGGCGTAGCCGATGGTGGTCAGGGCGGCGACGGCGAGATTGGCCGGCATGGCCGTCTGCCGGCCGGCGGCGGTGAACAGCACCGGCACGACATTGGCCGCACCCAGCCCCACCAGCGGGAAGCCCGGCAGGGCCAGCAGCGGGTGGGGGGCCAGCAGCAGAAGCGCGAAGCCTGCGGTGGCCAGGAGGCCGCCGCCCACCAGGATGCGCCGCTCGCCCAGGCGGGCGATCACCTTGTCGCCGCTCAGGCGGCCCACCAGCATCGCCAGGGAGAACAGCGCATAGCCGAGACCGGCGCGCGCCGGGTCGAAGCCGCGTTCCTCCACCAGCAGGATGGCGCCCCAATCGAGCATCGCGCCTTCGGCGAGGAACATCGCGAACGCCAGCGTCCCGAGCAGCAGGACGATGCCCCGGGGCAGCACGAAGAACGCGCCACCACCCCCGGAGCGAGTACGCAGCAGGCGGGGCGCCGCGAGTACCAGGCCGAGCACGACGATCGCCACGGCCACCAGGATCGCCGGCAGGGGCGCGAGGCCGGCCGCCAGCAGGGCGGTCATGCCCAGGGAACCGGCGAAGCCACCGACGCTGAACATGCCGTGGAAGCCGGACATCAGCGGCACCGGTGCGTCACGCGTCACCTCCACGGCGTGCACGCTCATCGCCACGTCCATGGCGCCAAGGGAGGCGCCGAACAAGGCCAGGGCGAACGCCAGCAGCGGGCCCGAATCGGCCACCGCCAGCAGCGGCATGGCACAGCACAGGCCGATGCCGCCGGCCAGGATCACCGGACGGCTGCCGATCCGGCCCGCCAGCCCGCCGGCCAGCGGCATCGCCAGCATCGACCCCGCGCCCAGGCACAGCAGCAACAGGCCCAGTACCGCCTCCTCGATGCCCAGGCGAGCCTTGGCGTAAGGCACCAGCGGCGCCCAGCAGGCCATCCCGAAACCGGAAACGAAGAACGCCAGGCGCGTGGCGAGGCGGGTGGCTGGGCTGTCGGCGCAGGGTACGGCTTGGTTCATCGGGCATTCCGGGAAGAAAAGGGGCGGACCTTAACACGTGCCCGGAGCGGGCGACGTTCGACCATCTGGTTGATGGACGATCCAGGGCGCGGGTGGTTCAGGGGATGTGAGGGAAAGCGTTCAATCCCGGAGGATGACGGGAGCCTCCCAGGCCAGGACGCTCAGGCATCTGTCAACGCCCGAGACCAGGTACTCCTTCAGTGCTCGGTCTCCGCTTAGAAAGCCCGGGCGCAGCCGCTCCTGATCGAACCAGCCGCCGGCGGTGATCGCGTGCAGCCAGCCATCGGAACAATGCGGCCAGAACTCCAGGAGGTCGCCTTCGTCCAGTAGCCGGAAGCCTTCCACGGCCGGGATGCGGACTCGTATCTCCGTGGATGTGCCCGGCGCTTGCAGTTGCAGTGTCAGGGTGTCGAGGTCGTAATCGAGGTGCAGCAATTCCATTCGTGATTCGCCGGCCAACCGGGTGGCGGTCACCATTCTCAACTGCCCGCTGACGCTCATGCTCATTCCTTGCTGTTGTGCCTTCCAGATGGATGACGGTTTGGGGTGGCGCTCGAGTGCGCCTGTAACTCCGCCCGGTGGACCGGTGAAGCGTGGTCCACCCTACAAAGTCGCGTGCCATTCACGGGGTTCCCCCGCAGGTAGGGTGGACATCGCTCTTCATGTCCACCAAGCGGTGCCTATTCCGAGCGCGTCCGGCTCAGTCCGACAGCGCCCGGTATTCCGCATCCAGTTCCTCTGCCAATTGGCGGGCGCGGCCGAGGCGGATGGGGCCGCCTTCGATGTCCACCAGCAGCGTGTCGCAACCCAGTGGCTCCAGGGCGGGCCAGTCCTTGAGACGGCCGTCGGTGAGGATCAGCACGCGTTGGCGTTCCGAGGGCTTCTGCCGCTGGCGCCGTTGCAACCAGTCACGGGCCTGGTGCAGGGCTTCGACCAGCGGGGTGCCGCCGCCGGCGCCGAGGCCATCGAGCCATTGCTGCAGCGACGCCGAGGCCTTGCTGCCCTGCCACAGCCAGCGGGGTTCGCGGCCGGTGGCGTGGAGCACGGCGAGGCGCGCGCGCTGGCGGTAGGCGGCCTCGAACAGCCCGGCCAGCAGGCCCTTGGCGCGGGACAGGGCGCCATGGCGGCGGGTGGACGCGGAGGCATCCACCAGCACCAGCCAGAGCGGGTCGTGTTGCTGGCTGCGGGGGCGGCGCACCAGGTCCCTGGCCTTGCGCGGGCGGCCGCGCAGCAGGGTGGGGAGCCACTGGATGGCGCCGTGCCGGCCGCTGCGGTTCGGGCCGCTGCGACCGTTGGCGAGTTCTCCCGGGCCTGGTCTGGCATCCGCGCCCATGACCCGGCGCGGGCGGATGCTCAGGGCTTTTTTGGCCAGCCCGGCAACTCGCGTCGGGAGTCGGTGGGCACCGGCTGGGCAGGCAGCTCGCCCCACTGGCCTTCGCCTGCGGATGCCTGGGGTTGCGCAGCGCCGCGGGGCGCCTGTGGCGGCTGGGCGGAGGAGGGCGCCCGGGTTCGACGATGGGCCAGGGCGAAGTGTTCGACGGCATCGATATCGGCGCGCGCGATGGCTGTCGCGCCACGCCAGGCGGCATGGGCGCGAGCCGCGCGCAGCCACACCAGGTCGGCGCGCAGGCCGTCGACACCGGCGGCGAAGCAGCGCCGGGCGATCTCGTCCAGGGCGCCGTCATCGAGGGGAATGACGGCGAGGCGTTCGCGGGCGTCCTGGCAACGACGGGCGAGGGCCTGCTGCTCGCCGCTCCACTGGGCGACGAAGCCCTGCGGGTCGGCGTCGAAGGCCAGGCGGCGACGCAGGATCTCGGCGCGTTCGGCCGGTTGCGGCTGGCCGCCAAGGCTGACCTTGAGGCCGAAGCGGTCCAGCAGTTGCGGGCGCAGCTCGCCTTCCTCGGGGTTCATGGTGCCGATCAGTACGAAGCGGGCGGCGTGGCGGTGGGACAGGCCGTCGCGCTCCACCAGGTTGACCCCGCTGGCGGCGACGTCCAGCAGCAGATCCACCAGGTGGTCCGGCAGCAGGTTCACCTCGTCGACGTAGAGCACGCCGCCGTGGGCCTTGGCCAGTACGCCGGGGGAGAACTGCGCACGGCCCTCGCCCAGGGCGGCATCCAGGTCGAGGGTGCCGACGATGCGCTCCTCGCTGGCACCTAGCGGCAGGGTGACGAAGAGGCCTTGCGGCAGCAGGTCGGCGATGCCCCGGGCCAGGGTGGACTTGGCCATGCCGCGCGGGCCTTCGATCAGCACGCCGCCGATGGCGGGATCGATGGCGGCCAGGTACAGCGCGAGCTTCAGCTCGTCGGCGGCGACCACGGCGCTCAAGGGGAAGTGGGGAAGCTCGGACATGACGGGTTCCTGAAAACGCATCGCGGCATGGTAGCGAAAGGCCGAACGCGCCGATAGAAATCAGTGATTGAACGGCGGCCGGCGATGCAGTAATTTGGCCGGCATTCGCTTTGGAGATCGTCATGCCGCACCTCGCTTCCACTCCGCTCACCGCTTGCCAGGCCCAACGCCCGGCACTCGCGCGCGTGGCTGCTGCGGCCAGCTATTTCTACGGGTATTGGTTTAGCCACGGGCTGGCCTGATACCTGATCAGGCGGCCCACTCCAGCAGGGTCGCCCACCAAAGCTCCACGAAACCCCCGGTCGGCAACCCGACCGGGGGTTTTTGTTTTTCCAGGGTCCACAAGACCGAACGCACGTAATCCGAGGATCGCACCATGATCAGCTACCGCACCTACGCCACCTATTACCGCAACTCCGACTGGCGATTTAGCCGCTTCGCCGCCGCACTCACACCCCTGAATCGAACACCCAGTTAGAGCGCCGCGCGCGGACCGAACCGCGCCGGCCGAGGATGCCCGTCATGAATTCCGTTTCCGTATCGCCCATCGCCGCCCAGCCCCTCCATGCCCTGCCGCTGGAGTCCCTGGCGTCCCCCTCGCGCAGCACCCAGCCGCTGCCCACCCCCGCCGAACTGCGCCAGCGCCTGCCGCTGCACGACGCCCTGGCCCGCCAGGTCCGCGCCCAGCGCGATGCCGTGCGCGCGGTGCTCGATGGCGACGACCCGCGCCTGCTGGTGGTGGTCGGCCCCTGTTCCATCCACGACCCCGAATCCGCCCTGGACTACGCCCGCCGCCTCGCCGCGCTGGCGCCGCAGGTGAGCGACCAGCTGCTGCTGGTAATGCGCGCCTACGTCGAGAAGCCGCGCACCACGGTGGGCTGGAAAGGGCTGGTCTACGACCCGCACCTGGATGGCAGCGGCGACATGGCGGCCGGCCTGGCGCTCAGCCGCCGGCTGATGCTGCAGATGATCGAGCTGGGCCTGCCGGTGGCCACCGAGCTGCTGCAACCCCTGGCCGCCGGCTACTTCGACGACCTGCTGGGCTGGGCCGCCATCGGTGCGCGCACCAGCGAATCGCAGGTGCACCGCGAGTTGGTCAGCGGCCTCGACCTGCCGGTGGGCTTCAAGAACGGCACCGACGGCAGCCTCGGCATCGCTACCGACGCGATGCGCTCGGCGGCCCACGCGCACCAGCATTTCGGCATCGACGACCTGGGCCGCCCGGCGCTGGTGCAGACCGCCGGCAACGCCGATACGCACCTGGTGCTGCGCGGCGGCCACGAGGGCCCGAACCATGACGCGGCCAGCGTCGCGGCCGCCCGTGCGGGGCTGGAGAAGCTCGGCATCGCGCCGCGCATCATGGTCGACTGCAGCCACGCCAACAGCGGCAAGGACCCGTTGCGCCAGCCGGCGGTGCTGGCGGAGGTGATCGACCAGCGCCTGGCCGGCCAGGACGCCCTGCGCGGCGTGATGATCGAGAGCCACCTGTTCGACGGTGCCCAGTCGCTGTCGTGCGAGCTGCGCTACGGGGTGTCCATCACCGACGGTTGCCTGGGCTGGGACGGCACGGAGCGCATCCTGCGGGAGGCGGCGGCGCGGTTGCGCGGCTGAGCCTGGTGGGCGGGGCGTTGCCCCGCTTGGCGACTGAAGTCGCCCCTACAGGTGCCTCGATGCACCGATGGAAGAGCATCGCCAATGAATTCGCTCCCACCGGGCATCAGGCCGGGGGCTACTGCTCCTCGATATCCAGCAGCAGGTTCTCGATGGCCTCGCGGTAGTCGCCGGGGTGTTCCCAGAGGCCGCGTTGCTGGGCTTCGACCAGGCGCTCGGCGATGTCGCGCAGGGCGTCCGGGTTGTGCTGGCGGATGAAGTCGCGGGTGTCGGCGTCCAGCAGGTAGGCGTCGGCCAGCAACCGGTACTGGTGATCGTCGACCAGCTCGCTGGTGGCGTCGAAGGCGAACAGGTAGTCCACCGTCGCGGCCAGTTCGAAGGCGCCCTTGTAGCCGTGGCGCTTCATGCCGGCGATCCACTTGGGATTGGCGGCGCGCGAGCGCACCACGCGGCCCAGCTCTTCCTTCAGCGAGCGGATGCGCGGCAGGTCCGGCTGGCTGTGGTCGCCGTGGTAGCTGGCGACCCTGTCGCCGCGCAGGGTCTCGGCGGCGGCGAGCATGCCGCCCTGGAACTGGTAGTAGTCATTGGAATCGAGGATGTCGTGCTCGCGGTTGTCCTGGTTCTGCAGCACCGCCTGCAAACGCTCCAGGCGCTGGGCGAAGCGGGCTCGCGCGGGCGTGCCGGCATCCTGCGCGCCGTAGGCGTAGCCGCCCCAGTTCAAATACACCTCGGCCAGTTCGGCGCGGTCCTGCCACTGGCGCTCCTCGATGGCACCCTGCACGCCGGCACCGTAGGCACCGGGCTGGGCGCCGAAGATGCGCCAGCCGGCCTGCAGCCGGGCATCGTCCGTCCCCAGCCCCTCGGCGGCCAGGCGGGCGCTTTCCAGCTTCACCCGGGCGGCCAGGGGGTTCATGTCCTCCGGCTCGTCCAGCTCGGCGACCGCCTGCACGGCGGCGTCGAACAGGCGGATGAGGTTGGCGAAGGCGTCACGGAAGAAGCCCGATACCCGCAGCGTCACGTCCACCCGGGGACGGTCGAGCAGGGACAGCGGCAGAATCTCGAAGTCTTCCACTCGCTGGCTGCCGGCCTGCCACACCGGGCGCACGCCCATCAGCGCCAGGGCCTGGGCGATGTCGTCGCCACCGGTGCGCATGGTGGCGGTGCCCCAGACGGAAAGGCCGAGCTGGCGCAGGTGGTCGCCGTGATCCTGCAGGTGGCGCTCCAGCAGCAGGCTGGCGGACTGGAAGCCCAGGCGCCAGGCGGTGGGCGTGGGCAGGTTGCGCACGTCCAGGGTGAAGAAGTTGCGCCCGGTGGGCAGGGTGTCGAGACGCCCGCGACTGGGCGCGCCGCTGGGGCCGGGCAGTACGAAGCGGCCTTCCAGCGCGGCCAGCACGCCGCCGATCTCGGCGGGGCCGCAGGCGTCCAGGGTCGGGGCGACGACCTGGCGCAGGCTGTGGATGACCAGGTCGCTGGCGGGGCCCACCGACGGGTGATCGGTCGCCCGGATCATCGCCAGGGCCAGCAGCTCCAGGCGCTCGCGGGTGTCGCCATTGCTGCGCCAGGGTTCCTCGCTGACCGCTTCCAGCATTGTCGGGCGCGGGCCTTCCCAGGGCTCGGCCCAGTTGCAGTCCAGCGGGTCGCGCCCCAGCTCGAGGTCGGCGGCGAGCGCACGCAGCAGGCTGGCGTTGGCGCCCCTGCCATCGCCCCGGGGGATGCGCACCAGGGACAGCAGGGTGTCGTCGCGCAGGCTGCCGGCGGGGGATTCGCCGAACACGTGCAGGCCATCGCGGATCTGCGACTCCTTGAGGTCGCAGAGGTAGGCGTCCAGTTGCGGCAGCCAGCTTTCCGGGTCGTCGCTGATGACAAGGTTCAGCTCGCGGTCCAGCGCGGTGGCCTTCACCAGTTCGAGGATCTCGCCCCGCAGCTGCACGGCGCGGCGGGGGTCCAGCAGGGAGGCGTCGTAGTACTCGTCGGCCAGGCGTTCGAGGTCGCGCAGTGGGCCGTAGTTCTCGGCGCGGGTCAGCGGCGGCATCAGGTGGTCGATGATCACCGCCTGGGCGCGGCGCTTGGCCTGGGCGCCTTCGCCGGGGTCGTTGACGATGAAGGGGTAGATGTTCGGCAGCGGGCCCATGACCGCGTCCGGCCAGCATTCGGCGCAAAGGCCGACGCCCTTGCCCGGCAGCCATTCGAGGTTGCCGTGCTTGCCGACGTGCACCAGCGCGTCGGCGCCGAACACCTCGCGCAGCCAGAAATAGAAGGCCAGGTAGCCGTGGGGCGGCACCAGCGCCGCATCGTGGTAGATGGCGGCCGGGTCCAGCTGGTAGCCGCGCGCCGGCTGGATGCCGACGAAGGCGAGGCCGAAGCGCAGGCCGGCGATCATCATGCGCCCTGAGCGGAACATCGGGTCCTGCTGCGGCTCGCCCCAGCGCTCGCGCACGGCCCGCTGGTTGGCCTGGGGCAGGCGCGCGAAGCACGCGAGGTAGTCGTCCAGGGCCAGGCTCTGGGCGCAGGGGCGCGCGTCGAGGCTGTCGAGGTCGTTGCTGACGCCGCCCAGCAGGCTGTGGATAAGTGCCGTGCCGTTCTCCGGCAGGCCGGCCAGCGGGTACCCCTCGGCTTCCAGGGCGCGGAGGATGTTCAGCGCGGCGGCCGGGGTGTCCAGGCCCACGCCGTTGCCGATGCGACCGTCGCGGGTGGGGTAGTTGGCGAGGATCAGCGCCACGCGCTTGTCGGCGTTGGCCTTGCGCGCCAGCAGCAGCCAGCGGCGCGCCAGTTCGGCGACGAAGTCCATGCGTTCGAGGTGGGGCAGGTAGCAGACCACGTCGCTCTGGCTGCGCTCGCTGCGCCAGGCCAGGCCCTTGAAGCTGATGGGGCGGGTGATGATGCGCCCGTCCAGCTCCGGCAAGGCGATGTGCATGGCCAGGTCGCGCGGGCCGAGGCCTTGCGGGTTCTCTTCCCAGAGCGGCTGGTTGTCCAGCGAGCAGATGGCCTGCAGCACCGGCACGTCGCGGCGGAAGGGGCGCTGGCCGGGCGTGTCGGGGTTGGACTGGGCGAAGCCGGTGGTATTGATGATCAGCTCGGCATCGACGGCGTCCAGCCAGTCCTCGACCACGGCCAGGCACTCGGCTTCCTTGAGGCTGGCCACCGCGATGGGCAGCGGGTTGATGCCGACGGCGGCCAGGCGCTCGCAGAAGGTGTCGATGAAGGCGGTGTTCGCCGCCTGCAGATGGGTACGGTAGAACAGCAGCGCCACCACCGGCTGGCCGTCCCGCCAGTCGGCACGCCAGTGTTCGAGGCGGGCGGGGCGCTGGTGCGGGTGGTGCACCGCGACCCGGGGCAGGGCGCTGGGCGCCTGCCAGGGGTAGTCGCGCCCCAGGCAGCGGGAGGCGAGGCAGGCGAACAGTTGCCGGGCGTTGTCCAGGCCGCCCTGGCGCAGGTACTGCCAGTAGCGCTCGGCGTCCTCCGCCGGGACCGTGCACAGGCGGGCCAGCTCCGGGTCGGGACGGTCGTCGCCGGGCACCAGGATCAGCTGCGTGCCGCGCTCGGCCAGGGCCACCAGTTGCTCGATGCCGTAGCGCCAGTAGCCGACGCCGCCGTGCACGGAGATGAGGATGACCCTGGCGTGCTGCAGCACCTCGTCGACGTAGAGGTCCACCGAGGCGTGGTTCTGCAGCTGCATGGGGTTGGCCAGGCGCAGGCTCGGGTAGTCCTGCGGCAGCTCGCGGGCGGCCTCGGCCAGCAGCGCCAGGTGCGAATCACCGCTGCAGAGGATCACCAGTTCGGCGGGCGTCTGGGCCAGGTGGGCGATGCCGTCGTCGGGGACGAAGCCGCCGGGTTGGGTGCGCAGCAGGTGCATGGCTCGGGCCTTGGCAGGGGGGAGCGGCCCTCTCCCGGTCGGGAGAGGAGCCGGTTCGGCGGTTACGCCAGGGCGGTGCGCAGTTCGTTGGCGATGGTGGCCGGGTCCAGCTCCTGGCCGATCACCACCAGGCGGGTGGCGCGGGTCTCGCCGGCCAGCCACTTGCGGTCGAAGTGCTTGTCGAAGCGCTTGCCGACGCCCTGTACCAGCAGGCGCATGGGCTTGCCGGGGATGGCGGCGAAGCCCTTGATGCGCAGCACGTCGTGGCGCTCCACCAGTTGGCCGAGGGCGGCCAGCAGGGCGGCTTCCTCTACTTCCGGCAGGTCGACGTGGAAGGAGTCGAACTCGTCGTGGTCGTGGTCCTCGTGCCCTTCGTGGTCGTGGTGGGTGGGGCGGCTGTCGATGTGCGCCTCGGCCTCGGCGTTCAGGCCCAGCAGCACGGAGAGCGGCAGCTTGCCGGCGCTGGCTTCGACGATCTTCACCGCCGGCGGCAGCTCCTCGGCCACTTCGGCGCGCACGGCGGCCAGGGCGTCGGCGTCGAGCAGGTCGGCCTTGTTGAGGATCACCAGGTCGGCGCTGGCCAGCTGGTCTTCGAAGAGTTCGTGCAGGGGCGACTCGTGGTCGAGGTTCGGGTCCTGCTTGCGCTGCTCGTCCACCTGCTCGGGGTGGGCGGCGAAGGTGCCGGCGGCCACGGCGGGGCTGTCGACCACGGTGATCACCGCGTCCACCGTGCAGGCGCTGCGGATCTCGGGCCACTGGAAGGCCTGTACCAGGGGCTTGGGCAGGGCCAGGCCGGAGGTCTCGATGAGGATCTGGTCGAGGTCGCCACGGCGGGCCACCAGTTCGCGCATCACCGGGAAGAACTCTTCCTGCACGGTGCAGCACAGGCAGCCGTTGGCCAGTTCGAAGACGCGGCCCACGGCCTCTTCCTCGGTGCAGCCGATGGAGCATTGCTTGAGGATCTCGCCGTCGATGCCCAGCTCGCCGAATTCGTTGACGATCACCGCGATGCGGCGGCCTTCGGCGTTGTCGAGCATGTGGCGGAGCAGGGTGGTCTTACCGGCACCGAGGAAGCCGGTGACGATGGTGACGGGGAGTTTGGCCAGGGTTTTCATGCGCGGCAGCCCTTCGCTGGGAGTCGATCGGATCGGCGGGCGCGCGGGACGAGGGCACGGAGGGCCCGATTCGCCACCGGATCACCCCGCCCGGTTGTCTGGAAATTCGCCGAGGCAGGTCTCCTGGCTCACAGCCTGGCGCGATGCGCCGTCCCTCCGCCTTCCCGCCCGTCGGGCAGTGGCTGTGGATAGGACCTCAGCTGTTCACAGTTGCGGGGGCAGCCACGGCTTGGCCGTGTTCCCTCTTAGCTGCGGCGCGCGGCCGCAGAACCTCGAAGGGCCGAAGGCTACGCAGGCCGGGGGCGGCGGTCAATCGCGGCGGTTGACGGCCGATCGGACTCGTGATGTCCTTGTGCGGTTTTTTCAGGTGTCTCGCGCCGTCGCGCGCGAGGTGAAACGGGAAGTCGGTGTGCCCCAGGGCGAGTCCGACGCTGCCCCCGCAACGGTAAGCGCACGTAGGGATCTGTAGGCCACTGTGTCCGGCGGACATGGGAAGGCAAACCCGCCCAGCCTCGGCTGGCGTCGCAAGCCCGGAGACCGGCCTGATCACTTTTTGGCAACCCGCGGTGGGCGGGCGCACGCCGGAAATGCGGTGCCGTCGCGGCCGCTTTCTTCGCACGCGTTCCTCTTGCCGACTCACCCGCACGCAGAGGAAGCACCATGTCCAGCAGCACCCTGAGCCATTCGGCCGCCGCCGTCCCCCTGTCCAAACGCCTGGCCATCGCCATCGGTGCCAGCCTCCTGGGCCTGTCGCTCGTGTACTTCGCCGGCTTCTCGCACATCGAGGCGGTGCACAACGCGGCCCACGACACCCGCCACAGCTCTGCCTTCCCCTGCCACTGAGGGGCGCGACCGTGATCAAGCGCATCGCCCAGACCGCCGGGTTCGCCGGCCT
Source organism: Pseudomonas tohonis (assembly GCF_012767755.2). NCBI lineage: Bacteria > Pseudomonadati > Pseudomonadota > Gammaproteobacteria > Pseudomonadales > Pseudomonadaceae > Pseudomonas > Pseudomonas tohonis. The sequence goes on from NZ_AP023189.1 coordinate 933,768, forward strand.
GTTCGCCGCCATCGTGCTGACCCTGCTGCAGAGCCTGTGGGTCACCCCGCTGATCCTCCACGCGGAGACGTTCGAGAGCTCGGCACCGGCCGAGCAGGCCGAGCACAGCCACGAGCACGCCGCCGGCACGCCCGCCCATGAGCACGATGCCGAGGCCTGGGCGCCCGCCGATGGCTGGCAGCGCACGCTGTCCACCGGTGGCGCCAACCTGGTGGTCGCGGTGGGCTTCGCCCTGCTCCTGGCCGCACTGTTCAGCCTGCGCGGCCCGACCCGCGCCTGGCAGGGCCTGCTCTGGGGCCTGGCGGGTTTCGCCACCTTCGCCCTGGCGCCGTCCCTCGGCCTGCCGCCGGAGTTGCCGGGCACCGCGGCCGCCGACCTGGCCCAGCGCCAGGTCTGGTGGGTCGGCACCGCCGCCTCCACCGCTGCCGGCCTCGCGCTGATCGCCTTCGGCCGCAGCTGGGTGCTGCGCCTCGTCGGGCTGGCGCTGCTGGTGATTCCCCACGTGGTGGGGGCGCCGCAGCCCGAGGTGCATTCGAGCCTGGCGCCGGAAGCCCTGGAGCACGAGTTCATCGCTGCCTCGCTGATCACCAACGCGCTGTTCTGGGGCGCCCTGGGCTGGGCCGCCGCCTGGCTGTACCAGCGTTCCGCGAGCCAAGACCTGGCGTGAGCCGGGCCGTGCCGTCGATCGACCCCGCGCAGGGCCCGGCCCTTCGCGGGGTCTTGCTTTTCAGGGCTGGCCGATGATCCGCGTGGCCGGCCTCGGCTGCCGGCGCGGCTGCCCGGAACACGAACTGCGCGAGCTGCTGGTCACCACCCTGGCCGAGCGCGGCCTGGCGGTCGGCGACCTGAGTGCCCTGGCCAGCGTCGACAGCAAGGCCGACGAGCCCGGGCTGCGCGCACTGGCGCTGTCCCTTCAGCTGCCCCTGGCGCTGCTGCCGGCCACCGAGTTGGTGGCCTGCGAGGGTCGGCTGTCCGGCGCCTCGGCCGTCGTCCTGCGGGAGACCGGCAGCCCCGGCGTCGCCGAAGCCGCGGCCCTGCTGCATGCCGAAACCCTGGCCGGCCGGCCTGCGCGATTGCTGGTGGATAAACGCCGCAGTGCCCGCGCCACCTGTGCGCTGGCCTGCATTCCCGAGGATGTGGATAACCCATGACGGTCTATTTCATCGGCGCCGGCCCCGGCGATCCGGAGCTCATCACGGTCAAGGGCCAGCGGTTGATCCGCAGCTGCCCGGTGATCCTCTACGCCGGTTCCCTGGTGCCGGAGGCGGTGCTCGACGGGCATCGTGCCGGGCAGGTGGTGAACACCGCCGAGCTGCACCTGGACGAGATCGTCCGCCTGCTGGCCGAGGCCCACGGGCGCGGCCAGGACGTGGCCCGCGTGCACTCCGGCGACCCGTCGCTGTACGGCGCCATCGGCGAGCAGATCCGCCACCTGCGGGCACTGGGCATTCCCTACGAGGTGGTGCCCGGCGTCACCGCCACCGCTGCTTGCGCCGCGTTGCTGGGTACCGAGCTGACCCTGCCGGACATCTCGCAGACGCTGATCCTCACCCGCTTCGCCACCCGTACGCGCATGCCCGAGGGCGAGTCCCTGGCGGAGCTGGCGCAGCACCGCGCGACCCTGGCGGTGCACCTGGGCGTCAGCCACCTGCCGCGCATCGTCGACGAACTGCTGCCGCACTACGGCGCCGACTGCCCGGTGGCCGTGGTGCACCGCGCCAGCTGGCCCGACCAGGACTGGGTGACCGGCACGCTGGCGGACATCGTGGAGCGGGTGGCGGGCAAGGACTTCCGTCGCACCGCGCTGATCCTCGTGGGGCGCGTGCTGGCCGCCGAAGGCTTCACCGATTCCTCGCTCTATCACCCCGATCACGCCCATCTCTATCGCCCCGCAGGGGGTGGCGACGACTGACGCGGCGTGCCGCATGGCGCGCCGCTAGTGACGCAGCGCCGGGAAATAAGCAGAATGCGTGTTCCCCGGTCGGAAACGACCGCCGGCTTGCGTGCCTGATGCCCGTCTTGGCGAACCTCCTGGTCACAGGGATGGCGCCGGTGCGGGGTCATGGCCTGATCGATAACACCCACTGGCTTTAAGCGACCTTCTGTCTATGCGTATGCGCTTGATGCTCCTGGGCGGTGGCAATGCCCTTGGCCAGGCGCTTATCCGCCTGGGGGCCGAGGATGATGTAGGGTTCCTCGCCCCGCGCCCGCCCGAACAGGGCTGGGATGCCGCCAGCCTGACCCAGCTGCTCGACGACACCCGCCCCGATGCGGTGATCAACCTCGCCTACTACTTCGACTGGTTCCAGGCCGAGGAGGCCAGCCCGGCCCGTTTCGCCGCGCAGGAACGCGCGGTCGAGCGCCTCGCCGAGCTCTGCCAGCACCACGGTATCGTCCTGCTGCAGCCCTCCAGCTACCGCGTCTTCGATGGTGCCCGGGCGACGGCCTACAACGAGAAGGACGAGACCATTCCCCTGAGCCTTCGCGGGCAGTCCCTGTGGCGCATCGAGCAGAGCGTGCGTGCCATGTGCCCCAAGCATGTGCTGCTGCGCTTCGGCTGGCTGCTGGACGACAGCAACGAGGGCATCCTCGGGCGCTTCCTCGCCCGTGCCGAGCGTGACGCCGAGCTGATGCTGGCCGACGACCGCCGCGGCAACCCGACGCCGGTGGACGACGCCGCGCGGGTGATGCTCGCCGTGCTCAAGCAGCTGGACTGCGCCGCGCCGCTCTGGGGCACCTACCACTACGGCGGCCATGAGGCGACCACCACCCTGGCGCTTGGCCAGGCGGTGCTCACCGAGGCCCGCAACCTGCGCGCGCTGAAGGTGCAGGAAATCACCCCCCAGGCCCACGCCGCCCGTCCCGATGCGGCGGACGAGCCCCAGCACGCGGTGCTGGCCTGCAAGAAAATCCTCCATACATTCGGCATCAAGCCCCGCGCGTGGCGCGCGGCGTTGCCCGCACTCCTGGACCGTTACTACCGCCATGGCTGATTCCCCCATCCTCGTTACCGGCGGCGCCGGCTTCATCGGCTCCAACCTGGTCGATGCGCTGCTGGCGCGCGGGCATTCGGTGCGCGTGCTCGACGATCTTTCCACCGGCAAGCGCAGCAACCTGCCGCTGGAGAACCCGCGCGTCGAATTCATCGAAGGCACTGTCGCCGACGCCGCGCTGGTGGCTCGCGCCATGGCCGGCTGCAAGGCGGTGGCGCACCTGGCCGCCGTGGCCTCGGTGCCGGCTTCGGTGGATGACCCGGTGTCGACCCACCAGGCCAACTTCGTCGGCACCCTCAACGTCTGCGAGGCCATGCGCCAGCACGGCGTGAAGCGCGTGACGTTCGCCTCCAGCGCCTCGGTCTACGGGCAGAACGGCGAAGGCCAGGCCATCGACGAGAACACCCCCGTCGCGCCGCTCACCCCCTACGCGGTGGACAAGCTGGCCAGCGAGCAGTACCTGGACTTCTACCGCCGCCAGCATGGCCTGGAGCCGGCGGTGTTCCGCTTCTTCAACATCTTCGGGCCGCGGCAGGACCCGTCCTCGCCCTATTCCGGGGTGATCAGCATCTTCACCGAGCGTGCGCTGGCCGGCACGCCCATCACCATCTTCGGCGATGGCGAGCAGACCCGTGACTTCGTCTATGTCGGCGACCTGGTGCAGGTGCTGGTGCAGGCGCTGGAGAACCCTGGCGTCGAGGCCGGCCCGGTGAACGTCGGCCTGCAGCGCTCCACCAGCCTGAAGGAGCTGCTCGCCGCCATCGGCAGCGTGGTGGGCGAACTGCCGGCCATCAGCTACGCCGAAGCGCGCTCGGGCGATATCCGCCATTCCCTGGCGGACAACAGCCGTCTGCTGGAGCGTTTCGCCTTCCCCGAGCCGACTCCCCTGGCGGTCGGCCTGGCCCGCTTGCTGGGCCGCTGAGTGAAGACAGGAAAGGCGCCTTCGGGCGCCTTTTCTCATCCCGCTCCCATCCCGTGATGCCAATGAAAAAGGCGCCCGAAGGCGCCTTTTCTCGTTGCGGCGGGCTTAGAACTTGTAGCCCAGGCCGACCATGTAGACCCACGGGTCGACGTCCACGTCCACCTTGGCACGCACGCCCAGGGCGGTGTTGTCGACGTAGGCGCGGGTGTCGATGTCGATGTAGCGCACCTGGGCGTTGAGCATGATGTTGTCGGTCAGCATGTAGTCGGCGCCGACCTGCCAGGCCAGGCCCCAGGAGTTCTTCGCGCGGAAGTTGTCGAAGCCGGCCGCGGTCGCGCCGCTACCCACGTGCTCGTCGTAGATCCAAGTGTAGTTGATGCCGGCGCCCAGGTAGGGCTGGAAGGCCGACTGGGATTCCAGCGGGTAGTACACGACGCTCAGGGTCGGCGGCAGGTGCTTCAGCGAGCCCAGGCTGCCGTTGGCGGCGTCGAGGGCGGTGCCCTTGATCTTCACTTCGTGCTCGAAGGGGGTGGCGGCCAGCAGTTCCAGGCCGAAGTGGTCGGTCAGCATGTAGGCGAAGTTCAGGCCCAGCTGGGTGTCGCTGTCCATGGTCGCCTTGCCGCCCAGGTCGGCGCCGGCCAGGGCGCCGCGGTCCACCTTGACGGAAGAGCTGTCGGCTTTCGGGTTGACGGTGATGGCACCGGCACGGACGAGGATGTCACCCGCCTGGTGGGCATGGGCCACCGGGGCGGCCACAGCGAGAGCGAGGAGGGAGGCGGCTAGGAACTGCGTTTTCATTGAATGGCTCCGAGGTCTTGAGCTTGTGTTGGCTGGGCTCAGTTTCGGGGAGCACGAAACGCGGCACCTTGATCTAGCTCAATGCCGCGGCGAGTTCGTTAGCAGGCTTTCTTGTCAGCTCTCGGGCGTCTCGTAGGGGTAGATCTTGCTGGCCTCCATCTGGTAGCCGGCCTCGGCCAGTTCGCTGGTGCTGGACTTCACCTGCAGCGGCCCTTCGATCCAGAACGGCTGGTAGAGCGCGTCCATCAGCACGCCCAGCTCGCTGGTGACGTGGACGATCTGGTTCGAGGGGGGCGGCGGCACGTGGATGCAGGCGCCGAAGTAGGGGACCAGGAGGAAGTCGGTCACCCGGCCTTCCTCGGTCACGTCCAGCGGCACGATGTAGCCCGGCAGCTTCACTTCCTGGCCGTCCAGGCCCTGCACCACCGGTGCCGCCGGCGACTGCTGGCTGGCGGCGGGACCCGCTTCGGCGGCGAGCGAGTCGGCCAGCTGCGAAAGGTCGTGGATGGGCGCGGGAGGCGGGGGCGGCGGAGCGTCGGCGGGGATCAGCTCGGACCAGGTCAGTTCGCGGACCTCACCGGCCCAGAGGCCGGTGGCGGTCAGCAGGATCAGGGCCGGAAGGGCCAGCAGGGCGCGTTTCATCGTGGGCTCACAGGCGAATGGACAGGCCGTCGGCCAGGGACTGCCGATAAGCGCGCCAGGCCGGCACGGCGCCCATCAGCAGGGCGGCGGCCAGGATACCGCCCAGCAGCGTCCACTCATAGCGGCTCGGTAGTGCCAGCGGCAGATAGAGGCCGTAGTTGGCCTGCACGTAGCCCTGGGCGAGGGCGATGCCGAGGTACAGCAGCACCAGCCCGAGCACCGCGCCGGCCAGTGCCAGGGCGAAGGCCTCCAGCACCAGCAGGCTGGCGATATGCCAGGGTCGCGCGCCCACCGAGCGCAGGATGGCCATTTCGCGACGGCGCTCGTTGAGGCTGGTGAGGATGGCGGTGAGCATGCCGATCAGCCCGGTGAGCACGACGAACAGCGAAACCACGAACAGCGCCTTCTCGGCCGTGCCCATCAGGCTCCAGAGCTCCTGCAGGGCGACGCCGGGGAGGATCGCCAGCAGCGGTTCGCCACGGAACTCGTTGATTTCCCGCTGCACGGCGAAGGTGGCGATCTTGCTGTTGAGGCCGAGCATGAAGGCGGTGATGGCCTTGGGTTGCAGGTCCATGGCCCGGGCCTGGTCGGCGTTGACCTTGCCGGCACCGCGCGCGGGCACGCCGTTCTGCCAGTCGATGTGCAGTGCCTCCATCCCCGCGAGGGAGATGTGCAGGGTGCGGTCCACCGGCGTACCGGTGCGTTCGAGGATGCCGACCACGGTGAAGGGCTTGTCGTCGTGCTGCACCAGGCTGACGGTGGCGACGCCGTGGGACAGCACCACCTTGTCACCCAGCTTGTACTTCAGCGCCTCGGCCACCTCGGCACCGAGCACCACGTCGAACATGTCGGAGAAGGGCTTGCCCTCGGCCAGCTTCAGCGCCTGGGCGCGGCCGTAGCGGTAGTGATCGAAATAGGCCTCGCTGGTGCCCATCACCCGGTAGCCCTTGTGCGAATCACCCAGGGAGATGGGAATGGCCCATTTCACCTTGGGGTTGTGGGCGAGGGTTTCGAAGCTGTCCCAGCGGATGTTGTTGGTGGCGTTGCCGATGCGGAACACCGAATACAGCAGCAGGTTCACCGAACCGGAGCGGGCGCCGACGATCAGGTCGGTGCCGCTGATGGTGCTGGCGAAGCTGGCGCGTGCCTCGGTGCGCACCCGCTCGACCGCCAGCAGCAGGCAGACCGAGAGGGCGATGGCGAAGACGGTGAGCAGGGCGGTGAAGCGGCGGTTGGCGAGGCTCGCCAGGGCCAGGCGGAACAGGTACATCTCAGGCCTCCTGCGGGCGCGCGGCGCGGTTCAGTTCAAGCAGCGACAGGCTGCGATCGAAGAGCGCTGCCAGGCTCTGGTCGTGGCTGACGAACAGCAGGCTGGCGCCCGCCTCGCGGCATTCGCCGAAGAGCAGCTGGAGGAAGCTTTCCCGGGCGTCGGCGTCCAGGGCCGAGGTGGGTTCGTCGGCGATCACCAGTTCCGGCTGGCCGATCAGCGCGCGGGCGGCGGCGACGCGCTGCTGCTGGCCGATGGACAGCGCGTCGGCGCGGCGCTCCAGCAGCCCGGCGGCCAGGCCCAGGTGGCCGAGCAGGGTGGTCGCGGCCTGGGCCACGCTGCCATGGCGCTGCCGGGCGCGCTGGGCGCGCAGGTGCGAGAAGTGGCAGGGCAGCTCGACGTTCTCACGCACGGAAAGGAAGGGCAGCAGGTTGAACTGCTGGAAGATGTAGCCGGTGTGGTCGACGCGGAAGCGGTCGCGGGCGCCCGAGGCCATCTTGCCCAGGTCGCGGCCCAGCAGGCTGACGCTGCCCCGGCCTGGCGTCTGCACGCCACCGAGCAGGCCCAGCAGGGTGGTCTTGCCACTGCCGCTGGGGCCCTTGAGGAAGAGGGTTTCCCCGGATCGCAGGGCGAAGGAGGGGATGTCGAGCAGTTCGGCGTGGCCCGGCCAGGCGAAGCCCAGTTCGGAGATTTCGATCAGTGTCTGGCTCATGGGTTGCCGGCCGGGTTGCCCCGGCCGGTTCATCGGATTCAGAAGCTCAGGGAGGGGTTGGCAGGGGTCAGCTCGGCGCCCTGCTGGCCCTGCGGGCCGATCAGTTGTACCTGAATTTTCTGGGTGGCGGGGAAGCGCTCGAACAGCTCCTTGAGGTCCAGGGTCTTGAGGTCCCCGGGCTTGGCGCATTCCAGCTGGTAGTGGGCGTGGACCTCGCTGTGCTCGTGGTGGTGCTCGTGGCCTTTCTCTTCGTCGTGGTCGGCGTCTTCGTGCTCATGCTCGTGGTCCGCCGGGGCGTTGCCGAACAGCGGGCTTTCCAGCTCCTGGCCGGTGACCTTGCAACCGGCGACCAGGGGCAGGGCGAACAGGTCCAGCGGCTTCTCCAGCAGGGCGCGGGCGGCGGCGACCTTGGCCTTGTCGGCGTCGCTGCTGGCGGCGTGCTCGAAGCCGACCAGGTTCATGGCCGGGCTTTCCAGCTCCAGTTCCAGGCTGTTGCCGTCCAGGGCGACGTTCATCCGCGCCACGCCGTGCTCATGGGCGCCGAGGCTGCCGTGCTCCTCGTGTTCGTGTTCGTGGGCCTGGGCGGCGGCCAGGGGCAGCAGGGCGAAGGGCAGGGCGAGGAGCAGGCGGCGCATGGGGCACTCCGGAGTCGGGTGAAATGAGGTGTTACGTTATAACAACTTTCAGATCGCCTCGCCAGTGTCGCCTGGCGCCTGGTCGAGGCACGTGGGAGCATGGCCCGATTCAACCTGGGGAGCTGGACATGCTGCGTATTCGTGGACGGATCGGCGATTGGCCGGTCGACCTGACGGTGGAAATGGACGAGGAGGACTGGCAGCGCCTGGGCGCACAGCTGCAGGTCGGCGTCGAGGCGCCAGCCGCGCCGCCCGCCGCTCCCGCCAAGGCTCCGAAGCGCAGCGATGCCCTGTGGGATACCGCGCTGGAACTGCTGCGCAACGCCGGGCGTATCGAGGGGCCGCGCCTGCTGGGCGAACTGGAAGCCCTCGCTGGCGGAGCGGCGGCCGGCAAGCGCCTGCTGGTGCGGCTGCGCCATAGCGAGCAGGTGCAGCTGGAGATGGGGGGCGATGCGCCCGTCTACGTCTGGAAGGGGTGAGCGTCGTAGGTCCGTAGGTTGGGCTGAGGTACGAAGCCCAACGTGACCCTATTGGGCATTGCATCGTTGGGCCTCGCTACGCTCGGCGCCAACCTACGGGAGCTTTTGCGCGATCAATAGATCGCCTGGTAGAGCTTGCGGCGGTAGGTGGTGACCAGCGGGTGGTCGTTGCCCAGCAGGTCGAACACCTGCAGCAGGGTCTTGTGGGCGATGCCCTCGGCGTAGCTGCGGTTGCGCACGAAGAGCTTGAGCAGGCCCTCCAGCGCCGGCTCGTACTGCTGGCGGGCCAGTTGCTGGATGCAGAGCTGGTAGCTGGCCTCGTCGTCCTCGGCGTTCTGCGCCAGGCGTGACTTCAGGTCGGCGGCTTCCGGCAGGTCGGCGGCCTGGCGCAGGAAGGTCAGCTGCGCACGGGCGCCGGCCAGGGCCTGCTTGTGCTCGTCGCTCTTCACCGCATCCAGCACCGCCTGGGCTTCGCCCAGTTCACCGCGTTCGGCCAGGCAGCGCGCATAGAGGATCAGCGCGGCGGCGTTGCTGTTGTCCTCGGTCAGCACGTCCTTGAGCAGGGCCTCGGCATCGCCGATGCGGCCATCGGCGAACAGCGCCTGGGCGGTTTCCAGCGGGTCGGCGGCGGCCGGCGCGGGTTGCTGCACATGGGGTTCGAGCATGGCGCGGATCTGCGACTCGGGCTGCGCGCCGGCGAAGCCGTCCACCGGCTGGCCGTCCTTGAACAGCACCACGGTGGGCAGGCTGCGGATGCCGAAGCGCATCACGATGTCCTGCTCGATGTCGCAGTTGACCTTGGCCAGCAGCAGCTCGCCGCGGTAGGACTCGGCGATCTGCGCCAGCAGCGGCATCAGCGCCTTGCACGGCGCGCACCACTCGGCCCAGAAGTCCACCAGGACCGGCTTGTGGAAGGAGTTCTGGATCACCGCCTGGTCGAAGTCGGCGGCGGTGGTATCGAAGATGTAGGGCGTGTCGCTCATCGGAGGTTCTCGAGTGCGCAAGGGTGGACGAATGATACGGCCGCCGCATGCAGCCGCCTACCGGGGCCCGCCGTTATCTCGCTGCGTGGTACAGGCTCACGTGGCGGAATTGCTCGGGCTCGGCCAGGTCCGGCCAGGTGCAGGCTTCGAGCATCGCCAGGCGGCGGTACTGGGGGTGGGCGAAGTCGCGGACGCGGGAGTCGGCCACCAGGGCTTCGCGGCCACGGCTGAGGAAGTGGTCGAGCAGGGGCAGGTTGGCGCGGTCGTAGAGCACGTCGGCGACCACGACCAGGTCGAAGCGGTCGGCTTCGGCGAAGAAGTCCCCGGAGTAGCCCAGCTCCACGCCATTGAGCTCGGCGTTGGCGCGGCAGGACTCCAGGGCCAGCGGGTCGAGGTCGCAGGCCACCACTTCCGCGGCGCCCGCCCTGGCCGCGGCGATGGCGGCCACGCCCGAGCCCGCGCCGAAGTCCAGCACGCGCTTGCCGGCCACCCATTCCGGGCGCTCGGCGAACCAGCGCGCCAGGGCCAGGCCGCTGGCCCAGCAGAAACACCAGTAGGGCGGCTCCTCGAGGATGCGGCGGGTCTCATCGGGGTCGAAGGCGCGATCCATGTTGCCGCCGTCGATCAGCCACAGGCGCAGGTCGGTGCCCGGCAGTCTCTCGGCGTTCAGGCGGGCGTCGCCGAGCAGTTGGCCGAGGGCGCGTTGCAGCGCTGCGGGCGCCTTCACGGCGCGCGTTCCAGCTGCAGTTGGCCAAGGGCCTGGCTCTCGGCCTGGAGGATGCGTCGCGGCGCCAGGCGCTGCACCAGCTGGCCGGACTGGCTGACGCGCGCGCGCAGCTCCACGCGCTCGCCCTGGGGGAACACCTCGGGGTTGAAGGTCAGCTTGAACGGCAGCGCCTGGCCCGTGCCCGCCAGGCGCACGCTGCCGAGCAGGCGTTGTGGGCGGTCGCGGCCGTCGATCACCAGCAGCGCCATCTCCACTTCGCTGCCGGCCGGGGCCCCGAGCAACTGGCCCTTGAGCTCGCGCAGGTGCGCGGGTGTCGGCTCCTCGACCTGGACCCGCTGCTGGGCCGGCCTGGGGGTGGGCTTGGGCTCGGCGGGCGGTTCGCTGGAACAGGCGGCCAGCAGGGCTGCGAGGAAAAGGACGGAAAGGGCGCGCATCGGTGACTCCTGGCCTTTGTTGCGGAGGGCTCTGGGCGGCCTTATAACGCAAAGCCCGCGGCTTGTCTTGCCGGGGAGATGCGCTACCATGTGGCCTTCTTTTTCCGCAGTCACCTCCCCACCATGCACTGTCCCTTCTGTGGCGCCCATGACACCAAGGTGATCGATTCGCGACTGGTCGCTGAAGGCGATCAGGTCCGCCGCCGCCGCGAATGCCTGGCGTGCGAGGAACGCTTCACCACCTTCGAGACCGCCGAACTGGTCATGCCCCGGCTGATCAAGCAGGACGGCAGCCGCCAGCCCTTCGATGAGGAGAAGCTTCGCGCCGGCATGCAGCGCGCGCTGGAGAAGCGCCCGGTGAGCATCGAGCGCCTCGAAGAAGCCATCGCCCATATCAAGCACAAGCTGCGCGCCACCGGCGAGCGCGAGGTGAAGTCCCGCGTGCTCGGCGAACTGGTGATGCTCGAGCTGCAGAAGCTCGACGAAGTGGCCTATATCCGATTCGCCTCGGTCTACCGTCGATTCCAGGACCTCAACGAGTTCCGCGAGGAGATCGAACGCCTGGCCCGAGAGCCCTCGAAAGACTAAGGCATGACCCAGAACGATCAGGCCTTCATGGCCCGCGCACTCGAGCTGGCCCGCAAGGGCCTGTACTCCACGCACCCCAACCCTCGTGTCGGCTGCGTGATCGTCCGGGACGGGCGCATCGTCGGCGAGGGCTGGCACGCCCGTGCCGGCGAGCCCCACGCCGAGGTCCATGCCCTGCGCCAGGCCGGCGACAAGGCCCGTGGTGCCACCGCCTACGTCACCCTCGAACCCTGCAGCCACCACGGCCGCACCCCACCCTGTGCCGACGCCCTGGTGAACGCCGGGCTGGCCCGTGTGGTGGCCGCGATGCAGGACCCCAACCCCGAAGTCTCCGGCCGTGGCCTGCTGCGCCTGATGCAGGCCGGCATCGCCGTGCAGAGCGGCGTGCTGGAGGCCGAGGCGCGCGAACTCAATGCCGGCTTCATCAAGCGCATGGAGCAGGGGCTGCCCTTCGTCCGGGTCAAGCTGGCGATGAGCCTGGACGGCCGCACCGCCATGGCCAGCGGCGAGAGCCAGTGGATCACCGGCCCCGCCGCCCGCGCCGCCGTGCAGCGCCTGCGCGCACGTGCCAGCGTGGTGCTGACCGGTGCCGACACCGTGCTCGCCGACGATGCGCGCCTTACCGTGCGCCCCGACGAACTGGGCCTGAATGCCGAACTCACCGCGCTGGCGCTGGACCGTCCGCCGCTGCGCGTGCTGGTCGACGGCCGCCTGCGCGTGCCCCTGTCCGCCCCCTTCTTCCAGGCCGGGCCTGCGCTGGTGGCCACCTGTGCCGCTGCCGCTGCGCGCGACCGCTTCCACGACGACGGCCACGAACTGCTGGCGGTGCCGGGCAGCAACGGCCACGTCGACCTCAAGCGCCTGCTGGGCGAGCTGGCCGCGCGTGGCGCCAACGAGGTGCTGGTCGAAGCCGGCCCCCGCCTGGCGGGCGCCTTCGCCCGTGCCGGGCTGGTGGACGAGTACCAGATCTTCATGGCCGGCCGCTTCCTCGGCTCCAGCGCCAGGCCCCTGCTGGACTGGCCCCTGGCACGGATGGCCGAGGCACCGCAGTTGAAGATCGTCGGCATCCGCCCGGTCGGGGACGACTGGCGGATCATTGCGGTGCCTTTGTGAAGGCAGCGGCAAGCTTCAAGCCTCAAGCTAGAAGCTAGAAGCCGGCACACTTGTCGCTTGCAGCTTGCAGCTTGCAGCTTGCAGCTTTCCCCTTTCCCCTCCTTGTGTTAAAAACTCGCCTCGGCCACGCAAGTGGCCGAATCGTTCTCAGGGCGGGGTGAAAGTCCCCACCGGCGGTAATTGCGCGTTGCGCATAGCCCGCGAGCGCTCATCCAGACAGCCGACTGCCAGCAGCGGACAGTCCTGGATGAGGTCAGCAGACCCGGTGTGATCCCGGGGCCGACGGTCATAGTCCGGATGAAGAGAGAACGGGATTGCCTGCCTGGGCGTGCGCCTGCACGCCTGCGAAGTCCCTTTCGATCCAACGTGCCCTGTTTTTCCATAAACAGGAGTCCAACGATGTCCCATACCTTTCTCCCGGCGCTCGCAGCATCGTCTGCGTGGATGTCCGCGGCGGTTTCCCGGGTGCCTATAATGCGTTCCCGGGCCTCGTGCCCCGGCCGTTCCCTTGCAGTGGAGGTCCCATGTTCACCGGCATAATCGAAGCGATCGGCAGCATCCGTGCGCTCACCCCGAAGGGCGGTGACGTGCGCGTCTACGTGGCCACCGGCAAGCTCGACCTGGGTGACGTCAAACTCGGCGACAGCATCGCGGTCAACGGCGTCTGCCTCACCGCGGTGGAGCTGCCCGGCGACGGCTTCTGGGCCGATGTGAGCCGCGAGACCCTGGCCCGCACCGCCTTCATCGACCTGAAGACCGGCAGCAAGGTCAACCTCGAGAAGGCCCTGACCCCCACCAGCCGCCTCGGCGGGCACCTGGTCAGCGGTCATGTCGATGGCGTGGGCGAGGTCGTGGCACGGGAAGACAACGCCCGTGCCGTGCAATTTCGGATCCGCGCACCGCGTGAACTGGCGAAATACATAGCCCTGAAGGGGTCGATCACCGTCGACGGCACGAGCCTGACGGTGAACGCGGTCAATGGCGCCGAATTCGAGCTGACCATCGTCCCGCACACCCTGGACGAGACCATCATGGCCGACTACCGGCCGGGTCGGCAGGTCAACCTCGAGGTCGACCTCCTGGCGCGCTACCTGGAGCGCCTGCTGCTCGGCGACAAGGCCGCCGAGCCCGCCGCCTCGGGCCTGACCGAAAGCTTCCTCGCCGAACACGGCTACCTCAAACACTGAATCCATTAAGGAGGGCCCATGGCTCTCAATACCGTTGACGAACTGATCGAAGACATCCGCCAGGGCAAGATGGTCATCCTCATGGATGACGAGGACCGCGAGAACGAAGGCGACCTGATCATGGCCTCCGAGTGCGTGCAGGCCGAGCACATCAACTTCATGGCGCGCTTCGCCCGTGGCCTGATCTGCATGCCCATGACCCGCGAGCGCTGCGAGACCCTCAAGCTGCCGCTGATGGCGCCGCGCAACGGCTCCGGCTTCGGCACCAAGTTCACCGTCTCCATCGAGGCCGCCGAAGGCGTCACCACCGGCATCTCCGCCGCCGACCGCGCGCGCACCGTGCAGGCCGCCGCCGCCAAGAACGCCAAGGCCGACGACATCGTCAGCCCCGGCCACATCTTCCCGCTGATGGCCCAGCCCGGCGGCGTGCTGGCCCGCGCCGGCCACACCGAGGCGGCCTGCGACCTGGCGCGCATGGCCGGCTTCGAGCCGTCCGGGGTGATCTGCGAGGTGATGAACGACGACGGCACCATGTCCCGTCGTCCCGAGCTGGAGGCCTTCGCCGCCGAGCACGGGATCAAGATCGGCACCATCGCCGACCTCATCCACTACCGCCTCATCCACGAACGCACCGTCGAGCGCATCGCCGAGCAGCCGCTGGACAGCGAGCTGGGCCAGTTCAACCTGGTGACCTACCGCGACGCCGTCGAAGGCGACGTGCACATGGCCCTGACCCTGGGCACCATCAGCCCGGAAGAGCCGACCCTGGTGCGCGTGCACAACATGGACCCGCTGCGCGACCTGTTCATGGTCAACCAGGAAGGTCGCTGGAGCCTGCGCGCGGCGATGAAGGAAGTGGCCAAGGCCGGCAGCGGCGTCGTGCTGCTGCTGGGCAACCCGCTGACCGGCCCGCAGCTGCTGGCGCACCTGGAGCGCCAGCTGGGCAGCGATGCCAAGGTCACCAACCCCGCGACCTACAGCACCGTCGGGGCCGGCTCGCAGATTCTCCGCGATCTCGGTGTGCGCAAGATGCGCCTGATGAGTTCGCCGATGAAGTTCAATGCGATATCCGGTTTCGACCTGGAAGTTGTAGAATACCTGCCCGCTGAATGACCCGTAGGGCGCGTCACCTGCCGTGAACGCGCCCTCGCTCTTTAATGAACGAGAACTCGCCATGACCCTGAAGACCATCGAAGGTACCTTCATCGCCCCCAAAGGCCGCTTCGCCCTGGTGGTCGGCCGCTTCAACAGCTTCGTCGTAGAAAGCCTGGTGAGCGGCGCCATAGACGCCCTGGTACGCCACGGCGTGAATGAAAGCGACATCACCATCATCCGTGCACCGGGTGCCTTCGAGATCCCGCTGGTGGCGCAGAAAGTCGCCCAGCGCGGCGAATACGCAGCGATCATCGCCCTCGGCGCCGTGATCCGTGGCGGCACCCCGCACTTCGAATACGTCGCCGGTGAGTGCACCAAGGGCCTGGCCCAGGTGTCCATGGAATTCGGCGTACCGGTCGCCTTCGGCGTGCTGACGGTCGACTCCATCGAGCAGGCCATCGAACGCTCCGGCACCAAGGCCGGCAACAAGGGCGCCGAAGCCGCCCTGTCCGCCCTCGAAATGGTCAGCCTGCTGGCGGCCTTGGAGGCCAAGTGAGTTTCAACAGCGACATCGACAACCCGGACGAAGGCAAGAAGCCCGTAGCCAAGGGCAAGACCGCCGCCCGTCGCCAGGCCCGCAGCCTGGCCGTCCAGGCCCTGTACCAGTGGCACATCGCCCGCCAGCCGCTCAACGAGATCGAGGCGCAGTTCCGCGTCGACAACGATTTCGCGGCCGTCGACGGTGCCTACTTCCACGAGATCCTCCACGGCGTACCGCGCCAGGTGACCGAGATCGACGAGGCCTTCACGCCTTGCCTGGACCGGCCCCTGGCGGAGGTCGACCCGGTCGAGCTCGCCGTGCTGCGCCTCTCCACCTACGAGCTGCGCAACCGCATCGACGTGCCCTACCGCGTGGTGATCAACGAAGGCATCGAGCTGGCCAAGGTCTTCGGCGCCACCGACGGGCACAAGTTCGTCAACGGCGTCCTCGACAAGCTGGCACCGCTGCTGCGTGCCGCCGAGGTCCGTGGCGCCAAGCGCTGACCGATGAATGGGTGAGTTCGAGCTGATCCGCCGCTACTTCGTCGCCGCTGCCTGTGCAGCGGCCGGCGAGGGCATCGCGCTCGGCATCGGCGACGACTGCGCCCTGCTGCAACTCCCCGCCGGCGAACAGCTGGCGGTCTCCACCGATACCCTGGTCGCCGGGGTGCATTTCCCCGTCCTGTGCGATCCCTTCCTGCTCGGCCAGCGCGCCCTGGCGGTTTCCGTCAGCGACCTGGCCGCCATGGGCGCCACGCCCGTCGGCTTCACCCTCGCCCTGACCTTGCCGGCCGCCGATGCGGACTGGCTGCAAGGCCTAGCCCGTGGCCTCGACGCCATGGCCCGCGACTGCGCCATCTCCCTGATCGGCGGCGACACCACCCGTGGGCCGCTGAGCCTGACCCTCACCGTGTTCGGCCGCGTGCCCGCCGGTCAGGCCCTGACCCGAGCCGGTGCCCGTCCCGGCGACCTGCTCTGCGTCGGCGGCAGCCTGGGCGACGGCGCCGGCGCCTTGCCCCTGGTGCTCGGCGAGCGCGACGACGACAGCCACGAGGCCCGTGCGCTGCTCGCCCACTACTGGTCGCCGCCGCCGCAGATCGGCCTCGGCCTCGCCCTGCGTGGCAAGGCCAGCGCGGCGCTGGACATTTCCGATGGCCTGCTCGCCGATTGCGGGCACATCGCCGCTGCCTCCGCTGTCGCACTGGTGGTGGAGCGCGAGCGCCTGCCGCTGTCCGCCGGCCTGCGTGCGCTCTACCCGCGCGAGCCGGCCCTGAACCACGCCCTGGCCGGTGGCGACGACTACCGCCTGGCCTTCACCCTGCCGCCGCAGCACCTGGCGTCCCTGCTGGCCGAATGGCCAGGGGTCACCGTGATTGGCCGTGTCGAGGCGGGCACGGGCGTGCACCTGCTCGATGCCGACGGCAGGGACATCCGGCCGCCGGCACGGGGCTTTCAACATTTCGGGAGTCAAGGTGACTGATCATCCGCAGCAAGCGCCGGCCCAGCCGGTCCCGCCCTCGGTCTGGCGCAACCCCTGGCATTTCCTCGCCTTCGGTTTCGGCTCCGGGACCCTGCCCAAGGCCCCCGGCACCTGGGGCTCGCTGGTGGCGCTGCCGTTCATCCCGCTCTGGCAGATGCTGCCCGACTGGGGCTACTGGCTGATGCTCGGGCTGACCATGCTGTTCGGCTTCTGGCTGTGCGGCAAGGTCGCCGACGACCTGCGCGTGCACGACCACGAGGGCATCGTCTGGGACGAGATGGTCGGCATGTGGATCACCCTCTGGCTGGTGCCCGAGGGGTGGCAGTGGCTGCTGCTAGGCTTCCTGGTATTCAGGTTCATGGACATCCTCAAGCCCTGGCCGATCCGCTGGATCGACCGGCATGTCCATGGCGGCGTCGGCATCATGCTCGACGACGTGCTGGCCGGCGTCTTCGCCTGGCTGGCGATGCAACTGATCGTCTGGGGCCTGGGCTAGTCCGGCCGGGCGGGCACTTGGCGGGAGCGGAGCGGGAGTGAAGATGCGCGGCTGGTTGATTGGTCTGCTGGCGATGATGGCGGCGCCCTGGGCGCTGGCCACGGACGTGCCGGGCGACACGCCCGGGGCGGGCCCGGCGGAAGTGGTCATCGCCGCGGAAGTCTGGGACGCGCACACCGAGGCCGACGGCACCGGCCTCGGCTGGGACGTTTTGCGCAAGGTCTTCGAGCCGGTCGGCGTGCGCCTGCGCATCCGCTCCGTGCCCTACACCCGCTCCATCGGCCTGGTGAAGCGCGGCGAGGCGGACGCCTGGGTCGGCTCCTACCGTGACGAAGTGCCCTGGGCCCTCTACCCCCGCTGGAACTACGACGCCGACCGCATCAGCGCCCTGGGCCTCACCGGCTCGCCGGTGCCGACCCTGGCCGGGCTCGGGCAGTACCGCCTGGTATGGATGCGTGGCTACGGATACGAGCGCTATCTGCCGAACCTGACCCACTTCAAGGAAATCGAGCGCCGGGGCGGTATCCTTTCGATGCTCGACCTCGGTCACGCCGACTACTACATCGACGCGCGCACCGAGGTCGACGAAGTGCTGCGCCAGAGCCCGACCCCCGAGAACTACCGTGCCACCTTCCTGACCCGGCTCAAGCTCTATGTCGGCTTCGGCGACACGGCCCGGGGGCGCGAGTTCGCCGCGTTGTTCGACGAGCGCATGGCGCGCCTGGTGCACAACGGCGAACTGCGCGCCGTATTCGCCCACTGGGGCCAGCCCTATCCCTTCGACCCGGAACCGGAGAACACCCATGCGTCGCCTTGATCTGCTCTGCGCCGGCCTGCTGCTGGCGTACTGCGGCGCCCTCCACGCCGAACCCCAGGTGCAGGTGGTCGGCCTCTTCCCCAACGCCGCGGTGATCAGCGTCGACGGCCAGCGCAAGCTGGTGAAGGTCGGCCAGACCGGCCCCGGCGGCGTCGAGGTGGTCAGCGCCAGCAGCCGTGGCGCCGTGTTGCGCGTCGGCGGCATCGAGCGCACCTACGAACTGTCCCGCGAGTACAACCAGGCCGGCGCCAGCGCCCCGCAGAAGACCCAGATGAGCATCGCCCGTGGCAACAACGGCCACTTCATGGTGGCCGGCGCCATCGAAGGCCATCCCGTGCAGTTCATGGTCGACACCGGTGCCTCCACCGTCGCCATGAGCGAGAACCAGGCGCGCATCCTCGGCATCGACTACCGCGTCACCGGCAAGCCGATGACCGCCAGCACCGCCTCCGGCACCGTGCGTGCCTGGCGGGTGGTCTTCGACCGGGTCAAGGTCGGGCCGCTGGAAGTGCTCGGCGTCGAAGGCGCCGTGGTCGAGGGCGACGCGCCCGTCGACGTGCTGCTGGGCATGAGCTTCCTCAACCGCGTGCGCTGGCGCGAGGACCAGGGCGTGCTGCTGCTCGAATCGAAGATCTAGGCGAGGTTCGGCGGGCCTCGCGGGCGCGATGGTCCTAGCGTTTCGATCCTTATCCCCAACTATTCAGTCTGACCGGCCGGTTAATGCTGCTGATACAATGCCGGCCTTTCGAAACCCCAGGAGATCCGTGGTGTCCGTCGTCTTCGTCGCCGCCTCCCAACTGCCCACGCCCTTCGGCCTGTTCACCATGCACGGCTTCCTCGACCAGGCCAGCGGCAAGGAACACGTCGCCCTGACCATGGGCGAGTTCGCCGACGGCGCCCCGGTGCTCGGCCGCCTGCATTCCGAATGCCTGACCGGCGACGCCCTGTTCAGCCTGCGCTGCGACTGCGGCTTCCAGCTCGAGGCCGCCCTGCGCGCCATCGCCGAGGAAGGCCGTGGCGTGCTGCTCTACCTGCGCCAGGAAGGCCGTGGCATCGGCCTCCTGAACAAGATCCGCGCCTACGAACTGCAGGACGGCGGCGCCGACACGGTCGAAGCCAACGAGCGCCTGGGCTTCGGCGCCGACCAGCGCGACTACGCCATCTGCCTGCCGATGCTCGACCACCTGGGCATCTCCGGCATCAAGCTGATGACCAACAACCCGCGCAAGGTGAAGGCCCTGGAAGGCTTCGGCATCCGCGTCGCCGAACGCGTGCCGCTGCAGACCGGCCTCAACCCGCACAACAAGAAGTACCTGGCGACCAAGGCCGGCAAGCTCGGCCACATGCTCGGCAGCCTGCACCAGGGCGAAGTCGAGCTATGACCCGCAACCAGGTGCGCCGCAAGCTGGGCCTGGAATGGTGGGCCTACCTCGCCATCGCCCTGGCCCCGCTGTTCGTGCTCAACCTGCTGTTCGGCTCCGGCGAGCCGGTGTTCCCCGCCCTGGAGATGCCGTTGTTCCTGGCGGCGATGATCTCCATGTTCATCAGCCTGCCGCTGTTCCGCGGCTACAAGCGCGCCCTGATCGCCACCGAGGAAGCCCTCGACAGCGAAGAAGAGCCCGCCGCCTGGATCGCCCTGGCCAGCGCCCGTCGCGTCGCCTTCCTCGGCGCCGGCCTGCCGGCCTGGATCGGTGCGGTGGCCGTGTTCGCCGGCCTCAACGCCGTGGCCCTGGTGCTGCTGGCCCTCGGCAGCGTGGTGATCTTCAGCCTCTACCGCATACCCCGCCAGCTGGCCTGATGCGCGGCCTGCTCGGCGCTTTGCTGCTGTGCCTGGCCTTGCCGGCGACGGCGCAGCTGCGCATCGTCAGCCTCGCCCCCTCCCTGACCGAAATCATGCTCGAACTCGACGCCGGCGACCTGCTGGTGGGCGTGCTCGATGGCGGCGAGCGTCCGGCCGGGCTGGCCGACCTGCCCAGCGTCGGCCGCTACGGCCAGCTGGAGATCGAAAGCCTGCTGGCACTCGAGCCCGACCTCGTGCTGCTGTGGCCCGACAGTGTCGGTGCCGCCGGGCGTGAACAGCTGCGCCGCACCCCCATCGCACAGTTGCAGGTGGAGCCGCGCGAACTCGACGAACTCGCCGGGCTGTTCGCCGAAGTCGGCGAGCGGGTAGGGCGAGCCGAATGCGGCCGGGAGCTCAGCCGGCGCTTCGCCGCCGGGCTCGCCGAGCTGCGCGGCACGTACCGCCGCGACGTGCCGCTGCCGGTGTTCTACCAGGTGTGGGACAAACCGCTGTACACCCTCGGCGGGCGGCAGATCGTCAGCGACGCCTTGCGCGTCTGCGGCGCCGAGAACGTCTTCGCCGACCAGCGCCTGCCCGCGCCCCAGGTCAGCATCGAATCCGTCCTGCAGCGCCAGCCCCGCGTCATCCTCGTCAGCGAACCGGCCCACGCCGCCGCCTGGCAGGCCTGGCCGCAGATCCCCGCCGTCGCCGCCGGCCAGGTGTGGCCGGTGCCCGACCGCGGCCTGGAGCGCCCCAGCTTCCAGATGCTCGACGCCACCCGGAAGCTCTGCGAGCGCCTCGCCAGCGCTCGTTGAGCTCCGCCCGACGCAGCCTACGAAAGACGCCATCCGCAGCGAGCACCCAGCGGGCTGTAGGGTGGATGACGCTTCACCCATCCACCATGGGCAGGCAGGAGTCGATGGGTTTGGCGCCGAGGCTGGTCGGCACCTCGATGGCGGATGAAAAGAGCGTCACCCACCCTTGCATCGCCTGGCTTCAAAAGGCGCATCAACGTCCCGCCGACATCGCCACCGCCGCCGCGGCGGTGCGGGTTTCGACGCCCAGCTTCACGTAGACGTGCTCCAGGTGCTTGTTCACCGTGCGCGGGCTGAGGCCGAGGATGTCGCCGATGTCGCGGTTGGTCTTGCCGCAGGCCACCCAGTGCAGCACCTCCATTTCCCGGCCGGTGAGCTGGAAGCGCGAGGCCAGCGCCTCCTGGGTCTGCTCGTCGTCCAGGGCCGGTCGTGGTGCCGGGGCGCTGCGTACGGCCTGCAGGGCGCGGGCGGTGCGCAGGTGGGCGGCGACGCGGGCGAGCACCTCGTCGGGCTTGATCGGCTTGGTCACGTAGTCGATGCCGCCGGCAGCGAAGCCTTCCACCACGTGCTCGCTCTCGGTCAGCGCGGTCATGAACAGCACCGGGATGTCCGCCGTCTCGCCGCTGGCCTTGAGCCGGCGGCAGGTCTCGAAGCCGTCCATGCCCGGCATCATCGCGTCCAGCAGGATCACGTCCGGCTGGCTGCGCTGGGCGCGTTCCAGGGCGCTGGCGCCGTCCAGCGCCACCAGCACCCTGTAGCCGGCGGCGTCGAGGGCATCGCTGAGCAGGGCGAGGTTGTCCGGGGTGTCGTCGACGATCAGCACCACGGCGCTGTCACGGCTCGGGCTGTGCATGGTCTCCTCCTGTCTATTCGCGCGCCAGGTCGACGCGGGGGGTGGGGCTGCCGGCCGCTTTCAGCAGCGCATTGAACTCGTTGAGCTGGAAGCGCCGCGCGCGCTGGCGCAAGCCGGCGAGGAAGGCGGCGCAGCGGGGCTCCTCGCGCTCGATGGCGTCCAGGCGTTCGAGGATGCCCTTCACGTGGCCCAGTTCGCTCAGCTCGCGCAGCGCCTCCAGGGCGGTGGGCGAGGGCCGCTCGCCGTCCCGTTCGGCGCGGGTGTCCTCGAGCGGACGCTTGAGCCATTCCAGGCCCAGGTGCTCCTTGATCTTCTCCAGCAGGGCCGGGGTGTGCACCGGCTTGGCCAGGTAGTCGTTGCAGTCGGCCGCCACGCTGCGCTCGCGGTCGTCGGCGAAGGCGTTGGCGGAAATGACGATGATCGGCGCCCGCGATTGCACGTTGCGGCGGATCAGGCGGCTGGTCTCCCAGCCGTCCATGTGCGGCATCGACAGGTCCATGAGGATCAGGTCCGGGTGCAGCAGGGCCACCTGGCGCACCGCCTCCTGGCCATCGGCGGCCTGGACGATCTCGAAGCCCAGCGGCTCCAGCATGCCGGCCAGCACCCGGCGGTGCTCGATATGGTCGTCCACCAGCAGCACGCGGCGGCGCGCGCCCTGGTAGCCGATGATGTCGTGCTCGACGTGCACCACCGCCTGCGGTACGCGCACCTCGGACAGGAACAGCCGCACCTGGAACGAGGTGCCCTGGCCCGGCCGGCTGTGCACGCGGATGTCGCCGCCCATCAGGGCGATGAGCATGCGGGTGATGGTCAGGCCGAGCCCGACGCCGTTGTCCTGGCGCAGCGGGTCGCCCCGTTCGAAGGGCTGGAAGATGCGCTCGATCTGGTCCGGCGCGATGCCGATGCCGGTGTCGATGATCTCGAAGGTGGCGGTCTCGCGCAGGTAGCTGACCCGCAGCCGCACCTCGCCGCTGTCGGTGAAGCGCACGGCGTTGCCCAGCAGGTTGATGAGGATCTGGCGGATGCGCTTCTCGTCGCCGCGCACCACCACCGGCAGGCGCCCGCTGGGCTCGTAGCGGAAGGCCAGGCCCTTCTCCTCGGCCTGCGGGCTGAACATGTGCTGCAACTGCTGGAGGAACTCGGGGAAGGGGATCTCGCTCGGCTCCAGTTGCAGCTTGCCGGCCTCGATCTTGGCCACGTCGAGCAGCCCGTCGATCAGCGACAGCAGGTGCGAGCCGCTGCGGAAGATGGTCGCCAGGGCCTCCTTGTGCGGCTCCGGGGTGAGGCCGTCGCGCTGCAGGATCTGGGTGTAGCCGAGGATGCTGTTGAGCGGCGTGCGCAACTCGTGGGACAGCCCGGTGACGTAGCGGCTCTTCGCCGCGTTGGCCGCCTCCGAGGCTTCCTTGGCCTTCTGCAGCGCCTCGTCGGTCTTGCGGTGGGCCTCGATCTCCTGCATCAGCAGGGTGGTCTGGCGGTTCGACTCCTCCAGCGCCACATGGCGGCTCTCGCGGGTCAGCACCACCCACCAGGCGAGTATCGCGGCGAACAGCGAGAGGGTCAGGAAGGCCTTGAGGAAGGCCTGGTAGAGCGTCTGCGCGGCGTCCGCCGGGGCGTGTTCCAGGCCTTGGGAAACCTGGCTGTAGATCAGCGCCAGGGCGCAGAACAGCAGGATCACGATCACCGCCAGCACCCCCAGGTAGTGGGCCAGGCGCGTGTGCAGGCGCGGCACCGAGGCGTTGGGCAGCAGCCAGCGCACCAGGTCGTCGAACTGCTCCGAGAGCCGCGCCCGGGGCTTGCAGGCATCGCCGCAGCGGGCGTCCAGCGAGCAGCACAGGGAGCAGATGGGCGCGCCGTAGGCCGGGCAGAAGGCGGTGTCCTCGCGCTCGAAATCGTTGCTGCACAGGGTGCAGGCGACCTTCTCCCGCAGCGGATGGAGCAGCGCCGGGTCGCTTTCCCGGGCGATGTAGTAGCGCCCGCCGGTGAGCCAGGCCAGCAGCGGCGCCACCGCCATCGCCGAGACCAGCGCCACCATGGGCGAGGCCGCCTGGGCGATGCTGCCGAGCAGCCCGGCATGGGCCAGCACCGAGAGCAGCGAGGCGATCAGCATGGCGCCGACGCCCACCGGGTTGATGTCGTAGAGGTGCGCGCGCTTGAACTCGATGTGCCGCGGCGACAGGCCCAGCGGCTTGTTGATCACCAGGTCCGCCACCAGGGCGCCGATCCAGGCGATGGCGATGTTGGCGTAGAGCCCCAGCACCTGCTCGATGGCCTCGAACACCCCCAGCTCCATCAGCATCAGCGCGATGGCCACGTTGAACACCAGCCAGACCACGCGGCCGGGGTGGCTGTGGGTGATGCGGGCGAAGAAGTTCGACCAGGCCAGGGAGCCGGCGTAGGCGTTGGTGACGTTGATCTTCACCTGGCTGACGATGACGAACAGCACCATGGCGCCGAGCGCCCATTGCGGCGAGGCGAACACGTAGTTGAAGGCCACCAGGTACATCTGCGTCGGCTCGGCGGCGCGATCCAGGGGGATCTCGTGCTGCAGGGCGAGGAAGGCGAGGAAGGCGCCGCCGAGCATCTTCAGCGCGCCGGGGATGATCCAGCCGGGGCCGGCCAGGAGCATCGCCGCCCACCAGCGCTTGCGGTTGGCGCGGGTCTTCTGTGGCAGGAAGCGCAGGTAGTCCACCTGCTCGCCGATCTGCGTCACCAGCGCCAGGGCCACGGTGCAGGCGGCGCCGAAGTGCAGCGGGTTGAAGACACCGGCCTCGCCGTCGCGCCCGGCGAAGCTGGCCAGGTCGCCGAGCGCCCCGGGATTCCTGGCGATGACGAAGACGTAGGGCAGCAACAGCAGCACCAGCCACACCGGCTGCGTCCACATCTGCAGGCGGTTGATCAGGGTGATGCCGAAGGCCACCAGGGGAATGATGATCACCGAGCAGAT
This sequence comes from Pseudomonas tohonis, assembly GCF_012767755.2. Taxonomy (NCBI): domain Bacteria; kingdom Pseudomonadati; phylum Pseudomonadota; class Gammaproteobacteria; order Pseudomonadales; family Pseudomonadaceae; genus Pseudomonas; species Pseudomonas tohonis. The sequence goes on from NZ_AP023189.1 coordinate 958,068, forward strand.
GACGTAGGCCAGCGCCAGCGGGATGCCGAAATACAGCTCCAGGGCCAGCGCCATGATCGCCGCCTCCAGGGCGAAGAACAGGAAGGTGAAGCTGGCGTAGATCAGCGAGGTGATGGTCGAGCCGATGTAGCCGAAGCCGGCGCCCCGGGTGAGCAGGTCCATGTCCACGCCGTAGCGTGCGGCGTAGTAGCTGATGGGCAGGCCGGTGAGGAAGATCACCAGGCTCACCGCCAGCACCGCCCACAGGGTGTTGGTGAAGCCGTAGCTGATGGCCAGGGCGCCGCCGATGGCTTCCAGGGCGAGGAAGGACACGGCACCGAGGGCGGTGTTGGCGATGCGCAGCTCCGACCATTTGCGGAAGGAGCGCGGCGTATAGCGCAGCGCGTAGTCCTCCAGCGTCTCGTCGGCGACCCAGCTGTTGTAGTCGCGGCGGATCTTGGCGATGCGTTGCGTACCGGTCTGTTGCACGGCGGCGCTCCTGGGCGGCGATGGGCGTGTGCAGCAACTTCCATGCCCTGCCCCGACACCGGGGGCACGCCGCTCTGGCACGGCCTTCCCGGGCGGTCGCGCGCGTCCTTGCGCCTGTCTGCGAGCGCAGCATGCCCCAAGCTGGCGCAGCGGCCACTACGTCAGATGACGTATGCCGCTACGTCAATGTGCGTATACCCCCGCCCCCTGGCCGAACGCATCCTTGCCCCGAACCGAGGCCGGTACCCGCAAGGCGAGCCGACCACGCCAACCACCAGAGGAGCAGGACCATGGATTCAAGCTTGATGACGGGTGCGAAACGCTTTCTTCCGCGCCGGCTGGCGCTGGGCGCCGCCGCGCTGTCGCTGATGGCCGCAGCGGTATTCGGCCAGCTGGCGGTGGCCGCCGACGCCAACACCACCGGCCTGGCGGTGACCGACACCGAAGTGACCGTGGGCCAGCTGCACTCGGCCACCGGCACCATGGCCATCTCCGAGACCGGCTCGATCCAGGCCGAGCGCCTGGCCATCGAGCAGATCAACGCTTCCGGCGGCATCCTCGGCCGGCAGATCAAGATCATCCAGGAGGACGGCGCCTCCGACTGGCCGACCTTCGCCGAGAAGGCCAAGAAGCTGCTGGTGAACGACAAGGTCGCCACCGTCTTCGGCTGCTGGACCTCGGCCTCGCGCAAGGCCGTGCTGCCGGTGTTCGAGAAGGAGAACGGCCTGCTCTACTACCCGACCTTCTACGAAGGCCTGGAGCAGTCGAAGAACGTCATCTACACCGGCCAGGAGGCGACCCAGCAGATCCTCGCGGGCCTGGACTGGGTGGCCAAGGAGAAGGGCGCCAAGACCTTCTACCTGATCGGCTCGGACTACATCTGGCCGCGCACCTCGATGAAGATCGCCCGCAAGCACATCGAGAACGTGCTCGGCGGCAAGGTGGTGGGCGAGGAGTACTACCCGCTGGGCAACACCCAGTTCGGCTCGCTGATCAACAAGGTCAAGCTGAAGAAGCCCGACGTGGTCTTCGCCGCCGTGGTCGGCGGCTCCAACGTCGCCTTCTACAAGCAGATGAAGGCCGCCGGCGTCACCGCCGCCAAGCAGACCCTGCTGACCCTCTCGGTGACCGAGGATGAACTGCTCGGCATCGGTGGCGAGAACATGGCCGGCTTCTACGCCTCCATGAAGTACTTCCAGAGCCTGGACAACCCCAACAACAAGGCCTTCGTCGAAGCCTTCAAGGCCAAGTACGGCAAGGACGCGGTGATCGGCGACGTGACCCAGGCCGCCTACCTCGGCCCCTGGCTGTGGAAGGCCGCCGTGGAGAAGGCCGGCAGCTTCGACGTCGACAAGGTGGTCGCCGCCTCCCCGGGCATCGAGCTGACCACCGCGCCGGAAGGCTACGTGAAGGTCCACGACAACCATCACCTGTGGAGCAAGACCCGCATCGGCGAGGTCCAGGCCGACGGCCAGTTCAAGGTGGTCTACGAGTCCGGCCTGATCGAACCCAATCCCTTCCCCAAGGGGTATCAGTGAGCGGCAAGCGGCAAGTTTCAAGCTGCAAGAGGCAAGCGAGAAGCAGCTTGAAGCTTGAAGCCTGAAGGGCCCCCGGATACGGGGGCACGCCTCACCCTGAACCCAAACCCCGGCGGGCGGCGAAGGCCGTCGCCCGCTTCCGGAGAACCTTATGGAATGGCTATCTGAGTTCGGCGCCATTGCGGCCATGCAGGGCTTCAACGGGCTGTCGGTGTTCTGCGTCCTGCTGCTGATGGCCCTGGGGCTGGCGATCATCTTCGGCCAGATGGGCGTGATCAACATGGCCCACGGCGAGTTCCTCACCATCGGCGCCTACACCACCTACCTGCTGTCCGCGCTGACCACCCACTACGCGCCGGCGATGCAGCCCTACTACTTCTTCTTCGCCATCGTGCTGTCGTTCTTCATCGCCGGGGCCATCGGCTGGCTGGTGGAGTGGGCGATGATCAGCAAGCTCTACCAGCGTCCGTTGGATACGCTGCTGGCCACCTGGGGCCTGTCCCTGGTGATGCAGCAGGCGTTCCGCTCGATCTTCGGCGCGCGCGAGGTCAGCGCCACCCTGCCGGAATGGCTGATGGGCTCGTTCAACCCCACCGAGAGCATCGACATCCCGCGCAACGGCCTGTTCGTCATGGGCCTCACGGTGCTGCTCACCGCCACGCTCTTCCTCATGCTCTACCGCTCGCGCTGGGGCCTGCAGGTGCGCGCCACCATGCTCAACCGGGTGATGAGCCGCGCGGTGGGCATCAACACCAAGCGGGTCGACCGCATGACCTTCGCCCTCGGCTGCGGTGTCGCCGGGGTGGCTGGCGCGGCCTTCACCACCATCGGCTCCACCGGCCCGACGGCGGGCTCGCTGTACATCGTCGACACCTTCCTGGTGGTGGTCTTCGGCGGCGCCCAGAGCCTGTTCGGCACCATCGCCTCGGCCTTCACCATCGCCCAGACGCAATCCATCTCCGAGTTCTTCATGAGCGGCTCGATGGCCAAGGTGCTGACCCTGTCGGCGGTGATCCTGATCCTGATGCTGCGCCCCCAGGGGCTCTTCTCCATCAAAGTCCGTAAATGAGGGGCGGCAGATGAACGCAATCGACAAACTCCTCGGCGGGCGGCAGGGCACCATCGGCCTGCTGATCCTCGCCGCGCTGATCCTGGTGGTGTTCCCGCTGGTGCTGGATGCCTTCCGCCTGAACATGGTCGGCAAGTACCTCACCTACGCCTTCGTCGCCGTCGGCCTGGTGCTGTGCTGGGGCTACGGCGGCATCCTCAGCCTCGGCCAGGGGGTGTTCTTCGGCCTCGGCGGCTACTGCATGGCGATGTTCCTCAAGCTGGAAGCCTCCGACCCGGAGAGCACCAGGATCCAGTCCACCCCCGGCATCCCGGACTTCATGGACTGGAACCAGATCACCGAGCTGCCGCTGCTCTGGCAGCCCTTCCACAGCTTCGGCTTCACCCTCGTCGCGGTGCTGGCGGTGCCCATGCTGCTGGCGGCGGTGATCGGCCTGGCGATGTTCAAGCGGCGCGTGGGCGACGTGTACTTCTCCATCGTCACCCAGGCCATCGCGATGATCCTCACGGTGCTGATCATCGGCCAGCAGGGGCTCACCGGCGGGGTCAACGGCATCACCGACCTGAAGACCCTGATGGGCTGGGACATCCGCACCGATGGCGCCAAGCTGATCCTCTACTTCGTCAGCGCCTTCCTGCTGCTGGGCTGCATCGTCATCGGCAAGTTCATCCTCGCCTCCAAGCTCGGCCGCCTGCTCATGGCCATGCGCGACAAGGAGGAACGGGTGCGCTTCTCCGGCTACGACGTGGCCAGCTTCAAGATCTTCGTGTTCTGCGTGGCCGCCGGCTTCTCGGCCATAGGCGGGGCCATGTTCGCCCTGCAGGTGGGCTTCATGTCGCCGAGCTTCGTCGGCATCGTGCCGTCCATCGAGATGGTCATCTTCGCCGCCGTCGGCGGGCGCATGTCGCTGCTCGGCGCGGTGTACGGCGCGCTGCTGGTGAACTACGGCAAGACCTACTTCTCCGAGAGCTTCCCCGAGCTGTGGCTGTACCTGATGGGCGGCCTGTTCATCGCCGTGGTCATGTACTTCCCCAACGGCCTCGCCGGGCTCTGGCAGAGCCACGGCCGCCCGCGCCTGGAGCGCCTGCTGGCCACCCGCGCCAAGGCGCCCGCGAGCGCTGTGAAAACACCCGCCGCGAGCCCGAGCCCGGCCCCGAGCACACCCCGTGAACTGGAGCGCACACCATGAGCCCGAGCGGATTCGAAAGCCCGAAACCGGTGCTGGCCATCGAGGGCCTGACGGTGTCCTTCGACGGTTTCAAGGCGGTCAACGACCTCAACCTCTACCTGGACCGCAACGAGGTGCGCGTGGTGATCGGCCCCAACGGCGCCGGCAAGACCACGGTGCTCGACCTGATCTGCGGCAAGACCCGCGCCACCGCCGGCAGCATCCAGTTCGACGGCCGCGAGCTGACCCGCATGCGCGAGTACGACATCGTCCGCGCCGGCGTCGGGCGCAAGTTCCAGAACCCCTCCATCTACGAGAACCTCACGGTGTTCGAGAACCTGGAGATGTCCTACCCGGCCGGGCGCAAGGTGCTCGGCGCGCTGTTCTTCAAGCGCAGTGCCGAGGTCATCGCCCGGGTCGAGGAGGTGGCCGGGGAAATCTTCCTCAGCGAGCACCTGCACCGCCAGGCCGACCTGCTCTCCCACGGGCAGAAGCAGTGGCTGGAGATCGGCATGCTGCTGATGCAGGACCCGGAGCTGCTGATGCTCGACGAGCCGGTGGCGGGCATGAGCGTCAGCGAGCGCGCGCAGACCGCCGAGCTGCTCAAGCGCATCAGCCAGGGGCGCTCGGTGCTGGTCATCGAGCACGACATGGAGTTCGTCAAGAGCATCGCCCACAAGGTCACCGTGCTGCACCAGGGCAAGGTCCTGGCCGAAGGCAGCATGGAGGCGGTGCAGAGCAACCCGAAGGTGATCGAGGTGTACCTGGGGCATTGAGCCCCGGGCCTCGCCATCAATCAGGAGTCCAGCATGTTCCAGATCAGCAAGCTCACCTCGGGCTACGGCCAGAGCCAGATCCTCCACGACCTCGACCTGAACGTGGCCAGGCAGGAAATCGTCGCCGTCATGGGCCGCAACGGCATGGGCAAGACCACCCTGTTCAAGAGCCTGATGGGCATCCTCCCGCAGTGGGGCGGCGAGGTGCGCGTCGACGGTCAGGACGTCTCCGCCCTGGAGACCCACCAGCGCGTCGAGCGCGGCATCGCCTACGTGCCCCAGGGGCGGATGATCTTCTCCCACATGACGGTGCTGGAGAACATCCAGACCGGCCTGCCGGCCTCGGCCAACGGCCAGGTCCCGGACGATCTCTACGCCCTGTTCCCGGTGCTCCACGAAATGCGCGCGCGCAAGGGCGGCAACCTCTCAGGCGGCCAGCAGCAACAGCTGGCCATCGCCCGGGCCCTGGCCACCAACCCCAAGGTGCTGCTGCTGGACGAACCCACCGAGGGCATACAGCCGTCGATCATCAAGGACATCGCCCGCAGCCTGAAGGAGATCCGCAACCTGCGCGACCTGACCATCGTCGTCTCCGAGCAGGTGCTGTCCTTCACCATGGAGATCGCCGACCGCTTCCTGGTGATCGAGAAGGGCCGCTTCGTGATCGAGGAAACCCGCGACCGGGTTGACGAGGCCACCATCAGCCGCTACCTGTCGGTGTAGTCCAGGGCACCCGCAGGATGGGTCGAGCGCAGCGAAACCCATCACCTCGAGCCGGATTCCAGCCCGGGACTCCCCGCCACGCCGTGCCCGTGCCCGCGCACGGGCGACGGCTTTGGCTCTGTCTGCGTTAAGTGTTGCTGGGGGATTTGAGCCCAGCTGAGTGCCGAGCTTTGCTGATGGTTTCTGTTTCGCCTTGCCGGGCGAGTTTCTTTTGGCAGTCGCCCCAAAAGAAACCAAAAGGGCTTGCCCCATCATCCGGCCCGACTGCGTCGGGTGCCCTCACTCCGTCGTCGCTCTGGGGGCCGGCGCGATGGGCCATCCATGGCCTTGCGCGCCTCTCGCGGCATCCATGCCACTCGTCCCCCGGCGCAACAACTGCGTTCGGCCTCCTGGAGGGGCGTTGGCGGCCGCTCCAACTTTCTTCGTCCAATGCATCACGACGTGGTGCGCACGGACTTTCGTAGGATGGGGCGGGCGGCGTTCCGCGAGCGAAGCGAAACCCGTGCGGTGGCGGAAACCTTTGGGTGTCCGGAACGCACCGTGTTGAGCGCTTGCTTTAAAGCCACAACAGCTAACGCCGACAAGCCACGGCTTTCGCGTGCCCGCCCGGCCGCTTCCCACCTACGTAATTCGACGTATTCCCGATCCCGGCCAAGCGGCCAAGACTAGCTCCCAGCGCGGCCCAGACCGCCCGTCCAACACCAGGAGCCAAGGAGCACCGTCATGACCGAAACGCTGATCAAGGTCGACCTCAACCAGGCCGCCACCGAGAACGAACAGATCCACAACCGCTGGCATCCCGACATCCCCATGGCCTGCTGGGTCAACCCGGGCGACGACTTCATCCTCGAGACCTACGACTGGACCGCCGGCGCGATCAAGAACGACGACGACGCCTCGGACGTGCGCGACGTCGACCTCTCCACCGTGCACTACCTCTCCGGGCCGGTAGGGGTGAAGGGCGCCGAGCCGGGCGACCTGCTGGTGGTGGACCTGCTGGACATCGGCGCCAAGCCGGATTCCCTGTGGGGCTTCAACGGCTTCTTCTCGCGGCAGAACGGCGGCGGCTTCCTCACCGACCACTTCCCCATGGCGCAGAAGGCCATCTGGGACTTCCACGGCATGTTCACCAGTTCCCGGCACATCCCCGGCGTGCAGTTCGCCGGGCTGATCCACCCCGGGCTGATCGGCTGCCTGCCGGACCACAAGATGCTCGCCGACTGGAACAGCCGCGAGCAGGCACTGATCGACACCAACCCGACCCGCGTGCCGCCCCTGGCCAACCCGCCGATGGCGCCCACCGCGCACATGGGCAAGCTGCGCGGCGAGGCCCGCGACAAGGCGGCCATGACCGGCGCGCGCACCGTGCCGCCGCGCGAGCATGGCGGCAACTGCGACATCAAGGACCTGTCCCGTGGCTCGAAGATCTTCTTCCCGGTCTACGTCGACGGCGCCGGCCTCTCGGTGGGCGACCTGCACTTCAGCCAGGGCGATGGTGAGATCACCTTCTGCGGCGCCATCGAGATGGCCGGCTGGGTGCACATGAAAGTCGAGCTGATCAAGGGCGGCATGGCCAAGTACGGCATCAAGAACCCGGTGTTCAAGCCCAGCCCCATCGTGCCCAACTACAAGAACTACCTGATCTTCGAAGGCATCTCGGTGGACGAGTCCGGCAAGCAGCACTACCTGGACGTCAACATCGCCTACAAGCAGGCCTGCCTCAACGCCATCAACTACCTGACCAAGTTCGGCTACTCGCCCGCCCAGGGCTACGCGCTGCTCGGCTCGGCGCCGGTGCAGGGGCACATCAGCGGGGTGGTGGACATCCCCAACGCCTGCGCCACGCTCTGGCTGCCGACGGAAATCTTCGACTTCGACATCAACCCCAACGCCTCCGGCCCGACCCGCTTCCTCGACGGCAGCGTCGACCTGCCCATCGCGCCGGACAAGTGAGTTCACCGCCCCGGCGGGAGGTTGCTCTGGACGGCGTACCTCCCGCCGGGACGGCGGACATCGAGTGAAGACGAGGAGCCCAGCATGCCCATCTACGAATACGACTGCGCCACCTGCGGCGACTTCACCGCCCTGCGCCCCATGGCCGAGCGCGAGGCCCCCTGCGCCTGCCCGGTGTGCGACGAGCCGGCGCCGAGGGTCATCCTCTCCGCGCCCGGCCTGGCCACCCTGGCCGGCAGCCAGCGCCGCGCCATCGCCGCCAACGAGCGCAGCGCCAACGCCCCGCAGACGGTCGAGGAGTACCGCGAGAACCGCAAGCACCCGAAAGGCTGCGGTTGCTGCACGCCGAACAAGCCCCTGGCACCGACCAAGGCCAACCCCCACGCGCTGAAGACCAAGCCCGGCGCGCGGCCCTGGATGATCAGCCACTGAACGGAAGGAGAAGCCCATGCGTCACGGTGATATTTCCAGCAGCCCGGATACCGTCGGCGTCGCCGTCGTCAACTACAGGATGCCGCGCCTGCACACCAAGGCCGAGGTGCTCGACAACGCCCGGCGCATCGCCGGGATGATCAAGGGCATGAAGCTCGGCCTGCCCGGCATGGACCTGGTGGTGTTCCCCGAGTACAGCACCATGGGGATCATGTACGACCACGACGAGATGATGGCCACCGCCGCCAGCATCCCCGGCGAGGAGACGGCGATCTTCTCCGCCGCCTGCCGCGAGGCCGGGACCTGGGGCATCTTCTCCCTCACCGGCGAACGCCACGAGGAACACCCGCACAAGGCGCCCTACAACACCCTGGTGCTGATCGACGACCGTGGCGAGATCGTGCAGAAGTACCGCAAGTGCATCCCCTGGTGCCCCATCGAGGGCTGGTACCCGGGTGACCGCACCTACGTCAGCGAAGGGCCCAAGGGCCTGAAGATCAGCCTGATCATCTGCGACGACGGCAACTACCCCGAGATCTGGCGCGACTGCGCGATGAAGGGCGCCGAGCTGATCGTGCGCTGCCAGGGCTACATGTACCCGGCCAAGGAACAGCAGGTGCTGATGGCCAAGACCATGGCCTGGGCCAACAACTGCTACGTGGCGGTGGCCAACGCCGCCGGCTTCGACGGCGTCTACAGCTACTTCGGCCACTCCGCGATCATCGGCTTCGACGGCCGCACCCTGGGCGAATGCGGCGAGGAGGAGATGGGCATCCAGTACGCCCAGCTGTCGGTCTCGCAGATCCGCGACGCACGGGCTAACGACCAATCGCAGAACCACCTGTTCAAGCTGCTGCACCGGGGCTACACCGGCGTCTACAACTCCGGCGATGGCGACCGTGGCGTGGCCGATTGCCCCTTCGAGTTCTACCGCACCTGGGTGCTGGATGCGGAGAAGGCCCGGGGCGATGTGGAAAAGCTCACCCGCCGCACCATCGGTGTCGCCGACTGCCCGGTGGGCGAGTTGCCCCACGGCGGGCGCGAGCAGGTCGCGGGCTAGCGCGACGGCGCTCCGTGAGCGGGGCGGCCCACCGACCGTGATTCCCTGAACCGAGGAGCCCGGATGCCCTTCGTCAACGACCTGATCGAGCACAACCGCGAGCACCTGGGGCGTGGCGAGGTGCCGATGGCGCGCTTGCAGTCGCGCTTTCTCTTCGAGCCCGACACCGTCATGGCCCTCCTGCGCACGCGCATCGTCGGCCAGGACGCCGCGCTGGAGGCGGTGGAAGCCCTGCTCAAGGTGGTCAAGGCGGACATCGGCGACCGCGAGCGGCCCCTGGCGGTGAACCTGTTCATGGGCCCCACCGGCGTCGGCAAGACCGAGCTGGTGCGCCTGCTGGCGCTGGCCATCCATGGCCGCGCCGACGCCTTCTGCCGCATCGACATGCAGACCCTGGCCCAGGAACACTACGCCGCCGCGCTCACCGGGGCGCCGCCGGGCTACGTGGGCAGCAAGGAGGGCGCCACGTTGTTCGACGTCGAGGCCATCCAGGGCAGCTTCGGCCGCCCCGGCATCGTGCTTTTCGACGAACTGGAGAAAGCCGGCCGGGAGGTGGTGCGCAGCCTGCTCGGGGTGCTGGAGAACGGCCAGCTGACCCTGAGTGCCGGCAGCCGGCGCATCGACTTCCGCAACAGCCTGATCTTCCTCACCAGCAATATCGGCGCCCAGGAGGCCTGGCAGTTCCGCGAGCGCTATTCGCGTGGCTGGCGGCGCCTGTTCGGGGTCTCCCCGCGCAATGAGGCGCGGGTGCTGGAGGCGGCGTTGCAACGCCACTTCGACCCGGAGTTCCTCAACCGGCTGGACCGCGTCGTCTGCTTCGAGCGCATCGGCGAGGACCACCTGGAGGCCTTGCTCGACATCGAACTGGCGCGCCTCAACCAGCGCCTGGCACGCCAGGGGCGGACACTGGTGCTGGACGAGAGCGCCCGCGAGCTGCTCTGCCTCGGCCATGACCCGCGCTACGGCGCCCGTGACCTGGGGCGGCGCGTGCGGGTGCTGCTGGAGCCGGCGCTGGCCGAGTGCCTGCTGGCGTCCCCCGGCGCGACCCGCCTGGTGGCGGCGCGCCGGGACGGCAGCCTGCAGGTGAGCGCGGGCGAGGCGGCCTGACTAGAACTGCGGCGACCACTTGAGGGTCATCACCACCTTGCGGCCCTCTTCCTGGAAACCGGTGTTCTCCTCGATGGTCGGGTCGGGGATGTCCACGTCGTTGTCGACGTAAGGGACGCCGTCGCCGAAGGGGTTGGAGGAGAAGCTGGAGCCGCTGCCGTAGTACTTCTGCGAGTACTGCTTGTTGGCGATGTTCTCCACCCGCGTCTCCACCTTCAGGCCCTTGAGGAAGCCCCAGCCGGCGCGGATGTCGATGCGCCCGTAGCCCGGTGATTTCTGGGTATTGGCGGCGTCCACGTAGCGGCTGGAGACGCCCAGCCAGCTGAAGCCGAAGCTGTAGTCGCCGAACTGCTTGTCCACGTCCAGGGCCAGGTTGCGCCGCGAGCGGCCAGGCAGGGTGTGGCCGGTGTCGCGGTCGCGCGGGTCGACCAGGCCCAGGTTGAGGCGGGTGGTCCAGCCCATGAAGTCCCGCGAGGCGCTGAGGTCCAGGCCGTTGATGCGGGCCTTGCCGACGTTGCGCATCTCGCGGACGAAGACGGGGTCGAACTCCATCACGTCGGTGATCAGGTCTTCCACATCGGTGCGGTAGACGCCGAAGCTCCAGTCGGTGTCGTAGTGCGCACCGCGCAACTGGGCTTCCCAGGTCTTGGAATGCTCGGGTTCGAGGTTCGGGTTGCCGCTGGGGAAGAACATGTCCGGCACATAGAGCTCGGTGAAGGTGGGTACGCGGAAGCCTTCGGCGTAGCTCAGCACCAGTTGGGTGTTCAGCGGCAGGTCGAAGTCCAGGGCGGCGTTGAGGCTGTCCTCGCTGCCGTATTGCTCGTTCTTGTCGTGGCGCCAGCCCAGCTCGGTGCCGAAGGGCGCGGCGCGGAAGCGATGCTGGGCGAACCAGGCCTGGTTGCGGCGCTCGGTTTCCTCGAAGGGCACGTTGGCGCGCAGGCGTTCCTCGTACCATTCGGCGCCCAGCAGCACCTGCTGGTGCTCGTCCAGGCGCAGGGTGTTCTGCCACTCCAGGGAGTCGCGGTAGGTGGCGTATTCCTCAAGGGCGGTGGTGAAGTTGTAGACGGTGTCGAGGTGGCTCTTTTCCTCGGCGTGGCCGGCCTGCAGGCGGCTGGTCCAGCGCGGGTCGAGCTCCGCCTCCAGGTAGGCGGAGGTGCTGCTCAGGGTGAACTCGTCGGTCGGCTGGCCGGGGAACCAGACGGAGTCGCCGTCCATGTCGCTCTTGCCGCGCTGGTCGAGCACGTTGAGGCCGGTGCGCCACTGCTCGGTGAGGCGGTGCTCCAGGCTCATGCTCAGGCCGCGGTTGCGGTAGGTGTCGTCGTCGGTGTTGGCGCCGTCGATGTCGTCGCTGCGATCCATGCGCAGTTCTTCGAGGCTGGCGTTGAGGTCGAAGCGGGTGCGTTCGTCACCGCCGGACAGGCCCACGCTGTTCTCGTTGGTGTCGCTGTCGCCTAGGCTGAAGTCGAAGCGCGGCTCCAGGCCGGCGCCCTCGCCACGGCGGGTGAAGACCTGGATGACCCCGCCCATCGCGCCCGAGCCGTACAGGCTGGAGCGCCCGCCCCGGGTGACCTCGACCCGCTCGATCTGCTCCATGCCCAGGTACTGCAGGCGTGGCAGGCCGTCCACCAGCGAGCCGATGCGCACGCCGTCGATCAGCACCAGCGTCTGGTTGGCGTTGCTGCCGCGCAGGTAGAGGTTGGCCGAGCTGCCGCGCCCGCCGCTCTGCTCGACCGACATGCCCGGCACGCGGGCCAGCAGGTCCGGCACGCTCTTGGCCTTGAGCCGGGAGATGTCCTTGCGGGTGAAGATGCTGGTGGCGGCGGTGGCCTGGGAGCGGGGCTCCAGCGCGTTGCCCGAAGTGGCCACCACATAGGGGCTCTTCAGCGCGTCGAGGCTGTCCAGGGGGATTTCTTCGGCTGCCGCGAGGCAGGGGGCCATGGCGATGGCCAGGGCCAGACGGGAACGCATGATCGATGTCTCCTCAAAAGATCCATGACTTTCGAGAAGGGCGGGACAAGAACGACTGCGCGACTGGTGATCGCCTGTGCTTGACGGTGCAGCCCCTCCGCAACACACGTCGTACGACGAGACACCGTTGCCACGCACCCCCGCACCGCGTCGACGACTCTCGGGCCGTTCGACGACATCCTGCACCTGGGGCCGGGAGCCGGCACCGCCTGTCGCGGGCTCCCCGTGGTGGGCTCGGCTGGTCGCTCTGCGGCGGCCTGGGACCGGGCCCGGGTGTCTCGGGCTAACAAGCGCCGCGCCCGGTGGCGCGGCGAAACACTTCTGGCAGTCTAGCCGGCGTTGCGATCCAGCAAGGCCAGGCGTTCGCGGATCGAGGCCTCGATGCCGCTGGCGTCCAGGCCGCACTCGGCGAGCATCTGCGCCGGCTTGGCGTGCTCGACGTAGTAATCCGGCAGGCCCAGGTGCAGCACGGGCAGCAGGATGTTCTCGCGGGCGAGGAACTCGCTGACGGCGGCGCCGGCGCCACCCATCACGCTGTTCTCCTCGACCGTCACCAGCAGCGCGTGGCTGCCGGCCAGTTCACGCACCAGGGCCTCGTCCAGCGGCTTGACGAAGCGCATGTCGACCACGGTGGCGCCCAGCGTCTCGCCCACCTGCAGGGCCTCGGCCAGCTGCACGCCGAAGGCGAGGATGGCGACGCGGGCACCCTGGCGGCGAACCACGGCCTTGCCGATCTCCACCGGCACCAGCTCCTTGTCGATGCTGGCGTTGGGGCCGCTGCCGCGCGGGTAGCGCACCGCCGCCGGGCCCGGGAAGTGGTGCCCGGTGGTCAGCAGCAGGCGCAGTTCGTTCTCGTCGCTCGGGGTCATCACCAGCATGCCGGGGATGCAGCGCAGGTAGGAGAGGTCGAAGCTGCCCGCGTGGGTGGGGCCGTCCTCGCCCACCAGGCCGGCGCGGTCGATGGCGAACAGCACGTCGAGGTTCTGCACCGCGACATCGTGGATCAGCTGGTCATAACCGCGCTGGAGGAAGGTGGAGTAGATCGCCACCACCGGCTTGGCGCCGTCGCAGGCCATGCCGGCCGCCAGGGTCACGGCGTGCTGCTCGGCGATGGCGACGTCGAAGTAGCGATCGGGGAAGCGCTCGGCGAAGGCCACCAGGTCCGAGCCTTCCTTCATCGCCGGGGTGATGCCCACCAGGCGCGGGTCCTGGGACGCCATGTCGCACAGCCACTGGCCGAAGACGTTGGAGTACTTGGGCCCGGAGGCTTTCTTCGGCGCGGCCGGCGCGTTGATCGGCTCCAGCTTGGTGATGGCGTGGTAGCCGATGGGGTCGGCCTCGGCCGGGGCGAAGCCCTTGCCCTTCTTGGTCACCACGTGGAGGAACTGCGGGCCCTTGAGGTCGCGCATGTTGCGCAGGGTGGCGACCATGGTGGGCAGGTCGTGGCCGTCGATGGGGCCGATGTAGTTCCAGCCGAGCTCCTCGAACAGGGTGCCGGGAACCAGCATGCCCTTGGCGTACTCCTCGGTGCGACGGGCGATCTCCCAGGCGCCGGGCAGGCGCGAGAGCACCTTCTTGCTGCCCTCGCGCATGCTCGCGTAGGTGCGGCTGGAGAGGATCTTGGCCAGGTAGTTGGACAGGCCCCCGACGTTGCGCGAGATCGACATGTCGTTGTCGTTGAGGATCACCAGCATGTCGGCCTGCACGTCGGAGGCGTGGTTCAGCGCCTCGAAGGCCATGCCGGCGGTGAGCGCGCCGTCGCCGATCACGGCGATGGACTTGCGCCCCGAGCCCTGCATGCGGGCGGCGATGGCCATGCCCAGCGCGGCGCTGATGGAGGTGCTGGAGTGGCCGACGCCGAAGGTGTCGTACTCGCTCTCGCTGCGGCGCGGGAAGGCGGCGACGCCGTCCTTCTGGCGCAGGCTGCTCATCTGCTCGCGGCGACCGGTGAGGATCTTGTGCGGGTAGGCCTGGTGGCCCACGTCCCAGACCAGCCGGTCATCGGGCGTATCGAAGACGTAGTGCAGGGCGATGGTCAGCTCGACCACGCCCAGACCGGCGCCGAAATGCCCGCCGGTCTGGCCGACGGTATAGAGCAGGTACTGGCGCAGTTCGTCGGCCAGGGTTTCCAGCTCGGCTTCGCCCAGCCGGCGCAGCTCGTCCGGCGTCGCCGCGCGGTCGAGCAGGGGCGTGAGCGGGCGCTCGCGGGGAATCTCGTGGAACGTCGTGGGCATCAGGCTAGTCGTTATGGGTGCAAAAAGATGCGGCAGTTTACCTGATGCCGCTTTGCCTGCCCAAGACATGGTGTCGGATGCCGTTGCGGCCCGGCAGGGTCGCCCACCAGAAGGCCAGGGCGAGCAGGCTGAGCGCCCCGCCGGCCAGGCACACGCCATGCCAGCCGGCCCGGGCATGGAGGTAGGTGGCGGCGAACCCGCCGAAGGCGCTGCCGGCGGCGTAGAACAGCATGTAGAGGCTGATCAGGCGGGCGTGGGCGGGGTTGCCGCCGCCCAGCACCAGGCTCTGGTTGAGCACGTGCAGCGCCTGGCCGGCGGCGTCCAGCAGGAGGATGCCGAGCAGCAGCGCCCAGAGCGATTGCCCGGTGAAGGCCAGCGGCACCCAGGCCAGCGCCAGCAGCGCCAGGGCCAGGCCGCTGGCACGCTGCGCCTGGCCGCGATCGGCCCAGCGCCCGGCCCGTGCCGCCGCCAGCGCGCCCACCGCCCCGACCAGGCCGAAGGCGCCGATTGCCCCGGGGCTCAGCGACAGGGGCGGAGCGCTCAGCGGCATCACCAGCGCGGCCCAGAACAGGTTGAACACCGTGAACAGCAACAGGGCCAGCACGCCGCGCACCTGCAGCACGCGGTCCTCGCGCAGCAGCACGAACATCGAGCGCAGCAGCGCCGGGTAGCCCAGGCCGGCGTCGCTGCGCAGCGCCGGCAGGCACCACCAGAGCACCGGCAGCAACGCCGCCATCAGCAGCGCCGAGAGCAGGTACACCGCGCGCCAGCCGCCCAGGTCCGCCATCGCCCCGGACAGGCTGCGCGCCAGCAGCAGGCCGACCACCACGCCACCCTGCACCGTCCCCAGCACGCGCCCGCGCTCCGCATCGCCGGCCAGGCTGGCGGCGAAGGCCAGGAGGCCCTGGGTCATGGCCGTGCCGAGCAGGCCGAGGCCGAGCATGCCCAGCAGGATCAGCCACGGCTGGCGGGCGAGGGCGACCAGCAGCAGCGAGCCGACCAGCAGGAGCAACTGCGCGGCCATCAGCCGGCGCCGCTCCAGCAGGTCGCCCAGCGGCACCAGCACGAGAAGGGCCAGGGCGCTGCCCGCCTGGGTCACGCTGATCACCCCGCCGATGGCGGCACGGCTGATGCCCAGGTCGCTGGCCATCGCATCCAGCAGCGGGTGGGCGTAGTAGACATTGGCGACGCTGAGGCCGCAGGCGACGGCCAGCAGCCAGACCCGGGCAGGTGACAGGGAGTCTTTGGAGGACATGGTGCGAACCTTCTGGTTTCAAAATGAAACCATTTGAAGGCTAATGGCGGTGGTTTTAAACTGCAACCAGTTTTCGCGATGGGGAGAAGAGCGATGAACCACGACGCAACCGTCGAGCACTGCCCGGTGGCCCGGGCGCTGGAGCTCGTGGGTGACCGCTGGTCACTGATGATCGTGCGCGACCTGTTCGACGGCCTGCAGCGCTTCGGCGAGTTGCAGAAGAGCCTCGGCGTGGCCAAGAACATCCTCAGCGACCGCCTGCGCCGGCTGGTGGCCGAGGGCATCCTGTGCATCGAGCCGGCCGCCGACGGCAGCGCCTACCAGGCCTACGCCCTGACGGCCAAGGGGCGCGACCTATTCACCCTGATCGTCAGCCTGCGCCAATGGGGCGAGGCGCATTGCTTCGCCCCCGGCGAGGTGCACTCCGAGCTGCTCGACCCCGCTGGCCAGCCCCTGGCACGGCTGGAAGTCCGCGACGCCGATGGCCGCCCCATCAGTGCCGCCGACACCCGTGTGCGCAAGGTCGAGGTCGCGGCGGGTTGACCGAGCAGCAGGACGTGGGAGCGAATTAATTGGCTCTGTTGGCGTTAAGTGTTGCTAGCAGATTTGTAGCCCGGTTGATTGCCGAGTTTTGCTGATGGTTTCTGTTTCGCCTTGCCGGGCGAGTCACTTTTCTCAATCGTCGGGATGCCGAACCACAGAAAAGTAACCAAAAGCGCTTGCCCCTCCATACGGGTCTGGCTGAAGCCAGACTTCCCTCGCTCCATCATCATTTCAGGGGCACGGCGTAACGGGCCATCCATGGCCCGGTACGCCTTTCGCGACATCCATGTCGCTCAACCCCTGAAACGACGATTGCGCTCGGCCTCCTGAAAGGGGCGTTTGGCGGCTGCTCCAACATCGATGCTCACGACTTCACATTGATGTGCGCATCACCACCGGGTGGACGCCGTGGCTGGCGGTTTTCGTAGGATGGTGTAGAGCGAAGCGAAACCCATGCTGGGGGTCGGCACCCTGCCCGGGTGTTTCAGAGCCCCCGATAGCGCGGCACCTTTTCCCACTGCATCCACAGCTCGCCTTGCCAATCCAGCAGCACCAGGCAGCGGGACTGCCAATCGAGCATCACCCGCCGTGGCTGCTGGCGCGCGCTGATGTACTGGTCGCGCAGGGTGGGGATCACGTCGCGGGCGAGCCATTCCTCCAGGTGCCGGAGCTCGGGGTGGCCGAAGCGAAGCATGGCCTGGTACAGGCCCCCTTCACTGACGAGCTGGACCTCCTCCTCGCTGCCCGTGGCGTAGGCGAAGCGGGCCTTGCGAACCTGATAGGGACGCAGGCGACGGTGCAGCGCCTGGGGGTGGTGCAGCCCCAGCAGGCGGGCGAAGTCGTAGGCGCAGAACCAGGGTTGGTCATCGATCATCACGCCGCGCAGCGGGCGGCCGTGGCGGTGGAAGAAGGTGGGGGTGAGTGCGTCATGCATGATGTGTAACTCCCGTAGTTGGTCAGGGAGCTGCCGGCTTCGTCGTCATTCGAAGGGGTGGCAGACCGCAACGGGGTTGACGAACCGGATCATGCACCGGCAGACCGCTAAGGTCTCCCCGCGCGGTCTGCCATAGAGGGCGTGCAGTTTAAGAAACTGCACGCTAGACCGGTGCCACGGGAAGCGTCCGTCGTTTCCCGCCGGCACCGTAGGCATAGCGCGCGCATGATTCAGGTCGTCAAACCCGGCCGCGGGATTGACCGCGACCGGGCGAACTTAGGGAGCGGGTGGGAGGCGAACAAGGGGTTGCGGCGGGTTTGGGAAATTTCCGCGCGGCACGTGGGGCGCCCGTAGGATGGGTAGAGCTCCGCGAAACCCATGCTGCCGGTCCGGCGCCGGCGTCAGGTCGGAGCCTCGAATCGATGGGTTTCGCTTCGCTCTACGCCATCCTACGGCTGCATTTGGGGCGCATGCGTGTGAGGTTTTTCGCGGATGAATCCGCTCCCACAAAAGACGGTGCGTACCTGTGGGAGCGAATTCATTCGCGATGGGTTGGCGCGGCCTACCAGGTAACCACGAACGGACGCTTGCGGCCTTCCCGGGGGGGCGGGTTTCGGGGCTGCATTTGCGGGGCCGCGTGTGAGGGCTTTTCGCGGATGAATCCGCTCCCACAAAAGGCGGTGCGTACCTGTGGGAGCGAATTCATTCGCGATGGGTTGGCGCGGCCTACCAGGTATCCCCGAACGGATGCTTGCGGCCTTCCCGGGGGGGCGGGTTTCGGGGCTGCATTTGCGGGGCTGCGTGTGAGGGCTTTTCGCGGATGAATCCGCTCCCACAAAAGGCGGTGCGTACCTGTGGGAGCGAATTCATTCGCGATGGGTTGGCGCGGCCTACCAGGTATCCACGAACGGGCGCTTGCGGCCTTCCCGGGGGGAGGGTTTCGGCGCGGCGTTGAGGCCGCGCAGGAGCCAGGCGCGGGTTTCCTCCGGGTCGATGACGGCGTCGATCTCCAGGAAGCTGGCCATGTTGATGGCTTTGCCGTTCTGGTAGGCCTTGGCGACCATCTTGTCGAACAGCTTCTGCCGCTCTTCGAGGTCTTCCACGGCGGCCAGTTCCTTGGCGAAACCCAGGCGTACCGCGCCCTCCAGGCCCATGGCACCGAACTCGCCGCTGGGCCAGGCGATGGTGAACAGCGGCGAGTGGAAGCTGCCCGCCGCCATGGCCTGGGCGCCGAGGCCGTAGCCCTTGCGCAGCACCACGGTGAAGAAGGGCACCGAGAGGCTGGCGGCGGCGACGAACATGCGCGAGACATGGCGCACCGTGGCCTGTTTCTCCGACTCCGGGCCGACCATGAAGCCGGGGGTGTCGCAGAGCGAGAGCATGGGGATGTCGAAGGCGTCGCACAGCTGCATGAAGCGCGCGGCCTTGTCGCCGGCCTGGGCGTCGATGGCGCCACCCAGGTGCATGGGGTTGTTGGCCAGCAGGCCGAAGGGCTTGCCCTCGATGCGGATGAAGGCGGTGATCATCCCCGGGGCGAACTGGCGGCGCAGCTCCAGCACCGAGCCCTCGTCGGCCAGCAGGCCGATCACCGTGCGGATGTCGTAGACGCGCAGGCGGTTCTCGGGGATGGCATGGCGCAGTTCGCGCTGGTCGGCGCATCGCCAATCGCTGACCGTGCCCTGGAAGTAGGCCAGGTAGCGCTTGGCCACGGCCACCGCTTCGGCTTCGTCCTCCACCAGCACGTCGATCACGCCGTTGGGGCCCTGTACCGAGGTGGGGCCGACGTCCTCGGCCTTGAAGCTGCCCAGGCCGCCGCCCTCGATCATCGCCGGGCCGGCCATGCCGATGCTGGCGTTGCGGGTGGCGATGATCACGTCGCAGCAGCCCAGCAACGCGGCGTTGCCGGCGAAACAGCGGCCGGAGACGACGCCCACCAGCGGCACCAGGCCGGAGAGCCGGGCCATGGCGACGAAGGTGTGGCAGTCCAGCCCGGCCACGCCGACGAAGTCGGTATCCCCCGGCCGGCCGCCACCGCCTTCGGCGAACAGCACCAGCGGCAGGCGCCATTGTTCGGCGAGGCCGAGCATGCGGTCGGTCTTCTTGTGGTTCATCACGCCCTGGGTGCCGGCGAACACGGTGTAGTCGTAGGAGATGGCCATGCAGCGCGCGGCCTCGCTGCCGAAGTGTTCGGCATTGACGGTGCCGAGCCCCGCCACCAGGCCATCGGCCGGGCTCTGCTGGATCAGCTCGTCCAGGGTGCGGCGACGGCGCTGGGCGGCCAGGGCCAGGGCGCCGTATTCGATGAAGCTGCCGGCGTCGAGCAGGTCGTCGAGGTTCTCGCGGGTGGTGCGCTGGCCGGTCTTGCGGCGGCGCGCCACGGCGTCGGGGCGGCGTTCGTCGCGGGTGATGGCGTGGCGCTCCAGCACCTCGGCGAGGTCGGCGCGGATGTGCGCCAGGTCGAGGCTTTCCTCGCTGGCCACGGCATCGCCGTCCACCTCGGCCGGTTCCAGGTAGAGCAGCGCGGCGCCTTCGAACAGGGCATCGCCAGGGGCCACGGGCAGCGCGCGGACGATGCCGCTGTGGCTGGCCTTGACCACGAATTCCATTTTCATCGCCTCCAGCACCGCCACTGCCTGGCCGACGGCGACGGCATCGCCCTCGTCCACCTCCAGGCTGACCAGTACGCCCTGGCTGGGGGCGTTCAGGGCGATGCAGCCAGCCGGCACGTCGGCCACGGCGGCGTGCGCGGCCTGGCCGCCGGCGCCGCTGACGAACAGGTGCGGGTGGGCGGCCTGTTGCGGGGCCAGCAGCGCGGCGATGTGCTGTTCGATGAAGCGGGTGCTGACGCGGTTGTCCGCCAGCTCCGGGCGGCGCAGCAGGTTCTGCAGGAAGTGGATGTTGCTCGCCACGCCCTCCAGGCGGAATTCGCAGAGGGCGCGGTAGGCGCGGCGCAGGGCGGCGGGGAAGTCCTCGCCCTGGACGATGACCTTGGCCAGCAGCGAGTCGTAGCTGGGGCTGGTGGCGTAGCCGGCGTAGCCGTAGCCGTCGACGCGGATGCCGGCGCCACTGGGCGGCTCGTAGGCGCTGATGACGCCGCCGGCCGGGCGCGCGCTGCCGTCGGCCTGCATGGTTTCCAGGTTGATCCGCAGCTGCACGGCGAAGCCCCGGGGCGCGGCCGGTTGCGCCAGGCCCAGTTCGGCGAGGGTGGCGCCGGCGGCGATGCGCAGTTGCACCTGTACCAGGTCGATGCCGGTGACCGCTTCGGTGATGCAGTGCTCCACCTGGATGCGCGGGTTGGCCTCCATGAACACGAAGTCGCCACGCGCATCGTCGACGAGGAATTCGAAGGTGCCGATGCCGCGATAGCGGGCCTCGGCTGCCAGGGTCAGGGCGGCGTCGAGGATGCGCTGGCGCAGCGCCGGGTCGAGCCCCGGTGCGGGCGCGATCTCGATGACCTTCTGGTTGCGCCGCTGCAGGCTGCAATCGCGTTCCCACAGGTGGCTGACCGCCTCGCCGTCACCGACCACCTGCACCTCGATGTGCCGGGCCTGCTCGATCAGCCGCTCGACGTAGAGCGCGTCGTTGCCGAAGGCGGTGCGCGCTTCCGACTGGCAGCGCGCGTAGGCCTCTTCCAGCTCGGCGGCATCGCGCACCGGGCGCATGCCCCGGCCGCCGCCCCCGGCCAGGGCCTTGAGCATGATCGGGCCGCTTTCGAGGAAGGCGCGGGCCTCCTCCAGGGTGGTGGCGCGGTTGCTGCCGGCGGCCAGGGGCACGCCGCAGCGTTCGGCCAGCTCGCGGGCGCGGGCCTTGTCGCCGAAGGTGTCCAGGGCCTCCGGCGTGGGGCCGATGAAGCGCACGCCGGCCCCTTCGCAGAGGCGTGCGAAGGCGGCGTTCTCGCTGAGGAAGCCGTAGCCCGGGTGCACGGCGTCGCAGCCGCTGGCCAGGGCTGCGTCGAGCAGCTGCTGCATGTCCAGGTAGGCGGCCGCGCCCCGGCCCTTGAGCGCCACGGCCCGGTCGGCCTTGCGCAGGTGCAGGGAGGCGGCGTCGTCCTCGGCGTACACCGCGACGCTGGGGATATCCAGCTCGGCGGCGGCACGGGCGATGCGGATGGCGATCTCGCCACGGTTGGCGATCAGCAGGCGGGTGATGGGTCGGTTCACAGCAGCTCTTCCAGTGGGTTCTTCTTGGTCTTGTCGTTGTGCCGCAGGATGGCCTTCATCCTAGACAGTCCCGTTCGGCGCAGGACCGATGTTCGCCCTGCCGAATACCCCTTTCTCAGGGTGGCTGATGGAGCTTGCGCGGGAAGTGAGGACTTTTGTCCTGATCGGACCTTGCCGGCCGCCACGCCCTCAAGTATCTGTGGCGCCTTCCTCCGCCCCCAAGGACGACCATGAACGAATTGCTGCACAGCCTGGATTGGGTGCTGCCCCTGCGCAGCGACGCGCTGACGCCGCTGATGCGCTTCTTCACCCTGCTCGGGTACGAGAAATTCATCCTCTTCTTCCTGCCCCTGGGCTACTGGGCCTGGCACCGTGCGGTGTTCTTCCGCCTGCTGGTGCTGGTGGCGATCACCGCGCTGCTCAATGCCTGGCTCAAGGACTACTGGCAGGACCCGCGACCGGACATCGCCCTGCGCATGGACAACGAGGTGGGCGAGAGCTTCGGCCTGCCCAGCGGGCACGCGCAGATTTCGGTGGTGATCTGGTTCTGGCTGGCGCTCGAAGTACGGCGCCTGTGGTTCTGGGCGCTGGCCTGCACCCTGGTGGCGGGCATCCTCTTCAGCCGCCTGTACCTGGGTGCCCACGACATCGAGGACCTGATCGGCGGCTCGCTGCTGGGCGCCGCGACCCTCGGCTGCTTCGCCCTGGCGCAGCGCTGGCAGGGCTGGCGCGAGGTGCCGGCGCTGGTGCTGCTGATGCTGATCATCGGTGCCACCGCGCTGGCGTATTTCACCTGGCGTGGCGAGCCGCCGAGCTACGTGCCGCTGCTGGCGGGGCTGATGGTCGCCGTGCTGTACGGCTATCGCCACCTGGACTTCTCGGTGGAGGTCGCGGTGTGGCGGCGGGTGCTGGCGGCGGTGATCGGCGCGCTGGCATTCATCGGCCTGCAATGGGCGCTCAAGCATATCGGCTTCGCCTTCTCCCTCGATGGCCAGGCCTGGCAGGCGTTCCGCGGGTTGGTGATGGGCGGCTTCGTCGCCGCGCTGATGCCCTGGTTGCTGGTGCGCCTCGGCCTGCTCAAGGCGCGCCGCGAACCGGCACCCCGGGCGCTGGCCCAGACGGCCTGAATGAAACGCCGCCGATGAGCGACTCATCGGCGGCGCATGTCTCGCTGCTTTCCCGGGGCCGGTGGCCCCCTTCTTCAGGCCGGCTGGCTGGCCAGGGCCGGCGGGTGCGCGCTGCTCTCGCCATGGCGGGGCATCACCGCCAGGACCGCGGCCTCGCGCCCGTTGAGGCGGTGCCAGAGGCCACGCGGCACCACCAGGATGGAACCGGCGCGGACGGTTTCCTGCAGCACGCCGATGGCGGCCAGCAGGGTGATGTCCAGTTCGCCCTCGAGCACCTGCAGCAGCTTGTCGCCGTCCGGGTGGCGTTCCCAGGGCGACTCGCCGGTGAGGCGCCCCAGGTGGATGGCGCTGGCGCCGGGCTGGAAAGGCATCAGCTGGGTGAGCGGCTGGGTTTGCGGCTCCAGCGTCATGATCCGCCCGCTGCGGATACTGTCGAGAGCCGTGTGGATGTCGATCGCCTTCATGG
This sequence comes from Pseudomonas tohonis, assembly GCF_012767755.2. NCBI lineage: Bacteria > Pseudomonadati > Pseudomonadota > Gammaproteobacteria > Pseudomonadales > Pseudomonadaceae > Pseudomonas > Pseudomonas tohonis. Next base: position 981,049 of record NZ_AP023189.1, read on the forward strand.
GTGCCTCCAGGCTGGTTGACCAAGGTCGGGCAGGGCCAGGACGACGTTAACAGCGGAGGCGGGTAGGGCGTTGCTGAAGCTTGGGTAGGACGCCCGGCGGGCAGGCCCCGGCGTGGCCGGGGCCATTCGGGCCGCTGCCTAGAACAACGCCAGGCTGTAGGTGAGGAAGACCCGGTTCTGGTCGACGTCGCTGCTCGCCTGGCTGCGCAGGCTGGCGTTGCGCCAGGTGATGCCCAGGCCCTTGGCCGGGCCGGCCTGCACCACGTAGGCCAGGGTGAAGTCCCGTTCCCACTCCTGCAGGTGCCCGCGTTCGGAGCGGATGCCGCTGCCCTTGAGGTAGGCGACGTTGCTGCTCAGCCCCGGCAGCCCCCAGGCGCCGAAATCCAGCCCGTACTGGGCCAGCCAGGTGCGTTCGCCGGCGCGGGCGAAGCTGTTCAACTGGCGGTCGGTGATCAGGTAGACGTCGCTGCCGTTGCCCTGGTTGGGCTGGATGAAGTGGCTGTCGCCGCTCAGGCGCTGATAGCCGGCGCCGAGGGTGTGGGCGCCGAGGCTCCAGCTGAACAGGGCGCTCCAGGCGCGGTTGTCCACCTTGCCGCGATGGGCGCCGCTCTCGCCGTTGCCGGGGCCGTAGTAGCCGGCGGCGGTGTAGCCCTCGGCGCGGCCGCTGCGGCTGGCGTTGCGGCCGGTGGCGCGGGTATCGAAGTGGCGCAGGTCGGTCTTCAGCGTGCCCAGGGGCAGCGCCTGTTCGTGGTTGAGGCCGACGAAGTGCTGGCGATAGAAGTCCTCCAGCTGGCCCAGGTAGTACTGCACCTGCAGTTGCTCGTTGACCTGGTAGTCCAGGCCGAGGAAGTCGAAGGCGTCGCTGTGGCGGGCCGGCGCCGCGCTGACGGCGTTGCCGGGCTTGCGCGGGCTGTTGGCGCCGTTGATGGAGAGGTCGTCGCGGTGGCTCTGGGCGCGCCCCTTGGCCTGGCGCAGGCGGCCGGCCAGCAGGGTGAGGTCGTCGAACTCGCGCACCGTCAGCTGGGCGCCTTCGAAGGTCTGCGGCAGCAGGCGCCCGTCGTTGGCCTTGATCACCGGCAGGCGCGGGATCAGGGTGCCGACCCGCGCCTCGCTGGCGCCGACTCGCAGCTTGGCGGTGAGCCCGAGGCTGCTGAATTCGTCGCGGGCGCGGCCGTCGTGCTCCAGGGGGAGCAGGGCGCTGGGGGTGCGGGCCTGGTCGGCCTTGCCGGCGCGGCCACCGCCGTCCAGGCGGAGGCCGAGCAGGCCGATGGCGTCGAGGCCGACGCCCACCGTGCCCTCGGTGTAGCCGGACTGGTAGTCCAGACGCAGGCCCTGGCCCCATTCCTCGGTCTGGCCGGCGTGGCCGTCGCGGTTGTCCTGGTTGAAGTAGAAGTTGCGCAGCGACAGGGTGGCGTGGCTGTCGTCGAGGAAACCACCCGCCTCGGCCAGGCCCAGGGCGAGGGCCAGCGACAGGGCGAGGGGAAGGCGGAAATGAATGGCGGTCATGGCGTGTCCTCCTTGTGACCTTGGGGGGGGCAGGCCTGGTGCAGGTGCTCCAGGGCCTGGCGGTGCAGCTGGGGATCGCCGGCGGCCAGCACGCTGCTGCCGGAGCCAAGGCCGAGCGGGCGGCCCTGCCAGTCGCTGATCACTCCGCCGGCGCCTTCGATGACCGGCACCAGGGCGCAGTAGTCCACCGGCGCCATGCCGCCGCCGTCGGCCACCAGGTCGATGCGCCCCCGGGCGAGGTTGGCGTAGGCGCTGCAGGCGGCGCCGTAGAGACGCCAGCGGGTCGCGTCGCGCAGCCGGGCGAAGGCCGCCAGGTGTGTGTCCGGCAGGCTTTCCGGGTTGCTGCTGGCCAGCAGCGCGCGGGCCAGCTCGGTGCCGGGGCGGGTGCGCACCGGCTCGCCGTTGAGCCGGGTGGGCTGGCCTTCCACACCGACCCAGCGCAGGCCGGCGATGGGCAGGTCGATCACCCCCAGCACCGGGCGCCCGTCGCGGCACAGGGCGATCAGCGTGCCGTACACCGGCACCCCGGCGATGAAGGCCTTGGTGCCGTCGATGGGGTCGAGCACCCAGCTGTATTCGGCGTCGCGCTGGTGGTCGGGGTACTCCTCGCCTACCACGCCGAAGCTGGGCGTGTGGCGGGCGATGGCCTCGCGCAGTTCATGCTCGATGGCGCGGTCGATGGCGGTGACGGGGCTGGCGTCGTCCTTGTCCTCGAAGGGCTGGCCGTCCTCCAGGGCGGTCTGCCAGTGGGCCTGCAGGCGGGCGCGGGCGAGGTCGGCGAGGTGTTCGGCGGTGGCGCGGTGGTGGCTGGCGGTCATGTCCGGCTCCGTGTCAGAGGGCTTTGTCGAGGCCTTTCCAGGCGCTGAGGAAGGCGTCGCGGCCGGCGATGGCGGCCTGCTCGTCGGTGGGGAAGACGGCGATGTCCTTCAGCTCCGGCAGCTCGACATGGGCGCTGACCTCGATGTCGCTGCGGCTCGGCCGGCGGTAGGCCTGCTCCAGCAGGGCGACCTGGGTGTCGCGGCTCAGCAGCAGGTCGTAGAGGCGCTTGCCGGCCTCGGGGTTGGGGCCGTTCTTCACCAGCACCAGGGCCTCTTCGGTGACGAAGGTACCGTCGGCCGGGTAGACCAGGCGGATCTCCCGCTGGCCGCCGGCGACATAGGCGTAGGCGTTGCCCTCGAAGGTCAGGCCGACGGCGTATTCGCCCTGGGCCACCTGGTTGAGCACGGCGCTGGAGTTGCGCGAGACCACCAGGTTGGCGGCCAGGCGGCGGAAGTCGTCCTCGCCCAGCAGTTGGCGCAGGCCCCAGAGCGCGGTGTAGGCGGTGGAGGTGGCGGTGGGGTCGCCGACGATGATCCGCCCCTTCCAGGCCGGGTCCAGCAGGTCGCGCCATTGGGTGGGCTCCTTGAGCTCGCCGAGCTGCTTGCGGTTCACCATCATCACCACCACCTGAATGTTGGCGGTGCTCCACAGCTGCTGCGGGTGCTGCTGCGCCTCGGGGATGGCCCGGGCCTGGGGCGAGCGGTAGGGCGCGTAGAGCGCGGTGAAGGCGCCCAGGGTGTTGGGCTGGGAACTCCAGAACACATCGGCCCGAGCGGCCTGGCCCTCGGCCTCGATGCGCTTGAGCAGCGCGGCGCTGGAGCCGTTGACCACGCCGATCTTCAGGCCCGGGTCGAGGCGCTGGCCGCTGTCCAGCAGGGCCTGTACCGCCGAGTCGTTGTTGGTGGTGTAGAGCACCGCCTGCTCACGGGCGAGGGCGGGCTGCAGCAGGTTGAGGGCGAGGGCGGCCAGCAGGGCGGGCAGCCGGTGCTTCCAGGTGGCGTTCATGGCGACTCCTTGGTGCGGTTCAGAAGACCTTGATGCGGAACACCCGGGTGGCGATGACCACCGGGACGAGGGTGAGCAGGACCAGCACCAGCCCGTAGGCCGCCGCCTGGCCCTGGAGGCCGGTTTCCACCAGGCGGAAGACCTGGATGGTGATGGTCTCGCGGCCGGCCGAGTACACCACCAGCGAGGCGCTCAGCTCGGCGACGATGGTGGTCCAGGTGAGCACCGCCGCAGCAGCGACGGCGGGCGCCATCAGCGGCAGCACCACCTTGAAGAAGGAGCGCAGCGGCGGCACGCCGAGGCTGATGGAGGCCTCCTCGATGGAATCGGGGATGTTGTAGAGGGTGGCCGAGGCGCTGCGCACCCCGAAGGGGAAGCGGCGGATGACGAAGGCCACCACGATGATCGCCGCCGTGCCGCTGAGGGCCAGCGGGCCGCTGTTGAAGGTCATCACCAGGCCGATGCCGAGCACCGTGCCGGACATGGCCAGGGGCAGCATGGCGAGGTAGTCGATGGCCGGGGTGAGCAGGTTCTTCTTCTTGATCACCAGGTAGCTGATGACCACGCTCAGCAGGATGCCCACCAGGGTCGCCAGGGCGCCGTAGGCCAGGGTGTTGAGGATGGGTTCCGGGCTGCGCAGCAGGACCCGCTCCAGGTTCTCCAGGGAGAACTGGCCCCAGTGCATCACCGGCCCCCGCGAGCGGGTGAAGGCGCTGGCCAGCACCGTCAGCAGCGGCAGCGAGGAGAGCAGGATGAACAGCGCCGTGGCCGCGCCCAGCAGCGCGCCGCGTACCCCACGCAGGCGCTGGGCCGGGGCGCTGCGGCCCTGGACGATCTCGTAGCGCTTGCGCCCCACCAGCCAGCGCTGGAGGAACAGCACCCCGGCGACGATGGCGATGGACAGGGTGGCCAGGGCGCTCTGCAGGCCGGCGTTGGTGCCCATCTCGGAGACGAAGCTCAGGTAGGTGAGCACCGAGAGCAGCTGCACCTTGCCGCCCAGCAGGGTGGCGATGGCGAAGTTGCCCACCACCAGGGTGTACACCAGCAGCCCGGAGGCCAGCACGGCGGGCAGCACCACCGGCAGCATCACTTGCAGCCGCGCCTTGGCCGGCGGCACGCCGAGGCTCTGGGCGGCTTCTTCCAGCTGGGCGTCGAAGCCGCGGATGGCGGCCAGGGTGCCGAGGTAGATGTAGGTGTAGTAGACCAGGCTCATCACCAGCACCAGGCCGGGCCAGCCGTAGAAGCTGGGCAGGGCGAGGCCGAGGTGCTCCTCCAGGGCGCGGGTGAGCAGGCCGTTGTTGCCGAGGATCATCAGCCAGGTCTGGCTGACGATCACCTCCGGGACCACCAGGGTGCACACCGGCAGCACCGCCACCAGCGCCTTGCCGGGGAAGTCGAAGCGCGCGGTGACGTAGGCCAGGGAGACCCCGAGCACACTGGCGCAGCCGGTCACCAGGGCGCCCAGCAGCAGGGTGTTGCCGAGGGCGCGCAGGTAGCGCGGCTCGTCCAGCAACTGGGCCCAGCCACTGCCGCCGGCACCGGCCAAGCTGCCGTGCAGCAGGTTGGCCAGGGGCCAGAGCAGGAACACCAGCAGCAGCCCCAGGGCGAACAGGGCGAGGAGCAGCCAGGGGGAGGGCAGGCGCCGGTTCATTGGGCCACCACCCGGAGCTGTGCGGGGTCGAACTCCAGGCTCACCGGCTGGCCTTCGTGGAAGCCGTCGCCGTCGGTGCCGAAGCGGTCGACGTTGAGCTGCTGGGCGTCCGCCAGCTCGATGCGGTAGCTGGTGCGGTTGCCCAGGTACTGCTTGCGCCGCACCTGGCCGGCCAGGCAGTTGCCGAGGCTCTGCCCGGCGGGGCGCAGGCGGATGCTTTCCGGCCGCGCCACCAGGTGCACCTCGGGCTCGGGCAGCGCAGCCTCTGCGCGGGCCTGCAGGGGCTGGCCGGCCACCAGCACGCGGATGCCGTCGTCGCCGGCCTGTTCCAGCACCCGCGCGGCCAGCAGGTTGGCCGAGCCGATGAAGTCGGCGGCGTAGGTGCTGGCGGGGGACTGGTAGATGGCCTGGGGGCTGCCCAGTTGCTCGATGCGGCCCTTGCGCATCAGGGCGATGCAGTCGGAGAGGGCCAGGGCCTCTTCCTGGTCGTGGGTGACGAAGACGGTGGTGATACCGATCTCCCGCTGCAGGTCGGCGATGGCGGCGCGGATCTGCAGGCGCAGCTGGGCGTCGAGGTTGGACAGCGGCTCGTCCATCAGCAGCACCTCCGGTTCGATGGCCAGGGCGCGGGCCAGGGCCACCCGCTGCCGCTGGCCGCCGGAGAGGGCGGCGGGGTGGCGCTCGGCGAAGCCGCTCATGCCGACCCGCTCCAGGTATTCGCCCACCTTGCGGCGCAGGGTCGCCGCGTCGGTCCGGCGGGCGCGCAGGCCGTAGGCGACGTTGTCGAACACGGTCTTGTCGGGGAACAGGGCGTAGTCCTGGAAGACCATGCCGATGCCCCGGCGGTGGGCGGGGACCTGGGTCATGTCGACGTCGCCGAAGGCCAGGCGCCCGCCGCTGGGGCGGATGAAGCCGGCGATCACTCGCAGCAGGGTGGTCTTGCCGCAGCCGCTGGGGCCGAGCAGGGTGAAGAAGCTGCCGTCGGGGATGTGCAGGTCGAGGCCGTCGATGACCCTGATCCCGCTGCCGTAGCTGACGTCCAGCTGGCTGATGCTGATGGATGACATCGCAATTCTCCGTTCGCGTGTTGTTCTTGTTGGCGCGGGGGCGGTGCTAGGGCGGGCCGCCCCGGGGCGTTCATGCACCCCGTGGATGGGCCTACTGTGAACGGGGCGCGGGCGGGTGGCTTGATCGATTCGCCCGGTTGCGGTGCGCGGTTCGGCACAGCCGGGCGGCCGGCCTCAGGCGCGGCAGCGCTCGCGGTACTGGCTCGGGGAGAGCCCGGTGAGGGCCTTGAACTGGCGGCTGAAGGCGCTGTGGTCGGCATAGCCGCAGCGGTAGGCGATCTCGGTGATGGGCAGATCGCCGGCCAGCAGTTGGGTGGCAGCGCCCAGGCGCGCCTTGTGGATCATCTGCCGGGGGCTGAGCTGGAAGATGCGCTTGCACAGCCGGCCGAGCTGGGAGGCGGAGAGCCCGGCGATGGCGGTGAGTTCATCGAGGCTGATGGGCTCGGCGAAGTGCTCGCGGATGTGGGCGTCCACCGCCGCCAGGCGCTGGAAGGCCGGGTGGCTGGACTGCGGCGCCTGCAGGTCGTAGGAGATGCCGGCCATGCCGATGACCCGCTGCGCCGGGTCGCGCAGGGGCAGCTTGTGGGTCAGGCACCAGCCAGGCTTGCGGCCGGGGTAGAGGTGGAGTTCCAGCTGGTCGCTGAGCTGGTCGCCGGCCTCCAGCACCTGGCGGTCCTGCTCGGTGTAGAGGTGGCCGAAGCGGCGCGGGAACACGTCCTCGGCAGTGCGCCCCAGCAGCGGCGCCTTGTCCCTGAAGCCGCAGCGCTGGGCGAGGGTCTGGTTGACCAGCACGTAGCGGGCGTCCAGGTCCTTGACGAAGAACACCACGTCCGGCATCGCGTCCAGCAGCGGCGCGACCTGCTCCAGGCAGCGCAGCAGGGCGGGCAGGTCCGGGGCGACGGGGAGGTGATCGAGCTGCATCGTTCACGCCGAAGAGTGGGGGGCCATGGGCTTCGGACGATGAACCTAGCCTGGGCCATTCTGCGGGCACCAGATGAGGGGCGCCCCCGGGAGGGCGCGTTTTTGCGTATTCGATGGACGGAAGGTGGCGGATTGGCGTGCGGGTATTTCCCGCCTGGCGTGTGACGCGGGTCAGCTACGCCGTTCGACGATGTAGCGGGCCAGGTCGCGCAGGGGTTCGGCGGCCTCGCCGAAGGAGCGCAGGGCGTGCAGGGCGATGTCGCGCAGTTCCAGGGCGTAGGCCTTGGCGTCGTCGAGGCCGAGCAGGGCCGGGTAGGTGGGCTTGTCGCTGGCCTGGTCTTTGCCCTGGGTCTTGCCGAGGGTGGCGGTGTCGCTCTCGACGTCGAGGATGTCGTCCTGCACCTGGAAGGCCAGGCCGATGGCCTGGGCGTAGGTCTGCAGGGACTTGAGCGAGGCGTCGTCGGCATTGCCGCTGGCCAGGGCGCCGAGGCGCACGCTGGCTTCGATCAGGGCGCCGGTCTTGTGCCGGTGCATCACTTCCAGAGCCTGCTGGTCGAGCTTCAGGCCCACCGAGCCGAGGTCGATGGCCTGGCCGCCGACCATGCCGGCGGGGCCGGCGGCGCGGGCCAGGGTGCCGACCATGGCCAGGCGCGTATCGGCGCTCTGCGGGTTGTGGCGTCGGTCCGCCAGCACTTCGAAGGCCAGGGTCTGCAGGCCGTCGCCGGCGAGGATGGCGCAGGCTTCGTCGAAGGCCTTGTGGGTGGTGGGCTTGCCCCGGCGCAGGTCGTCGTCGTCCATGGCCGGCAGGTCATCGTGGACCAGGGAGTAGGCGTGGATCAGCTCCACCGCGCAGGCGGCGCCGTCGGCCCGGTCGATCTCGCCGGCCAGCGCCTCGCAGGCCGCGTAGACCAGCAGCGGACGCACGCGCTTGCCACCGTTGGTGACGCTGTAGCGCATGGCTTCATAAAGGCGTTGCAGTTCGGGGCGGGGCGCGTCGAACAAGGTTTCCAGGGCGGCGTCGACGCGCGCCTGGCAGCGGGACTGGTAGGCCGCGATCATGCCTGCTCGTCCGCTTCGAAGGGGGCCTCTTCCAGCTCGCCATCGCGCTCCAGGAGGATCTGCACCTTCTGCTCCGCCTGGCTCAGCGCACCCTGGCATTCGCGGGTCAGGCGGATGCCCTGTTCGAAGGCGCTGAGCGAGTCTTCCAGCGACAGCTCGCCGCTTTCCAGGCGCTCGACCAACGCTTGCAGGTCGGCGAGGGACTGTTCGAAATCAGGGGTGGCTTTCTTGCGGGCCATGGCGGGCTTCCCGGGGGCAGTTCGGAACGGGCGGACACTAGCAGAGCCGCGCCCTTGCGGGCAAATGAGCAGGGTGGTTTCCGGGGTGTTTCCGTCGCCTCGAGAGGAGGTGAAATCCGCTGTGGCGATCCGAACCGAGAGCCTGACAGGACTGGCTCGTGCCGTAGGGTGTGCCGTGCGCACCGCCGCACGGTGTTTCCGGCGAGCCCCTCGACTTCCTGGAAGGGGCGTTTGGCCGTTGCTCCAACCTCTTCGCCAGCATCTGCATCGATGCGTGCATCACGCTCCAGCTGCAAGGATGGCCCGCCCTACGCGGTGACGAAGTAGTAAGCCGTCATCCCCGCCCCCACCGCGATCACCAGCCAGCGCAACCAGCGGCTCGGCAGGCGCCTGGCCAGCGCGCCGCCGGCGTAGCCACCGCAGCTGGCGGCGCCGAGCAGCACTGCCAGTTCGGCCCAGCTGACCCGGCCCGCGGCGACGAAGGTGACCACCGCGACGCTGTAGATGGTGCTGGAGAGCAGGTTCTTCAGCGCATTGGCGCGCAGCAGCGGGTGTCCCTCGATGGAGAACGCCGCCAGCTGCAGGATGCCCATGCCCGCACCGAAGTAGCCGCCATAGACCGCCACCAGCGCATGGGCGATGCCGCCGGCCGGGCCGTGGCGCGGCAGGGCGCCGGCCTCGCGTTGGCGGTTGACCCGCCGGCTCAGCCAGGGGCTGGCGGCGAACAGCAGGGTGGCGGCCAGCAGCAGCCAGGGGATCAGCCGGCGGAACACCTCGTCGCCACCGGCCAGCAGGAGCAGCCCGCCACCCAGGCCGCCGATCAGCGAGATCGCCACCAGCGGCAGCAGCCAGCGTCCCAGGGGGCGCAACTGGTCCCGCGCCGCCCAGCTCGCCGCCAGGCTGGCCGGCCACAGGGCCACGGCGTTGGTCGCGTTGGCGGTCACGGGAGGCAGGCCGGCGGCCAGCAGGGCGGGGAAGGAGAAGAAGGTGCCGCCGCCGGCGAGGGCGTTCATGCCGCCGGCAGCGAAGCCGGCGAGCAGCAGCAGGAGGATATCGGCGAGGGTCATGGCGACTGCGCAAAAGCGCCGAGCTTACGCAGCGGGCAGCGCCGAGGCAAAGGCCTGGGGCTTGCCGGGTGCTGCGCGGATCAGCTGTTGGAGCAGGCGTCGGATTGCTTGATGTAGCTCACGGCGCGCGTCTGACCCTGGGAGTCGACGTAGGTCATCTTCGCTTCCACCAACTCGCAGGTCAGCGGGTGGGGCTCGTCGATGGACACGACCTGGGCCACGTCCAGGTGCATGCCATAGACGAAGGGCTCGGCCCGGGCCGCCCCCTCGGCATGCGCGGCGCTGGCGAGGGTCACGAACAGCAGCGCCGTGGCGCCGCAGGCAAGGGCTTTCATGGGGTTCTCCTCATCGGGTGGTTCATGGCCACTATGAGAAACCAGGGCGTTCCGGCGAAAAAGCGGGGCACCGAAGAAGGGCTTTTCCGGATGGCGTAACAATCGTGGCGAACAAGGCTGCGCGGAGGGGGAACAGGGCCGAGGCATGAGGAGGGCCACTTTCCTCCAGGCAATAAAAAAGCCGGCTTGTGGCCGGCTTTCTATGAGAGGTCGGGGCTTACTTTTGGTAAGCCGCAACCGCTTTAGTGATCTCGGCGCGGGCAGCTTCGGCGTTGCCCCAGCCTTCGACCTTGACCCACTTGCCCTTCTCGAGATCCTTGTAGTTCTCGAAGAAGTGCTTGATCTGTTCCAGCAGCAGGGCCGGCAGGTCGGTGTATTCCTTGATGTCCACGTACAGCTGGGACAGCTTGTCGTGGGGGACGGCGATCAGCTTGGCGTCGCCGCCGGCTTCGTCGGTCATGTGCAGGACGCCGACCGGACGGGCGCGGATCACGGCGCCGGGGGCGACGGGATACGGGGTCACGACCAGCACGTCCAGCGGGTCGCCGTCGTCAGCCAGGGTGTTGGGGATGTAGCCGTAGTTGGCCGGGTAGAACATGGGGGTGGCCATGAAGCGGTCGACGAACAGGCAGTCGCTGTCCTTGTCGATTTCGTATTTGATCGGCGCATGGTTGGCCGGGATTTCGATCGCGACGTAGATGTCGTTCGGCAGGTCTTTGCCAGCCGGGATCTTGCTGTAGCTCATGGTCGACTCCCTGGAATGGGCCAAAAAAAGTGGGCGGATTATATGCACATTCATTGGGCGGCGCCACGCCGTCGTGCTCATCCGTTGGTCGTGTCCCGATACTCCGGATGTTCGGCGATCAGGCGGGCCAGGCGCGCGCCCGGGTCCTGCCGGTAGAAGGCCGCGAGCTGCGTGTAGACGGCGGGATAGGCGGCCTGCAGCAGGTCGGGGGCGCTGAAGAAGTACTCGCTGGTGACGGCGAAGAACTCGGCCGGGTCTTCCGCCGCGTAGGGGTCGATGGGCAGTGCGGCATCCTCGTCTTCGTCGAGGGCCGCGTTCATCTGGTCGTAGGCGGCCTGCATGGCCTCGGCCCAGTCCGACTGGCGCATGTCGCGGTGCAGGGGCGGCAGGCCGTTGGCGTCGCCGTTGAGCATGTCCAGCTTGTGGGCCAGCTCGTGGATCACCAGGTTGTAGCCCTCCCAGCCGCCGCTGGCCTGCACGCCGGGCCAGGCCAGTACCACCGGGCCGCGATGCCAGGCCTCGCCGCTGTGCTCGGCGTCCCACTCATGGACGACGCCGGCGTTGTCGCGGTGGCGCTGGGGGCTGAGGAAGTCGTCGGGGTAGATCACCAGCTCGTGGAAGCCCTGGTACCAGCCCAGCTCCGCCAGGTGCAGCAGCGGCAGCTGGGCCTGGGCGGCGAGGACGAGGCGGTCGCGGGGCTCGAGTTGCACGCCGCCCAGCAGGGTCAGGTGCTTGTCGTGGAGGAACAGCACGCTGCGCTCGCGCAGGCGCCGGTCTTCTTCGGGGGTGATGCCGTCGAGGATCGGCAGCGCCTGGCGGACTTCGGCCCAGAGCGCGTCGTCGACCGGGTTGCGCGCCAGGGTGCGGCGCCGGCGCCAGTTGCGCAGGGACCACATGGGCTCAGCTCGGGCGCTCGGCGTTGTCGCGGGCGGCGGCCGGTCGCAGATGGCGGTGCAGCACGCTGATGAACATGGGCAGCAGCGACAGCAGGATGATGGCGACCACGCCCACCGACAGGTTCTGCTTGATGAAGGGCACGTTGCCGAAGAAGTAGCCGAGGGTCACCAGGCCGCCGACCCAGAGCACGGTGCCGAAGGCGCTGAAGGCGAAGAAGCGTGCGTAGGGCATGCGGCCGACGCCGGCGACGAAGGGCGCGAAGGTGCGCACGATGGGCAGGAAGCGCGCCAGGGTCACGGTCTTGCCGCCATGGCGGTCGTAGAACTCGTGGGTGCGCTGCAGGTAGTCGCGGCGGAAGATCTTCGAGTTCGGCTTGTTGAACAGCCGCTCGCCGGTGGTCCGCCCGATCAGGTAGTTGGTGCTGTCGCCCAGGATCGCCGCGAGCATCAGCAGGGCGCCCAGCAGGACGGGGTCCATGGCGCCGTTGGCGCACACCGCGCCGGCGATGAACAGCAGAGAGTCGCCGGGCAGGAAGGGCATGACCACCAGGCCCGTCTCACAGAAGATGACCAGGAAGAGGATGGCGTAGATCCAGGTTCCGTAGTTGCTGACCAACAGGTTCAGGTATTCGTCGAGGTGGAGGATCAGGTCGATCAGATTGAAATCCATGGGGCGCCTTGTCGGTTCTGCGGCGGCGGCTCGGAGGCCGGGCGAGCGGCATTATAGGGGCAAGCCAGGTGGGCGCGGCGAGCATCCGTCGTCGGCTTTTCCGGCACAAAGGCTGCAACTGTTTCCATTGTTTTCCGATGGAGGCGCGCGCCGTGGCATTGCAACTGCTGGAACATCCCGCCATCAGCCTGGCCCAGGGCCATGGGCTGGACCTGCCCGGGCAGGCCGCCCGCGCACGGGCCACCTGGGTCGCCGGTCGTCAGGGACGCTCCCCGCTGCTGCTGGTGATCCTGCTCTGGGCACGGCGCTGCCCCGATGTGGTGCGTACGCTCGAGCATCACCTCGATGCGCTGTTCGCCGACTACGCCTGCACGCCCGACGGCTGGAGCGAGACCCAGGCCGCGCGGCAGGTGCTGGCGGCACTCAACCTGCAGCTGTTCAAGCGCCGGAGCGCGGGCGAGGCAGCCCCCGAGCTGAGTGCCGGCCTGCTGTTGCTTCAGGATGGCCAGGCGCATTTCCTCCAGGCCGGCGCCATCGGCCTGCTGCGCCTGCACCGGGACGGCCTGCACGGCCTGGTGGGGCGCGAAGGCGTGCTCGGCGCCCAGGCGGAGCTGGCGGTGGTGCAGCACAGCCTGCCGCTGGTCGCCCACGAGCCCTTGCTGCTGGCGCCCCAGCCGCTGCTGGAAGTGGCCGACCTGCAGCGCCTGCGCGAAGGCTGCATGAGCCTGGTTCCCGGTGGCCTCGGCGCCTTGCTGGAGCCCCTGCTTGGCGCCCCGGGGGCTGCGGCGCTGCTGCTGCCCGGCGCCGCCGATTGCCTACCGCCCCCTGCGCCCGGGGGCAGTTGGCCGAAGGTCGGGCACGTCGAGCCGGGTGGCGAGGTGGATGGCTGGACGCTCCAGGCCGCCTGTCCCTTCGGCCCGCCGGGGCGGCTGTTCCAGGCGCTCGACGAGGAGGGCCGGGAGGCGCTTCTCTGGCTCGCCGAACGCGACGCCGACGAGGCCTTCTGGCAACGCGAGTGGGTGCTGCGGCGCAGCCCGGTGGCGAGCCTGCCCCAGGTGATCTCGCCCCATCGCCCACGGCGCCATGCGTTCCTGCTGTTCGCCCCGTTGCCGCGCGGCATGCGCAGCCTCGCCGACTGGATGGCGGCCCACGGGCCCCTGGATGGCGAGAGCCTGATGGCCCTGCTCGGGCAGCTGATCGAGGCTGTGCGTGCCCTGCAGCGGCGGGGCATGCAAGGGTTGTGGCTGAGCCCCCGGCAGATCCTGGTCAGCGACGCGGGACGCCTGCTGCTGTTGCCCGAGTACGCGGCCATCCTCCCCGGTGTCGCGCGCCAGGCGGCGCCGGCCCAGGCCGTGCCCCTGGCACCCGAGCTGCGCCACGGGCGTGCGGTGGATGGCACGGCGGACCAGTTCGCCCTCGCCGCGCTGTGCTACTGGCTGCTCAGTGGGCAGTGGCCCGAGGTGGCGCGCCCCGAAGGCGGGCAGGCGAGCCGCTACGTGCCGCTGGCGAGTTTCAACGCGCAGTTGCCGACGGGCTGGGATGGCGTGCTGGCCCGGGCGCTGGCGCCCCAGGCGCGGGCCCGTTTCGAGGCGTTGTCGGAATTCCAGCTGGCCCTGGAGCGCCCCCTGCAGCTGGCGCGTGCGAGGCCCGTCGAGGGGGCCTGGCCACGGCACCGGCGCCTGGCCCTGGCCGGGCTGCTGGCGGTGCCGCTGGTCATCGGCCTGTGGCTGGGCCTGGGCGCCTGAGCGGCGCCCCGGGCGGGTGGATCAGTCTTCGTGGATCGGCAGGATGTAGTTGACGAACTCGCTGTCCTCGCGGAAGCCGATGGACTCGTAGACCTTCTTCGCCACTTCGTTGCCCGCGCTGGTGGAGACGCGCATGCGCACGGCGTTGGTTTCCTTGGCCATCTTCTTCGCGGTCTGCAGCAGGCGGTCGGCCACCAGCTGGCGACGGGCGTCCTCGGCGACATAGATGTCGTTGAGGATCCACACGCGCTTCAGCGACAGGGAGGAGAAGCTCGGGTAGAGCTGGCAGAAGCCCAGGATCTTGGTGTCGTCATCGTCGGCCAGGGCCAGGTAGATGATCGATTCCTTGCGGCTCAGGCGCTTCTCGAGGAACTTGCGCGAGGAGTCGGGGAAGGGCAGTTCGCCGTAGAACTCGCGGTATTTGACGAACAGCGGGTTCAGCAGGTCCAGGTGCTCCAGGGTGGCTTGGACGATGCGCATGGGTAGGCCTCGGCGTTGGTGGTTGGGGCTGGTAGGAATGCAGGTGCTATGCCAGCACCCGGTCGATGCTGCCTGAAAAATCCTGGAAAGCGCAATCCAAGCGAGCGTTTGAATCACACCGCGCCATGGGTTGAGCAAAAGCGCGCCCGGGCCGGTCCAAGCCAGCATCGTCGATGCCAAGGGAGAGGACAGGTGGCCAACTGCTCGCTGGAACAGGCCGTGGATGAAGTGCTGCGCCGGATCGAGGGGCCCATCCGCCTCGGCATCCCCCTGGGGCTGGGCAAGCCCAACCGCTTCGTCAACGCGCTCTACCAGCGCATCAAGACGCTGCCGGAGCGCCAGCTGACCATCTACACCGCGCTGTCCCTGGCCAAGCCGCAACCGGCCAGCGAACTGGAGCAGCGTTTCTCCGGCCCCTTCCTGCGTCGCCTCTATGGCGACTACATCGAACTCGACTACCTGAGCGACCTGCGCTGCGGCGAGCTGCCGGCGCACATCCGCGTCGAGGAGTTCTACCTGCAGCCGGCCAGCCAGCTGGACAATCCCCAGGCCCAGCAGAGCTACGTCAGCCTCAACTACAGCCAGGTGGCCCGCGACCTGGACCGCAAGGGCCTGAACCTGGTGGCGCAGATGGTCGCCGCGCGGCCGCAGAGCCCCGGGCGCTTCAGCCTCAGCTGCAACCCCGACATCACCCTCGACCTGCTGCCGCGCCTGCGCCGTCGTCGCGCGGCGGGCGAGACCATCCTCGCCATCGCCCAGGTGCACGAGGCGCTTCCTTATATGCCGGGCGACGCCGAGCTCGACGCCGGCGAGTTCGACCTGGTGCTGGAGGCACCCGAGCGCAGCACCCTGTTTTCCACCCCCAACCTGCCGGTGAGCCTGCAGGACCACGCCATCGGCCTGCACGCCAGCGCCCTGGTGCGCGACGGCGGCACGCTGCAGGTGGGCATCGGCGCCATGGCCGACGGCCTGGCCGCCGCGCTGGTGGCGCGCCAGGGCGACAACGCCGGTTACCGCGCCGTGCTCGATGCCCTCGAAGTCCCGCAGCGCTGGGGCGGCCTGGTGGAGCGCGAAGGCGGCCTGGCGCCGTTCGCCCAGGGGCTCTACGCCAACAGCGAGATGTTCCTGCTGGGCCTGCTGGTGCTGCTGGAGGCCGGGGTGCTGCGCCGCCCCGTGTACCCCGATGTGCGCCTGCAACGCCTGGCCAACGCCGGCGCACTGGACCCCCAGGGCACGCCGACCGACCTCGACGCATTGTTCGATGAACTGCCGCGCGTGCTCGACGCCGACGGCCTCGCCTGGCTGCAGCGCCACGGCCTGCTCGATGAGGGCGTGCGCCTGGACGGCGACCACCTGCTGCTGGGCGATGGTCGCCGGCTCAGCGCCACGCTCGACGAGGCCGCCACCCGCGCCGCCCTGGTCGAGCGGCTGGGCCAGGCGCGGGGCGGCGTGGTGATCCACGGTGGCTTCTTCCTCGGCCCCGAGGCCTTCTACCAGCGCCTGCGCGAGCTGGGCGACGGGCCGCTGTCACGCATCGCCATGACCGCCATCAGCTACGTCAACCGCCTGCATGGCGACGAGGAGCTCAAGCGCCTGCAACGCCGCGATGCGCGCTTCGTCAACAGCTGCTTCACCATCACCCTGCTGGGCGCCAGCGCGGCCGACCAGCTGGAGGATGGCCGCGTGCTCAGCGGGGTCGGCGGGCAATACGACTTCGTCGCCCAGGCCCACGAGCTGGACGGCGCACGCTCGATCCTGATGCTGCGCAGCTGGCGCGAGTCCGGCGGCGAGGCCAGCTCCAACATCGTCTGGGAGTACGGCCACGCCACCATTCCCCGGCACCTGCGCGACCTGGTGGTGACCGAGTACGGCATCGCCGACCTGCGCGGCAAGAACGACGCCGAGGTGATCGAAGCGCTGCTGCGCATCGCCGATTCGCGCTTCCAGGACGGCCTGATCGCCGAGGCGCAGAAGGCCGGCAAGCTGCCCGCCGATTTCGTCCTCGACCCCCGCTACCGGCAGAACACACCGTGGCGCCTGCTGGCGTTGCGGGCCGAGCATCCGAGGTTGTTCGCCGAATACCCGCTGGGCTGCGACTTCACACCGGAGGAGCAGGACCTGTTGCGCGCCCTGCGCTGGTTGAAGAGCAAGCTCAAGCTCAGCGAAATCCTCGAACTGGGCATGGCCACCCTGTTCGACTTGCCGGAGCCTGCGGACTACACCCGCCACTTGCAGCGCATGGACCTGCACGCGCCCAGCGGCCTGCGCGAGCAGCTCTACCAGAAGCTGGTGCTGGCCGGGCTCAAGGCCACCGCGCCGAACTGAGCCCCTGCCTCAACCCTCCAGGCGCGCCCCCACGCCGAACAGCCAGACGCCCACCAGGGCGTCGCCCTGCTGCTCCAGGCGCAGCGGCGCGGTGCCGCCGGGCATGCGCACGCGCACCTCGCCGGCCGCCACCAGCCCGGCCTGCCAGGCGGCGCAGGCCACCGCGCAGGCGCTGCTGCCGGAAGACTCGGTCGCCCCTTCGCCGCGCTCGAACACCCGGGCCTCGATGGCGCCATCCGCCGCCCGCGCCGCCCATTGCAGGTTGACCCCGGCGGGGCAGGGATCGCCTGCGCCGATGGGCGCGGCATAGGCGATGCGCTCCAGCGCCGCGTGGGTGTCGGCGGCGCGTAGCCAGGGCATGGCCGGCAGCGCGGCGGGCTCGTCCAGCAGGGTCACGCAGTGGGGATTGCCGATGCGTACGAACTGGCTGCGGCACCACCCGGGGTTCACCTGCGCCAGGGCGTCGACGCGGCTCAGGAAGCGGCCGTGGAAATCGGCGGCAGCCAGGTGTTCGCCATCGGCCCCGACCGCCTCGGGACCGAATCCCGGTGCCCCCATCTGCAACCAGAAGCCAGGGCGCCCGTCGCGCTCGGCGGGCTCGATCGGCGTGACCACCGGCGTGCCGCCGCCGGGCTTGTCGTGGTGTACATGCAGGACGAAGGCCTGGCCGGGCGCGACGTGGCCGTCGTCGAGCAGGGCCTGGGCGAAGAGGGTCATGCCGTTGCCGCTGCGTTCGGTCAGGCTGCCGTCAGTGTTGACGATCAGCAGGTCCCAGGGCGAGGCGTTGCCGAAGGGGCCGACCAGCAGCCCGTCCGAGCGATGGCCCTTGGCGCCTTCCGGCTGCGTGCCGTCGGGCCAGCCGCACAGGGCCTCGATGGCCGCGGCGCTCCATTTCTCGCGGGCCTGCGCCGCGTCGGCGGCTTCCTGCGGGATGGCGATGCCCAGGCGGCGCAGCGCATCGGGCGGGGTGACGACATAGCGGTTGCCGCGTGCATCGTAGAGGCGGGACATGAAGATTCTCGGCGCGATTCGGTGCAGCGACTTTACCGGCACGGGCCACCGCGCCGCCAAGTGATTTGCAGGCCTCACCCGGGTTTCGATCCGACGTCGAGGCGCCCGGGTGCCTGCGGCAATCCACCACAATGGCCGGCTTTCTCGCCGTGAATTTTCGGTGCTAGAGTCGCCGCCCATGAAAACCGCCTGCCACGACCGCTCGTTGATCGCCTGGATGCTGTACGCCTGCGTCCTGTTCAACCTGCTCGCCTGCGGGATTCATCACG
Organism: Pseudomonas tohonis; assembly: GCF_012767755.2. Taxonomy (NCBI): domain Bacteria; kingdom Pseudomonadati; phylum Pseudomonadota; class Gammaproteobacteria; order Pseudomonadales; family Pseudomonadaceae; genus Pseudomonas; species Pseudomonas tohonis. The sequence continues at coordinate 998,859 of NZ_AP023189.1, forward strand.
GCCAGGCGATGGGCCTCGAACTCAGCGGCCTCGGCGGTGCCTTCTGCTCGGCCACCGGCAGCGACGGCCCGTCCATCGACGGTGACCAGCCCGGCTCGCCCGCGCAGCTGTCCAGCGCCGGCTTCAACTGCCCGATGGGCAATGCCGTCACCCTCGGCATCCTGTTCTTCCTCGGCCTGTTCTGGCTCCAGCGCCGCCGCAGCGCCCCGCGCCCGGCACGGGAAAGCCGGCCGCGCACGCCGCCCCGCCATTGCTGGCCCTCGGCCAACCCCCGCGCCTCTCCCTGCATCTGAATTCACACGCCTGAGCCTGCGGCCGTCCTGGTGACGCCGCCGACCCGACCTGCCTGTCGCGCCGACCGCGACGGGCCCACCGATTTCAGATCATGGAATGAACACGATGCACCTGCCTGCCAACCGCTCTACCCGTTTCGCCTTCCAGCCCGACGCCGCCCGCCTGCGCTGGCGCCACGCCTTCGCCCTGGCCGCCGGCCTCGCCTTCGCCGCGGGCGCCGTCGCCCACGAACACCAGCACGAGCCGCCCGTGGCACCCGTCGTGCCCGCCTCCGACGTGATCGAGGTCAGCGCGACCGTCATCACCGCCGTGCAACAGAGCTCGCCGCTGACCATCGTCACCGACCCGAAACAGGCCCGCCAGCCGGTGCCCGCCAGCGACGGCACCGACTACCTGAAGACCATTCCCGGCTTCGCCGCCATCCGCAACGGCGGCACCAACGGCGACCCGGTGCTGCGCGGCATGTTCGGCTCGCGCCTCAACCTGCGCACCAACGGCGGCCTGATGCTCGGCGCCTGCCCGGGGCGGATGGACGCACCGAGCTCCTACATCTCCCCCGAGACCTTCGACAAGCTCACCGTGATCAAGGGCCCGCAGACCGTGCTCTGGGGCCCCGGCGCCTCCGCCGGCACCGTGCTCTTCGAGCGCGAGCCGGAGCGCTTCGGCGAACTCGGCAGCCGCCTCCACGCCAGCCTGCTGGCCGGCTCCAACGGCCGCTTCGACCGCGTGCTGGACGGCGCCGTGGGCAACGAGACCGGCTACCTGCGCGCCACCGGAAACCACTCCCAGTCCGACGACTACGAGGACGGCAACGGCGATACCGTGCCCTCGCGCTGGGACAAGTGGAACGGCGACATGGCCATCGGCTGGACCCCGGACGCCGACACCCTCATCGAGCTCTCCGCCGGCCGTGGCAACGGCGAGTCCCGCTACGCCGGGCGCGGCATGGACGGCAGCCAGTTCCTGCGGGAAAGCCTCGGCCTGCGCTTCGAGCGCAGCAACCTCGGCGGTGTGCTCGACAAGCTGGAGGCTCAGGTCTACTACAACTACGCCGACCACGTGATGGACAACTTCCGCCTGCGCAACCCCGACCCGACCAGCTCGATGCCCATGCCGATGGCCTCGCAGGTGGACCGCCGCACCCTCGGCGCGCGCCTGGCCGCCACCTTCAAATGGACCGACGTGGAACTGGTGGCCGGCCTCGACGCCATGCGCAGCGAACACCGCAAGCGCGCCTCGCGCTACTCGATGATGAGCGGCACCTTCACCGACGCCGACCAGTTCCCCCGTACCCGCGACGCGCTGATGCACAGCTACGGCGCCTTCGGCGAGCTGACCTGGTACGTGGAAGAGGGCGACCGCGTGGTGGCCGGCGCGCGCCTGGACCGCTCCGACGCCAAGGACTACCGCCGCACCCTGGGCATGATGGGCATGGCCAACCCGACCTTCGGCGAGACCCGTGCCGACACCCTGCCCAGCGGCTTCGCGCGCTACGAGCACGACCTGGACAGCGCCACCACCGTCTATGCCGGCCTCGGCCACGTGCAGCGCTTCCCCGACTACTGGGAGCTGTTCTCGCCCAACCAGGGCCCGGCCGGGGCGCGCAACGCCTTCGATGGCGTGAAGCCGGAGAAGACCACCCAGCTCGACTTCGGCGTGCAGTACAGCGAGGGCGACCTGGAGGCCTGGGCGTCCGGCTACGTCGGCCAGGTGCGCGACTACATCCTCTTCACCTACACCCCGGGGATGATGGGCGACACCTCGCGGGCCGAGAACATCGACGCGCGCATCATGGGCGGCGAGCTGGGCGCGGCCTACCGCCTGGACGGCAACTGGAAGACCGACGCCACCCTGGCCTACGCCTGGGGCAAGAACAGCTCCGACGGCCGCGCGCTGCCGCAGATGCCGCCGCTGGAAGCGCGCCTGGGCCTGACCTACGAGCGTGACGACTGGAGCGCCGGTGCCCTGTGGCGCGTGGCCGCCGCGCAGAACCGCGTGGCCGAGGGCCAGGGCAACGTGGTGGGGCAGGACTTCGGCAAGAGCGGAGGCTTCGCGGTGTTCTCCCTCAACGGTGCCTACCGCCTGACCCGCGACATCAAGCTCAGCGCCGGGGTCGACAACCTCTTCGACAAGGCCTACGCCGAGCACCTCAACCTCGCGGGCGATGCCGGCTTCGGCTTCCCCGCCGAGCCCGAGGCGATCAAGGAGCCCGGCCGCACCCTGTGGACCAAGGTGGACTTCAGCTTCTGATAGGCTGAGCGCCCCCGCGCCCGGCGCGGGGGCCTTCCTTCCACGGGAAACCAGCCATGCCGCGTGCCCTGCTCTGGACCACCTTCGTTGCCGTCCTGCTCTACCTGGCGCTTTGCGCCGCGCTCTTCGTGTTCCAGCGGGCGCTGCTCTACTTCCCCCAGCCCCGTGCCGTGCAGGCGCCGGAAAGCACCCTGGAGCTGCCGGTGGCCGAGGGGCGCCTGGTGGTCACCGTGCGCTCGCGCCCGGGTGCCGACGCGCTGCTGTACTTCGGCGGCAACGCCGAGGACGTGTCGATGAACCTTGTGCAACTGGCCGGGGCCTTCCCCGACCACGCGCTCTACCTGATGCACTACCCCAGTTACGGCGGCAGTTCCGGCGAGCCGGGCGAGGCGCTGATCCTGAATGACGCGCAGCGGCTGTTCGACCATATCCACGCCGAGCATCCACGCGTGGCGGTGGTGGGGCGCAGCCTGGGTTCCGGGGTCGCCGTGCAGCTGGCCAGCCAGCGGCCGGTGAGCCGGCTGGTGCTGATCACCCCCTACGACAGCATCGAGAACGTCGCCGCCGGGCGCTTCCCCTGGGCACCGGTGCGCTGGCTGCTGAAGGATCGCTACCGCTCGGCGGATGTCGCCGGCGCGCTGCGGGTGCCGACGCTGCTGATGCTGGCCGGCGACGACCAGGTCATCCCGCGCGAGAGCAGCGACCGCCTGGCGGCGGCCTTCGCCCCCGGCGTGGCGCGGCTGGAGGTGCTGGCCGGCGCGGGCCACAACGACATCTCCCTGCACCCGCGCTACCTGGCGTTGCTGGGCGAGGCCCTGCGCTGAGGCTCAGGCGTAGATGCTGATGCCGCCCTTGGCCTGCAGCCAGTCGCGGTAGGTCTCCAGCGAGCTGGTCTGCTTGTCGCCATTCACACCGACGAAGGAGAAGGCGCCTTCCAGGCCCTTGTCGAGCAGCTTCTGCACCTGGGTCAGCATCTTGGCGGCGTCGTCGCGGTCCAGGGTCGATACGTCCGGCAACTGCATCTGCGCGCCGTTGCCGCCGTTGAGGCCGGCCCGGGTCGCCGCGCTGGCATTGCTCAGCACGTTGCTGGTGTTGCCGGCCATGGCGTTCATCAGCCCGCCGCGCCCCTGGGCCACCAGGTTGGCGGCGAACTGGCGCAGTTCGGCGATGGGGTCGGCGGGCTTCTGCGGTGTCTTGTCCTCGGTGCCGGACGTGGAGCCGCTGGTGCCGGTGGTCGACGGTTTGGTGGCACTGGCGAGGTAGGTGGCCAGCGGCGAGCTGTTGGAGATGATGGTCATGGCCTTTCCCTGGATGCAGAGGATGCGCGGCTCAGTTGCAGGGATCGGGCCATAACCGCAGAAGCCCCGTCGCAGAGGGCTTCCAGCCCGGGACCCGCATGCGGCGACGGCGGCGCCTTGCCGGCGCGGGGCAAGGCCTTGCCGCCGGTTGGCCAGGGGCCAGCAACTGACGCCGTGGTGGCAAAGCCCTTATCATCGCGCCCCGTTATTCGCTTTCCCCGGATCATTCGGATGCTCTCTGCCGTCAAGCGCTACAAGTCGCTGCTCTCCGGAGCGCTGGCGCGTTATTTCCCCCGTACCACCGCCTACCTGCGCGAAGAGCGCGAAGCCGCGCAGGCCATGGCCGCCCAGGCGCAGAAGAAGCCCCGTGGGCGCAGCCGCAAGGGCGCCACCAGCACCCCCAAGGGCCGTGCCGGCGGCAAGAAGTCCGCGCCAAAGGAGCCGGGCGGGGCCGTCGCGGCAACCGCGCAAGCGCCTGACAACGGCATCTACGGTGGCGCCCTGCGGCAGAGCGCCGGCGCGGCCGAGGCCATGCGCGAGAAGGTCGCCGCCGCCGTGGCCGCCGGTGTGGTCGCCGCGCCTTCGGACGAGCAGTGGGCGATGATCCTCGGGCGCGCGCCGGTCACCCGCATCTTCGCCGGTGCCGGCTCCGGCAAGTCCACCACCCTGGTGCTGCGCGTGGTGTTCATGCTCTGCCACCTGGGCATCGAGCCGGGCAGGCTCACCGTCATCTCCTTCACCAACGCCTCCTGCGCGCAGCTGCGCGACCAGTTGCAGCGGGTGCTCGGCTTCTGGGATTTCCCCCTCGACGCCGCCCAGGCGCGCCAGTGCGTGCGCACCTTCCACTCGACCATGGGCGTGCTGGCCAAGGCGGCGCTGGGCAACCCCGCCTGGTTCGAACAGCTGGACGACCGCGACCCCGGCGCCGAACCGGACAACCCCCTGGCCGCCGGCCGCCTGCGCCCGGCCCAGCAACGCCTGCTGGAGGAGGCCTACCAGGGCTGCTACGCCGCCGATGCCACCTTCCGCCAGCGGGTGCATCGCCTGCTCGGGCTGCCGGAGCCCGTGGAAGAGGAGGGCAGCGCCATCGGCCCGGCGCCCCGCGACCCGCTGCGCCTGGCCGGCGAACTGACCGCGCTGCCGCTGCCCGAGGCCTTCCATGGCCAGGCCGGGTTCATCGAAAGCATCGGCCTGCGCATCGAGGCGCTGCAGCCGGAAAAGCTCAACTGCCCGCCCCAGGAGCGGCTCTTCATCGAGGCCCTGCAACCCTTCTGGGCGCGCTTCCAGGCGCTGCTGCGCGAGCGTGGCCTGATGACCTTCAACGACGCCTTCGCCGAACTCACCCGTCGCCTGGAGGCCGGCAGCGTCGACGCCGCGCTGCTGGAGCCGCTGACGCACCTGCTGATCGACGAGTTCCAGGACATCTCCCCGCAGATCGTCCAGTGGCTGCAGACCGTGCACCGCCAACTGGCGCGCTCGCGCCGGGCGCCGAGCCTGATGGCCATCGGCGACGACTGGCAGTCCATCTACGGCTGGCGTGGCAGCTCCCCGGAACTGTTCATGGATTTCGACCGCCACTTCCCCGGCAAGGGCAAGGCGAAGAAGAGCAAGGTGCTGCTGCTGGAAACCAACTACCGCTCCATCGAGGCGGTGGTGCGCGATGGCGAGGCGGTGCTCGGCGGCGTCGCCTTCAAGCAGGAGAAGAGCAGCCGCGCGGTGAAGCTCGCCCAGCCGGACGACGGCGTGCGCCTGGTGCAGGGCTTCGAGCTGGCCGCCGGCCTGGCGGACCTGATCGCCGACATCCAGGCCCAGTGCCGGCATGTCGAGGAGCGGGGCAGCGGCGAGCGTACCGCCGTGCTCCTGCTCGGCCGGCGCAACGAGGTGCTGCGCAGCATCCAGGCGCAGCTCGATCCGGCGCTGCCGGTGAAGGCCTACAGCATCCACCGTGCCAAGGGCCTGCAGGCGGAGGTGGCGGTGATCGTCGACGACTGCCTGCCCACCGAGGCGCACCCGCTGCGCAATGCCCTCTATGCGCGCTGCGGTTTCTTCCGCAACAGCTACGACCAGGCCATGCGCGACGAGAGCCTGCGCCTGGCCTACGTCGCCATCACCCGTGGCGTCAGCCGCGTCATCTGGTACTGCCGCAAGGCCCAGGGCGCCACCGCCGTGCTGGCCGGGCGCGGCCGCTGAACCTGTAGGAGCGAGCTCTGCTCGCGAAGCTCCTGCGGCGCTCATGCTCGCGCATGGGTGTGGGGCTTTTGTAGGGGCGACTTCAGTCGCCAAGCGGTGCGCAGCGCCGCCTCTCTGCGGGCGCGAATTCTTTCGCGATCGGAGCCCCGGACTGAAGTCCGGGCTACGGGCTCGCGAAGTGCTTGGCGGCGGGGTCAGTCAACACCCCATTGGTGGATGAAAAGAGCGTCATCCACCCAACACAACGGTCATGCTCGTGCACGGGCATGGCGCCCTCGTGGGAGCGAATTCATTCGCGATCGGACCTCCCCGGACTGTCGCTGAAAATCTTGTCACACCGGTACAACCGCGCCCCTTGCGGTACGCCGGGGGAGGCTTGCTATCGTGGGCAGCCGGCCATCCGCGGCCACCTCTGGAGCCCCCGTGAACTTCGACTGGAACGACATCCCCCTGCTGCTGGCGCTGGCCCGCCACGGCAGCATGAGTGCGGCCGGGCGGTCCCTCGGCATCGACCCTTCCACCATGAGCCGGCGCCTGGCGGCGGCGGAGCAGAGCCTGCAGACCCGGCTGTTCATCCGCGACACCACGCGCTACCACGCCACCGAGGCGGGGCAGGTGTTCCTGGCCTATGCCGAGCGGGTGCTGGGGGATGTGCAGAGCATGCTGCTGGACACCCGCAGCGAGGCCAGCGAAGTAGGCGGTGCGGTGCGCCTGACGTCCATCGACTTCCTGTTCAGCCACTGGCTGGTGGAGCACATGCCGGCCCTGGCCAGCACTTACCCGGAGCTGCAGTTGCAGCTGCTGGTGGCCAACCAGTCGCTGTCCTTTACCCGCCGCGAGGCAGATTTCGCCCTGCGCCTGGCGCGCCCCCAGGACGATGCCGCGCTGGTGATGCGCAAGGTCGGCGACCTGGGCTTCGCCGTGTACGGCGCCGAGTGCCATGTGGGCCTGACCCGCGAGCAATGGTGCGAGCAGCCCTGGCTGGCCTATGGCGAGGAGCTGGACGGCATGCCGGAGATGAAGTGGCTGGGCAACCTTTCGCCATCGCTGCGCTGCCCGCTGCGGGTGAGCAGCGTCAGCACCCTGGTGCAGGCCTGCGCCACCGGCATGGGGCTGGCGCTGCTGCCCTGCCTGCTGGGCGAGCGCCATGGCCTGCGTCGCCTGGGGGCGGGGCCCGAGTTGCACCGCGAGGTGTGGTTGCTGAGCCACCGTGATGCCGGGCGCATCGGTCGCTACCAGGCGGTGTCGCGCTGGCTGACGGAGTGCTTCGAGCGGGATGCGGCGCGCTTGCGGGGTGATGTTATTTCCCCGGGCTGAAGCCCGGGGGACGTCATCACAGTCCCAGGGGGCCGCCGTGTGTTCGGGCGATTTCCAGCACCCGGGCGGCGGTTGCCGTGCGTGACCAGTCGCGCTGCAACTCCAGCAGGTACTGCAGGCTGGTGAGCGGCTGCACGCCCCGTTGCAGCAAGCGCTGCAGGCCGGTTTCCTGGGCCAGGGGCGAGACATCGCCGCCGGCATCCACCACGAGATACACCGCGAAGCCCTGGCCCAGCGCCGAGAGCGCGGTGGCGGTGATGCTCACCGACGTCCACAGCCCGGCCAGCACCAGGCGGCGCTGGCCGCTGGCGTTGACCCGTTCGATGAAGGGGGCGTCTTCCCAGGCGTTGAAGGTGCGGCGGCGGAGCACCGGCTGCTCGGGGAATACCGCGGTGAGCTCTTCCAGCAGCTCACCTGCGAAGGCCGGCGCGTCGAGGCTGCTCAGCAGCGTCGGCACCTCGAACTGCCAGGCGGCCTTGGCCAGCAGGGCGAGGTTGTCGCGCAGGGTGATGGCGTCGATGGAGCGGGTGGCCAGGGCGGGCTGGGCCTGGTGGTCGAGCAGCACCAGCAGGTGGTTGTCGGGAGCCAGCAGGGCGGCGTCCGGCTGGGCGATGGCGGGGATCATGGCGGTCTCCTGCTGCATGCGCGAGCGCCCCGGCAGCACAAGGCGGCCGGGGCGCAGGCGGGTGGGTTCACTGCAGGTGTTTCTTCAGCTCGGCGCCGGCCTGGAGCATGGCCGAGCGCACCGCCGGGACCTGGTTGACCACGTTGAGCAGGCCGTAGTCGTGGATCATGCCGTTGTAGCGCACGGCGGTGACCTCGACGCCGGCGGCGTCCAGCTTGCGGGCGTAGGCTTCGCCTTCGTCACGCAGCACGTCGAACTCGGCGGTCTGGATCAGGGTCGGCGGCAGGCCTTTCAGTTGCTCGGTGGTGGCGCGCAGGGGCGATGCGTGGATCTCGGCGCGCTGCTTCGGGTCGGTGGTGTAGCTGTCCCAGAACCACTGCATCATCGGCTTGGTGAGGAAGTGCCCCTGGGCGAACTGGTTGTACGAGGCCGTCTCGAAGTTGGCGTCGGTCACCGGCCACAGCAACACCTGGGCGCGCAGTTTCGGGGTGCCCTGTTCCTTGGCCATCAGCGCCACCACCGCCGCCATGTTGCCGCCGACGCTGTTGCCGGCCACCGCCAGGCGCGAGCTGTCGACGCCGATGTCCTTGTCGTGCTCGGCCACCCATTTGGTGGCGGCGTAGGCCTGGTTGATGGCGGTGGGGTACTTGGCTTCCGGCGAGGGGGTGTAGTTCACGTAGACGGCGACCGCGCCGGAGTTCACCACCAGGTCATGGATCAGGCGTTCGTGGGTGGGGTAGTCGCCCAGCACCCAGCCGCCGCCGTGGAAGAACATGAACACCGGCAGGTCGCCCTTGGCGCCTTCGGGGCGGACGAGGGTCAGCTCCAGGGGCTGGCCATTGATCTCGATGCTCTTCTTCTCGACGCGGGTGCCGGAGAGGTCGACCTTGACGCCCGCCTGGGCGCCCACCAGCACGGCACGGGCATCCTTCGGCGCCAGGGTTTCCAGGGGCTTGCCGTTGCCGGCTTCGAGGGCTTCGAGGAAGGCCTGGGTGGTGTGTTCCACGCCGGGGCTGCCGGCGGCGAAGGCGCTGCCGATGGACAGGGCGAGGGTGGCGGCGATCAGGTTGGTCTGCAGTTTCATGGCGGTGTCCTCGGGATTCTCTAATGGGTGTCGTGTCGGTTGTTCGGGGTTGTTCGAAAGCACGACGCCATGATTGCCGTGAACCGCCGCCAGCGGAACGGACAGCCCTGCAAGGTGGCTTTGCAGTTCTGCAAGGCGAGCCAGGAAGGCTCTGGGACGGGGGGTGGGAAGGGGTGGGGCGAGCACCGCCCGGGCTTCAACGGCTGCGAATGCCCTGGAGGCGATGCTCGGCTTCAGCCAAGAGCGAGTGGGGCCTGGCTCCGCCTTCTGGAGGTAACGCGACCTCCATCAGGCGTGTCGTGCCCACATGGCCTTGTGGGCGCGCATGCATTCGCGCAGGGAGGCCCGGAAGCCTCAGATGAAGGCTTCGGTGTCGCGGATCAGCACGGCGTGGTGGCCGTCTTCGTCCTCGAAGATTTCGTAGAGGTAGTACATCTGGATGGCGCCTTCGGCTGTGCTGACGGCGACCTGGTCGCCGGCTTCGGCGGTGAAGTAGGCGCGGCTGGCGGGGGCGGCGATGCATTCGATCAGGGCGCTGAAGAATTCCTCGGGGTCGCTGCCGTCGTAGTAGTCGGCACGCTCCTCGGCGCTCCATTCGGCGGGTGGCTGGAAGGTGCCGGTGATCAGCACGCGGGCATCGCCCAGGTCTTCTTCCTCGGCGTCGGGGTCATCTTCGTCGCCGCGGTAGAGGGTGGCTTCGAGTGCGACGGTGCTGGCCAGCACGGCCTGGCGGGAAGCGAAGCGACGCTGCGGGTCGAGCGCGGCGGCCTGGCAGATCTGGACCCAGGTGGGGTCGCTGGCGAGTTCTTGGGTGGACACGGCGGTCTCCGCAGGGGCTGAAAGGCGGCAGTTTCCGGGAGGCGGGCGAGGCTTGCAATGGGCCGCTGATGAGCGCAGGCCGATGAGGAGGGGAGTCAGTCGGCCTGGCCGTCGCTGGGGCCGATCAGCTGCGCGACCGTGGCGATCACGGCGTTGATGTCGAAGGGCTTGTCGAACACGGCGGCGAACAGGTCGCCCCGGTCACGGCCGACGCTGCCCTGGGCGCCGCTCATGAGGATGATCGGCAGGTCGGACGATTGCGTGCGGGCGCGGATCGCCTGGGCGAACTCGAGCCCATCCATGATCGGCATCATGAAGTCGGTGATGACCAGGGCCGGGCGCTCGCGGTCGAGGACTTCCAGGCCACGGCGGCCGTTGCCGGCCTTCACGACCATGTAGCCCTCGTCCTCCAGGGCGAAGGCCAGGATGTCCGCAATCAGATACTCGTCATCGACTACCAGGATCGTTGTCATTAAGCGCTGACCGATGGGCGGGTTTCAGATGCCGGCATTGGGTGTGGCAACCCCGGACATGACGGCGGTCGCGTTCTTGAAGGCCTTGTCGAGTGCGATGCCGTGGTCATGGATGAGGACTTCCAGCAAAGAGGGATCGTAGCGGCTGTCCCTCATCTTCAGAATCGACAGCAGTCGTTTCAGTTCAGAGTTCATTTCCACGTAGCGCATCAGCACCAGGTTGTCGACGATGCTCGAAAGCTCCGGCGCCGGGGCGTTGATATCGGCGCTGTACAGGTCGCGCATCTCCCAGGTGGCGAAGACGGTGACGTCCAGCGCGCGCAACTCGTTCATCAGCGCGCTGAAGAATTCCACCAGGCGCGCCTGGTTGGTGGCGACGCGCGCCATGCCGCCGAGGCTGTCGATGTGCACGCGCTTGATGCCCTTCTCGGTCACCGCATTGATCAGGCGTGCGCCGAGGCCATCGAGCAGGCCTTCGGTGGTGGGCTGCCACATCAGGTGCAGGGCGCCGGCTTCTTCCAGGGCCTTGAGGTCGACGCCGATGCTGCGTGCCTTCAGGCGCAAGCGCTCGGGCGACTCGTAGAAGCCGAAGTGCAGGCCCGGCTCCTCCGGCGTGGACTGGGCGAGGAAGCTGATGCCGAGGCTGGTCTTGCCGACGCCGGCGGGGCCCATCACCAGGGTGGCCGAGGAGCGCGGCAGGCCGCCGTCGATCAGCGCGTCGAGGCCGCTGATGCCGCTGGATACGCGGTGCAGGTCCGCGTTATCGGTACGGGAAGGACGGCTGTAGAGGGTTTCCAGGCGCGGGTAGACGACCAGGCCGTCGTCGGTGATCTCGCATTCGTGCAGGCCGGAGAGTGCGCCGCTGCCACGGGTCTTGCGCAGCTGGATGCGTCGTACCGAGCGGGCGCCGAACAGCTCTTCGCCCAGCTCGATCACGCCGTCGACCATGGTGTGCTCGGGGCTGCCGTCGTCCAGGCGCGCACTGGTGAGGAACAGCACGGTGCAGCCGGCGAACGCGGCGTGGCCCTGCAGCTCACCGATGAATTTCTTGGTGTCCAGCGGGGTATCCGCCTTGGAGCGGGCATTGAGCAGGCCGTCGACGATCAGCACGGTGGCCTTCTGCCTGCTGATCTCGCGGCGCAGCAGCTTGACCACTTCGTCCAGGCCTTCGTTCTCCAAGGTGTCGAAGGCGCTGACGAACTGGATCTGCGCACCGATCTGCGAGGCGTCGAAGAAGCTCAGGGTGGAGAGGAACTGGAAGAGCCGTTCATGGGTTTCGGCCAGCAGGGTGGCGACCAGCACCCGCCCGCCGTCGCGCACATGGTTGAAGGCGATCTGGTTGGCGAGGATGGTCTTTCCCGACCCGGGACGGCCCTGGACGATGTAGGACGCACCGGCAACCAAGCCACCCTTCAACAGGGCATCCAGCCCTTCGATGCCGCTCTGAAGGCGTTTTAGCTGTTCCAAGTTCTGGCCTGCCTCATCTGGAAGTTCGCTGGAAAGGGCCGACTGCACCTGCTCTGGAGCCCGGTCCGCCGGCGTTGCGCACTGCGTCCGGGTGTCGGGGTCGGCCTGAATCCCGGCGATTCTACGCTGCCGGGCTCCGGTCAGCGATAGAGTCGTGCGCCCCGAACTAGTTCCTGTGCACTGCGCCTGCTTTTCAGCGGGCCTCGCGTGGGCGGGCGGGCAGGCACAGGGTCACGCTGGTGCCCACGCCCGGCGTGCTGTCCACGCGGATGGTGCCACCCTGCTGGCGGATGAAGCCGTAGGCCTGGCTCAGCCCCAGCCCGGTGCCCTTGCCGAGGCCCTTGGTGGTGAAGAAGGGCTCGAAGATGCGCGGCAGGATCTCGGGCGCGATGCCGACGCCGTTGTCACGCACCGTGAGCAGGACGAAGTCGCCGTGCAGGTTCTCCCACTCGCCCTGCAGCCGGCGGTTTTCGGCGCGCAGCACGATGGTGCCGCTCTCCTGCATGGCGTCGCGGGCGTTGAAGATGAGGTTGAGCAGGGCCATCTCCAGCTGGCTCGGGTCCACCAGGATCGGGTGCAGCGGCGGGCACAGCTGCAGCTCCAGGCTCATGCCCTTGGGCAGCGCCTGGGTGAAGAACATCTGCGCCGAATGCAGGGTGTTCTCCAGCTCCACGAGCTGTTGCTGCTGGTCTCGCTGACGGGCGAAGGAGAGCAGGTGCTGGGTCAGGTGGCTGCCGCGCAGGCCGGCTTCGTGGATGCTGCCCAGGAGCTCCTTGAGGCGCTTGGGGTCCTGGGTGCGGGCGGCCAGCGCCGAGGCGCCGATGATGACCGTGAGCAGGTTGTTGAAGTCATGGGCCATGCCGCCGGTGAGCTGGCCCAGGGCTTCGAGCTTCTGCGCCTGGAACAGTTGGGCGCGCAGTTCCTGCAGCTGCAGTTCGGAGTCGTGGCGCTCGGTCATGTCGCGGGTGATCTTGGCCAGGCCGATGACCCGGCCCTCTTCGTCGTGCACCACGTCCATCACCGCCAGGGCCCAGAAGCGTGTGCCGTCGCGACGCACCCGCCAGCCCTCGTCCTGGGCGCGGCCGGTGGTCAGCGCAGTGGCCAGAAGGTGCGCCGGACGGCCGGCGGCGCGGTCCTCGTCGGTGAAGAACATCGACAGGTGCTGGCCGATGGCCTGTTCGGCGCTGTAGCCCTTGATCCTCTCCGCGCCGGCGTTCCAGCTGACGATGCGGCCCTCGACCGACACCATATAGATGGCGTAGTCGACCACCGCCTTGACCAGCAGCTCGTAGCCACGTGCGCTCAGGTCTTCGTTGGGCTTCGGGGGAATGGGGTCCATGTACACCTGCTCGGGCTGGGAACCTGCGGATGCAGGGCCGTGTAAATCCATCCGGCCACCGTGCGCCGGGCCGTCCGGCTCCTGCCTGGCGCTCATCCCGGGATCTTCAGGCCGCGTGCCACCGCCGGACGTGCGAGGAAGGCTTGCAGCGCGCGGTTCACGTTGGAGAAGTCATCGAAGCCGACCAGCTCGCCCGCTTCGTAGAAACCGACCAGGTTGCGTATCCAGGGGAAGGTGGCGATGTCGGCGATGCCGTAGTCGTCCAGGAGCCAGTCGCGCCCCTGCAGCCGTCGGTCGAGCACCGCCAGCAGGCGCCTGGACTCGGCGACGTAACGGTCGCGCGGGCGCTTGTCCTCATAGTCCCTGCCGGCGAATTTGTTGAAGAAGCCGAGCTGGCCGAACATCGGGCCGATCCCGCCCATCTGGAACATCAGCCACTGGATCGCCTCGTAGCGCCCGGCCGCGTCGTCGGGTATCAGGCGGCCGCTCTTCTCCGCCAGGTAGAGCAGGATGGCGCCGGACTCGAACAGCGCCAGCGGCTGGCCGCCGGGGCCGTCCGGGTCGAGGATCGCGGGGATCTTGTTGTTCGGGTTGAGGGAGAGGAATTCGGGGGACAGCTGGTCATTGGTATCGAAGCTGACCTTGTGCGCCTCGTAGGGCAGGCCGATCTCCTCGAGCATGATCGACACCTTTACCCCGTTGGGCGTGGGCAGCGAGTAGAGCTGCAGGCGGTCGGGATGCTGGGCGGGCCACTTGTGGGTGATGGGGAAGGCGGAAAGGTCGGTCATGAAGAGTCCTGTCGAATGGCTGCGGGACGAGCAGACAGCATGGCTGGGCCGCGGCGCTTGTCCAGTGGCGGCCACCCTGACCCGGCCGGATCGCGGGGCCCGTCACGTAAGTCGTGGTTTCCATCTCGACCGCTGGCGTTGCGTGCCGTTCAGTCACAGGGCAGGGAACCCCGCTGCCGAACCCGTGAATGAGCTTCCGCAGGATGGCTTGGAGCGAAGCTAAACCCATCGCGCCGGCCGCGCAGGGGATAGCCAGGGCCCGGTTTCCCCGTCATCGCGATCGAATGCGCGCCTACAGGTTCAGCTGCCCAGCAGGAAATTCCCCCGCACGGGTTGCTCGGCACCGTCGAGCAGCGGCACCTGGGAGTCGTCCTTGAGGTTGACCCCGGAGAGCTGGCGGCGGCTGGCTTCGCGCATCAGGTAGATGAGGCGGTGGGCGGCCAGGCCGTAGGAGAGGCCTTCCAGGCGCACGTTGGAGATGCAGTTGCGGCTGGCGTCGGTGAGGCCGACGCGGGGTGCCCAGGTGAAGTACAGGCCGAGGCTGTCGGGGGAGCTGAGGCCGGGGCGTTCGCCGATGAGGATCACCACCATCTTCGCCTCGAGCAGTTGGGCCACTTCGTCCGCCACCGCCACGCGGCCCTGTTCCACCAGGGCGATGGGGGCTGTACGCCAGCCGTCTTCCGCCGCCTGTTCCTCGAAGCGCTGGAGGAAGGGTAGGGCATGGCGTTGCACGGCGAGGGACGACAGGCCGTCGGCGATCACCAGCGCCAGGTCGTAGCCACCGGGGTTGGCTTCGGCGTGCTGGCGCAGGCGCTGGGCCGAGTCGTCGTCCAGGCGTCGGCCCAGGTCCGGGCGTTGCAGGTAGGTGTGGCGGTCGGCCGCGGCGCTGTGCAGCAGCAGGCTGTCGCGGCCGCGTTCGGCCAGTTCGGCGGCGAGGGCGGCGCGGTCGAAGGGCAGGTGTACGGCGTCGCGGGCCTGGGCGTGGGCGAACTGGAAGTCCAGCTGGGCTTCGGTGGGCAGGCTGGTGCCGGCGCGGCCGAGGGCGATGCGCGCGGGGGTGAGGCGGCGCAGTTCGCGCCAGGGGTTGTCCAGGGCGGGGCGCTTGTCGTGGGTCATCGAGGGCTCCTCAGCCGAGCTGCGCCAGGGCCTGGCGGAAGGCGGGCGGCAGTTGCTCGCCCAGGCGCACGCGGCCGTCCCGCTGGTGGGCGATGCCCATGCGTTCCAGCCAGGCCTCGAATTCGGGGGCCGGGCGCAGGCCCAGGCTCTGGCGGGCGTAGAGGGCGTCGTGGAAGGAGGTGGTCTGGTAGTTGAGCATCACGTCGTCGGAGCCGGGGATGCCCATGATGAAGTTGATGCCGGCGACGCCGAGCAGGGTCAGCAGCATGTCCATGTCGTCCTGGTCGGCTTCGGCGTGGTTGGTGTAGCAAATGTCGCAACCCATGGGCACGCCGAGGAGCTTGCCGCAGAAGTGGTCCTCCAGCCCGGCGCGGATGATCTGCTTGCCGTTGTAGAGGTATTCGGGGCCGATGAAGCCGACCACGGTGTTGACCAGGAAGGGGTCGAAGTGGCGTGCCACGGCGTAGGCGCGGGTCTCGCAGGTCTGCTGGTCGACGCCATGGTGGGCGTTGGCCGAGAGCGCGCTGCCCTGGCCGGTCTCGAAGTACATGAGGTTGTTGCCCAGGCTGCCGCGTTTCAGCGAGAGGCCGGCCTCGTGGCCTTCGCGGAGGATCTCCAGGCTGATGCCGAAGCTGGCGTTGGCCGCCTCGGTGCCGGCGATGGACTGGAACACCAGGTCCAGCGGTACGCCACGGTTGATGGCTTCGATCGAGGTGGTGACGTGGGTGAGCACGCAGGCCTGGGTGGGGATTTCGTAGCGCTGGATGATGGCGTCGAGCATCTCCAGCATCGCGCAGATGGATGACAGGCTGTCGGTGGCCGGGTTGATGCCGAGCATGGCGTCGCCGTTGCCGTAGAGCAGGCCGTCGAGAATGCTCGCGGCGATGCCGGCGGGCTCGTCGGTGGGGTGGTTGGGCTGCAGCCGCGTGGACATGCGCCCGCGCAGGCCCATGGTGTTGCGGAAGCGGGTGACGACGCGGATCTTCTGCGCCACCAGCACCAGGTCCTGCACGCGCATGATCTTCGACACCGCGGCGGCCATCTCCGGCGTCAGCCCGGGCGCCAGGGCGCGCAGTGAGGTCTCGTCGGCCATATCGCCGAGCAGCCAGTCGCGCAGCCCGCCGACCGTGAGGTGGCTGACCGGGTCGAAGGCGGCGCGGTCGTGGCCATCGATGATCAGGCGGGTGACTTCGTCGTCTTCGTAGGGGATCAGCGCTTCGTCGAGGAAGTGCTTGAGCGGGATGTCGGCCAGGGCCATCTGGGCGGCCACGCGCTCGCCGTCGCTGCTGGCGGCGACCCCGGCGAGGAAGTCGCCGGAGCGTGCCGGGCTGGCCTTGGCCATGACCTCCTTGAGGCTGTCGAAGCGCCAGGTCTGGCCGCCGACGCTATGGGTAAAAACTGCCATGTCGATCGTCCTGTCTGCGCCGGCCCCGCCATTGCGGCGGGGCCGGCCTGGGGGCTCAGATGCGGGTCAGCATCGCGTCGGCGGGGGCGCTGGCGCGGTGGTGGGCGGTGAACTGGAACCAGACGAAGCCCACCGCCATGATCGCCAGGAAGATCAGCCCGATCAGGGTGTTGAACCAGGCCATGGCCACCAGGCACACCACCGCCAGCAGCAGGGCGATGGCGGGGACTATCGGGTAGCCCGGCGCGCGGAAGGTGCGCTCCAGGTTCGGTTCGCTTTTGCGCAGCTTGAACAGGCTGAGCATGCTGATGATGTACATGACGATGGCGCCGAACACGCTCATGGTGATCATCGCGGCGGTCAGGCTCATGCCCTGCAGGTTGATCAGGCCGTCGCTGTAGATGGCGGCGATGCCGATCACGCCGCCGGCGATGATGGCGCGGTGCGGGGTCTGGAAGCGCGACAGCTTGGCCAGGCCGCGCGGCAGGTAGCCGGCACGGGCGAGGGCGAAGAACTGCCGCGAGTAGCCGAGGATGATGCCGTGGAAGCTGGCCACCAGGCCGAACAGGCCGATCCATACCAGCATGTGCATCCAGCCGGAGTTCTCGCCGACCACTGCCTTCATGGCCTGGGGCAGCGGGTCGTTGATCCCCGACAGCTGGCGCCAGTCGCCGACGCCGCCGGCCATGATCATCACGCCGATGGCGAGGAACACCAGGGTGAGGATGCCGGCCACGTAGGCGCGCGGGATGGTGCGTTTCGGGTCCTTGGCTTCCTCGGCGGCCATGGCCGCGCCCTCGATGGCGAGGAAGAACCAGATGGCGAAGGGGATGGCGGCGAAGATGCCGGAGATCGAGGCGCTGCTGAAGGTGTCCGAGCCGGCCCAGCCGTTGAGCACGAAGTTGCTGAAGCTGAAGCCCGGTGCCACCACGCCCATGAACACCAGCAGCTCGGCCACGGCGAGCACGGTGACCACCAGCTCGAAGGTGGCGGCGATGCTGACGCCGAGGATGTTCAGGGTCATGAACACGAAGTAGGCACCGACCGCCGCGTGCTTGGGATCGAGTTCGGGGAACTGCACGTTGAGGTAGGCGCCGATGGCCATGGCGATGGCCGGTGGGGCGAAGACGAATTCGATCAGCGTGGCGATGCCGGCGATCAGGCCGCCGCGCTCACCGAAGGCTCGGCTGCTGTAGGCGAAGGGGCCACCGGCGTGGGGGATGGCGGTGGTCAGCTCGGTGAAGCTGAAGATGAAGCAGGTGTACATGGTCGCCACCAGCAGCGTGGTGACCAGGAAGCCGAGGGTGCCGGCGGCGCCCCAGCCGTAGCTCCAGCCGAAATACTCGCCGGAAATCACCAGGCCGACGGCGATGCCCCAGAGGTGCAGGGTGCCGAGGGTGGGCTTGAGTTGGTTAGTGGTTGTCATGCGTGTCTCCGGAGGTTGCCTTGAGGGAAGTGGGGCGACGGATCGGAGAGGCGGGAGGCGGCGCGTGGCCCGAGCGGGCACGGACCACCGACTGCGGGCAGCAGCGAGGCGTGATGCACATGGTGTTCACCGTTTCTTGTTGTTGTAGTCGGATGGAGCCGGGGTGGAGCGGACCGGGCGCCGCCTGACTGGCGCCCGTTCCCGGTTCTACAAGGGGCCTCTCCTGGCCATGCGAGCTGCGCAGCTGGCCAGGAGAGTTTTCCTCAGAAGAAGCCCAGGGGGTTGATGTCGTAGCTCACCAGCAGGTTCTTGGTCTGCTGGTAGTGGTCGAGCATCATCTTGTGGGTCTCGCGGCCGACGCCGGATTTCTTGTAGCCACCGAAGGCGGCGTGGGCCGGGTACAGGTGGTAGCAGTTGGTCCACACGCGGCCGGCCTTGATGCCACGGCCCATACGGTAGGCGCGGTTGATGTCGCGGGTCCACAGGCCGGCACCCAGGCCGAACTCGGTGTCGTTGGCGATCGCCAGGGCCTCCGCCTCGTCCTTGAAGGTGGTGACGCCCACCACCGGGCCGAAGATCTCCTCCTGGAACACGCGCATCTTGTTGTTGCCCTTGAGCAGCGTCGGCTGGATGTAGTAGCCGGTCGCCAGGTTGCCTTCGAGCTTCTCGACGCCGCCGCCGGTGAGCACTTCCGCGCCTTCCTGCTGGGCGATGTCCAGATAGCTGAGGATCTTGTCGTACTGCTGCTCGGAGGCCTGGGCGCCGACCATGGTGTCGGTGTCCAGCGGGTCGCCACGCTTGATGGCCTTCACCTTCTTCATCACCTCGGCCATGAACGCCGGGTAGATGGATTCCTGCACCAGGGCGCGGGACGGGCAGGTGCACACCTCGCCCTGGTTGAAGAAGGCCAGCACCAGGCCCTCGGCGGCCTTCTCGATGAAGGCCGGCTCGGCCTGCATGATGTCTTCGAAGTAGATGTTCGGGCTCTTGCCGCCCAGCTCCACGGTGGAGGGGATGATGTTGGCGGCGGCGCACTTGAGAATGTGCGAGCCCACCGGCGTGGAGCCGGTGAAGGCGATCTTGGCGATGCGCTTGCTGGTGGCCAGCGCCTCGCCCGCTTCCTTGCCGAAGCCCTGCACCACGTTGAGCACGCCAGGCGGCAGCAGGTCGCCGATCAGCTCCAGCAGCACGCTGATGCCCAGGGGCGTCTGTTCCGCCGGCTTGAGCACCACGCAGTTGCCGGCGGCCAGGGCCGGGGCGAGCTTCCAGGCGGCCATCAGCAGCGGGAAGTTCCACGGGATGATCTGGCCGACCACGCCCAGCGGCTCGTGGATGTGGTAGGCGACGGTGTTCTCGTTGATCTCGGCGGCGCCGCCTTCCTGGGCGCGGATGCAGCCGGCGAAGTAGCGGAAGTGGTCGGCGGCCAGGGGGATGTCGGCGTTCAGCGTCTCGCGCACGGCCTTGCCGTTGTCCCAGGTCTCGGTGACGGCGAGCAGTTCCAGGTTGGCTTCGATGCGGTCGGCGATCTTCAGCAGGATCAGCGCGCGGTCCTGCACGGAGGTCTTGCCCCAGGCATCGGCGGCGGCGTGGGCGGCGTCGAGGGCCTTGTCGATGTCGGCGGCGTCGGAGCGGGGGAATTCGGCGATGGGCTGGCCGTTCACCGGCGAGGTGTTGGTGAAGTACTGGCCATTGACCGGCGGGACGAACTCGCCACCGATGTAGTTGCCGTAGCGGGCCTTGAAGGAAACGATGGCGCCGGGGGTTCCGGGTTGGGCGTAACGCATGGTCTATCTCCTGGCTCTTGTGCTTATTGGGGAGTTGGCGCCGAAGCGCTTTGATCAGCATAGAGCAAGGGCCGGGCCAGACCGGTGGAAGCCGCGTGGGACAAGGCTCCAGGCGTCGTGGGCAACGGCTGGCCGAAGGGCGCTGTCGCATGCCTGGTACGGGGCGGGTGACAGTCTGTCATGCATCCGGTACAGCCATTGACCGGTGGGTCATCCGGCGATTGCAAAGCCGCCTGCGCTGGTGGATGCTGCGGCGATGCGGGTGCCCACCAGGGCACGGGCTGCCTCCCGCAAGCCCGCAATGGAGAACGACAAGAATGCACGACCACCTGAGCCGCCACGCTCGGCAAGTGCTGACCGTGGCGCAAGGCAAGGCCCAGTCCAGCGGGCCCGCCGCCGATCCTTCCATCGCTCGCTCCTGGCTGCGTTGCCTGGAGGACTACCACCTCGACCCGGCCCTGCCCATGGCGCCGACCGTGCTGGAGCATGCGCGCATGCTCGAATGCCGCGAAGGCATGCAGCAGGTGCTGGAAATCGCCAGCGGCGAGATGAGCAGCCTCTACCACCAGCTCTCCGGTGCCGGCCATGCGGTACTGCTCACCGACGCCCGGGGCGTGATCCTCAACTGCGTGACCGCCGCTGCCGAACGCCAGGCCTTCGAGCGTGCCGGCCTCTGGCTGGGCGCCGACTGGAGCGAGGCCCGCGAGGGCACCAACGGCATCGGCACCTGCGTGATCGAGCGCCAGGCGCTGACCATCCACCAGGACGAGCACTTCCGCAGCCGCCACACCGGACTCACCTGTTCCGCCAGCCCGGTGTTCGACCCGCAGGGCGACCTGCTGGCGGTGCTCGACGTGTCGTCCGCGCGCCACGCCGTCTCGCGGCAGAGCCAGTTCCACACCATGGCGCTGGTCAACCTCTCGGCGAAGATGATCGAGAGCTGCTACTTCCTGCGCCGCTTCGAGGGCGAATGGCTGCTGCGCTTCCATTTGCAGGCCGAGTACGTGGGCCTGTTCAGCGAGGGGTTGATGGCCTTCGACGGTGAAGGGCGCATCCGTGCGGTGAACCAGAGCGCCATCAACCTGCTCGACAGCTCCCGCGAGCGCCTGCTGGGGCAGAGCGTGGAAGCCTTCTTCGACTGCCGCCTGGACGACCTGCTCGGCCGTGCCCAGCCGCAGCCCGCCGCCAGCTGGCCACTGCGTGCACGCAATGGCCGCGCGCTGCATGCCGTGCTGCGTGGCCAGCCCCGCGTGCTGCCGCAAGTGGTGCCGCCCCGTGCGAAACCCGCCGTGCCCGGCCTGTGCCTGGGCGACCCGGCACTGGCCGCCGACTTCCGTCGCGCACTCAAGGTGTACGAGCGCGACGTGCCGTTGCTGGTCAACGGCGAGACCGGCTCCGGCAAGGAGGCCTTCGCCAAGGCCGTGCACCTGGCCAGCTCCCGCGCCGAACGGCCTTTCGTCGCGCTCAACTGCGCGGCCATCCCGGAATCCCTGATCGAGAGCGAGCTGTTCGGCTATCGCGGCGGCAGCTTCACCGGCGCGCGCAAGGAAGGCATGCGCGGCAAGCTGCAGCAGGCCGACGGCGGCACCCTGTTCCTCGATGAAATCGGCGACATGCCCCTGGCCTTGCAGACCCGCCTTTTGCGCGTGCTGGAGGAGCGCCAGGTGGTGCCCATCGGCGGCGAGGCCCAGGCCGTGGATGTGCGCATCATCAGCGCCACCCACCGTGAACTGGGGGCTCGCGTGGCCGATGGCAGCTTCCGCGAAGACCTCTATTACCGCCTCAATGGCCTGGTGATCGACCTGCCGCCCCTGCGCGAGCGCAGCGACCGCCCCGAGCTGCTCGACCACCTGCTGGACGAGGAAGCACGCGGCCAGGCCATCCGCCTGGAACAGGACGCGCGCCAGGCGCTGCTCGACTACGCCTGGCCGGGCAACGTGCGCCAGCTGCGCAATGTGCTGCGCACCCTGGCGGCCCTGTGCGAGGACGGCCGCATCCGCCTCGGCGACCTGCCTGCCGAGCTGCGCCGTGCCGCCGAGCCCGCCCCCCTTGCCGAATGCATGGCGCACCCGCTGGAGGATGCCGAGCGCAGCGCCTTGCTCGCCGCCCTGGAAAGCCAGCGCTGGCACATGACCCGCACGGCGGAGCAACTCGGCATCAGCCGCAACACCCTGTACCGCAAGCTGCGCAAGCACTCGATCGAGACGCGCAGCCTGTAGGGGCGGCTTCAGTCGCCCGCCGTACATGAAGAACCCGCCGATTGGCGGGTTCGTTCATTGCGCGATCCGACCGGGTGCAGGGTGGATGGCGCTCTTTTCATCCACCAGCGGTGCTACGTGTGACACCGAGTCGGGGCAGCCCTGCGGGCTGCTTGGCGATTGAAATCGCCCCTACAGGGTGCCCTCGGCGGTTTCTTCACACGCCCTGGGGCATCTCGCCACGCTTGAGCCGCGCGTTGATGTCGTCGATCACCTTCGGCAGGTCGGCGATGGTGTCGATCAGGTAGTGCGGGCGGGCGCCTTCGAACTGCTGGGCGATGCGCGCGCGTTCCTGGTCCAGCTTGCCGGCAGGCAGCGCCTTGAACTGTTCCCAGGTCAGGCCCAGGGCGTTGCCGGAGCAGGTCAGGGCGACGGTCCACATGCCGGCGCTGCGGCCTTCGAGGATGCCCGGCCAGGTGTCGTCCACCTTCACGCAGGCGGCCACGTCGCTGACGCCCAGGGCGATGACGTTGGCCAGCGCCTGGGCCGGGTGCGGGCGGCCGTTGGGGACTTCGTCCGTGGCCACCACATGGTCGGCGACATAGCCGTTCTCCTGCGCCAGCTCCACCACCTTGGCCATCACCGCCGCCGGGTAGCCGGAGCAGGAGCCGATCCTAAGCCCCTTGCCACGCAGGCTGGCGATGGCCTCCAGGGCGCCGGGGATCAGCGCCGAGTGCAGGGCGATCTTCTCGATCTGCAGGGGCATGAAGCGCTCGTAGATCGCGGTGACGTCCTCGTCCGTGGGCAGGCGGCCGAAGGCGGCGCGGTAGCGCTCGGCGATGGCGGGGATGTCGCACAGGGTGCGGATGTGGTCCCACTTGCCCATGCCCATCGGGCCCCGGGCTTCCTCCAGGCTGACGGTGACACCGAACTCGGCGAAGGCCTCGACGAAGATCTGCGTCGGCGCGAAGGAGCCGAAGTCGACCACGGTGCCGGCCCAGTCGAGGATGGCGGCTTGCAGGTGGGTGGGGTGTTGGTAGTTCATGGGTGTCTCCTTGGGGGTGAAGTCAGGTGCGGGTGCCGAGGGGCTGGCCGCCATGGGTGGGGGAGGGGATGAGCCCGTCGAGGACCTTCAGGGTCTTGGGCCGGCTGTTCCAGAACGGCACCAGCATCAGGCTGGCGAGCAGGGCCGCGACGGTGAAGCCGATGAACACGGTGGTGGTGTCGAAGTAGCCCGGCAGCAGGCCGCCGAGGATGGCGCCGACCGAGCCACAGCCGTTTACGAAGCCGGCTGCGGTGCCGGCCGCTTCGGTGGTGCCGAAGTCGATGGCGGCGGAGCTGCTGATCATCGAGTCGGGGCCGTAGAGGGTCAGGCCCATCATGAACAGCAGGCCGACTACCAGGTACAGGCTGCCGCTCTGCATCGCGGGCACGAACAGCCCCAGGCACAGGGTCAGCGCCACCAGGCTGATGACGCAGGCGGGCATGCGCCGCGCGCCGAACCAGCGGTCGGAGGCGATGCCGATGAGGATGGGCCCCACCAGGCCGGCCACCTCGAAGGCGGTGGGCACGATGGCCGAGGCGACCTTGCCCACGGCGGGCATGCGCTCGTAGACCATCATCGGGCCCCACAGCAGGATCGCGTAGCGCGCCGGCTTGAGCAGGAAGTAGGCGAGGCCGAGGACCAGCACCGTGCGGTTGCCCATGATCTTGCGCAGCGAGACCCAGTGGCTGTCGCGCTCGATCTTCAGCTCGCGCGAGGTCTTCACTTCCATCTCGACCGGCTCCAGCCCCACTTCCTCGGGGCGGTTGCGCTGCAGCAGCCAGAACAGCACCGCCACCACCAGCACCACCGCCGCGCTGGAGACGAAGGCCGCGCGCCAGTCGCCGAACACCTGGTACGCCCACCAGCCGGCGAAAGGTGTGGAGACCAGGCCGCCGAAGGCGTAGCAGGTGCTCCAGTAGCCCAGCACCCGGCCGCGCTCGCGGGTGGCGAAGAAGCAGCCGATGTTCTTGCACAGCCCGCTCCAGCCGGTGGACTGCGCCAGGCCCTGGATCACCATGCAGGTGGCGAAGATCGGCAGGGTGGCGAAGGTGCCCATGGCCAGTGCGGCGAGCGCGGAGACCAGCAGGCCGCCGAAGACGATCACGCGGGGGCCGAAGCGATCGGCGAAGATGCCCCAGGTGAACTGGCCGATGGCGTAGGCGGTGAGATAGAGGGCATCGAGGTTGGCCATCGCCGACTTGTCGAGCTCGAAATCGACGTCTTCGCCGATGCCCAGCTTGGCCACCGAGAAGGCCTTGCGGGTGAAGTAGAAGGCGGCATAGGCCAGCCAGGTGATGAGGAAGATCTGTACACGCCAGCGGTGGATGGATTTCCACCCGTGCTGGAAGACACCTGCAGCGTTGTTCATGGTTCTGACCCCTGTGGGTTGGCGACAGTGCGTGAGGGAGGCTGTTGTTGTTCTTGGTACTTCCTGGCTGTCTAAACGCCTGGCCTGGTCAGAAGGGCAGAGGCCGTGCGTCAGGCATGGTGCTGATCGTCTCGGGTGGGCGGGCTCCTCGCCGGCGCGGCCGGCTGACGCGGAAAAAGAGGCCGCCCGCTCGGGTAGGCGGGCGGCCCAAGGGGGCGGGTCAGGCCGCCGTTTTCTCGAGGGTCACGCCCATCGCCTGGAGGGACTCGGCGATGGCGCGCAGCAGCTGGCGGACGATGGGCTCGTCGATCTGGCCGATGCAGCCGATGCGGAAGCTCTCGGCCTGGGTCAGCTTGCCGGGGTAGATGACGAACTGGCGGGCCTTGAGCTCGTCGTAGAAGCGCTTGAACTCGAAGGCCGGGTGCTCGGGGCTGAAGAAGGTGGTGATGATCGGCGACAGCCAGCGGTCCTCCAGCAGCGTCTCGAAGCCCAGCTCGCGCATGCCGGCCACCAGCACGTCGCGGTTGCGCGTGTAGCGCGCCAGGCGGCCCTGCACGCCGCCCTCGGCCGCGTGCTGTTCCAGCGCTGCGTGGAAGGCCACCACGCTGTGGGTGGGTGGGGTGAAGCGCCACTGGCCGGTGCGCTCCATGTAGCGCCACTGCTCCAGCAGGTCGAGGCTCAGGGAGTGGGCGCGGCCGGCGGACTCCTCCAGCAGGTCGCGGCGGATGATCACGAAGCCGAAACCGGGGATGCCCTCGATACATTTGTTGGCCGAGGACACCAGGACATCGAACGGCACCTCGTCCACCGTCAGCGGCACTGCGCCGAAGGAGCTCATGGCGTCGACGATCAGGCGCTTGCCATGAGCCTTCACCACGGCCGCCAGCTCACGCAGGGGGTTGAGGATGCCGGAGCTGGTCTCGCAGTGGACCAGGAACACGGTGGTCACCTCGGGATGGGCGCGCAGCAGGGCGTCGACCTCGTCCGGCTGCGGCGGCAGGTAGTCGCCCTTGTCCAGCGCGATATGGGCGCGGCCCAGGTAGTCCAGGGTCTTGGCGGCGCGCTGGCCGTAGGCGCCGTTCATCAGGATCAGCGCCTTGCCGTCGCGGGGGATGGCGGTGGCCAGGGCTGCTTCCACCGAGAAGGTACCGCTGCCCTGCAGGGGCACGCAGGCGTAGCTGTCGTCGGCTACCCCGGCCATGGCCAGCAGCTGCTGGCGGATCTCGGCGGTGACGCGGTTGAAGTCGGCGTCCCACGAGCCCCAGTCGCGCAGCATGGCCTCCTTGGTGGCGCGCGAGGTGGTCAGCGGGCCGGGGGTCAGCAGGTAGGGCTCGCCCTGGACCGGCGCGGCGAGGGGCGTATGTGATGCGGGGAATTCGGCGTGGCTCATGATCGTCTCCAGCAGATGCGGGTGGGCGGGACTGGCGTCGATCAGACCAATTCATGGTTAATAACTGAAATCGATTTATGGTATTTCACTGACAAGCAGAGCTTATTTATCGGAGGGGCGATGTCGGTTTCCCAGGCGCAGCTCAAGGCCTTCCACGCCGTGGCGGTGCACGGCAACTTCACCCGCGCGGCGGAACAGTTGTGCCTCAGCCAGCCGGCGGTTTCCGACCAGGTGCGCAAGCTGGAGGAACGCTTCGGCGTGCTGCTGTTCAACCGCAACAAGCGCTCGGTGCAGCTCACCGAACTGGGCGAGCGCCTGCTGGCCATCACCCAGCGCCTGTTCGCTGCCGAGCGCGAGGCCGAGGAACTGCTCACCAGCTCCCGCGCCCTGCAGAGCGGCAGCCTGACCCTGGCGGTGGACGCGCCCATGCACCTGCTGCCCTACATCGCGCGCTTCTGCGAGCGCTACCCGGGCATCCGCGTCAGCCTGGTGACCGGCAACACCGACGAATCCCTGCGCCGGCTGTTCGACTACCAGGCCGACTTCGCCGTGCTCGGCCGCCCGGTGGACGACGAGCGCCTGATCGCCCACGTGCTCAGCAGCGGCCCGCTGGTGGCCTTCGTCGCCGACGCCCACCCCTGGGCAGGACGCGACTCCATCTACCTCGCCGACCTGCACCAGACGCCGCTGGTGCTGCGCGAACAGGGCTCCATGACCCGGCAGATGCTGGAAGACGAGATGCACCGCCTGCACCTCGAAACCCGCACCGCCATCGAGGTGGAAGGCCGCGAAGCGGTGTTCGAGATGGTCGTCGCCGGCCTCGGCGTCGGCATCGTCTCCGCCGCCGAACTCGGCTCCAGCCGCGGCGTGCACGTGCTGCCGATCCTCGACTTCGAACCACGCATGACCGAGACGCTGGTGTGTTTGAGGGAGCAGGGGGCGAGGCGGGTGATGGGGGCGTTTTTGGAGGTGGTGGGGATCAAGGGCGCTACGTCCTGATTTCTTACTCAGGCTATTGATCACCCGTTCGTGAGCCGCATCACGCGGCCCGCTTTCCTTGCTCCCCCGTCCCGGTTCATCCTTCGCCTGTGGCGTAGTGCCATGATTTTCTGCCGCTTCTCGCCTGGGCAAATCCGAGGGGTGGCAGCCATGGAAGACCTGCAAAAGGAGTTGCGGCGGGATGCGCGTGCTGTTCATTCACCAGAATTTCCCTGGCCAGTTCCGTCATCTCGCGGCTCACCTGGCGAAGCGGGACGATGTCGAGGTCCTGGCCATCGGTCGTGAGCAGGCGCCGGGCCTGCCGGGTGTGCGGTTGTTGCGCTACAAACCCCATCGCAAGGCGAGTGCGCAGACGCACCCTTATGTGCGTACCTTCGAGGATGGCGTGCTGCATGGCCAGCAGGTGCTGCGCCTGTTGCTGGACCTGAAGGGCAAGGGCTACCGGCCGGATGTGGTGGTCGCCCATCCCGGCTGGGGAGAGAGCCTGTATGTGAAGGAGGCCTTCCCCTCGGCGCGGTTGATCCATTTCTGCGAGTACTACTACCAGGCCCGTGGCGCCGATGCCGGCTTCGACCCGGAGTTTCCGCTCGATACCAACGGCGCCGCGAGCATCCGCAGCCGCAATGCGCTGCACCTGCTCAACCTGGAGAACTGCGACCTCGCCATCACGCCGACGCACTGGCAGCGCAGCGTGCACCCTGCGGCTTACCGCGAGGGCATGCGGGTGATCCACGAGGGCATCGATATCGCCGGGCTGGGCCCCGATCCCGAGGCGAGCCTGCAACTGCCCGACGGCCGGGTGCTGAAGGCCGGACAGCCGATCCTCACTTATGTGGCGCGCAACCTCGAGCCTTACCGGGGCTTCCATAGCTTCATGCGGGCCTTGCCGCGTATCCTCGCGGCGCACCCGACCTGCCAGGTGGTGGTGGTCGGAGGCGATGAGGTCAGCTACGGCAGCCGGCCCAGGGGCGCCGCCAACTGGCGCAGCAAGCTGCTGGCGGAGAACCCGGTCGACCTGCAGCGGGTGCACTTCCTCGGCAAGGTGCCCTATGCCACCTACAAGCGGGTGCTGCAGGTTTCCGCCGCGCATATCTACCTGACCTACCCCTTCGTCCTGTCCTGGTCCCTGCTGGAGGCCATGGCCAGCGGCTGCCTGGTCATCGGCTCGGACACGGCGCCTGTGCGCGAGGTGATCGAGGATGGGCGCAACGGCCTGCTGGTGGATTTCTTCGATACCGAGCGGATCGCCGAGAAGGCCCTGGCGGCGCTGGCCGAGCCCGAGCGCTTCCACGCCCTGAGGCAGCAGGCGGCGGCCAGCGCACGGGGTTATTCGACCGACGACGGTGTAGCTGGCTACCTGAAGGTGCTGGGTCTCGACGAGGTCATGGCTCCCGCCTGAACAAGGGGGGCGCTTGCAGGGCATCGCCTCGAATTCGCTGTGCGTCCCGGGGAATGAAACCGCCGTCCGGCCCTCTACATATGCCGCAGGGCCGGGCTCCGGGCGGGGCCGCTGTGCTAACCTGCGACAAGTTTTTTTCGGGCTCCCCCAGCCCGTTTCCAGAGGTCATCCATGCATATCCATATCCTCGGCATCTGCGGCACCTTCATGGGTTCGCTCGCGGTGCTGGCCAAGGAACTCGGCCATCGCGTCACCGGCTCCGACGCCAACGTCTACCCGCCCATGAGCACCCAGCTGGAGGCCCAGGGCATCGAGCTGATGCAGGGCTACGACCCCGCGCACCTGGACCCGGCGCCGGACCTGGTGGTGGTGGGCAACGCGCTGTCGCGGGGCAACCCGGCGGTGGAGCATGTGCTGAACAAGGGGCTGCCCTATGTTTCCGGCCCGCAGTGGCTGGCGGACCATGTGCTGCAGGGCCGCTGGGTGATGGCGGTGGCCGGTACCCACGGCAAGACCACCACCACCAGCATGCTGGCATGGGTGCTGGAGCATGCGGGCATGAGCCCGGGCTTCCTCATCGGCGGGGTGCCGCAGAATTTCGGCATCTCCGCGCGCCTGGGTGGCACGCCGTTCTTCGTGGTGGAGGCGGACGAGTACGACAGCGCCTTCTTCGACAAGCGCTCGAAGTTCGTCCACTACCGTCCGCGCACGGCGATCCTCAACAACCTGGAGTTCGATCACGCGGATATCTTCCCCGACCTCGCGGCCATCGAGCGGCAGTTCCACCACCTGGTGCGCACCATCCCCGGCGAGGGGCTGATCATCCATCCCACCACCGAGCCGGCCCTGGTGCGGGTGCTGGAGATGGGCTGCTGGACGAAGGTCGAGACCACCGGTGAAGGCGGCCAGTGGCAGGTGCGCCTGCTCAGCGAGGACGGCTCGCGCTTCGAGGTGCGGTTCGACGGCAAGGTGCAGGGCACCGTGGAGTGGAGCCTGACTGGCCAGCACAACGTGGCCAACGCCCTGGCGACCCTCGCCGCCGCGCGCCATGTCGGCGTGGTGCCGGAACTGGGCATCGCCGCGCTGAGCGCCTTCCGCAACGTGAAGCGGCGCATGGAGAAGGTCGCCGAGGTCAAAGGCGTGACGATCTACGACGACTTCGCCCACCATCCCACCGCCATCGCCACCACCCTCGACGGCCTGCGCAAGCGCGTGGGCGAGGCGCCGGTGATCGCCATCATCGAGCCGCGTTCCAACTCCATGAAGCTCGGCGCCCACCGCGACGGCCTGCCGGAGAGCGTGGCCCAGGCCGACCAGGTGATCTGGTACGCGCCGCCGAACCTGGGCTGGGACCTGGCCGCCACGGCCGTCGCCTGCCCGGTACCGGCGGTGGTCTGCGATTCGCTGGAGGCGATCATCGAGCGCGTCAAGGGCCAGGCACGCCCGGGCACCGAGGTGGTGATCATGAGCAACGGCGGTTTCGGCGGCCTGCACGGCAAGCTGGCCAAGGCGCTGGAAGGCTGAGGACGACGACATGAGCGGACCCGAACGCGTCACCCTGGCGATGACCGGCGCCTCCGGCGCCCAGTACGGCCTGCGCCTGCTGGACTGCCTGGTGCAGGAGGATCGCGAGGTGCACTTCCTCATCTCCAAGGCCGCTCAGCTGGTGATGGCCACCGAGACCGAGGTCACCCTGCCGCCCAAGCCGCAGTCGATGCAGGCTTTCCTCAACGAGTACACCGGCGCGGCGCCGGGGCAGATCCGCGTCTACGGCAAGGAGGACTGGATGGCCCCGGCGGCTTCCGGTTCCGGCGCGCCGGGGGCGATGGTGGTGGTGCCCTGTTCCACCGGGACGCTTTCGGCCATCGCCACCGGTGCCTGCAACAACCTGATCGAGCGCGCCGCGGACGTGGCGTTGAAAGAGCGGCGCAAGCTGATCCTGGTACCCCGCGAGGCGCCGTATTCCAGCATTCACCTGGAGAACATGCTCAAGCTCTCCAACCTCGGCGCGATCATCCTGCCGGCGTCCCCTGGCTTCTATCACCAGCCGCAGACCATCGATGACCTGGTGGACTTCGTGGTGGCGCGCATCCTCAACCTGCTGGAAATCCCCCAGGACATGCTGCCGCGCTGGGGCGAGCATCACCTGCAGAGCAGCGATGACTGAGCGCCGGATTCTGAGCCTCGGCGTCGTTGCGTTGCTGCTGGCGCTCCAGGGCTGCGCCGCCGTGCGCACCCTGGACGCGGCCAAGCCCGGCGCGCCCATCATCTACTCCGGCACCCGGCTGGACTGGTACTCCCTCAATGGCGGTTGCTGCCCCATGGACCGTTTCGGCGCCGAGGCGCCGGGCTGGGCGGCGTTCGACCTGCCGTTCAGCGCGTTGCTGGAGACGCTGTTGCTGCCCTTCGCGGTGGCGGCGGAACTGGGCGTCGGGTTGGGCGTGACCGGCGGGAATTGAAGCACTCTGCAGGGGCGAATTCATTAGCTCTGTCTGCGTTAGCTGTTGCGGATTCAACGAAAGTCTCAAGAGCGGCGCTTTCAGGGCCCTTCTGGACTCCTGGCACACCCACCGCATGGGTTTCGCTTCGCTCTACACCATCCTACGAAAGTTCGTGCGCACCACGTGGCGATGCGCTGGACGAAGAACGTTGGAGCAGCCGCCAACGCCCCTCCAGGAGGCCGAACGCAGTCGTTGCGCAGGGGGACGAGTGGCATGGATGCCACGAGAGGCGCGACTGGCCATGGATGGCCCTTCGCGCCGGCCCCCGGAACTACGACGGAGTGAGGGCACCCGACGCAGTCGGGCCGGATGATGGGGCAAGCGTTTTTGGTTTCTTTTTTGGCGATTGAAAAAAGAGACTCGCCCGGGGGGCGAAACCAGAAGCATCAGCAAAGCTCGACAATCAGCTGGGCTCGAAACCTTCTAGCAACACTTAACGTAGACAGAGCCAATCATTCGCCAATCGGTCCGAAGGACCGACCTGCGGTGCCTACAAAGGGTACATATGAGCGGTGGGCGTCAAGCCGGTTCCTGGCAGACGTCCACCCATTGCGCGGCGACCAGTTCGGCCATGTGCTGCGGGGCGATGCGCACGGCGCTGTGGATGGCGCCGGCGGCGGGGACCACTTCGTCGAAGGCCTGCAGCGACAGGTCGCAATAGACCGGCAGCGGGGTCGCCAGGCCGAAGGGGCAGACGCCGCCGACGGGGTGGCTGGTCAGTGCCTGCACGGTCTCGGCGTCGAGCATCTTGGCCTTGGCGCCGAAGGCTTCCTTGAACTTGCGGTTGTCGATGCGCGCATCGCCCCGTGCCACTACCAGCAGGTTCTGCTCGCCGACGCGGAAGGCCAGGGTCTTGGCGATGCGCCCCGGTTCGACACCGTGGGCCTCGGCGGCGAGGGCGACGGTGGCGGTGCTGGTTTCCAGTTCGATGATGGTGAGTTCGGGAGCCTTCTCGGCGAGGAAGGCGCGAACGGATTCGAGGCTCATGAAGGCTCCTTGGTTTCCTGTCGGCTCAGGCGGCCAGCTGGTGCACGGCGGCGAGGCTGTCGTCGAGGCCATAGCGGCCCTTGTCGTCGCGGGTCACGCGGCCCATGGCGACGTCCGGGTCGTGGGTGAAGAGCAGCCGGCCATTGCGTTCCAGCAGGCTGGCGAGCAGGGCTTCCTTCTCTTCGATCAGGCCTTCGGGGAAGCGGTCGTAGCCCATGGTGATGGGCAGGTGCACCCAGGGCGCGCCGGGAATCAGGTCGCCGCTGAACACCACCGGGCCGTCGGGCATGGCGATCTCCGGCAGGAGTTGGCCGGGCGTATGGCCGTCGCTCCAGTGCAGGCGCCAGTCCGGGCCTAGGATCTCGGCGCCGGGCTGCTCGTCGATCAGCACCAGGCGGCCGCTGGCCTCCAGCAGTTCGAGCATTTCCGGGATGTAGGAGGCGCGGTCGCGCGGGTGCGGGTTGCAGGCGCGCTGCCACTGGCGGCGGCCGGTGACGAAGCGCGCGTTGGGGAACAGCAGGCGTGCGGGCTGGCCTTCTTCCCAGGCGGCGAGCAGGCCGCCGGCGTGGTCGAAGTGCAGGTGGGTGAGCAGCACGATGTCGATGTCGGCATCGGACAGGCCGGCCTCGGCGAGGCTGTCGAGCAGCACGTGGCGGTCTTCCTGCACGCCGAAACGGCGCTTGAGTTCGGGCGAGAAGAAGGCGCCGATGCCGGTCTCGACGAGGATGTTGCGCTCGTCTTCCTGCACCAGCAGCGCGCGGCAGCCGAGGTCGATGCGGTTTTGCGCGTCCGGCTGCATCCAGCGTTCCCAGAGGGCGCGCGGGGCGTTGCCGAACATGGCGCCGCCGTCGAGTTTCTGGCTGTTGCCGGTGAGCGAGGTGAGGGTACGCATGGGGCGGTTCCGGGCTGGCTTTCAAGCGGCCAAGGCTAACCCGGTTGCGGGGGCTCTGGTCAATCCGCCCAGCCGCGATAGACGAAGGTCATCGGGCGCGGGCCCTGCAGGTAGCCGGTGTGCAGTTCGCGGATGGCGAAGCCGCCGGCTTCGATCAGGCGCGGGATGTCGCGGTTGAGGTGGCAGCCGCCGGCCAGCGGCTTCCACAGGGGTGTGAGGCGGTGCTGCCAGCGCACCACCGGTGCGTCCGGGGCCAGGCCGTGTTCGGCGAACAGCAGGCGACCGCCGGGCTTGAGCACGCGGCGCATCTCTTTCAATGCCGCGGCGGCGTCGGGGATGGTGCAGAGGGTGAAGGTGCAGACGATGCTGTCGAAGCTGGCATCGCCGGCCTGGATCTCGCCCAGCTCCAGGGCGATGGTTTCCACCGGAATGGCGATGGCGGCGGCGCGCTGGCGGGCCAGGGCCTGCATCTGCGCGGCGGGGTCGACGCCGATCACCACCTGCACCCTGGCCGGGTCGTAGAAGCCGAGGTTGAGACCGGTGCCGATGCCGATCTCCAGCACCCGGCCTTCGGCTTGGGGCACGATCTTCGAGCGGGTCTTCATCACCTCGCCCATGCCGCAGGCGTAGTCGATCAGGCGGGGCAGGACGTGGCGATCGTAGAAACCCATGGCGGCGGCCCGTGGTGGTGGCGAGGCGTCCAAGGTAGCAGGGGCATCCCCGCGTGGCGCGGGGATTTCGGCCAATGGCGGGAGGATTCCCGCCCGGGGGTCAGCGGCCCAGGCGGCGCAGTTCGTCCGACTCCACGACACGCGTGCCCTGGTCGGTCTCCAGGGCCAGGCGCCACAGTGCGCGGGCCAGGGTGCAGGCGCCGATGCCGCGGTACTTGCCCGGCAGCCAGCGCATGAAGGGCGCGGCCAGGCGTTCGCCGAGGCGGAATTCGCTGCGCGGGCCGAGCAGCAGGGACGGGCGCACCAGGGTCAGCTGCGGCCAGTCCTGGGCCTTGAGCGCTTCCTCCATCTCGCCCTTGGTGCGGTTGTAGAACACCGAGGAATTGGCGTCCGCGCCCAGTGCGCTGATCACCAGGTAGTGACGGGCACCGAGCTCGCGGGCGCGGGCGCCGACGGCGAGCACCAGGTCGAGGTCGACGGCGCGGAAGGCTTCCTGGGAGCCGGCCTGGCGGATGGTGCTGCCGAGGCAGCAGAAGGCGGTATCCACCGGCCCCTGGAGGTGCGGCAGGAGCGCGGCGAGCTCGCCCACCGGGTTGTCCAGGCGTGGGTGGTCGGCCAGGGGGCGACGGGTCGGTGCGAGCACCCGCTCCACCGTGGGTTCGTTGAGCAGTCGGTCGAGCAGGTGTTCACCGGTCAGGCCCGTGGCGCCGGCGAGCAGGATGTGCTGGGGCGTCAGATGCATGCTGTTTCTCCGCTGTTACAGCTTGAGCTTAGTGGCTGGCGGCGGTTTTGCCGGCGGCCGTTGCAGGTTGTGCGGCGAGCGCTTGCCGGGCCTGCCCGGCGCGCAGCTTGCTCCAGTGGGCGAGCACCGGCTTGGGGGCCCAGATCTGTGGTTCGGACGGTTCGAAGCCGTCGGCCTTCTCCCATTCGGCAACCTCGCTGCGGGCGAGTTCGAAAGCATGTTCCAGGTCGTCGGTCTGGTTCAGCGCGTCGGCCAGCAGCGCGCGTCCGAAGTAGGTGAACTCGTTGTCGTCGGAGCAGCCGAAGGACACCCGGTCGGCACGCGCGGCGGTCATCACCAGGGTCTTGTCGTCCTTGAGCGCGGGGATGAAACCGCCGGAATAGCAGGCGGAGATCACCACCACCTTGTGGCGATCCTTCAGCGGGGCCAGCACCGAGGCCAGCTCGCTGGCGGGCAGGTCGGCGAGCTGCAGGCCGGGTTGTTCGAGGGCCAACTGATGGTCGGCGGAGCCGTGGCTGGTGAGGTAGATGAACACCAGGTCCTCCGGGCCGCTGCGCCGGGCGATGCCCTGGATCGCCCGGGACAGGCTCTCGCGGGTGGCCATAGGACGGTCGGCCATGTGGTCGCGGTGGTTGATCAGGGTGATGTGGCCATGGGCGCCGAAGCGCTGGTCGAGCAGGTTGGCGACGTAGTCGGCCTCGCGCAGGAACACGCCCTGGCGGCCGTCGCCCCCCAGGCTCAGGGAGTACAGCTCCACCGCCGGGGTGGAGGCGGGCAGCGCATCGATGGCGGCGTCGAGCAGGCGGCCCTGTTCCAGCAGGCCGACTTCCAGCGGGTTGGGCAGTGCCTTGCCGGCTTCGTCACGCACGCGCCGGCCGCCGCGCCAGGTGCCTTTTTCCTGGCCACCGTCGGCCAGGGCGAGGGTGCCTTCGCCACTGTAGCGGCCGCCTGCGAAGCCGCCCTGGTAGCGGCTGCCATCGGCGAGGGTCAGGGTGCCTTCGCCCTGGTAGCGCCAGTTGCGGAAGGCGCCGACGTAGCGCTCGCCATCCGCGCCCTTGTACTCACCCTTGCCGGTCAGGGCGCCGCCCTTGAACTCACCGCTCCACACCGAGCCTTCGGCGTTCTGGTAGCGGCCCTTGCCATCGAACAGGCCGTTCTTGAACCCGCCGCTGTAGAAGCCGCCGTCGGCGCCCTGGTAGTCGCCTTCGCCCTCGAGCTGGCCCTGTTTGAAAGGTCCGGAATAGCGCGAGCCGTCGGCGTCGGTGCGTACGCCCCGACCGGTCTGCTCGCCGCGCTTGAACTGGCCCTGGTAGCTGCTGCCATCGGGCAGTTCGAGCTTGCCCTGGCCGTGGTAGCGGTCGTCGCGGAAGGTGCCGCTGTAGACCATGCCTTCCCGGCTGAGCGTGCCTTCGCCGCTGAACTGGTTGGCCTTGAATGCGCCGTCGTAGGAGGTGCCGTCGCTGTAGGTGAGGCGGCCATTGCCTTCGAACAGGCCGTTGCGGAACTCGCCCTGGTAGTCGACGCCATTGGGCGCGTGCCAGGTGCCATGGCCGTTGGGCTGGCCGTCCTTGAACTGGCCTTCGAACCAGGTGCCGTTGCTGTAGTCCAGGCGCCCCGGGCCTTGCAGCAGGCCGTCGACCACGGCGCCTCGGTAGCGCGAACCATCGGGCAGGCGGGCGTCCGGCGGGGTGAGGGGTTCTCCGTCTCCGCAGGCCGAGAGGAGCAGGGCGAGCGCGAGGGGCAGCAGCGGTTTCATCGACAGTCCCTTGAGGGTGGATACGGCTGTTGCAAGTGTGGCGTAAAAAAGCCCGCTATCGCGGGCTTTTCTTTTCATCCGTACCGTGGCTCAGGTCCACTGGGTGATCTTGTTGCCCTGTTTGTCGGTGAAGGCGCCGACGATGATCATGATGAAGTCGATCAGGGTCCAGATGCCCAGGCCGCCGAGGGTGAGGATCTGCAGGATGGCGGTGCCGATCTTGCCGGCGTAGAAGCGGTGCGCGCCGAAGGTGCCCAGGAAGAAGCACAGCAGGAAGGCCGGGAGGATGCGTTTTTCGGTCATGAAACTGTCCTTGTCGAGAGAAGAGGGTGCCGAGTGGCGGGCGGCATTCTAGCGAACGCGGTGCTGCCGAGGCGAGTGGCGGGAGAGAGGCCGGCGGCGGGCCGCCGGCGTTGTTTCAGACGAAGCAGAGGCTCAGGGATTCGGCGATGTAGGCAGGCTTGGCCTGGCCTTCGATCTCCAGGGTGGCGCGGGCCTTGATCAGCCACTGGCCGGGGTTCTTTTCGGTGACGTCCATGATGGTGAGCGCCAGGCGGACGCGGGAGTCCACCTTCACCGGCTGGATGAAGCGCACGCTGTCCAGGCCGTAGTTGATGCCCATCTTCATGCCTTCGGGCAGTACCAGCAGGCCTTCGGTGAGGACCGGGATCAGCGACAGGGTGAGGAAACCGTGGGCGATGGTGGTGCCGAAGGGCGTGTGCTTGGCCTTCTCCGGGTCGACATGGATGAACTGGTGGTCGCCGGTGCATTCGGCGAACTGGTTGATGCGTTGCTGGTCGATGGTCAGCCACTCGGAGTGGCCCAGGTCCTTGCCTATGTAGTTCTTCAGTTCGGATACAGGTACGAACGGCATGCTTCATCCTCCGTGGACGTGGTTTGTTGTTCTTCTTGCCGGGTCTTTGGCCGACCCTGGATTCATCGCCGTCTAGATCAGCATGGGCACGGGGCGGGGGTCAAGCAGGCATGGCCCCTGCGAATGGCGGGTTATAGCGAGGGTGGCGAGCGGGCCTATAATGGCGCGATCCTGGCAACGACCGCTCTGCAGCGGGCCTTGCACGCGTCTCGTCCAGGGCTTACCTGACCTATCCGGAGATTTTCATGCTTTTGCGCGGCCTGACCTGGCTGGTGCTGTTCCAGTTGCTCGGCACCGGGATCAACGCCCTTTTCCTGCACATGCTGCCCGGGCCCATCATCGGCCTGGTGCTGCTGTTCCTGTTCCTCGTCGCCCGTGGCGAGGTGGGCGAGCCGCTGTCGGTGGCCTCCAGCAGCCTGCTGCGCTACCTGCCGTTGCTGCTGGTGCCGCCGGCGGTGGGAGTGATGGTGTATGCCCAGGCGATCTGGGCCGACTTCTGGGCGGTGGTCGGCGCGCTGGCGCTGTCGGTGTTCTTCTCGATGCTGTTCGTGGGCTGGCTGATGCAGCACCTGATCGACCGCAAGGCTCGCCAGGAGGATCGCCCATGAGCATCGACTGGCACGGGGCCTGGCAGGCCATCGCCCACCATCCGCTGTTCGGCGTCGGCCTGACGCTGGCGGCCTACCAGCTGTCCATCTCCCTGTACGAGAAGACCCGCCTGATGTTCCTGCAGCCGGTGCTGGTGTCCATGGCCCTGGTGATCGCGGTGCTGGTGCCCCTGGGCATCGGCTACGAGGAGTACCGTCAGAGCACCACGCTGCTGACATTGCTGCTCGGGCCGGCCACCGTAGCGCTGGCGGTGCCGCTGTTCCTCAACCTCAAGCGCATCCGCCAGTTGTTCTGGCCGACGCTGATCACCCTGTTCATCGGTGGCCTGGTTGCTACGGTTATGGGTGTGGGCCTGGCCTGGGCCTTCGGTGCCGAGCACATGATGCTGATGACCATGGCGCCGAAGTCGGTGACCTCGCCCATCGCCATGCTGGTGGCCGAGCAGATCGGCGGGGTGGCGGCGCTGGCGGCGGTGTTCGTGCTGATCACCGGCGTCATCGGCGCGACCCTGGGGCCGGAGCTGCTGCGTCGTATCGGTGTGCGCCATCCGGCGGCACAGGGCATGGCGCTGGGCATCACCGCTCACGCCGTGGGGACTGCGCGGGCGTTGCAGGAGGGCGAGGAATGCGGCGCCTTCGCGGCGCTGGCGATGAGCCTGATGGGTGTGGCCACCGCGGTGCTGTTGCCGCTGGCCGTTGCGATGGTCGTATGAGGTCGTGTCGATGAATCTGCCGCTGTTTCCGCTCAATACCGTGCTCTTCCCCGGCTGCGCGCTCGACCTGCAGCTGTTCGAGGCGCGCTACCTGGACATGATCGGCCGCTGCATGAAGCAGGGCACCGGTTTCGGCGTGGTCTGCATCCTCGAGGGCGAGGAGGTGGGCGAGGCGGCGAGCCGTTTCGCCGGCACGGGTTGCGAGGCGGTCATCCGTGATTTCCAGCAACTGCCCAACAGCCTGCTGGGTATCCGCGTGGAAGGCGGGCGCCGCTTCAGGGTGACCCGCGCGGAAGTCCGGCCGGACCAGCTCACGGTCGCCGACGTCCAATGGCTGGACGAGGCCGAGGAGCGCCCGCTGCTGCCCGAGCACGCCGACCTCGCCGCGTTGCTCAACGCCCTGGCCGAGCACCCGCTGGTGCAGGGGCTGGGCATGGGCGGGCTGTCCAATGGGCAGCAGGAGCTGGCCAACCAGTTGTCCTACCTGCTGCCGTTTTCCCTCAAGGAGAAGCTGGAGCTGCTCACGCTGGGCGACCCCGAGCAGCGCCTGAGCCACCTGCAGGGGCTGCTGGACAAGCTGCAGGGCGACATGATCGCCTGAGCCGCCCCGCCTCTCCTTTCCCGGGCTGAAGCCCGGGCTACCGGCTCCCGGTCACTTGTAGCGGTACATGGCCAGGGCTTCGGGCAGCGCCCAGGTGGCGATGCCGCCGAGCAGCGCGATGCAGGCCGGCAGCACCAGCCACCAGACCCGCGCGCTCATCGCCGGCATCGGCTGGTCACGCTGCAGGATGGCCAGCCAGGCGGCGCAGATGCAGCCGGCCAGCAGGGCGCCGGCGAGGATGTCGGTGGGCCAGTGCACCCCCAGGTAGACCCGCGACAGGGCGATCGCCAGCGCCGGCAGGCACGCCAGCAGCAGCCAGGTCAGGCGCATGCGCGCGGGTTGCGAGCGCCCGGCCAGTACACCGAGCACGAGGAAGAAGGCGAAGGCCGCCGAGCTGTGGCCGCTGGGGAAGCTGAAGGTGCCCAGCGGCTCGGCCAGCACCTCGGGGCGGGCGCGGGCGAAGAGTTGCTTGAGGCCGCCGTTGGCCAGTGCGGTGCATAGCAGGGTGGCGCCGGCGAACACCGCGTGGCGCCATTGCCGGGCCACCAGCAGCACGCCGGTGAGCAGGGCGCCGACGATCAGCTGGGTGCGGAAGTCGCCGAGGCGGGTGACCAGCACCATGAAGCTGTCGAGGGTGTCGTTGCGCTGCTCCTGCACCAGTGCCATCAGGCCCTGGTCGAAGTCGTGCAGGTACGACCAGCCGAAGAACAGCCCCGCCAGCAGTACCAGGCTGAGGCCGGCGGCCAGGGGCGTCGCCCAACGCTTCTCGCGCAGGCTGCCCTGGAGGATCAGCAGCAGCATCCCCAGCACCGCGACCACCACCACGGCGGCTTCCTTCCAGAAGCCTTCCGGCAACGGCAGGCGGAAGGCGGCGCCGGTGGCCCAGCCGGGCAGCAGGTAGGCCACCGACCAGCCCGCCGCAGCGACCAGGCTCACGGCGATGAAGCGCGGCAGCGGCATGTCGAGCATGCCGGCGACCATGGGCAGCATCGGTCGCAGCGGGCCGATGTAGCGGCCCACCAGCAGGCTGGCGACGCCGTAGCGGTTGAAGTAGCTCTCCGCCCCCGCCAGCCATTCCGGGTGGTGGCGCAGGCCCGGCAGGCGGCGGATGTTCTGGTGGAAACGGCGGCCCAGCCCATAGGAAATGGCATCGCCCAGCAGGCCGCCGAAGTAGCCTAGCAGCAGCGTTTCCCAGAGCCCCAGCGCGCCGCTGCCGGCCATGGCGGCCACGGCGAACAGCAGCACGGTGCCGGGCACGATGATCCCGGCGATGGCCAGGCATTCGACGCAGGCGATGATGAAGATGGCCAGGCCCAGCCACTGGGGATGGGCGCCGAGCCAGGTGGTGACGGCGTCGAGCCATTCGCTCATGGGGTCGTTCCTTCGATCAGGTGATAGTGCTGCCCTTGGACCTGCCCGCGCCGCAAAGGGTTGCGCGTGCAGTGGCGGGCGTAGCCGGCGTCGACGAAGCGGTAGGGCAGGTGCTCGTCGCGGCCACGGGGTATGCCGAGGCGGGTGGTCTGGATGATCTGCCCGGGGCGCTCGCCAACGTCCTCGACGAACAGTCGCGCCAGGTCGAAGCGCTGCGCGTCCCACTCCTTCACGCGCAGGGCGAGCGCCTTGCACAGCAGGGTCTGGCCGGCGCAGAGGCGCTCCGGCGGGCGGGGGATACCGTTGGCATCGGGGTTGTTGCGCTGCATGGCGAGCAGCGCCTCGGGGCCGCAGATCGCGTCCTGCCAGGGGTAGGCGGACTTGATGAGCACGGCGTTGCCGGGGCCCTGGGCGCTGAAGTTCAGCGAGTCGCCGCCGCGTGCGTAGTACATATAGATGTGGCCACCATCGAGGAACAGCGCCCGGCGTTTCTCGGTGTAGCCAAGGGAGGCGTGGCTGCCTTTCTCGGCGCAGT
This sequence comes from Pseudomonas tohonis, assembly GCF_012767755.2. Taxonomy (NCBI): domain Bacteria; kingdom Pseudomonadati; phylum Pseudomonadota; class Gammaproteobacteria; order Pseudomonadales; family Pseudomonadaceae; genus Pseudomonas; species Pseudomonas tohonis. The sequence goes on from NZ_AP023189.1 coordinate 1,039,185, forward strand.
AATAGGCTTCCGTCTCGATGATGCGGGCCGACAGCCAGTGCTCGCCGACCCGGTGGCGGATCACCTTGCCGAGCAGTTCGCGGGCCAGCAGTTGAGCGTCACGATCGAAGAATCCATCGCCCAGCGGGCGGGCGCCCGGCCAGGGCAAACTTAGGGTGGGAACGGTCGGCATGGGCTGTCTTGGGCGTCCTCGGCGGCTTAGGCTGGCGATTATACGTAAGCCTCGCCGGCCGGCAGCTGAACGGCTGGATGGGAAATACCAAGAAAAACAATAAAGAGTCCTGCCATGTCCAGAGCCGCCCGGGCCGACAGCGCCCACATCACGCCCAGCGCCCACTACACCGGCTACGTCTGGTACCGCCACCACCTGGCCGACCCGGCGTTCGCCACTTCTTTCGGGCGCTGGGTGCATGGCCTGCTCAGCCCCATCACCTGGGGCGCGCGAGTGGGCTTCGGCCTGGACATCGAGAGTTTCCTGCTGCAACGCCATTTGCTGATCGACGCCCGCCTCGACGCGGCCATCGGCAACGGCACGCCGCAGGTGGTGGAGATCGCCTGCGGCCTGTCGCCCCGGGGCCGGCGCTTCTGCGAGCGCTACCCGGAGCTGCGCTACCTGGAGGCCGACCTGCCGCCCATGGCCGCGCGCAAGCGCCTGCTGCTGCACAGCGAGGGCTGGCTCAACAGCCGCCACCAGGTGCGCGCGGTGGACATCCTCGCCAGTGAGGGCGGGCAGGGGCTGGAGGCCCTGTTCGCCGGGCTGGACCGGCAGCGACCGGTGGTGGTGATCACCGAGGGGCTGGTGAACTACTTCGAACTACCGGTGATCGAGGACTTCTGGCGTCGCCTGGCCGACCAGTTGCGCGCCTTTCCCGCCGCCACCTACCTCACCGACCTCTATCCCGACCTGCGCGAGCATCCGCGCTACCGCCAGCTGCGCTGGGGCGTGGACCTGGTGGGGCGCTTCACCCGCGGCAACTACCCGCTGCACTACCGCGACAGCGCCGCCATCATCGATGGCTTCAACCGCTGCGGCTTCCCCCGGGTGCAGGTGCTGGACCCGCAGGTGGACGGCGCCGAGCTGGGCCTGCGCATGGGGCGGTGGCCCACGCTGGTCCGCGTCGTCGAAGCCTCCATCTGAAAAGTGACAGGTGACAAGTGGCAAGCCACAAGCCACAAGTAACAAGCCAGAAGCCAGAAGCTTCAAGCAGACTCCTGGCTTCCAGCTTCCAGCTTCCAGCTTTCAGGCCGCTGCCGCCGCCATCTGCCAGGGGCCGACCTGAGCGGCGAGGGCGGCGCTGGCGTCGGCATCGACATGGGTGAAGACCAGCGACAGCGCATCGCCCTGGCGACGCAGCGGCAGCAGCTCCAGGTCCGGCAGTTCGCCGGCGCGCAGGCGCCAGCCCCGCGCGGGCAGGTCCGTCGGCAGGTCGCCATGCAGCCGGCCGCCGAAGAAGCCCAGCTCGCTGATCTCCACGGCCAGTTCGCCCAGTTGCGGGTGGAACAGGCGGCCGTTGCGGTCCCGCGGGGCGAGCCGGGGTTCCTGGCGTTTTTCCAGGCTGCCGAGCATGCCGCGCGCGAGGCGGGTGGAGCCGGGGGCCAGCTGCGGCAGTGGGCGGCCCTCGAAGAAGGGGACGTAGAGGCGCGAGCAGGCGTCGCGGCGTTCGAACTGGGCCAGGTGGTCGCCGTGCTCGATGAGTGCGCAGTCGGCGTCGGCGCAGGCGGCGGCGAATTGTGCGTGCTCCCAGGGTTGGGTGAAGTGATCGTATTCGCCGGCCAGCACCAGGGTCGGGCAATCCGGGTGCCGGGTGAAGCCGCCGAAGTCCAGCAGGCGCCGGCTGTTCTGCCGGTAGCGCTCCTGCTCCACCGGCGACAGGCGCTGCAACTGGCGCAGCATGGCCTTGCGAAAGCCCGGGGAGATGCCGGTGGCGTCCAGGCGCAGGGGGTTGATCAGGCCGATCAGCACACCCTGGGCGAAGGCCGCGAGGTTGCCTTCGGCGAGCATCAGCAGGCCTTCCTCCAGCAGCGCGCGGGCACCGTCCCGGCCGAAGGCGGTGATGCCGGCCAGCAGCAGGCGCTCGCAACGCTGCGGGTGGCGGCTGGCGAACAGCGCGGCCAGGGCCGAGCCGTAGGACAGGCCGATGGGCATCAGGGGCGGGAGGGCCAGTTCCTCGGCGAAGTCGGCGATCAGGTCGGCGAGCTGCTCCAGCCCCAGTTCCGGGGCCAGCTGCAGGTTGCCGCCCTGGCCGGGCAGGTCGAGGAGGATGACCGGGTGTTCGTCCAGCAGCTCTTCCACCTCGGCGGCGAAGGAGCGGAAGCTCTGGAACGCTCCGCCGAGCATGAGCACGGGCGGGCGGGTGTCGTCGGGGTGGCGGGACCAGGCCTGGTAGTGCAGGCACCAGGGGCCTATGTGGAGCCTCTCGGGGGGCGAGGCGAGCAGGTCTGCGCTGTATCCGGTGCGATAGTGCATGGCGATCCTCCGGCGCTCGGGCGCCTTCTTGTTGTTCTCGCCGCGAGTCGGGGCGCGGTGGCACGAGCTCAAGGTAAACATCGGTGACGATTTTGTTTACCCAACCTTCGGGCGGCACAAGGCCAGTATTTTCCGCCGGGTGTCACCGTATCCCCTGCAAGCGCGGGCCCTGGCGGCTGTGGCGGTGCCGCGCCGGCACCGCGGGACGTGCTGTCTACCATCCGCCCGGCGCCGCTGGGCGTGGCGGGGCGCGCGGGCTATAATCGCCCACTTTTCCCAACTGCCAGACCGCCGAGACCATGACCGAGTCCGTTCTCGATTACATGACCCGCCTGGGCCGCGCCGCGCGCGCCGCCTCGCGCGTGGCCGCCCGTGCCAGCACCGCGCAGAAGAACCGCGCCCTGCTGGCCGCCGCCGATGCACTGGACGCCGCCCGCGCCGAGCTGTCCGCCGCCAACGAGCAGGACCTGGCCAATGGCCGGGCCAATGGCCTGGAGCCAGCCATGCTGGATCGCCTGGCGCTCACCCCGGCACGCATCGACGACATGATCGAGGGCCTGCGCCAGGTGGCCACCCTGCCGGACCCGATCGGCGAGATCCGCGACATGCGCTACCTGCCTTCGGGCATCCAGGTGGGCAAGATGCGCGTGCCGCTGGGCGTGATCGGCATCATCTACGAGTCGCGCCCGAACGTGACCATAGACGCCGCCAGCCTGTGCCTGAAGTCCGGCAACGCCACCATCCTGCGTGGCGGCTCCGAGGCCATCCATTCCAACCAGGCCATCGCCGCCTGCATCCAGAAGGGCCTGGCCGACGCCGGCCTGCCGGCCGAGCTGGTGCAGGTCGTCGAAACCACCGACCGCGCCGCCGTGGGCGCGCTGATCAGCATGCCGGAGTTCGTCGACGTGATAGTCCCGCGCGGCGGCAAGGGCCTGATCGAGCGCATCAGCCGCGAGGCCAAGGTGCCGGTGATCAAGCACCTGGACGGCATCTGCCATGTCTACATCGACATCGCCGCCGACCTGGACAAGGCGATCCGCGTCGCCGACAACGCCAAGACCCAGCGCTACGCGCCCTGCAACACCATGGAGACGCTGCTGGTGCATGCCGGCATCGCCGAGCGCGTGCTGCCGCCGCTGGCCGCCATCTACCGCGACAAGCAGGTGGAACTGCGTGGCGACGCCGCCACCCGCGCGCTGCTGGGTGGCGACGTGCTGGAGGCGACCGAGGAAGACTGGCGCACCGAGTACAACGCGCCGATCCTGTCGATCCGCATCGTCGCGGGCCTGGATGAGGCGATCGAGCACATCAATACCTACGGCTCGCAGCACACCGACGCGATCATCACCGAGAACTTCAGCGACGCCCGTCGTTTCCTCACCGAAGTGGATTCCGCCTCGGTGATGGTCAACGCCTCGACGCGCTTCGCCGATGGCTTCGAGTACGGCCTGGGCGCGGAGATCGGCATCTCCACCGACAAGCTGCACGCCCGTGGACCGGTCGGCCTGGAAGGCCTGACCAGCGAGAAGTACGTGGTGTTCGGCGACGGTCACGTGCGCACCTGATGGGCAAACGCATCGGTCTGTTCGGCGGTACCTTCGATCCTGTGCACATCGGCCACTTGCGTGGTGCGCTGGAGGTCGCCGAGCTGATGGGGTTCGACGAGTTGCGCCTGATCCCCAGCGCCAGGCCGCCGCACCGCGAGACGCCGCAGGTCAGCGCGGCCGATCGCCTGGAAATGGTCCAGCGCGCGGTGGCCGACCTGCCGCCACTGGTGGTGGACGATCGTGAGCTCAAGCGCGACCGGCCGTCCTGGACCATCGACACCCTGGAGTCGCTGCACGCCGAACTCGGCGCCGACGACTCGCTGTACCTGCTGCTGGGCTGGGATGCCTTCTGCGGCCTGCCGGGCTGGCACCGTTGGGAGGAGCTCCTGGAGCACTGCCACATCCTGGTGCTGCAACGGCCGGACGCCGACAGTGAACCACCGGAAGCCCTGCGCGACCTGCTGGCGGCGCGCAGCATCGCCGATCCCCTGGCCCTGGCCGGGCGGGGCGGACAGATTTCCTTTGTATGGCAGGCGCCGCTGGCGGTTTCCGCCACGCAGATCCGCCAGCTGCTGGCCACCGGGCGCTCGGTACGCTTCCTCGTACCCGACGCGGTGCTGGCCTATATCCATGAGCACGGCCTGTACCGTGCGACGAACTGATTGATCGAGGTAGAAGAACCGATGCAAAACGAAGAACTGGTCAAGGTCGCCATCGCGGCCCTGGAAGACATGAAGGCCCAGGACATTACCACCATCGATGTGCGCGGCAAGACCAGCGTCACCGACTTCATGGTGATCGCCAGCGGCACCTCCAGCCGCCACGTCAAGTCGATCGCCGACAACGTGCTGGAGAAGGTCAAGGAACAGGGCCAGCGCCCGCTGGGCAGCGAAGGCCTGGACAGCGGCGAATGGGCCCTGCTGGACCTGGGCGATGTGGTCGTGCACGTGATGCAGGTCGCCACCCGCCAGTTCTACGACCTCGAGCGCCTGTGGCAGGGTGCCGAGCAGAGCCGCGCCCAGCATCCCCAGGAATAACGGAGCACCGCCTTGCGTCTGCGTCTGATCGCCGTCGGCTCGCGCATGCCCCGCTGGGTGGAGGAGGGCTGGCACGAGTACGCCAAGCGCCTGCCTTCCGAGCTTTCCCTGGAACTGGTGGAGATCCCCCTGACCACGCGCGGCAAGAACGCCGACGTGGCGCGGATGATCCGCCAGGAAGGGGAAGCGATGCTGGCCAAGGTGCAGCCCGGGGAACGCATCGTCACCCTGGAAGTCGAAGGCCGCGCCTGGAGCACCGAGCAACTGGCGGTGGAGCTGGACCGCTGGCGCCTCGACGCGCGCACCGTGAACCTCATGGTCGGCGGCCCGGAAGGGCTGGCACCGGAGGTCTGCGCGCGCAGCGAACAGCGCTGGTCGCTGTCGCCGCTGACCCTGCCGCACCCGCTGGTGCGGATCCTGGTGGGCGAACAGATCTATCGAGCCTGGACCGTGCTGTCCGGCCACCCCTATCACAAGTAAGCCGTACCGATGCCGCAGCCGATCCGCCTGAAAGACCACGAGAAGGACGCCCGCCTGGTGCGTCGTCGCGTCGTCGTCGGCGCGGTGCTGGTGCTGTTGCTGACCTGCGTGCTGATCGCCCGCCTCTATTACCTGCAGGTGATCCAGTACGAGTACCACTCGACGCTTTCCGAGAACAACCGCGTCCACGTCCAGCCGATCCCGCCGACCCGTGGCCTGATCTACGACCGCAACGGGCTGATCATCGCCGACAACCGCCCGAGCTTCAGCCTGACGGTGACGCGTGAGCGCGCCGGCGACTGGGAGCAGACGCTGGATGTGATCGTCGAGGCGCTGCAGTTGACGCCGGATGACCGCGCGCTGTTCGAGAAGCGCATGAAGCAGGGGCGTCGCCCGTTCGAGCCGGTGCCCATCCTCTTCGAGCTGTCTGAGGAGCAGATCGCCCGCGTGGCGGTGAACCAGTTCCGCCTGCCGGGTGTGGAGGTGGTCGCGCAACTGGTGCGCCACTACCCGCAGGGCGCGCACTTCGCCCATTCGGTGGGCTACGTCGGGCGCATCAACGAGAAGGAGCTCAAGGAGCTCGACCCGATCAACTACAGCGGCACCCACCACATCGGCAAGACCGGCATCGAGCGCTTCTACGAGGACACGCTGCACGGCGAGGTGGGTTACGAGGAAGTCGAGACCAACGCCCGTGGCCGTGTGCTGCGGGTGCTCAAGCGCACCGATCCGAAGCCGGGCAAGGACCTGGTGCTGACCATCGATACGCGCCTGCAGGAGGCGGCGGAAGCGGCCCTTGGCGGGCGCCGAGGCGCCATCGTGGCCATCGAGCCGTCCAGCGGCGATGTGCTGGCGATGGTCAGCCAGCCGAGCTTCGATCCCAACCCCTTCGTCACCGGCATCAGCTTCAAGCAGTACGCCGAGCTGCGCGACTCCATCGACCGGCCGCTGTACAACCGCGTGCTGCGCGGGCTCTATCCGCCGGGGTCGACGGTCAAGCCGATGGTGGCGGTCTCGGGGCTGGAAGCCGGCGTGGTCACCCCCGAGTCGCGGGTGTTCGACCCGGGCTTCTACCAACTGCCCAATTACGATCACAAGTACCGCAACTGGAACCGCACCGGGGACGGCTGGGTGAGCCTGGAGACCGCGATCATGCGGTCCAACGACACCTACTTCTACGACCTTGCCCACAAGATGGGCATCGACCGCCTGCATGCCTCCATGAGCCGCTTCGGCTTCGGCCAGAAGGTGGCCCTGGACATGTTCGAGGAGACCACCGGGCTCATGCCGTCGCGCGACTGGAAGCGCGCCCGCTACCGCCAGGCCTGGTACCCGGGCGAGACCCTGATCCTCGGCATCGGCCAGGGCTACATGCAGGCCACGCCGCTGCAACTGGCCCAGGCCACCGCGCTGATGGCCAACCGGGGCAAGTGGATCCGCCCGCACCTGGCCAAGACCATCGAGGGCAAGCCGCCGGAAGATCCGAACCCGATGCCGGACATCACGCTGCGCGACCCGAAGTTCTGGGACTACGCGCGCTCCGGCATGGAGCAGGTGATGCACGGCGCGCGGGGCACCGCCCGCAAGGTCGGCGATACCTCGGTCTACCGCATCGCCGGCAAGTCCGGTACCGCGCAGGTGGTGGCGATCAAGCAGGGCGAGAAGTACGACCGCTCGAAGGTCCAGGAGCGCCACCGCGACCACGCGCTGTTCATCGGCTTCGCCCCGGCCGACAACCCGAAGATCGCCGTCGCGGTGATGGTGGAGAACGGTGAGTCCGGCTCCGGTGTCGCCGCGCCCGTGGTCAAGCAGGTGATGGATGCCTGGCTGCTGGGCCCCGATGGGCAGCTCAAGCCCGAGTTCCAGTCGCCGCAGGCGCCCCTGACCGCCGAGAAGAGCCCGAGCCGATGAACAGCAACTTCGACCGCACCCTGTCCAACGAGGACGTGATGCGCCGCCGCGCCAGCCTGCTGCAGCGCCTGCACATCGATGGCCAGTTGCTGCTGCTCCTGCTGGTGCTGGCCGCCGGCAGCCTGTTCGTCCTCTATTCGGCCAGCGGCAAGCACTGGGACCTGCTGATGAAGCAGGCGTCGTCCTTCGGCCTGGGGCTGGTGGCGATGGTGGTCATCGCCCAGTTCGAGCCACGCTTCCTCGCCCGCTGGGTGCCCCTGGGCTACGTCGGCGGCGTGTCGCTGCTGATCGTGGTCGACATCATGGGCCACAACGCCATGGGCGCCACGCGCTGGATCAACATCCCGGGGGTGATCCGCTTCCAGCCCGCGGAGTTCATGAAGATCCTCATGCCGGCGACCATCGCCTGGTACCTGTCCAAGCGAACGCTGCCCCCCAAGCTCAAGCATGTGGTGGTGAGCCTGGCGCTGATCGTGGTGCCCTTCATCCTGGTGGTGCGCCAGCCGGACCTCGGCACCGCGCTGCTGATCCTCGCCTCGGGGGCCTTCGTGCTGTTCATGGCCGGGCTGCAGTGGCGCTGGATACTCGGCGCGGTCACGGCGGTGGTGCCGGTCGCGGTGGGGATGTGGTTCTTCGTCATGCACGACTACCAGAAGCAGCGGGTGCTGACCTTCCTCGACCCGGAAAGCGACCCGCTGGGCACCGGCTGGAACATCATCCAGTCGAAGGCGGCGATCGGCTCGGGCGGGGTGTTCGGCAAGGGCTGGCTGCTGGGCACCCAGTCGCACCTGGATTTTTTGCCCGAAAGCCACACGGACTTTATCATTGCCGTCCTCGGCGAAGAGTTCGGCCTGGTCGGCGTGTGCATCCTGCTGCTGGTCTACATGCTGTTGATCGGCCGCGGCCTGGTCATCACCGCGCAGGCACAGACCCTGTTCGGCAAGCTGCTGGCGGGCAGCCTGACCATGACCTTCTTCGTCTACGTGTTCGTCAACATCGGCATGGTCAGTGGCCTGCTGCCGGTGGTGGGAGTGCCCCTTCCCTTCATTAGCTACGGCGGAACTTCGCTGGTTACGCTGCTGTCAGGGTTTGGGGTTTTGATGGCCATCCATACCCATCGCAAGTGGATCGCCCAGGTTTGATACGAGTGAATAATTTGAAAATACTGCGCAGCTGGATGGTGCGGGGGACCCTGGGTCTCGGCGGCGTGCTGGGAGCCGCCGCGCCGGCCCTGGCGGGGGACTACGAAGGCAGCCCGCAGGTCGCCGAGTTCGTCGCGGAGATGACCCGTGACTACGGCTTCGCCGGGGAGCAGCTGGTCAGCCTGTTCCGCGAGGTTGAACGCAAGCAGGCGATCCTCGATGCGATTTCGCGGCCGGCCGAACGGGTCAAGCCGTGGAAGGAATACCGCCCGATCTTCATCACCGATGCGCGCATCCAGAAAGGCGTGGCCTTCTGGAACCAGCACGCCGACGCCCTGGCCCGTGCCGAGAAGGAGTACGGCGTGCCGGCCCAGGTGATCGTGGCGATCATCGGCGTCGAGACCTTCTATGGCGGCAACACCGGCAGCTACCGGGTGATCGATGCCCTGTCGACCCTGGGCTTCGACTACCCGCCGCGTGCCGAATTCTTCCGCAAGCAGTTGAAGGAGTTCCTCCTGCTGGCGCGCGAAGAGCAGGTCGACCCGCTCACCCTGAAGGGCTCCTACGCCGGCGCCATGGGGCTGCCGCAGTTCATGCCCAGCAGCTTCCGCGCCTATGCGGTGGACTTCGACGGTGACGGCCACATCGATATCTGGACCAACCCGGTGGACGCCATCGGCAGCGTGGCCAGCTACTTCAAGCGTCATGGCTGGGTAGCCGGCCAGCCGGTGGTCAGCCGCGCCCAGGTGCGTGGCGAGAATGCCGAGCAGGGCCTCACCGAAGGCCTGGACCCGGTGAAGAATGTCGGCGAACTGCGTGCCCTGGGCTGGGCAAGCGGGGATGCCTTGCGCGATGATCTCGCCGTCACGGCCTTCAGGCTGGATGGCGCGGACGGCATGGAGTACTGGATGGGCCTGCCCAACTTCTACGTGATCACCCGCTACAATCGCAGCGTGATGTATTCCATGGCGGTGCATCAGCTTTCAGAATCCTTGGTCAATGCGCGGGGCGGGCGTTAACACATGCGGCAGATGCCGATCAGATTCGCAGCTTACGGTGCCTTGGTGCTGCTGCTCGCCAGCTGCTCCAGCAGCCGTTCCCCGCAGCCGGTACAACAAGGCGGGCCGATCTCCGGTCCTGGCGATTATTCGCGTCCGCACAAGGACGGGGCGCCCTGGTGGGACGTCGACGTCTCGCGGATCCCCGACGCGGTGCCGATGCCGCACTACGGCTCGATCAAGGCCAACCCCTATACGGTGCTGGGCAAGACCTACTACCCGATGAGCGATGCGCGCCGCTACCAGGCCACCGGCACCGCTTCCTGGTATGGCACCAAGTTCCATGGGCAGGCCACCGCCAACGGCGAGGCCTACGACCTCTACGGCATGACCGCTGCGCACAAGACCCTGCCGCTGCCGAGCTACGTCAAGGTGACCAACCTGGACAACGGCCGCACGGTGATCCTGCGCGTGAACGACCGTGGCCCGTTCTACTCCGACCGCATCATCGACCTGTCCTTCGCCGCCGCGAAGAAGCTCGGCTATGCCGAAACCGGCACCGCGCGGGTCAAGGTCGAGGGCATCGACCCCAACGAGTGGTGGGCCGCCCAGGGCCGTCCGGTGCCGATGGTGCTGGCGCAGCCGCAGCAGGTGGCCAAGCCCCAGCCGGCGCCCGCGCCCGTTCAGGTCGCCAGCGCTCCGGTCGAGCAGTACACCCCGCCGCCCGCGCAGCACGCGGCCGCCGTGCTGCCCGTGCAGATCGACGCAAAAAAAAACGGTTCACTCGGAGCATCTGGCCTGTATCTCCAGGTGGGCGCATTCGCCAATCCGGACGCTGCGGAGCTCCTCAAGGACAAGCTGAGCGGGATGGTGAGTGCCCCGGTATTCATCAGCTCGGTCGTGCGCAATCAGCAGATCCTGCACCGGGTGCGCCTGGGGCCGATCGACACGCAGGGTGAAGCGCAGCAATTGCAGGACAGCGTTCGCCTGGCCAACCTCGGCCAGCCGACCCTGGTGAAGCCGGACTGACGGCTTCGTTCTTTGCCCGCGAGGGCCTGTTAGACCATTAGCAACTTCAGAGAGACGGATGAACATCATCAGCTTTGCGAAACGCCTTCTACTGCCAGCAGCCCTGCTCATCGCCGCGCCGGTCGCCCTGGCCGCCGAGCAGATCGTCCCATCGCCGCCGCAACTGGCTGCCAAGGCCTATGTGCTGATGGATGCCGCCAGTGGCCAGGTCCTGGTCGAGAACAACGGTGACGAGCGCCTGCCGCCCGCGAGCCTGACCAAGCTGATGACCGCGTACATCGCCACCCTGGAAATCCGCAAGGGCCAGATCGGCGAGAACGACCCGGTGACCATCAGCGAGCACGCCTGGCGCACCGGCGGTTCGCGCATGTTCGTCCAGGTCAACACCCAGGTGTCCCTGAGCGACCTGCTGCACGGCATCATCATCCAGTCCGGCAACGACGCCAGCGTCGCCGTGGCCGAGCACATCGCCGGCAGCGAAGACGCCTTCGCCGACATGATGAACACCACCGCCGAGAAGCTCGGCATGACCGGCAGCCACTTCATGAACGCCACCGGCCTGCCCAATCCGGAGCACTACTCCACCGCGCACGACATGGCCCGCCTGGCCCGCGCGATCATCTACGAGGACCCGGCGCACTACGCCATCTACTCGCAGAAGGAGTTCTTCTGGAACAACATCAAGCAGCCCAACCGCAACCTGCTGCTGTGGCGCGACAAGACCGTGGACGGCCTGAAGACCGGCCACACCGAGGAAGCCGGCTTCTGCCTGGTGGCCTCCGCCGTGCGTGACAACCAGCGCCTGATCGCCGTGGTGTTCGGCACCAACAGCGAGCAGGCCCGTGCCGCCGAGACCCAGAAGCTGCTGACCTACGGTTTCCGTTTCTTCGAGACCAAGACCTTCTACCAGAAGGGCGCCGAGCTGGCCAAAGCCCAGGTCTGGAAGGGCGCTTCGCGCGAAGTGAAGGCAGGCCTGGCCAGCGACCTGACCATGACCCTGCCCAAGGGCCAGCTGCAGAAACTGCAGGCCGCCATGACCCTGTCCCCGCAACTGGTCGCGCCCATCAAGCAGGGCGACGTGATCGGCAAGGTCGAGGTCAAGCTGGACGACAAGGTGGTGCACAGCGCCGACCTGGTCGCCCTGGAGGCCGTCGAAGAAGGTGGCTTCTTCCGCCGCCTGTGGGATAGCATCCGCCTGTTCTTCTACGGCCTGTTCAACTGAGCCGAGCCGTACCAACCGACCTACTGAGCCGACGCCCCGCACCCCACCCGGGTGGCGGGGCGTCCGCATCGCGGACTACGAGTCCGCCGCCGCCATGACCGACGAAACCGACGTACAAGCCCCAAAAATCGAATTCCCCTGCGAGCGCTACCCGATCAAGGTGATCGGCGATGCCGGCGAGGGCTTCTCCGACCTGGTCGTCGAGATCATCCAGCGCCATGCGCCGGACCTCGACGTCACCACCCTGGTGGCACGCGACAGCCGCAACGGCCGCTTCCTCTCCGTGCAGGTACTGATCACCGCCACCAGCGTCGACCAGTTGCAGGCGATTCACGTCGACCTGCGCGCTACCGGCCGCGTGCACATGGTGCTCTAGTGGCGCCCGAGCTCATCGTGCGTCACCTGGGGTTGGCCGAATACCTGCCGACCCTGGAGGCGATGCGCCGGCTCACCGCCGAGCGCGACGACACCACCCCCGACGAAATCTGGCTGCTGCAGCACCCCCGGGTATTCACCCAGGGGCAGGCCGGCAAGGCCGAGCACCTGCTGGCACCGGGCGATATCCCGGTGGTGCAGGTCGATCGTGGCGGCCAGGTGACCTACCACGGTCCCGGCCAGCTGGTGGGCTACCTGATGCTCGACCTGCGCCGCCTGGGCCTGGGTGTGCGCGAGCTGGTGACGACCATGGAGCTGAGCCTGGTCGAGCTGCTGGCCGGCTACGGCATCGAGGCGGCGCCCAGGGCGGATGCGCCCGGGGTCTACGTGGCGGGCGACAAGATCGCCTCGCTGGGCCTGCGGGTCAGCCGCGGCTGTTCCTTCCACGGCCTGGCGCTCAACGTGGACATGGACATGTCGCCCTTCCAGCGCATCAACCCCTGCGGTTACGCCGGCCTGAAGATGGTGCAACTCAAGGAGCTGGTCGCGCCGGCGCCGCCCCTCGACGAGGTGGCGCAGCGCCTGGAGCGGATCCTGCGCGAGCGGCTGTACCCGCGCTAGACGGGTACAAAAAAGGCGCCCGGTGGGCGCCTTTTTCATAAGCCTGGCCTTCCTTCATCGCAACCCGCCCCGGTTTCCCGGGGCGGCCTTGCCGTGGCCGCTCAGCCCAGGTTGAGGGCGGGGATAAGGCTGGTGTCCTGGGGCTGGCCCGGCACCGGTACCGGTGCGGCGAGGCCCAGGTTGTTCTTCTCGAACACCCGGTCGGCGCGGTAGCTGGAGCGCACCAGCGGGCCGGCGGCGACTTCCATGAAGCCCTTCTCCAGGCCGATGTCGCGGAAGCGGTTGAACTCCTCGGGGCTGACCCAGCGCTGGACCTTGAGGTGGTTGCGGGTCGGTTGCAGGTACTGGCCGAGGGTCAGGATGTCGACGCCGATGGCGCGCAGGTCGTCCATGGCCTCGATGACTTCCTCGTCGGTCTCGCCCAGGCCGAGCATCAGGCTGGTCTTGGTCAGTACCGACGGGCGGTGGCGCTTGGCGTGCGCCAGGGCGTTCAGGGTCTTCTCGTAGCCGGCGCGGGGGTCGCGTACCTCGTGGGTCAGGCGCTTGACCGTCTCGACGTTCTGCGCGAACACCTCGAGTCCCGAATCGACCACGCGCTCGATGGCCTGGAGATCACCGTCGAAGTCGGGCGTCAGGGCTTCCACCACCACATGGGGGGTGCGCTCCTTGATGGCGCGCACGCAGGCCGCGTAGTGGCTGGCGCCGCCGTCGTCCAGGTCGTCGCGGTCCACCGAGGTCAGCACGATGTAGCGCAACGCCATCAGCTCGACGGACTTGGCGGTGTTCTGAGGCTCTTCCTGGTCCAGCCAGCCATTGGGGTTGCCGGTGTCCACGGCGCAGAAGCGGCAGGCGCGGGTGCACACCGAGCCCATCAACATGATGGTGGCGGTGCCGTTGGACCAGCACTCGCCCATGTTCGGGCAATGGGATTCCTGGCACACGGTGCTCAGGCGGTGCTCGCCGACGTTGCGCTTGACCGCCTCGAAACGGCTGCCGCCGGGAGCCTTCACCCGCAGCCAGCTGGGCTTGGGTTCGAATACCTGGGGTTCGGCCGAGGCGCGGCGCTTCTGGCCATCCTTGATCGCCGTGATGCCCTGGGCATTACGGAACTTCTCGCCACTGGCGACGGGTTTGGACGGGGCTGAATCGGACATCGGAACTGGCTCCGCTAGAGGCTCAGTTGGCTGCCACGGGGGCAAAAAGGGGTGGCGCAGTGTAACACAGCGGCCTGTATCGGCTGGAGCGAAATGACCGGATGGTCAACTGCCCGCCTGTGCGGTCCGGAGGGGCCCCGGCTGTGGCCGGGCGACCCGTGGCCCGGTCCAGGCGGGGCGCTTCAGCGTGCGCCGCGCAATTGCTCGAGCAGCTGCTGGTTGGGGTAGCCGTCGGCCGGCCAGCCGAGCTGCTGCTGGTAGCCACGGATGGCCTTGCGGGTGTTGGCACCGATGATGCCGTCGGCGGCACCGGGGTTGTAGCCACCGCTGGCCAGGGCCTCCTGCAGCTCGATTCGCTCGGTGCGGCTCAGGGGCTTGTCGCCCTTGGGCCAGGTGCCAGCGATCAGCCCCTGGCCGTCGAAGCGCTGGGACAGCAGGCCGATGGCCAGGGCGTAGGAAGACGAGTTGTTGTACTTGAGGATGGCGCGGAAGTTGTCCAGCACCAGGAATGCCGGGCCGCGGTAGCCGGCCGGCAGCAGCAGGTAGCCGCGCTCCTGGGCCAGGTGCGCGGGCAACGGTACGCGCACGCCCAGCGCCTGCCACTCGGCCACGGTCTTGCGGGTGTCGGTGTCGGCCTGGGCGTAGTCGAAGCCGGCTGGCAGCTTCACTTCGGCGCCCCATGGCTTGCCCTTCTGCCAGCCCGAGGCCTGCAGGTAGTGGGCAGTGGAGGCCAGGGCGTCGGCGGTGGAGTTCCAGATGTCGCGGCGGCCGTCGCCGTCGAAGTCCACCGCATGGGTGTTGTAGGTGGTGGGGATGAACTGGGTCTGGCCCATGGCGCCGGCCCAGGAGCCACGCATGCCGGCGGGCTTGATGTCGCCGTGCTGGATGATCTCCAGGGCGGCGATCAGCTGGGCGTGAGCGAAGGCCGGGCGGCGACCTTCGTAGGCCAGGGTGGCGAGGGAGCGGATCACCGACTTGTCGCCCATGAACTGGCCGAAGCTGCTTTCCATGCCCCAGACGGCCACCAGGGTCTGGCGGTCGACGGCGTAGCGCTGCTCGATGGCGTCGAGTATCCGCGCGTGTTCCGCCAGCAGGGCCTGGCCCTTGCGCACGCGGTACGGCGACACGGCCCCTTCGAGGTATTCCCAGACCGGCCGGGTGAACTCGGGCTGGCTCTGGTCGGCGGTGACCACGGCGGGGTCCGGTTCGACGCCCTGGAAGGCCTGGTCGAAAATGGTGGCGCGGATGCCGGCGGCCAGGGCTTCCTGGCGGAAGCGGGCACGCCATTGCTCGAAGGTCTCATCGGGCAGCACTTCGGGTGCGACCGGCGGCTGGACGGGGGAGGCTTGGGTGGCGGGTTGCGCCGGGGCGCTGGCCAGGGGAGCGGAGGTGTTCGGGGTGTCGGCGCAGGCGCTGAGGACTGCGAGGGTGGTGGCCACTGCCAGGCTGCGGAGGATCAGGCCGGGTACGGGGGCGAGGAGCATGGGGCGGTCTCGACAGCTGCAAAAACAAGCCGCGACCTTAACACGGATGACTCTTTTCAGGCGGCCAGAAGCGAAGAAGCCTCCCAGTTACGGGAGGCTTCGCGGCGGTAGCTGCCTTTGCCTTTCAGTGGCTGTTCCTGACGGCTGCGGAACAGGGGCTGGGCGACGATGCTCTTCGCCTTGTTGGGTTTCTTGCGTTGCTTGGCCATGGCCGACTCTCCACTGGGCGCCTGCGGGGTTGCAGGCGCGCGCATCTTGCTCCCGCGTGCGGGCGATGTCCAGTGTCAGGCGGCGGGGATGGGCAGGCGCTGGCCGGCGAGGCTGAGCGCGAGGTGTGCGAGGCCGATCCACGGATCGCCGGGGGCCTGGCCCTTTATCTGTGCATCGATGCGCTGGGCATCGCTGAGCAGTTGGTTCCAGCGCGAGGCGGGATGACGTTGCAGGGCACGGCTGACCAGGGGGCGGCGCTTGTCCCACACCGGCGGGCGGGCGGAGGCGAAGGCTTTCTCCAGCGGCACGCCCTGGGCGTACTGCTGGGCGATGCCGGCCAGCTGGCGCAGTTCGCGGGCCAGCGCCCAGAGGATCACGGGCGTTTCCACGCCTTCGCCGCGCAGGCCTTCGAGGGTGCGCAGGGTATGCGCGGCCTCGCCGTTGAGCGCGGCGTCGATCAGGCCGAAGACGTCGAAGCGGGCGCTGTCGGCCACTGCGGCCTGCACGGTGGCGGCGTCGATCTGGCCGCCTTCGGCGAGCAGCTTGAGCTTCTCGATCTCCTGGGCGGCGGCCAGCAGGTTGCCTTCGACGCGGGCGGCGATCAGGTCGACCGCCTCCTGGTTGGCGGCGAGACCGGCCTGGGCCAGGCGCTGGCGTATCCATTGAGGCAACTGGTGGGCGTCCACCGGCCAGATCTGCAGGAACTGGGCATTGGGACCGTCGATCAGGGCCTTGGCCCATTTGGTCTTCTGTGTACTGCCGTCCAGCTTGGGCAGGCTCACCAGCAGCAGGGTGTCTTCCGGCGGCCGCGAAAGGTATTCGAGCAGGGCGGCGGCACCCTTGTCCCCGGGCTTGCCATTGGGGATGCGCAATTCGATCAGGCGCTTGTCGGCGAACAGCGAGAGGCTGGCGCCGGCTTCATGCAGTTGCCCCCAGTCGAAGCTGGCCTCGACGTTGAAGACCTGGCGTTCGTTGAAGTCGCGCTCGCGGCAGGCCGTGCGGATGGCGTCGCAGGCTTCCTGGCACAGCAGCGGCTCGTCGCCGCTGACGATGTAGACAGGGGCGAGGTTGCCTTGCAGGTGCTTGCTGAGTTGGGCGGCGTTGAGCTTCATGGGCAGGGGAAATGACCGGGGCCGCAATAGCGGCCCCGTGCACCTTACTTGACGGGCAGTTGCAGCGGGGACTGCTGCGGCTTGGCTTCTTCGGCGCGACGCTCGGCTTCCAGGGCGTCGGCTTCGGCCTTGGCCTTGGCTTCGGCTTCGGTCTGCAGCTGATCCAGGCGCTCGGGCGTGATCAGTTGCAGGCGCATGGCCAGTTGCTGAACCAGCTCGCGGCGCATTTCCTCGCGCAGTTGGCCGGACTCCTGGTCGGAGCCGATCAGGTTGTTGCTGTCGTGGGTGTAGTAGCGCTGGATGTCCATGCGGTCGCTGAGCAGCAGCAGGTCCTTGTTGCCACGGATCTCGTAGTCGAGGGTGACGTTCAGCTCGTACTCGGCGCTGCGCGCGGAGCCGGTGTAGGTGGCGGTGCGCTGGTCTTCCTTCTCGCGGGTGAGGACCAGGGTGTAGGGCGCGCCAGCGTGGACGTTGACGTCGCTGCTCTCCAGCAGCTCGCGGACCTGCTTGACGGTCTCGCCGTAGCTGTTGCGGCCGGTGACGTCGATTTCCTTCAGGGCGAACCGGGTGTCGCCGGTGCCGCGCAGTTGAAAGCCGCAGGCACTGAGCATCACGGCCAGACCCACGACCAGCAGATTCCGTTTCTTCATTTCTGTTTTCCCCTTGGCGAACGTACCGGGGCCGCGCTCCACACGCGGCCCCGGGCTCAATCAGTTGGCGACGATGTTGACCAGCTTGCCGGGCACCACGATGACCTTGCGGATGGTCAGGCCTTCGGTGAAGCGCAGCACGTTCTCGTTCTCCCGCGCGGTGGCCTCGACGGCTTCGCGGCTGGCGTCGGCCGGTACATCGATATGCCCGCGCAGCTTGCCGTTGACCTGCACCACCAGTTGCAGGCTGTCCTGCACCAGGGCGTCGGCGTCGACCTTGGGCCAGCTGGCGTCGATCACCGGGTCGGCATGGCCCAGCTCGCGCCACAGCTCATGGCTGATGTGCGGGGTGATGGGCGCTAGCAGCAGGGCCACGGTCTCCAGGCCTTCGTGCAGCAGGGCGCGGTCCTGGTCGGTGTCCTGGGCGGCTTTCTCGAGCACGTTCATCAGCGTCATCACGGCGGCGATGGCGGTGTTGAACTTGTGGTGCTGGCCGACATCCTGGCTGGCCTGCTTGATGGCCAGGTGGATGGCGCGGCGCACCTCCTTCTGGGCGTCGTTCAGGCTGGCCTTGTCCAGGCCGCCCGGCAGGCCGGCGTTGACGTGGGCCTGGCCCAGGCGCCAGACGCGGCGCAGGAAGCGGCTGGCCCCTTCGACGCCGGAGTCGGACCACTCCAGGCTCATGTCCGGCGGTGAGGCGAACATCATGAACAGGCGGCAGGTATCGGCGCCGTAGGCGTCGATCATGGCCTGCGGGTCCACGCCGTTGTTCTTCGACTTGGACATCTTCTCGGTGCCGCCGATTTCCACCGGCTGGCCGTCGCTCTTCAGGCGCGCCCCGATGACCTTGGCCTTGGCGTCGCGCTCGACCTCGACATCGGCCGGGTTGAACCAGTCCTTGCCGCCGTTGGCGGTGGTGCGGTAGTAGGTCTCGGCGACCACCATGCCCTGGGTCAGCAGGTTCTTGAACGGCTCGTCGGAGCTGACCAGGCCTTCGTCACGCATCAGCTTGTGGAAGAAGCGTGCGTAGAGCAGGTGCAGGATGGCGTGCTCGATGCCGCCGATGTACTGGTCCACCGGCAGCCAGTGGTTGGCGGCGGCGGGGTCGACCATGCCCTTGTCGTAGGTGGGCGAGGCGTAGCGGGCGAAGTACCAGGAGCTCTCCACGAAGGTGTCCATGGTGTCGGTTTCGCGCTTGGCCGCAGCGCCGCATTTCGGGCAGCTGCATTCGTAGAATTCGGGCATCTTGGCCAGCGGCGAACCGGCGCCGTCCGGCACCACGTCCTCCGGCAGGACGACGGGCAGCTGGTCCTCGGGGACCGGCACGTCGCCGCAGCTCGGACAGTGGATGATCGGGATCGGGCAGCCCCAGTAGCGCTGGCGGCTGATGCCCCAGTCGCGCAGGCGGAACTGGGTGCGGGCCTGGCCGAGGGATTTCTTCTGCAGGGCCACTTCGATGGCGTCGAAGGCACCGGGGAAGTCCAGGCCGTCGAATTCGCCGGAGTTGATCAACTGGCCATGCTCGCCATAGGCGGGCTGCCAGGGGGCGGGGGTTTCGTCGCCGGCGCTGGTGCGCACCACCGGCTTGACCGGCAGGCCATACTTGGCGGCGAACTCGAAGTCGCGCTCGTCATGGGCGGGCACGGCCATCACGGCGCCTTCGCCGTAGTTCATCAGGACGTAGTTGGCGACCCACACCGGCAGCTTCTCGCCGGTCAGCGGGTGCTCGACGAACAGAGGCGTCGGCAGGCCCTTCTTTTCCTGGGTGGCGATGTCGGCTTCGGCGACGCCACCGCGCTTGCACTCGTCGATAAAGGCTTGCAGTTCCGCGGCCTTGTCGGCCGGCAGCTTCTGCAGGGCGATCGCGGCCAGTGGGTGCTCGGCGGCCACGGCCACGTAGGTCGCGCCCATCAGGGTGTCCGGACGGGTGGTGAAGACCTTCATCGCCCCGGCCTGGCCGATGCTGGCCTGGTCGTAGGGGAAGCTGACTTCCATGCCGCGGGACTTGCCGATCCAGTTGCGCTGCATGGTCTTGACCTGCTCGGGCCAGCCCGGCAGGTCGTCGAGGCTGGAGAGCAGCTCATCGGCGTAGGCGGTGATCTTGAAGTAGTACATCGGGATTTCGCGCTTCTCGATCAGCGCGCCCGAACGCCAGCCACGACCGTCGATGACCTGCTCGTTGGCCAGCACGGTCTGGTCCACCGGGTCCCAGTTCACGGTGCCGTTCTTGCGGTAGATCACGCCCTTCTCGAACAGGCGGGTGAACAGCCACTGCTCCCAGCGGTAGTAATCCGGCTTGCAGGTGGTGACCTCGCGGGACCAGTCGATCGCCAGGCCCAGGCTTTTGAGCTGGGACTTCATGTAGGCGATGTTCTCGTAGGTCCACTTGGCGGGGGCGACGTTGTTCTTCATGGCGGCGTTTTCCGCCGGCATGCCGAAGGCGTCCCAGCCCATGGGCTGCAGCACGTTCTTGCCCTGCATGCGCTGGTAGCGGGCGATCACGTCGCCGATGGTGTAGTTGCGCACGTGCCCCATGTGCAGCTTGCCGCTCGGGTAGGGGAACATCGACAGGCAATAGAAGGTGTCCTTGCCGGGCTGTTCGCTGACTACAAAGGATTTCTGCGAATCCCAGTGGGATTGCGCGGCGGCTTCGATTTCGCGGGGCTGGTAGTTTTCGTGCATGGCTACTTGCGCTGAGAAATGGGCATTCAGAAGGGTCGCTGTCCGGGGACCGGTAGGCCTGATCTGAAAAGGAAATTCAAGCGCCGTAGCATACATGACCCCCCTTGGCTGAGGGAAACCCTGATTGACCGCCGCCAGGCCCCGGCCCACCGTTTGTCGCAGCACCCTGTAGGTTCGACGCCTGGCGCTAAGCTATTCATTAGCTTTGCAAAAGTCGGATGCGGTAACGAGGTGTCGTTGGATGGGCGAGATGCGGCGAGCGGAATCGGCGAGCGGGCTCTACGAGCGGCTGCTGCATCGCCTGGCGCTCGCGCTGGACGAAGCCGACACCGCCATCCGCCTGCGTGACGAAGACCCCCGCGAGCTGGAGCTGAAGGGGCTCAGCCCCGCCGAGCTCGAGCTGATCCGCGCCTACCTGGACAACGACCTGCACTGGCTGCGCGGCTGGCACGCGGCGGCCGAAGAGCTCGCGCTGATCGAGCAGCAACCGGCCAGGCCCAAGCTCACCCGCTCCGCCGCCAAGCCCCCGGCCACGGCCGCTCGCGTAGCCAAGCCCCTGTTCAAGCGTCGCCAGCAACTGGTCTGCGCCCTTTGCGGGGCAGCCGCCAGCTGGCAGCGTGGCCAGGGCGTGCAGGCCTGCCCGGCCTGCGGCTCGCAGCTTTTCCGTACCGGTAATCCCCGTTAGGCTTCGCGCACCTTCTGGAGGTGCTCGAATGCCCATTCGCTATTTCTTCAAGCAACTGCTGCTGCCGCCGGGTGGCCTGCTGCTGCTCCTGCTGGCCGGCTGGTGGCTGCGCCGCCGCAGTCCGCGCCTGGCGCTGTGCTGCTTCGTGCTTGGTTTCGGTGGCCTGTGGGCGATGAGCCTGCCGGTGGTGGTGCAGTGGTCGGCACGCGCGCTGGAGACCGAAAAGCCCCTGGCCGAGAGCGAGCTCAAGGACCTGCCCGCCCGTGCCCAGGCCATCGTCGTGCTCGGCGCGGGACGCATGCGCGGCGATCCCGCCTGGGGCGAGGACCAGCCCAGCCTGCTGGCCACCGAGCGTGTGCGCTATGCGGCACGCCTGGCCAAGGCCAGCGGCCTGCCGGTGCTGACCTCCGGCGGGCTGCATTACGGCACCCCGCCCAGCGAGGCGGCGATCATGGCGCGGACCCTGGAGTCGGAGCTCTCGTTGCCGGTGCGCTGGCAGGAAGGCAGCAGCCGCACCACCTGGGAGAACGCCGTGGAGAGTGCGCGCATCCTCAAGGCCGAGGGAATCGACAGGGTCGTATTGGTGACCCAGGCCTTCCACATGCAACGGGCGCGCTGGTGCTTCGAGAAAGTCGGCCTGGAGGTGGTGCCGGCGCCCATGGGCGCCTATGGGGTTCCCCCCGGCGACCCGTTCGGCGGCTGGCTGCCCGAGGCGCCGGCAGTGTGGAAGAACGGCATGCTGTTCAACGAATGGATCGGGCTGCTCGCCTATCCGCTGGCCTATCGCTGAAGTGGCGTCGCTCCCGGGCCGAAGCCCGGGCTACGCAGCCGCCATGATTTGCCGGGTCACACCGTCTTGGCGATGCGGCTGGCCAGCAGGGCCCAGCCGAACAGCAGGCCGCAAAGAATGACCAGCGGCCAGGCGCGCCATCTAAGGTAGGGCGTCAGCTCCTGCATCGGCACTACGTCACCGTAGAGGGTGGCTTTCTCGAACTGCGGGATGCGTTCGGTGATCTGGCCGAAGGGGTCGATCAGCGCGGTGACGCCGTTGTTGGTGGCGCGGATCATCCAGCGGCCGGCTTCCAGCGCGCGCATCTGCGCCATCTGCAGGTGCTGCAGCGGGCCGATGGAGGTGCCGAACCAGGTGTCGTTGCTCACCGTCAGCAGCAACTCGCTGTTGGCGGAGAGCCCTGCGGCGAACTCGGGGTAGACCACCTCGTAGCAGATGAACGGCGCGATGCGATAACCCTTGGCCAGCAGCGGCTCCTGGTCGGCCGGACCGCGTGCGAAGTCGGACATGGGCAGGTCGAAGAAGGCGATCAGGCCGCGCAGCACATCCTGCAGGGGCACGTATTCGCCGAAGGGCACCAGCTTCTGCTTGAGGTAGGTGCCTTCGCCTTCGCCGATCACGGTGATGCCGTTGTAGTAACGCTTCTCGCCGCGCTCGTTGGCCTGGCGGATCGGCACCCCGGTGATCAGGGTGGCCTTGCGTTCGAGGGCGAAGCGGTTCATCACCGACAGGTAGCCCTCGGCGTATTCCTTGAGCACCGGCACGGCGGTTTCCGGCCAGATGATCAGGTCGGCCTGCTCGGCGCTGAAGGTCATGTCGCGGTACAGCGCAAGCTGGGCGTTGAGCTGGGCCGGGTCCCATTTCATGTTCTGTTCGACGTTGCCCTGCAGGGCCGCGACCTTCAGCGGCTCACCGGCGGGCCTGGTCCAGGCGTGGCCCTTCAGGGCCTGGCCGGCGACCCAGGGTCCGACCAGCAGCACCACCCCGGCGGCGAGGAAGGCCGGGCGTGCGCGCAGGCGCACGAGGTTGACCAGCAAGGCGGCGGTCAGCGCCAGGACGAAGGACACCAGCCACATGCCGCCCACCGGGGCGAGCCCGGCCAGGGGCGCGTCGAGCTGGCTGTAGCCGGCGTAGAGCCAGGGGAAGCCGGTGAGGAACCAGCCGCGGAAGGCTTCCTGGGCCAGCCACAGGGCGGCGAAGGCCAGGGCGTCGGCCAGGGGCGCTTCGCTGCGGCGGAACCAGCGCGCCCAGACGATGGCGGGCAGGGCGAAGAAAAGGGCCACGCCGGCGCTGAAGCCGCCGGTGAGGAAGGCCGCCAGCGGCACCGAGGCGGCGCCGTAGTCGTGGATGCTGACGTAGATCCAGCTGGTGCCGGCGATGAACAGGCCGAAGCCGTAGCACCAGCCGCGGACGAAGGCCGCCTTGGGCGCGAGGTCGCGCAGGCCCAGGTAGAACAGTGCCAGGGACAGCAGCGAGATGGGCCAGATATCGAAGGGCGCGAGGGCCAGCGGGGTGAGCGCGCCGGCCGCCAGGGCCAGCAGGTTGCCCGGCCAGCCGGGGCGGGTGATCCAGTTCATGCACAGTCCTTGGGCTTGGTGGCGCGGGGCGCCCGGGAGTTCGTCGCGGCGCAGTCTAGCCGGGCCACGCCCGCGCCGGGAAGCGGCGGGCGTGGTGGCGCATCAGCGGGACAGCGGGGTGAGGCGCAGCAGGTGCAGGCGACGGCTGTCGGCGTTGAGCACGCGGAAGCGGAAGCCCCCGATCTCGGTGATCTCGTTGCGCTTGGGCAGGTGGCCGAAGGCGCCCATCACCAGGCCGCCGACGGTGTCGAACTCGTCTTCGGAGAAATCGGTCTCAAAGAACTCGTTGAAGGCGTCAACCGGGGTCAGCGCCTTGACGATGAAGTCGCCGCTGGGCAGCGGCTTGATGTAGCTGTCTTCCTCGACGTCGTGCTCGTCCTCGATGTCGCCGACGATCTGCTCCAGCACGTCCTCGATGGTCACAAGGCCCGCCACGCCGCCGTATTCGTCGATGACCACGGCCATGTGGTTGTGGTTGGCGCGGAACTCCTTGAGCAGGACGTTGAGGCGCTTGGACTCGGGGACGAAGGTCGCCGGGCGCAGCATGTCCTTGATGTTGAAGGGGCGCTCCGGGTCCTGGAGGATCAGTGGCAGCAGGTCCTTGGCCAGGAGGATGCCCATCACGTCGTCCAGGCCTTCGCCGATCACCGGGTAGCGCGAGTGCGCGGCGTCGATGATCGCCGGGAGGAATTCCTTCGGGCTCTGGTTGGCCTTGATGCTGATCATCTGCGAGCGCGGCACCATGATGTCGCGTACCTGAAGGTCGGCGACCTGGATCGCACCTTCGACGATCGACAGGGCTTCGCTGTCCAGCAGCTTGTTCTGGTGCGCTTCGCGCAGGAGCTCCAGCAGCTCCTGGCGGTTCTTCGGCTCATGGGCAAAGGCCTGGGTCAGCTTTTCCAGCCAGGACCTGTGCCCGTTGCTCGATCGATCTTCGCTCATATGTCCTTGCTCGGTGCCTTTCTCATTCGTCATCGCGATAGGGGTCGGGGTGGCCCAGTTCAGCCAGCAAATCCCGTTCCAGTGCTTCCATTTCCTCGGCTTCCTCGTCCTCGATGTGGTCGTAGCCGAGGAGGTGGAGGCAGCCGTGGATGACCAGGTGCGCCCAGTGGGCTTCAGGCGACTTGCCCTGCTCGGCGGCTTCGCGTGCCACCACGGGGGCGCAGATCACCAGGTCGCCGAGCAGCGGGATGTCCAGCAGCTCGTCGGGTACGTCGGCGGGGAAGGACAGCACGTTGGTGGCGTAGTCCTTGTGTCGCCAGGTGTGGTTCAGTTCGCGGCCCTCGGGCTCGTCCACCAGGCGGATGGTCAGCTCCGAGTCGGCGCTGCGCTGGCGCAGGGCCAGTTCGCACCAGCGGCGGAAGTCGGCTTCAGCGGGAAGCGCGGGGGCTTCGCTGGCCACTTGCAGGTCGAGTTCAAGCATCGGCGTCGATCGCACCCGGGTCGTTGTCGGCAGGCTTGGGCTTGGGCTGGTTGCGATTGTCGTAGCGGTCGTAGGCTTCGACGATGCGCTGCACCAGCGGGTGGCGCACCACGTCCTGGGACTTGAAGTGGGTGAAGGCGATGCCCGGCACATCCCGCAGCACGTCGATCACGTGGGTCAGGCCGGAGCGGGTGCCGCGCGGCAGGTCGACCTGGGTGATGTCGCCGGTGATCACGGCCGTGGAGCCGAAACCGATGCGGGTGAGGAACATCTTCATCTGCTCGAGGGTGGTGTTCTGACTCTCGTCGAGAATGATGAAGCTGTTGTTAAGGGTGCGGCCGCGCATGTAGGCCAGCGGAGCCACTTCGATCACCTGCTTCTCGATCAGCTTGGCCACCTGCTCGAAGCCGAGCATCTCGTACAGGGCGTCGTAGAGCGGGCGCAGGTAGGGGTCGATCTTCTGCGACAGGTCGCCGGGCAGGAAGCCGAGCTTCTCGCCCGCCTCGACCGCCGGGCGCACCAGCAGGATGCGGCGCACTTGCTCGCGCTCCAGCGCATCCACGGCGCAGGCGACGGCGAGGTAGGTCTTGCCGGTGCCGGCCGGGCCGATGCCGAAGTTGATGTCGTGGTCGAGGATCGACTTCACGTAGCGCTGCTGGTTGGCGCCGCGGGGACGGATCATGCCCTTGCGGGTGCGCAGGGCGACACTGGTGTCGGCCTTGGCGGGGGTGGCCAGCTGCTCCATGCCGGTTTCCTGGAGGAACAGGTGGACCATGTCCGGTGATAGCTCGGTGGCTTCGGTTTCGCGGTAGAGACGGCGCAGGAGGTTTTCCGTGGCCTGGGTACGCTGCGGCTCGCCGACCAGTTCGAACTGGTTGCCACGGTTGCGTATCTCGATGGCCATGCGCTGTTCGATCAGCCGCAGGTGCTCGTCGAATTGGCCGCACAGGTTGGCGAAGCGACGGGCTTCAAAGGGGTCCAGGGTGAAACGGTGCAAATCCAGGGGTGCGTTCAATGTCGTCTGTATGTGGCCGCCGAACGGCAGGGATAGGAAAGGAAGAATAAACCCAGGTGCCCGACTGTGAAAGCTCGGGCACCTCGGAATTCAGTGCAGGGTCTCTTCGATCAGGGTGCCGCGCAGCGAGTGGGGCAGGGCGTCGTCGATATGGACGTCGACGAACTGGCCGATCAGGCGCGGGTTGGCGCTGCGGAAGTTGACGATGCGATTGTTCTCGGTGCGGCCCTGAAGCATGCCCGGGTCCTTCTTGGAGAAGTCGCTCACCAGGATGCGCTGGGTGCTGCCGACCATCCGTCGGCTGATCTCGAAGCCCTGCTGGTGGATGCGCCCCTGGAGGATCTGCAGGCGCTGCTTCTTCACTTCGTCCGGCGTGTCGTCGACCAGGTCGGCGGCCGGGGTGCCGGGGCGCGAGCTGTAGATGAAGGAGAAGGAGAAGTCGAAGCCGACGTCTTCCACCAGTTTCATCGTCGCTTCGAAGTCCTTCTCGGTCTCGCCGGGGAAGCCGACGATGAAGTCGGAGCTGATGCAGATGTCCGGCACCGCGGCCTTGAGCTTGCGGATGCGGGATTTGTACTCGAGTGCGGTGTGGTTGCGCTTCATCGCCGCGAGGATGCGGTCGGAGCCCGCCTGTACCGGCAGGTGGACGAACTTGACCAGTTCCGGCACCTCGGCGTGGGCCTGGATCAGCGCGTCGGAGAACTCCAGCGGGTGCGAAGTGGTGTAGCGGATGCGCTCGATACCGTCGACGGCGGCGACCACGCGGATCAGCTCGGCGAAGTCGGCGATGCGCCCGTCATGGGTGGTGCCGCGGTAGCCGTTGACGTTCTGGCCGAGCAGGGTGACCTCGCGCACGCCGTTGTCGGCGAGGTGGATGACCTCGGCCAGCACGTCGTCGAAGGGGCGGCTGACTTCCTCGCCCCGGGTATAGGGCACGACGCAGAAGGTGCAGTACTTGCTGCAGCCTTCCATCACCGAGACGAAGGCGCTAGAGCCATCCACGCGCGGTTCCGGCAGGCGGTCGAACTTCTCGATCTCGGGGAAGCTGATGTCCACCTGGGGCGTGCGGGTGCTGCGTGCCGCGTCGATCATCTCCGGCAGGCGGTGCAGGGTCTGCGGGCCGAAGACCACGTCGACGTAGGGCGCGCGATCACGGATGGCCGCGCCTTCCTGGCTGGCGACGCAGCCGCCGACACCGATCACCAGGTGCGGATTCTGCTGCTTCAGGTCACGCCAGCGGCCGAGCTGCGAGAACACCTTGTCCTGCGCCTTCTCGCGGATGGAGCAGGTGTTGAGCAGGATGACATCGGCGTCTTCGGCGCGCTCGGTCACTTCCAGCGCCTGGTGTTCGCCCAGCAGGTCGACCATGCGCGAGGAGTCGTACTCGTTCATCTGGCAACCGTGGGTCTCGATGTAAAGCTTCTTGGCCATGCACGTTCGTCGGGTGGTTCGAAGAACCGCGCATTATAGTCGGCAGGGCCCCGGCTTCCTAGCGTTGACCGTCCGGAGCCGTGCTATGCTTCGCGCCCCTCGAACTTCCCCCTCCTGCCGCCTCCTCCATGACCAAGCGCGAACCCATCTACAAGGTGATCTTCCTCAACCAGGGCCAGGTGTACGAGATGTACGCCAAGCAGATCTACCAGAGCGATCTGTGGGGTTTCCTGGAGGTGGAGGAATTCGTCTTCGGCGAGCGCACCCAGGTGGTGGTCGACCCCAGCGAAGAAAAGCTCAAGGCCCAGTTCGAAGGCGTGGTACGCAGCTTCGTGCCCATGCACGCGATCATCCGCATCGACGAAGTCGAGCGCCTGGGGACGCCGAAGATCAGCGAAGCCAAGGTCACCGGGAACGTCATGCCGTTTCCCATGCCGATGCCGGATAAGAGCAGCTGAAAGTGGCAAGCGGCAAGCGGCAAGCTTCAAGTAAAAGCATCCTAGCTGGAGCTGCGGCGTAGCCGCTGGTAGAGCGTGGCGAAGCCCACGTGATCGTTGCTCGGCATGACCTCGAACGGTGGACCGGTGAAGCGTGGTCCACCCTACGTCAGGGCTGCTGACATAAAAAAGCCCAGGGGTTTGACGATCTCCGCCGATCCCCCAGGCTCTTGCAGCTTGCAGCTTGCAGCTTGCAGCTTGCAGCTTGCAGCTTGCAGCTTGCAGCTTGCAGCTTGCAGCTTGCAGCTTGCAGCTTGCAGCTTGCAGCTGCTTCTAAGGCAACGGCGCGAAAGGCGAGCCGCCGTCGGCGGTCTGCAGCTCGATCAGGTAGTTGCGGAATATCTGGCCCAGCACCTGGGTGGCGATCTCCAGCTCGTCGGCACGCATCTGGCCGGAGACCATGTCGGCGGTGTCCATCGCTTCGTCCGAGCCGTTCACCGCAGCCATCTTCAGCACGATATAGGCCTGCACATTGCTGGCCGGTACGCCTTCGCCACGGAAGAACATGTTGCCGAGACGGAACTGCGCCTGGGCGTTGCCTTTCAGGGAGGCCTGCTCGAACCAGTTCAGTGCCTGGTGCAGGTCGCGGGGGGTGCGCTTGCCGTCGTAATAGAACTCGCCCAGCTCGTACTGCGCCTCGGTATCGCCGGCCTTGGCGGCCTGCTGGCAGTTGGAGAGGGCTTCCTGCTGGTCTTCGGGTTGCGTATTCAGGCTGCAGCGCCCGGTGGCCGGGATCAGCAGGGAGTTGCCGCCGGCTTCGGCCAGCAGCGGGGAGAGGAGCAACAGGCAGCCCAGGGTCAGGACGCGGCCGGTGCGGTTCATGAAATCACAACGCCTCGAAAAGCAGTGCGGGCGACGGGCCCGGCCGGCGAAACGCGCCGACCGTCACATTATGAAATAAGCAAGGCGCTTCTTACAAAGTCTTTGCGCGGATTTCCTTGCATCCGGGCGCCGGCCCCTGGGCCGCGCTCCCGGATGTAACGGCCGCGTAAAGGTGGTCAGGCCTTCTTCAGCTCGGCGAACGCGCGCTCGGCGGCGTCCAGGGTGATGGCCAGTTCGGCGTTGCCGTGGGCGATGGAGGTGAAGCCCGCTTCGAAGGCGCTGGGCGCCAGGTACACGCCGCCCTGCAACATCAGGTGGAAGAAGCGCTTGAAGCGTTCGGCGTCGCTGGCCATCACATCGTCGAAGGTGACGATGTCGTCGGCACCGCTGAAGTACAGGCCGAACATGCCGCCCGCCTGGGTAGTGACGAAGGGGATGCCGGCGGCATCGGCGCGTTGCTGCAGGCCGTCGAGCATGCGGCTGGTGTAGTCGCTCAGCTCGGCGTGGAAGCCGGGGCGGCTGATCAGCTTCAGGGTGGTCAGGCCGGCGGCCATGGCCAGCGGGTTACCCGACAGGGTGCCGGCCTGGTAGACCGGGCCCAGCGGGGCGATCTGCGACATGATCTCGCGCTTGCCGCCGAAGCAGCCCACCGGCATGCCGCCGCCGACGATCTTGCCGAAGGTGGAGAGGTCCGGTGTCACGCCGTAGTGGGCCTGGGCGCCGCCGAGGGCGACACGGAAGCCGGTCATCACCTCGTCGAAGATCAGCACCACGCCGTGCTGGTCGCACAGGCGGCGCAGGCCTTCGAGGAAACCGGGGGCGGGCGGTACGCAGTTCATGTTGCCGGCGACCGGCTCGACGATGATGCACGCCACGTCGGCGCCAGCTTCGGCGAGCATCTTCTCGACGGCGCCGATGTCGTTGAAGGGCAGCGTCAGGGTGTGCTTGGCGAAGTCCGCCGGCACGCCGGCCGAGCTCGGTACGCCCTGGGTCAGCAGGCCGGAGCCGGCCTTGACCAGCAGGCTGTCGGAGTGGCCGTGGTAGCAGCCTTCGAACTTGATGATCGCATCGCGCCCGGTATAGCCACGGGCCAGGCGGATGGCGCTCATGGTGGCCTCGGTACCGGAGCTAACCATGCGCACCATCTCCATGGACGGCACCAGGGAGCAGACCAGGTCGGCCATCTCGGTTTCCATGGCGGTCGGTGCGCCGTAGGAGAGGCCGTGCTGCAGCTGGCGACGCACGGCGTCAAGCACGTCCGGGTGGCCGTGGCCGAGGATCATCGGGCCCCAGGAGCCGACGTAGTCCACATAGCGCTTGTCGTCCTCGTCCGTCACGTAGGCGCCTTCCGCGTGCTTGAAGAACAGCGGTGTGCCGCCGACGCTCCGGAAGGCGCGGACCGGCGAGTTGACGCCGCCGGGGATGTGTTTCTGGGCGTTGGCGAACAGGGTTTCGGAACGGGACATGTCGGGCTCTCTCTGGAAAACGGGTGTACGTACGGGGCTCAGGCCGGGTTGAATAGCGCGCTGAAGGCGCGCGCGCGGCGCTCGACTTCGGCGGGGCTGTCGGCAGCGAACAGGGCGTGGATCACGGCGACCAGGTCGGCACCACGGGCGATCAGCTCCGGGGCGTTGTCCTGGGTCACGCCGCCGATGGCGACCAGCGGCAGGTTGAAGCGGCGCTTGGCTTCCTCCAGCAGATCGGGCGTGGCGGCAGGAGCGCCGGGCTTGGTGTGGGAGTTGAAGAAGCGGCCGAAGGCGATGTAGCTAGCGCCTTCGCCGCTGGCGGCTGCGGCGAGCTCGAGGCTGGCGTGGCAGGTGCCGCCGATGATGGCGTTGCGGCCGAGCAGGGCGCGTGCGGCGGCGAGGGAGCCGTCGGTCTGGCCCAGGTGCACGCCGACGCTCAGGCGTGCGGCCAGCTCGGCGTCGTCGTTGATGATCAACTGCGCGCCGTGGCGTGCGCAAAGTTCGCGCAGGGCTTCGGCCTCACGCAGGCGACGGGCTTCGTCGGCGGATTTGTCGCGGTATTGCAGCAGCCGCGCGCCGCCTTTCAGCGCCGCCTCGACATAGGGAAGCAGGCGACCCTCGGCGAGCAGGGCGCTGTCGGTGATGGCGTAGAGGCCGCGCAGTTTCATGAGCAGAAATCCAGGGGCAGGCGACGCGGCACGAACTGGCCGTGACCGGGTTGCTCGGCGTCACGCAGGGTGCGCCAGGTGTAGTCGAGGGCCGTTTCCACCGCGCTGACCAGGTCCTGGCCCAGAGCCAGGCGACCGGCCAGGGTGCTGGCCAGGGTGCAGCCGGAGCCGTGGTAGCTGCCCGGCAGGCGCTGGCAGGTGAAGGTGTGGTGGGCGCCGTCGCGTGAGTAGAGGCGGTTGTGCACTTCGGTCTCGTCGCCGTGGCCGCCGGTGATCAGCAGGTGCTGGACGAACGGCAGCAGCTTCTCGGCGCACTGGTCGGCGCTGCCTTCGGGCAGCTCGGCGAGGATGCGCGCCTCCGGCAGGTTCGGGGTGGCCAGGGTGGCGACGGGCAGCAGGCGCTCGCGCATGGCGAAGCCGACCTCGTCCTTGCCCAGGGCACCGCCGCCGCCGGCGCGCAGCACCGGGTCGCAGACCAGCGGCACGCCCGGCAGGGCCTGCATGATCTCCAGCACGGTCTCGACCATCTCCACCGAGCCGAGCATGCCCAGCTTGACGGCCGATACGGGCAGGTCGGCGATCACGGCGTGGGCCTGGGCCAGCACCCATTCGCGATCGAGTACGCGGAAGTCGGAGACGTTGACGGTGTCCTGCACGGTAAGGGCGGTCACGGCGGGAGCCGCGTGGCAACCTTGGGCGATCAGGGCTTCGATGTCCGCCTGGAGACCGGCGCCGCCACTGGGGTCGTGGCCGGAAAGACAGAGGACGATGGGGCGGGAGATGGGCTTTTTCATGGTGCGCGAGCTTATCACTTTTCCCGCTGCCGGAGCCGGCCCGGGCGCCGCGCATTGTCGGACAAATCGCCTCGGTGGCCCCTTGCCCCGACGGAGCCTGCCCCAGTGCCGTTTCGTCGGTCTTGTGATGTGCCTGTAATGGCCGTTCTAGAGCGGTTCGTTCGAGATGGCAGAGTGCCTCTTCGTCAGGCCTTCGGCTGTGCTAGAGTGAGCGAATTCGAACAACCAGGCCCCGCGTGGCGCGTCATCCCGGGAAGAAGGGACTTCCCGACGCGCGCGACAGGCCTTTGCGGGGCCTCATGCGGCGCGTCTTCCTTCTCTTCCTCCTGCTGTTTTCCACGTCCGTGCTGGCGGTCGAATTCGACGAGCACACCCGCCAGCTGCCTCTCGGCCGGCACATGGACGTGTTCGAGGACGTGCGCGGCGACGCCAGCCTGGCCGATATCACCTCGCCTGCCCTGGAAGACAGCTTCCGTCGCCATGACAAGCCCGTGCTCAATGCCGGCTATTCGCGCTCGGTGTTCTGGCTGCGGGTCGACCTGGACTACCGCCCGCGCTCGCTGGGCGGCCAGCAGCCCTGGCTGCTGGAGCTGGCCTATCCGCCGCTGGACCACCTCGAGCTCTACCTGCCCGACGGGCAGGGTGGCTATCGCCTGGCCCAGCGCACCGGTGATGCGCTGCCCTTCGCCAGCCGCGAGATCAAGCAGAACAACTACCTGTTCAGCCTCAACCTGCAGCCCAACCAGCCCCAGCGCCTCTACCTGAGGCTGCAGAGCCAGGGCTCGATCCAGGCGCCGCTGGCCCTGTGGTCGCCGCAGGCCTACCTGGAAGAGCAGCCCGGGCGCATCTACGTCCTCGGCATCATCTACGGCGTGTTGCTGGTGATGCTGATCTACAACCTGTTCATCTTCCTCAGCGTCCGCGACACCAGCTACCTCTACTACATCCTCTATATCGCCTCGTTCGGGCTCTACCAGATCTCGGTGAACGGTGCCGGCATCGAGTTCTTCTGGCCCGACAGCCCCTGGTGGGCCAACGCCGCGACCCCCTTCCTGATCGGCTCGGCGGCGCTGTTCGGCTGCCAGTTCGCCCGCAGCTTCCTGCACACCGCCGAGCACAGCCCGTGGATGGACCGGACCCTGCTCGGCCTGATGGCCATGGGCGGCCTGGTGATGGTCCTGTCGCTGGCGGCCAGCTACGGCGTCGCCCTGCGGCTGGCCACCTCGCTGGCGCTGATCTTCACCGTGGTCATCTTCACCGCCGGTGTCCTCGCCTGGCTGCGCGGCATGCGCGTGGCGCGCTACTTCATCTTCGCCTGGACCACCTTCCTCATCGGTGGCGCCATCAACACCCTGATGGTGCTGGGCTACCTGCCCAACATCTTCCTCACCATGTACGCCAGCCAGATCGGCTCCGCGCTGGAGGTCGGGCTGCTGTCCCTGGCCCTGGCCGACCGCATCAACGCCATGAAGGAGGAGCGCACGCGCATCCTCCAGGAAGCCGGTCGCAAGCTGGAGGCGCTCAACCAGGAGCTGGCCAACAGCAACCGCCTCAAGGACGAATTCCTCGCCACCGTGACCCACGAACTGCGCACCCCCATGAACGGCGTGATCGGTTCCCTGGAGCTGATGCAGACGGTCAAGCTCGACGTCGAGCTGGAGCAGTACCAGAAGACCGCCGCCAGCTCGGCGCGGGACATGATGCGCCTGGTCAACGACATCCTCGCCATGACCGAACTCCAGGCCGGCAAGCTCTACCCCCGCCGCGAGACCTTCAGCCTGCGCGGCCTGTTCGACAGCCTGCGCGCCCAGTTCGCCCCGCGTGCCGAGGAAAAGGGCCTGAGCTTCGCCCTGGAGCTGGACGAGAGCCTGCCCGACATGCTCGAAGGCGACGCCGGCAAGCTCGCCCAGGCGCTCGGCTACCTGCTGGACAACGCCATCAAGTTCACCCACCAGGGCGGCGTGACATTGCGTGTAGCGCGCGAGAACGCCAGCGGCGACGACCTGGCGTTGCGCATCGAGGTGGAAGACACCGGCATCGGCTTCCAGACCCCCGCCGACGGCTCCCTCTACCGTCGCTTCCGCCAGATCGATGGCTCGATGACCCGCGAATATGGCGGCCTGGGCATCGGCCTGGCTCTCGCCCGGCAACTGGTCGAGCTGCTGGGCGGCGACCTTTCCCATGAATCCGAGCCAGGCCAGGGCAGCTGCTTCCGCCTGGACGTGCAACTGACCCGGCCGGCCCAGCCGCCCTTGCAGGTGGCGCCGCCGCGCCGCGCTGCCGGCCAGGCCCAGCGCCGGCCCGAGCAATGCACCGTGCTGGTGGTGGAGGACAACGCCATCAACCAGCTGGTGACCCGCGGCATGCTGCTCAAGCTCGGCTACCGCGTACGCACTGCCGACAACGGCGCCGAGGCGCTGGAGCTACTGCGGCGCGAATCCGTGGACGGCGTGCTGATGGACTGCCAGATGCCCGTGATGGACGGCTTCGCCACCTGCCGGGCCCTGCGCGGCATGCCCACCTGCGCGGACCTGCCGGTGCTGGCGATCACCGCCCACAGCCACACCGGTGACCGCGAGCGCTGCCTCGCGGCGGGGATGAGCGACTACCTGGCCAAGCCGGTGAAATTCGAAGAGCTGCGCACCCTGCTGCATGACTGGCTGCTCTGCCGTCCGGTGGAAACCAACGCCTGATGCCCACTCGATTGCGGCGTTTTTCCCCTTTTTCTCGGCACTAATCCCGCTTCCTGCAAAAACTGAATCCTGATTCACTGGAAAGAGATGAATCAGGATTCAGATCATGTACCGAGTCACCGCCACCCGTATCGACCGTGATCAGGAACTGCGCCGGCGCATTCTCGATTGCGCCCTGGCGCGCGTCGTCGAAGGCGGCTTCGCCGCCCTGACCATGCAGGCCCTTGCCGAGGACGCGGGGGTCGCCACCGGCAGCCTGTACCGGCATTTCCGCAACAAGGGCGACCTGGCCGCCGAAGTCTTCTCCCTCGCCAGCCAGATCGAGGTGGACACCCTGGCCCAGCTGCTGCGTGGCCCCGGCACCGCCACCTGGCGCCTCGCCGAGGGCCTCCGTCAGTTCGCCGCGCGGGCCTGGAACAGCCGGCGCCTGGCCTTCGCCCTGATCGCCGAGCCGGTTGACCAGGAGGTGGACGAGCAGCGCCTGCTCTACCGCGAGTCCTACGCCGAGCTCTTCATCGAGCTGCTGGAGGAGGGCCGTGCCAGCGGCGAGTTCGACCTCCTGTCCACGCCCCTTACCGCTGCCTGCCTGGTGGGCGCCATCGCCGAGGCCCTGGTCGGCCCGCTGTCACCGCCCGCCCGAGCCGCCCGTGAGCCCGGGCAGTCCCAGGCCGACCTCGACTTGGTCAGCCGCAACCTCGTCTTCTTCTGCCTGCGCGCCGTGGGCGCCGCCACCCCTGCCTAGGAGAATCGCCATGAACCTGCACCAGTTCGCCGAGACCCATGACGTGCTCAACCAGGTGCCGTCCCTGGACGGCGCCAACCTCTACCGCCTCGACCTGCCGCTGCAGGAGTGGACCCGCCGCTACGACGGTGGCTGGGCCGAGGCGCAACTCGATCGCTATGGTGCTGCCGCCGGCGGCGCGCTGATGGCTGCGGGCTTCCTGGCCAACGAGAACAAGCCGGTGTTCAAGAGCCATGACCGCTACGGCAACCGCATCGACCTGGTGGAGTTCCACCCCGCCTACCACGAGCTGATGGCCTCGGCCATCGCCGCCGGCATCCCCTCGCTGCCCTGGACCGACCCGCGCCCCGGCGCCCAGGTGGCGCGCGCGGCCCTCAACTACCTGCACAACCAGCCCGAGGCCGGCAACGCCTGCCCGCTGACCATGACCTACGCCAGCGTTCCGGCCCTGAAGCTGCAGCCCGACATCGCCGAGAAATGGCTGCCGAAGATCCTTTCCACCCAGTACGACCCGCGCAACCTGCCCATGGAGCAGAAGAGCGGCGTCACCATCGGCATGGCCATGACCGAGAAGCAGGGCGGCACCGACGTGCGCGCCAACACCACCCGCGCCCATCCCGTCGGCATCCCCGGCCCGGGCCAGGCCTACGAGCTGGTCGGGCACAAGTGGTTCTGCTCGGCGCCCATGTGCGACGCCTTCCTCACCCTGGCCTACACCGACAAGGGGCTGTCCTGCTTCCTGCTGCCGCGCCATCGCCCGGACGGCACCCGCAACCAGCTCTACATCCAGCGCCTGAAGAACAAGCTGGGCAACTGGGCCAATGCCTCCAGCGAGGTGGAATACCGCGGCGCGCTGGCCTGGATGATCGGCGAGGAAGGGCGCGGCGTGCCCACCATCATCGAGATGGTCTCCCTGACCCGCTTCGACTGCATGATCGGCTCCAGCTCGCTGATGCGTCAGGCCCTCACCCAGGCCGCGCACCACTGCGCCCACCGCAAGGTCGGCGGCCGCGTGCTGGCCGAGCAGCCGCTGATGCAGAACGTACTCGCCGACCTGGCCCTGGAAAGCGAAGCCGCGCTGGCCCTGACCATGCGCATGGGCCGCGCCCTGGACCACGCCCACGACGAGCAGGAAGACAAGTTCGCCCGCCTGGTCACCGCCGTGGGCAAGTACTGGATCTGCAAGCGTGCCCCCGCCATGATCAACGAAGCCCAGGAATGCATGGGCGGCGCGGGCTACGTCGAGGAAACCATCCTCCCGCGCCTCTACCGCGAGGCGCCGGTGAACTCCATCTGGGAAGGCTCCGGCAACGTCCAGTGCCTGGATGTGCTGCGCGCCCTGTCCAAGGAGCCGGGCGTGCTCGATGCGCTGTTCGCCGAACTGGGCGACGGTCACGGCGACGCCCGCCTGGCCGCCCATATCGGCAACCTCAAGGCCGCGTTCCATGACACCGCGGACATCCAGTACCGTGCCCGCCAGCTCACCGAAGACGTCGCCGTGGGCCTGCAGGCCAAGCTGTTGCTGGAAGCCGGCAACGCCACCGTCTCCGACGCCTTCATCGCCAGCCGCCTCGGCCACGGCGGCCGCGTTTACGGCACCCTGCCGCGCGGCGTGGATGTCGAGGCGCTGGTGGCGCGGAGTTCGCCGCATCTGGCGTAAGGTTCGATGCGTGATTGCTTGAGTTGGATGAAGCCCGGCGATCTCTCTGGCCAGCGGTTCAACGCCGCTGCCAGATCATCTTCCCGCCCGTGCCCTCGGTGACCAGGTAGGGGTCGCTGAAGCGGTAGCGGGCGGCGGGCTGGTAGTCGGCGGCGCCTTGCTGGCGCACCAGCAGCACGCCGTTGTCGCTGCGCCACTGCCCGCTGTACTGGAGCTCGCCGGGGCTGTCGTAGCTCCAGTCGCCGCCACCGCCGGCGGAGCGGGTCCATTGCGCCACGCTGCCGTCGGCGCCCAGGCGCAGGGTCATCACGGTGTTGAAGGAGGCGAAGCCGGTGCCGCCGCCGCTGTTGATGATCTTCTCGTGCACCCAGTCGCCCACCAGGGCCGGGTCCAGGCCGCCGCCTGCCTGAGCCGGTGCGGTCGCCTGCCCGGCGCGCTGGAATAGCGCCTGGCGTTCCAGCACCTGGCCGTTGCGTGGGTCGCGGGCGGCGATGCGGGTGTTGAGCTGCGCATCGGCGTAGCGGGCGGCGAGGGTGGCGACCACCTGCCCGGATTGCGGCACGCTGATCTGGGCCCGCAGCACCTGGCCGTCGAAGCTGCCCGCAAGGTCCAGTTGCAGGCTGCCGTTCTCCACGTACTGGCCCTGCACCGCCTGGCCATCCTGGCGCAGCACCAGTTCGGTGGGCTGGCCGTCGAGGTTGGCCTGGTAGCGGCCATCCAGTTCGCCGGCCACCAGGGCGGTGCAGTACAGGGCGGGCAGCA
The DNA here is from genome assembly GCF_012767755.2 of Pseudomonas tohonis. Taxonomy (NCBI): domain Bacteria; kingdom Pseudomonadati; phylum Pseudomonadota; class Gammaproteobacteria; order Pseudomonadales; family Pseudomonadaceae; genus Pseudomonas; species Pseudomonas tohonis. The sequence continues at coordinate 1,076,331 of NZ_AP023189.1, forward strand.
GCAGGGCGATCGAAGGGCGCATGGCGGTGACTCGTCGGGTGGGTGGCTCAAGCCTAGTTGCAGGCCCGCAGCGGCGCCACGGGAGGGCAATCGTCGTGCAATGCGTCGAAGGCTCTATGCCGCAGGCCCGGACAGCGGCAAGATAGAACCTGTTCGCACAGACAGGATGCCGACCGTGACCCAGGATTCCGCCGAGTTTCTCATCGCCAGTACCGCCGAAGAGGCCGTCGACCGTCTGGCCGAACTGCATGGCCGCGCCACCTCCGCGCTGAGCCAGGCCCTCAAGCTCTACCTCAAGGAGCGGGTCGAGCCGGACGCCAGCCAGCGCGCGCTGTTCCGCTACCCGGAGCTGCGCATCACCTACCGCTGCCAGGGCGAGGTGCCCTCCACCGTTCGCGCCTACGCCAAGATGCAGGTGCCGGGCACCTACAGCGTCACCGTCACCCACCCCGCCGCCTTCCGTAAATACCTGCTGGAGCAACTGCGCCCGCTGATGAGCGACTTCACCGTGCAGGTGGAGGTGGGCGTCAGCCAGCAGAACATCCCCTACCCCTATGTGGTGGAGCAGGGCGATGAGCTGGCCGGCACCGACGTGACCGCCGCCGCCCTGGCGCGGGTGTTCCCCAGCACCGACCTGTCCGCCGCGACCGACGGTGTCGCCGACGGGCTCTACGACTGGGAGCAGGCCGACCCGCTGCCCCTGGCGCTGTTCGACGCCGCGCGGGTGGATTTCTCCCTGCGCCGCCTGGTGCACTACACCGGCAGCGACTGGCGCCATGTGCAGCCCTGGATCCTCCTGACCAACTACCACCGCTACGTCGACCAGTTCATCCAGCACGGGGTGACCCAGCTGCGCGAGGACCCGCGCTTCGTGCGCATGGTGCTGCCCGGCAACGTGCTGGTGGAGCGCGACATGAACGAGGAGACCATGCAGGCGGTGATCGACAGCGTGGTCTGGCACCGCTACCAGATGCCGGCCTACCACCTGATCGCCGCCGACGGCCACGGCGTGACCCTGGTGAACATCGGCGTCGGCCCCTCCAACGCCAAGAACATCACCGACCACCTGGCGGTGCTGCGTCCGCACTGCTGGCTGATGATCGGCCACTGCGGCGGGTTGCGGCAGTCGCAGACCATCGGCGACTACGTGCTGGCCCACGCCTACATGCGCCGCGATGGCATCCTCGACCGGGTGCTGCCGCCGCACATCCCGCTGCCGGCCCTGGCCGAGGTGCAGCAGGCGCTGCAGGACGCCGCGGCGCTGGTCACCGGCGAGCGCGGCGAGGACCTCAAGCGGCGCCTGCGCACCGGCACCGTGCTCACCTACGACGACCGCAACTGGGAGCTGCGCTGGGCCCAGGAGCGCCCGCTGATCAACCTCTCGCGGGCGGTGGCGGTGGACATGGAGAGCGGCACCATCGCCGCCCAGGGTTATCGCCTGCGGGTGCCCTACGGGACGCTGCTGTGCGTCTCCGACAAGCCGCTGCACAGCGAGATCAAGCTGCCGGGCTCGGCCAGCGCCTTCTACCAGCGTGCCGTCAGCCAGCACCTGCGCATCGGCATCGCCGCGCTGGACCTGCTGCGCAACCAGCTCAACTCGCTGCACTCGCGCAAGCTGCGCAGCTTCGACGAGCCACCGTTCCGTTGATCGGCTGTGGATAACGACTAGGGCCGCATGATGCGGCCCTTGTCTTTTGTGGAAGCGGGGCGACTGGTCCCGGCCGTTCGTGGCACGTCGGGGGCCCGGGCTCGACTCCGCTTGGTGGAGGTGACCTCCCCCCTACGCAGCGGTCACGTCCGTGAGTGGGCCTGCTTTGCGCGCGCAGCGTCGCTATCCCTGTGGAGCGAATTCGTTCGCGATGGGCCTCAGTCCGCCCCTACCTGCGCCATCACCGGCACCTGCCACTGGTAGCCCGGCGTCGGCACGCGGAAGTTGTCGGCGTCGACGTTCCAGTCCGCCAGCGCCTTGGCCAGGTCCCGGGGCGGGGCGTACTGGCCTTCGTCGGTGAGGTTGAAGGTGCCGAAGTGGATGGCCAGGCTGTTGCGCGAATCCAGCTGCTTGTGGGCCTGCACCGCATCATCCGGGTTCATGTGGTTGTCACGCATGAACCAGCGTGGCGCGTAGGCGCCGATGGGCAGCGCGGCGAAGCGCATGGGCCCGAAGCGCTCGTGGATCAGGCGGAACTCCGGCCCGAGCCCGGTATCGCCGGGGAACAGCAGCGGGCCGTCCGGCGAGGTGATCACGAAGCCCATCCACAGGGTCTGGTTGGTGTCGCTGCGGGTGCGTGCCGACCAGTGCTGCACCGGCACCGAGTGCAGGGTGAGTTCGTCGCTCAGCGGCAATTCCTGCCACCAGTCCAGCTCCACCACGCGGGCGAAGCCGGTCTCGCGGATCAGCGGGCCGTTGCCCAGCCCGGTGGCGACGGTGGCCAGGGGGAAGCGCTCGGCCAGGCTGCGCAGGCTTTCCAGGTCCAGGTGGTCGTAGTGGTTGTGGCTGACCAAGATCAGGTCGATGGGCGGCAGCTGGTCGAGGCTCAGGCCCGGCTGCTGGTGGCGGCGCGGGCCGATGAAGCTGAAGGGGCTGACGCGTTGCGACCACACCGGGTCGGTGACGATGTTGAGCCCGCGGTGCTGGATCAGCACGGTGGCGTGGTTGATGTAGGTGACCCGCAGTTCGTCGCCCTGCACCCGCTCCACCACCTCGGGTGCCTCGGCGGCGGGCTCCTCCACCCAGGGCGCCTGCTTCTCGCGGTTGAACTGCCACTTCAGCACCGACCACAGGTCCTTGTGCGGCTTGGGGTCGATGTTGTGGAAACGCTGGCCATCGAAATGGTCCGTGGCCGGCCCCTGGTAGGGCGTGCCCGCGCAGCCGGCCAGTGTCATCAGGCTGATCAGCCAGGTGGGGCGTAACGCACGGGGCATGGCGGTCCTCGCTCTTGCGGTGGTGGGGCGCTCAACCTAGCATGCGCTTCCGATACCCTGTCCACTGTCGCTCGTAACCAGCCATGTCGTCCCGCCCGCCGCGCCCTGCACGTCCTCCCGCCCGCCGTCCCCAGCCCGCCGCTCCACGCCGTGTGGCCAAGGCGCCGCCGGCCGAGCCGCGCCTGGTGCTGTTCAACAAGCCGTTCGATGTGCTCACCCAGTTCAGCGACGGGGAAGGGCGCGCCACCCTCAAGGATTTCATCGACATCCCCGGCATCTACCCCGCCGGGCGCCTGGACCGCGACAGCGAGGGCCTGCTGCTGCTGACCAACGACGGCCGCCTGCAGGCGCGCATCGCCGACCCCCGGCACAAGCTGGCCAAGACCTACTGGGTGCAGGTGGAAGGGGAGCCGAGCGAAGAACAGCTGCAGCGCCTGCGGGACGGCGTCGAGCTCAACGACGGCCCGACCCTGCCGGCCGAGGCGCGCCTGCTGGAGGCTCCGCAACTGTGGGAGCGCGACCCGCCGGTGCGCTTTCGCAAGAGCGTGCCCACCGCCTGGCTGGAGCTGGTGATCCGCGAGGGGCGCAACCGCCAGGTGCGGCGCATGACGGCCGCCGTCGGCTTGCCGACCCTGCGCCTGGTACGCGTGCGCATCGGCCCCTTCGCCCTGGATGGGCTGGGGCTCGGGCAATGGAAGGAAGTGCCGGCGCGTCTGGACTGAGCGCCGGCGAGGTGGGTCAGTAGAAGGACTTGATCACTTCGATGCCCTTGTTCAGCACCTCGCGCCAGGCGCTGCGCACCTCGGTGCTGTGTTCCTTGTCGTGCTCGGCGATGGTCAGCAGCAGCGACTCCACCCACAGGTCGTACATCTCGGGGCGGATGTCGAAGCCCTCGCGGGAGTGCGTGGCGCCGAGCGCACGCAGCTTGGTATCGGGCATGCCGCGCGCGAACATCACCAGGTTGAGGATGCCCTGGCGCAGCAGCGCCTTCTGCGCCGGCATGTCGGTCTCGGTGAACTTGGCGCGGATCTGCGGCGAGCTGTCGAGGAAGCGCCGGTAGAAGGCATCGAAGAAATCGGGATTGGCACAGCAGCGTCCATAGCTCTGCATGACGCGATCGGTGGCGTTCATGTTGTCTCCAGGCAGGAAAAACGAAGCCGCCCGCGCAGGCGACCTTGCCGGCACGGGAGGCGCGGGTGAGGTTTTTACATGCCTTCGAGGCCGCCGATCACCAGGGACTTGATGACGAAGCCGAGTACACCGAGACCCAGGGCGAGAAACAGGATGAAGGTGCCGAAGCGGCCGGCCTTGGACTTCTTCGCGAGGTCCCAGACGATGAACGCCATGAACAGCACGAGGCCGGCGATCATTGCGGTCATCATCCACTCTTCGAATTTCTCGGGGCTCATTCTCAACCTCTAGCAGCGAAACGAATCAGGCCTGGCGCGAGAGAGCGCCGGGCAGTGATGCCGTGAGGGCGGGGGCTGCGGTTGTTGTTCTGCGAGCCTGAGGCTCTTTATTGGCGAAACCACGCGGGGCACAGCAAAGGTGCGGCGATTATACGCCGCGCCCAGGGCCTCGCCACTACCACCTCCGTATTAGCCGCGCAGATGGGTCAGCGGCAGCTCCGTGGTGCTCAGCACCTGATTGAGCACGAAGCTCGAACGCACGCTGGTGACGCCTTCGATGCGGGTCAGCTGGCCCAGCAGGAACTGCTGGTAGTGGTCCATGTCCGGCACCACCACCTTGAGCTGGTAGTCCGCCTCCATGCCGGTGACCAGGCAGCACTCCAGCACCTCCGGGCACTGGCCGATCACCGACTGGAAATGTTCGAAGCGCTCGGGGGTGTGGCGATCCATGCCGATCAGCACATAGGCGGTCAGGCTCAGCCCCAGCTTCTTGCGGTCGAGCAGCGCCACCTGGCGCACGATGTAGCCGTCGTCCTCCAGCTGCTTCACCCGCCGCGAGCAGGGCGAAGGCGACAGGCCGATGCGCTCGGCCAGCTCCTGGTTGGAGATGCGCGCATCGCGTTGCAGTTCGGCGAGGATCTTCAGGTCGTAGCGGTCGAGTCTTTCCATCTTTGCACCTGGATTCCGTGTGTATTGCCAGGAATGATGCTTGATTAGTGAAAAATTGCGCAAGTGGCATTCTGAAGAGCAATCTTTGCAATCATCTGTCGCGCCTGTCGACTTAAGATTGTTTCCAGTTTCACGGCCCGGACAGCATGTCCAACCGACCCGCCCAATCAGGTGCGTCGGCGCCGCCGAACCCACCGGTTCGAGCAGGCCCCCGGGTCCGCGCTGCCCAATCAGGCAGGCGATGAAAGCGGCGATACGATTGCCGGCACCGGACAGATTCCCCGAAGGGGGGCCCGAAATTGGGGCCCCCCTTTTTTATTGCCCGAAAGAAATTGTGATGCCCCTACGGGGCGTTGGTGAGAGGTCTCAGGCCAGATTGGCCAGGCGCAGCAGCCACCAGGCCAGCACCGCCAGCTGCACGAAGAAGCCGGCGAAGCGCAGCCAGACGAACAGTGCGCTGGTACTGATCAGGTGCACCAGGCTCTGGAAGATGCGCGCACCCAGCAGCACCAGGGCCAGCGGGTCGGTGATCGCGGTCTGCGCGGTGGCCAGGGCGAACAGCAGCACCGCCGCCTGCATCGGCAGGTTCTCCAGGCAGTTGGCATGGGCGCGTACCAGGCGCTGGCCGAGAGCCCCGGGCGTGTTGCTGCCGTCGGGGGCGAAGGCGTTGACCTTCATGCGCCCGGCCATGACCAGCAGGCCGCGCTGGTTCACCAGCAGGAAGACCAGCAGCAGGCTCCAGGCGACGAGCCCGAGCAGGGCGATGGCGGTGGGGGATTGCGACATGGAAAGGCTCCTCGAATTGTTGTTGTGGGATGGCGCGCGGCGATTCTAGAGCAATTGCTCTATTTCGCGAAGCCAACCGATGAGGAGGAAAAGGAGCCTCAGTGGCGCGCAGCCTGCACGACCTCGATGGGGTCGGCGTGGACCAGCACCTCGGCCCGTGGGTAGGCCTCGATGATCGCCTGTTCCACACGCACGCAGAGGGCGTGGGCCTGGGACAGCGGCAGCTCGCCGGGCAGCTCCAGGTGCAACTGCACGTACCAGTGGCTGCCGGAGATGCGCGTGCGCAGGTCGTGGACACCCAGCACCCCGGGCACGGCGCAGGCGAGCTGGTGCATGTGCTCGCCCACCTGCGGCGACACTTCCTGGTCCATCAGCACCGCCACGGATTCGCGGGCGATGCTGACGGCGCTCCAGAGTATGTAGAGGGCGATGCCCAGGCCGAAGAAGCCGTCCACGCGTTCCCAACCCTGGCTGGCCAGCGCCAGGGCCACGAGGATGCTGCCGTTGAGCAACAGGTCGGAGCGGTAGTGCAGCGAATCGGCGCGCACCGCCGTGGAGTGGGTGATCTTCACCACATGGTTCTGCAGCGCCAGCAGGGCCAGGGTCAGCACCAGCGACAGGACCATCACCGCGATCCCCAGCCCCTGGGCACCCAGGGGGTGCGGCTGGCGCAGGTGCTCGACGGCCTGCACCCCCACCAGCACGGCACTGGCGCCGATGAACATGGCTTGCGCCAGCCCGGCGAGGGACTCCGCCTTGCCGTGGCCGAAGCGATGGTCATCGTCCGCCGGCTTCAGCGCGAAGCGCACCGCCAGCAGGTTGAGCAGGGACGCGGCGCTGTCCAGCAGCGAGTCGGTGAGCCCCGCCAGCAGGCTGACCGAGCCGCTCAGCCACCAGGCGACGGCCTTGGCCAGCACCAGCGTGAGGGCGACGGACAGCGATGCATTGGTGGCCAGCCGCAGCAGGCGCGCATGCTGCTCGGAAGTGCTCATGGGCGGCTCGGCTGGTAGTAGATGAAGTCCAGTGCCGGGCTTTCCAGCCCCATCGCGGTCATCGCCGCGGTCACCTGGCCCCGGTGGTGGGTGCCATGGTTCACCAGGTGGGTGAGGATCTCGCCATGGGGGCGGCGGAAGGCGTCGCCGCGCATGTTCTGGTACTCCAGCGGCGCGGCCAGGGCGTTGTCGTCCTGCCCGGCCAGCCAGGCGCGCCACAGGCCGATACCCTCGGCCAGCACTGCGGCCAGGGCGGCACGGTCGGGGGCCGCCTCGGCGTCCAGCTTCTCGAAGGGGCGGGGCAGGTGCAGGACCCGCGAGAACCAGATGCGATCCACCACCGCCAGGTGGTTCAGGGTGCCGTGGATGGAACCGAAGTAGAGGCCGCGATCGGCCCGGTAGCGGGTCTCGTCGAGCGACGCGAGGCTCGCCAGCAATTGCCGGTAGGCCCAGCCGTGGTAGGCCAGGAGCCGGTCGAAATGGCTGGCGAGCGCGCTCATCAGGCAGCAGGCTTCAGGCCGTAGGCGGCCAGTTGTTCGGCACTGCCGCTGTGCTGGATCAGGCGCGGGTCGTCCAGCGGCAGGTTGCGGCCGGTTTCACGCTCGATGATCGCCTTCAGGCGGGCGTTGTCGACCTTGCCGTCGGCGTCGATGGCGTCCTTGAGCAGCGACGGGTCGACCTGGGCGGTCTCGTTGTCCGGCAGGTAGATGGCGCCGGTGGCGAAGTCGATGCCGAAGGCGATCAGGCCGGGGATCACGTAGAAGAGGATGCCGACGGCGTTGAGCGCGGCCACCACGGGGTCGATCTTGCCTTCGATCTGGCCGCGGCGGTCAGGGAAGAACAGCGTGCCGCAAGCGGTCAGCTGGGTTAGCAGGGCGGCGGCGACGGCGCCACCGATCAAACGGGAAGACATGCGCATATGCGGCTCCAGGCGGGAAAATGGCGTCACTATACCAAGGCGTTCATTGCAAAACGCACGGCAGTGTTGAGACCACACGAAAGGGCTGGCAGTTCGCCGCTATAATCGCCACCCCGCGTTGGAGCCACCATGAATCCGCTACCCATCGATGCCGTCCTGCCCGCGCTGCGCGAAGCCCTCGCGTGGCGCCATGAAGCGGTGCTCGAAGCGCCGCCCGGCGCCGGCAAGACCACCCGCGTACCCCTGGCGCTGCTGGGCGAGCCCTGGCTCGCCGGGCAGACCATCCTCATGCTCGAACCCCGCCGCCTGGCCGCCCGCGCGGCTGCCGAAAGGCTGGCCGCCGAGCTGGGCGAGAAGGTCGGCGAAACCGTGGGCTATCGCATCCGCCTGGAGTCGAAGGTCGGCCCGCGCACGCGCATCGAGGTAGTGACCGAGGGCATCCTCGCCCGCCGCCTGCAGGACGACCCGGCGCTGGAGGGCGTCGGCCTGGTCATCTTCGACGAATTCCACGTTTTGCTAAATGCGCAGTAAATCACATTTACTTGTCAAAAAAGCTAGCCACGCATCGCCTCAGGCTTTGGTGGCTGCCAGTAGGAGGAGTCGGGTAGGTGCTATTGCGCACTACTCAATCTCCTTGGCAGCAAAGCGCAATGCCGAACGCATCCACTCCCGGATCTTACAGGCCCGTAGCTTCATAAGCTCTTCGCCGATCTGCGCACTAACAATCTTGGGAACCACATTAGCGGACAGCCCTTCTTTACCGATGAAGTAGAGAGCAGTAAGCGCCACACCTATCTGAAGTCATCGAGGCGCTGAACGATATCTTTGACGCTGAGGTGAGTGATGGGGGCCAGTTGCAGTTTCTCACTGGTATCGCCAATCGCATCAGCCGTCAGGAGGATGTGATGGCCCAGGTGAACAACCACTCGGTCGAGCAGGTTATGCACGGCCTGTTCCCCAAACGAGTATTGGATCGCGCTGACCGACCACGAGAAGCTGTCGCTGGAAGTGCTGGATAATGAGACCAAGAGCCGGGCGTTTGCGTTGGTGATTTTGAAGATGCTGACGGCGGCTGGAGGTTTGGGGCATGGTGACAGCGACGCTGCTGTCTGACCTTCTTGAGCGCTGGTTTTACTTGCTCTGGTTAGATTTCAGACGGCTTTGGCAGAAGGCTTGAAGGGTCGCAGGCGAGTTTGCCTGCGATGCGGTAAAGCTTTTCGACGGTGATGTTGACTTCACCACGCTCAATGCGCCCTATGTAGCTTCGGTCGATATCGCACGCTAGCGCCAGTGCATCCTGAGAAATCCGGCAGGCGTTCCTTTGCGCGCGGATGCGTTCCCCTAACGCTATCGCCAACTTATCCATGACCGTCTCAATTCAACTTGAGGCGGAACTATCGTGTGTTTGCGGACGCACAGGCCACGGATTATAATCCTCATTTTCGCGCTATTTCTTCTGGTGCCTCAATGAAATCGGCCTCGTTTATCTTCGACAGGCGTCTGTATGAGTTGCTGCAGGAGCCTGGGCGTACATCGTTTACCACCCGCGAACTGCGCGATGCCTATGCCGCTCGCTTGAGTGGCACACATTTCCGTATCGCCGATGTGCGCCGCTATGTGTATGAGCAGATCCGCCGATTAATGCGCGCAGGCTGGGTTGTGCTGGATAAAGATCGTCGTGTTCGAGGACAGGTCTACCACCTGCAGCCGATTCCGGTACATCTGCAACTGGAGCTGATCGATAACGGTTTTGAGAACAGCTTGATGGCTACCGGAGTGCCCGAGCCAGAGACAGCAGCGCGCGACGTGGAAGCATTACGGCTTAAGTCGTCAGCAAATACAGATTTGCAGTTGGAGGCGCTCCACAAGGAAATCCGCTTGGACTTTCTCACTTCAATGGGCGAGGCGGAGCGATTCAAACTGCTTCTGGACGAGATGCCGCATTTACGGGAAAAGGTTGAAGGCGATTACCTGGAAGCCAGGGATCGCAGTTCTCGCCTCTTGGGGCATCTGCGCGCCCTCGAAAAGACCCTCAAAACGCTCGCAGCTCCACGATGAGCAGGTCGCTTCGTAGCTGGCAGAACAGCTGTATCACCAAGGCGTTAGAGCACTTCACCGTTACACCGCACTTCTTCTGCCAGGCAACGCCAGGGGCTGGCAAGACTCGCATGGCCGCAGAGCTGACCAGCCGACTGCTTGAGCAGGACAGAATCGATTTGGTGCTGTGCTTTGCGCCATCCTGCCAGGTCGTGGAGGGTTTTCGTTCGACCTTTGCGGCTGTGCTAGGCAGGCGTCTCGATGGCCAGATAGGTGCCGTGGGCGCGGCCTATACCTATCAGTCCATGGAACACCGTGATGAGTGCTTCTGGCAGCTTCTTGATGACTACCGGGTGTTCGTGGTCTTCGATGAGATCCACCATTGCGCCGGCCATGATCCGCTGCTCAGCAATGCCTGGGGACAGCAGATACTGCATCGAATACAGGACCGCGCAGCCTTCACGCTTGCGCTATCGGGGACGCCTTGGCGGTCAGACGAGAGGGCTATTGCGCTCGCCCGCTACTCTTCCCCTGAAGGGCGGTTGATCTGCGATTACCGATACAGCCTGAGAGATGCTATTGCTGACGACGTATGCCGGTCTCCCCGCATAGTTCTGATCGACAATCAGAAGGTGAAAATCACTGAAGATCTTGGCGCTGAAAGTAGCGTTAGGTTGTTCCCCAGCATTGCGAAACTCTTGGGTGACTCACCTGTTACCTACGAGGAGCTATTGCGCCATGACGATTTGATCAATCAGCTACTCGACCTTGGATGTAACAAGCTCAATGAGCTCCGCCAGACCAAGCCTGACGCTGCGGGCTTGGTCGTTGCTACAGATATCGAGCATGCATTTCAAATTGCTTACGCTCTCAGCGCAAAGGGTGAAGATTGCCGCATCGTCACAAGCAAAACCCCGGATGCACAGCAGGTGATCGATAGTTTCCGGCAGAGTGTTGGCCGCTGGATCGTTGCTGTAGGAATGATCAGCGAAGGGACCGATATTCCAAGGTTACAGGTGTGCTGCTACCTCAGTCGCATCCGTACTGAGTTGTACTACCGGCAAGTGCTGGGGCGAGTGCTTCGACGCACAGGCGTGTTGGATGATCAGGCATGGCTATTCATGCTGGCGGAAGAGGCATTGCAGAGTTTTGCGGAGCGGATTGCTGATGATCTGCCAGATGACTTGGCAGTGCTTAGCACTGTAAAAGCGCCTGCTCCATGTTCGGACCTTAATGCTGGGGGGCATGAATCCGCCCGCAACGCAGATGAGCATTTTCTGTGCGGTGAGAATCAGGTGAGGGGTAGAGCTAAAACCGGCGTCGCGAGCGTTGTATCACTGAATGGCTTTGCGTCTGAACCAGGCTATCAGATCACTTTTTCCCAGCATTACAGGCAGCAGCTGCTGGCATGTTTCTAAGGCATTGGGGATGGACCTGAGCAATACAGGGTTAGCTTGTAGCCTTTAACGACGGTAGCCGGGAGATGCTTGTGGAGATCAGGACTTCGGCATTGGTGGATGTGGTTGAAGACATCATCTGCGATGTGTGCAGCACAGGAACACGCATTCCTGGATATGGACTGCAATACGGAACGCTGGAGGCGCGATGGGGCTATGGAGCTCAGCATGACGGCGAACACTATAGAGTCCATCTTTGTGAGCCTTGCTTTTTCCGTTTGCTTGGCTTGCTACGCCGGGAGCGTATGGTTAGTCGAATGTTTGAGGATGACGCCCCCTTCACCTTGGATGATTTCGGCATAATCAGTCGGGGAAACTATTTGGAGTGAAGTTGATGGCAGGTATTGCACTGCTCTCGACTGGCTGAGCCTTGCCATTGAAGATTGGAGATAACACTAAACCGCAATGGCGGGATTCCATTCCCAAGCGTGACTGCGTCAATGGCCAGGATAATCGAGGCGCTCAATAGCAGGCAGGAAGGGCAACATCTCCTGAGTCAGGAGCAGATCATTCGCTCCGCTGGTAATGCGCTTTAAGGCTTTCAATTAGCTGCGCTGAGGACAAGATACCCGCACGATACTGACACAGCAGGCCAGCAAGATATGGAGATGGTGCAAGTCCTGACAGCTGTGCTGATGCCATAACATTGTCGAGACGTGCCGCTCTCGAAGCATACAGTTCCTGCATTTTTGACATTGGACCAGATCTCCTGCGAAGCAGAACGGTTAGGCGGTCGATTTCTGGTAGCAGTGAGGCGTACAGCTACCAATACAGCTTGGTATCTGAATCAGACCACGCCCCGACTGCGTGAGTAGCTGAGGTTACTCCCAGAAAGCGCGTCGATCCGCTTGTACGTCTCGAAAATGGACAGAAGGTCGCCCTGCGCCATGATTTCCAGCGGTTTACGACCATTAAAGAAGTCGTTGTAGTTTCCCATGTTCACAAAGCCGTAGACATTCTCAGGGTTTTCGAAGGTGAGCCGCAGGCTGGCATGGCAGTTCAATACAATGCTGGCTCGCTCCAGTTGATCACGGTCGACGCGAACGGCCTTGCCCTGCCGAATACGGCAAACGCGACTGCGTGTGATACGAAGGATGCTGCAAACCTGCTGAGTAGTAGCCTTCCATTGCTCTAAGATTTTAAGCGCAGTGCGCAGAATCAGACTGCCATCGCCAAGCGTAAATGCACGGGGGGTGGATTTTGCGTGCATGGCACTAGCTCCTGAATCTCGGCTTCAAAAATCGTCTTTTGTAGGTAAGCAGTCACTCGATTCTAATGCTGACTGCAGGCCACAGGCAGTGTTCGTTTCGGCTGGCATCAGTAACTATTAGCAGCGGTAATCCGCTCTGCCAGCCCCAAAGGGAGATTGTCATCATGAACAGAGGTGGGCATCGATACCAGGCCTATTCAACCAATCAGCCCCAACGATGACATCTGGAACAATTAATTGCTTAGCGTTGACCATAGTGGCTCGGTATCAGCCCGCATAACTCGGCGGGTTATGCGCCTACCCAAGGGGCAACCTTTTAGCATTAGGAGTTTCAAGGGGGTAGGAACGAAAAACGCCGTATCCAAAGCCATCGCGCGGTTGATCAAGCGCGGAGAACTGGAACGCGTTTATCGCGGAATTTATATGCGGCCGAAGGCTGGTCGCTACTTGGCCAAAGCGCACGCGAATCCCTGGCAATTGATTAGCCTTATTGCAAGAGAAAAGCGCCTTTCATTACAAATCCACGGCGCTGAAGCCGTCAGAAGATTTGGCTTGAGCACACAGGTTCCACTAGTTCAGACCTTTTACACCAACGGAGCTAGCCGATCCGTAGTCATCGGAAAGGGCGAAGTCCGGCTGATGCATGCGCCACCAATGGTTATGCAGCATGCTGGGACGGCAGTGGGATCGGCTATCAGTGCACTTTTTTATTTAGGAAAGGACGGCGCTACTCAGGATTGTTTGCGCGTGATCAAGAATGCCCTAAGCCATGAAGATCTCATGAAGCTGCACAGCAGCAGAATGCCGAAATGGATGCGCATAGCTTTGGATGACCGACGTCTACCGGCCTAAAGTGAGCGACGTGAATCGAGGATTCTATAATTGACTATAAACGCCTATAAAGCTCGTGCTAGAGAGGTCGGCTGCCTATACCGGCAAGCCGTGATCGAGCGCGTGAATCACTTGCAGTACGGCCCTGCGACCAGGCTCAGTAGCAAGCAGATCAATCGGCCGATCGGAGGCTAGCGTCAGAACCGGCGAGGTCAGCCAGCGGAGCGCGCCATCGAGATCACCCTCATGGAGTACCAAGAGTACGTCCAAGGTCTCGACGAGACGACAAAACACCTCGCCTGCCCGTACAGACATCACCGCGTGTCGAAACGAGGTTCCCACCCACCTTGCAACCTGTGTTCGGGGCAGCCCCAATTCATGAGCCAGATCCGCAGCCAGCGTAACCGGAAGTCCGGCCAGCACCGCCTGATGCATCCGGTAATGAGCTTTTGGCAAACCTAGCCGATCGTAGAGCTTTTGCATTAGGGGGGATTACCGTTCTACCCGGGACACTTGGCTGCTATTTACCTGATGAAATCCTAGAACCTGAACAAGACGAAATAGGTCAGTTTTTGGCCGGCAGTTGCCGTCCGCGTAAGTCCGCCTTCGGCCAATAGCTGCCCGTCGTGGTCGTCGGTTTCGGCCGAGGCTGTGTAAAAATACTTTTGAGCAGACGCAGTCGTCGAAATCGACGCAGAAATCACGCCTCTACGAAAATTCTAGCTCTTGGAATGGCCGAACTAGCGCAGATTTAACGTAGGAACCTGACCAACTCCGCGCCGCCGACGCAGAGGTGAAACGCCGAGAGGCAGTAGGGTGGCCCCTCGACTCAAGTCTGTGCAGTTGCTCACCAGCTACTGCGCCTGACGAATCATATCGGCGGCTTTCTCGGCAATCATGATGGTCGGTGCATTGGTGTTGCCGCCAGTCACTGTCGGCATGATCGAGGCGTCCACCACCCGCAACCCCTCAAGCCCGTGTACACGCAATTGCGCATCGACCACGGCCAACGCATCAGAGGCCGGCCCCATCTTGCAGGTACTGGTCGGGTGGTACTGGGTGTCGGCCCGCGCCCGGATATCGGCAATAATGCCTGCCGTGTCATCGCGCTGGACGGGATAGAGCATCTTGCCGCGCCACGGTTGCAGCGGGCTGCTTTGCAGAATGTCCATCTGCAACTGCACACCCTTGACCAACAGCTCGAGGTCGCGTGGATCGGCAAGAAAATTGGGGTCGATCTTCGGTGGCACTCGCGGGTCGGCGCTGGCCAGTTTGACCGTGCCACGGCTGTAGGGGCGCAGCACTTCAACATGGCAGGAAAAGCCGTGCCTGGTGTGCATTTTGCGACCGTGATCATCAACCAGCGCCACCACAAAAACCAGTTGCAAGTCAGGTGCTTGCACCTCGGTTGAGGAGCGTACAAAAGCCCCGGCTTCGGCGATCGAACTAGTGATCATGCCGGTACGCTGCTTGCGCCATTCGAACACCCCCTTGGCCATTTTTATAGCGCCATTCAAGGACAATCCGAAGGTCTGGCTGTCGCTGGCACTGATGTAGCTCTGCACGTGATCGATGTGATCTTGCAGGTTTTCGCCGACGCCAGGCAGGTCGTGTACCACGGGTATGCCCACCGCCTGCAAGTCCTTGGCCGGGCCTATACCCGAGAGCAGGAGCAGCTGCGGCGAACCAAAGGTGCCTGCACTGAGGATGACTTCACGACGCGCCCGGACTTCCTTAGCTTCACTGCCCTGGTAATAGGCAATGCCACAGGCGCGCTTGCCTTGCATGATGATCTTGGCCGACAGCGCATGGGTCTTCACACATAGATTGGGGCGCGACAGGTTAGGCGTCAGATAAGCCTTGGCTGCACTGCAGCGCTCGCCATTTTTCTGCGTTACCTGGTACATGAACGAACCGAATTGATCGACGCCGTTGTAGTCGCGGGTGGTCGGTATGCCATTGAGCACTGCGGCATCGATAAACGCCTTGCTCAGCTCACTTGGCGTGCGCAGTTCGGCAACGTTCAGCGGGCCACCCGCGCCGTGGTATTCGCTGGCGCCGTGGGTCTCGTTGTTTTCCGCACGTTTGAAGTACGGCAACACATCCTCATACGACCAACCAGGATTGCCCAGGCTGGCCCAATGGTCGTAGTCCCAGCGGTTACCGCGCACATAGAGCATGGCGTTGATGGAGCTAGAACCACCCAGCGTCTTGCCACGCGGCTGGTAACGCTTGCGGTTGTCCATGTGCTGCTGCGGGACGGTGTCGAATGCCCAGTTGTTGTAAGAGGTTGCCACCATGCCAACGAAGCCGGCCGGGGCGTGAATCAACACGCTCTTATCCGGCCCGCCGGATTCCAGCAAACAGACAGACACACTGGGGTCTTCGCTCAGGCGACTGGCCAATACACAGCCTGCCGAACCGGCACCGACAATGACGTAATCAAACTCTTCGTACTGCATTCTGATGGCTCTCGCTTCTTGTACTTTTTATGGCGGATTTCAATCAGCGCCGCTTCTAATGGGCCGTTGTGCCCGATGCGTGGTTCTCTAGGCTGTGGTGCCTGCGAATGAGCACTCCACTGCGCCGTGCTCGCCCATCACCATGCGCACGTGATCGCCAGGACCGACGTCGAGCATCGGCGCCAGCGCTCCGGTCAACAGCACATCTCCGGCACGTAATGGCTGGCCGCGCCGGGCCAGCTTGCGCACCAGCCAAAGGCCGGTGGCGAGGCAGTCATGCAGCGCTACGCTGGTGTCGAGCAGCACCGGCTGGGCATTTTTATGCAGGCTGATCAGCAGGTTTGGCGTAGGCAGTTGCGCCAGCGGCACGGGCTGATCACCCAACACATAAAGCCCGGATGAAATGTTGTCAGCGACCGCATCCATCAAGGTCAACTGCCAGCCGATGATGGCCGAGTCGTTGATTTCCAGTGCCGGCACCGCACCCGCAATACAGGCCAGAAACTGCTCATGGCTGATCTCGCCAGCCGGCAGATCGTGGCCGAGCACCAATGCCAGCTCGATCTCGACTTTCGGTTGCAGCAGGCGCTCCCAGGCGATGGCTTCACCTGAGAGGCACGCCGTGTCCGCGAACAGCCGCCCATACACCGGCTCGTCGACCTTGAGCGCTGCACGCAGGGCCGCCGAGGTCAGCCCAGCCTTGGCCCCGCAAAGACGGCGGCCTTGAGCCAACGCCTGCTGCATGCCAGCGGCTTGCACGGCATAGGCTTCATCCAGGTTGGCCAGGGCGAAAGTTTCGCTAACCCGTGGCACGGGATGCCGCTCGAGCCGTGCCGTTGCCAGGCAGTGGGCCGCGCCGAGCAGGCGCGGTTCGGTAATTGCCACCGGCGCACTCATCGGCTGGGTACTTCGCCGATCACGGTGGTGCGGAACATTTCGCGCCGCATGCCGTGGTAGTCGGCCACTGGCATATGCCAGGTGCTGCGGTTATCCCAGATCGCCAGGGTTCCCTGACGCCAGCGCATACGGCAAGTGAAGGCTTCCGAGGTGGCCAGTTTGAACAGGTAGTCAAGCAGTGGACGCGACTCTTCCGTACGCAGGCCTTTGATGCCTGTGGTGTAGGCCGGGTTGATGAACAACACCTTTTTCCCGGTTTCCGGGTGGCGGGTTACCAACGGGTGGCTGCGCTCGTCAGCCGAGGTATCGCTACCGTAGTTGATCGCCATGTTTTCCAGCAGCGCGTTGTGCTTGGCGTTAACGCCATAGGCCATTTCCGGGCTGTGCACCGCGTCGAGGTTTTCCAGCAGCGCTTGCATCCCAGGCGATAGCCACTCATACGCCAGGGCCAGATTGGCGTAGCAGGTATCGCCGCCATAGGGAGGAATGTCGTGCCCATAGAGCAGGGTGAATGCTGGCGGGCGCTCCTGAAAGGTCCAGTCGGTATGCCAAGCACCACCGAATACGAAGGGTGCTTTTTCGGAGGCTTCCTTGACCACGTGTACCACGTGCGGATGATCGGCCATGCAGGTCACATAGGGTTCGCGGCCAAACTCACCGAGGTGCTGGGTAACCCGCTCCAGGTCAGCAACGCTCAGGGCCTGGTCGCGGATGAAGATCACCTTGTGGGCGAGCAGCGCCTGGCGCAACTCGGCAAAGCCCTCGTCGCTCAGACGCGTCAGATCAAGATTTTCGACGTCCGCACCGATGGCGCCGGTGGTCGGGGTTACACGAATGTGACTGTAACTGGCAGCACGGTTATGGCTAGGCAGGGTGTAGATGAACTCGCTCATGGCTCGCACTCTTTTGTTGTTGGAGTGCTTACAGAATGCGTGGCGGCTGCTAGGCTAGCCATGATTATTACAGCCAAAAAATGATAATTACCGCCAAGACTATTTTGAATGGAGGGTTGCCCGGTGGACTGGCGCCAAAACCGTGCCCTGACGGGCGTACGTTACCTGCTAGAAACCGCCCAGGCCGAAGGGGTGGAGGCCGCGAGCTGCCTGATAGGCAGCGCCATCTCCAGCGAAACACTGCAGCAGCGCAACGCGCAGATCGAGGCCTGGCAAGAGCTGGCGGTAATCCGCAACTTGCTCGAACACGCCGGCCGACCGGGCCTGGGATTCGCTGCCGGGCAGCGCTATCACCTGACGTCACTGGGCTTGCTCGGTTTCACCATGCTCGCCAGTCGCACGCTGGGAGAGGCGTTTGCCACCTTCAGCCGTTTTCAACTGTTAGCGCTGACGCTGTGCCCGGCGCGAATCGAAGTGGAGCGACGCGGTAGCTGGTTACTGTTCGATGCCAGCGTACTGCCGCAGGATGCTCGCGCCTTTGTTATCGAGCGCGGACTCTCCGCGTGCCTGGGCGTGGCGTGCGAGTTACTGCAGCGCCCCCTTGCCCCCCTGGCTATCGAGATGACCAGCAGCGCACCTGCGGATCTCGCCGCGTTGCAGGGGGAATTTGCCTATCCGGTGCAGTTCGAGGCCGGGCGCAACGGCATCCTGTTTTCCAATGCCGACCTGACCTTCACCCTGCCGCAGGCGCACATCAGTGCCCACAGTGAGGGCGAGCAACTGTGTGAGCGGCTATGTACCGAGATCTCCCACAGCCTGGTCAAGGCGCCCACCGCGCGTTTGGTGCAACAGGTGTTGATCCGCGACTCGGCCACGCTGCTCAGCAGCCGGATGGTGGCCCAGCGCCTGGGCCTTTCCGAGCGCACCTTGTTGCGCCGTTTGGCGAGTGAAGGTCACTCGTTCCAACAGCTCAACGAGCAAATCAAGCAGCGTTTGGCCGAGCGCCTGCTGAGCGACTCGCGTCTGGACCTTACCAGCATCGCCCAACGTCTAGGCTACGCCGAGGCGGCCAGTTTTTCGCGGGCATTCAGTCGCTGGACTAACAGTCCGCCCGGAAAGTGGCGCTGCCATGCGCACCTGCGCGAAGCTTAGCGATCCATGTACAGTCGACAAACAGTTAACGTCCGCTTGGGGTCCAGGCTGTGTGAAAACGTTTTAGAGCGAGTTTGGCAGTCAGAATCGCAATCAAAATCGCGTTCCTACGCAAAGTTCAGGTCTGGCTGACCAACCAAACGCTGGCAGATTTTACGTAGCAACGCAGACTTCAAAACGACGCATGCGTTTTCACCCAGCCTGGGTCGGAAACAGCCCTTGGTGAGCGACCGCTATTGGCCGATTTCTGCCCTTCATGACCGGCAGCTGTCGGCCAGCCGGGTGCGCTCTAAAGCGTCCAGGGAATTGGGGGCTTTCAGTACGGGAGCAGGTATTTACCCTGCGAGATCGACTGAAGGTGATTCATATAGCTGTTGAGTCCTTCGAGGACCTCTCCGATTTTGTTTGGGTTAGCTCTACCAAAAATTACGCTGAGGGCCACGTTCACGTCGGGTCTCGCCCGAATCCTTTGCGAAACCAGGTCGAAACCCGAACGCTGCACAATCAAATAAATTGCTTCCTCAAGGGTAATGATCTTTTCCCAGAGGCTATCTACGATGGGTACTTCTGATATCTCAGAGAGGGCGATAAGGGCTCGTTTATCGCCGGTGATGAGGGCGTCGTCTTCGTCTTGGCTTACGGCCGCAAACAAGATCGCTTCTCCGCTGTCGATATCCGGCCGATTTAGCTCGAGGATCGTATTAGCCGAGTCGGTGACTACTTGGACCTCTGTCGCAGCCTCGACGAGCCGCTGAGCCGTCACAACAGCGTCTTGTGATCCCAATTTCTTTAGGGCGGCGTCGGGTTTGTTAAGCCTGAGCTGAAAACGAAGCTGTGGAAGTATCGCGAAGTCGCTGAGCGGGCACTCAAGAGCGAGCGCAAGCTCGTCTAGAAGCAAGTACTGACAAAGGGACTTGGCTGCGTCGCTATCAAGTAGGTACACGTGTGACTGACCCGAAGCCTTGGATAGCTAGCACGTGCTCCCGATTCTCGTCGCTAAGAGCTCCGAGATCGGTACTTTGCATGAACCACTGATTAAGCACCTCGATCGCCCCTCTGGGGTCTGCGATATAACCCAAGGCCTGATTTGCTCGGGCCCAATCGTCATTCTCTCTGGCGTAGGAAAGAATTAGGTGGCCGGGGTCGACTCCAAGTTGTTCTCCAGCTATGACAGCATTCGAGGCTAGTACTGCTGCGGAGTCTGGTCGTCCGATAGCTTTAAGCACGTTTGTATGCCCGTTCCTCAAAAGTGCGAGAGCGAAAGAGTCAGCCTCTTTCTCCTCCGCATCCTTCCTGGTGGCGTCACTCCCGGCCAAGGCATCGGTGACTTCGGCAATGTCCTCGTCTATGAGAACACCATTTTCACCGACGTGGCCGCATACGATATGAGCGAGTTCATGTGCTAGGACGAACAACTGTCGAGCGTGCTGGGGGCTATTAAATCCTAAAACAATTGCGGGTCTGCCTTGAACGCTAACGGCCATACCTGTCATCCGCTTCGACGTTTTGGGCAAATCCTTGAGAAACAACACAGGAATGCCCTGAGCCCAGCAAAGCGCCAGAAGCCCTTCAAAACCTACGCTATTCGTACCCGAGATCTGGCGAACTAGGTGCCCGATATAATTCGGGTCAGGGGGTAAGGGGCTGTATGGGGCTCCGGCACTGAAAATTGAAAGTCGAGCCAACGCCATGCCAAGGCTGGCCGCTATGTTTAGCGCCCCTTCCTCTGTACCTCTTCTTCGCTTGAATCGAGCGTTGGGCGTAGCCGCGTCGATTGCAAGACTGCCGTCTTGGGCAAAATTTACAACCAAGCCCAAGCGTTGCTTAAGCAACAGTGCAAATTGGAAGGCTCCAGCGCTGGTCTTGAAGAGGCTGTGATCCCACCAATCGGGCAATAGTCTCTCAACATAAGGGCGCGGATATCCTGCAGCCTTAAGACTTTCGAAGGCGGACTTCACTGTTATTGGAGTCGTTGCGTCATGCATAGCACCCTCCCATAACATTAGATTCCAGCATCATTTTCACATGCAGGCCCTTCGGTGGGCAAAGAGCAGTTCAGCAAGGCGACGAGCGTGCTCCTCACTGCCATCCCACACGTTTGCCAAACTATCCATCAAGACATCTGAAGTCCGAGGGTCAGGCAATTCCAGCTCTAGCGAGATTTTTGCATAAATGCATAATTCCCGGTGAGTCTTTGTAACCCGCTTCGGCTTGCCAAAAAGGTTGCGGTGAATCTGTGGCTGGCCTAATCCAGAGGCATTCGCTATTGAGGTGCTCGTCCTTTGTCCGTGGGACGCAAAGAAAGCGAGGAGCTCTGCGACGATTTTGGTTTTGCTTTTCATGCATTTCATAAAGTATAAAATAGCATAAATGCATGGTTTTGGTGGTCGGTGGCATTACCCAAGCCACCCATCGCCGTATGAGATAAACTGACTAGCTGTCCGGCAGGACGCCGGCGGCCATCGAGAATTGGATAATGCGCGAAGCGGAGATCAAACGAGCACTCACTCACTACTTGGATACCTCGTTGGGTATCCACCCTGGCTTGTTCCTGGAGGAGCTACAGCTTAGTGGCGGTGAGGTTCGTGCAGACCTTGTCCACATCTACGATATGCATTGCTATGAGATTAAGAGTGAGGCCGACTCCTTGAAGCGCCTTATCGGTCAAGGATCCCGTTACGCTCGAGTTTTTGATCGCATCACGTTAGTGACTGCGGAATGCCATCTGAAAAACGCGCTTCCCTTGTTGCCGCCGTGGTGGGGGATCATCCTTGTCCCTGAGGTGCCTGAGGCGGGGTTTAAGCATGTTCGGGCCGCAAGACCTAATAAGCGCCACGAACCTGAGGTGCTTGCCTCCCTACTCAAGCGAGACGAGGCGCTTCACCTCTTGACCGAAATGGGTAAGGTTCGAGGCTGGAAGAGCAAGAGCCTATATCTCATTCAGGCATATATCGCAGAGCTGCTCACACTTCCCGAGCTCAAGAACAATGTTCGGGACTACCTCCTCAAACGGGTCGAGGAAGCTACACCTCAATTTTCAGCCTGCCCGGCCTAGTACTGTTCCTTAATCACCGTCGCAAGGTGATGACACCAACCTTCAGTGAAGTGGAAGAGGCCTGCATTCTTCTTTTTGATTGCCGGATTCGCTCGATCTGCAATTAATTCGTCCCCATAGGAATACTCTCGGCCTTTGAAGGAGGCTGCATGCACGGTCACCATCAAAGTCGAGATAGCAACTGAATGCTCTGACTTGCTTCCGTCAGCTCGCAACACCAACCAGTCAAGGTTCCTTGCATAGCGAATGGCAACACGGCCGCCGCGGCGAGTTAGTGTCTCCTCAGTCCAGCGCGGAGATATCGTCCCATAGTCTGAATATCCGAGAAGCAGTCCGGGAGCGTTGGTATTCAGCGCGGCCCATAGAGACCAGTCTCGGCGTGGCAAGTTAGCTACCGTTTTTACGGCCGCAAGACTCTCGGGGAACGCACCTGATGCCACATGAATTTGGGAAAACCCTGCGTTCTTGAACGCCGCCATCATGCCTGTAAAGGCGGGTACCTCTGCGGCTTCCCAAGCGGGAGTAACACCTAGATCGACCATAAGATGAATACGGTTGCCAGGCCTTGATAGTACCTGTGCGGCCATCATCGTCTGGGTGTAGTGCTCAGCATTAACTGTTAATCCACTGATACGTAAGCGTAGGAAAATCTCAGGGAAGGATTGCACTAGACCAAGTAGCGCAGGGCGTAGCAGAGGGGCATCTAACGGATTGATAACTGGAAGAGTTGGAAAGCCGTTAGCTTTTGCGATCTGAAGGAACGCCTCAAATTCTAAAGGACGAATGCCAACGAGCCGCCCTTCGGGATTCGCATAATCTACCAATGCAGGGGCTCCCCAAGCTGTTTGGAAATTCCCTACCAGGCTGCTGTGTTGATTCGAGTGACGGACCTCGATGCAGGGGCGAACGTAGGGCTTAACGTCTCCCCGAGTCTGAAGCAGAGCTCTCTGCTCCCAGGACTGCCACTTAATGATCGGAATGTAGTAAGGGTGGTTGGGGAATCTAAGTGCCATATGCCTTCCTTGGGATCGCGTAGTGGTCCAATCGCTTTTATCACGAAGGGTGGCACTTTGAAATCACCGCAGATAGGTTGAGATCCAATTGCTATTCCGGCTCTAGCATTTGACTTAGCGTCGGGATCTTGCTGGCGCTGCTTAGCGTTCATCATTGATGGCGTCTGGTCAATTTGACGTAGTTAAGGCGCTTTCAGCAAGTTCCGCTTCTGGCCGCTCTCTGCCGGCCGTGACAGGAAGATGCGGGAAAAAAGCAGACATTATGCTTTTCATAGAGCATCTTCAGGCATCTGATAGGATCAACCAAATACCTACAATAATACTGGTCGTTTAACTTCATGAACGCGATGCACAGTTCTGACAATGTCACTTTTTCGGCACCTCCTATCAGCGTGGCAATTGCCGACGATAGCTACCTTATTCGCGAGGGCTTGTCGCAGATTCTTGCCCAGTCTCCAAGAGTTCGTGTAGTCGGGCTTTATGCTGACCCAACCGCGCTGCTTGCAGCGGTAGAAGCAAATCCACCACAGGTTGTCATGACAGACATCCGCATGCCGCCTACGCAAACGGATGAGGGCATGCGAGTAGCAGAACATCTGCGCCAGAGCCATCCGGATATAGGCGTAATCGTGCTGAGCCAACATGGCAGCTCACAGTATGCAACCGAGCTACTGGAGAAAGGGGCATCTGGGCGTGGATACCTGTTAAAGGATCGTATTCACGACCTCGATCATCTGGTGTCTACCATTCATGCGGTTGCAACTGGTGAGTGTCGAATTGATACGCAACTAATTGAATCCCTGCTGTCGCGCAAGCACCAGCGCTCCCCCTTAGAAGAGCTAACACCACGCCAGCGGGAAATCATGGCCGACCTTGCGACAGGTAAGAGCAACCTTGCCATTGCGCGCGACAGGGGAGTAACCCAGCGGGCGGTGGAAAAACATATAAGCGAGATTTTCGGCCGCCTTGGCTTGGCCAACGACGAAAGCATCAGCCGCCGGGTACAAGCGACGCTGCTTTATTTATCACGTAACGGCCAATGAAAAGCCTAAAACCCTGGCTCGCTATCCTCGGTGGAGGCACGGTAACCATAGTTACCGGGATCATGGCGACAGGCGCGGGCTCGACACGAATAATCGACGCCTTGATGGCCGGCGTTGGCGTGATGTTGGTTTCCGGCGTGGCGATGACCGTGCGCGCCCGCTACCCACAACGCCCGCTCTGGATATTGCTCGGAATGCTCGCTGTAGCTTACGCGCTTCATCCCCTAATTTATTCGACCAATGATCTGCTCTATACGATTGGCAGAACCGTTCGCCCCTGTGCTGAAGCGCTGCTGGTGTGGGTGGTGCTGACCTTCCCGACTGGGCGCATCACCGACCGACGTGAGGGTATGCTGATTGGCGCAGCTATCGCTGCTATTGCCTTGCTATGGCTACCCAGCGTGATGCTGACTCCGCACGTGCCGCGCTTCGGCCCACTGCCCTCCTGCACTGACGTGTGCCAGGACAATTTACTGTTTATTGCCGACCACCCTACCTGGTCCAACCTCCTGCTGAATGCCTTTCGCATCGTCAACACAGGCATCCTGATCGCGACCAGCCTGTACTTGCTACAGCGACTGCGACAGGCCTCCACACTGATGCGTCGCTCGCTCGCCCCCGTACTACTCGCCTCTGTCGCCCGCACGCTATGCATGGCGTTTTTCCTGACAACCGGGACTGGCTTGTTGTTGCTTACCTTTACCTTCTGGGCCGTTCCGTTAGCTATTGCCTTGGGCTTGCTGCGCAGCCGGCTCTACACCGCCCAAGCGCTACATCGGTTAGTGACCGGATTAAGGCGCCGGCCGAACCTGCAAGGCCTGAAAACCATGATGGCGAATGCTCTGGATGACCCATCACTGGAGCTAGGTATTTGGGAGCCAAACACTGGGCGCTGGATTAACTCATCCCAACAAGTCGTGCCGTTACCCGAACCAAGTGCCAAGGAGCAAGCCGTACGCGTACTGCATGACCTCAATGACCAACCTAGCGCAATCCTGATTCATAACCGCGCCTTGTTGGAAGAGCCGATGTTGCTGGAGGCAGTTGTTAGCTCGATCCATAACGCCATCGTCAATTGGCAATTCGAATCTGCCTTGGCCGGTGCCCATGCCCATTCTGAAACTGTCGCGGAAGAGGAGCGCCGCCGGCTTGAACAAGACCTACACGATGGTGCACAGCAACGCTTACTCGCGCTGCGTATGAAGATCAGCGTGACCAGACGCCTGGTCGATAGCGATCCGAGCCGAGCGGATGCACTGCTAGTGGAAATGGCAACGGACATTGATGCCGCCATCACCGAACTGCGTACGCTGGCACATGGCCTTACTCCGCCACTACTGGCTGAGCGAGGACTGGCAGCAGCCTTGGGAGAGGCCGCCAATAATGCGGGCTTGCCAGTAGTCACGGACTTTCAAGCACCGAGACGCGAAAGCCCGCTCGCCGAACGAGCAATTTACTTCTGCTGTGTCGAAGCCCTACAGAACGCAGCTAAACATGCAGGAGCAGGGGCAACGGCGAAAGTTACATTGCGCCAAGAACGGGATGGGATTTCGTTCGCTGTGGTGGACAGCGGCTGCAGCAACAGGCACCCGCTGAATCTCAATGAAGGCCAAGGGATCGCCAGCATGCGCTCGCGCATGCTGGCGATAGGAGGAGAGCTCGAAATCAGCATCTCCTCAACAGGTGGTTTGAGCGTCGTCGGGCGAATCCCCTGCGCGAAGGACAATGTCCAGGGGATGGCGAAAAATAGCGCGCTACAGCTGCTTCCGAAGCACCATAAGCGAGCCTCTAACATGTCCTAAAGCTAGAGGCTTTCAGTTTCAGCGAGTTTCTTTATTGCACAT
The DNA here is from genome assembly GCF_012767755.2 of Pseudomonas tohonis. Classification (NCBI taxonomy): domain Bacteria; kingdom Pseudomonadati; phylum Pseudomonadota; class Gammaproteobacteria; order Pseudomonadales; family Pseudomonadaceae; genus Pseudomonas; species Pseudomonas tohonis. The sequence continues at coordinate 1,101,922 of NZ_AP023189.1, forward strand.
CAGCATCGAGGCGATGGCCGGCAACAAAACCAGTGCACCTACCATGTTCCAGATGAAGAGCAACACCAGCAGCAGGCCCATGTCGGCCTGGAACTTCAGTGCCGAGAACGACCAGGTGGCTACACCCATGGCCAGAGTGATGCCAGTGAAGGCCACCGAGGTGCCGGTAGTTTTCAACGCTTCAAAGAACGCCGCACGGAATTTCAGGCCCTGGTGCAGAAAGCCTTCCATGCGACTGTACAGGTAGATGCCATAGTCGACACCGATGCCGACGCCGAGGGCAATCACCGGTAGCGTGGCGATCTTCACTCCCAGGCCCATCTGCGCCATCACCGCTTCGCACAGCACGGTTGACAGGTACAGCGGCGCCATCAAGGCGATGGTCACTTTGATCGAATTAAACTCCCACCAGACCACTAGCGAGATGATCACAAACACCAGGAGCAGCATCAGCTTCTCGGACTGCTCGATGACGATGTTAGTCGCCGCCTCAATGCCGGCATTACCTGCCGCCTGGAGGATCTCGAAGTCTCCTGTGTCGTACTGCTTGCTGAAGGCCTCGACCGCGCTGACCACCCGGGTCAGCGTCTCGGCCTTGTGGTCACTCAGATACAGGCTGATTGGCGCCACGCTGCAGTTGGGGTCGACGAACTCGGCAGCGACACCTGAGCGGGCATTGTTCATCACGAACTGATCGCGCGACAGTTCGGCCCACTTCGGGTTGCCCTCATTGCGCGCAAGGATGTTGAAGCGCATGGTGCGATAGAGCGACTGCACCGATTCCACACCTTTGACTTCACGCATGCTCTGTTCGAACTGGTTGGCCAGGTCGGCAGCGGCGAAGCGTGCGCACTGTTCAGCCGGTGTCTTGAACATCACTACATAAACATCAGTGCTGGTGCTGTAGTGCTTGAGCAAGTAAGCGTTGTCCTGGTTGTAGCGCGCTTCCGGACGGAACTCCGGTGCGCCCTTGTCCAGGTCTCCAATTTTCAGATCTTGACGGGCGTAGTAGCCGACGCCGAGCAGCATCACGCTGAGGGCGATCAGCGGCAGCGCCACGCGCGGTTCGACCACGGCCGACAGGCGGCGGAAGATAGGCCAGGACGAATTGGCTCGCTTTTCCTGCTCACGCAAGCCGCGCGGACTGATGCCGGCGTAGGACATCAGCACCGGCAGCAGGAACATCTTGGTAAAAATGGCGACGAACACGCCAATGCTGGCGGTGATTGCCAGCTGCTGGATCACACCAATGTCGATCACCAACAAGGTGATAAACCCCACCGCATCGGCCAGCAGCGCCGTGGTGCCAGGAATGAATAGGGCGCGGAAGGTGTGTTGCGCGGCAACCAGCGGCGTGGCGCCATGCCCCATCGCGCTCATCATCAGGTTAATGTTCTGCACCGCGTGGCTGATGCCTATGGCGAAGATCAGGAACGGCACCAAGATCGAGTATGGGTCCAGACCGAAACCGAAAAGGTGCAACAGGCCAAGCTGACAAGCCACGGTGAGCAGGCAAGTCACCACGGTTACTGCGGTACTGCGCCAGCAGCGGCAATAGAGATAGAGCATCAGGCTAATCAGGCCGACTGTGATAGCGAAGAACAGCGCGATGTCGGTGGCAGCGGCCAGCAGATCACCGATGATCTGGGCGAAGCCGATCACGCGGATATTCACGCCCTGTACACCGAAATGCTCGCGCACCTGCTTTTCCAGCGCTTGGGTAAAGGCACCGTAGTCCAGCGGCTCGCCGGTCTCTGGGTTCATCTCCAGCAGTGGCACCCGGATCACCGCCGACTTGAAGTCGTTGGCGACGAAGCTGCCGAGCATGTTGGCGCGCTGGATGTTCTGCCGCACCTGTGCCAACGCCTCTGGGCTCCCGTCGTAGGTGTCGGGAATCACCCGGCCGGCGCGCAAGCCTTCGGTGGTGACTTCAGCCCAGAGCGCGTTAGGGGTCCACAGCGATTTCAAATTGCCGCGATCGACGCCAGGGATGTAGAAAATCCTATCGTTGACCTCGCGCAGAGTCTCAAGGAACTCCTTGCTGACAATGTCGCCCTTGGGGTTTTCCACCACCACGCGCAGCACGTTACTCTGCGGCCGGAGCACGCTCTCAAACTGCAGGTAGTTCTGGATAAACGGGTGGCCGGTCGGGATCATCCGGCTGAAGCTGGCGTCTGGGCGCAAGCCCAGGGCCTGGTAGCCGAGCAACAGCGAAAGGACCAAGAAGAACAGAAGCACCACCACGCGATTGCGAAACAGTGCACGTTCGGTGAAACCAACCAGCCGCTGCAAAGCGCTGGTCTCAAGTTGCGGGCTAGACCCGTCGTTCAGTTTGGCATTCATTGCAGCTGCTCCTTGAGCTCTGCCAAGGGCATGGTGATGAGGCCGGCGCTACCAATCAGCGCCAGTTGCTCGGCAGACACTTGCGCCACGCCGAGCCAAGGCGCCTTAGCGGCCGCCTGCCAAACTTTGAACTGCTGGCCATCGGTGCTGTACAGCACCACGCCACCTTGCCCGGTCAGCAGCAAGCTGCCGTCCGCCAGTTGTGCGGCGCCGTACAGACCCGCGCGCACCGGCAGCGGGATGACCTGCCAGCTCAGGCCCTGATCCTGGCTGGCCAGCAAGGTACCGCCGAAGCCCAAGGCCAGTAGGCGGCCATCGCTCAGCTGCTGCAGTTTGTACAGCGAGGCCGGGCTCATTGGCGTGATCACTGTCCAGTGCTGGCCGTCATCACTAGAGCGGTACAGACGCCCGCCTTCGCCGGCGACCACTAGACTGCCGTCGCGCAGACCGAGGACCGCATTGAAGTGCAAACGCTCGGGGTTTTCCAGGGTCGAGACAAATTCCCAGCTTTTCCCGCCATCGCGGGTATGCACAAGGATCCCATAGGCACCAACCGCCCAGCCTTGCTGCGCATCGCGGAACCACACATCCAGCAGCGGGCGTGCCGGGCCTGACTCGATACCGGCTTTAGCATCATCGAAGGCGAAGATGACATTCTCCAACTCGGTATGCAGCGCCTCGTCGTCTGGCGCCGCCGCACTGGCTAATTCCAAACGCGCCATCTCGGCCTCGGCCCACTTCAACATCAAAGCGCTTATGGCACTGCCGTCGAGTTGCTTGCTCCAGGTCTTGCCGCCATCGGTGCTATGCAGGACCACACCGTCATGGCCGACGGCCCAGCCGTTGTTGGCATCGGGGAAATGCACCGAGGTCAGCAGAACATCGACCGGCACTTGTGCCTGCTGGATCTCGCCGGAGGGCGAGCGCAACAGCACGTGGCCGCTGCCCCCCACCGTCACCAGATAATCGCCGACCAACTGCCCATCGGTGAGGGGCGACTCGCTGGCTAAGGGGGAAATTCGGGCGGCGCGCTCAAGGCGATCGACCAGTGGCGCGGCGCTGAGCGGCAAGGCCGCCAGGCCGACAGACAACAGGCAGAGCAACCTCAGCGCTGGTTGGTTGTATTTTTTCATGGCCAGCGTCTCAGAAAGTAAAAAAGGGGGAAAGCGCTAACCGCTTTCCACCCAAAGACCACGGAGTAAACAGTTAATCAGCGGCCGCTGCGACGCAGAGCCGAGGGACTAAAATCTTTCAAGTTCGCCGGAACGTTGAACTTGATTGGGATCTCCTGGTTCTGCAGGTTAACCACTAGGTAACGGCGTGCCTGCAGGTCGTAGGAAACCTCACTTATATGAAAACTGGACAAAATGTCGTAGCGCTGCAACGCGTGGGCCTCATGAAAGCGCCAAAGTTCGCCACGACTGTCATAAATGTCCGAGGCCAGGATGCTCCAGCTGTCCTCGTCGAGATAGAAGACCCGCTTGGCGTAGATATGCCGCTCACCCGGCTTCAGCGTGGCCTCGACCACCCAGACGCGATGTGGCTCGTAGCGCAGTAGGTCCTGGTTGAAGTGGTTGGGCTGAATGATCTGCTCGTACTTCAGCGAAGTATCGGCCAGCTTGTAAGTGTTGTAAGGCACAAGCATTTCTTTTTTGCCTACCAGCTTCCAGTCGTACTTGTCGGGCGCGCCGTTGTACATGTCAGCTGAGTCGTTGGTACGCAAGCCATCGGAGGCACCTGGCGGCGTGTCATAAGAGAACTCGGGCGCGCGCAGCACGCGCCGCTGCCCTGGGTTGTACTGCCAGGCCAGCCGGGACTCCTTGGTTTGGTCGAGTGGCTCATGCACCAGAGTCTGGCTGCCGGCGATACTTTCTGGGGAGGTAACGCTATTCCAGAAATAGTACAGCCGGTTCGGCTCCGGGTTGGTCATGCTTGAGGCCATGGCAAATTTTCGCATTCGGCGCACCGGAGTAAATGAGCCGTTGGCCTGCACCACCATTTCAGTCGGGTAATCGAGAAAGCCACCGGTACGATAGCGCGTCAGGTGGTTCCACATGGCCTCCAGACCCGACTTGGGAATAGGAAAAGGCACCGAGGTTTTCTGATAGTTGACCATGCTATCGCCGTTAAGCTCGAGCTTAGCGGCCTCTTCGCGGATCAGCTCGTACTCGTGCTGGGGCAGCGCAGCAGTGCGATGACTCGGATAGACGTTCAGCTTGTAGCTGGGAAACTTCGCCAGCAGCGCCTTGTACCCTGGCATCAACCGGTCGGCATATTGCGCCATGTTGGCCGCTGTAACGGTGTACAACGGTTGTTCATTCGCGAAGGGATCGATATAACCCTTGGCCGCACTGTAACCGGCCGGCGGCTGGGTAAGGCCACCGCTCCAGGCAGGAATGCTGCCGTCGGCATTGCCCGCTTGCTCGGCGCCGGTGGGCGTCAGGTCTTGGCCCAAGCGGGCAATTTCACTGGCATCCAGCTTGGCCAGGGCCGTTGCACTGGTTAGGCTGAGAAGGGTGCCGAGAATGGCAGCGGAGAGAAGATTCTTGTTCATTGGATTACCTCGAGATCAGAAGCCCATGCGCAGGTTGAACGCGACGAAATCACGGTCGGTCACTACGAGCGGCGTATTACCGGTACCAGACCAGGACAGTTCGGCCGAATAGTTTTGCTTGTAGCTAGCCCTTACCCCCAGCGAACCCAGCAGTCGGTCTTCGACGAAGTTACCGTCGTGGGACCAGCCCTTTACGTCCTGACCGAAGGTCATAAATGGCGATACGTTGACCCCGGCCAGCAAACCCGAATAATTCAACTGGGCACGCAGGCGATAGCCCCAGGAAAGGTCCGTGACAAAGCCGTCACGGCTACAACCGATTTTTTTGTAACTTTGCTCTGGCACCCCAGCGTTGCAGCCTGGCGAACCAATCCCCTGGCCATCAGCCATGTTGCTGCCGTATGCCTCGGTTTTCCCGTAACGACGCTCACTCAGCGCCGGCAAGTCATGCATGTACTTCATCGCGACCTCACCGGTTACATCAAGACCATCCGCGCCCAACACTCGGGGGAAGCTCTTAATAAACCCAAGTGACAGCTGCGACACCTCCAGGCGGTCATAACCATTGATCAGCGAGCCGGGGGCGGCAGCCTTCATCTCCCCTGCCAGCGGTGCACCGGGAATGAGTAGATTGGGATTGCCGAAGGTGCTCGGGATGGTGTCGCCGAGGGAAAGCCCCACGGGCTGATTCGGACGGTAGCTGTACTCGCCGAACACTGAGGCACCCAGGAGGCTGGTGGAAAAACTAAGACCGAAGATGCGGACGTCCTCGGGGAAGGCCATGAAATACTTGGCGTTGGTGGCCTCCTGACCTGCGATCCAGCCCGCTCCAACCGCAGGGCGCAAGTCGGTGCGCGCGCGGTTCTGCGGGGTGCGCGAATGGATATTCATGGCATAGGCGCCGAACTCGGTGCTTATGCTGTCGGCGAAATAGCGCATGGCCATACCAAACTGACCGCTGTCAGATGGCTCGTCGTCCTCCAGCCGATGCACATAGAGGCCCTTGGCATAACCAGCCTCATCATTAGGGTTGGCAGCAATACCGCCCCTGGCCAAGCCGAAACATCCATCCTGGATCAAGTCGTTGCTAGCAAAGTAGGTACCGCAACCTTCCAGAACGGTCTCACGCCATTGCAACTGGTAAAACACCTCAAGGTTGAGGCTGTCGGTGATACCGAAGTTGGCGAAGAGCAGTGGCACCGGGAGTAGAGCTTCCTTCAACTGAGAGCCCGGGCGGCGTAACGCGGCAAGATCCACTGGGTTGATCGAGTTGAGGCCATTCTGGAAGAACAACCCCTCGCCCCAGTTAATTACCTGATTACCGCCGCGTAAGTGCAACGGTCGCTCGCCGACTTCGAAGTCACCAAATACATAGGCATCCAGCAAGGCAACGCCTTGGAACTTGGCCAGATCGTCGAAGCCGCTATCGTTGAGCTTGGCACCCACCTGGTAACCATTGGCTGAATGGCCATGGTCGACCTCACGGTTGTTCAAGGTGTAGTCGTACCAGGCCTTACCGCGCAGAAAGACCCCATAATTACGCCAGTTCAACTCGGTTTCCGCCAATAGGGTGATCGGTGAAGACACCAAATTGCGCTTACGAAAATTCAGGCGGCCGTCATCACCGTTACGCGCACCTGAAGGGTTGAACTCACCAGCCGAGCCGTAGCCGATATGATCAGCATTACCCTGAAAAATCAGGTTTGAATCGGGTTTCTCAGCATTCCAGATTCCACCCACACTGATGCTACCGTTGGCGCGCCCCGTGATTTCACCTAATGCAAACTCACCCGCCTGAGCCTGCAGTGAAATCATGAGCGCTAGCGGGGTTATGCAAGCTGTCATCTTCAACAACAACGGATTAATCAGGCCGGACTCACTTCTTTCAAATCTCACGAAACAGCCTCCTATTTTTATTATATTTACTTCTATTTAATCGGCGATTATGGATATCGCACCAGATTAATTTGCTGCTTATAAAAACACGAATCAAACATATCTCTAGCGGCTGCCAATAGCATTATTACCAGCGAGCGCCAAATGCGTCATTTGAACACTTACCTGAAATAGCCATCACTAACCCCACAAGGTCTCACCGAAAATCCAGACACCATTAGAGCTATGTGACGAATTAAGTAATCGACAACTACCAACAGCTTTTTCATTTCAAATTAAAAATCTTTACGCGTAAAAAACAGCAATAAAAAACAAGCAACTTGAAAGCTTTAATTATCCACGAAAAAATTAAATTAATCGCCAGCCAGCCTAATCGCGACAGGGCTCTGGAAACATCAGGAACCCCGCCGACGACCAAGAAGCTATATTGTTTTAAGCCACTTAACGTTTCTCTACTTGGCAAGGAACTGCCGTCTCGAACGAAGAAACTGTGGTGTAGCGAGCACGCGGGAAGTAGTCGCCCATATCCTGCTGGATAGTTTCTTGCGACTTAATATTCTGCACTGCGTGTTTGAACTCACCACGGCCCAGCATGTTGCGCAGAACCAGGAAACTCAGATCCGGATCACCGGTACCGTCGCCCACATCCGCGATTGGCAACCAGGACACACCACACTCGTTGATTGCATTGCGTGGGCGGTCACTTTCGCGACTAAGTACCAAGGTGTAGTAGCCGTTAGCGTCCACCGGAATCTGCTCATCGAACAGACACTTATTGACCCGACCAGATGCGTAGCCCTGCTGAGAGCACCACGACCAGTAGCGCAGATCACCATCTTCAAACTTGGTGTTGCCGTTATAGGTCTTTGGCGGTAAGCGTCCGGCCAACTCACCTTCCGAACTCCAGCATTAAGGGCGATGGTGTCCGCGTATTTTTAAGCGGACGCGATAGCCCTTATCGCCGGGATTTCCATGCGCCAACGAAGCTCTTACCCCAAACCGTTCAAGGCCCAGGTTGTTCAGGAGTGCCTGCAACCCGGTGCGACCGTTTCCAGCGTTGCCATCCGCCACGGCATCAATGCCAACGTCATTCGCAAGTGGCTACCGCTTTATCGAGATCAACTGCCAGCGGCGTTGCCGGCGTTCGTTCCTGCGAGAGTTACGCCAAAACGACCAGTTGAACCAGCTGTGATTATCGAGCTACCGCTGGGCGAGCAATCGATCACAGTGAAATGGCCAGCTTCCGATCCTGAAGGATGCGCCCGCTTTGTCCGGGGGCTCGCCCAGTGATCCGTATCGATAGTATCTGGCTCGCCACCGAACCCATGGATATGCGCGCGGGCACTGAAACCGCGTTGGCCCGCGTGGTGGCGGTGTTCGGTGCGGCGAAGCCGCACTGCGCCTATCTGTTCGCAAATCGCCGCGCCAACCGCATGAAAGTCCTGGTGCATGACGGCGTGGGTATCTGGCTGGCCGCGCGGCGATTGAACCAGGGCAAGTTTCACTGGCCAGGCATCCGCCACGGCTCGGAAGTTGAACTCGACACCGAGCAACTTCAGGCGTTGGTACTGGGGCTGCCCTGGCAGCGGGTCGGTGCGGGCGGCGCAATCACAGTGCTGTAGCACCGGCCATTAGCCCATCGGTGTATCTGCGCAGAGCGTCTGCTCTGGCACAATCAGCAGCATGAACTCCTCGCCCAATCTCGACCAACTGACACCTGACCAGCTGCGCGCACTGGCCGCGCAGTTGCTCACGCAGGTCGACGTGATGGGCAAGAAAATCCACCGTGATCAGACCATCATTGAGCAGCTCACACACGAAATCGCTTGGTACAAACGGCACAAGTTTGCCAAGCGTAGCGAGCAACTGAGCCCTGACCAGGGTAGCTTGCTGGACGACCTGCTCGACACTGACATCGCCGCCATCGAGGCGGAGCTGAAAGCCGTCAATCCCCCGGTTGCTCCAGCCGAACCCCGCCAACAGCCCAAGCGCACACCGCTGCCGGCACAATTTCCGCGCACTGTGATCCGCCACGAACCGGAGAACACCCAATGCGCCTGCGGCTGCCAGCTGCAACGCATCGGTGAAGACATCAGCGAAAAGCTGGATTACACGCCGGGCGTGTTTACCGTCGAACAGCACGTGCGTGGGAAATGGGTCTGTCGCCAGTGCGAAACACTGATCCAGGCCCCCGTGCCGGCCCAGGTGATCGACAAGGGCATCCCAACCGCCGGCCTTCTGGCTCACGTGATGGTGGCCAAATTCGCCGACCACTTGCCGCTATATCGGCAAGAGAAAATCTTTGGCCGTGCCGGCCTGGCCATCGCTCGCTCGACACTGGCGCAGTGGGTCGGACAAACCGGCGTGCAGCTCCAGCCGCTAGTCGATGCCCTGCGCGAAGCCGTGCTGGGCCAACGTGTGATCCACGCTGACGAAACCCCGGTGCAAATGCTCACCCCAGGCGAGAAGAAAACCCATCGGGCTTACGTCTGGGCCTACAGCACCACACCCTTCGCCGATCTGAAGGCCGTGGTGTATGACTTCAGTCCCAGCCGTGCCGGCGAGCATGCGCGCAATTTTCTTGGTCAGTGGAATGGCAAGCTGGTCTGCGACGACTTCGCTGGCTACAAGGCCAGCTTCGAGCAAGGCATTACCGAAATCGGCTGCATGGCCCACGCCCGCCGCAAGTTCTTCGATCTGCACGCTGCAAACAAAAGCCAGTTGGCCGAACAAGCACTGCACGCGATGGGCAGCCTGTACGAAATCGAACGGCAAGCACGGGACATGAGCGATGAAGAACGCTGGCGAATACGACAGGAAAAGGCCTCACCGATCCTCGATACACTGCATGACTGGATGCTGGCCCAGCGTGATCTTGTGCCCAACGGATCGGCCACGGCGAAAGCCTTGGATTACAGCCTTAAACGCTGGGTAGCGCTGACGCGCTACCTGGAAGATGGAACTGTGCCCATAGACAACAACCAGGTCGAAAACCAGATCCGGCCCTGGGCACTGGGGCGCTCGAACTGGTTGTTTGCCGGGTCGCTACGCAGCGGCAAACGCGCGGCGGCGATCATGAGCCTTATCCAGTCGGCCCGCATGAACGGGCATGATCCGTATGCCTATCTCAAGGACGTGCTGACACGCCTGCCGACGCAGCGGGCGAGTGAGGTCGGCCAACTGCTGCCGCATCAGTGGGCGCCTGCCTGAATCACGCAAGGTGAGTTCGGCGGACGCTTACCTTTGGCGTAGTTGGTGCTTTGGCGCGGATTACGAAAACCTCGCCGTGCTTACGGTTGATAAAGGTGCGCACATACTGGTTGTCGAGGTTGGCAAAGAAGGTCCCGTCTTTCTTATTGGTACCACTCGCCACTGTGTTGTCGCCGGTGTAAATGGCATAACGCGACATGCTTTCCGAACTCTTGCTCCAGGTCGGCGGGTTACTGGCCGGCATGGCCGGACCGCCACGCGCCTTGGCCACCTCCGTCAGTTTATTGAGGTACTCACGCGGGGTCGCCAGGGCTGCCTGATCAAACGACAATGGCTGGAAGCTACTCAAGCTGGCACAAACATCCTGTCCGCGCAGCTCCTTGCCATCAGCGAGAGTGAGTACCGGAGTTGGCAGACCGGAACCTGCTGTTTCGTCGGTATTTTTGTCCCCTGCGTAGATCCGATAAATCAGTTGCTGCTGGCCGTTTTCGGCTTGACCAGGCGCATGGATCTTGTCGCGGGTCTTGGCTTCTTGGTAAACGCCCCATGGAATAGGAGTGCTCAACGGCTCGCTAACCACTTCGATTTTATAGCCGCGCTGTTTACTGTTGCGGTCTGCACCGAAGAGATATGGGTTGCTAGCACCTGGCTTCGGCGCGATCAGGTAGTCGGCCACTGAGTCGAGAGGAGCACCCAAACGGTCATAGCTGATTAGGGACATATAGCGAGCATGCGGAAAACTGCCCTCTAAATGCAGCTTCGCGCCCTTCGGCACCGAGAAAGCTGCTCCCCAATAGAATGTTCCGGCGTCAGGGAAGGCGATGTTGATGTAGGGGTCACCACTGACCGGGCCGTAGCGCCAAAAACACGAACGAGGGCCTGGCATTGGATCCTTACCGATGGCAACACGCTGCTGGCCTTCCTCGAAGGCATTCGCCTGATCCCAGTTAGCCTGAGAAGGCGAGGCCGCCAGGATTAGAGTGGTCATCGCTAAAACTTGTGACGTTAGCCAATATGAGGGCTTCAAGGTCATCTCCTTATCGGTGGATTCAAACCTTATTTTGGATACCGTATCCAGGCAGCGAAATAGTGTGGGCACCACAAGGGATAGGGCGGTTTTCTAGCGCGTATTTTTCTAATGTTGTCGCTTACAACTGCTGCGGACACACGCCTTGGCAAAGTATGTGGTGGTCGACCCTAAGGACTTGGGACCTGCTACCGAGGGCTGCTAGCTCTCCGCCGGCAACACCAGTCAGTTCCCCACGCATAGGCCACGCATGCCGCATTAGGATCATTAGGATCATTAGGATCATTAGGATCATTAGGATCGGGCGAACCCTGGGTGAGAAGAACGGCTCTAGGCAGCCACTCTGCTATGTCGACAGCCGGCCTAATAAATTAGCACCGCCCATTTACAGCGATAGCTGCACCTGTGATTGCACTAGCCTCCTGAGAGGCTAAAAATACGATCACATTAGCGACCTGCTCTGGCGTAACCCAGCGGGTGGCATCCGCATCAGGCATATCGAGGCGGTTCTGCGGGGTATCGATGATCGATGGCATGATCGCATTGACCGTGATGCGCTGATCTTTCAACTCTTCGGCCAACGCCTCCGTAAGGCGCATCACCCCGGACTTTGCTGCAGCATAGGCCCCCATGCCTAGGCTGGCCTTACTGGCCGCTCCGGCTGCAATGTTGATAATGCGCCCGGCTTCGGCTTTCTTCAGGTGTGTCAGCGCGGCCATGCTAGCCGTTGCGGCAGTGCGCACGTTCATTTGATACATCAAATCCCAGGTCGCAAGATCGCCGCCCTCGATGGTCTCCCAGCGAAAACCACCCGCCACGTTGATGAGCGCATCTAATCCTTGAAAATGCTGCTGCACCTGCTGCATTGCACAATTTGCCATGTGCAGATCGGTTAGATCGACCGCGCCGATAAGCAGTTTTTCAGAGCGCGCCGTGTCGGCCAGGGGTCGCGGCACGCTGGCCTGATCAATCAGGGCCACCCGCCAACCATTGGCCGCGAACGCCTCGCCTACCGCTATACCTAGACAACCGAATCCACCGCTAATTGCGACTACTTTACTCACGCTTATTCTCCTTGAAGTGGACTACACCAGGGCTGCACTGAGCACTGAGCCCCGGCACGAGTGGTCAGCTAGGTTGCCACTATTGCCGTGCAGAACCTGTCGCCGAGCCGACAAGTGGGCACAGTCAAGAGTGCTAACTTGCCTGGTCGCTGAGTCGCTGAAAGCCATCAGCCGCTCAACTTTCTTGAGTCGAGAGAAAAGGATCGCGCGCAATGAATCTGATCGTGTTTGCCATACCGATTTTTTTAACCACCACCTTGCTGGAAGCATGGCTGGCGCACCGCCGCGGGCTAGCGGCGTATTCCATACCTGATGCCATCAGCAGCTACCAATATGGTCTATTGAGCCAGGTGGTTGGGGCGTTCACCAAGTTTGCGAAACTGGGCGTTTACACTCTGGTATTCGAAGCCTACCGCGCCACGACCTTGCCTAGCGATAGCCTGTGGGTATGGGTCGGAGCCCTTGTGGCCTACGACTTTTTCTACTACTGGCATCACCGTATGAACCATGAAATTGGCTTGCTGTGGGCCGGGCACGTATCGCATCACTCTTCCGAGTACTTCAACCTGGCAACAGCCTTACGCCAGTCCTCGACGAGCGCACTTCTGGGCTGGATATTCTATCTACCGATGGCAGTGGCCGGTGTGCCGCCCAGCGTGTTTGCCGGGGTGTTGCTGATCGACTTGCTTTACCAGTACTGGGTGCATACCGAGGTAATTGGTCGTTTGGGCTGGCTTGATCGCATCTTCGTCACACCCTCAAACCATCGCGTCCATCATGGGCAAAATGACTACTGCATGGACACAAACTACGGGGGCATTCTGATTCTCTGGGATCGCCTATTCGGTACCTTCGCCGAGGAGCGCAAGGACGAGAAGGTCATCTACGGCGTGCGCACACCGTTGCAGAGCCTTAACCCATTCTGGGGCAACATGCATTACTACATTGAGCTCTGGCAGAAATCCAAAGCCACCCCGGGCTGGCGGGCTAAACTTGGCGTCTGGCTGGCACCACCTGGTGGCTGGCACGATGAGGCGAGCGAGCCTTACGAGCCGTCGCAGTTTAAGTATTACGATCCGTGTACACCCGATGCGGTCAAACGCTATGCGGTAGTGCATCAGGTGCTTGCAATGTTGTTCCTCATGCATTTTCTGACGCTACTCAACACCTTGCCGAAGACCTTACTGGCACTCTACGCCGCTGGCTTTGCCATTTCGGCAATCTCTCTCACGTCACTATTGGAAGGACGTGCCAATGCACGGCGTTTTGAGCAGTGCCGTGTCATAGGACTGGGCATTGCCTTTGCTGCTCTACCTGACTGGTTCGGTTTTAGTATGCCCATCGCACTCAAGCTGATGTTATTGGTTGTAATGCTAGGCAGCGCTGCATGGCTCAGCCGCACTTCCTTCAAACCTGCTGCTTTGTGGACTTCCCAATGAATGCCGATGCCATTTCCGACTTGATCTTGGCTGTGGTTGCCTTTTCCATTGCCTTTGTCCAGCTGCGCCAGCGCCCTGCTCTAGCCATTGGTTGCGGCCTGATCGGCCTGGCGGCAGCGATTGGTACACTGCATTACCAGTATGGTGAGTTGTTCGCCGGCCCACATCGCTTTACCGGCCTGGTTGCCGCCAGCGCAGGTTTCCCGCTGCTGGTCATTGCACTGCGCTGGCCAGATGACTCTGTTGCTCAGCGCATCACGGCCGCAGGGCGCTTCGCGCTCTTGGTTGGGAGCTTCGGGGTGGTGATTAGCGTGTCGGGATTTGACACCTGGCGCATGCTGGTGCCTCTTGGCTCTGTCTTGTTAATCTGTGCCACAGCCTTAGTGACGCGGCGGGTAATGCCACTCGGGGCGGCGCTAGTGTTCATCGTTAGTCTAGCGGCCGGTGCAACCGGTGAAGAGATGCTCGGACCGCTATCTGGCATCCAATGGCTGCACTACTTGCTGTCTTTAGCCCTGCTGCTGCTGCACCGGGATAGGGTGGTGCCGCTGTTAGCTGCGAGCCGTTAATTCGGCTTCCCCTGCATCCCATATCTTGGGAAACTGTCGAATGTGGTTAAGACCCAACATCGATGTTTCCAAGGTTTCCAAATGCAAAACATAGATGACGCAGCCCATCAGACAATCTACCGCCTGCGCGAGGCAGATGACTGGTTCGCAAGCTTGCCGGGGGAAGTGCAAGACAAAATCATCCAGTCTTCCGTATTGCGCCACTATCGCAAAGGGCAGGTGATCACTGCCCAAGGCAGCCGACCGACTGCAGCCTCAGTAGTGCTTGAGGGGCGCGTGCGGGTTTCGCGGCTGCTATTCGAGGGTGAGGAGAAGCTTTATATGATTGGCGAGAGAGGATTTTGGTTCAACTTCCTCGCCCTGATTACAGGCGAAAAGGCCGATGTGGCTGTGATCGCCGATACCAATGTGCAATTACTAATGCTGCCTCTGCAGCAATTCGAGCGAATCCTTGAAGAGGAACCTCTCTATTGCAAGGCAATTACACTTTTTATTGCCAAGCGCTATGCCGCTTTTATGCGGCACTTTGCCGATGGCCAGATGATCGTGCCGCTGCAACGGCTGCGTACAGGTTTAGCAGAACTGTTGTTGCTGCAACCACCGGCAACAGGCTCTGAGGAAGTTATTTTGAATGTTTCTCAGGCGGATTTAGCCTCCATACTTGGTTCTTCCCGCCAGACTATCAACGGGCTGCTAAAACAACTGGAAAAGGCGGGACTGATTAAGATCGGTTTTCGGCATATTCGAGTAATTGATCCAGCTGGGCTTTCTGAGCACGCGGCTAACTGAGCCGGCACTAATCTCGATGTAATTTTCGCAGGGCCGAGTGCATCGCTGTTGATCATGAGTGGACTCACCACCTGACTTCATCAGTACCACCTGACCACAATGCTAGAGGTGAACCGGCCCTATCAATAGCCCCGGCTTTCCTAGAGACCTTTGGGCCTAATAACTGCCCCCGCACGAGGGCCGCTTGGTCACCAATCAAAGACTGCTTTTGGCCGAGAGCTGCCGGTCATATCCAGCCCAAGAGGCTATCGAGTGACTACTTAATGAGGGGCGATTCACACTGCTCCTGAATCGCCCCGGCTTTTGTGGAGGCCGTTTCGTTTAAGTCAGGCCGCCATGGCCTGACCTGCTTGTTGCTGGTGGAAGTTTGCCTCAGCCTCCGCAGGCGGGATATAGCCGATTGAGCTCAACAGGCGCTGGTGGTTGTACCAGTGCACCCATTTCAAGGTCGCCATCTCAACAGCCTCGCGGCTCTTCCACGACTGGCGGTAAATCAGCTCGGCCTTGTACAGCCCGTTGATAGTCTCAGCCAAGGCGTTGTCGTAGCTGTCGCCCTTGCTGCCAACCGAGGGTTCAATACCGGCCTCTGCCAGCCGCTCGGTGTAGCGGATCGAGACATACTGGCTGCCACGGTCGCTGTGATGGATCAGACCACCCGTGCAATGCGGCTGGCGGGCATACAGGGCTTGCTCCAGAGCATCCAGCACGAAGTCGGTCTTCATGCTGGTACTGACTCGCCAGCCAACGATCCGCCGCGCAAACACGTCAATCACGAAGGCCACATACAGCCAGCCCTGCCAGGTCGACACGTACGTGAAGTCCGACACCCACAGCTGATTTGGACGGTCGGCATGGAACTGGCGCTGCACACGATCCAGCGGACAGAGCGACTTGTCGCCGGCCACCGTTGTTCGCATGACCTGGCCGCGCCTGATGCCCTGTAATCCAGCCCGACGCATCAACCGCTCCACCGTGCATCTGGCCACCTCGGTGCCTTCTCGCCGGAGCTGCTTCCAGACCTTCATCGCGCCATAACACTGCATGTTGGTGTCCCATACACGCTGGATTTCCAGGATCAATGCGTCATCGCGTCGAGCACGGCAGCAACGTAATGCCGGGTTGCGCTGCTGAGCCGCGTGCCTGCGGTAACCGGACGGGGCGATCTGCAAGACACGGCAGATCGACTCGACCCCGAGACGGTCACGATGCTGATCGACAAATGCCCTCAGGATTTGGTGCGGCGGTCGAGCTCCGCCTGGGCAAAATACGCACTGGCCAGGCGCAGAATCTCGTTGGCTTTGCGCAGCTCGCGGTTCTCGCGCTCCAGGGCCTTTATGCGCTCGCGCTCTTCGCTGGTCTGACCAGGGCGCTGACCGGCATCGGTCTGCTGGCGGCGAATCCAGCCATGCAGGGTTTGCGCTGCGCAGCCGATTTTCGGCGCAATGGCCTCAATGGCCGCCCACTCGGAGGGGTAGTCGTTCAGGTGTTCCAGAACCATGCGCACAGCACGTTCACGGACTTCGGGGGAGTAGGTCGTAGTCTTTCTCATGGCCTCATCTTCTCAAGAGTTGGGGCCTCCACGAAACCCGGGGCGATTCATCCTGGCTGCAGACCTCAAGTCAAAATCATCTCTTAGCACCCAGCGTATACTGCATCCCTGATTTGGGAGTCTCGATGATTTCTCTACCAATTGACCTCGTTTTGCCAGACCTACGAGAGGCATTGGCCAAGCGCAACGAAGTGATCCTTGAAGCTCCACCTGGTGCGGGCAAGACCACTCGGGTGCCTTTGGCGTTGCTAAATGAACCTTGGCTTGGCGACCAAAAAATCCTGATGCTTGAGCCTCGCCGATTGGCTGCTCGGGCGGCAGCTGAGCGCTTAGCGAGTGAACTGGGCGAAAAGGTTGGGGCGACTGTCGGCTACCGCATTCGCCTTGAAAGCAAAGTCGGCCCGCACACCCAGATTGAAGTGGTCACTGAAGGTATCTTGGCTCGCCGTCTTCAGGACGATCCTGCGCTGGATGGCGTGGGAGTGGTCATCTTCGATGAATACCACCTGCGAAATCTTGACTCCGACCTTGCGCTAGCTCTGTGCCTGAATGGCCGTGAACTGCTCCGTGATGAACCCCCTTTAAAACTGCTCCTGATGTCTGCAACGCTGGAAGGAACTCGCCTTTCAAAGTTGCTTAATGATGGGCCGGTGGTCGCCAGTGAGGGACGGATGTATCCAGTCTCGACGGTTTGGGGAAGTCCATATCAGCCTGGCGAGCGCATCGATGCGCGAGTCACGAATATTTGCTTGGCCGCACTCAACGAACAGCCTGGAAGCATCCTGGTCTTCCTTCCTGGCCAGGCCGAGATTCGTCGCGTCCACGATCAGCTCAAAGAGCAGCTTGATGGGCGCAGCGATATCCTGCTCTGTCCGTTGCATGGAGAGCTCGACCTTTCTGCACAGCGAGCGGCTATAGAGCCTGCGCCTTCCGGCAAACGGAAAGTGGTACTGGCGACCAATATCGCCGAGACAAGCCTGACTATCGAAGGTGTGCGCGTGGTGGTCGATGCCGGCCTGGTCCGCGTGCCTCGTTTCGACCCGGTCAGCGGTATGACTCGACTCGATACGCAACGAGTATCACGAGCAGCTGCTACCCAGCGTGCCGGTCGGGCAGGGCGCCTGGAGCCTGGTATTTGCTATCGGCTGTGGTCGGAAACGCAGCATGAGCAACTCGCGGCCTTCGATACTGCAGAGATCCTGCAGGCTGATCTCTCTGGCCTCGCACTGCAGCTTGCTAGATGGGGTGTCGAACCAGCCGATCTCGCGTGGTTGGATGTTCCGCCTGCTGCGGCATTCGCTCAGGCCCAAGACCTTCTTCTTCGTCTTGGCGCTCTGGATGAGCGTGGATCCATCACCACTCACGGACAGGCGATGGCTAAGCTGCCGACCCACCCGCGAATTGCTCATCTGCTCTTGCGTGGCCAGGCTCTCGGGCTTGGAAACCTGGCATGCGATATCGCTGCACTACTTGGCGAGAAGGACATCATTCGGGGTGCTGGCGCTGATATTCATGATCGCATTACTGCGATGAGCAATGAGCATGGCTCGCGAGCTAGTCGAGGAGGTGTACAGCGCGCTCGTCAGCTAGCAAGGCAGTTCCGAGGCTATCTGCGAGACCCAGCATCAGAACAAGTAGCCGATCCTGAGCATCCTCGTTGGCTAGGTGCTCTGCTGGCATTCGCATACCCAGATCGCGTTGCACTCCAGCGTCGTGACGGCGGAGGTAACTACAGGCTTGCAAATGGCCGCGCTGCGCAGTTCGGCGAATCAGATGCGCTGATGAAAGAACCTTGGCTCGTGATTGCTGACCTAGGTAGCCGACAAGGACAGCGTGAAGAGCGTGTCTACTTGGCTGCAGCGCTCGATCCTTCTCTCTTCGACACTGTCCTGTCTGAGCAGGTAAGCCAACGAGACGAGCTCGAGTGGGACGAGCGCGAAGGTGCGCTGAAGGCCGAAAGGCAAAGGCGCGTGGGGGAGCTCGTCCTCAGCCGTACGGCATTGCCCGGCCTTGACGAAGAGGCTCGCGCAAAAGCTCTGACCGGGCTTGTGCGACGCAAGGGCATAGAGCTGCTTCCTTGGACGCCTGAGATTCGCCAATGGCAGGCGCGAGTTGCGCTGCTACGTAGGCTGGATTTGGAGCAGAATGGCGAGAGTGAGTGGCCGGATCTGGCTGATGCAGTGCTACTCGCTTCGCTTGAAGAGTGGCTTGCTCCCTACCTAGGGAAGGTGAATCGCCTTAGCCATTTCGCCAATCTCGATCTGCAGAGCATTCTGTTGGGGCTGTTGCCCTGGCCGTTACCGAAACGTCTCGATGAACTGGCTCCGCGCAGTCTGGAAGTGCCGTCCGGTTCGCGCATTGGGTTGGACTACTCGGAGCATCCGCCTGTGCTCGCTGTGCGCCTGCAGGAGCTGTTTGGATTGGCGGAGACACCGCGTATCGCAGGTGGACGTCAGGGAGTGCTTCTGCATCTGCTATCGCCAGCACGGCGGCCAGTGCAGGTAACCCAGGATCTAGCTAGCTTCTGGGCGAGCACCTACATCGATGTGAAGAAGGATCTAAAGGGTAGGTACCCTAAGCATTGGTGGCCTGATGATCCAATGCAGGCTGAACCTACTGCTCGCGCGAAGCCAAGGAAATGACGGCCTTTCCTTGGTGAGGGACGTCGTTGGAGGCGTTTGCGCTTTCTGCGCGTCCGTCTGCCATTGGGTCATTAGACTCGCGAATTATGGCCGCTTCGGCAGTGAAGCGAGTTGTATCTCAATATTTAAAGGTGGTTATGCCAATGCTCCCAGCTTTTGTCTGACTCTGCATTCTCCTCCTCGTCCACTTCCTTTGTTTCTTTCTTGAGATCATCTTGCCGAAGTAGTTTTAGCTTCTCCAGTTCATGCACGTACTCGCCAACTGGCATGCCATTCTTTAATGCGTTCAGAAGCAGTTCCTCGGCTTGATCATATATACGGTTAGTCCTGATTATATGGGCAGATGAAACGGTGTCTTCGTATCCATCAAGTTTTGCGAATGCAAGATGAATATACCGTTCTACCGAGAGGGGGTCTTTGTGGCCAGTCCACAGCATGACGTCGTAAAGAAACTTTTTGCTATTAAGCAGGGCGTTTCTGAAGTCATCCTTTTGCTTAAATTTGTGTCTTTGGATTAGAAGTACGAAAAGATTGGTAATGAAAGCATGGCGGAACATGTGGGCACAAACTTTTTCTTCTATGCCGGCGTGACGTCTAAGTTGAATCATTTCATTCGTAATGCTGCAGGCGCTGAGCGGCTTTCCGGTCTTTTCTTGAACAAAGAGTCTGTCGTGCTCCGTGCCCTTGAAATTGCGAATAGATATTCTGCGGGCAAACTGAATATATTTCTGCGCTTCGCTTAGTACCACTCTTGAAATCGGGATAAAACGCTCGGAATAGGTTCCACGTTTCAAGGTTCGCAGGCGTAGCAATGGGAGCGTCATGTTCATTGCATTACGAATGTCCGAAACGGTAATTTCAATTATCTCGCTGCGTCGAGCGCCCGTATGTTCAAGCAAGGAAATTACCAAATTCCGTCGAAGTTGAAGGTGTCTCGATGGGTGGATTTTGTTTGCTGAATCTCGCAAAAGCTTTATATGTTCGCTTGGGATAGGGTCGCGTGTGTGGTAGCGCGTTCCAGATACATGAAGAGAGTGGTGATGCAGATAACTCCGCTTTATCACTCTTCCTGAGCGCGTTGTGATAGTAAATTTTTTCATTACGGCGCGGATGGTCCCATTCTCCGATACGAATGCATCGTCGCCATAAAGACGTCCTACGAATTGCAAAAAATCTAGACAGATTCTACCGGTTGCTAGAAGTGTAGGTTCGGTGCGCCTATTTACAGTGGGGTCGTTGACAGATCGCTCTTTTCTTAATTCGTCAATGAAGTCTGTGAACTGTTGGTCAGACAGTCCTATAAAGTCAGTTCGGTATCTGAAGCAGTAGCGAACTAGTGAGCTTATTTTGGATGCATATTCCCCAATGCTTCCGCCTTTACCTCCGTGCCTTGATAGACCTTTTCCACCTCGGCCAGGGCGGTCACATAGTGCGAGCATGTAGAGATTTACAACATTATTGGGCGAGCCATCAGGCCAACAGCAAAACGGCAGGCCAGAACCATCTTTAGTTATAGTGCTTCCATGCGCATGGTAGCTAAAGAGTGTTAGTTCTTTAAGTGGTTTAAACAGCTTTTGGCGAGGGTGGTTTGTCACTTGCGATACACCGCCAATCGCGTAACACGCCCATCCCCGGAAGAAGGGGAAGGTGGGTTTGGCCGTTCTGGAGGGAGGCTCAGTAGAGCGATAAGTGCCTGAACGGCATCGCTTGCCCGCTTCTCAAGTAGAGCGGGATCTAGATTGCTACGTATATTTCTTAGCTCGTTAATTGCCAGGCTTAATCCCTGGAGGAGGACCATGTTGGTGCAGCGCTGCTTATCAATACTCTCCTCTAGTTCAGTTACTAGTCGCAAAAGTCCGGACTTAGTGCGTTTTGTTGAGGTGGGCTCTTTGCTTTTATTGACCTTTTCAATGGCCCTCAATGCCGCTAGGCGGAGGGTATCAAGTTCCTTAAATCCCCCCTTGAACTGTAAGTTAGCGTGAGATTTTAAAGTATTGATGCTCATTGGGGGTTTTGACTTTATAGCCCCTGAGTCCTCGAAATTGAACTCGAGCTTGGCTAGCGCTCCTTGGCTTCTGAGAGCCTTTAGGATTATCTCGTTTTTGGAAAAGCAGTCAGGATTACGGTAGATTAGCCATAAAAGATCACTGGTTATTAATATGGCGTTAGCATATGGTTCAAGGTTGGAGTTTTTTTTCATTTAGTCTGTGCTCTGAATTTTTACTACCACGCGCATATGTTGGCCGTTTTCGTCTGTGAAGAACTCTGGCTCAATCTGGACTTTCCCTGCCTTTATCATGTCAGTGATCGCGTCTTCGAGTTCAGCAGTGTCTACTAGAGCGAAATTATCTGTGTTGTAACGAGTCTTGAGTATTTCTGCTAGATCTTTGTAAGCAGTAATGTCGCCATTATGCAAACTTTCTGCTATGAACTGAGCCTTGGCGCTACGCAAAACTGCGCCATCAGTGGACTCAGTAATGTAATTCCAAACATGCTGCATGTCGGTGTGTCCGAGCATCCACTGCAGTGTCTCCAGTCCTCCAAAACTGCTTGAGTGGAAGAATACCATGGAGAAAAACCGTCGAAGTTGATGTTGTCGGATATAGTGCCTTTCTCCTTTTGAGTTTAGTGGTAGTTCGAAATAGTCGCACAACAAGTCTAGGTTTCTATTATAGGTATACATTGTTTGCTGGCTAAGCCCGGGATTTCCAAGGAGTCCGGGGGGTGCAAAGAGGCCTGTCATTTCAGTTATGAATCCGATTTTTAAAAGCCTCTGCTGCATGGAAATTAAGTTTTTAATCATTTTTACGGCAATGGGTTCGATTGGGCGTGCTTGGCGTTGTCTTATGCCGAACAGGTTGGATGTGCTTTTTCTATTTAAGAAGATCAACCATCTTTCGCTTTTATCTAGGCAGTCAGTCGAGTGCAAGTCGAGCATTTCTCCTATTCGGCGAGCCATTATTGTGCCAACTACCATCTGGACGCATCCAATATATATGCGTAAGCACTCAATCAGTCCCGCATTATTTCTGAGTTCTATGAAGTAATTTGACTGCTTTCTCAGTGCGCCGTGCCCAACAGACGCCGTTTGACATACAAGGCCAAGCTTCCTAATGCCCATGTCGATAAGCTCAGGGGGCATAATGTCTTGTAACTCTCCATTGGTAAGTTGCGTAGGGGCAATTCCATTGAGAGTGCAATGCTCTGCCATGCGGCAGAAACCTTCCATTAGAAGTTCCCCATACTTTAAATGGTACTCGATTGATTTTCTGAAGGCGTCTCTCACTATCGGGTACGGCAGCGTCCGAAACCGAGCAGCTTCAGAGAGTGATGGTTCATAATCAAGTATCTGCTTCAGCTCTGATGCCTCGGGAGCTGGAAGCCCAATTTCATGAAGAATTCCAAGGTTGTATGTTAAAAATCTGTAGGCGCGAAATGGACCGGATGTCATTGCTTCATGGTCACCTGTCCTGACGGATGATCCGGGATACTCTCTCGATATTATTTCTCGCTCATTATCAGTATGGAATTCTAATGAGCTTAATGTTTTTAGTCTTAGATGCCCGCCTTTCAGTGTGTTGGCATAAAGCGATTTCGCTAGCTGCAAGGTGTTAGGGGTACGGACTCCAACAGTTGATTTTTTTTTATAATACCCATGCAAATGTAAGGCGGCTCTTGCATGAGGTATTAAATCAAAGGGTATTTCCAGGTAATGCTCATCCAGTTGTTCGTCAGTCACAATCCGCATTCGTGGATATTGATCTAGAGTGCTATCGAGTTCGATAGAGCTGGAAGCGTTTATTAAACTTATACAAAATTTGCTGATAGTCTTGGTCCACTCGTAAACCGACTCTTCCGAGCCGTTGGCGCTTGAGAAGACGTCTAGCATTCTCTTCATATGATGGCTGTTGATGCCAGCCAATCCGAATCTAGATAGCTGATATTCTTTTGCGTTCAGAAGAATGTAATCGGCAACGTGAATGGCTCTGTTAAACATCGTCATCTGTGCGGCTGGTGAACCTAGTTCGATCGCCGATCCTCGAACAGAACGTGTGGATGTAGTTAAAAAATACTTTAGCCCGTCTAGTAATGGCTTGTTTTTTGGGGCAAGCAGAGAAGTTTCGTCGTCTAATGTGATGTCCCAGTTGATCGTATTGGGGGTCGCGAAGTTGAAATCATATTTCCATATGTGTGAGTCGAAATCACTCAGCAGCCAACTTGATTTTTTGTATTCTGTCCTAGGGTCGGTGTAGAACGTTTTTATGAAATCTAGCTCTGCTGGTAATTCAACATTCATATATCAACTTCTCCATTCTGTGGGGGTTGCACCTCTGTTCGGCGACATAAAGATGGTCTTTCAGTAGTGCGTCATTATCCCTTCTGATCTCGGCAACAACGGCCTTCGTTAGATCTGCCCAGTATCGTGCTACTCCTGTCACTTCTTCGGGGCGTTCCGCTGTAGCTACTGCTTTCTCTAACGATAGGAGGGCGGTCATTATTCCCGGATCCACTGAGATGTAGACCTCTGAGTACTGATTCGCTGAATAGGGTTCAGTTGTTTGAGTGTTCTCTGGGTTTATCAGGTGGTCAGGGATGTCTTTTAGTGCATGGTTCTTAAGGAATAGGTTTAACTCTTCCATTGTCTCGAAGTCTGCGGCCTCTATGAGGAAGCTGCTATCTTTCATCGCGTCACAGATTAAGCTGCGCTGAAAAATTCTTATCCAGCGGGCTTGGAAGAAGGCCAGTATTGACTCCGGTAGATAGTGAGAAAGTTGCAGGCTATCGTGGTTTGCGTGTCCGAGCGCTTTGGACATGGCTTCGACACTTTGGGTTTTTAAATATACCTCTACCCCGCATGAGGCCCGAAGGCTAGAAAGGGTGACTCGAGATAAAAAATTTTTTAGTTCAGTACCCCTCAAGTGCGTATGATTTGAAAATTGTTGTTCAAGTCGTTCAAAAATCCGTGTGTGTTTATCGAATAGTGCTTTGTTCCAAGTCGGAATTACAGCGCTCCGCGGGTGACCGAAACCCTTTCCGCAGGTCAGGAATAATTCCTTCCATCGGCTGTCGCCAATTCCCTTGAGATATTTTCTTAACGGTGCTGTGATCTTTATTACTTCGAGGATTCGTTTTGTTGAGTTCGCGTTTAGTTGAATTTTCTGCTCGCTTTGCCTTCCCCCTCTTCTATCCTTGAATCCGACCAGCTGATACCCGGTGTCGGTTTTTACAAGGCCGGATCTTCTACCTTTATCGTCATATAAACGAAAATTCTTAAGGAAAGATTCTGTGATCTCGTTGTGCTCTGCTACCAGTAAGCATTGGTAGGGATAAAGAGTGCCGGCAGCCGGAAGTCCAAGTATATTTGCTACATCAGCAGATAGTATGGTGTGTCCGTATTGGTGTTCGAAGTCCATGCGCGAGGATGGAAAGCCGTTTCTTTGAAAAATTGCGCAAATTGATTCGTGATCGTAACTCCGGCGCTGCCATCCTTTTCGAGGTTTGATTTCTGAGGGGTTTATCCGTGTGGCTGCGAGTATTCGGAGTTGGACTCTCGAGTAAAGTTCATTGGCTTGTTCTGTTGCCCAGGATTTTACGGTTTCGATGTCTTTGTGGATGCTTTTGAATAATATTTCTATTGCCTCGTTATCAGTTATTTCGAGAGGGACTCTAGTGATAAGTTTTTCATGAATTTCCACACCCTCGTCAGATACGGAAACTCTTGTTTGCGCTCGGTGTTGTTTGGGGCGGATGGGGCGTGGTAGTCCATCCCCAAAAGGGGTTGCCCAAACTCCTGATTGTATAAAGGCCTCTTCGCAGTTCGATATAAACCTGTTCCACGTTTTTATCTGGGTTGGTATATTTAGATTTTCTCTATATGCAGTTAAGAAGTACTCCTTCATGAAGTGCAGGAAGAATGATTTTAGATTTTCTGGGTTTTGGAAGGTTGTAGTTGGCCACTTCAAATAGTTCTTCGATAAATAGCTGGCCAGCTTGTTGCACAATGTGATGTTGCATCTTGCTTGCTTGGCTGAAAAAGTCTTCCATGTCCGGTAGTACTCTTCTGTAAACTCAGGGCCATGGGAGTGCCATAGTTCTCCCAGCGCGAGAAAGCTTGGTACTCCTTTTAGAGAGTCGACTTGCCATCCGTTCCAATACCGCAAGGCCAATGGGTTCAATATTTTCTGCTGGGAATTCCAGATTTCATTCCCTTCTCTGAGGTCGGCCATCAAATAGTCGAAGTCGGGCATGCCTGGAATTTCGTTGCGCAGACTTGTAAGTGTTTCTAAGAAACGTCGAGCCCAGCGAATTCGAACAGGCTCTTTGCTATTGGTCAAAGTACTTGATCGCAATGCACCGACAAAACCGATGATGATCGGCTCGCAGCTTCGACTCGACAGATGGACGTAGGAGAGTTCTGCCTCGATTAGTTGGAGGTAGCACTCGAGCAGCTTCAACGGAACGTTAATCAACTCCGACGACGCGTGGGCTTGAAATGCCTTGGCTAGGGGCTCCGAGATTTTTCGGAATGGATAGTTGGGTAAGAACAGGGTGCTGCTGATGATTGTCAACGAATTCTTGTCCTTGCTTTTGGGTTGAGGGCCCCGTATTTGCTGGGTTTAGGTATCTAATGATAACTACATGCGAATGGCAAAATGCGTGAACGCAGCCTGGATGCCGACCTGGCCCTGGCGCTGACCCTCAACGGTCGTGCGCTTCTGCGTGACGAACCGCCGCTGAAGGTGTTGCTGATGTCCGCCACCCTGGAGGGCGAGCGCCTTTCCAGCCTGCTCGACGAGGCCCCGGTGGTGCGCAGCGAAGGGCGCATGTTCCCGGTGGATATCCACTGGGGGCGGCCTCACCAGAGCGGCGAGTACATCGAGCCCCGCGTGCTGCAGACAGTGCTCCAGGCACTCGCCGAACAGCCCGGCAGCCTGCTCGTGTTCCTCCCCGGGCAGGCCGAGATCCGCCGCGTCGCCGAACAGCTCGGCGAGCAGTTGCAGGGGCGCGACGACATCCTGCTCTGCCCGCTGCACGGTGAGCTCGACCTCGCCGCCCAGCGCGCCGCCATCGAGCCCGCGCCTGCCGGCAAGCGCAAGGTGGTGCTGGCCACCAACATCGCCGAGACCAGCCTGACCATCGACGGCGTGCGCGTGGTGGTGGATGCGGGCCTCGAGCGCGTACCCCGTTTCGACCCCGCCAGCGGCATGACCCGCCTCGACACCCAGCGCATCTCCCGTGCCTCCGCCACCCAGCGCGCCGGCCGCGCCGGGCGCCTGGAGGCCGGCGTCTGCTATCGCCTGTGGTCCGAGGCACAGCACCAGCAGCTCGCCGCCCACGGCAGCGCCGAGATCCTCCAGGCCGACCTCGCCGGCCTGGCCCTGCAGCTGGCGCGCTGGGGCGTGGAGCCCGGCGAGCTGGCCTGGCTCGACCCGCCGCCCGCCGCCGCCCATGCCCAGGCCCGCGACCTGCTGCGTCGCCTGGGAGCCCTGGCCCCGCGCGGCGATGGCGGCCTGGCGCTCACTGCCCACGGGCAGGCCATGGCCGAGCTGCCGGCGCACCCACGCATCGCCCACCTGCTGCTGCGCGGGCAGGCGCTCGGGCTCGGC
The DNA here is from genome assembly GCF_012767755.2 of Pseudomonas tohonis. Lineage (NCBI taxonomy): Bacteria > Pseudomonadati > Pseudomonadota > Gammaproteobacteria > Pseudomonadales > Pseudomonadaceae > Pseudomonas > Pseudomonas tohonis. Next base: position 1,128,611 of record NZ_AP023189.1, read on the forward strand.
GCCCTGGCCTGCGACCTGGCCGCGCTGCTCGGCGAGCGCGACATCCTCCGTGGCGGCGGCGCCGACCTGCACAGCCGCATCGCCCTGCTCAGCGGCGAGGCCGGAGCCGCCCGTGGCGCCAAGGGCGGGGTGCAACGGGCCCGCCAACTGGCCCGGCAGTTCCGTTCCTACCTGCGCGGCGGCGCCACCGAAGCGGTGGCCGATGCCGAGCACCCGCGCTGGCTCGGCTGCCTGCTGGCCTTCGCCTACCCCGACCGCATCGCCCAGCAGCGCCGCCCCGGTGGCGCCGAATACCGCCTGGCCAATGGCCGCGCGGCGCTCTTCGCCGAGCCCGATGCATTGATGAAGGAGCCCTGGCTGGTGGTCGCCGACCTGGGCAGCCGCCAGGGCCAGCGCGAGGAGCGCATCTACCTGGCCGCCGACCTCGACCCGACGCTGTTCGACGGCCCCCTCGCCGAACAGCTCAGCGTGCTGGACCTGCTGGACTGGGACGAACGCGAAGGCGTGCTGCGGGCCGAGCGCCAGCGGCGCATCGGCGAGCTGGTGCTGGACCGCGAGCCCCTGGCCAGCCTGGACGAAGACGCCCGCACCCGCGCACTGGTCGCCCTGGTGCGGCGCAAGGGCCTGGAATTACTGAACTGGACGCCCGAGCTGCGCCAGTGGCAGGCCCGCGTGGCGCTGCTGCGGCGCCTCGACCTGGCGCGGCAGGGCAGCAGTGACTGGCCGGACCTGTCCGACGCCGCGCTGCTCGACTCCCTGGAAGACTGGCTCGCGCCCTGGCTGGGCAAGGTCAGCCGCCTCAGCCATTTTTCCGCCCTGGACCTGCCGGGCATCCTCGCCGGCCTGCTGCCCTGGCCGCTGCCCCAGCGCCTCGACGAACTGGCACCGCGCGCGATCACCGTGCCGTCGGGCTCGGCCATCCGCCTCGACTACAGCGAAGACACGCCCGTGCTCGCGGTACGCCTGCAGGAGCTCTTCGGCCTGGCCGACACGCCCCGCATCGCCGAGGGCCGCCAGGTGGTCAAACTGCACCTGCTGTCCCCCGCGCGCCGCCCCGTGCAGGTGACCCAGGACCTGGCCAGCTTCTGGGCCAATACCTATGCCGAGGTGAAGAAGGACCTCAAGGGCCGCTACCCGAAGCACTACTGGCCGGACGACCCGCTGATCGCCGAGCCCACCGCCCGGGCCAAGCCGCGTCGCTGAGCGCCGGGCTCACCAGCTGATCAGGAACATCGCCTTGGCGAGGAAGATCACGCCGAGCATGTGCAGCAGCACGCTGATGTGGATGCGCCGCGAGCGCTGTGGCGTCATCCGCCCGCTGCGCATCAGCACCACCACCAGCAGGAAGTGCCCGAGGATGCTCAGCGCCAGGATGATCTTCAGCATCAGCAAGGTGCCGAAGCTGCTGGCCAGGGGCGCGTGCAGCGCCGCGCGGTAGTGCCAGGCCAGCCCCAGCCCGGCGCCGAACAGCGCCAGTACCACCCAGTGCATCACCCGGCGCGCCCGCTGCCCCAATGCCCTGGAAAGCCGCTCGCGTGGCTCGGCCTCCAGCACCGGGGTGGCGCGGCTGAGGATCATCACTTCGAAGAACACCCCGCCGATGAAGAAGGCGGCGGCGGTCAGGTGGATGAACTTGAGCAGCAGGAAATGCATGGCGGGCTCCCGGACGGCGGATGGCGAGGGGCACGAGGCCCGTCGCCGATCATGCCGCTTGCCGCGAAGCGGGCCCTGACCTGAGTCAGTTGTGGGCCGCGGAGGTGCATCGCGGACCGCAGGAGGCGTCGGCGAGGCGCGAGGCAACAGGCCTGAACGTCTGATCGCGAATGAATTCGCTCCCACGAAGCTGGCAGCGCTGCGCGCTGCCTGGCGACTGAAGTCGCCCCTACAAAGAACAGCCCATCTCATCCTGCGCAGAGCACGAAGCCCCGCCGTAGGGTGTGCTGCGCGCACCGGGAATAGGAGGCGTACCCGATACCCGAAATGAGCGGCGAAGGGTGGGGGGCGACAAACGCCCGATTCAGCCGAACCTCAGTGCACCGGCGGCAGCAGGAACCGGCCGATCAATGGCAGGTGGTCGGAGATGCGCAACGTATCGCCCTGCCGCACCCGCGCATCGATCCGCGTCAGCCGTGGGCTGTGGAACAGGTAGTCGACGGTGCGGTCCGGCCCCGACACCCGCGGGTCGTTGGGGAACTGGGTGAACCAGAGCGCGCGCTCGGTGCCATCGGTTTCCTCGGCGGCGGGCACCCTCGGGTAGGTCGCCAGCGCCTCCAGCTCGCTGTCGCGGGCGAAGCGGCTGCGCTGCACGGCGTCCAGGCGCAGGTACTGGCCGGGCGGCAGCTGGTTGAAGTCGCCACCCAGCACCCAGGGCGTGCGGTCGCGTTCCAGCTCGTCGAGCAGGCTGCGGGTCATCGCCAGCTGGCGCTGCGCGGTGTCCTGGCCGGGCGTCCAGGCATCGAGGTGGGTGTTGATCGCCGCCAAGCGGCCGCCGTCGCGCACCGGTAGGTAGCTCACCAGCAGCGCCGGCTTGCGTTCGAAGGGGCGGTGCAGCAGGTCACCCTCCGCCAGGGGCAGTTGCAGGCGCTCGGCACTGTCGATGCGCACGCGGCTGAGGGTGCCCAGCTTCCTGCCGACGCTGCCGAGGATGTGCGCTCGCGGCACGAAGGCGGCTTTCCAGTAGAAGGCCTGGGTGCTGCACGGGTAGACATCGGCGAGGCGCTCGCGCAGCAGCGCCAGCTGGTCCTGGTAGTCGGTGGCGCGGGCGCCTTCGTCCAGCTCCTGGAGGAACACCAGGTCCGGCTGCTCGTCGCGCAGCACGCGCACCACCTCGTCGAGGCTGTAGGCGATGTCCGCCGGCGTCGGGCGCTCGTCCGGGCCTTCGCGGTCGGGCAGGTCGTAGTAGAAGACGTAGCGCTTGCCGGCCAGGTACTGCACGTTCCAGGTCATCACCTTCAGCGCCTGGCCGGGTTGCAGCAGGGGCGCCTCGGCGACGCAGGCCACGGGCTCCTCCTCGCGCGGGGCGGGGTGCCAGGTCAGGCTGTAGACCAGCGCGACCAGGGCGACGGCGACGATCAGCAGGCAGAGCAGGAGGCGGCGCAGTAAAGGGGGCATCGGCTGGAACGGTGCTTGGCTGGGTCAGGGAATGGGCGAGCATACCTGAGCGCACGGCCCGGCCCAAACGCGTGCGCAAGCGAGGCGGCTGGATGATGCCAGCGACGCTATTCTTGTTCTGTCGCGACGGACCGCAACACGGGTCGGGCACCCTGGTTTGCGCATCCTTCGGGTTGCCCTAACATGCCCGGCACCCAGATCGGCAAGGGTCTTGCAGGATCAACCCCTCGGTCCCGACTTCCAGGAGCAGGCATGCATCGCCAGTCGTTAGCCAGTCCCGCGGCATCGCCCGGCAGCGGTCGTGCCGGCGCGTTGCTGTCCGGTCTTCTGTGGCTGCTGCTCGGCATCACCTGCGCCAGTGCCGAGGAGCGCCCGCCGCTGCGGGTGATGACCGACTACTGGCCGCCGTTCCGCATGGAAGGCGAGGGCGGTGCGCTGCACGGGCTGGACATCGACCTGCTGAACGAGATCGCGCGGCGCACGGGCCTGCGTTTCGACGTGCAACGGGCGCCCTGGGCACGCGGGCTGGCCGCGTTGCAGAGCGGCTCGGCGGACCTGATGACCGGCCTCGCGCGCACCCCCGAGCGCGAGCGCTACATCGACTACCTGCCCACTCCCTACTACGCCTGCGCGCCACGGCTGTATGGCACGCCGGAACTGGCCAGGCGCATCACCCGCTACGAGCAGTTGCGCGGGCCCACCATCGGCTACGTGCTGGAATCGGCCTACTTCCAGCCCTTCGATTCCGATGCCGGCCTGCACAAGTCCGGGGTCAGCAACGAGCAGCAACTGCTGGAAATGCTCCTGCGCGGGCGCCTGCAACTGGTGATCGGCACCGATTGCCAGGTGGACTACGAGCTGCGCGATCCGCGCCTGGCCGGGCGCATCGTCAGGACCGGCTACCAGCCCGATACCCGCACCGAGCTGTACATCGGCTTCACCCGCCAGCACGCGCTGGCCGAGGAGAAGGACAGGATCGCCAGCGCCCTGCAGCAGATGCTCGACGAGGGCTGGGTGAAAGAGGCGGCCAGGCGCTACCAGCCCGAGTCTCAGTGAGTGTGCGGCTCGACCACCAGTTCGCAGTCCAGGGCCAGGTCCCAGAAGGCGGCCTCGATCTTGTGGCCGTCGGGGTCGCGGACGAAGCAGCCGAAGTAGGGCGCGCCGTATTCGGCACGCGGCCCTGGCTCGCCGTCGGAGGTGCCGCCTGCGTCCAGGGCGGCCTGGTAGAACGCCTGGACCGCTGCCTGGTCGGCTGCGAAGAAACCGACGTGGGTGCCGTTGCCGATGCTGGCGGGCCTGCCGTCGATGGGTTTCTGCACCCAGAACTCCGGGTACAGGCGGCCATAGGCCACGGCGCCGGGGTGCTCCATGAGGCGCCGGCAACCGAGGGCCGGCAGGACCTTGTCATAGAAGGCCACGGCCCGTTCGAAGTCGTTGGTGCCGAGCGAGATATGGGACAGGATGCTGGGGTTTTCGGCCATGGAATGGATCTCCCTGTGCGATGGCCCCGACAAGACTAGCCGGGTTTCAGCGTTCCGCTGCGGGCTCCCCGAGCAGGCTGAACAGGCGGAATATCAAGACGCAGGTGAACAGCTGCAGGAAGCCGTCCAGGCAGTCGACGAAGACGCTGGCGACGCTGTCCGGGCGCTCGCCCAGCTCGCCATAGGCCCACCACTCGAAGGCCCACACCGGCCCCATCGCCAGCAGGATGCAGCAGAGGATGGTGAGGAAATGGCCATCGCTCATGCGGAAGCTCTCCTTCATCGCCTCCATCGGTGTCAGGCCGTCCAGCACCAGCAGGTACTCGGCGAATACCAGCCGGCTCATGATCCACAGCCCCGGCAGGATCAGCAGCGAAGCCCCGAGCATGATCAGCAGCGTGCTGAAGGCCGCGAGCACCGCGAAGGACGGCCAGCGCAACAGGGCCAGGCCCCAGATCTGCTTCTTCTTCAGGTTGACGCGGCTGCTGCGGCTGTCGAGGAAGACGATCAGCGCGCCGGTATAGAGGGGGTAGAACACCAGGCGGATAAGCAGGTCGGAAGCCGACGACGAGGCCTCGCCCAGCCAGGCCGAGGCCACCTGCAGGGCCAGTGCCTCGAGCAGGATCACCGGCAGGCAGAGCGAGGCGATCGGGCCGAAGTGGCGGCTGAAGAAATACCAGGAGTCGCGCAGCAGGAGCAGGGGATTCATTGACGGCGCCATAGGAATGCAGGGCTGTGAAGCAACTCTAGTCGATGCCGCGCGCCCTCTCCAAGGCGCCGCCGGGCGAGGATCACGACATCAGCCCGGCCAGCAGGGCCTCGCTCTCCAGCACCTCGGCGTACTCGCCGGCGAGGTTGGCCATGGCCATGTCGTGCACCTCCTCGGCGCTGCGCGGGCGGCCCGACCAGTCGGCCTTGGCGAAGGTGTAGCAGGCGTCGGCCACCACGGTGGTGGCGAAGCCCAGGTTGCTGGCGCTGCGCGCAGTGGCTTCCACCGAGTTCTCGCTGGCGACCCCGGTGATCACCACGCGACGGATGCCGCGCACGTGCAGCCAGCGTTCCAGTGCACTGTGGGTGAAGGCGTCGGTGACGTTCTTCTCCAGCACCTGCTCGTCCGGCCTGGGGGCCAGCTCCGGCTGGAACAGTGCGCCGTCCTGCCCCGGGGCGAACACCGAGCCTGGCTCGCGGGACATGTGGCGCACGTGCACCAGCGGCCAGCCCTGCCCGCGCCAGTGGGCGAGCAGGGCGGCGATGCGCCCTTCGGCCTGGGGGTTGTTACGTGGCGTGGCGACGCGGGCGATGCCCTGCTGCATGTCGATGATGATCAGGGCGGGAGGCGAGTGGAGTGGGTCGTTCAGCGGCATGTCGAGTGTCCTTTCCTCGGGGCTGGCATACTGTGCGCCGACTCTAGCAGACCTTCGAAAAACTACCTGCGTTGCCATCGCTGCATTAGGAACAGGCTCAAGAATGCTCATCTACAGCGTGTAGACTCCGCTTTTTTCGCCTGTTCCTGCCTTGCGCTGGCGGCCTCGCCTACGTTTTTTCGCAGCCAGAAACCCACGCCCGCCACCCCGAGGAAACCCGGTGAAGAAGATCGCAGTGTTCGCCGATGTCCAGAACCTCTACTACACGGTGCGCCAGGCCTATGGCTGTCACTTCAACTACACCGCGCTGTGGAAGGACATCGCCGCCCGTGGCGAGATCGTCGAGGCCTATGCCTACGCCATCGACCGGGGCGATGCCCGCCAGCAGCAGTTCCAGCAGATCCTGCGCAACCTCGGCTTCACCGTGAAGCTCAAGCCCTTCATCCAGCGCGCCGATGGCTCGGCCAAGGGCGACTGGGACGTGGGCATCACCATCGACATCCTCGACGCCGCCGCGCGGGTGGACGAGATCGTCCTGGCCTCCGGCGATGGCGACTTCGACCTGCTGCTCGACCGCGTCCGCGACCGTGGCGTCGAGGCCGTCGCCTATGGCGTGCCGGGCCTCACCGCTCAATCGCTGGTGCGCGCCGCCAGCCGCTACGTACCCATCGAGGGCGGCCTGCTGCTCAAGTGACAGCCCGCCGCCCCTGCAGAACAGTGGAAACCCCGTGGACCCCATCGCCGTCATCGACTTCGAAACCACCGGCGTCACGCCGGGGGACAACTGCCGCGCCACCGAGATAGGCGTCGTCATCCTCGACCAGGGCCGCATCGTCGACCGCTACCAGAGCCTGATGAACGCCGGCGTCTGGGTGCCGCCCTTCATCGAGAGCCTCACCGGCATCAGCAACGCCATGGTCCGTGCCGCCCCGCCGACGGCGCAGGTGATGGGGGAGGTGGCGGACTTCGTCGGCGACATTCCCCTGCTGGCGCACAACGCCTCCTTCGACCAGAAGTTCTGGGACGCCGAACTGGCACGCCTGGGACGCCGTCGCCGGCAGGCCTTCGCCTGCTCGCTGCTGCTGTCGCGCCGGTTGCTGCCGGAGGCGCCCAACCACAAGCTCGGCACCCTCAACCGCTGGGCGCGCCTGCCCGACACCGGCCAGGCCCACCGCGCCATGGCCGATGCCGAGATGGCGGCCAACCTCACCCTGCACATCGCCGACCGCCTGCGCGAACGCCACGGTGTGCGCCAGGTGAGCCACGAGCTGTTCTGCCGCCTGCAGAAAGTCCCTGCCGCGAAGATCCTGGAGGCGCTGAAGCGTTTGTAGGTGGGCTCAAGCGGTTGTAGGTGCGATGTAGGTTGGGCTGAGGTACGAAGCCCAACGCAGCAGACCCCGACCCAGCACCGTTGGGCCTCGCTTGGCTCGGCACCCACCTACGCAGTCCCATGCGGTGATGCGTCCGGGGGAACCTGTGGTGGCAGCCCTGCGGCCTGCTTGGCGAATGAATTGGCTCTGTCTGCATTAGCTGTTGTGGATTCAACGAAAAGGTTCAAGAACGGTGCTTTCAGGGCTTTTCTGAATTGCTGGCACGCCCACCGCATGGGTTTCGCTTCGCTCTACACCCTCCTACGAAAGCCGCCAGCCACGGCGTCCACCCGGTGGTGATGCGCACATCAATGTGAAGTCGTGAGCCTCGAAGTTGGAGCAGCGGCCAAACGCCCCTTTCAGGAGGCCGAGCGCAATCGTCGTTTCAGGGGTTGAGCGACATGGATGTCGCGAAAGGCGTACCGGGCCATGGATGGCCCGTTACGCCGTGCCCCTGAAATGATGATGGAGCGAGGGAAGTCTGGCTTCAGCCAGACCCGTATGGAGGGGCAAGCCCTTTTGGTTTCTTTTGGGGCGACTGCCAAAAGAAACTCGCCCGGCAAGGCGAAACAGAAAACCTCGGCAAAGCTCGGCAATCAACCGGGCTCCAAATCTGCTAGCAACACTTAACGCAGACAGCGCCAACGAATTCGCCCCTGCAGGGATCGCGCAGCCTGCAGGTCGGGTGCAACCCGACATTTGCGGCGGCTGGACCATCTTCACACCTTGCGCAACGCCTCGACCTTCCCGCCGTGCACCTGCAGTTCAGCCGGGATGCGTCGCTCGAAGGGGGTGGAGAGGATCAGCGAGGTCTTGCTCGCGCCGTACTGGCTGAGGCGGTCGATCAGGTCCTGCAGCTCCGGCATGGTCGCCACGGCGGCCTTCATCAGCACGCAGGCGTCGCCGGTGATGCGGTGGCAGAGGGAAATCTGCGGGATCTTCTCCAGGGCCTCCAGGGCGCGCTTGGAATCATGATCGGCGAGGCGCAGCTCGATCACGCATTCGATCGGCAGGCCGATCTTCGCCGGGTCGACGGCGGCGTGGTAACCGGTGATCACGCCGCTGGCCTCCAGCTTGGCCACGCGGTCGGCCACGGCCGGGGGCGAGAGGTTGACCCGGCGCGCCAGTTCGGCGAACGAAGCGCGGCCGTTCTCCATCAGCGCCGAGAGCAGCAGGCGGTCGTATTTGTCCATCGGTGGTCTCCACGCAGGGTATTTAGGAAAAAAGGCAAATAGCGCTTATTAGCGTTGATTCAAAAGTTAAGGGGCCATTGAAGCAGGTTTCATCGCTTATTTTCCCTGTCATGCCTTGCATAGAATAAACACCCTGCCAACCGGATCGTCGAGCCCCCCATGCCTGCGCAACGTTTTCCCCTCCTGCTGATCGGCGCCTTCTTCGCCCTCTACATCATCTGGGGGTCCACCTACCTCGCGATCCGCATCGGCGTCGAATCCTGGCCGCCGCTGCTCATGGCCGGCGTGCGCTTCGTCATCGCCGGCAGCCTGATGTTCGCCTGGCTGCGCTGGCGCGGCGCGCCCATGCCGACCCTGCGCGAGTGGAAGGCCGGTGCGATGGTCGGCGTGCTGCTGCTCAGCTGCGGCAACGGCGGCGTGACCCTGGCCGAGCACCTGGGCGTGGCCTCCGGCGTCGCCGCCCTGGCGGTGGCCACGGTGCCGCTGTTCGCCCTGCTGTTCGGCCTCATCTGGGGCCAGCGCACCACGCGCCTGGAATGGGCCGGCATCGTGCTCGGGCTGATCGGCATCGGCCTGCTCAACCTCGGCTCCAACCTCCAGGCCAGCCCGCTGGGTGCCGTCCTGATCATCTTCGCTGCCGCCAGCTGGTCCTTCGGCTCCATGTGGAGCAAGCACCTGCCGCTGCCCGCCGGCCCCATGGCCAGCGCCGTGGAGATGCTCGCCGGTGGCGTCGCGCTGCTGCTGGGCAGCGCCCTGAGCGGCGAGCGCATGGAGAGCCTGCCCACCCCCGCCGGCTGGGCGGCCCTGGCCTACCTGGTGGTGTTCGGCTCGATCATCGCCTTCAGCTCCTACCTCTACCTGTTGAAGAACGTGCGCCCGGCGGCGGCCACCAGCTACGCCTACGTCAACCCGGTGGTGGCGGTACTGCTCGGCGTGCTCTTCGCCGGCGAGCACATCGGTGGCGAGGAAGGCCTGGCGATGCTGGTGATCATCAGCGCCGTGGTGCTGATCGGCCTGCCGCAGTGGCGCAAGCCCAAGGAGCCCGCGCTGCAGCAGACGAGCTGACGGGAGGCCGGAACCCGGGCGACGGCGACGCAGGTAGTTTTGCGGCGGCCTGATAGAATTGCGCCTTTTCCACCTCCGGTTCCGCCCCCATGACCTTCGCTTCCCTTGGCCTGATCGACCCCCTGCTGCGCGCGCTCGACACGCTCGGCTACAAGACCCCATCGCCGGTGCAGGCCGAGGCGATCCCCGCCGTGCTCAAGGGCCGCGACCTGATGGCCGCGGCGCAGACCGGCACCGGCAAGACCGCCGGCTTCGCCCTGCCGCTGTTGCAGCGCCTGACCATGGAAGGCCCGCAGGTGGCCGCCAACTCGGTGCGCGCCCTGGTGCTGGTGCCCACCCGCGAGCTGGCCGAGCAGGTCCACGAGAGCTTCCGCGTCTACGGGCAGAACCTGCCGCTGCGCACCTACGCGGTGTACGGCGGGGTCAGCATCAACCCGCAGATGATGAAGCTGCGCAAGGGCATCGACGTGCTGGTGGCCACCCCCGGGCGCCTGCTCGACCTGTACCGGCAGAACGCGGTCAAGTTCAACCAGCTCCAGGCGCTGGTGCTGGACGAGGCCGACCGCATGCTCGACCTCGGCTTCTCCCGCGAGCTGGACGACGTCTTCTCCGCCCTGCCGCGCCGCCGCCAGACCCTGCTGTTCTCCGCCACCTTCTCCGACGCCATCCGCCAGATGGCCCGCGAACTGCTGCGCGACCCGCTGTCCATCGAGGTCAGCCCGCGCAACGCCGCCGCGCGCAGCGTCAGGCAGTGGCTGATCACCGTCGACAAGAAGCGCAAGTCCGAGCTGTTCCTGCACCTGCTGCAGGAGCGGCGCTGGGGCCAGGTGCTGGTGTTCGTCAAGACGCGCAAGGGGGTCGACGAACTGGTGGATGACCTGCAGCGCACTGGCGTTTCCGCCGATGCCATCCACGGCGACAAGCCGCAGCCCTCGCGCCTGCGCGCGCTGGAGCGCTTCAAGGCCGGCGAGGTGCAGATCCTCGTCGCCACCGATGTCGCGGCCCGTGGCCTGGACATCGACGACCTGCCGCTGGTGGTCAACTTCGACCTGCCCATCGTGGCCGAGGACTACGTGCACCGCATCGGCCGCACCGGGCGTGCCGGCGCCACCGGCGAGGCCATCTCCCTGGTCTGCGCCGACGAGGTGCAGCTGCTCTCGGCCATCGAAGTGCTGATCAAGCAGACCCTGCAGCGCCGCGACGAGCCCGGCTTCGTCCCTGACCACCGGGTGCCGCAGACCGACGCCACCGGCGCCATCCTGAAAAAACCCAAGAAGCCGAAGAAACCCAAGGAGCCCCAGGCCGGCGCCAAGGGTGGCAAGCCGTCGCGCCTGGGCAACTGGATCGACAGCGAGGCGCCGAAGACCAAGGCCGTGCGCAAGGGCCCGGGTTTCGGCAAGGCGAAGAAGGGCTGACTGCTACCGCCCGGTGTGGCATCGGGTGACGCAACGCGGGGCGTGACGAACCATCGAGGTGCAGCGCCCGTGTCGCCAGAGCCGGCGGCACGCGGCCTGGCGCGGGATTGGCGAGAGTTCGGAATAATGGCGCAGATCGTGCATTTCTGTGCGAAATGATGAACGCCTGGTGCGTTCGAAGCGCAGCCCCACATCAGACGATTCCATGATGCGTCCCAAGGAACTCAAGCACTGGACCACCGGTGTCGCCCACCTGCTGTCGCTGCCCGCCGGCCGCGCGCGCCTGCTCGGCCTCGCCCAATGGTTGCAGCAGATCTGTCACGTCGATCACTTCGTGCTCTTCGTCTACGAGGGCAACCACCGACCGCTGGCGCTGTTCGACACCTTCCCGGCGGACAAGCGCCACGTCTATGTCGAGGACTACCAGGTCGGCCCCTACCTGCTCGACCCCTTCTACCTCGCCTGCACCCGCAACCAGGCACCCGGGCTGTGGCGCCTGCGCCAGTTCGCGCCGGACCACTTCTACCTGGGCGAGTACTACGTCACCTACTACCAGCAGACCGGCCTCACCGAGGAGATCGCCTTCTTCGTCGACCTCGCCGACGGCGCCAAGGCCGTGCTCTCGCTGATGCGCAGCGCCTGCAGCCCGGCCTACAGCCGCGACGAGATGCAGCTGCTCGACTGCGCCCAGGGGGTGGTCGAACAGGTGGTGGGGGAGGCCTGGGAACAGCGCCGCGCCCACCAGCCGCGTCCGGCCCAGGACCTGGACTACAAGATCCGCGAGACCTTCGAGCAATTCGGCGCCCACCTGCTCACCGCCCGGGAGCAGGAAGTGGTGCAGATGCTCCTGCGCGGGCATTCCAGCGCCTCGGTGGCCGAACACCTGGCCATCAGCCCCGGCACGGTGAAGATCCACCGCAAGAACATCTACGCCAAGCTCGGCATCGGCAGCCAGTCGGAGTTGCTCGGCCTGCTGGTGCGTGACCTCGCCGGGCAGCGCGAGGCCTCCATCGATCCGGTATTGCGTACCGCGATCTGAGCGCAGGGCCTTATCGCCAACGGGAATTTAGCGGCGCTGATCAATAACCAACCATTGGTCTGCAACCCGCGCGGCGCAAGGTCCAGAGCTGCCTGTCCACGACTTATCCACAGTCCGCTCCACAGATAATGTGGGCAGGAAATCCCACCCCCTGCGACATTTCAGCCCCTGCGGCAAGCCTTTTTATGCAGAAAAAAGGCTTGCCTTGGCGCAGCTCCGGTGGCAAGCGCTTTTCGTCGCCGGTGCGACGTGAAATCGCACTTTTGCACCGCTGTTCATTTTTTGTACATATTCGCGAGGCTCCCGTCGTTGCTGGCCTGTGGGAGGTTATAGACGAGTTATCCACAGCTTCATCCACCGTTTCTGTGGGCACACGGACGCTTGCCCCTGGGGGGCTGATCTGGTAGCCGCAGGCGATCGGCGTCACCACCTGATCGATCAAAAAATGAACAGTTCCCGGCGACCCCTGTCAGGAGCGGTGCGCACGCGCCCATCCACTCGCTGTCCACAAAGTTATCCACAGCTTCTGTGAATAGCTCCCCAGGAGGTTGGCGGGCCACCGGGCGGCGCCGGGCCCTATCCCCGGAGGGATATATACAGTCCGAAACAGCGGTTGATAGCGTGGCCCCACAAGCAGGAACACCTGGAAAAGGGGCTGGTCGTGAGCGATGCAGACGCTGTCTTCGATATCGAATTCCGCAACGTGGAAAAGAGCTACGGCTCGGTGCGCGCGGTCAGCGGGCTGAACTTCAAGGTCCGGCGGGGCGCCTTCCACTCCTTCCTCGGCAGCTCCGGCTGCGGCAAGACCACCACCCTGCGCATGATCGCCGGCTTCGAGCAGCCCAGCGCCGGCGAAGTCTGGCTCGGCGGCCGGCCCGTGGCGGGCATTCCGGCGCACCAGCGGCCGGTGAACATGGTGTTCCAGAGCTACGCCCTGTTCCCCCACCTCACGGTGGCGGAAAACATCGCCTACGGCCTGCGCTACCTGACCCCCCGGCCCGACCGCGAGGAGCAGCGCCGCCGCGCCGACGAGGCCCTGGAGATGGTGCGCCTCACCGGCTTCGGCCAGCGCAAGCCCCACGAGCTTTCCGGGGGCCAGCAGCAGCGCGTGGCCCTGGCCCGCGCCCTGGTCAACAAGCCCACCGTGCTGTTGCTCGACGAGCCCCTGGCGGCGCTGGACCGCAAGCTGCGCAAGGAGATGCAGTCCGAACTGCTGCGCCTGCAGCGCGAGGTCGGCATCACCTTCGTGCTGGTCACCCACGACCAGGAAGAGGCGCTGTCGATGAGCGACAGCATCAGCGTCATGCAGGACGGCGGCATCATCCAGACCGCCACCCCCGAGCAGCTCTACGAAACCCCCGCCAGCCGCTACGTGGCGGACTTCATCGGCGAATCCAACCTGTTCACCGGCACCGTGCGCCGGGTGGACGGCGACCGCGTGCTGCTGGACATGCCCCAGGGCCTGCAACTGGCCAGCCCGGCCACCCCCACCGGCCCGCGCCTGGCAGCCAGCGAGCCGGGCTGCATCGCCGTGCGCCCGGAGCAGATCGCCATCGGCAATGCCGCCGACGCCCTGGCCCGGGAGATCAGCCTGGCCGGGGAGGTGGTGGACCGCATCTACCTGGGCAACCTCACCGAATACCGCGTGCGCACCGAGCCCTTCGGCATCGTCTGCGTGCGCGTGCCGGGCCACACCGGGCGCGACAAGGCGGCCTTCGAGCATGGCGCGCCGGTGCGCATCGGCTGGGACCAGGCCGCCGGCCTGGCCATGGCGCTCTAGTTCATCTCCCCGGCAAGGCATCGCAGGGGCTTTTGCAGTGCAGGGCAGACAAGAAAACCAACACTCAACAGGCGGGGTAGCAGGCAATGGACCGTAAAGACTTCATCAAACAGATGCGCAGCTGGCAGAACGGCTCCATCACCCGACGTGAATTCCTCGGCCGCACGGGCCTGGGCCTGGCCGCTGCGGTGGTCGCCACAAACATGCCCGGCCTGCTCACCGGCAAGGCCTACGGCGCCGACAAGGCCATCGGCGACCGCGTGGTGCTGGCCACCTGGCCGAACTACCACAACGCCGAGAACTTCGCGGCCTTCGCCGAGAAGACCGGCGCCCACGTGCAGATGAACGTCTTCGGCTCCAACGAGGAGATGCTCGCCAAGCTCCAGGCCGGCGGCAGCGGCTGGGACCTCTTCGTGCCCACCAACTACACCATCAGCACCTACGTCGAGCTGGGCCTGATCGAGCCGCTGGACCTCTCGCGCCTGCCCAACTTCGATGCCGCCAGCTACGAGAAGCGCTTCATGGAGCAGGGCATCGTCAACGGCAAGCTCTACGCCGTGCCGAAGAACTGGGGCACCACCGGCTTCGTCTACGACAGCGACAGGATCAAATCCAGGCCCAGCAGCTGGAAAGAGTTCTGGGAGCTGGCCAAGGGCGAGGCCTCGGGTCGCGTGATGGTCCATGACTACCAGCTCACCGCCATCGGCAATGCGCTGAAGTCCTTCGGCTACAGCTTCAACTCGCTGGACCCGAAGGAGTTGGCCGACGCCGAGAAGCTGCTGCTGGAGGTCAAGCCGCACCTGTTCGCCATCAACTCCGACTACCAGCCCTCGATGCGCAACGGCGACGCCTGGATGTCCATGTGCTGGACCGGCGACGGCTCGCAGCTGCACCGCGACCTGCCGAACATGCAGTTCACCCTGGGCAAGGAAGGCGGCGAGCTGTGGAGCGACTTCTTCGCCATCCCCAAGGGTGCCGAACGCCCCGATGCCGCCTACGCGCTGATCAACTTCCTCCTCGACCCGCAGGTCAACAAGCTGGAAGTGGAAGCCCACGGCTACCCGAGCGGCGACAAGCGCGTGGACGCGCTGCTGCCCAAGGCGATGCTCGACGACCCGATCATGTACCCGGCCGCCGAACTGCTCAGCGCCCTGGAGTTCGGCGCCGCCGCCACCCTCACCAGCCCGGAACGTGCCGAACTGATGGCGCGCTTCAAGGCTGCCTGACCGTCGCTGCCGTCGCAGGGGCGAGCTCCAGCCGTGAATCGCGACGCCGCATTCGCGAGCAGAGCTCGCTCCTACCCTGGTCGCCTCCATGAATCGTAGGGACTCTTCCATGAACGTCGCTCTCAGCGCTCCCGCACCGGTCGATGCGGGCCAGGCCGCGCCGGTCGAAAGTCGCAGCCTCGGACGCCGCGTCACGCTGCTCCTGCTGCTGCCGTCCACCCTGTGGTTCCTGCTGATGCTGCTGATGCCGCTGGTGATCATCCTGGTCTTCAGCCTCGGCGAGCGCAGCCCGGTGGGTGGCTACGCCGCCGCGCTGACCCTGGACAACTACCTCAACCTCGGCTCGCGGGCCAAGGCCTTCGCCAACACCCTGTTCCTAGCCCCGGTGGGCACCCTGGTGTGCCTGCTGGCGGCCTACCCGCTGGCCTACTTCCTGGCGGTGAAGGTGCAGCGCAACAAGTCGCTGCTGCTGACCCTGGTGATCGTGCCGTTCTGGACCAGCTTCCTGATCCGCACCTACGCCTGGATCTTCATCCTCGGCGGCAAGGGCATCCCCGCCTTGCTGGCCAGCGTCGGCCTGGAGGACGTGCGCCTGATCAACACCCCCACGGCGGTGCTGATCGGCATCGTCTACGGCTACCTGCCGCTGATGGTGTTCCCCATCTACGTGAGCCTGGAGAAGCTCGACAAGCGCCTGCTGGAGGCCTCCTCCGACCTCGGCGCCAGTGCCTTCGAGACCTTCCGCCGGGTGACCCTGCCGCTCTCCGCGCCGGGGGTGATCACCGGCGCCATGCTGGTGTTCATCCTGCTCATGGGCGAGTTCCTGATCCCCGCCATCCTCGGCGGCGGCAAGGTGTTCTTCGTCGGCAACGCCCTGGTCGACCTGTTCCTGCAATCGCGCAACTGGCCCTTCGGCAGCGCGGTGGCCATGACCCTGGTGGCGATGATGCTGGTGATCATCTTCATCTACCTCAAGCTCGTGGCGCGCTACGGCAAGCGCTCCACCGACGGGATGCTCTGACATGTGGCTGCGCAGCTATTCCACCTCGCTGTACCTGTTCCTCTATGCACCCATCGCGCTGATCATCCTCTTCAGCTTCAACGCCGGGCGCAGCGGGCTGTCCTTCGAATGCTGCTCGGTGCAGTGGTTCGGTCGCGCCTTCGGCAACCCCTTCATCATGGAGGCCCTGGGCAACAGCGCGCTGATCGCCCTGTGCTCGGCGCTGATCGCCACCCTGTTCGGCACCCTCGCGGTGTTCGGCCTGCAGCGGGTAGGGCGGCGCGTGCGCATGTTCTTCGACGCCCTGACCTACTGCGCGATCATCATCCCCGGCATCGTCATCGGCATCGCCACGCTGATCGCCTTCATCAGCCTGTTCGAGGTGCTCAACCCGCTGCTGGACCTGCTCCTCGGCGCCGGCCTGCCGCGCCTGCGCATGGGCTTCATCACCGTGGTCGCGGCCCACTCGCTGTTCACCATGGCGCTGGTGATGGTCATCGTCCGCACCCGCGTCGAGTCCCTGGACAAGGCCCTGCTGGAAGCTTCCGCCGACCTCTACGCGCCGCCGCTGGAAACCTTCCGCCGCGTGGTGCTGCCGCAGATCGCGCCGGCGATCATGGCCGGCTTCCTCCTGGCGTTCACCTTCAGCTTCGACGACTTCATCATCGCCTTCTTCGTCGCCGGCTCGGAAACCACGCTGCCCATCTACATCTTCTCGTCGATCCGCCGGGGCATCACCCCGGAGATCAACGCCATCTCGACCGTGATCATCTGCGCCTCCCTGGCGCTGCTGTTCACCTCCCGCTACCTGCAGAACCGCCGCACCGGCGCCTGACGACCCTGGAGAGCCACCATGCGTGACCAGCTGTATATCAACGGCCAATGGGTACGCCCGGACCTGGGCGGCCATTTCGACGTGCTCGACCCGAGCAGCGGCGACCTGATCCAGCGCGTGCCGGCGGCCACCGAGGAAGACATCGACCACGCCGTGCGCGCCGCGCGCCAGGCCTTCAACCGCGGCTGGGGGCAGACCACGGGCGCCGAGCGTGCCGGCTGGCTGGAGGCCCTGGCCAACGAACTGGAAGGGCGCCAGGACGCCCTGGCGGTGCTGGAGGTGCGCGACAACGGCAAGCCGCTGCCCGAGGCGCAATGGGACATCGCCGATGCCATCGGCTGCTTCCGCTACTACGCCGAACTGGCCCGCGAGCTGGACGGCCGCCAGGACGAGGCGCTGGAGCTGCCGGACGCGCGCTTTCGCTGCCGCATCCGCCACGAGCCGGTGGGCGTGGCCGGGCAGATCATCCCCTGGAACTACCCGCTCCTGATGGCCGCCTGGAAGGTCGCCCCGGCCCTGGCGGCGGGCGCCACCTGCGTGCTCAAGCCGTCGGAGCTGACCCCGCTCACCGCCCTGGAACTGGCCAGCGCGGCCGACCGCATCGGCCTGCCCTTCGGCGTGCTCAACGTGGTCACCGGCCTCGGCGGCGATGCCGGCGGGCCGCTCAGCCAGCACCCGGGCGTGGACAAGCTGGCCTTCACCGGCAGCGTGCCGACGGGGGCGAAGATCATGTCGGCGGCGGCGGCCGACATCAAGAACATCAGCCTGGAGCTGGGCGGCAAGTCGGCCTTCATCGTCTTCGATGACGCCGATGTCGAGGCCGCGGTGGAATGGATCATGTTCGGCATCTTCTGGAACCAGGGCCAGGTGTGCAGCGCCACCTCGCGCCTGCTGGTGCAGGAAGGCATCGCCCCGCGACTGCTCGAGCGCCTGGTCGCCGAGGCCCGGCGCATCACCATCGGCCCGGGGCTGGAACGCGGCGTGCTGCTGGGCCCGCTGGTCAGCGCCGGGCAGTACCAGAAGGTGCTGGGGATGATCGAGCAGGGCACCCGCGAGGCCACCCTGATCAGCGGCGGCAAGCGCCCCGCGCACCTGTCCCACGGCTACTTCCTGGAGCCGACCATCTTCGACGAGCCGGCCGACAACGCCAGCATCTGGCGCGAGGAGGTCTTCGGCCCGGTGCTCTGCGTCAAGCGCTTCAAGACCGAGGCCGACGCCCTGCGCATGGCCAACGACAGCCGCTTCGGCCTCGCCGCCGCCGTGATGAGCGCCGACCTCGACCGCGCCGCACGGGTGGCCAACGCCCTGCGCGCCGGCATCGTCTGGGTCAACTGCTCGCAACCCACCTTCACCCAGGCGCCCTGGGGCGGGATGAAACAGAGCGGCATCGGCCGCGAGCTGGGCCGCTGGGGGCTGGACAACTACCTGGAGGTCAAGCAGGTCACCGAATACCGCAGCCAGGAACCCTGGGGGTGGTACCTCAAGTGACCCCCGTAGGGTGGGCTTCAGCCCACCGAATGCCGATGCGCGAAGGTGCTGTGGGTGCGTGCCCGATCGGCCGATCGCGAATGAATTCGCTCCCACGTAGGCGGCGGATGGGCTCGACCCATGCGTAGGGTGGAGGTCGCTTTCTACCTCCACCGGGCGGAGTCGGGCCCCGGCACGGTGTCCTGCCTGAGGCTTCGCTGTGGGGGCACGGCCCGATCATCCGATCGCGAATGAATTCGCTCCCACGGGGACGGCGGCGCTGGGCGAATGAATTCGCCCCTACACGGGGCGTGGTGGGTGGAGGCTATGCCGGGCCGCCGTCGCCGGCGCGCAGGGCGGCGACCTGCTTCTTGTAGCGCGCCACCTCGGTGACGTCGTAGATCACCACGCACAGGTGCTCCACGCTGCCGCTGGCACCCATCAGCGGCAGCAGGGTGACGTTCTGGTACATGAAGTCCTCCTCCCCGGTGATCGGCTGGTAGTTCTTGAAGCGCACGAGGTAAGGCCGCTGCTCCCACAGGCTGAAGGCGCGGGTGCCGAGTTGCACCACGCTGTCCACCTTGCGCCGCAGCCAGGTCTCGTCGATCTCCTCGAACAGCTCGAACAGCACCTTGCCGTGGACCTCGTCCGGGCCCAGGCCGGAGTGGTTCTCCATGAAGCTGTTCCACACCTCCACGCGGTACTGGCGGTCGAGCACCACCACGCCGACGTCGATGCACTGCACGATGTCGAGCAGCCAGTGAACCTCTTTGATATCGATCTGTGCCGGCATGGGTCAGTCCATCAGGTAGCGGATCTTGTGGGTCAGGCGCGGGATCGAGTCCTCGGTGAACAGCAGCAGCAGGTCGAAGTGCACGTCGTGGGCCTCGACGCTGTAGCTGATCTCCACCGCCAGGGTCTTCTTCCAGCGGGTGCGGTTGAGGTGGATCAGCCGCTCGATGGACGCATGCTGCCCGAGCAGTTGCGGGTGGCCCTGGGAGAAACGCACGTCGATCTGCTCGGCGATGCCGGCCAGGCAGGCGCCGATGAGGATGCTTGCCAGGTCCAGCAGCATCTCCGAGGTTTCCTTGTCGTCGGCCGGCTGCCAGCGCAGCAGGTTGGCCATGTCGGCGATCTCGGAATCGTGGAACAGCAGCAGCGCCTCGCCGGCGATGGCGTCGCCGATGAAGCCCTGGCACAGCGCGCTGAGCCGCTCGCCGCGCTGGGCGTCGGCCAGGGTCATGTGCAATTCGCTGACTTCGAAGATGTTCACCTGGGGTACCGGCAACTGCACGAAGACATCCAGCACCTTGGCCAGCAGCGCGGCGGCGCGGCCCATGGCGACGTTGCTCACCTCGCGCAGGGCATCGCGGAAGTTGACCTTGAGGACCAGGTCCTCGCGGGAGGGCACCGGCTCGGCGGGCACGCCCGGCGCCGGCACCTTGAGCAGGCCCAGGCGCACCAGCACGGCGCGCAGCTCGGCCGGGTCGGCGGGCTTCTTGATGAAGGCCAGGGCGCCCAGCTCCATCACCCGGCGCTGGGCTTCCTCCTGGATGTCGCCGGAAACCACCACAACCTGGGCCACCAGGCCTTCGGCGCGCAGCTGGGCGAGCACCTGGTAGCCATCCATCACCGGCATGGTCAGGTCCAGCAGCACCACCTGGCCCAGGCCCTGGCGGATGGCGACCATGGCTTCTTCGCCCTGGGTGGCCTGGGTGATGGACACCGGCCAGTCCTGGGGCAGGGCGCGGATCAGTTGCTTGCGCGCCATCATCGAGTCATCGCAGACGAGGAGGGGGATCACTTAGCGGCACCGCCGTCACTTCAGGGTCAGAGCAAGCATAGACGCTGGCCCGGTGGCCGCCGACACCAGGTGCCGGCGGGGTTGCGCTCAGATGTTCTGGCCGATGCGCCAGAGCACGCCACTGGGGTCGAACAGCACGAAGTCGCGCATGCGCCAGGGCTGGTCCTGGGGCGCGATGGCGCGCACCCCGTAGCGCTCGATCACTCCGCTGGCCTGCACGTGCTGCCACCAGGCCTCAACGTCCTTCACCAGCAGGTGCATCATCAGGTTCTCGGCCAGGGCCGGCTCGTAGAAGTTCTGCAGCAGGAAGGCGCAGTCGCCATGGCTGAAGTAGGCGATCTCGTCGGACACGCCGCCGGGCCTGAAGCCCAGGTCCAGATAGAAGGATTGGCTCTGCTCGTAGTCCTTCGCGGGGACGAAGGCCTTCAGTTCAACGGTTTCCAGCGTGCTCATGGGCTATCCCTATGGTCGGTGAACAGGCCGTCGCGGTCAGGTCGGCGCCTCTGCGGGCGCCTGCTGCCGCATCCTAAACCCAGCCATACCCGCTCCGGTAGCCTGTCAGGAGCACGACGGTCGCGTCTGCGCATGATCGATGTAGGGGCGACTTCAGTCGCCAAGCGGCGCGCAGCGCCGCCGCCCTGGTGGGAGCGAATTCATTCGCGATGGGATGATCAGGCCATGCACGGCACAGCATGGGTTTCGCTTCGCTCTACGCCATCCTACGGTCCGCGCCCCCCTCAAATCCCCCGGGTCATGAACCGATGCGCAGCGATGCCGGGGAGAGTGGAGGGGCGCTCCCGTTCCACCACGAAGCCGAGGCGTTCGTAGAGCGCCTGGGCGCGGGGGTTGGCGGCCGAGACGTCGAGGGCGGCGCGCTGCAGGCCGGCGTGGCGGCCCTGTTGCAGGAGGTGGTCGATCAGTTGCCGGCCGATGCCCTGGCCGGTGAGGCCGTCTTCCACGCCCAGGTGGGCGAGGTAGCAGGTGGCGGCCGGTGGCGGCTGGATGATGCGTTCCAGTTGCAGGCCACGGCGGATCACCGACGCGGCGCCGAGGCGGTAGAAGCCGATGATCTGCCCCAGCGCCGCGAGGCTGTTGCGCAGGTTGGCCTCGCCGCTGAAGGCGGTGCCGGTGGCGACGATGCGGCCCTCCTGCTCGCCCACCCAGTGCGCCTTGTAGCCGAACTCGCCGGCTTCCCGCGCCAGGGTCCAGCGCAGGAAATCCACCGCGCTGTGGCCGTTGCGGGCGAAGGCATGGTCGAAGGCGGCGGGTCCGGAGCGATACACCAGCGGGGCGATGGCCGGGGCGTCGGCGGGTGTCGCGGGGCGGAAGGTCAGCGGCATGGGCGGGGCTCGGCTGGGCAGGGAAAGGCGAAATTAGCACTTACGTACCATGTTTCGCGAGTGCCTTTCCAGGCGGGTAGACCGCGCCGCCGGGAGCCCCGGGCGGCGCGGCCTCCAGGCCTCAGTCCCCCTGCAGCAGTTGCTGCACGCCGTCGAGTGCCTCGCGGCGCAGACGCTCAAGATCGAGCCCCGGGATCACCCCGTCGTCCACCACCAGGCGCCCTCCCACCAGGCTGTAGCGCACCGCCATCGGCTCGCCGGCCAGCACCGGGGCGAGGGCCGGGTCGTGGAAGCCGAAGAAGCGCGGGTGGTCCAGGCCGTAGAGCACCAGGTCGG
Organism: Pseudomonas tohonis; assembly: GCF_012767755.2. Lineage (NCBI taxonomy): Bacteria > Pseudomonadati > Pseudomonadota > Gammaproteobacteria > Pseudomonadales > Pseudomonadaceae > Pseudomonas > Pseudomonas tohonis. The sequence goes on from NZ_AP023189.1 coordinate 1,150,437, forward strand.
CGGCCTGGCCCACTTCCAGGGTGCCCACCGCACCCAGGCCCAGCACCCTGGCGCCGCCGGCCGTGCCCCAGTGGATGACGTCCTCGGCGAGGGTGGCCGAGGCGCCCTGGTTCGCACGGTGGATCAGCCAGGCGGTGTTGGCCTCGCCCACCATGCTCCCGGACTCGTTGGAGGCGACGCCGTCCACCCCCAGCGAGATCGGCACGCCGGCTTCCGCCATCTGCGGCACCGGGGCGATGCCGCTGCCCAGGCGCGCATTGCTCACCGGGCAGTGGGAGATGCCGCTGCCGGTCTGCGCCAGCAGGCGGATCTCCGAGGGCTGGGCGTGGACCATATGGGCGAACCACACGTCCGGCCCCAGCCACTCGTGCTCGGCGACGAACTCCACCGGCAGGCAGTTGTATTTCTCGCGGCAGAAGTTCACGTAGTTCTGCGTCTCCGACAGGTGCGTGTGCAGGCGCAGGCCCATGTTCCGGGCGCTCTGCGCCAGTTCGCGGAGCAGCGTCGGCGGCAGCGAGAAGGTCGGCGTGGTGGGCGCCACCACCACCCGGCGCAGGGCGTCCGGGGTGTCCTGGTGGTAGCGCGCCTTGAGCCGCTCGATGTCGCCGAGCATCTGTTCCAGGCTTTCCGGCTTCAGGGCCGTCTTCGAGAAGCCCGGGTGGGCGTTGGCCGACTCCAGCGCGCCGCCCCGGCAGAGCACGAAGCGCATGCCGAATTCCTCGGCGATGTCGAACAGCGCGTCGCCGCTCTCGGTGCTGCCGTTGGCGTGGTAGAGGTAGTGGTGGTCGGCGCAGGTGGTGACGCCCGACAGCAGCAGCTCGGCCATGCCCAGGCGCGCGGCGATCTGCACCAGCTCCGTGGTGAAGCGCGACAGGCGCGGGTAGGGCACGCTGGCCAGCCAGCCCTGCAGGTCCTGGTTGAGGCCGGCGGGCACGGCCTTGAGCAGGTTCTGCGCGAGGTGGTGGTGGGTGTTGATCCAGCCCGGGTAGACCAGGCAGCGGCGCGCGTCGATCACCCGCTCGCCGGCACCCGGCTGCAGGTCTTTGGCCATCTCGGCGATGCGCCCGTCGCGGACGCGGATGTCGAGGCTGCCGGCGCGGGCCCGTTCGCCCCGCAGGCCGGTCATCACGGCCTGGGGATTCTTGATCAGGATGTCGTTCATGGAAGGTTCCCGTGGTTGCGGTCAGAGCACGTCGTGCAGGGTCTTGCCGTTCGCGGCGTCCGGCACGCCGACCCCGTTGAGGGCGGCGTTGAGGCCCACCGACACCAGGCAGGCGATCACCACGCTGCTGTGCAGGAAGGGCTGGCTCCACGCGGGCAGTTGATGGAACAGGGCCGGGGAGAGCACCGGCACCAGGGCGGCGGCGATGGTGAAGCCGACGATCAGCACGTTGTAGCGGTTGCGCTCGTAGTCGACCTTGGCCAGCGTCTGGATGCCCGCAGCGGCGACCACGCCGAACATCGCCACGGCGGCGCCGCCCAGGGCCGCGGTGGGCATCGAGGCGATGATGGCGCCGGCCTTGGGGATCAGCGCCACGGTGCACATCATCAGGCCGCTGACGGCCACCACCCAGCGGCTGCGCACGCCGGTGAGGATCACCAGGCCGACGTTCTCCATGAAGGCGATGAAGGGGAAGGCGGCGAACATCCCGGCGATGGCGCTGGACAGGCCGTTGGCGCGCAGCCCGGCGACCACCTGGCGGTCTTCCACCGGGCGCTCGACGATGTCGCCGATGGCCACGAACAGGCCCATGGACTCGACCATCTGCACGATCATCACCACCACCAGGGTGGCGATGGGGATCAGCGCGAAGGTGGGCACGCCGAAGTGGAAGGGCACCGGCACCGTCAGCCAGGGCGCCTCTTCCACGCCATGGAAGTTGCCCATGCCCAGCGCGTAGGCCAGGCCGCCGCCCACCAGCATGCCGATCAGCACCGACATGTTGCGCAGCAGCGGGCTGCCGTAGCGGGTCACCAGCAGGATCACCGCCAGCACCACCAGCGTCACCAGCAGGAAGCCGGGGGCGCCGAAGTCGCTGTGGTTGCGCCCGCCGCCGGCCCATTCGTAGGCGATGGGGAACAGCTGCAGGCCGATCACCGTGACGATGCAGCCGGTGACCACGGGCGGGAACAGCCGGCGCAGGCGGCCCACCCAGGGCGCCACCAGCATGGTGAAGATCCCGGCGCCGATCACCGCGCCGCAGATGCCGGCGACGCCGACATCGGGGTTGCTGCCGATGGCGATCACCGGCCCCACGCTGCTGAAGGCGGCGCCCTGGAGGATCGGCAGGCGCACGCCGAACTTCCAGAAGCCCAGGGTCTGCATCAGGGTGGCGATGCCGCAGCAGAACAGCGTGGTGCTGATCAGCAGCACCGTGTCCGCCTGGGACATCTTCAGGGCGCTGGCGACGATCAGCGGGACGGCGATGGCGCCGATGTAGGAGACGGCCATGTGTTGCAGGCCGAGGGTGAGCATCTGACGGAGCGGCAGAACCTGGTCTACCGGGTGCACGGCTGAATTCATGGTGCTAGTCCTCTGGCGAATTGTTCTTGTTGCTGAGGGAACCCGTTCAGTGTGCCCAGGGCCGTCGCCCGGCTCACGGGCGTAGCGGCAGCCCGGAGCGTGGTCAGCCCGCGAGGCAGGCGGCGAACCCCTCGTTGAGGGCGGCGCGGTCGAGGTCGCGGCCGATGAACACGATCTTGCTGGTGCGCACCTCGTTGCCCCAGGGCGTGGAGGCGCGGAATTCCACCAGGCTGTGCACGCCCTGCAGCACGTAGCGCTGGTCCTCGCCCTGCACGGCGAGCACGCCCTTCATGCGGTAGAGGGTGTCGGCCTGGCGCTGGCGCAGGTCGCTGATCCAGCGGTGGAAGGCCATCAGGTCGATCTCCCGGGTCACGGCGATGCCCACCGAGCTGACGCTGGGGTCGTGCTCGTGGCCGTCGTCCGCGCCGTGACCGTGGTGGTCGTGTTCGTGGTCAAGGTCGTGGTGCTCCGCGCCGATCTCCATCAGCTTGCGGGTGGCCTCGAAGGCGCCGACGCCGAGGATGCCGTCCAGGTCGATGCGCGCGTAGCTGGAGGTCACCAGCTCGGCAGTGGCGTTGAGGCTGCGCACCTTGCCCTGCAGGTCGGCCAGTTCCTCGCCGCCCACCAGGTCCACCTTGTTGATGATGATGCGGTCGGCGCAGACGATCTGGTCCACCGCCTGGTTGTCGACGCCGTCCAGCTGCAGGTCTTCCAGGTGCTGGGCGACGTGCTTGGCGTCCACCAGGGTGACGATGGCGTCCAGCTCCACTTCCTCGGCGATCGGGTCGTCGATGAAGAAGCTCTGCGCCACCGGGTAGGGGTCGGCCAGGCCGCTGGTCTCGATGAGGATGCGGTCCAGGCGCACCGGGCGCTTCACCAGCTCGCGGATGATGCGCACCAGGTCCTCGCGGACCTCGGCGGTGCAGCACACGCAGCCGTTGACCATCTCGTAGATCTCCTCGCTCTCGGAGCTGAGCACCAGGTCGCCGTCGATGCCGACTTCGCCGAACTCGTTCTCGATCACGGCGATCCTGTGGCCGTGGTTCTCCTTGAGGATGTAGTTGAGCAGGGTGGTTTTGCCGGCCCCGAGGAAGCCGGTGAGGATGGTCACCGGGATCTTGCGGTTGGGCGTCGGGGCGTTGAATGCAGTGTTCATGCGAGCTCCTTCGGGGTTGCGGAATGGCCGCCGGCGGCGTTGGCGTCCGGGGCGGGTTCGCCCCAGCGCAGCGCGGTGCCGGCGTCGAGGCCGAACAGGTCGAGCACCCGGCCGAGGCTGTGGTCGACCATCTGTGAAAGCGATTGCGGGCGGGCGTAGAAGGCCGGCACCGGCGGGGCGATGATCCCGCCCATCTCGGTGACGGTGGTCATGTTGCGCAGGTGCGCCAGGGTCAGCGGCGTCTCGCGGGCCATCAGCACCAGCGGCCGGCGTTCCTTGAGGGTGACGTCGGCGGCGCGGGTCAGCAGGCTGGAGGAGGCGCCGCTGGCGATCTCCGCCAGGGTGCGCATGGAGCAGGGCGCCACCACCATGCCCAGGCAGCGGAACGAGCCGCTGGCGATGCCGGCGGCGACGTCCTCGGCGCGGTGGTGGTGGCTGGCGCGGGCGATGACGTCGGCCAGCTTGTAGTCGGTCTCGTGGGCCATGGTCAGCTGCGCCGCGCGGCTCAGCACCAGGTGGCTCTCGATCCCCAGCTGCTCCAGCAGCTCCAGCAGGCGCACGCCGTAGACGAAGCCCGAGGCGCCGCTGATGCCCACCACCAGGCGACGCGGCGTCATGACGGGCTCCCCGGCAGGTAGCTCTTGAGCAGCTGGCGCATGCGCCCCTGGATGCGCGGGTCGAGCTGCGCGCGGATGCCGTCGAAGCCCGAGCTACGGGTGGCGTCCAGGCCCATGCGCGAGGTGGTGCCGTTGGCCGAGGAGGAGGGGTCCAGCGGGCTGCCCGGCAGGCCGTCGATGGTGAACAGGTCCTGGTGCGGCTGGAAGTGCGTGGCCAGCGCCCAGAGCACCTGGCTGTCGTCGCTGATGTCGATGTCGCTGTCCACCGCGATCACCGTCTTCAGGTACGGGTCCCAGCCGAGCAGGGCGAGCATGATCTGCCGCGCCTCGCCGTCGCGGCTCTGGTCCAGCGCCACGTAGCAATGGAAGTGGGTGCCGGAGTTGGGGTAGTGCACGGCGGTCACCGCCGGGAAGCGCGCCTTGAGCTTCTCGCTCATCTCCGCCTCGCGGGGCAGGCGTGCCAGGGTCAGGTGCTCGGCGTAGCGCCCGCCGACCACGTCCACCAGCCAGGCGTCGCGGCGGCGCAGCAGGGTGTCGACGCGCAGCACATTGTTGGTGGAGCGGTCGGAGGAGTAGCCGCTGAACTCGCCGAAGGGGCCTTCCTCGGCATAGGCGGTGGGGTCGATGGCGCCCTCCAGCACGAACTCCGCGTGGGCCGGCACGCCGATGCCGTAGCGCGGCGTCTTCACCAGCTCCAGGGGCGCGCCGAACAGGCCGCCGGCCACCGCACGCTCGTCGGCGCCATAGGGCAGGCGCGCGGCGGCGGCCAGCATGAACAGCGGGTGGGCGCCGACCACCATGGCCACCGGCAGCTCCTCGCCGCGCTCGCGGGCGGCCTGCAGCATGCGCCACAGGTGGCCGCGCGAATGCAGGCTGGTGGCCAGGGCCTGGCGGGCATGGCGCATGGAGCGGTGGTAGCTCATGTTGGCCACGCCCGTGACCGGGTCCTGGGCGACGATGATGGCGTTGGTGATGTAGGGCCCGCGGTCGCTGTCGAAATGCTTGAGCATCGGCAGCAGCGCCAGATCCAGCGCCTCGCCCTCGACCACCTCGTCGAGCACCGGGCCGCTGTCCAGGTAGACCGGCGGGATGGGCGCGTTGGCGCGGGCCTGGAACACCTCGTGGAGCTTCGCCGGGGTGGTGCCGAAGAGCCGGGCGATGCGGGTTCGCGAGGCGAACAGGTTGGTCGCCACCGGCACGCCAAGGTTGCCCACCCGCTCGCAGATCAGCAGCGGGTGGCGGCCCCGGGCGGCCAGGGCGTCGACCAGGGCGGTGACGTCCTGGTCGCTGGAAAGGGGTTCGGCGATGGTCAGCACGTCGTCGGCGAAGCGCTCGCGGTAGGCCTCGATGAACGCGTGGAAATCCTGGGTCGTGGCAAAGCTCGGCAGGGTCATGTCGCACCTCTCGAAAAGCAGGCGTCCCGGGGCGCGGGTGTCCGAGCCCTGCGCGCAGCCGGCCGGCTGGCCGACCGCGCGCGGTCCCCGGGAGCCTGTAAGTACCGCAGTGGAAACCCTAGAGGTAGGTGGTGGTCAGGCGGATCTCCGCCTCCGCCAGGTCCTTGGGCGGCGGCGTCGGGTCGATGCCCACCAGGCGCGCGATGTTGTTGCCCAGGTAGTCCTCCAGGTGGTCTTCGTCGATGCCCAGCCCTTGCGGGGCGGGGGAGCAGAGCACCTCCAGCTCGCGCAGCCACATGCCCGGCTCGTTCGGCGGCGAATCGGTGCCGAAGACGATCTTGTGGCGCGGCAGCTCCTTGGCGAACTCGACGATGCGCGACTGGAAGCACCAGCCCGACTCGCAGTACACGTTGGGCGTGTCCATCGCCATCCAGAAGGCCTCGAAGGAATAGTTGCCGCCGGTCTGGATGCCGAAGTGGCCGATGATGAAGTTCACCATCGGGAACTCGCGGATGATCGGGTAGAACATGGTCGGGATGGTGTAGGGCCCGTCACCGGTGTGGATCAGCACCACGATGTTGTACTTGGCGCAGACCTTCATCGCCGGGCGCAGCCAGTCCAGGGCGCGGTCGGGCCGGTAGCCGTGCATGTTGGCGTGCAGCTTGAGCATCTTGAAACCGTATTCCTTGACGTGGAATTCCAGCTCCGCCGCACCGTTCTCCGGGCCCCAGCGCGGGTTGAAGGTGAAGTTGCCGATGAAGCGGTCCGGGTAGTTCACGCACAGCTCGGCGATGTACGACATGTAGTCGCGCACGCCCTCGCGGCCACGGCGGTTGCCGTCGCGGTAGCCGGTGTTGCCCGGCGGCGGCTGGATGAAGCCCATGTCGATGCGGCGCGGCTTGCCATTGATCATGTAGGGGCCGTCCATCAGCTTGAGCATGCGCTCGCCGGTGAAGGGCGTGCCGGTGTGGCGCCAGGCTTCGTCGACCAGGTTGGTGGGGTGCAGGTGGGTGTCGATGATCATCGCGTCAGCTCCTGGCCAGTTGCGTGGTGACGGGGCTCTTCAGCAGCGCCTCGGCCTCGGCGAGGCTGCGCGGCGGCGGGGTCGGCTCCAGGCCGATCATCCGGGCGGTGTTGTTGCCGAGGTAGTCCTCGAGGGTGTCCTCGTCCAGGTCCAGCCCCTGGGGCGGCTCCATGCAAAGCACCTCCAGGAGGCGCAGCCACATGCCCGGCTCGTTCGGCGGAGTGTCGGTGCCGAAGAGGATCTTGTGGGTCGGCAGCACCTTGGCGAACTCGACGATGCGCGATTGCAGGCACCAGCCGGACTCGCAATAGACGTTGGGCAGTTCCATGGCCCACTGCATGGGCTCGAACACGTAGACGCCACCGGTCTGCACGCCGAAGTGCGCCATGATGAAGTCGACGTTGGGGAACTCCTTGATCATCGGCACCCACTCGGAGGGGATGCTGTAGGGACCGTCGCCGGTGTGCAGCTTCACCGGCACGCCCAGCTCGGCGCATTTCTCGAAGGCCGGGCGGACCCAGTCCAGGGCGCGGTCCGGGCGGTAGGCATGCATGTTGGCCTGCATCTGGACCATCTTGAAGCCGTGCTCGGTGACGTAGCGCTCGATGGCCTCGACGCCGTTCTGCACGCCGCAGCGCGGGTTGTAGACGAAGCAGCCGATGAAGCGGTCCGGGTAGGTCTGGACCATCTTCAGGGTGTAGGCCATGTAGGCGTCGATGGATTCGCGGCCCGACAGCTCGCCGTCGGTCCAGGTGTAGATGGTGTTGCCCTGGGGCGGCTGGATGAAGGCCTTGTCGATGCGGCGCGGCTTGCCGTTGACCAGGTAGGGGCCATCCATCATCTCCAGCAGGCGCTCGCCGGTGAAGGGGTCACCGTCATGCCTCCAGGCGAGATCCACGAGGTCGGTGGGGTAGCAACTGATATCGATGATCACAGTTCGATCTCCTGATAGTGCGGGGAAGGAAGACCTTCCGGTTCGCAACAGATCGACCTGTGCAATGGCCATTGCTAGGTGCCTCGCGGCACCTTCCCGCGCCTCTTGCAGGGCGCACAGGACCTGAGCTGTCGCTTGGTCCGCAGTATCGGGAGGGGCCTCGGAGCGCGACCAATACTATTTGGCCGCTGGGTTGATATGCGCTGGATATCGGCGCCGCAAGGGGATGATTTGCAAGGGGTTATCCACAGCGCCACCGCCCGCAGTGGGCGCGAATTCATTCGCCAACGGACCTTCGTTGGATGGGGCGGGCGGCGTTCCGCGAGGTACGAAACCCATCAATGCGGAGCCTCAGGCATGAAGGCGTACCCGGTCCGACTCCGCCCGGTGGAGGTAAAAAGCGACCTCCACCCTACACAGCGGTCATGTCTCTACCTGTGTGTTGCCGCTTTTCCTGTGGGAGCGAATTCATTCGCGATCGGGCTTCCAGGTGCTCACCCGATCGCCCCGAACGTCTGCGCCGCCATCTCGCGGATCGCATCGACCATGGGCGCGACCTTCTCGGCGCCGCCGTGGGGCCAGAGGGCGTAGAGGTTGTAGTGCGCGGGAATGCTGGTGCGGGTCAGGCGCACCAGGCGGCCTTCGCGCAGGGCGTCGGCGGAGAGCAGGCCGCGCACAAGCCCCACGCCGGTGCCGGCCTCGGCGGCGGCCAGCAGGTTGGCGACGTTGTCGAAGACCATGGTCGCCTGGGGCTCCATCGGTTCCAGCCCGGCGGCGTCCAGCCAGGGAATCCACGACCGGCGCGAGTAGCCCAGCAGCGGCAGTTTCAGCACCTCGGCCGGCTCGATGGGCGCGACCAGGCCGTGGCGACGCAGCAGCGCCGGGGAGGCGACCGGGGTGACGCGGTCGTCGCAGAGGGGGGCGAACTCGCAGTCCTGCCACTCGCCGTAGCCGTAGCGCAGGCTGAGGTCGACGCGCTCGAACGCCTGGCGCTCCAGGCGCGGCATGGAGAGGAAGAGGATCTCGCGGCCGGGGAACAGCGCCAGCAGCGCCGGCAACCGGGCGTTCAGCCAGCTCTGCGCCAGCTCGGCGTCGACATCCAGGGTCATGCGCCGGGGCAGCTCGCGGTTGCTCACCGAGGACAGCGCCTTGTCGATCTGCATCAGGCCGTCGGCGAGCATCCCGGCGAACAGCTGGCCGGCGTCGGTGAGGCTGCTGCGGCCCTTCTCGCGGAGGAACAGCGGCTGCCCGACGAACTCCTCCAGCGTGCGGATCTGCTGGCTCACGGCACTGTGGCTGAGGTCCAGGTCGCGGGCGGCCTGGGAGAAGCTGCCGGTGCGGGCCGCCTGGAGGAACGCGCTCATCGACTGCAGCGACGGGTATCGCTTGTACATGGCTGTTAGTCCTGCTTACACGGGTTGGCGGAAATCGTCGCTGGCTGGCGCAACCGGTCGTACCCACTATGGGGCGGCACGACTACACGCGAATTCTCGCCTCAGTTCAAGGAGCGCCCCGGCATGATCGAGATCGTGGTGAATGGCACGCGCCATCAGTTGGAAGAAACGCTGGCGTCCACGCCGTTGCTCTGGGTACTGCGCGACCGCCTGTACCTGACCGGCACCAAGTTCGGCTGCGGCGCAGGCTTTTGCGGCGCCTGCACGGTGCACCTGGACGGCACGCCGATCCGCTCCTGCCAGTTCCCCCTGGCCTCTGCGGCGGGGCATGCGATCACCACCATCGAAGGGCTTTCCGCCGAAGGCGACCATCCGCTGCAGCTCGCCTGGATCGCCGAGGACGTGCCGCAGTGCGGCTACTGCCAGTCCGGCCAGCTGATGTCGGCGGCGGCGCTGCTGGCCTCCGGCACGGCCATCGACGACGACGCCATCCGCTCGGCCATGGCCGGCAACATCTGCCGCTGCGGCACCTACCCACGCATCGCCAAGGCCATCAAGCGCGTCGCCGCCGAGCGCGGGGAGGCGTCATGAGCCTGGCCCGGCCGCTGGCGCGGCGCACCTTCCTCAAGCATTCGGCGACCCTGGCCTCGGGCCTGGCCATCGGCTTCCACCTGGGCGGTGCCCAGGCCGGGCGCGAGCTGGGCAGCGCCGCCGGGGCCACGGCGCCCTTCGAGCCCAACGCCTGGGTGCGGGTGCTGGCCGACGGCACGGTGAGGATCGTGGTGCACAAGCACGATTCCGGCACCGGTACCCACACGGCGCTGGCCGCCTGCGTCGCCGAGGAGCTGGACCTGGACCCGCTGGCGGTCGAGGTCATCACCCCCGAGAACCCCTTCTTCGAGGCCTACCGGCACCCGCTGTGGAAGGTGTTTTCCACGGGCGGCAGCACCAGCGTCGCCCTGGAATACGGGCGCCTGCGCGAGGCCGGCGCCACCGCGCGCACCCTGCTGGTCGAGGCCGCGGCGCTGCGCTGGGGCGTGGCGCCGGGTGATTGCAGCACCGGCGGCGGCCAGGTGCTGCACGGCGCCAGCGGGCGCAGCGCGGGGTATGGCGAGCTGGCCGACGCCGCCGCGCAGCTGCCGGCGCCCAGGGCGGTGAAGCTCAAGGACCCGGAGCAGTTCAGGTACATCGGCAAGCTGCGCCACAAGCGGCATGCGGCGGACAAGGTCAGCGGGCGCTTCGAGTACGGCATCGATGCCCGCGTGCCGGGCATGTGGGTGGCGGTGGTGCAGCGCAGCCCGGTGGTCAACGGCCGGGTGGCGCGCATCGACGATGCGGCGGCGCTGAAGGTGCCCGGCGTGCACCGGGTCATCCGCATCCCCGCGCAGGACAAGGTGCTCGGCGGCAACCAGGAAGGCGTGGCGGTGCTCGCCGACGACTACTGGGCCGCCAGGCAGGGGCGTGCCGCGCTGGTGGTGGAGTGGCAGGGCGGCGCCGTGGATTTCGACAGCGCGCAGCTGGCCGAGGTCCAGGCCAAGGCCCTGGAAGACGCCGCCGCCAAGCCGGTGCCGACGTTGCAGGCCGGCGATGCCGGCGCCGCGTTGCAAGGCGCCGGGCGGGTGGTCAGGGCCGACTACCGCATGCCCGGCAAGATGCAGAACCCGCTGGAGCCGGTGTGCATCATCGCCTGGCTGGATGCTGGCGGGATCACCTTCAAGGGCGGCGTGCAGGTGCCGTCCTTCGCCATGGAGGCGGCCGAAGTGGTCTGCGGCCTGCCGCCCGAAAAGGTGCACATCGACGAGATGGTTTCCGGCGGCAGCTTCGGCGCGCGGGAGGCCAAGTACTGGCTGTTCGAGGTGGCCTACCTGGCCGCCCAGGCCAAGGTGCCGGTGAAGCTGATGAACAGCCGCGAGGACGAGATGCGCGCGCTGTACGGCCACCCGGCCACCCTGCACCGCCTGGAGGGCGCGCTGGACGGCAAGGGCGGCCTGCAGGCGCTGCGGCTGCGCGCGGTGGCGCCGGCCTCGCCGGAGATGTGGGAGCCGGGCTACTTCGAGCGCCCGGACCGCATGGACTACAGCACCACCGAAGCCATCAGCGCGTTCGACTTCGCCTACCGCGCGCCGCACCTGGACCTGGCCTGGCTGCGCCACGAGAGCGGCATCCCCAGCGGCTGGTACCGCTCGGTGAGCTTCATCCCCAACGTCTTCGCGGTGGAGAGCTTCATGGACGAGCTGGCCCAGGCCGCCGGCCGCGACCCGCTGGACTTCCGCCTGGCGCACATGCAGGAACGTCCGCGCCATGTGGAGGTGCTGCGCAGCGCGGCCAGACGTGCCGGCTGGGGCACCGCGCCCGGCCCGGACTCGGCCCTGGGCATCGCCACCAACCAGGGCTACGGCAGCTTCATCGCGGTGATCGCCCAGGTGGCCCGGCGCGATGGCGGCGTGCGCGTGGAACGCCTCACCTGCGTGGTGGATTGCGGGCTGGCGGTCTCGCCCGGCGGGGTCGAGGAGCAGCTCCAGGGCGGGCTGATGTGGGGGCTCGGCCACGCGCTGTTCGACCGCCTCGACATCCGCCAGGGCCAGGTGCTGCAGAGCAACTTCCACGACTACCGGGTGGCGCGCATGTCGGACATGCCGGCGCTGGACATCCAGGTGCTCGAAGGCGCGCGGGACCAGCCCGGCGGTGTCGGCGAACTGGCCAGCCCGGCGGTGGCGCCGGCCATCGCCAACGCGGTGTTCCGGCTCACCGGCAAGCGCCTGCGGGACACGCCGCTGGCGCTGGATGGGCTGGGTTGAACGGGGTGATCTGAACGGGCTGCGGAGGCCGCATGGACTTACGACTGCTGCGTTACTTCTCGGTGCTCGCCGATGAACTGCACTTCGGCCGTGCGGCCACCCGGCTGCACATGTCGCAACCACCCCTGAGCCAGCAGATACGCCTGCTGGAAGAGGCCCTGGGCACGCGCCTGTTCGAGCGCAGCCACCATCGGGTGGAACTCACCGAGGCCGGCCGCACCCTCAAGCAGCAGGTGCCGCTGGTGTTCGAGCAGCTCAACCGGGCGCTCGACCTCACCCGCCAGACCGCGCGCGGCCAGTTGGGCGAGCTGGAGATCGGCATGATCAGCTCGGTGATGGTCGGCGTGCTGCCCCGGGCGCTGAACCGCTTCCGCGTCCACTACCCGGACGTGCGCTGGCGCCTGCACGAGATGACCCCGGCGGCGCAGCTGATGGCGCTGAAGGAGCACCGCATCGATGTCTGCGTGTTCCGCGTCGGCCATGACGACCCCGGCCTGCGCAACGAACTGCTGCTCTACGAACCCCTGCGCGCCGTGCTGCCGGCGGAGCACCCGCTGGCCCAGCAGGCGTCCCTGGCGCCGGTCGACCTGGCCGGCGAATTCTTCGTCACCCTGGAGCTGAACCAGTCGAGCTTCGCCAACTTCCTCGTGCAGTGCTGCGTGCAGGTGGGCTTCAGCCCGCTGATCCGCCAGCAGGTGATCGAGGTGCAGACGCTGCTCGGGCTGGTCCAGGCGGGGTTCGGGGTGGCGCTGCTGCCGGCGTCGCTGGAGCAGCTGGCGCCAGCGGGGGTGGTGTTCCGCCGCCTGCAGCCGCCGTTGCCGGAGGTGCCGCTGTACGCCATCTACCGCGCGGGCGACGACTCGGCGGTGCTGCAGCGCTTTCTCGAAACCCTGCGCGAGCAGAGCGCCGCCGAGCGCGGCATGGCCCAGCCGCTGCCGGCCTGAATCAGCGGCCTGCGGCGGCCAGCCACGCCAGCATGCCGAGCCCGGCGCGGCGGCCGCTGGCGAAGCAGGCGGTGAGCAGGTAGCCCCCGGTGGGGGCTTCCCAGTCGAGCATCTCGCCGGCGCAGAACAGGCCGGGCAGGGCCTTGAGCATGAGGTTTTCGTCGAGCGCCTCGAAGGGCACGCCGCCAGCGGAGCTGATGGCCTCGTCCAGCGGGCGCGGGCGCACCAGGGTGATGGGCAGCGCCTTGATCGCAGCGGCCAGGCGTTCCGGGTCGGTGAACACCTCGGCGGGGGTGAGCTCGCGCAACAGGCCGGCCTTGACCCCGTCGATACCCAGCTGGCCGTGCAGGTGCCTGGCCATGGAGCGCGCGCCGCGTGGCTTGGCCAGGGCCTTGATGACCTTCTCCGGCGGGTGGTTGGGCAAGAGGTCCAGGTGCACCGTGGCGCTGCCGTCGCGGGCGATGCGCTGGCGGATGCGGGCGGAGAGCGCGTAGACCAGGCTGCCCTCGACGCCGCCGGCGGTGAGCACGAACTCGCCCGGCCGGGGCGGCTCGTCGTCCAGGCGCAGGGCCACGGTCTTCAGCGGCGCGCCGGCGAATTTTTCCCTGAGCAGCGGGCTCCAGGCGTCCACCTCGAAGCCGCAGTTGGCCGGCTGCAAGGGGGCGATGGCCACGCCACGCCCTTCCAGCAACGGCACCCAGGTGCCGTCCGAGCCCAGGCGCGCCCAGCTGCCGCCGCCCAGGGCGAGCAGGGTGGCGCGGGCCTCGATGCTGCGCTCGCCTTCCGGCGTGGCGATGCGCAGGTGGCCCTGCGCGTCCCAGCCCAGCCAGCGATGACGGGTGTGGATGGCCACGCCCGCCTCGCGCAGGCGCTTGAGCCAGGCGCGCAGCAGCGGCGCGGCCTTCATGTCGGTGGGGAACACGCGCCCGGAGGTGCCGACGAAGGTGTCGATGCCCAGGCCGTGGATCCACGCGCGCAGCTCCTCGGCACCGAAGCCGTGCAGCAGTGCGGCGACAGCGTCGCGGCGCTCGGCATAGCGGGAGAGGAAGGCCGCGCTGGGCTCGGAGTGGGTGATGTTCATCCCGCCGACACCGGCCAGGAGGAACTTGCGGCCCACCGAGGGCATGGCGTCGTAGAGGTCGACCCGCACGCCGGCGAGCGCCAGGGTTTCGGCGGCCATGAGGCCGGCGGGGCCGCCGCCGATGATGGCGACGCGGGAGGGGTTCTGGGTCATGGCGGGCTTGGCGAGGTTGGGCTGGCGCGCATTCTAGCGCAGGCCTCGCCGGGGGGGCATGGGCGCCGCGCGGGGCGGCGCCCGGCGGGCTCACTGCTGCTGGCGCAGTTGCGGCTCGGCTTGCGGCTGTTGCTGGTGCTGCAGTTCGGCGCGGGCCTTGGCCCGTTTCACGTATTCCTGGTAGGCGGGGATGGCGATGGAGGCGAGCATGCCGATCACGAAGATCAGCGCGATGCCGCCGATGAGGCCGGCCACCCAGGCGCTGCCCTTGGTGCGGCCGTACTTGGCGTTCCACTTCTGGTCACTGGTGCAGAAGAACACGATGGCCTCGATCAGCGAGACCAGGCTGGGAATGCCGGTGCCGATGAACAGCAGGTAGAACAGCCCCCACCACTGGCCCAGGTAGAAACGGTGGAAGCCGAGGCCGCCGAGGAACAGCGCGAGAAAGCCCGCGACGATCTTGTTTCTGGGGTTCAGGTTCTGGTCGGCGCCGCAGCGCGGGCAGGCCTGTGCGGTCGGGGTGATGGAGGAACCGCAATTGCGGCAGAACACGCTTTCGACTTCGAGATTGGCGTTGGGCGCCTGGTAGGCATGGACTTCCATGGGGACATCCTTGTGGAGGGAAAGCGGCGACTCTAGCAGTGCCTCGAAACGACTGCTAGCAGGTGGCCATGATTCTGTTAAGGCGGCGTGGATTGGGGGCTGTGGGGTGTTTGGGAAGGGATGAGGGAATGTATGGGAGGAGTTGTGGGTTAGGTGTACTCGGTGGGCTGAAGCGGAACGCCGCCCGGCCCACCCTACGCCCACCCTGTGCCTCACCTACGCCAGGCCTTCGCTTTGCCAGACGCGGGCGGCGCTGTGGTGGAGGATGCCGTGGCGGCGGGCGAGGGCGGCGCGGTCCTTGCTGTAGCCGCCGCCGATCAGGCCGACCACGGGGATGTCGCGGCCCAGGCAGTGGCGCATCACGGCTTCGTCGCGGGCGGCGACGCCGGCATCGGTGAGTTGCAGGTAGCCCAGGGCGTCGTCCTTGTGCACGTCGACGCCGGCGTCGTAGAGCACGAGGTCGGGCTGGTAGAGCGGCAGCAGGTAGTTCAGGGCGTCGTCCACCACCTTGAGGTAGTCCCCATCGCCCATGCCCATCGGCAGGGGGATGTCCCAGTCGCTCTCGGCCTTGCGTGCGGGGAAGTTCTTCTCGCAGTGCAGGGAGACGGTGATGGCGTCGGGCGTGTCGGCGAGGATGCGCGCCGTGCCGTCGCCCTGGTGCACGTCGCAGTCGAAGATCAGCACGCGCCCGATCCGGCCGGCCGCCAGCAGGTAGCGGCTGATCACCGCCAGGTCGTTGAAGATGCAGAAGCCCGCCGGGAAGTCGTAGTGGGCGTGGTGGGTGCCGCCGGCCAGGTGGCAGGCGAGGCCGTGCTCCAGGGCGAGCTCGGCGGCCAGCAGGGAGCCGCCCACCGCGCGCACGGTGCGTCGGGCCAGGGCCTCGCTCCAGGGCAGGCCGAGGCGACGCTGGTCCTCGCGGGAGAGTTCGCCTTGCTGGTAGCGGGCGATGTAGTCGGGGCAGTGGGCGAGGGCGAGCACCTCCGGCGGGCACAGCTCGGGGCGCCGCAGCTGGTCGTCACGGGTCAGGCCGCTGGCCACCAGGTGGTCGCGCAGCAGGCGGAACTTCTCCATGGGGAAGCGGTGCCCGTCGGGGAAGGGCGGGCTGTAGTCGTCGTGGTAGACCAGCGGCAAAGGCATAATGCGGAGCTGTTTTTTCGTCGGCCGGGTCGCAGAGAGTAACGCGGCGGCTGTCCATCTCGTAAGCACCGCCACCCTTGGGAGGAACCGGCAATGCCCATCGAACTGCAGACCCCACGCCTGCTGTTGCGCGCCTGGCGCGACGACGACCTCGATCCCTTCGCCGCGCTCTGCGCCGACCCCGAGGTGATGCGCTACTTCCCCGGCACCCTGAGCCGCGAGGAGGCCGCCGCGCTGATCCAGCGCGCGCGTGACCACGCCGCCGAGCACGGCTTCGGCCTCTGGGCCCTGGAGCGCCGGGACAACGGCGAGTTCATCGGCTTCACCGGGCTGGGCAAGGTCGGTTTCGAGGCGCCCTTCACCCCGGCCACCGAGATCGGCTGGCGCCTGGCCCGCGCGCACTGGGGCCAGGGCTACGCCAGCGAGGCCGCCCGCGCGGCCCTGGCCTGCGCCTTCGACACCCTGCAACTGGCCCAGGTCGTGGCCTTCACCGTGCCCGCCAACAGGAACTCCAGCGCGGTGATGGAGCGCATCGGCATGACCCGTGACGAGGCCGGTGATTTCGAGCACCCGAAGGTTGCGGTCGGCCACCCGCTGCGCCAGCACATTCTCTACCGCATCCACCGCCAGGACTGGCTGCAGCGGCCATGAGCGACGGGCTCCGCGCCTGCCACGCACGCCAGGCATCGCCCGGCGAGCGGGAGGGCGATGCCCCGCATCGGCTGCCATTTCGACGAAGCGGTGCATGAGCTGCCGACAGCCGCTGGCAAAATCTTTACCATTCCACCCCTGGCCGCGCCCGCCGGGACGAGCGCCTGACGACGGCACCGGCCTATCCTGAATGAACTCGACCCCGACCCTGAACGGGGCAGCCGCCTTGCAGAGGAGATAACCGCCATGACCCAGGTGCTGGACGATCTGGTCGCCTTGCTGAGCCTCGAATCCATCGAGGAGAACCTCTTCCGTGGCGTCAGCCAGGACCTGGGCTTCCGCCAGCTGTTCGGTGGCCAGGTGCTCGGCCAGTCGCTCTCGGCGGCCAGCCAGACGGTGGAGGACGAGCGCCACGTGCACTCCCTGCACGGCTACTTCCTGCGCCCGGGCGATGCCGGCCTGCCGGTGGTCTACACCGTTGACCGGGTGCGCGATGGCGGCAGCTTCAGCACCCGGCGGGTGACGGCGATCCAGAAGGGCCAGCCGATCTTCACCTGCAGCGCGTCGTTCCAGTCCGACGAGGGCGGCTTCGAGCACCAGATCACCATGCCCGAGGTGCCCGGCCCGGAGAACCTGCCTTCGGAGCTGGAGATCACCCGGCAGAACGCCCACCTGATCTCCGAGCGCATGCGCGACAAATTCCTCTGCGACAAGCCGATCGAGATCCGCCCGGTCACCGCCAACAACCCCTACGACCCGAAGCCGGGCGAGCCGGTGAAGCACGTCTGGTTCCGCGCCGACGGCAACCTCCCGGACATCCGCGCCATCCACAAGTATGTGCTGGCCTATGCCTCGGACTTCGGCCTGCTGACCACCTCGATGCTGCCCCACGGGGTTTCGGTGTGGCAGAAGTTCATGCAGGTGGCCAGCCTCGACCATTCGCTGTGGTTCCACCGTGACCTGCGCGCGGACGACTGGCTGCTGTATTCCATGGACAGCCCCTGGTCCGGCAATGCCCGCGGCTTCTCGCGCGGCAGCATCTTCAACCGCGCCGGCCAGCTGGTGGCCTCGGTGGCCCAGGAAGGGCTGACGCGGGTGCGCGAAGACTGGAAATGACCCCGCGCGCCGACCCGTAGGAGCGAGCTCTGCTCGCGGAGTGCTCCGCCGGGTGGGCCATGGCGTAGCGCCCGACTCCGCTGGTGGACATAAAAAGCGATGTCCACCCTACGCCTGGAATGCCCCGGTGCCCCACGGCGGCCGGGCTCGCGTAGGGTGGATGACGCTCTTTTCATCCACCGATCGGTGTTTCCGGCACGCACCCTGGTCGACCCGTACTCGACTTCGCTGGTGGACATGAAAAGCGATGTCCACCCTACGCCTGGAATGCCCACGTGCCCCACGGCGGCCGGGCCTGCGTAGGGTGGATGACGCTCTTCTCATCCACCGAACGGTGTTTCCGGCATGCACCCCGGGTATCCCCAGGGCCAGCCTCAGGGCAACTGCTGCTTCAACGCTTCGCCCTGGCCGAGCACCCGGGGCATGTCGTCGTAGCGAATCCACCACTGGCCCTGCCACTCCATGAGGTTGAGCTGGTGGTGGCCCTGCCATTTCAGCAGGTGGCGGCGTGGCTGGGTGTCGGGCGCGCGCTGGTCGTCGCGCAGGGCGGGGAGCACTTCCTGGGTTATCCACTGGCGCAGGCTGCTGTTTTCCGGGTGGTAGAAGTTGACCAGCAGCAGGGCGTGCAGGCCGCTTTCGTTCACCAGCAGCTCGTCGGTGAACTGCCCGGCCTCGTGAAGCAGGGTTTCCTGGCGCCACTGGTCGGCGTCCAGCTTGGCGGTGATGCGCATGTCGAGGCGGCTGTTGGTGAGGCGGGCGAGGTCGCGGCAGCAGAACCAGGGCAGGCCGTCGATCAGCACGACGTGGAGGGGGCGGCGGAAGCGGATGAAGCGGGTGGCGGTGCGGTAGTCAGTCATGGCGCACCTCCGGGCGGGCGGTGTGGTGGATGACGGGGTGTTGCGACTGGATGGCTCTCATATCCCAGGACTCCTTTCTGGAAGAGGAGCCGCCACCGGCATGAGGGTGGCGGACCGTACAAGGCTTGAGACACCGGCAACTAGACAAACCGGAGGGGCAGACGCCCGTCCTGTACGGTCCGCCATAGACGGCCAGGAAGCCGGAGCCCGGAGGTCCGTCTTTCTGCTATGGCGATTTTTATCCAGTTGGAGATCGGGGTCTCACTCCCGGTCATGACCAAGGCCACGACGGGGCGAGAAGCTACTCAGAGGTTTTGTAGGACGGCAATGCAGTTGCCCTGTAGGAATTCCCTCAGCCCGATAGGCAATCCGCAGAGGCCTGGCAAACAGGCTGTAGGAAACGATGAAGCGACTTATCGCCAATCGAAATTTCCAGAAGGCTTTCACAGGACGCCGGGCATAAAGATCCGTACTGGCAATTTGCTCTTTATTTCGTAAGAAAATCGCCATTATTCAATTGGGCGTATTTCTTACAAAACGCAGAAAATCCATGGCATTCAGCGGCTTGTGTGATTGGCGCCAGGATGATGGCAGGGTGTGACGGACAGCTGGCATATCCGGGTTTTTGAACGGCGCAGAATTTCTACTACGGTCCCTTTCATTGGTACACAAGTACTCATGGAGTCTTGGGTGTTGTAGGAGTTTTCATAAATGAACCGCGCTCAGTTTTTGATTTCGTCCCTGGTGCTTCTGCCTCTGTCGTCGTCTCTGGAGGCCGCGGGGACGGTCCAGGGGCAGTTGGGTATACAACTCGTCATCGGCGCCGGCTGCACCGTGAACAACGGCAGCAACAACGGCAGCGCGAACACGTTCGGCAGCATCGCCTTCGGCACCTATCCCAGCCTGAACAGCATCATCGAGGCGCAGTCCGTGGGCTCCTCGGCGGGCAGTTCGTTCGGGGTCACCTGCAACACCGGCACCAACTATTCGGTGGCCCTGGATTCGGGCCTGCACGCCACCGGCAACCAGCGCAACATGAGCGCCGGCGCCACCGACGTGATCGCCTACAACCTCTACAAGGAGGCGGCGCGCACGACGCTCTGGGGCAACGGCAGCAACGGCGGCACGGCCCTGGCCGGCACCGGCACCGGCGCCAACCAGGAACTGGTCGTCTACGGCCGCGTGCCGCCGCAGACGACACCCGCCACCGGCACCTATACCGATACCGTCCAGGTGACCATCACCTGGTAGCGGGCGCACCGGGGCCGAGGCTCCGTCGCCGATGATCATTGCGACACGGAAGTAGAAATCACCACCAGGAACCGCCATGGTCTGCCGTCGCGACAGCAAGTGGATATGGCTGGTGCTGATGGTTTCGACGGCGGCCAGCCCGTCGATCCATGCCGCCAGCAAGAGCGCCACCGTAGGGATCACCGCCGAAGTGTTGCCGGCCTGCAGTGCCGGAAGCACCGTCCCCGCGACCCTCGGCCAGTTCGGCACCCTGGATTTCGGCACCCACTTCAACCTCGCCGCGCAGGTCACCGTGGTCGGCACGGCAGGGGCCGGTGCGCTGCGGGTCAACTGCCTGACCAGCACCCCTTATCGCGTGCTGATCAGCGCCGGCGGCAGTGGCAACGTCAACGCCCGGCGCATGACCGGGCCCTCCGCCGCCCAGGTCAGCTACAACCTCTACACCTCCGCCACCTACGCGACCGTCTGGGACAACAGCATCGGCGTCACCGGGACCGGCAACGGGCAGGACCAGTTGCTGCCGGTGTACGGCCGCGTGCCGGTGCAGGCGACGCCGCTGTCGGGCACCTACACCGACACGGTCACCGTCACGGTGAGCTGGTGATGGGGCGCCTGCCGGCGTTCGCCTGCCTGGCGCTGCTGCCGTGCCTGCCGTGCCTCGCGGACACGGGCACCAACGAGTTGCAGATCACCCAGCTGTTCGAGATCAAGGCCGCGGTCACCGCCGGCTGCGTGCTGGGCAGCGGCGGCAGCGACGTGACCACCTACGGCAGCATCAACTTCGGCCAGGTCAGCACCCTGCCCAGCGACGTGACCCGCGTGAGCACCGTGGGCAATGGTTCGATCCAGCTGCAATGCACGCCCGGCACGGCGCTGACCATCGCCATCAATGCCGGGCTCAACACCGCCAGCGTCAGCGGCGGGCGCTACATGATCAAGGGCGCCGAGACCCTGCGCTACCAGCTGTACAAGGACGCCGGCTACAGCGCGGTGTGGGGCGACGGCAGCAACGGCGCCACGGCCCTGAGCGTGAACTACAGCGCCACCAGCGGCGCCCAGTCCTACCCGATCTACGCGCGGCTGTTCGCCGTGGGCAGCATGCCCAGCGCCGGCATCTACAACGACACGGTGACGGTCACCGTCAGCTATTGAAGGGGGAATACCCATGCAGCGAACCGCCCATGGACATGGCCTGCGCACCGGCGCCCGCGCCGTCCTGCTGGGACTCGCCCTGACGGCGGCAAGCGATGCCGATGCGGCCAGCTCGGTGCTGATCTGGCCGATCAACCCGACCATCGAGGCCGAGCAGAAGGCCGCCGCGCTGTGGCTGGAGAACCGCGGCCAGCAGCCGGTGGGCCTGCAGGTGCGGGTGATGGCCTGGCGCCAGGGCGATTTCGACGACCGGCTCGATGCGCAGCGCAGCGTGATCGGCAGCCCGCCGGTGGTGACCATCGCGCCGGGCAAGCGGCAGATGATCCGCCTGATCGCCACCCAGCCTGCGCCGGCCGGCACCGAGCAGGCCTACCGGGTGCTGGTGGACGAGATGCTGCAGCCCGGCGCGGTGGCCGATCCGCAGCTGGGGGTCAAGTTCCAGATGCGCTATTCGGTGCCGCTGTTCGTCTTCGGCACGGGCGTGGCGCCGGCGCCGGTCCCGGGGGCCAAGCCCCGGGAGGGCGTGCAGGTGCTGCAGCCGAAACTCAGCTACCAGGTGCGCCAGGAAGGTGGCCGGCACTACCTGTTCCTGAGCAACCAGGGGGCGGCCCATGCGCGGCTGTCCAGGGTCTCGGTGCGCCAGGGGAGCGCCCGCACGCTGATCGCCGACGGCCTGCTGGGCTACGTGCTGCCCGGCGCGCAGATGCGCTGGCAACTGCCGGACACGGTGCCCGGCGGCCAGTTCGTGCTGGAGGCGCGGATCAACGAACAGGCCGAGCCCCAGCCGATCCCGTTGCAGTGATCCGCCGCAGGCCGGTCGTCGAGGGATGGCGCGCAATGGGGGGAGTGGGCGCAACACCAGCACGCGGGCCAGGTGCCCGTGGTGCGGGCTCGTCTTCGCCGTGCTGCTCGGTGGCGCCCCCTGGGCGGCCGAGCCGACCCCGCCTCCGGACGACGCCGCGCCTGCCGCCACTCCGGCCGGGCCCACGGCGACCGACCCCGGCGCGGTGCCCGGGGAATACAGCCTCTACCTGGAGCTGCTGGTGAACGAGATGGCCACCGACAAGGTGGTGCCGGTGACCGTCCGCGATGGGCGCTATTTCGTCGATGCCGAGGACCTGCGCGGCGTCGGCGTGCGCCTGCCCGAGGGCGCCAGCGGGCCGCAGGCGCTGGATGCCATCGAGGGCCTGGGCAGCGAGTACGACCAGGAGCTGCAACGCCTGAAGCTGACGCTGCCCAGCGAGTGGCTGCCGCGCCAGGAGGTGGGTGACACCAGCGTGTATGCACGCACGCCGGCCCGCGCCGACTTCGGGGCGCTGTTCAACTACGACCTCTACTACACCGACAGCGATGCCGGGCAGCGCTACGCCAACACCTGGCTGGAGCAGCGCCTGTTCGGCGGCTTCGGCACCCTGGGCAACACCGGCGTGTACCGCAGGAGCTTCGGTGACAGCGAAGGCGAGGGCGACGGCTACGTGCGCTACGACACGCTGTGGACCTTCAACGACCAGGACAGCCTGCGCAGCGTGCAGGTGGGCGACCTGGTCACCGGCGCGCTGACCTGGAACAGCGCGGTGCGGGTCGGTGGCGTGCAGGTCTCGCGCAACTTCGCCCTGCGCCCGGACCTGGTCACCTACCCGCTGCCACGCTTCAGCGGCGACGCCGCGGTGCCGAGCACGGTGGACCTGTTCATCAACAATGCGCGGGTCAGCAGCGACAACCTGCAGCCCGGGCCCTTCACCGTCAGCAACGTGCCGTACATCAGCGGTGCGGGCACCGCCACGGTGGTCACCACCGATGCCCTCGGCCGGCAGGTCTCCACCGACGTGCCCTTCTACGTGACCAACACGCTGCTGCAGAAGGGCCTCTACGACTATTCCCTGGGGGCGGGGAAGCTGCGCGAGGACTACGGGCTGGAGAGCTTCTCCTACGGCAGCAGCGTGGGCACCGGCACCTTCCGCTACGGCATCAGCGACGCCTTCACCCTGGAGACCCACGCCGAGCTGGGCGAGGCGCTGCGCCTGGGCGGGCTCGGCGGCACCTTCGGGCTGGGCAACTGGGGCACCTTCGGCACCTCGGTTTCCGAGAGCGCCTACGACGGCCTGCGCGGCCGCCAGGCCAGCCTCGGCTACAGCTACTACTCGCCGTGGTTCGGCTTCGCCTTCCAGCGCGTGCAGCGCAGCTCGGGCTTCGTCGACGTCAGCCAGGTCAGCGCCCTGGAGCTGGGGCGCGAGGAGCTGGGCCTGGCGCGGCGCACCGACCAGGTGACCTTCTCGGTGAGCCCCGAGGAGGTCGGCAGCCTGGGGGTGGGCTACTTCTCCAGCGAGACCCGCAGCGGCGAGCGCACCCGCGTGCTCAACCTGTCCTGGTCGCGCAGCCTGTGGGCCAACAGCAGCCTGTACGTGTCGATGAACCGCGAGCTGGGCACCTCGGGCTACTCGGCCCTGGTGCAGCTGATCATGCCGTTCGACATGCTCTCCACCTTCAGCGCCAGCGTGGAGCGCGACACCGGCGGCAAGTACCGCGAGCGCGTCAACTACGGGCGCACCGCGCCCAGCCAGGGGGGCGTCGGCTACAACCTCAGCTACGCCGCCGGCGGTGGCAGCTACAAGCAGGCCGACCTGACCTGGCGCACGCCCTACACCCAGCTGCAGGTGGGCCTGTACGACAACGACGGCGAGCGCACCCAGTGGGGCGATGTCAGCGGCTCGCTGGTGTGGATGGACGGCGGGGTGTTCCCCAGCAACCGCATCAACGACGCCTTCGTCCTGGTCAGCACCTCGGGCTACGCCGACGTGCCGGTGAACTTCGAGCACCAGCTGCTGGGCCGCACCGACAGCCGTGGCCACCTGCTGGTGCCCTGGGTGCCGTCCTATTACCGCGCCAACTACGAGATCGACCCGCTGGGGCTGCCGGGCAACGTGCGCATCGCCGAGGTCGCCCAGGAGATCGCCGTGCACCAGGGCAGCGGCGCGCTGCTGGAGTTCCCCATGGAGCGGGTGGTGGCGGCCAGCATCCTGCTCATCGACGTGCGCGGCGAGGTGCTGCCGCGCGGCAGCCTGGCGCGGGTCGAGGGGCGTGACCTGGAGGCCTACGTGGGCTGGGACGGGCTGGTGTATTTCGAGGGGCTGGAACAACGCAACGCGCTGCGCGTGGAGCTGCCCGATGGCAGCCGGTGCGCGGTGACGGTGGAACTGAAGACGCTGGACGAGGAGCTGTCGCAGGTCGGCCCGCTGACCTGCCGCTGATCCGTCCGAACGAGGACCGAGCCATGGATGCGAAGCGCACGATCGTCCCCTTCCTGTTGCTGCTGGCGCTCTGGCTGGGGGCGGGCCGCGCCTGGGCGGTGTGCACCACGGTCAACCCAGCGGTGAGCCTGGGCAGCGTGAGTTCCTTCACCCTCAACGCTTCCGCGCAGGGCAACCTGGGCGGTGCGGGGCTGACCTGCGGGTCGTTCCTCGCCCTGCTGGCGGCCAACTACGTGCAGGTCACCCTGCAGTCCGCCGCGCCGGTGCTCAGCGACGGCAATGGCAACAGCATCCCGCTGAAGGTGTTCGTCAGCAACGGCGGCACCGAGATCACCCCGGGCTCGACGGTGCAGCTGAGCAGCCTCGCGGTGCTGGCGCTGCTGACCAACGCCACCACGGGCATCAACCTGTACTTCCAGGCCCAGGCCGCCAACGTGCCCGCCGGCACCTACACCACATCGGTGGTGTTCACCTGGCGCTACGCGATCTGCGAATCCGGCGCGCTGAACCTGTGCAGCTGGCAACGCAGCCCGGGCGTCACCCAGAACTGCCCGGCGGGCCTGTGCGGCGCGCCGACCAACTGGGGGACGGGGGTGACCGCCACCAGCACCGTGACCCTGGTGGTCACCAAGGCCTGCGCCCTGAACAGCTACCAGAACGTCGACCTGGGCAGCCAGGCGCTGGTCAGCCAGTTCACCTCGGTGACCCGCGCCATCACCCTGACCTGCACCAGCGACGAGGGCTACCTGGTCAGCTTCGACAACGGCCAGAACTACCAGGCGCCCTGGCGACGCATGGCCAGCGGGGCCAACCGCCTGGGCTACAACATCTACTTCCCCAATACGACGACCGTGTGGAACACCACGCAGAACCTGTCGCAGAAGGGCACGGGACTGCAGCAGACGGTGAACTTCCAGGTGACCGTCGACCCCACGCAGGCCAACGTGCCGGTGGGCACCTACATCGACAACGTGACCCTGATCATCAACTACTGACGGGCGGGGACGGTGTACCCTTGCGCGCTGTTCCCGAACCCTCCGGAGTAGAGACATGGGCCTGGCGCAGTTCCGCCACTGGGTTTTCGACATGGACGGCACCCTCACCGTCGCCGTCCACGATTTCGCCGCGATCCGCCGCGAGCTGGCGATCCCGCCGGAGGACGACATCCTCCATCACCTTGCCGCGCTGCCCGCCGAGGAGGCCCGCGCCAAGCACGCCTGGCTGCTGGAGCACGAGCGCGAACTGGCGGTGAACGCCCGCCCGGCGGCCGGCGCCGTCGAGCTGGTGCGCGAGCTGCACGCGCGCGGTGTGCGCCTCGGCATCCTCACCCGCAACGCCCGCGAGCTGGCGCTGCTGACGCTGCAGGCCATCGGCGTGGAAGATTGCTTCGCCCCGGCCGACATCCTCGGCCGCGACGAGGCGCCACCCAAGCCGCACCCGGGTGGGCTGCAGCACCTGGCCGCGCGCTGGCGCGTGGCGGCGAGCGAGATGGTGATGGTCGGCGACTACCGCTTCGACCTCGATTGCGGGCGCGCCGCCGGGACCGCCACGGTGCTGGTCAATCTGCCGGAGAACCCCTGGCCGGAGCTCACCGACTGGTATGCCGAGGACTGCGCGCAGTTGCTGCTGTTGGCGCGGTAGCGGGCGTCGTGCGGTGACCGCATGGGTTTCGCACGCTGTTACAGGTTGCGCGCGGTGAAGGTGTCGCAGCGGTTGATGTCGCCGCGCTCGAAGCCTGTGCGGAACCATTTCACCCGCTGCGCCGAGGTGCCGTGGGTGAAGGAGTCGGGTACCACCTGGCCGCGTGCCTGCTTCTGCAGGCGGTCGTCGCCGATGGCGTTGGCGGCATTGAGGGCTTCTTCGAGGTCGCCGGGCTCCAGCCAGTCGAGGCGCTGCTGGGCGTGGAAGGCCCAGACGCCGGCCAGGCAGTCGGCCTGGAGCTCCTGGCGCACCAGCAGGCCGTCCGCGCCTTCCACCTTCTCGCCCCGCTGGCGCGCGGCGTTCACCTTGGCCGAGACGCCGAGCAGGGTCTGCACGTGGTGGCCGACCTCGTGGGCGATCACGTAGGCCTGGGCGAAGTCGCCGGCGGCGGAGAAGCGCTGGGCCATCTCGCGGAAGAAGTCGAGGTCCAGGTACACCTGGCGGTCGCCGGGGCAGTAGAAGGGGCCGACCGCCGAGGAGGCGAAGCCGCAGGCCGACTGCACGCCACCGTTGAACAGCACCAGCTTCGGGTCCTGATACTGGCGGCCGCCCTGCTGGAAGATCGCCTGCCAGGTGTCCTCGGTGTCGCCGAGCACGGCGCGGACGAACTCCGCTTCCTGGTCGTCGCCCGGCGGTGCACCGCTGTGCGGGGGGGCGGTGGACAGCCCGCCCTGGCCGACGATCTGGCCGAGGATGGTCAGCGGGTCCTCGCCCATCAGCATGCCGATCACCACGACCAGGGCGATGCCGCCGAGCCCGATGCTCTTGCCACCGCCCAGGCGCATGCCGCCGCCGCTGCCGCGCGCATCCACCACGTTGTCGCTGCGTCTCGCCCGTTGCCAGCGCATCTGCCGATCCTTGTCTTCGTCGAGGCCTTGAGTGTCGTAGCTGACGGCGGGAGGCGCCAGCCCGGTCGTCAGGCGAGCCGGTCGGGGGCCACCAGCAGGCGGGCCTGGGCCAGCAGCTGTACGGCCCCGCCGACATGCACCTGGCCGCTTTCGTCCACACGCACGTCGAGCCGGCTGGGGCGGTCGAGGAAGCGGCCCTGGTTGAGGGCGAAGCCCGGGCCGCGCGGCTCCAGGCCCTTGTCCACCAGCCAGGCGGCGACCGGCCCGGCGGCGCTGCCGGTGGCGATGTCCTCGACCACGCCGAGGGGGTCCCAGGTGCGGCCTTCGCGGGCGTCGACGTCGAGGAGGAAGACGAAGGCGGCGCCGATGGCCGCGAGCTCCTCGTCCAGGCCGCGCTGCTGGCGCGCGCCGGCCAGGCCGGCGGCGGTCACCGGCAGCAGCAGGTAGGGCAGCCCGGTGCTGACGACCCGGGGCGCATGGCGTCGGTCCCACTCGCTGGAGAAGGCGGCGGCGAAGGCCTCGGCGGCCTTCGCGTCGAGCTCGGCACCGAACTCGGCGACGCCCTGGTTCATCTCGGCGTAGAAACCCTCGCCCTGGCGGCGGGTGGCCAGGGTCACGCGCTTCTCGGGCAGCTGCAGCGCCCATTCGGCGTGCTCGCCGGGGGCGTGCAGGTGGTGCAGCAGGGCGGCCGCTCCGAGGATGGGGTGGCCGGCGAAGGGCAACTCCTCTTCCACGGTGAACACCCGAGCGGCGAATTCGCCGGGCCGGGTGCCCGGCTCCAGGAAGATCGACTCGAACTGGCGCAGCTCGCGGGTCAGGCCCAGCATGGCCGCGCCCGAAAGGCCGCGGGCGTCGGGGAAGACCGCCAGGCCATTGCCTGCCAGTACGCGTTCGGCGAATACATCGACCTGCCAGTAATCCATTTTCGGCTCCGTGAAATGCACGCGGCCGCCCCTGGGGCGGCCGCGCTGGGAAAGGGGCGCTCAGTGTGCCGGATATTCGGCCAGCACGCTCTCGCCGCCCTGGGCCGAGACGCCGATCACCTGGTAGGCGTCCTGCATGCCGTCCATCTCCATGCCCGGCGAGCCCATGGGCATGCCCGGCACGGCGGCGCCGACCAGGTCCTGGCGCGCGCGCAGTGCCAGCACGTCCTTGGCCGGCACATGGCCCTCGACGAACTTGCCGTCGATCACGCCGGTGTGGCACGAGCCCAGGCGGTGGGGCACGCCGAGGCGGGCCTTGACCGAGGCCATGTCGTTCTCGACGTGGTCGTTGACCTGGATGCCGTTGTCACGCAGGTGGCTGATCCAGGCCTTGCAGCAACCGCAGTTGGGGTCGCGGTAGACGTCCATGGAGACGGTTTCCGCGGCCTGGGCGAACAGTGGGGCGAAGAACAGGGAGGCGAGAAGGGCACGGCGCATGGTGGGGGCTCCTGGAGGGGAAAATGGGCACAGCTTAGTCCTGCGGCCGGTGCGTTGCGCGGCGGGGCTGTTACGGGATGTACGGGGGTTGATGCGGGTCATTTTTTCCGGTTTCGGTCCGCTGTTTCCCAGGGCCTGTACAGCATGGGTTTCGCTTCGCTCGCGGAACGCCGCCCGACCCATCCTTGGAGGCACGCGGGTGGGTTTGGGGCGGCTTTCTGTAGGGGCGACTTCAGTCGCCAAGCGGCGCGCAGCGCCGCCGCCCTCGTGGGAGCGAATTCATTCGCGAAAGGGCTCGCCTGCTCAGGGCGCCGGCCGCGCCGGGAAGCCCTGCAGCAGTTCGGCCACGGCCTTGTCGAAGCCCTGCTGGGTCAGCTTGGGGTCTTGCAGCTGGCGGCTGATCTGGGCTTCGAACAGCACCCGTTCGTCGAAGCCGTCGAGGATGCGCAGGGCGAGGCGGGCGCGTTCGTCCTGGGTCAGTTCGGTCTGGTTGTACACGGCGCCGCCGGGGGTGATCACCGGGCGCATGGTCACGCCGGGCTCGGGGGAGAGGCCCAGGGCGTAGATGATGGTCAGGTCGCTGCCCTTTTCCTGGTAGCGGTAGCCCTTGGCTTCCATGGCCTTGTGCAGGGCGTTGTCGAAGCGTTCCTCCAGGTCCTGGCGGTGGCCCGGGGCGCGCACCGGCTGGATGGTGAAGGTCATGTAGTGGTTGTCGCGCGCGGCGGGGGCGATGGTCACCTGGTCGTCGTGCGGGGCGGCGCAGGCGCCCAGCAGCATGGCGAGCAGCGGCAGGCTGAGGCGGGGCGGCAGCATGGGTGAACTCCTTGGAATGGGTCTTTCCAGAGCCTAGCCGCGGTGTTGCCGGGGTGCCCCGACCTTGCGATGGGTTGGGCGAACGAAACGATCCGCGACGGGTCTTTTGCAGATCGCTGCCGATCGGAGGAGAAAGGCGATGCTACTTGCCCGGCTGATTCTGGTGGTCCAGATCCTGGTGTTCGCGGGTTTCGGCCTGGCCTACTGGTTCCGCCCCTACGAGATGGCCAATCTCAGCGGCATGCTGCTGATGGAGACCGCCTCGGTGAGCAACGTGCGTGTCTACTACGGCGGCCTGCAGGTCGGCCTGGCGCTGTTCCTGCTGTGGGCCCTGCGTGGGCGCGAGCTGATGCGGGCGGCGCTGATGATGCTGCTGCTGGTGCAGTCCGCCCTGGCCCTGGCGCGCATCGGTTCGCTGTGGCTGGACGACGGCACCCTGCAGAACTTCGATATCAGCTCCCTGGCCTACAAGGTGGCCACCGCGCTGCTGGCCGGCGTGGCCCTCGTGCAGCTGGCGCGCTACCGGGAACCGGAGCCGGACACCGCGCTGATCGGTGACCTGGACGACGAGGTCAACGAGCCGCTGCGCCGGGGCGGCGTGCGTGAAGGCCTGGTGGAACGCATCGACGAAGCGGCACCGCTGCCGCCTGAAAGGCCTTGAAACAGAGCCTTCGCCTGCGCGGCGACGGCCTGTCGGGCAGGCTTGGGAAACTTGCCTATCCTTTGGTTTTCAAGCCGATGAAGGAGGTGGTCCCATGGATATAGACGCCCTATTTTCCAACCTGCACACCTTGCCCAGCATTCCCAAGGTGGCGCAGGACCTGATCCAGCAATTCGACAGCCCGACCTCCAGCCTGGATGGCGTGGCGCGCAACATCGCCCTCGACCCGGTGATCGCCGCCAAGGTGCTGCGCCTGGCCAACTCCGCGCGTTTTCGCGGGGCGCGGGAGTCCACCAGCATCGAGGATGCGGCCATGCGCCTGGGCTTCAACACCCTGCGCACCCTGGTGATGGCCTCGGCCGTGACCGGCGCCTTCAAGGCCTCGCCCAACTACGACCTGAAGGGTTTCTGGCTGCACAGCTTCCAGGTGGCGAGCATCAGCCGCCTGCTGGCCAAGCAGAAGGGCGTGGACGCGGACACGGCGTTCACCTGCGGGATGATGCATGACATCGGCGAGCTGCTGATCCAGACCGGTGCCCCGGAGTTCGCCGAGAAGCTCAACAGCGGCAAGGGCGGCGCCACCGGGCGGGCCGCCAGCGAGACGCTGCAACTGGGGTTCGGCTACCCGGAAGTGGGCGCGGAGCTGGCGCGTCGCTGGCAACTGCCGGCGGTGATCCAGCAGGCCATCGCCTACCAGGCGCGACCGATGCAGGCGCCGGCTGATGCGTTGCTGCCGCGCATTCTGGCCCAGGCGGTGCTGGTCAGCGAGGCGTTGCAGGCCCATGGCGGTGCCACCGAGGAGGCGCGGCAATCCCTGGAGGGCCCGCTGGTGGAGGGCGTGGACCTGGACGCGCTGTTCGCCGCGCTGCCGGCGGTGCTGGAGGCGGACAAGGCCTTCGCCGAACTGCTCACCTGAAAACCGCCGCTTGACTTGGCGCAGCGGCAGGAATAATTTCCGGAACCATGAAATCGACCCCCCAGATGCTGCGCCAACAGATTATTACCGCCATTCGATACTTGGCGGGTTGACCAGTACCTACACAGAAACCCGCCCTCGAGGCGGGTTTCTTCTTTCTGTCTCCTGGGCCCCAAGCGAACCTCAGGAGACGCCATGCAACCATCCCCTCTCGTCCAGGCCGTGCAACGGGCGGACCAGCTGATCAATGCCGGGCGCTTCGATGCGCTGATGGATTTCTACACCGACGATGCCGTGCTCGTCGTGCGCCCGGGCCTCAACGTCCAGGGCCGTGACGGCATCCGCCGCGCCTTCGATGCCATCGCCGCGCATTTCCAGCACAGCCTTTGGGTCAGCCAGCGCGACCTGCAGGTGGTGGAGACCGGCGACACCGCGCTGGTCATGGGGCGTGCACGCATCCAGTGGCGGTCCGCCGACGGCTTCCTGTCCTTCCTCGAACGCAAGGCCACCTACGTGTTCCGCCGCCAGGCCGACGACAGCTGGCGCTGCGCCGTGGACAACTCCTATGGCACCGACCTGCTCGACGCCGTCACCGGGGAGGCCTTGGCATGACCGACGCCCTGCTCAAAGGCTATGTGCAGAGGATCCTCCGCGCGCCGGTCTACGACGTCGCCATCGAGACGCCCCTGCAGCCGGCGCCGCGCCTGGCCCAGCGCCTGGGCAACGCCGTGCTGCTCAAGCGCGAGGACCTGCAGCCGGTGTTCTCCTTCAAGATCCGGGGTGCCTACAACCGCGTGTCCCAGCTCAGCGCCGAGCAGCGTGCGCGGGGCGTGATCGCCGCCTCCGCCGGCAACCACGCCCAGGGCCTGGCCCTGGCGGCGCGGCACCTGGGGATCGAGGCGACCATCGTCATGCCGCGCACCACCCCCGAGCTCAAGGTCCAGGGCGTGCTCGCCCGGGGCGGCCGCGCGGTGCTGCACGGCGATGCCTTCCCCGAGGCCCTGGCCCATGCCTTGCAACTGGCCGAGGCGCGCGGGCTGACCTTCGTGCCGCCCTTCGACGACCCGGACGTGATCGCCGGCCAGGGCACCGTGGCCATGGAGATCCTCCGCCAGCACCCCGGGCGCCTGGACGCCGTCTTCGTGCCGGTGGGCGGCGGTTCGCTGATCGCCGGCATCGCCGCCTATGTGAAGTACCTGCGCCCCGAGGTGAAGGTGATCGGCGTCGAGCCGGACGACTCCAACTGCCTGCAGGCCGCCATGGCCGCCGGCGAGCGCGTGGTGCTGGAGCAGGTCGGGCTGTTCGCCGACGGCGTGGCCGTGGCGCAGATCGGCGCTCACAACTTCGAGGTCTGCCGCCAGTACGTGGACGAGGTGCTCACCGTCAGCGCCGACGAAATCTGCGCGGCGATCAAGGACATCT
The DNA here is from genome assembly GCF_012767755.2 of Pseudomonas tohonis. NCBI lineage: Bacteria > Pseudomonadati > Pseudomonadota > Gammaproteobacteria > Pseudomonadales > Pseudomonadaceae > Pseudomonas > Pseudomonas tohonis. The sequence goes on from NZ_AP023189.1 coordinate 1,182,253, forward strand.
ACGACGACACCCGCTCCATCACCGAGCCGGCCGGTGCGCTGGCCGTGGCCGGGATCAAGAAGTACGTGGCCCGCGAGCGCTGCGAGGGGCGCACCCTGGTGGCCATCGACTCGGGCGCCAACATCAACTTCGACCGCCTGCGCCACGTGGCCGAGCGCGCCGAACTGGGCGAGCAGCGCGAGGCGATCATCGCGGTGACCATCCCCGAGCGGCCGGGCAGCTTCCGCATCTTCTGCGAGGCGCTGGGGCGGCGGCAGATCACCGAATTCAACTACCGCTACCACGGCGATGCCGAGGCGCACATCTTCGTCGGCGTGCAGACCCACCCGGAGAACGACCCGCGCGGGGCCCTGGTGCAGGGCCTGCGCGACCAGGGCTTCCCGGTGCTGGACCTGACCGACAACGAGCTGGCCAAGCTGCACATACGCCACATGGTCGGCGGGCGCGCGGACGGCGCCCTGCACGAGCGCCTGCTGCGCTTCGAATTCCCCGAGCGCCCCGGCGCGTTGCTGAACTTCCTCGACAAGCTGGGCGGGCGCTGGAACATCAGCCTGTTCCACTACCGCAACCACGGCGCCGCCGACGGGCGCGTGGTGGCCGGCCTGCAGGTGCCCGACCACGAGCTGCACCTGCTGCCCGGGGCGCTGGACGCCATCGGCTACCCCTGGTGGGACGAGAGCGACAACCCGGCGTATCGGTTGTTCGTGGGGTGATGGGTTGAGGGACCGCGCGTATGGGGCCTGGCGCGGCGTCCTGTAGGGGCGACTTCAGTCGCCAAGCGGCGCGCAGCGCCGCCGCGCCCTTGTGGGAGCGAATTCATTCGCGATCGGAGCGCCAGGCGGTCACCTCGGCCTGTTTCCGAGCGCGCCTCACCTCCGCCTTGGTGGAGGTAAAAAGCGACCTCCACCCTACACAGCGGTCATGCCCGCGCGGCGGCAGGTTTTTTGTGGGAGCGAATTCATTCGCGATCGGGGCACCAGGCGGTGACCCCGGCCGGAATCAGCGACGCACCAGCAGCACACCCGATTCCATGTGGTGGGTGTAGGGGAACTGGTCGAACAGGGCGCAGCGCTCGATGCGGTGGGTGTCGTGCAGCTGGGCGACGTTGGCGGCCAGGGTCTCCGGGTTGCAGGAGATATAGAGGATGCGTTCGAAGCGGCGGGTCAGTTCGCAGGTGTCCGGGTCCATGCCGGCGCGGGGCGGGTCGACGAACACGGTGCCGAACGCGTAGCCCTTGAGGTCGATGCCGGCCAGGCGGCGGAACGGGCGCACCTCGTTGAGGGCCTCGGTCAGTTCCTCGGCGGAGAGGCGCACCAGGGTCACGTTGTCCACGCCGTTGTCGGCGAGGTTGGCCAGGGCGGCATTGACCGAGGTCTTGCTGATCTCGGTGGCCAGCACCTGGCGGGCGCGGGTGGCCAGGGGCAGGGTGAAGTTGCCGTTGCCGCAGTACAGCTCCAGCAGGTCGTCCTGGCGCTCGCCCATGGCCTCGAAGGCCCAGGCCAGCATCTTCTGGCACACCTCGCCGTTGGGCTGGGTGAAGGCGCCTTCAGGCTGGCGGTAGCGGAAGGCGCGGCCGGCGACGGTCAGCTCCTCTTCCACGTAGTCGCGGCCGATGACGATGCGCTTGCCCTTGGAGCGGCCCACCAGGCTCACGCCCAGGTCGGCGGCGAGCGTCTCGGCCTCGGCCTTCCAGGCATCGTCCAGGGGGCGGTGGTAGCAGAGGGTGATCAGCGCATCGCCCGACAGGGTGGTGAGGAACTCCACCTGGAACAGCTTGAACGACAGCACCTGGCTCGCCTGCCAGCCGGCCTTCAGGCGCGGCATCAGCTCGTTGATGCGGCGGCTGGCGATGGGGAAGTCCTCGATCAGCACCGGGGTGAACTTGTCGCCGGCCTCGAACATCGCGTAGTGGCGGGTCTCGCCACCGGTCTCGCGCCACAGGCGGAACTCGGCGCGCAGGCGGTAGTGCTCGCGGGGGGAGTCGAACACCGCCGGTTGCGGTGCGTCGAAGGGCGCCAGCAGGGCCTTGAGGCGCTCGGTCTTCTCGGCGAGCTGCGCGGCGTAGCCGGCGGGATCGAACTGCGGGCGGCTCATCAGTGGAAGAACCCCATCTTGATCACGAAGAGTACGGCGAGGATCACCAGCGCCGGGCTCAGTTCGTTGTAGCGGCCGGCCAGGGTCTTGATGGCGGCCCAGGCGATGAAGCCGAAGGCGATGCCGTCGGCGATGGAGTAGGTGAAGGGCATCGCCAGGGCGGTGATCAGCACCGGGGCGGCGGTGGTCAGGTCGTTCCAGTCGATCTCGGCCAGGCCCGAGGCCATCAGCACGGCGACGAAGAACAGCGCCGGCGCGGTGGCGAAGGCGGGCACGCTGCCGGCCAGCGGGGAGAGGAACAGCGCCAGCAGGAACAGGATGGCGACCACGATGGCGGTGAGGCCGGTGCGGCCACCGGCGCTGACGCCGGCGGCGGATTCGATGTAGCTGGTGGTGGTGGAGGTGCCCAGCAGCGAGCCGCCCATGGCGGCGGTGGAGTCGGCGATCAGTGCGCGGCCCATCTTCGGCATGTGGCCGTCGGCACGCATCAGGCCGGCCTTCTTGGCCACGGCGATGAGGGTGCCGGAGTTGTCGAACAGGTCGACGAAGAGGAAGGCGAAGATCACGCTGACCAGGCCGATTTCCAGCGCGCCCTTGATGTCCAGCTGCAGGAAGGTGGGCGCCAGGGACGGCGGCATGGAGACGATGCCGCCGAACTTCGACACGCCCAGGCCGATGCCGGCGAGGGTGACGGCGAGGATGCCGATCAGCACGGCGCCGGTCACCTTGCGCGCCTCCAGGGCGACGATCAGGAAGAAGCCGAGCACCGCCAGCACCGGCTCGGGCTTGGCCAGGTCGCCCAGGGTCAGCATGGTCACCGGGTGGGCGGCGACGATGCCGGCCTTCTGCAGGGCGATCAGCGCCAGGAACAGGCCGATGCCGGCGGCGATGGCCGAGCGCAGCTCCAGGGGGATGCTGTTGATGATCCATTCGCGGATGCGGAAGATCGACAGCACGAAGAACATGCACGCCGAGATGAACACCGCGCCCAGGGCCACCTGCCAGGTGTGGCCCATGTGCAGCACCACGGTGTAGGTGAAGAAGGCGTTCAGGCCCATGCCCGGGGCGAGGGCGATGGGGTAGTTGGCGATCAGGCCCATGATGGCCGAGCCGATGGCGGCCGCCAGGCAGGTGGCGACGAACACCGCGCCCTTGTCCATGCCGGTCTCGCCGAGGATGTCGGGGTTCACGAAGAGGATGTAGGCCATCGTCAGGAAGGTGGTGATCCCCGCCAGGACTTCGGTGCGTACGTTGGTGTCGTGCGCTCTGAGTTGGAACAGTTTTTCCAGCATGTGTGCTCCCCGTGACGTCTGCGCGTCGTGTTGGCCCGGACTGGATAGCAGTCAAGCACAGCGCCTGCGGTTGGGCGCCGTTTCTGCCAGCCCGGCAAAAAAGGCGCGCATCATACCAGCTCCCCCGGGGGCGGTGAATTTATGACCAGACGGGCAGCTTCGGTTTCGTCGGCACGCCCGCCGGGGCAGAAACCCTGAACCTCGGGGAAGACCGGCCAGTCCACCTCAAAGATGCGGGTATCCACACCCGCGCACCGCCCTTCGGGGCCGGACGAGACGAGCCCGAGGTCGACATGAGTGCCCTATCCAGCCCACGCCGAGGCCCCGCTGCCATCGGCCACCTGATCCAACTGGTCATCAACGGCGAACCCCATCGGTTGCAGGTGGAGCCCTGGACGACGCTGCTCGACCTGCTGCGCGAGCGCCTCGACCTGGTGGGCACCAAGAAGGGCTGCGACCACGGCCAGTGCGGCGCCTGCACGGTGCTGCGCAACGGGGTGCGGATCAATGCCTGCCTGGCCCTGGCGGTGATGCAGGACGGCGCCGAGATCACCACGGTGGAGGGCCTGGAGCGTGGCGGCGAGTTGCACCCCATGCAGGCCGCGTTCATCCGCCACGATGCCTTCCAGTGCGGCTACTGCACGCCGGGACAGCTGTGCTCGGCGGTGGCCCTGGCCCGCGAGAACCGCGCCCACGACCGCGACGCCATCCGTGAGCAGATGAGCGGCAACCTGTGCCGCTGCGGTGCCTACGCCAACATCCTCGACGCCATCGAGGAGGCGCTGCCGGCCTGCCGTGGCGCCGCCGAGGGGGACGCCGCATGACGCCTTTCAGCTACGAACGCCCCGAGGAGCTGGACCAGGCGCTGGCGCTGGCCGGCCCCGGCGCGCGCTTCATCGCCGGCGGCACCAACCTGGTGGACCTGATGAAGGAGGACGTCGAGCGGCCCGAACGGCTGATCGACATCACCGCGCTGCCCCTGCACGGCGTGCTGGTCGGCGAGGGCGGCGGCCTGCGCGTCGGCGCCCTGGTGAGCAATGCCGACCTGGCCTGGCACCCGCGCGTGCAGAGCCACTACCCGCTGCTGGCCGAGGCGCTGCTGGCGGGCGCCTCGCCGCAGCTGCGCAACATGGCCACCGTCGGCGGCAACCTGCTGCAACGCACCCGCTGCCAGTACTTCTACGACGTGGCCACGCCCTGCAACAAGCGCGAGCCCGGCAGCGGCTGCCCGGCGCGCACGGGGCTCAACCGCAACCACGCGATACTCGGTGCCAGCGAGCACTGCGTGGCCACCCATCCCTCGGACATGTGCGTGGCCCTGGCGGCGCTGGAGGCCGTCGTGCACGTCGCCGGCCCCGGCGGCACGCGGGCGATCCCCTTCGCCGACTTCCACCGCCTGCCGGGCGACGAGCCGCAGCGCGACAATCACCTGGCGGCGGACGAACTGATCACCGAGATCGAGCTGCCGCCGTCGCCCTTCGCCCGCCACAGCGCCTACCTGAAGATCCGGGATCGCGCTTCCTACGCCTTCGCCCTGGTCTCGGTGGCGGCGGCCCTGCGCCTGGATCACGGCGTCATCGCCGAGGCGCGCATCGCCCTGGGCGGTGTGGCGCACAAACCCTGGCGCCAGCCCGAGGCCGAGGCGGCACTGGTGGGCAAACCCTGCACGCCGGCCTCCTTCCGCGTCGCCGCCGACCGGCTGCTGCAAGGGGCCGAGGGGCTGGGGCGCAACAATTTCAAGGTGGAACTGGCCCGCCGCGCGGTGATCCGCGCCCTGGCCGACGCCGCCAAGGGAGGGCCCCACGCATGAGCGCATCGCCACTGGGCAAGGCCCTCGACCGGGTGGACGGTCGCGACAAAGTCACCGGCCGCGCCCGCTACGCGGCTGATTTCGCCGCGCCGGGCCTGTTGCATGGCTGGGTGGTCAACGCCGGCATCCCGCGCGGGCGCATCCTCGGCATCGACAGCCGTGAGGCGGAAGCGGCGCCGGGCGTGCAACTGGTGCTGACCCACGCCAACCGGCCGCCGATCGCCAGCTACGACGAGCCCTATGAGGACGCCGACGCCGCCGACGGCTCGCCGTTCCGGCCGCTGTTCAACGACCGCATCCTTTATGACAGCCAGCCGGTGGCGCTGGTGGTGGCCGAAACCCTGGAGCAGGCGCGCCACGCCGCCAGGCTGGTGCGGGTCGAGTACCAGGCCGAGCCGTACCAGACGGACCTGCTGGCCGCCCTCGATGACGCCCACCTGGCCCCGGCGTCCCTGCCCGAGCCGCGCGGCGATTGCGCGGGAGCCCTGGCGGGTGCGGCGCTGCGCATCGAGGGGCAGTACAGCTCGCCCATCGAGCATCACAACCCCATGGAGCCCCATGCCGCCACCGTGGTCATGCAGCCCGACGGCGCGCTGCTGGTCTACGACAAGACCCAGGGCACGCAGAACAGCCAGCAGTACATCGAGCGGGTGTTCGGCCTGGAGCCGGGCCGGGTGCGGGTGATGGCGCCCTTCGTCGGCGGCGCCTTCGGTTCCGGCCTGCGCCCGCAGTACCAACTGGTGCTGGCGGTGATGGCGGCACTCAAGCTGCGGCGCTCGGTGCGGGTGACCCTGACCCGGCAACAGATGTTCAGCTTCGGCTACCGCCCGCGCACCGTGCAGCGCCTGGCCCTGGGCGCCGCCGCCAACGGCGAGCTGCGCGCCCTGCGCCATGAGGCGGTGGCGCAGACCTCGCGCTTCGAGGACTTCACCGAGCACGTGGTGGAGTGGTCCGGGATGCTCTACCAGTGCGACAACGTCGAGCTGGGCTACCGCCTGGCGCCCCTGGACGTCTACACGCCGCTGGACATGCGCGCCCCGGGCGCGACCCTGGGGGTCTTTGCCCTGGAGTGCGCGATGGACGAGCTGGCCGCCGCCGTGGCCATCGACCCGTTGCAGCTGCGCCTCGTCAACTACGCCGAGCGCAACCAGAACGAGGGCAAGCCCTTCTCCAGCAAGGCCCTGCGCGAGTGCTACGCCCAGGGTGCCGAGCGCTTCGGCTGGGCGGCGCGTGACCACCAGCCGCGCAGCATGCGCGAGGGCCGCGAGCTGATCGGCTGGGGCCTGGCCACCGGCGTCTGGGAGGCGATGCAGAACCCGGCCAGCGCCCGTGCGCTGATCGACGGCGACGGCCACCTGCACGTGAGCAGCGCGACCACCGACATCGGCACCGGCACCTACACGGTGATGACCCAGATCGCCGCCGCGAGCCTGGCTCTGGACATGGCGCAGGTGACCTTCAGCCTGGGCGACTCGCACCTGCCCAAGGCCCCGCTGCAGGGCGGCTCCTTCACCGTTTCCTCGGTGGGCAGCGCGGTGCAGCAGGCCTGTATCGCGCTGCAGGACGAATTGCTGAAGGCCGCCGTGGCAATGGAGGACTCGCCCTTCGCGGGGCTTGCGCGCGATCAGGTGGAGTTCGTCGACGGCCAGTTGCGGGTCATCGGCGCGCCGGAGCTGGCGCTGGGCTATGGCGAGATCGTCCGCGCCAGCGGCGGCGCGGCGCTGGAGGCGGAGGTGGAGGCCAAGCCCGACGAGAAGCGCGAGGCCTATTCCTCCGCCACCCACTCGGCGGTGTTCGTCGAGGTGCGGGTGGACGAGGAACTGGGCGTGGTGCGCGTCGCCCGGGTGGTCAGCGCCATCGCCGCCGGGCGCGTGGTCAACCCGAAGACCGCGCGCAGCCAGATCCTCGGCGGCGTGGTGTGGGGCATCGGCATGGCCCTGCAGGAGGAGACCCAGACCGACCACGGCCTGGGCCGGCACATGAACCACAACCTGGCCGAGTACCACATCCCGGTGCACGCGGACATCGGCGAGGTCGAGGTGATCTTCGTCGAGGAGGAGGACCGCGTGGTCAACGCCCTGGGCTCCAAGGGCGTCGGCGAGATCGGCATCGTCGGGGTCGCGGCGGCCGTGGCCAACGCCATCTGGCATGCCACCGGCAAGCGCATCCGCGACCTGCCGATCACCCCCGACAAGCTGCTCTGATCAGTCGCCGCCGTGCAGGCGGTCGCGGTTGGCCAGGGTGGGGAAGAGCCTTATCCACAGGCCGGTGATGAGCAGCGTGCCGACGCCGCCCATCACCACCGCCGGCACGGTGCCGAACCAGGCGGCGGTGACCCCGGACTCGAACTCGCCCAGCTGGTTGGAGGCGCCGATGAACAGGCCGTTGACGGCGCTGACGCGGCCGCGCATCTCGTCCGGGGTGTGCAGCTGCACGAAGGCGCCGCGGATCACCATGCTGATCATGTCCGCCGCGCCGAGCACCGCCAGCACCGCGAGGGAGAACCAGAACGAGGTGGACAGGCCGAAGGCGATGGTCGCCACGCCGAACACGCCGACGGCGGTGAACATGATCCGCCCCACGTTGCGCTCGATGGGGAAGCGCGCCAGCCAGAACGACATCGCCAGGGCACCCACCGCCGGTGCCGAGCGCAGCAGGCCGAGGCCCCAGGGGCCGGTGAGCAGGATGTCCTTGGCGAACACCGGCAGCAGGGCGGTGGCGCCGCCCAGCAGCACGGCGAAGAGGTCCAGGGAGATGGCGCCGAGGATGTCCGGGCGGCTGCGGATGAAGCGGATGCCGGCCAGCAGCGACTCCATGGAGGCGGGCTCCTTGCGCAGCACCTGCTGGCGGCTGGCGAGGGTCAGCATCAGGCAGCAGGCGATGCCGTAGAGCACCGTCACCGGGCCGTAGACCCAGAGGCTGCCAAGCGCATAAAGCAGGCCGCCCAGGGCTGGCGCGACGATGGTCGCCGCCTGCATCGCCGACGCGGCGGCGGCCACGGCGCGGGGGAACAGCTGTGCCGGGACGATGTTCGGCAGCAGCGCCTGGGTCGCCGGCATCTCGAAGGCCCGCGCGGCGCCGAGGGCGAAGGCGAGGAGGAAGATCATCTCGCGGCTGACGCTGTCGGTGGCGCTGCCGAACACCAGTGCAGCGGCGATCAGGCCCTGGGCCGTCTGGCACAGCGCCGCGACCCGGCGCCGATCGTAGCGGTCGGCGACATGCCCGGTATGCAGCATGAACAGCACGCGCGGGAGGAATTCCGCCAGGCCCACCAGGCCCAGGTCGAGCACGCTGCCGGTGAGGGCGTAGAGGTGCCAGCCGATGGCCACGGTGAGCATCTGGAAGCCGCTGGCCGTGCAGACCCGGGCGAGCCAGAACGCGAGGAACGGGCGGTGGTGACGCAGGAGCTGGGCCTGGGGCATGGGAAAAATGCTTAGGGAGCTATCGGAAGCGCAGCCTATCACCTTGCCCGAGGGCGGGTGAATGGGGCTTGCGGGATTTCATCGTCGACCCGACGAGCTCGTTTCCTGACTGATCGGGCAAATTTTTCTTTTTCTGCCAGACCGCCTTGGTTAGAATTTGACTTCGAGGTCAAAAAATCCTTTCGACTACGCTTGAATCGACCACTCCCGAGAGTGGCCGACAACCGTTTTTACGCTCAGAAAACAGGGGTCGGCATCCGCCAAGGCTCCGAGGAACGGGTATGTCCAACCGTGAGTTATCCCGACGCGCCTTCCTGCAGGGCAGCGTCATCGCAGGTATCGGCATCACGCTGGCACCGCTGGGCAGCAAGGCCTTTGCTGCATTGTTCGAAGACCGGGTCACCGCCTCGCCGCAGCCCTGGTACACGCCGGGCGGCCAGGCGCGAGCGCGCATCGACGGCGTCTCCAAGGCCTGCGGGGCCAAGGTCTTCGCCCGTGACATCCGCGCCAAGGACATGCCCGGCTGGCCCGAGCGCCAGGGCCACGCGCTGCTGATCAAGGCGACCCGCGCCGATCACCTCTACGCCGGCCTGGACCTGTCCATGCTCGGCGACGAGCTCAAGCCCGATCGCCTGGTCACCGCGGCGGACCTCGCCCGTGACGGCATCGGCTTCCCCGAAGGCCACAACCTCGACCCCTTCCTGCCGGAAGGCCAGGTGCCGATGTTCATCGGCCACCCGGTGGCACTGCTGATCTGGACCGACTTCGATCGCTACCGCCGGGCGAAGAACATCCTCAAGTTCAACGAGAAGGTGGTGCGCTACGGCGCCAAGGCCGAGCTGTACCAGGCCGACCCTTACGGCAGCTTCCGCTTCGTGCGCGTCGGCGGCGAGACGCCCTTCGAGCCGGACGTGTTCTCCAGCCTCAAGGACAGCATGCTGTTCCCCATCATCCGCCAGCGCAAACCGGTGTGGAGCCAGCAGGCCAAGATCAACGGCGACCTGACCCAGCAGGGCCTGTACTACGCCGAGCGCATGGAGCAGCAGCTCAAGGCGCCGCCAGAGGACTGGCTGGTGTTCGACGAGCGCTTCACCACCCAGTCCATCGAGCCGGCGGCCCTTGAGGCCGACAACGGCAACGGCTGGTACGACGCCGAGAGCGGCACCCTGCACTTCGTGGTCGCCACCCAGTGCCCCTTCGAGGTGGCCGAGCAGACCGCGCATATGCTGGCGCCGTCGCGCTTCAAGGTGGCCAAGCTCAACCTGCACCCCGGCTACACCGTGGGCTACGGCTCCAAGGACAACAACATCTTCGTCTTCTACGCCGCGCTCGCCGCGATGTACGGCGAAGGTGTGCCGGTGCGCCTGGCCAACGACCGCTACGAGCAGTTCCAGAGCGGCATCAAGCGCCACCCCTTCGACATGCACTACCAGCTGGCGGTGAACAAGCAGGACCACAGCTTCCAGATCTTCCGCGCGCACATGGACGTCGATGGCGGCGGCCGCGCCAACTACAGCTCCTCGGTGGCGGCGGTCGGCGCCACGGCGGCGCAGTCCATCTACTACCTGCCGCAGAGCGACCTGGCCGCCACCGCGTACCATTCGCGCGGCGTCGAGGCCGGCTCTATGCGCGGCTATGGCACCCTGCAGACCATGGCCGCCACCGAGATGATGGTGGACGAGGTGGCCGGCCGCCTGGGCCTGGACGCCATCGATCTGCGCAAGAAGAACGTCTTCAAGACCGGCATGAAGAACACCCAGGGTGCGATTCCCGCCGGCGCGCTGCGCCTCGACGAGATCCTCGACAAGGCCGCCCAGCACGAGATCTGGCGCACCCGCGCGGAGCGCAAGAAGCGCTTCGACGCCGAGGACCCGGACAACCTCTACGGCGTCGGCTTCGCCATGTGCCAGAAGGACTTCGGCACCGGCTCCGAGGCGCCCCTGGCGAGCCTGGAGATCACCGCCGACGGCCGCGTGCTGCTGCGCCACGTGGCCATCGACATGGGCACCGGCATGGCCACCTCCCAGGCGCTGCTGGCCGCCGATCACCTGGGCCAGCCGGCCCACGAGATCAAGACCGGCGAGACCGACTGGCACGAGCTGGGCCTGGTCACCAGCGGCAACCCCTACATCATCAGCCAGGCCGACCAGGACGCCGCGCTGAAGAACCCGCGCTGGGTGGGCAAGCTGGCCTCGCCGTCCTCGGCCACCAACTCCGCCTACTACTCCGGCCACGCAACCCGCGAGGCCGCGCGCATCCTCTTCAACCACGGCCTGTGGCCGGCGGCGCTGAGCATCTGGGGCCGCGGCGAGTACAACGGATCGCTCAACCCCTACGTGGTGCGCCGCGAGGACGCCCACTGGAAGGACGGCGCCCTGAGCGCCGGCGGCATGCCGCCGATCCCCTTCGAGCTGCTGGCCAGGAAGGCCCACGACCTGGGCCTGATCACGGGTGCCAGCGTGCACGGCTTCAACCGCTGGAAGTGGGCCTCGGCCGAGTTCGAGATCAACGGCGTGCGCGAGAGCCTGCCGCTGGACGCGGTGGCGGTGAAGTACGGCACCGGTGCCGACGCAGGCAAGCGCGCCCTGATGACCCGCAACGGCTACCACCTGCTGGACCGCGTGTCGGTCAGCTACCCGGAAACCCAGCTCAACAACGCCATGGTCACCTACTACAGCCCGGTGGCCACCCTGGTGGAGATCAAGGTCAACAAGGGCAGTGGCGAGGCCCGGGTGATCAACCACCATTCCTGGATGGAGTGCGGCCGGGTGATCGTTCCCGAGCTGGTGCTCGGCCAGCTGGAAGGCGGCATCGCCATGGGCATCGGCCACGCGCTGATGGAGGAGATGCCGCTCTACGAAGGGGGCCCGGGCGAGGGCACCTGGAACTTCAACCGCTACCAGCTGCCCCGCGCGAAGGATGTCGCCGTGTGGTCGCAGACGGCGGAGATCCTGCCGCCGCTGTCGCCCAGCGACCCGGCCAAGGGCATCGCCGAAGTGGTGATGATCCCCGTGGTCGGCGCCATCGTGAACGCCGTGGCCCATGCCACCGGCAAGCGCCTGCGCGACCTTCCCCTGACTCCGGCCCGCATCAAGGAGGCCCTCCATGGCTAACCGCGCGCTCAGCATGAACATCAACGGCCAGGCCGTCGGCCCCATCGAGGTGGCGGACGACCTGATGATGATCGACTTCCTCCACGAGTACCTGAACCTCACCGGCTCGCGCCTGGGCTGCGGCCAGGGCGTGTGCCACGCCTGCGTGGCCATCCTCGACAAGCCCGACGGCACCAGCGAGGAGATCCGCACCTGCATCACCGGTGCGCATTTCTTCGCCGGCAAGAACGTGCGCACCATCGAAGGCCACGCCAAGCGCGACGCCAAGGGCGAGGTGAGCGAGCTCAACCCGATCCAGCAGAAGTTCGTCGACCAGTTCGCCTTCCAGTGCAGCTACTGCACCCCGGGCTACGTCAACGCCGCCACCGTGCTGGTGGAGAAGCTGCAGCGCCAGCCGGTGAAGCGCAGCGAGCTGGAGACCGAGATCGACAACGCCCTCGGCAAGCACATCTGCCGCTGCACCGGTTACGTCCGCTACTACAGCGCCGCGCGCGATGTGGTCGAGGAACTGGGTCTGGTGAAGGAAGGTTGAGATGAAACGACTGCTGATCGCCGCCGCTCTGCTCCTGCCCCTGGCCGCCACCGCCGCGCCCGAAGCACCGGCCGACAAGGCCCTGATCGAGCGCGGCCGCTACATTTCCCGCGCCGCCGACTGCGTGGCCTGCCACAGCATCGAGGGCAGTGCCCCCTATGCCGGCGGCCTGCCGCTGGAGTCGCCCTTCGGCACCATCTACGGCACCAACATCAGCCCGGACAAGGAGCACGGCATCGGCAACTACACCGCCGATGACCTCTACCGTGCGCTGACCCAGGGCGAGAAGCCCGACGGCAGCAAGCTCTACCCGGCGATGCCCTACACCTCCTACCACCTCATCACCCGTGAGGACTCCGACGCCCTCTACGCCTACCTGATGAGCCGCGAGCCGATCCCCAAGGCGAGCCCGCAGACCAGCTTGACCTTCCCGTTCAACCTGCGCTTCGGCCTGGCCTTCTGGAACATGCTCTACAAGAACCGCGTGCAGATGCAGCCGGCGGAGGGCAAGAGCGAGGAATGGCAGCGCGGCCAGTACCTGGTGGAAGCCCTCGGCCACTGCGGCGAGTGCCACACCCCGCGCAACGCGCTCGGCGCGCTGCAGCAGGACCAGCGCATGGAGGGCGGCGTACTGCTGGGCTACCTGGCGCCGAGCCTGAAGGCCGAGGCGCTGGCCGCGCGCGGCTGGACCACCGACGACCTGGCGACCTTCCTCAAGCACGGCATCAGCGCCCAGGGCACGGTGTTCAACGAGATGTACCCGGTGCTGCACCACAGCCTGCAATACCTGCCGGAGGTGGATCACCAGGCCATGGCGGTATTCCTCATGGGCGACCAGCCGCCGGCCCCGGCAACCATCGCCACCCGCCCGCTGGCCGAGCTGACCGCCAGCGCCCAGGCCGGTCGCCAGGAGTACCTGAACCTCTGCGCCGGCTGCCACGGCGCGCAAGGGCAGGGCATCCCCCACGTGGCGGTGGCCATGGCCGGCAACACCACCTTGCGCCAGGAGGATTCGCGCAACCTCCTGCGGGTGATCGACGACGGCATCCGCGAACAGCAGTTCACCGGCTTTGAGCGGATGCAGCCGATGCCGGGCTTCCAGCACGATCTTGATGACGAGCGGATGCGTGATCTGCTCAACTACCTGCGCCAGACCTGGGGAGGATCGCCCGGGGACATCGGTATGGAGAGCGTCTCCCAACTGCGAAGCGAAAAGGTTCACTGACCATGCAACACCTCGACCTCATCGTCGTGCGCAAGGCCCTCGAATGGTCCCGGGCCGGCCAGCGTGTCTGGCTCTGTACCGTGCTTTCCACCTACGGCTCGGCGCCCCGTGCGCCGGGTTCGCTGCTGGCCGCCAACGAGGCGGGGCAGTGGGTGGGGTCGTTGTCCGGCGGCTGCGTCGAGGATGATTTCCTCGAACGCGTCGCCGCAGGCGCCTTCCCCGAGCCGCTGGCGCTGGTGCGCTACGGCGACGGCAGCGATGAGCGTTCGAAGATCAGCCTGCCCTGCGGCGGGGTCCTGGATGTGCTGGTGGAGAACCTGCCGGCCGATTGCGAGGTGCAGGCGCACCTGCGCGAGCTGGAAAGCGCCCTGGCCGGGCAGCGCCGGCTGCTGCGGGAGATCCGCATCGATGACGGCAGCCGCTCCCTGCGGGAGGATCGCGAGCAGGGCGCCCGGGTGGAGCGCGACGAGCAGGTGATCCGCCTGCGCGTGGGCGCCGCCCAGCGTCTGTTGCTGGCCGGGTATTCCTCGGTGGCGCAGGTGTGCGCCGAGTTCGCCCAGCCGCTGGGCTTCGAGGTGGTGCTCTGCGACCCCCGCGAGGAGGTGCTCGATGGCGTCGAGCTGCCGGGCGTCGAGGTGCGCCGTGAACTGCCTTCCGAGGTGATCCGCAGCGGCGGCTGCCACGCCGACACCGCCGTGGTGGCGCTGACCCACGACCCGCGCATCGACGACCTGGCGATGATCGAGGCGGTGCGCACCGAGGCCTTCTACATCGGCGTGATGGGCTCGATGGCCACCAGCGCCAAGCGCCGGGAGCGCCTGCGCCGCGTGGGCGGCCTGAGCGAAGCGGACATGGCCCGCATCATCGCCCCCATCGGCCTGAACCTGGGCAGCAAGACCCCGGCGGAGATCGCCCTGGCGGTGCTCGCCGACATCCTGCGGGTGCGCAATGCGATTCCGCGCGAGCGGGTCTAGATTTCGTCTCCTGCAGGAGGCCCCCCGATGCCCCATGTCATCGCCCTGATCCTCGCCGCCGGCCGTGGCACCCGCTTCGGCAGCGACAAGCGCCAGGCGCGCCTGGCCGACGGGCGCACCCTGCTGGCGGCCAGCGTGGAGCGGGCGCGGGCGGTGTTCGACGAGGTGCGGGTGGTGCTGCGCCCGGAGGACGACCCGGCGGCGCTGGGCCTGCCCGCCGCTTGCCCGGTCATCCGCTGCGCGGACGCCGACCAGGGCATGGGCCACAGCCTGGCTGCCGGTGCGCGCGGGTTATCCACAGCCCCGGGCGATGCCCTGGCGGTGTTGCTGGGCGACATGCCCTGGCTGGCCGAGGCCACCCTGCGCGAGCTGCTGGCGCGGGCCGACGCCCGGCGCATCCTGTTTCCGCTGCACCAGGGCCAGCGTGGCCACCCGGTGATCTTCGGCCGGGCCTTCTGGCCCGAGCTCGAACGCCTCCAGGGCGACGAGGGCGCCCGGGCGGTGCTCGCCGCCCATCGCGAGGCCTGGTTGGCGCTGGAGGTGGACGACCCCGGCGTGGTGCTGGACGTGGATACGCCCCAGGCCCTTGATACGGGACAGGTGGAAAGGCCGTAGGCGTGCACCGGCTGCCAGGGGGGCAGGGGTGGATGACGCTTCATCCATCCACCAGGCGGGTTGGCGGGCTGCTCAGGACTGTCCAGTGACCTTGTAGCGGAGCTCCGGTCCGGCTCCGTGTTTGTCCAGGGTTATCCACTCGCTGCGGCAACCTGCCGCGTGGCAATCGACCACAGCATTTTCCCTCGAGCGAAGCGCTACTCTTTAGCTGCTGATTGATCTGCGTCAATGCCCGCCCCTTGGGCTTGCGCTTGCGGCTGAACGAGCCGCCATCTCCCTGAAACCTCACATAAAAAGAACGAATTCCCAGGGCCAGCGCTCCAATTGCCGGAGTGACCCGCCCAGGGCCGTGCCCGTGAACCAGCTAGAGGACGTCGTAATGTTCGGATTGGAGGCTCTTGATCTCGCCCGAATCCAGTTCGCCTTCACCATTTCCTTCCACATCATCTTTCCGGCCATCACCATCGGCCTGGCGAGTTACCTGGCGGTACTGGAAGGCTTGTGGCTGAAGACCAACCGGGAGGTCTACCGCGACCTCTATCACTTCTGGTCGAAGATTTTCGCCGTCAACTTCGGCATGGGCGTGGTGTCCGGCCTGGTGATGGCCTATCAGTTCGGCACCAACTGGAGCGCGTTCTCCGACTTCGCCGGCTCGGTCACCGGGCCGCTGCTGACCTATGAGGTGCTCACCGCGTTCTTCCTCGAAGCCGGCTTCCTCGGCGTGATGCTGTTCGGCTGGAACCGCGTCGGGCCGGGCCTGCACTTCTTCTCCACGGTGATGGTGGCCATCGGCACGCTGATCTCCACCTTCTGGATCCTGGCCTCCAACAGCTGGATGCAGACGCCCCAGGGCTTCGAGATCGTCGATGGCCGGGTGATCCCCACCGACTGGTTCGCGGTGATCTTCAACCCGTCCTTCCCCTATCGCCTGGCCCACATGGCCACCGCGGCCTTCCTCGCCACGGCGTTCTTCGTCGGCTCCTCGGCGGCCTGGCACCTGCTGCGCGGCCGGGACAACCCGGCGATCCGCCAGATGCTTTCCATGGCCATGTGGATGGCCCTGCTGGTGGCGCCGGTGCAGGCCTTCATCGGCGACATGCACGGCCTCAACACCCTGGAACACCAACCGGCGAAGATCGCCGCCATCGAGGGCCACTGGGAGAACCCGCCCGGCGAGGCCACGCCGCTGATCCTCTTCGGCTGGCCGGACATGGAGCGCGAGGAAACCCGCTTCAAGGTGGAGATCCCCTACCTGGGCAGCCTCATCCTCACCCACAGCCTGGACAAGCAGGTGCCGGCGCTGAAGGAGTTCCCCAAGGAAGACCGGCCCAACTCCACCATCGTCTTCTGGTCGTTCCGCATCATGGTCGCCCTGGGCCTGCTGATGATCCTGGTCGGCGTCTGGAGCCTGTGGCTGCGCTGGCGCGGCGGGCTGTTCAGCTCGCGGCCGTTCCTCCACCTGTGCCTGTGGATGGGGCCGTCCGGGCTGATCGCGATCCTCGCCGGCTGGTTCACCACCGAGATCGGCCGCCAGCCCTGGGTCGTGTACGGACTGATGCGCACCGCCGACGCCTCGTCGAACCACAGCTTCGCGCAGATGAGCCTCACCCTGATCATGTTCGTGGTGGTCTATTTCGCCGTGTTCGGCGCCGGCTTCAGCTACCTGCTGCGCCTGGTGCGCAAGGGGCCGAAGACCGACGAGGGCAAGGAGCAGGGCATCGGTGGTCCCGGCCAGAAACGTACGCCGGCGCGGCCCATCTCGGCGGCCGACGAGAATATGGAAGACGACGACAACTCGGGTGACGACCTGGGCGCGAGGAACTGAACATGGGCATCGACCTTTCTCTGATCTGGGCGATCATCATCGTCTTCGGCGTGATGATGTACGTGGTGATGGACGGCTTCGACCTGGGCATCGGCATCCTCTTCCCCTTCGTCAAGGACGACTCCGAGCGCGACGTGATGATGAACACCGTCGCGCCGGTGTGGGACGGTAACGAGACCTGGCTGGTGCTGGGCGGGGCGGGCCTGTTCGCGGCCTTCCCGCTGGCCTACTCGGTGGTGCTCAGCGCGCTCTACCTGCCGCTGATCTTCATGCTCATCGGCCTGGTGTTCCGCGGCGTGGCCTTCGAGTTCCGCTTCAAGGCCAAGGAGCACAAGCGCCACATCTGGGACAAGGCCTTCATCGGCGGCTCCCTGGCGGCGACCTTCTTCCAGGGCGTGGCCCTGGGGGCCTTCATCGAGGGCATCCCCGTGGAGAACCGCCAGTTCGCCGGCGGCGGGCTGGACTGGCTGGCGCCGTTCCCGATCTTCAGCGGCCTGGGGCTGGTGGCGGCCTATGCGCTGCTCGGCTGCACCTGGCTGATCATGAAGACCGAAGGCCGCCTGCAGGAGCAGATGCACGACATGGCCCGGCCGCTGGCCCTGGTGCTGCTGGCGGTGATCGGCATCGTCAGCATCTGGACGCCCCTGTCCCACGGCGAGATCGCCCAGCGCTGGTTCAGCCTGCCCAACCTGTTCTGGTTCCTGCCGGTGCCGCTGCTGGTGCTGGTGACCTTCTTCTACCTGCTGCGATCGGTGGCGAACTACGACAACATCAAGCCCTTCGTGCTCACCCTGATCCTCATCTTCCTCGGCTACAGCGGCCTGGGAATCAGCCTCTGGCCGAACATCGTGCCGGGCTCGCTGAGCATCTGGCAGGCCGCCGCGCCGCCGCAGAGCCAGGGCTTCGCGCTGGTGGGGGCGCTGTTCATCATCCCCTTCATCCTCGTGTACACCGCCTGGAGCTACTACGTGTTCCGCGGCAAGGTCACCCCGGACCAGGGCTACCACTAGTGGACAGGAGAGCGACCATGGCTGTGGACAACCCCGAGAAGAAACCCCTGTGGCAGCGCCTGGGCTGGCTGCTAGCGATCTGGACCGGCAGCGTCCTGGCCCTGGGCGTGGTGTCGTACCTGCTGCGCCTGTTCATGAATGCGGCGGGGCTGAGCACGCCCTGAGCAGGGCTCGGACCCGCTCCTGCTCGTTCCTGTAGAGCGAGCTCTGCTCGCGAAGCTCTTTGCGACGGGCAGGATGCCCGGCCCGGCTCCGATGGTGGACCGGTGAAGCGGGGTCCACCCTGCGCGACTGAGCGGGTTCCCTCGGTATCAGGGAGCGCTGGGGCGGCAGGTTGGATGTCGCTTTTTACATCCACCGGCGATGCCCGGCTGGCTCCGAGGGTGGGCCCGCGAATCCCTACGACGACGCCCGAATGATCGCGCCCCTATTTGCTGGCCTTGAGGATCACGAACTTGGGCGTGGCGGCGATCTGTTCGACGCCGCGGTACAGGCGCTTGAGCTTGGCGTGGTAGCCCAGGTGGCGGTTGCCGACTATCCACAGCTCTCCGCCGGTGACCAGCGCATCGCGCGCCTGCACGAACATGCGCCAGGCGAGGAAGTCGCCCACCACCTGCTGCTGGTGGAAGGGCGGGTTGCACAGCACCAGGTCCAGCGAGCCGGCCGGCTGCTCGGCGAGGCCGTCGCCGGGGCGGATCTCCACCGGGCGCTCGCCCAGGGCCGCGCGCCAGTTATCCACAGCCGATTGCACGGCCATGTACGACTCATCCACCAGCGTCAGCTGCGCTTCCGGGTTGGCCAGGGCGTAGGCGATGCCGAGCACGCCATTGCCGCAGCCGAGGTCGGCCACGCGGGTGGCGTCCAGGCGCCTGGGCAGGTGCGGGAGGAAGGCGCGGGTGCCGATGTCCAGGCCTTCGCGGCAGAACACGTTGGCGTGGTTGAGCAGCTCGAGGCGCGGTTCGTCGAGCTGGTAGCGGGTCGGGTAGGGCGAGCGGGCGGCCGGTCGGCCCGCCGCCGTGGCCACCAGCAGGCGGGCCTTCTTCACCGCCAGCGAGGCCTGCATCGGGCCGATGTACTTCTCCAGCAGGTCGCCGGCGGCGTGGGGCAGGTGCTTGACCATGCCGGCGGCCACCACCGTGGCGCCGGGCGCCAGGCGAGCCTGCAGGCGGATCAGTTGCTCTTCCATCAGCGCCAGGGTCTTGGGCACGCGGACCAGCACGCGGTCGAAGGTGCCGTCGATCGGTTCGCTGGCCGGCACGAAGCGCACCGCGTCGGTGGCCAGGCCGTTGCGCGCGAGGTTGCGTTGCAGGCCGAGGAAGCCCAGGTGCGAGTCGCCGCTGCTGGTGACCTGCACGTGCGGCGCCAGGCTGGCGGCCAGGGCGCCGAAGCTGTCGTTGAGCACCAGCACCCGGGTGGCGGCGTCGGGCGCCTGTTCGTGCAGGTGGCCGAGCAGGTACTCGTCGGCGGCGTCGAAGGCCTGCAGCGGGTCGTTCGGCTGGTCGGGAACGCGGACCAGGTCGAGCTGGCCGAAAGGGGTGAGCAGTTGGGGCATCGGGAACTCTGGAAAGGGCTGAGGGCGGAGATTGTGCTGGAAGTGAGAGCTGGTTGGGATTAGCGGTGCTTGTTTATTGATCAGTTTTGCCTAAGAATCCGCGCCTCTGATTTCGGCCCGCCATCCCATGGCGATTCTCTGCGCCGGAACAGCTCCAATAATAACCAGGCATCTGGCATTTCTCTGCCCTGAACGACCTGGTACGCCGTAAAAAACGGTGCGTACCCGCTGGTTGGGAGCGGGCGTTCCACCGAAAAAAACCTTATTCCAGACGGAGCCGACGCGCATGGCGCGGGCTTCGCCGTTGCCATTTGCACAGGTGCATACATGTACAAGTCTCTGTTCGGGGCGCTGTTCGCTTCGCTCATGGTCCTTTCCAGCTCCGCGCTGGCCGAGGAGCCGATCCTCATCAAGTTCTCCCACGTCGTGGCCGAGGACACGCCCAAGGGCAAGGGCGCGCTGCTGTTCAAGAAGCTGGTGGAAGAACGCCTGCCGGGCAAGGTGAAGGTCGAGGTCTACCCGAACTCCAGCCTCTTCGGCGACGCCGACGAGATCCAGGCGCTGCAGAGCGGCCAGGTGCAGATGCTGGCGCCCTCGCTGTCCAAGTTCGAGGCGTACACCAAGCAGTTGCAGGTATTCGACCTGCCGTTCCTGTTCGATGACCTCGAAGCCGTGAAGCGCTTCCAGAAGCGCGACAAGAGCCGCGAGCTGCTGCGCTCGATGTCCAAGCAGGGCATCTATGGCCTGGGCTACTGGAACAACGGCATGAAGGAGCTGACCTCCAGCCGCGAGCTGCGCAAGCCCGAGGACGCCAAGGGCCTGGCCTTCCGTATCCAGCCGTCCTCCGTGCTCGACGCGCAGTTCGGCCTGCTCGGCGCCAAGACCGTGAAGATGCCCTTCGCCGACGCCTTCAAGGCGCTGCAGGCCGGCACCATCCAGGGCACCGAAGGCCCCTGGTCGAACATCGCCAGCCAAAAGATCGACACCGTCCAGCCCTACGTCATCGAGACCAACCACGGTTCGCTGAACTACATGCTGATCACCAACCAGAAATTCTGGATCAGCATCCCGTACCAGACCCGCACCGAGCTGGAAGCGATCATCGAAGAGGTCACCTTCGCGGTGAACAAGGAAGCCGAGGCGATGAACCAGAAGGACCGCGAGCGCGTCATCGCCGCCGGCAAGACCAAGGTGATCACCCTCACCCCCGAGGAGCGTGACGCCTGGCGCCAGGCCCTGTTGCCGCTGTGGAAGACCTACGAGGCGGAGATCGGTGCCGACGTGTTGCGCGCGGCCCAGACCGTCAACCGCAAGCACTGACCGGTCTATAGCCACAACGCGCGCGGGTGTTTCCCGCGCGCGCTTTGCGGGACACTGGCGGGGTTCCAGCGACAGGAGCCCGCAATGAGCGCCAGCGAAGAGAAGTTCACCCGCCAGACCCTGCTCGACGTCCAGACCCTGACGCCGAGCCTGTTCACCCTGCGCACCACCCGTGACCCCGGCTTTCGCTTCCGCGCCGGCCAGTTCGCCCGCCTGGGCGTGACCAGGGCCGATGGCAGCACCGTGTGGCGCGCCTACTCCATGGTGTCGGCCCCCCATGACGAGCACCTGGAGTTCTTCTCCATCGTGGTGCCCGGCGGCGAATTCACCAGCGAGCTGAGCCGCCTCGCCGTGGGCGACACGCTGCTGGTCGACAAGCAGGCCTTCGGTTTCCTCACCCTCGATCGCTTCAATGACGGCCGCGACCTCTGGCTGCTGGCCACCGGCACCGGTATCGCGCCTTTCCTGTCCATCCTCCAGGACCTGGAGGTGTGGCAACGCTTCGAGCGCATCGTGCTGGTGTACAGCGCGCGGCATGAACGCGAGCTGGCCTACCAGCCGTTGATCGCGGGCCTGAAGGGCCTGGAGCATCTGGAAGGCGTCGCCGACAAGCTGACCTACATCCCGGTGGTGACCCGCGAGCAGGTGCCGGGTGCGCTGAACGGGCGCATCACCACGCTGATCGAGAACGGCGAGCTGGAACGCGTCGCGGGCCTGGCGCTGGCCCCCGAGCACTCGCGGGTGATGCTCTGCGGCAACCCGCAGATGATCGAAGACACCCGTGCCGTGCTCAAGGCCCGCGACATGAACCTGGCCCTGACCCGCCGGCCCGGGCAGGTGGCGGTGGAGAACTACTGGTAGAAGACGCTGGCCCAGCGAGCCTTTGTCTCTTTCGGCGCTTTTGCAAGGCGCGGGCTTCACATCTCCACATCCCCACGACTCGCACAAGCGCCGTCGCAGCGCCCGGGGCAGCTGCAACCGGTGCTGCTGCGCCCGGTGGCGCGCTCCATGCGCCGGGCCACGGGTTCGTCGTCGGCGAAGGGCAGCATGGTGGCTTCGTCGATCTGCCGCTGGTCCTTGCCGCCCAGGCTGAGCTGGGTGGCGACGTAGAAGAACACCAGGGCGCCGAGGGACAGCAGCCCGTAGAAGCCATCCAGGTCCATGGCCGCCTCCTCAGGTGCGGGCCGCGATGGCGGCGGTTTCGCTGCGCGGCGCGCGGATGGTGACCCAGCTGTTCCAGGCCATCAGCAGCATGCCGGTGAGGAAGAAGGCGCCGCCGATGAAGCGCACCAGGAATCCCGGGTGGCTGGCTTCCAGGGCCTCGACGAAGGAGTAGGTGAGGGTGCCGTCGTCGTTGACCGCGCGCCACATCAGGCCCTGGGTGATGCCGTTGACCCACATCGAGGCGATGTAGAGCACGGTGCCGATGGTGGCCAGCCAGAAGTGCGCGTTGATCAGCCGGGTGCTGTACATCCGCTCGCGGCCGAAGATCTTCGGGATCAGGTGGTAGAGCGAGCCGAAGGTGATCATCGCCACCCAGCCGAGGGCGCCGGCGTGCACGTGGCCGATGGTCCAGTCGGTGTAGTGGGAGAGGGCGTTGACCGTCTTGATCGCCATCATCGGGCCTTCGAAGGTGGACATGCCGTAGAAGGCCAGCGAGACGACGAGGAAGCGCAGGATCGGGTCGTCGCGCAACTTATGCCAGGCGCCGGAGAGGGTCATCATGCCGTTGATCATGCCGCCCCAGCTGGGCGCCAGGAGGATGATCGACATCGCCATGCCCAGGCTCTGCGCCCAGTCCGGCAGCGCGGTGTAGTGCAGGTGGTGCGGGCCGGCCCAGATGTACAGGGTGATCAGCGCCCAGAAGTGGACGATGGACAGGCGGTAGGAGTAGACCGGGCGCCCGGCCTGCTTGGGGATGAAGTAGTACATCATCCCGAGGAAGCCGGTGGTGAGGAAGAAGCCCACGGCGTTGTGCCCGTACCACCACTGCACCATGGCATCGGTGGCGCCGCTGTAGAGCGGATAGGACTTGAACCAGCTGACCGGGATGGCCATGTGGTTGACCACGTGGAGCATGGCCGTGACCAGGATGAAGGAGCCGAAGAACCAGTTGCCGACGTAGATGTGCCGGGTGCGGCGCTTCATCACGGTGCCGAAGAACACCACCGCGTAGGCGACCCAGACGATGCCCATCCACACGGCGCCGGTGAACTCCACCTCGGCGTATTCCTTGGTGGTGGTCAGGCCCTGGGGCAGGGTGACCAGCAGCATCACCACGAGGACCTGCCAGCCCCAGAAGGTGAAGGCGGCCAGGCCGTCGCCGAACAGCCGCGCCTGGCAGGTGCGTTGCACCGTGTAGTAGCTGGTGGCGAACAGCGCGCTGCCGCCGAAGGCGAAGATCACCAGGTTGGTGTGCAGGGGGCGCAGGCGGCCGAAGCTGGTCCAGGGCAGGTCGAGGTTGAGCTGCGGCCAGACCAGCTGGGCGGCGATGAACACGCCCAGACCCATGCCGACCACGCCCCAGACCAGGGTCATGATCGCGAACTGACGAACCACCCGGTAGTTGTAGGTGGGCTCCTGTAGTGCGGTGTTCATGGCGGAACCTTTTCGATTGCGGAGGAAGGCGCCAGCGCCGGGGCTGGCCAGGTCGCCACTCTAGGAAGCCGGGTCCGAACAAAACAGGCTCAGATCACTGAGGTTTTTAGAGATCAGATCCCGGGCGCGGGCATGCCAGTGAAACAGCGGCGAAGTCGGGCGGGCGCGCAATCTGATCCGTTTTTCGAGTTCACATCTGCGGCTGTTTATGAGGGGCATGGCCGCCCATAGTGGCACCACGTTGTTCCGCTCCCGGTGCAGGGGCGGCGCCAGACCGAGGAGCCTTGCATGTATCGATACGATGACTATGACCACGCGCTGGTACGCGAGCGCGTGGCGCAGTTCCGCGACCAGGTGGCGCGGCGCATCAGCGACGAGCTGAGCGAGGAGGAGTTCCTGCCGCTGCGCCTGCAGAACGGCCTGTACATGCAGAAGCACGCCTACATGCTGCGCGTGGCCATCCCCTACGGCACCCTGTCGTCGCGGCAGCTGCGCACCCTGGCCGGCATCGCCCGCGACCACGACCGCTGCTACGGCCACTTCACCACGCGGCAGAACATCCAGTTCAACTGGATCGAGCTGGCCGAGGTGCCGGACATCCTCGAACGCCTGGCCGAGGTGGAGATGCACGCCATCCAGACCTCCGGCAACTGCGTGCGCAACATCACCACCGAGGCCTTCGCCGGGGTGGCCGCCGACGAGCTGCTGGACCCGCGCCCGCTGGCCGAAATCCTGCGCCAGTGGTCCACCATCAACCCCGAATTCCTGTTCCTGCCGCGCAAGTTCAAGATCGCCATCTCCGCGTCCGGCGAGGACCGCGCGGCCGTCCAGATGCACGACATCGGCCTCTACCTGTACCGCGACGAGGCGGGCGAGATGTGCCTGCGGGTGCTGGTGGGCGGTGGCCTCGGGCGCACGCCCATCCTCGGCCTGCAGATCCGCGAGGGCCTGCCGTGGCAGCACCTGCTGTCGTACGTGGAGGCCATCCTGCGGGTGTACAACCGCCACGGCCGGCGCGACAACAAGTACAAGGCGCGGATCAAGATCCTGGTCAAGGCGCTGGGCATCGAGGCCTTCGCCCGCGAGGTGGAGGCCGAGTGGGAACACCTGCGCGACGGCCCGGCCCAGCTGACCCTCGCGGAGTACCAGCGCGTGGCCGCCGCCTTCGACGCGCCTAGCTACGAGACGCTCGACGACATCGACCTGGCCTTCGGCAGCCAGCTGGCCGCCGATGCCGAGTTCGCCCGCTGGTGCTCGCGCAACCTGCAGCCGCACAAGGTGCCGGGGTACGTCGCCGTGGTGCTGTCCACCAAGCCCGGGGTCGACGCGCCGCCGGGCGACGTCACCGCCGCGCAGATGGAGGCGGTGGCCGACTGGGCCGAGCGCTTCGGCTTCGGCGAGATCCGCATTGCCCACGAACAGAACCTGGTGCTGCCCGACGTGCGCAAGCGTGACCTGTACGCGCTCTGGAACGCCGCCCGCGACACCGGCCTGGCCACGCCGAACATCGGCCTGCTGACCGATATCATCGCCTGCCCCGGTGGCGACTACTGCGCACTGGCCAACGCCAAGTCGATCCCCATCGCCCAGGCCATCCAGCAGCGTTTCGAGGACCTGGACTACCTCCACGACCTGGGCGAGCTGAGCCTGAACATCTCCGGCTGCATGAACGCCTGCGGCCATCACCACATCGGCAACATCGGCATCCTCGGCGTCGACAAGGGTGGCAGCGAGTGGTACCAGATCACCCTCGGCGGCGCCCAGGGCATGGCGGCGGCGCTGGGCAAGGTGATCGGCCCGTCCTTCAGCGCCGCCGAGGTGCCGGAGGTGATCGAGCGCATCGTCGCCACCTACCTCGATTACCGCGAGCTGGAGGAGCGCTTCGTCGATACGGTCGGGCGCATCGGCCTTGAGCCGTTCAAGGAGCGGGTCTACGCGCGCGCGGAGGTGCCGGCATGAACAACCTCATCCGCCTGCGAGATGGAGAGCCGCACCTGGTGCCGGACGACCCCTGGACCCTGGTGCGCGAGGTGGGCGAAGGCCTGCCGGACGGCCCGTTGATCCTGCCGCTGGCCCTGTGGCGCGAGCGAGAAGGCCGCGACGGCCTGCTGCTGCAACCGGATGACGAGGTGGAGACGCTGGGGCCATTGCTGGGTGCCGAGGTGCCGCTCGTCGCCGTGGATTTCCCCAGCTTCCGCGACGGCCGTGGCTACAGCCAGGCCTACCTGCTGCGCAGCCGGCTCGGCTGGCACGGCGAGCTGCGCGCGGTGGGCGATGTGCTGCGCGACCAGCTCGCGCACATGCGCCAGTGCGGCTTCGATGCCTTCGCCGTGCGCGCGGACAAGTCCGTCGTCGATGCGCTCAAGGGGCTGGCCGGGGTCAGCGTGCTCTATGGGCGTTCGGTGATCGAGCCGAGGCCCTTGTTCCGCCGGCGCTAAGCGACTTCGTACACGATTGGTAAAAATTCCCGAGTTAAACGGCGTGCATTCATGTCCTAGGATGCACGTCCGTTTTTTTGATCCGGAACCCAATGGACAGCGACAGTAGCAAACCACCCCCCGGCAGCGTGGGCGTGGCCCCTTCCTTCCCCGGCGCCGCCGAGCGCCCGATCCGAGCGTGGCACCCCGCCGCGCGATCTTCCCGCATGCCGACCCGCCTGCAGCGCTCCCATGGCGCCGATGCAGCCTTCGCGCCTGCCCGTCTTTCGCCCGGGAGTGCCTGAACATGGAATGGATAGCCGACCCCACCGCCTGGCTGGGACTGTTGACGCTGATCGTGCTGGAGATCGTCCTCGGCATCGACAACCTGGTGTTCATCGCCATCCTCGCCGACAAGCTGCCCCCCGAGCAGCGTGACCGCGCACGCCTGATCGGCCTGTCGCTGGCGCTGATCATGCGCCTGGGCCTGCTGGCCAGCATCTCCTGGCTGGTGACCCTGACCGAGCCGCTGTTCGAGGTGTTCGGCCAGGCCTTCTCCGGCCGTGACCTGATCATGCTGTTCGGCGGTGTGTTCCTGTTGTTCAAGGCCACCATGGAGCTGCACGAGCGCATCGAGGGGCGGGTCCACCACCAGGGCGGCAGCCGCACCTATGCGATGTTCTGGCCGGTGGTGGCGCA